>CAVWET010000006.1:0-29704 GCA_963754245.1 uncultured Alphaproteobacteria bacterium
GCTTTCGCACGCTCGCGAAAGGCATCGTCGTCGAGGTCGGTGCGCGCGGTTCCGATGATCTTCAGATCGTCCGGGAGCAGCCCGTCCAAATCGAGCCCGTAGAGCGAGGAAGCAGCATGCGCCGGGCAAGATGCCCAGTCGCTCCAAACATCAAAAGGGTTGAGGCCTTGTCGCGCATGCGCCGCTGCTAAAGGCGCTCGCCACTCAAGCAAAGGCCGAATTTCTCACCCGCACTCCGGCGAGCCGAAAATCGATGATATCTTCCCGCCGCGGTGAGCTGCTGGATGAAGGGCTCATCCGCTGCTTCAACGGACGCCGCCCTCTCTCGCGCAAACCAATCGATGGTGCGTTCCAATCCCTGCTCGAGGCCGACGTGCGGCTCCCAATGGAGCAAGGACTTGGCGCGCGCGATATTGGGTTCCGGCGTTTCGGGTCATCTGTCGGAAGCGGGCTGTCGGTGAGGGGGATTCGGACCTGAGCATCGAAAGAACGAGCTCGGCGAGCGCCTTCACACTCAGTTCGGTCGGATTGCCAAGATTGACCGGCAGCCGCGCGCGCTTTCGCTCTCCATCAGGCGCATCAGCCCTTCGATAAGATCGTCGACGTAGCAGAAGCTGCGCGTCTGCGACCCGTCGCCGTAGATGTGATGTCCTCGCCCGCGATCGCCTTGCAGATGACGTTGGAGACGATCCTTCCGTCTCCGGCCGCATGCGCGGGCCGTAGGTGTTGAAGATCCGCGCGACGCGGAGTCGGCGCGGCCGGCGCGTAGGAAATCGAACGAAGCGTTCGGCGGCCCGTTTGCCTTCGTCATAGCAGGCACGCGGCCCGGTGCAGTTGACGCGGCCCCAATAATCTTCGTTCTGTGGATGCTCGTCGGGGTCGCCGTAGACTTCGCTGGTCGAAGTGAGCAGCAGTCGGGCGCCGCTCGCTTCCGCAAGGCGCAACAAATTGCGCGTGCCTACGACGTTGGTAAGCATCGTATGCTCTGGATCCGCCTGATATTGCGGCGGAGAAGCCGCGCATGCCAGATGATACATGTGCGTGAACCTAGTGCCTTTGCCGGCCAGGCGCCGCGGCAGATCGGCGATCACGTCATGCTCGACGAAATCGAAGCTCGGCTCCTGTTCGAAATCGCGGAGGTTCTCAAGCCGCCCGGTCTGAAGATTGTCGAGGCATGTGATTTGCGCGCCTTCGCGGATCAGACGCTCGCACAGGTTGGACCCGACGAAGCCCGCGCCCCCGGTCACCAGCGCAATCGTGCGATTCTCTGCCTTCACTGCACGCTCCATTTGCGGTCCAACGCGCGGGCTCCAGGATAGTGGCGGAGCGGGAGGGATTCGAACCCTCGATACGGTTTTGCCGTATACTCACTTTCCAGGCGAGCGCCTTCGACCACTCGGCCACCGCTCCGCATGTCGCTGGAAGGCGCGCTCCTCTAAGGGGCGCGCGCTGCGGCGGGCAAGGTTGCCGGCGCGTAACGACCGTCCCTAGTGCCATGGCGATGACCCCCGCCGAGCGCCTGTCCGGCCGAATGCCGACCGACGCCGACATCGAGGCGATCGCGCGGCGCAACGCTCGACCGGCTGCCCTCGCCGTTCGCCGAGAGCCTCGGCGACATCGTGCTGCTGGTCGAGGAGGTCGCCGATCCCGAGACCGCGCGCAGCGTCGGGCTTACGCCACCCGATGCAGCTCAGCGGCCTCTACGAGGGCGTTCCGCTCAACCATCAGAGCGTCAGCCAATCGGGCATGCTGCCCGAGCGGATCACGCTCTACCGCCGCCCGATCCTCGCCGAATGGCAGTCGACCGGCGTCAGCCTCGAGCAGCTCGTCGCGCACATCGTGATCCACGAGGTCGGCCATCATTTCGGCTTTTCCGACGACGACATGCACGCGCTCGAGGACGGCGCCGAGTGACGCCGCTGCTGCGGTTCGAAGGCGTGGCGCTGCGGCGCGGCGGGCGGCTGCTGTTCGAGGGCCTCGACCTCGCGCTCGGGCCGGGCGAGGCGCTGCAGGTCGCCGGGCCGAACGGCAGCGGCAAGTCGAGCCTGATCCGGCTTGCGGCCGGGCTGCTGCCGGCCGAGCGCGGGCAGGTCGAGCGGTCGCAGCTCGGCGCTCGCCGACGACAATCTCGCGCTCGACCGCGAGCTGCCGCTGCGAGCGCGCGCTCGGCTTCTGGGGCGGCGACGGTCGACGCGGCGATGGAGGCGCTCGGCATCGCGCCACCTCGCCGAGTGCCGGTGCGGCTGCTGTCGTCGGGCCAGGCGAAGCGCGCGACCCTGGCCCGCGTCGCCGCGTCGGGCGCGCCGCTGTGGCTGCTCGACGAGCCGCTCAATGCGCTCGATGCCGAAGGCGCCGAGCGGCTCGCGCGAGCTGATCGACGCATCATCTGCGCAGGCGGCGGCGCGGTGCTCGCCGCCTCGCACCAGCCGCTTGCCCGGCGAGTGGCGCAGGCTGGAGCTCGGCGCATGATCGGCGCGCTGATCGCTGCGCGACGTGCGCCGCGGCTTGACCGGCGCGGCCTGGCTGCCGATCGCCTTCTTCCTGCTGGTCGCGGCGCTGATGCCGTTCGCGATCGGGCCCGACGCCCGGCTGCTCGCGCGGATCGGCCCGGGCGCGCTGTGGATCGCCGCGCTGACCGCCGCGCTGCTGCCGATCGAGCGGCTGATCGAGCCCGACCGCGCCGACGGCGTGCTCGACCAGCTCGCGCTCCACGGCATGGCCGAGGAGAGCGTCGCCTTCGCCAAGATCGTCGCGCACTGGCTGACCTTCGCGCCGCTGCTGCTGATCGCCGCCGTTCCCGGCCTCGGCGCTGCTGGCGATGGATGGCCGTCGCTCGTCCGGACCGAGCTCGCGCTTGCGATCGGCACGCCGGGGCTGGCGGCGCTGGCGGTCGCGGTCGCGGCGGTGACCGCCGGCCTGCCGCGCGCCGGCTCGCTCGCCGGGCTGCTGCTGTTGCCGCTGGCGGTGCCGCTGCTGATCTTCGGCGGCCGCGCGATGCGCTTGCCTGCTCGAAGCGGCGGTATCGCTGCTGCTGACTCGCCGGCGCGCCGTTCGTCGCCGGCGCCGCGATCCGGGCCGCTAGGACCTACGACCAGCGCGCGAAGATCGCGGTCGGAAGCAGCAGCCCGCGCGCCTCCTCGCGCACCGCCATCTCGCCCATCTCGACCGTGCCGCCGAGGTCGCCGAGCATCTGCTTGACCAGCTCGCCGATCGCCAGCGCCGACATGCGCACCGCATAGACGGTGAGCACCAGGAAGCGGCTGTTCTCGTCGAGCAGCTTGCGGCAGTCGGCGAGCAAGCGGCGCGAGATTTTCCTCGAGCCGCCAGACCTCGCCTTCGGGCCCGCGGCCGAACTTGGGCGGGTCGAGCAGGATGCCGTCGTAGCGCCGCCCGCGCCGCACCTCGCGCGCGGTGAACTTGCGTCGCATCGTCGACGATCCAGCGGATCGGCCGGTCGTCGAGGCCCGACAGCTGCGCATTGTCCTTGCCCTGCTCGACCGATTTCTTCGACGCGTCGACATGGACCAGCCGCGCGCCGGCATCGCTCAGCAGCAGCGTGCCGACGCCGGTGTAGCCGAACAGGTTGAGCACCTCGGCGTCGGCCGGCGCGTTCGCGCATCCAGTCCCATTGCGGCGCCATGTCGGGGAAGAAGCCGAGATGGCGGAACGGCGTCAGCGAGGCGGCGAAGCGCACGTCGCCGCGCGACAGCTCCCATTGCCGCGGCACCGGCCGGTGCTGGACCCAGCGGCCGCCGCCTTCCTCGTCCGAGCCCGGGACGAAGGTCGCATCCGGGTCCCAGTCGTCGCGCGCCGGCGCCCACATCGCCTGCGGCTCGGGCCGGACGACCTGGATCGTGCCGTAGCGCTCGAGCTTCTGGCCGTTGCCGCAATCGATCAGGCCCCAGTCGGCCCACGGCTCGGCGACCAGCGTCGTGAGGTCGCTCACGCCGCCAGCGCGAGCTGGGCGCCGACGGTCGCGACCGCCGCGCGGCCCGGCAAGCATGCGTCGCCCGCCGCGCGCACCTCTTCGAGCGTGACCGCGGCGAGCTGCTCGACGACTTCGGCGGGCTCGAGCAGCCGGCCGAAAACCGCGATCGAGCGCGCCATATGGTCGGCCTGGCCCTGCGGCGTTTCCAGGCCATCAGCAAGCCCGCCTCGGCCGCGCCCGGGCCCGCTCGAGCTCGCGCTTCGGTCAGGCTCGTCGACGCTGTCGCGCAAGAATCTCGTCGATCAAGTGCGACGGAGTCGGCAGCTCGCGCGGCGCGGTCGCGGCGTAGACGATCCGAACAGGCCGGTATCGGCAAAGGCTGGCGCCAGGCGCTAGACCGAATAAGCGAGGCCGCGCTCCTCGCGCATTCCTGGAACAGCCGCGACGACGTGCCCGCCGCCGAGCGAGTCGGACGAACAGCGCGAGCGCGAGATAGTCGCGGGCGCGCTCGGCGCAGGCCCGCGAAGCCGAAGGCAAATGGGCCTGTTCGACTCGCGCCGGTCGATGCGGACGCCGCCGGTGAAGCGCGCCGGCCGTCGAGCGGCACTCGCCCGTCCGCCATGTCGCCGAAAGAGGCGCTCGGCGAGATCGACGAGCTGCTCGGTTCGACTTGCCGGCCGCGGCGAGGATCAGTCGCGCGGCGCGATATTGCTGGTCGCGCCAGTCGTGCAGATCCGCCGGCGTCGACGCGCGCGGATGCTCGCCTCGTCGCCGAGCATCGAGCGGCCGAGCGGCTGGTCGGCGAAGGCCGCTCCACAGCTCGTCGAAGATCAGGTCCGACGGCGTGTCGCGTGACCTCGCCAAGCTCCTGCAGCACGACCTCCTTCTCGCGCTCGAGATCGTCCGCGTCGAAGTGCGGCCGGAGGACGAGGTCGGCGATCAGCTCGACCGCCGAGCGGCACATGCTCGGCCATCAGCGCGGCCGTGAAAGACGGTCTGGTCGCGCTCGGTCGCAGGCGTTGAGCTCGCCGCCGACATCCTCGATCGCCTCGTTGAGCTCGCGCGCCGAACGCCCGCCCGCGCCCTTGAACACCATATGCTCGAAGATGTGCGCGAGGCCGTTGAGATGCGCCGGCTCGTAGCGCGAGCCGCAGCGCGCGAAGAGGCCGACCGCGACGTCTCGACGCCCGGCATCGCGGCTGGCGACGCGCAGGCCATTGTCGAGGGTCGTGCAGCTTCATCATCGCGCTTGGGCTCGCTTCCTGCTTCAGGCGCTTGCGCAGCGCCAGCCCGTAGATGATCAGCGCGATCGCGGCGAAGGCGAACCATTGCAGCGCGTAGAACGTGGTTGTTGGGGATCGGCTGCCGAGCGACGGCGGGGCGCTCGGCTCGAGTCCCGGCGGCGCGCTCGCCGCGACCAGCCGCATGCGCGATGCGGCGGTCGGGAGCGATGATCCCGCTGACCGGCCCGCCGGCCCAGTTGAACTTGGCGTTGGGGTTCTTCGACCAGCCGACCTCGACGCTCATGCCCGGCCCTTCGGCGCCGGTCGCGCAATCGACGATGTGGACATAGCCCGGCTCGCCCGCCGCGATTCTCGCCGGCGACCGCGCGCTGGCCGACCGGCCGCAGGCAGACGCCGGTCGCGTGCCGGAACAGCGGCAGCTGGTCGTCGCTGCAGCGGGACCGTCGGCCAGGTGATCGGCGGCAGCTTCTCGGCCTGCGCGTATCGCGCGAGCAGGCCCTCCTTCCACTTGGCGCGCTGCAGCTGCCAGATGCCGAGCCCGATCATCAGCGCGACCGCGGCGACGACGATGATCGTCGGGATGATGGGCAACCGGCGGATCATTCGGCGATCCGTCCTTCGCGCGCGCGATGCTTATATTCCTGCGCCGAGCAGCCAGGCCTTGGCGACGCGCAGCCCGCCGATGGTGAGCGCCGCGGCGACCGGAACCCAGATGAGATGCACCCACCACGGCGGCTCGGCAGCGGCGTCGAGCACCAGCGCGCCGACCGACGACGATCGCGCCGACGATCAGGATCAGGAAGGCGGCCGGTCCGTCGCCGACGTTGAAGCTGTCGAAGTCGAGCCCGCAGCCCCGGCACTTGTGACGCGAAGCCGGACCCAGCCCGCGAACAGCCCGTGCGCTGCCGCAGCGCGGGCATTTGCCGCGCCAGCGCCGCGGCGACCGGCGACGGCTCGGTCATCGGCGCGTCACCCGCGTGACGGCGCGCCCCAGCCGCCCCACACGTAGATCGAGGTGAACAGGAACAGCCACACGACGTCGACGAAATGCCAGTACCAGGCGGCCGCCTCGAACCCGAAATGCTGCTTGGGCGTGAAGTCGCCGCGGTTGGCGCGGATCAGGCAGACGGTCAGGAAGATGGTGCCGACGATCACGTGGAAGCCGTGGAAGCCGGTCGCCATGAAGAAGGTCGAGCCGTAGATGCTGCCTTTGAACGCGAACGGCGCGTGGGCATATTCGTAGGCCTGGATGCTGGTGAAGGTCAGGCCGAGCAGGATCGTCAGCAACAGCCCGAGCTTCAGCCCGTGGCGGTCGCCGTGGATCAGCGAATGGTGGGCCCAGGTGACCGTCGTGCCCGAGCACAGCAGGATCAGCGTGTTGAGCAGCGGGAAGCCCCACGGGTTGAGCACCTCGATGCCCTTGGGCGGCCAGTGGCCGCCGACCGCGTCGACCGCGGACGGGAAGAGCGAGCTGTCGAAGAACGCCCAGAACCAGGCGAGGAAGAACATCACCTCCGAGGCGATGAACAGGATCATGCCGTAGCGCAGGTGAAGCTGGACGACCGGCGTGTGATAGCCGGTGTGCGCCTCGCGGATGGTGTTCGCCCACCAGCTGTACATGGTGATCAGCACGCCGACGAAGCCGAGGAGCATGAGCGGCACGCCGTAGCGGATTGTCGTGGAACCACATCACCGCGCCGCTGAACAGCAGGCCGCCGCAGAGCGCGCCGATGATCGGCCAGGGATCGGGATCGACCAGATGATAATCGTGGTTCTTGGTCGCGGCCATTCGTCGAAGCTTCCCTCGTTTGCTTTGGCCGCGGCTCTAGCGGGCCGCGGTCGACGGTTTCCACCGGGTAAAATGTGTAGCTCAAGGTGATCTCGTGGATGTCCTTGGTGTCCGGGTCCTTCCGGATCTCGGGATCGACGAAGAACACCACCGGCATGTCGACGGTCTCGCCCGGCTTCAGCGTCTGCTCGGTGAAGCAGAAGCATTGGATCTTCTTGAAATATTTGCCGACCGTGTCGGGGGTCACGTTGAACACCGCCTGGCCGGTGATCGGCCGCGCGGTGAGGTTCTGCGCGCGATAGAAGATCTGCGTCTGCGCGCCCGGCGCGATGCTGCACCGTGTTCTGCACCGGCTCGAAGCGCCACGGCAGGCCGGGATGGACGTTGGCGTCGAAGCGGACGCTGATCTGGCCCGCGACCGCGCCCGGCGCCTTGTCGGCGCGCAGCGGGGTGCCGTCGAAGCCGGTGGCCTCGCAGAAGGCGCGGTAGAGCGGCACGGAGGCGAAGGCGAGCCCGACCATCGCGCGCGACGATCAGCGCCATGATCATCGCCGTGCGCGCGTTCGGTTCTGGGCGAGTCGCGGTCACCAGTTCATCCCCGTCTTGGCGATGGTGATGAAGAACAGCAGGATGACGAACGCGCCGAGCAGCAGCGCCATGATCCGCGCGCGCTCGCGCTGGCGCTTGCGGATGATCTCGTCTTCGAGCTCATCACGGCAGGCCAGCCGGTCGGCGACGAGCACCGTGAACAGCGCGAACAGATAGAAGACCGAATAAGCGAACAGATGCTTCTCCGGCGCCATCTGCGCCGGATCGGTCGCGCGGTTGGCGAGCACCCGCGCGGCGAGCACGAGGAAGACGAAGCTGAGGATCGCCGCGCTGACGCCATAGATCGGGCCGGTCAGGCCGAGCGGCCACGGCGCGACCGCGGCGGCGGCCATCGGCAGGCTGTAGAGGAAGATCTGCCGGCGGGTGTTCTGGACGCCCGGCGACGACCGGCAGCATCGGGATTCCGGCGGCGGCATAATCCGAGCGGACGAACAGCGACAGCGCCCAGAAATGCGGCGGGGTCCACAGGAAGATGATCGCGAACAGCAGCAGCGGCAGCGGCGCGACATGGCCGGTCGCGGCGACCCAGCCGATCAGCGGCGGGAAGGCCCCGGCGGCGCCGCCGATGACGATGTTCTGCGCCGTCCGCGGCTTCAGCCAGACGGTGTAGACCAGCACGTAGAACAGGATCGAAACGGCGAGCAGGGCCGCCGCGAGCCAGTTGGTCGCAAGCCCCATCAGCAGCACCGAAAAGGCGCCCAGGCCGACGCCGAAATGGAGCGCCGACTGCCGGTCCATGCGGCCGGCCGGCAGCGGCCGCTTGGCGGTCCGCCGCATCTTGGCGTCGAGGTCGGCCTCATACCATTGGTTGAGCGCGCCGCACGCGCCCGCGCCGAGCGCGATGCACAGGATCGCGGTGAAGCCGAGCACGAGCGGCGGCATGCACCGGCGCGGCGAGCATTCCGCACAGCCCGGTGAAGACGACGAGGCTCATCACGCGCGGCTTGGTCAGCGCGAGGAAGTCGCGCCAGTCGGCCGGCAGCGCGGCTGGGTTGGTCATCTCGATGGTGGGCATGGCGCGGGCCTATAAGGGCTTGGCCTCAGAGGGAAAAGCCCTCGCGCTGTGGCGATGTTCATCCAGCGCTTTGCTATGCGGCCGCGCCATGACGCACCAATTCCTCGCCGCCGCGCTGCTCGCCGCCCTCGCCGCTCCGGCCTTCGCCCAGCGCCGCGCCGACCTCAAGCGCCCGCGCCGAGCCGACGACTCGTGCCGGTCGCGATCGACACCAGCCTCGGGCGGATCGTCGTCGCGCTCGACCGGGGCCACGCGCCGATCACCACCGCCAACTTCCTCCATTATGTCGACACCCACCGCTTCGACGGCGAGACCTTCTACCGCGCGATGCACATGACGGCGACGGCGGGCTGATCCAGGGCGGCGTCGCGCAGCGACGCGCGCAAGCTCTATCCGCCGATCGCCCACGAGCCGACCAGCCAGACCGGGCTTCACAAGTCGCCGGCGCCATCTCCATGGCCAATGCCGGGCCGGGCACGCCCGCGCCGACTTCTTCATCCTGCTGTCCGACATGCCCGGGCTTCGACGCCAACGGCCCGGCGGCGATGCCAACGGCTTCGCCGCCTTCGGCCATGTCGTCGAAGGCATGGACGTGGTGAAGAAGATCCTCGCCTCGCCGGTCTCGGCGACCAAGGGCGAAGGCGTGATGAAGGGCCAGATGCTCGACCCGCCGGTGAAGATCATCAAGGCCGAGCGAGGTCGAAGCCATAAAGAAAGCGCCCCGGCAGCAGACCGGGGCGTCTCGTTAGTCGGGTCGCCGGCGGCCTAGTCGATCCTCGGTAGGGTTGAATATTGGTGGAACGGCGGCGGGCTGGACAGCGTCCACTCGAGCGTCGTCGCGCCTTCGCCCCATGGGTTGTCCGGCGCTTTCTTTCCGGCGGCGAGCGACCAGAACGAGGTTGACGAAGAACACCGCGACCCCGGCGATGGTGATCATGTAGCCGATGGTCGCGATCTTGTTCCAGTAAGCGAAGGCCGGCGTGTAGTCCGGAATTCGCCGCGGCATTCCGTCGAGCCCGAGGAAATGCATCGGGAAGAAGATCACGTTCACCCCGATGAACATCAGGAAGAAGTGAACCTTGCCGAGCGAACTCGTTGTACATGCGGCCGCTCATCTTCGGGAACCAGTAGTAGAAGCCGCCGAAGATCGCGAACACCGCGCCGAGGCTGAGCACGTAGTGGAAGTGCGCGACCACGTAGTAGGTGTCGTGCATGTAATTATCGACGCCGCCATTCGCGAGCACGACGCCCGTGACGCCGCCAACAGTGAACAGGAAGATGAAGCCGATCGCCCACAGCATCGGCGTCTCGAAGGTAATCGATCCGCCCCACATGGTGGCGATCCAGCTGAAGATCTTCACGCCGGTCGGGACCGCGATGATCATCGTCGCGGCAGTGAAGTACATCTTCTCGTCGACGCTCATGCCCGTCGTGAACATGTGGTGCGCCCAGACGACGAAACCGATCACGCCGATCGAGACCATCGCGTAGGCCATGCCGAGATAGCCGAACACCGGCTTGCGGCTGAACGTCGCGACGATCTGGCTGACCATGCCGAAGCCTGGCAGGATCATGATGTACACCTCCGGGTGACCGAAGAACCAGAACAGGTGCTGATAGAGCACGACGTTGCCGCCGCCCGACGCGTCGAAGAAGGTCGTCCCGAAATTGCGGTCGGTGAGCAGCATCGTGATCGCTCCCGCGAGCACCGGAAGCGCGAGCAGCAGCAGGAAGGCGGTGACGAGCACCGACCACACGAACAAAGGCATCTTGTGCAGGGTCATCCCCGGCGCGCGCATGTTGAAGATGGTCGTGATGAAATTGATCGCGCCGAGGATCGAGCTCGCACCAGCGAGGTGGAGCGAGAAGATCGCCATATCGACCGCGGGACCGGCGGAGCCCGACGTCGACAGCGGCGCGTAGACGGTCCACCCGGTGCCTGCGCCGAGACCGGTTCCGCCACTGACGAAGGTCGAACCTAGGAGGAGGAGGAAGGACGGGACCAGCAACCAGAAGCTGATATTGTTCATGCGCGGGAACGCCATGTCCGGCGCGCCGATCATCAGCGGCACGAACCAGTTGCCGAAGCCGCCGATCATTGCCGGCATGACCATGAAGAAGACCATGATGAGGCCGTGCGCGGTGATCAGCACGTTCCAGTGGTGCGCCCACTCGTCGAAGTTCGCCGTGCCTGCCCCGATCGGCCACGCGCGGTTGAGGACCTGGATGCCGGGCTCCATCAGCTCCCAGCGCATGATGCCGGAGATCGCGCCGCCGATGACGCCCGCGATGATCGCGAAGATCAGGTAGAGCGTGCCGATGTCCTTGTGGTTCGTGGACATGAACCAGCGGACGAAGAAGCCCGGCTTGTGGTCCGCATCGTGATGCGCGTCATGCGCTTCGTGCGGCCTCAGGTTAAGTGCGTCGGCGGTGGTGCTCATGGGGTGACTGATCCGATCGGCTTACTGGTTCGTACGATTGGCGACGTCGGGGTTCTTCGGCGCCGGAGCAGGGTTGGCCAGGGCAGTGCCCGTAACGGTCGGAACCGGAGTGGCATTGCCCGCTGCATTGGTGCTGGCGTCCGCGGCAGCAGCAGGTGCTGCGGCCGGGGTTGCGCCGGGCAGATGACCGCCCTTCGATCCAACCCACTGCGCGAACTGCGCTGCCGGAACGACCTCGATGGCGATCGGCATGAAGCCGTGGCGGGCGCCGCACAGCTCGGAGCATTGTCCGAAATAGACGCCCGGCCGGTCGACCTTGGCCCACGTCTCGTGAAGCTGGCCTGGGTTCGCGTCCTGCTTGATCCAGAACGCCGGCATCGCGAAGCTGTGGATCACGTCGTCGGCGGTGACGATGAACTTCACGACCTTGCCCTGCGGGATTACGAGGCGGTTGTCGACGGCGAGAAGCGGCGGCCCGTCCGCATCGGTCCGGGCGCGCTGGTTGGCCTGCCGCGTCGGGTCGTTCTTCTCTTTGAGCATGTAGCTGTCGAACGAGACGCCATAATCGGGCAGCTCGTAAGACCAGTACCACTGGTGTCCAGTCACCTTGACGGTCACGTCCGCCGGCGGCGGCGTGTACTGGTGGCGCAGCAAGCGGATGGAGGGGATCGCGATCCCGACGAGGATCAGGACGGGGACGAGGGTCCAGATCACCTCGATGAGAGTGTTGTGGGAATTGCGCGAAGGGGTCGGATTGGCGCCACGGCGGAAACGGACCATCGCGTAGAGCAGCAGCGCGAGAACGAAGATGCTGATCAGGCCGCACAACGGAAGCAGCCAGTTGTTGTGGAAAGCCGATGCTTCCTGACCGATCGGCGTGACCTGCATCTGGATGCCCTTGCGGCCATCGGGCTCGCCAACGCCTGGAGTGGGCATCATGTGGCCGGGCCCATGATCCATTACGGCTGGCTGCGCGGCGTCGGGCGTGCCGGGATTCTGCGCGGTCCCTGCCGGCGGAGCGGCGGTCGGAGAAGCCGTTTGCGCGGGGGCAGGCGAGGTTGCGGGCACTTGTGCCGCTGCAGGTGTTAGCCCGGCCGCCGCCAAAGCGATCGCCCATCCAATCAATCTCATCATCACCCCGGTAGCCGTGCAGTTGGGACCAGGAACACAGAACTGCGCCCCGATTTGCGCCGCTCTATAGGCGCGGGTTTCCGGAGCCTCAAGCGCCCCGCTCGCGAGTTCATGCGGCATCGGATTTCGCGGGTGTTGAAGCACTGGTCCGCGTGGCCTAATCCGCGACCGGAACGATGACCGACGACGAGATCCTCTCCGAATTCCGCGCCGCGGACGCCTTGCTCGAAGGCCATTTCATCCTTTCTTCGGGCCTCAGGAGTCCGCGCTACCTGCAGTGTGCGAGAGTTCTGATGGATCCCGCAAGGGCTGAGCGCCTGGCGCGAGCTTTGGCCGCGAAACTCCCCCCTGAGATTCGCGACCAGGTCGCTTCTGTCGTCTCGCCGGCCATGGGTGGAGTGATCATCGGTCACGAGTTGGGACGCGCATTGGGCAAGCCCGCGATGTTCGTCGAACGGCCGCAAGGCACTTTCGAGCTCCGCCGCGGCTTTCGGCTTTCGCCAGGTGAGCGCGTCCTGCTGGTCGAGGACGTCGTGACGACCGGACTTTCATCGCGCGAGGCGATCGCGGCGATCGAACGGGCGGGCGGCAAGGTCGTCGGTGCCGCCTCCCTGGTCGACCGTTCCGGAGGCAAGGCGGATCTCGGGGTTCCTTACACGCCGCTGATCCTGATCGATGTCCCGACCTATGAAGCCGATGCGGTACCTCCGGAACTCGCCGCCATTCCAGCGGTGAAGCCGGGGAGCCGCGCCGCGACGTGACCGGCAAGCTGCGCCTCGGCGTCAATATCGACCATGTGGCGACCATTCGGAACGCTCGGGGCGGGGCTCATCCGGACCCTGTCCGCGCCGCGCTAATTGCCGCCGACGCAGGCGCCGACGGCGTCACCGCGCACCTGCGCGAAGACCGGCGCCATATCACCGACGAGGATATCGATCGGCTGATGGCGGAGATCGCGCTGCCGCTGAACCTCGAGATGGCAGCGACCGAGGAGATGCTCGAGATCGCGCTTCGGCATCAGCCGCACGCCGCGTGCATCGTCCCCGAGCGGCGCGAGGAGCGCACAACCGAGGGCGGGCTAGATGCGGCTGGGCAACACAACCATCTCGCCTATTACGTCGACAAGCTCAGCGCCGCCGGTATCCGCGTCAGCCTGTTCATCGAGCCGTCCGAGCGCCAGGTCGAAGCCGCGGCGCGCCTCCGTGCCCCGGTCGTCGAGTTCCACACCGGCCGTTACGCCCACTCGGAAGGCGTGGAACGCACGGCCGAGCTCAAGAGGATCAGCGACTGCGCAGCACTGGCGGTCAAAAACGGCATCGAGCCGCACGCGGGGCACGGACTGACGTTCGACAATGTGATCCCGGTCGCAGCGATTCCGCAAATCGCGGAGCTCAACATCGGCCATTTCCTGGTCGGCGAAGCGATCTTCACCGGCCTCGACACGAGCGTGCGCCGCATGCGCGAGCTGATGGACAGTGCGCGATGATGCGCCATCAGGCAGCTGGACGCCGGTATCTCGCCGGCTTCGTCATTGTGGCGGCGGTCGCGTATCTCGTCGCGACGAGCGTGATTTCCGCCATGGCCTGGCGTGACACCTATCCATTATGGCTCGTGACCAACTGGTTCGCGCTTGGCCTCGTGCCGTCGGCCGCGGCGATTGCGCTTGGAATTAGAGCGCGGTCGGCGGATTCGGTCGGGCTCTCCGTTCTCGCGCTCGTGATCCTCGTTATCGCGCTCGCGCTTTGGCAATTGTTCGTGGTGTCGTTTTGACGATCGTCGGCATCGGGTCGGACTTGTGCAATATCGAGCGCATACAGAGCTCGCTCGACCGCTGGGGCGACAGGTTCCTCAATCGTGTCTTCACCGACGTCGAGAGAAGGAAAGCGGCTTCTCGTCCGCACACCACCGCAGGCACCCTCGCCAAGCGGTTTGCCGCGAAGGAAGCCTTCTCCAAGGCGGTCGGCACCGGCTTCAAGCGCGGCGTGTTCATGAAAGATATTGGCGTCGTTAATCTTCCGTCCGGCGCCCCGACGCTACAATTGACCGGTGGCGCCAAGGCGCGGCTTGACGCCCTTGCGCCGGAAGGCCACGCCATCGACATTCATTTGACCATGACCGACGACCATCCCTGGGCCCAGGCCTTCGTGATCCTGACCGCCCGCAAGCTGGAGCCCTGATTGTTGACCGAAACGACGCCCGAGGCGAGCACCGAAGAACCGGCGGCGGTTCCCGCCGAAAAGAAGGAAGAGAAGGGCTCCGCACTGTGGCGTGAGATCCGCGGCCTCCTGTGGGTGCTGCTCGCGGTGCTGGCCTTCCACAGCTTCGTCGCCAAGCCTTTCTACATCCCGTCGGAATCGATGATGCCGGGCCTCCTCACCGGCGACCGCCTGGTGGTGACAAAGTATCCGTACGGCTGGTCCTGGGTGTCCCCGAGCTTCCACATCATCGGTCCGATGCCGGGCCGCGTGTTCGGGCGAATGCCGGAGCGCGGCGATATCGTCATCGTGACGCCCCCCGGCACACGCACCGACTATATCAAGCGCGTGATCGGAATTCCTGGCGACGTGATCCGAATGGTCGACGGGCAGCTGTTCATCAACGGCCAGCCGGTGAAGCGCCAGACACTTCCACCCGATATGGTTCCGGTCGACGTCAACTCGCCGTGCGGGTCCGAGCATGATCCGGCTCTCTACGACTTCCGGGTAAAGGGCGCGGACGGCAAGATGTACTGCCGCGTGCCCGTTGTGCGCGAGACGCTGCCCAATGGCCGTAGCTACGAGACCGTCGAGCTCGGCCGTTCGAGCGAGGACAATTTCGGACCCGTGACTGTCCCTCCCAACCATGTCTGGCTGATGGGTGACAATCGCGACGACAGCGCCGACAGCCGAGTGCCGGAGTGGCAGGGCGGCCTCGGTGGCCCCGTGCCGTGGGAGAATATCGGCGGCCGGGCCGAGTTCATCACCTTCTCGCTCGACGGTTCGACCGTCTGGTGGAACCCGCTCACTTGGTTCGAGGCGCTGCGCCGCGGACGCTCCGGGACGTCGCTCCGGAACAGCTGATGTCCACCGGGACGCGCGAGCCCGGCAGGGTGTTCGGCGCGGTGGTGTCCGGCTACCTTATTGCTGGGGCCCCGGCAGGATTCCCTGCTGTTGCATCATCTGCCGCATACGTTCCTGCTGCATTTGCTGCTCGAGAATTTGCGCGCCTCCAGGCACGACTTTTCTCACCCGCACGTCGAAGGTCAGCGGGCTATTTTTCGGCCACCCTTGAGGCGGCTGGCCCTGCGCACCCCAGGCGATCGCCTGCGGAATCGTGAAGCGGTAGACACCGCCTTCCTGCATCCGCGACATGGCCTCGGCGAACCCGGGGTAGACGTTGCTCGTGGTGAATGGCTGGGGACCGCCATGACTTTCGCTGCTGTCGTAGCTCTGGCCGTCGTTGGCACTAAGCACGTAGTCGAGCAGAGCCGCGTCGGCGCCGTTGATGTTCTTGCCCTTGCCCGCCTTCAGGGTGCGGAACTGTAGTCCGCTCGACGTGACCTCTGGACGAAGCGCTCCCGCGCCTTTCCAGGCCAGAGCTACCGCGAAGCCGATGATCAGGATGAATGCGAGCCACAGCGCGACCGCCCTGCCGCTGTTGGCGGGACGGTGGGCGGCTTCGGCGACGGACACTGTTTGTGCCTTAAGGCTTAGCGGGCGCCTTCGCGCTCGGCGCGCTTGCGCTCGAGCTTGCGAGCGCGGCGGATTGCGGCGGCGCGTTCGCGGGCGCGCTTCTCCGATGGCTTCTCATAATGACGGCGCAGCTTCATCTCGCGGTAGACGCCCTCGCGCTGCAGCTTCTTCTTGAGCGCGCGCAGCGCTTGCTCAACGTTATTGTCGCGAACGATGATTTGCATACGGTCCGGTCACACTCCTTGAAATTGGCTCGCGCCACCCCAAATCATTGAAACGCCAGGGTTTTCTTAGCGGCACGAAATCGGCCTCCGGAGGAAACCTGCGGCGGCGAAGGCCCCTTAGCAGTGGTTCGCACTCCGTTCAACCCGTTGCAAAGACAGGAACGGTGCGATGAAACGTGAGGGGGATACGGCAGGCCGCGAAACATGAGCATATGGGTTATCCACCATTAACCCATTGAATGTTACACTGGTAATTCGTTTTGGGAGGGCAGTAGTGACGTTGAATCGGCGTGAAATGTTGCGTCTGGGGGCCATGGGGGCAGCCGGGGCAATCCTTTCATCAGCAGCCAGTTCGAGCGCTTTGCAGCTGATTCCGGGTCCGCAGGGCCTTGATCCGCTGGCGCCGCGCGTTCCTGTGCCGCAGCCGACGATAACGCCAACCGCTCCCGGCGGCATCGACCCCCAGCTTTTCGCCCGCGCCAAAGCGGCGCTCGATCAGCACAAGATTTATGCCCGCGACAGCATGGGCGTCGTCGACTTTTCAAAGCCTTCGAGCGAGCCCCGCTTCTATGTCGTCGATTTGATGAGCGGCAACGTCGAGGCGCACCGCGTATGTCATGGTCGCGGTTCGGATCCCGACCATAGCGGTTTCGTCGAGCGCTTCTCGAACGACTTCGGCTCTTATGCAAGCTCGAACGGCGCCTACGCGACCACCGATTATTATGACGGGAAGTACGGCCTCTCGATGAAAGTCCGGGGCCTCGACTGGTCGAACTACAATGCCGAGCCGCGCGCGATTGTCATCCACAATGCGTGGTACGCCGAGGACGACATGATTCCGGTCCACGGCAAGCTCGGCCGCTCCGAAGGTTGCTTCGCCATGAGCCGCGCGAGCCAGTACGCCGTGATGCGTAAGCTCGCCGGCGGCCGCATGATCTACGCCGACAAGCTCGCGTAGCCCACCACCTGCGGTGTCGGGCGCCGGAGCTCGCCTGACGGCTTTGCGTGAGGCGCAATCGCGTCTTACATGACGGACAATGAAGCCCGTCGTCTTTATCCATACCAACGACAAGCAGATGCTGGGCGCGCTCGTTTCCGCGCACAGCTATCGCCGCAACAGCCGCGATCCCGGCGCGTTCGACGTGCGGGTCCTGCGGGCCGAGGATTTTCCGGAGCTGCAGGAGAAGGGCCGCACCTTCCTCCGGGACGGACACGAGCGCGCGTGGGATCCTGACGACCTTCAATCATTCACGCCGGTCCGCTACGCGATTCCCGACGAGATGGGGCACCAGGGCGTCGCTCTCGTCACCGATCCCGACGTCTTCGCGGTCGGCGACGTTGCCGAGCTTTTCACCCGCGATTTGAAGGGCAAGGCGATCTGGTGCCGCCCGAGGCCTGGCTACGACAAGATCACCGATCCTCTCGCGACCTCCGTCATGCTTCTCGATTGCTCGAAACTGCCGCACTGGAAGATCAAAGACGACATCGCGGCGCTGTGGGATCACCGGCTCGACTATCTCGACTGGATCAATCTCAAGCGCGAGGACCTCGATACGATCGGGTTGCTCGAGCCGGAGTGGAACGATTTCGATCACCTGACGCCTGCGACCAAGCTGCTCCACAACACCAAACGGCGCACCCAGCCGTGGAAGACCGGACTTCCGGTCGACTTTACGTTGCGTGAGCGGCGCGGACTGATGAGCCTCGTCATGCCGATCGTCCGGACGGTCGCGCCGAACTACATGCGGCATCCGGACCGGAAGCAGGAGTCCTATTTCTACGCACTCCTCGCCGAGGCGCTGGATACGGGTTCAGTTTCGCGTGAACAGGTCGAAAGGGAAGTGTGGCTCGGCCACGTCCGGTCCGATTCCTTCGAGCTTATGGATCGGTATCGCGGACACCTATGGCCGGTGCAGGCAACTCCAAAAGCTGCCTGACGCGCTCGGCGACGATTTTCGCGTAATCGGGTGGACTGCTCGCCTTCGGAGCCCGCAGGGTCCCGCCAAACCCTTGTTTTGCGAGCGAGTCCCAGAAGAAGCGCAGGTCGCGGGGATAAAGCCGCTGCGCCGGCCGCAGACGATCCATGATGGCCATCACGAGTTTCCCGAGACGGCTCTTGCTGATTGGAGCCAACCCTACCGGCTTGCCGGTGGTGACTGCGTCGGCGACCATCGCGACGCTATCCGCCGTGACGAATATCTCGTCGGCTGCCTCGATCAGTGCGGGGTAGGTTGGGGGGCCGTCGCCGGGCTCGAACAGGAACGCCACGGGTGAGGCTTCGAGGGTTTCTCGGACCGCCGAGAGCAGCTCGATCGGGGTCCTCGGGCTTCCGACCGCCAGGATCGAGCCGCCATCTGATTGAGCAACCATCTGAAGGTGCCGAATCGCGGCGATCACTCCTTCGATCGGCACCTGCCAATAGAGCGTCGGCCCCCCAACAAGCAGGAGTCGGCGAGGCTGCGGGTAGGCAGCCAGCAGGCTCCGATCCGACTGCTCGACCGATCGAGCCGCGTGGGGCGTGAGAGCGAATGGAATCCGGAAGACGTTCGCTGCGTCGGGCACCGGATATTCAGGCGTGGGCACCACCAGGTCGAAGTGACGCGGCGAGATCCTCGGGAAGCCGAGGTGCACCGAGCGCATTTTGCCCCGCGACCGACGCTTGAGCTCGCGCACCACCGGCACGCTCCTGAGGCCGGTCGATATGGTGAGGTCCGGGGGATCGCCTTGCAGCTGTGCCCGCGATTGCTGCTCGACGCTGCGCAATGTCGGGCCGAGCAGCATCGGTGGAATGCGCCTCAGTTGGTTGTAGCCGAGCATTTTCTCCTCGAACGGAAGGCCGAGCGCATCCACCAGCGCCAACACCTGATTGTTGTCGCCCCGGTGGGGACCCAGAAGGGCCCAGATACGCGGCGGCGGCCCGGACGGCATTGCGGCGCTGATCTCCCGTTCCCAAATCGACCTTCGATCATGTAATCGGGTGACGGCGGCCTCGACACAAGCCGCAACGTGAGGAGCTTCCCATGTGTGGCATTGCCGGCTGGTACAGACGCGGCGGGCGGCCGGTGCCCCAGGAAGCGATTGCCAGCCAGTGCGATCGCCTGATCAATCGCGGTCCCGATGACTCCGGCTATCTTACCGACGGCGATTTCGGCTTCGGCATGCGCCGTCTCAGCATCATCGACCTCGAAGGCGGCCATCAGCCAATTCTGAGCCCCGACGGCCGGTACGCGATCGTGTTCAACGGAGAGATCGTCAATCATCCGGCGCTCAGGCGCGAACTCGAGGGCAGCTATGAGTTCAAGACGGACCATAGCGATACGGAGACAATTCTCGCGGCCTTCCTGCGTTGGGGCGACGATGCCTGGCTCAAGCTCGAGGGCATGTATGCGGTCGCGATCTGGGACAAGCTCGCCAAGAGCCTGACGCTCGCGCGCGACCCCATCGGCATCAAGCCGCTGTTCTTCACCGAGCAAGGGGGCGGCCTGGCCTTCGCTTCGGAGATTACGGCGCTGCGCGAGCTTCCGGATCATCGCTTCGATCTTGATGAAGACGGCGTCGACGATTTCTTCTGCTTCGGCCACACATTGCCGCCCCGCACGATCTTCAAGCAAGTGCAGCCACTGGAGCCAGGCCACGTGCTGCATGTCGGGACTGTCGGCGAACCGGTGATCCGCCGGTTCTGGGAGGCGCGGCTCAAAGTCGAAGAAGGTATCTCCGAACGCGACTGGATCGAGCGCACTCGGGCGGAACTCTTGCGGACCGTCAAAGAGCATCAGCTGTCGGACGTGCCGGTTGGCGCCTTCGTCTCGGGCGGCGTGGACTCCGGCGCGATCGCGGCGGCGATGGCCCGAACCTCGTCCGAGCCGTTCAAGATGTTTACCGCTGGCTTCCCAGGGTCACCGCGAGACGAGACAGCAGCGGCCAAAAGGTTGGCGGACCATCTGGGCTGCGAACACGTGGTGCTGCCGATGCAGCCGCAAACTGCAGCCGATGTGCTGCCGGCGGTGCAGGCGAGTTTCGACGAACCGACCGCAGCCAACAGCGCTATACCGCTCTGGTATCTTTCGCGGGCCGCGGCCGAGCATGTGAAAGTCGTGCTGTGCGGCGAGGGCGGGGACGAGCTGTTCCTCGGCTACAACCGTCAACGTTGGGCCAAGCGGATGGCGCAGTGGCGCCTCGGCGCTCCGGTTGCGGGCGCGATCGAGCGTCTGCCCCAGCTCCCGATCCGCAAGTGGAATTACGTGCGCCAGCTCGCCGGCCGATTCAGCGAAGGAGCGGCGCTCGAAGACGGCTACGAGCGCTTCTTCGCTTCCGTTTCGATCAGCACGCCGGAGCTGCGCTCGCAGATATACAAGCCGGAATTCTTTCGTCGCGAGGAGCAGCGCAGCAGCGTCGAGGCTCGCGCCAAGGCCTTCTTCCCACCCGACGAGCGGCAGCCGCTGTCCGACCTTGAAGAGTTCATGATGGGCGATCTGACCGTCCACATGACCGCGTCCATGTGCCAGCGGCTCGACCGCTCGAGCATGGCGCATTCGCTCGAGGCGCGGGTGCCGTTCCTGTCCCATCGCTTTGTCGAGTTCGCACTCACCGTGCCAACCGGCCTCAAGCTGAAGGGCAACACCGGCAAGTATGTGCTGCGCAAGGCGGTCGAGCCGTGGCTGCCGAAGGGCCAGCTCGACCAGCGCAAGATCGGCTTCCAGCTTCCGCTCGCCGATTGGTTCATGGGCGGCTTCAACGACTTCGCGCGCGAGGCCTGGACGTCGTCGGGCGTCGCCGAGCTCGGCATACTCGATCGCCCTCGCGTGGACCGCCTATTCGATGAACATCGCAGCGCCGCGGCCGACCATGGCCGCATGCTCTATGCGATCGCGATGTTCAGCTGCTGGTGGAAGGACCAGCAGGCGGCCCCCGTCGCCAATCGCAAGCCGCGCGCCTCGAGGAAAAGAACGGCGCTCGCCGCGACATGAGTCCAAAGATTTCCGTTGTCCTGCCCGTCCACAATCGCGCGGATGTGCTTGCTCGCGCTGTGCAAAGCGTGCTGGATCAGCGGCTGGGGGACTTCGAGCTGGTGATCGTCGATGACGGGTCGACGGACGACAGCGTCATCATCGCCAAGGGCTTCCAGGACAACCGGATCAAAATCGTCGAGCTCGGCGAGAACCGCGGCGGCAATGTCGCCAGAAACACAGGCGTCCGCACAGCGTCCGCGCCGCTGATTGCTTTCCTCGACAGCGATGACGCCTATTTTCCCGAGAAGCTCGAGCGCGTCGTCGCCGAGTTTGATCGGAAGCCGGACATGGAATTGCTGGTGGACAGCTTCATCAAAGTCCAGCCTTCCGGCGCCCGGGTGGTCCGCAAAAACCCGGTGATCGATAACCGCGAGATCTTCCGCAGAGCGCTGTTCACGCGCCAATTGTGGAAGGCGACACCCTCGATCACCGGGAGGCGAGACGCGATCCTCAGTGTCATGTTCGACGAAACGCTGCGACGCTTGCAGGACTTCGATTTCCTAATCCGTGCATCCGAGACGGTGAATTGCGGGGCCACGGACGCGGTGCTGTGGGTCAAATATTGGGACGCAAACGCGATTTCCGGGCAGGACAACATGATCCCGGCCAACGTCGAGCTCGTTCGCCGCCATCCCGAATATCTCAGCGTCCGCGAGTACCGGCCGGGCCTCGCTTACATCCTGCGCCTTTCTCTTTGGCGCAGGCTGAAGAAGGGGAACCTCGGCGGGGCCGCGCGAGACGTGGGGCAAATGGCCAAGGCCTTCGGCGCGGGAGAGGCCGCGCGTTTGCTTTTCGAGGCGAGTTTCCCCCGCCGCTTCGTCTAATAGCCGAAAACCGGATCGAGGTTGGCGGCGACGAATGTGTCCACCCTAGCGGCGTTGTCTGGCTGCAGGCGCTTGCGATATCCGCCGCTGCTGCCGCTCCGGACCTTGTACGAAGCGTCGTCACCCTTCTTCGCGGCCTGCAATCGAGATGACTGGAAATAGCCCTCTCGTTCTCGCTGCTTGAGATTGTCTAGCGCGCCGAATTCCGCGGCATCTTCGATATCCTTCGAGCTGACCTCCAGACCAATCTTGTTGGCAAGGTCGTTTAGCGTTGCGCGCGGATCGGTGAGGAAATCCTCGTAACGGACTATGCCCACGCACTCGCGCTTTCGCGCGAGCTCGGCCCACTGGTTCATGAAGCTCACGATCGCGGGAATTCCCCCTTGGTCGCTCCACACGAAAGTCTCGAGGGACTGCTCGGCCAAACGACGGCGAGCGCGGTCGCGGCTGCGGTGCTTCAAATGGTGATATCGCGACACGGCCACGTCTCCGGGGTGGCGGGCGAGCAGCACGACCCGGCAATGCTTATAATCTGCGGGATCGAGCCGGATTTCGTCGGCAGTCCGCATGGCATCGCCGGCATGGGTGAATAGCAGGCGAGGAACCTCCGGTGCCGCCTTCCGAAGCATCGGAAACTCGAGCAGCCGGCGTTCATCAATTCCGAATCTGCGCTGGAGCAATCGACTGAGCATCGCCCGAACGAACGTGCGCCCCGACTTGGGGAATGAGATGAGCACGACATCGGCGTGCCTCAGCCAGGCCGCATCGCGCAGGTCCCGCCTCGCGCGTCGAGCCCCGGAGCCGGGTACGAGCCTCAGCGCCTGAACGGTGACGTCGTCGATGATGTCACGAAGGGCCATCGCGTCCGTGCTCTAGCGATCCGGCCCTTCGGTTCAAAGCTGGCGGCTGGCAGTGAGCTGCTTGTCACCTTATGTACGCGCCCATGGCTCAGGCAAAATCACCGGCGCGAAAGGCGTCCGCGCGCAAGGCATCGAGCAAGACCTCTGCGAAGCTCCCCGCCGTGACCATCGTCATCGAGTGGGAGAACGCGATCGACGTTGAGGACAAGTGGACCCGTGCCGCCATGTCTGCGCTCGAGCGCGAATTGGCTGCGGTTGGGCCGAGGATGTCGGCGAAACCGCGCATCATGTATCTCTACGACAAGAACGCCGTGGCAGCCGGAACCATCGAAGGAACGCTGGCAGCCACTGCGCCGAAGATTCGCGAGCTCGCCAATCTCGAGATCGTGCCGACCGATGGGCTCACCTACTACAAGCTGAAGAATTTTGGCATCGGCCGCGCCAAGACCGAGATCTCGATCATGCTCGACAGCGACGCGGCGCCGCAGCCCGGCTGGCTCGAGGGTCTGCTCAAACCCTTCGCCGATCCGGAGATCATGGCCGTCGGCGGTTTCACCGTGCTCGGCTACGACGATTTCCTGTCCAAGACGTTCGCCCTGAGCTGGATTTTCGATCTTGCAGGCGAGCGCGACAAGACGGTCAAGCGGGAAAAGATCCACGCCAACAACTGCGCGGTGCGCACCGACTGGTTCAAGAAGCATCCGTTTCCGGACCTCCCGGCGTTCAAGAAGCAGTGCGGGTTCTGGATCCGCGACTTCACCGCCCGGGGGTTCAAATACACGCGCACCGCCGAGGCAATGACCGTCCACGCTCCGCACCCAGGCTACAAGTTCCTCGCGTGGCGCGCTTGGACCATGGGCCTCGACCGCGATTACCAGGCCTTCCAGACTGGAACCCGCTCGCGGGTCGGCCGCTTCGGCTACGCTTTCGAGTTCTTCGGCGGGAAGGTCGGCAAGTCGTGGGGACGCATCGTCGCCAAGGGGGGACACGTCGATCTGCCCATCTGGCAGCGCCCGGCAGCGATGACGGTCTCGCTCGGCTTCTACGGCTTGAGCCTGGTCGCCGAGATCGGAAGTGCTCTTACGCGACGCTTCGAGCCGGTGGTCGATGAGCGGCAGCGAGTGCTCACCCAAGTGACGGCCTCCTGATCGTCGGCAAGCCGACATTCATTCACGATCCTTAAGGACCGCGGCATGATCGATCGTAGAGGCGTGATTGGCTTGACCGGCAGTGCTGCGATTGCACTGCTGCTGTTCGGCCGCCCGGGAACCGCGAGCACAGGGCTCCACTTCAGCGTCAACCATACGCCCGACGAGTGGCGCCGGGTTCTTGGAGCACAGCGCTACGCCATACTTCGCGAAGCGGCGACGGAGCGAGCGTTTACCAGTCCGCTGCTCAACGAGCATCGCAAAGGCGTTTTCACATGCGCAGGCTGCGCGCTGCCTTTGTTCAGTTCGGCGACAAAGTTCGAAAGCGGAACGGGCTGGCCGAGCTTCTGGAAGTCGCTGCCGCACGCGGTGGTCACTCGCGACGATCGCAGCTTGATGATGGAACGCACCGAAGTGCTCTGCGCCCGTTGCGGCGGCCATCTTGGGCACGTGTTCGACGATGGCCCAAAGCCGACGGGGCTGCGCTATTGCATGAACGGTCTTGCGCTTCAGTTCCGCGCCGCCTGACCGTCTACGCGACGATCCTCAGCTTCCCCCGCTTGCCAGGCGCTGAGTAGCAGACGACTCCGAGCTCCTGCTGAAGCCGCTCGAGCTCGCGCTCTTTCGCCTCGCGCGTAGCCTCGGCGTAGCGCCTCTCGATCTCCGCTTCCTCGTCCGTCTGATCGCGGAAGTAGGTGATGGTGATTCGGCGCCCGAAGACCTCGTCCCCCCGAAGCCTGAGCTCCGCTTCGGCGCTGTCGGGAAGCCCGTCGCGCAATTCGACCAGCTTGCCGATAAGCTCATCGAGCGACGTATTCTCGCCGATGTCGATGAACTCCTTGACGCGTCTACTCATTCGTGACCCTCCCCGGCCCCGGGAGCGTTAAATACCGCCGCCCGGAATCCGCGTGCAACGTCGAATGTCGGATTATCCCCAAGAGAGTTTCCGTCCTGTGAATTGTTGATAGATCCAAGGTGCTCAAAATGGCCTCCCAGACCCCTGTCAGTATCGCCGCAGGCAAGTTGAGGATTCAGCTAAACCCTTTAATTGGCGGATCTATTTCCGCGTTCGAATGGATCGACGGGGCGTCCGTGCGACCGATATTGCGCAAATGCCACAACCCGAACGAAAACGTTCTCGACGCGGCAAGTTTTCCGCTGGTGCCGTACGTTAATCGCATCCGCGGCGGCCGTTTCACCTTCCGCCAGCGTGAGGTGGTGCTCGACCCGAACATGCCCGGAGACCCGAGTCCGCTGCATGGGCAGGGCTGGTTGAGCGCGTGGAATGTGGACGAACTCCACGCAGTCCACGGCGGCCTTGAGCTTCCATCACGATGCGGGTGACTGGCCGTGGGATTATGACGCCCGCCAGGAGTTCGCTCTCGATGAGCGGGGCCTCTCGCTGACGCTGACCTGCCGCAACAGCTCCGCGGGGCCGATGCCGTGCGGCCTTGGCCAGCATCCCTATTTCCCTTGCGGCTCTCAAACCCGCATCGACACGCGGGTGACCGACGCCTGGACGATCGATGAGCACGTGCTGCCGGTCGAGAAAGTATCCGCCGAGGGTCGGTACGACTTACGGAACCGCCTCGTGTGCGGGCAGGGCCTCGACAATGGTTGGGCGGGCTGGGCCGGCTCGGCGCGGGTGAGCGATCCGGATTGGCCGCACGAACTTGAAATGTCGTCGCCGGACGCGAGATTCTTCCAACTATATTCGCCGCCGAGCGGGGACATCTTCGTCGCCGAGCCGGTCACTCACGCCAATGCCGCCCTGAATGAGCCCGAAGAGCGATGGTCCGAGTTAGGAATGCGCGTTCTTGGGCCCGGCGAGGAGATGAGCCTCCAGATGCGCCTGGAGGTCATCGCGAAATAGCGGCAGTGCAGGTTGAAGCCTGGAATTTGCGCTTATATAGCCGCCCTTCCGAAGGGCTACTCGTGCTCGATCTTCCTCCGAAGGTCTGCGCGCTTCGCATCCGGAGACGTGGGTGAGTGGCTGAAACCAGCGGTTTGCTAAACCGCCGTACGGGGAATTCCCGTACCGAGGGTTCGAATCCCTCCGTCTCCGCCAATTGAGTTCGGCAGAAGTATCGCCCGCCGGACCCGCCCCTGGCAGAGCTCAGATCCGGCGACCCAGTCCCCCCGTTTGCTCCCACGCGAGGGCGATCCCAATCTCTGCAATGGGCGAATGAAGACCTTGGCGTAGTTGCAGTTTTGGCTCGTAAGACGAACTTTTGCCGCGTCGTGGCTCAGGATCTAAGATTTTCCACAAGCCGGGATCGCTGATCCAGCGCGAAGCCGGCGCTAACCCTCCGAATATCCGAATCCGTCAGATAGGCTCTTACGACGTGTGGAGTTGTTTCGAGGATTTCTTGCAGCAGCTCTGCGGACAGATTTGCGATCGCAAACCAATCGGCGTCCCGACCATGTTCCTCAATGCCGAGAATGAGCCCTAGACGGTTCTTCAAGACAGCTTCTGTGAGCATAACCGAGGCTAGCACGCGGAAACATTGACGCTTGCGAATCCACGACAGGGAATCAGCAAACGGCGACACGTCGGGCGTGCAGCTCCCCCTAGAGTTAGCAATGGGTCGCAAGCTGCCACTGCAGATAATTTCGCGGCCTGATGTCCCATTGCAATTCGCCAGCCAGCGCAGAATCCCAACTGACCGGTAAACGTGTGCCAAAGCCCGATCCCGCTCAATCTCGCCGGCGAACCCGCCCAGCCCGACGCTCCGCGGATCCAGCAGATGAGATCGCGGAGGGTCCAACCGTGCAACTGTCATAGACAGTCCCTGGCTATTCAACTCGCTGCACCTCGCGGTATCGAAAGCAGTCGACGAAATGATCGTTCACCATCCCGACCGCCTGCATGTGAGCATAGATAATGGTCGAGCCGACAAAGCTGAAGCCGCGTTGCTTGAGGTCCTTGCTGAACGCGTCCGATTGAGGTGACGTCGCTTGTATGTCCTTCATCGTCCTCACGTGATTCAGCCGCGGCCGTCCCTCGACGAAGCGCCAGGCGTAGGAATCGAAGCTCCCAAACTCGTCCTGAATGGCGAGGAACTGGCCCGCGTTCCGCACGGCGGCGGTTATTTTCATCCGGTTACGAATGATCGACGAATCCTGCGCTAACTCCTCAATCCGCTTGCCCGCGAAGCGCGCGACCTTTTGCGGATCGAAGTTGCTGAAGGCGCGGCGATAGCCTTCGCGCCTCTTAAGGATGGTTGACCAACTTAGCCCCGCCTGCGCCGCTTCGAGCACCAGGAATTCGAAGTGCTTGCGATCGTCGTGCACCGGCAAGCCCCACTCGCGGTCGTGATAATCGACCATCAACGGATCGTCGGGGTTCACCCACTCGCACCGCTTTCTTGGCACGTCCGTCATGCCAAGAGTTCGGCCGCCATCGGATCCACATGCCTCACTATGTCAGTCTAGTCGCCTTGCCAGTGTCCGCAATAAGGACCCATCTGCGGATTGCAGTCCCTTACGCTGGCTTTCCATCATTGCGGACATCAGTATGAACTGGGATGCTGTGCCATGACCAGGGGTGTTCTCTCGGGCATTCGGATTGTTGAGGTTGCCGGCATCGGGCCAGGGCCCTTTTGCGGCATGCTGCTTGCCGACCTCGGCGCCGAGGTCATCCTCGTCGAACGTCAAGAACAGGATGTCGATCCGCTGGTGGACCTGGGTCGTGCCGCAATCGTGCACCGCGGGAAACGTTCGATCGAACTTGACCTCAAGAATTCCGCTTCAATTGAGATTTTGCTCCAACTCTTGGAGACAGCTGACGGGCTAATCGAGGGCCTGCGTCCGGGCGTGATGGAACGACTTGGCCTCGGCCCTGATATATGCCTCGCTCGCAATCCGCGGCTTGCCTACGGCAGGATCACCGGCTGGGGGCAGGAAGGCCCACTTTCACAGTCAGCCGGCCACGACCTCAACTATGTGGGTGTGTCAGGCGCCCTATGGTATGCGGGCCACCCCGGCGAACCTCCGGTGACGCCGCCGACGCTGATAGGCGATGTCGGGGGTGGGGCGCTGTACCTCGCGATTGGTCTGCTTGCGGCCATTCTTCATGTGCGCCAGGGCGGCATGGGGCAGGTCATAGACGCAGCGATTGTCGATGGTTCAGCGCACTTAACGAGCATCCTACTATCCCTTCGAGCAGCCGGACGGATGCCGACCGAACGGGGCAAGGGCGTTCTTGATGGCCCGCACTGGTCAAATAGCTACCGCTGTGCCGATGGGCGCGACATCTGCGTCCAGCCATTTGAGCCACGCTTCTACCGCATCCTGCTCGAGAAGATCGGACTTGAAGGTGATCCTGATTTCAACGAACAACTGAATCCGACCCGTTGGCCGGAACAAAGGCGCAAGCTGGCGGCGCATTTTGCAAGCCGGCCACGCGCCGAATGGCTCGCCCTTCTTGACGGATCCGACGCTTGCTACGCTCCAGTGTTGTCACCGGAAGAAGCCTCTCGTCATCCGCACATGGCGGCACGAGGCACCTACTTGGAAATCGATAAACTGCTTCAGGCTGCGCCAGCGCCGCGTTTTTCACGCGGGAATGTAGCGCCCGGACCAGTCCCGGAGCGGGGTGCGGACACAGCCAGTATCCTCGCGAGCCTTTAGCAGGCTGTAGTCATCGGCCTCAGCGTCTAATGTGCGGTCGAAATTCGGTTCCCTCGGCTTGGGCTTAAGCGGGCTTTGGCTCGAAAAGCAGAGCTAAGGTTTAGAGTGTGCTTTGGGTGGAAAGCTGACGCTAGCTACGCACCGCTTGCACTTTGAACGAGGTCCATGAAATTCCGCGCTGCCTCACGTTCTGCCTCTGTCTGAAATACGACATCGAGATCAGGGGCCGATCCCAGGGTGTGCAGCAATGCCCAGAGCGCGAACCGTTCACCACGGTCTTTTGTCAGACCGAGGTCCACTTTCATGTGCTCGATGCCGGCGTCGAGAGCTTCCGGCGGGACTTCTGCCAGATTTGAAATGCCAAAGTAGCGGCGGATCTGATCGTCGAAATTCATCGAGGCCATCTGATCGATTAACATCGGAGCGGCAAGTGGCCGCGAATGTTCGTTGAATGGCGGTCGGGCGCAGTAGCCCGTTGCCAGCGGACTTTCAGACCAGCGAACGTTCGCAATGGATCGAAAGGTGACACGCGGAAGGTGCGGCAACAGGGGTAACCGGATCGGAACCGCGCAGTATGCGAATCCAACGAGAATTCGGATTTCTCGCTCAAGCCAGCATAAACTGAATAAATTCGCAATGCATTCAAAAGCATGCCATCGTTTTAGGCCTGGAGGCGGAGTAGCGGCCGCGCCGGCCTGGGGGGGGGGAATATGAAAACCAGAATGTTGGCGTGCACGATTGCGATAGCTCTGACCGTACAAGGCTGCTCGTCGAGACCGCGAGACTTCAATCCGACGCTAGCCGCGCCTGCTGCAAGTCAAACTGATTTCGATGGAGCTTATGCGACCTGCCGGCAGCTGCTGGTCGAAGGTAAGCTGGATGCCAGTGGCAGGAGCGGCTCGGCGGGCGCGGGCGCAGCCGCCGGCGCAACGACGGCAGTGGCCGGCGGCGCGCTCGCAAGTGCAGGCGGCTACGCGGGTCTTGCTGCCGCAAGCGCAACCATCGTCTTGCTGCCTTTCGCAATTGTCGGCGGCGCTTGGGGGATGGCCAAGATGAAGCGGGCGCGGAAGGAACGGGCAATCAAAGCCGCAATGACGGGCTGTCTTCGAGATCGCGGCTATCAGGTTGCCGGTTGGACCAAAATCGAGACGAAGCCGGTCATCGTCACGCAGTAATGTC
>CAVWET010000007.1:0-85151 GCA_963754245.1 uncultured Alphaproteobacteria bacterium
GACATTTCATTCGCAGTTCTGTGCGAGCCTGCCAAACTTGCCCATCACTCTTTCTGCAAATCGCGCTATTAAGCGCCGCAGTTCGTCGGCAGCATCCGGGTCGAGCCGCGCGGCAGGGTGCAAGGCGATGCGATAGCCGAGCATGTCGCCACGGTTACGGTGCGTGATGGCGTAGGTTGTAAGCGGACGTAGCATCGCCTTTGCAGACCGACTTGCGGAGGAGCGCCACAGCCCCTTTATCGCTCACATAATCGCTCAACACTGTTACGGGCTGGTGCAAAATCTCGGACAGCTAGCTTTCGGACTATCGGCAATGCGTGGCCGTTCGCTCAGCCCTCCAAAATGTCGAGGGCGCGGGCGTACAGCTTCCAACTTCTCTCGTCGTTAGCGTGTGCCATGACACTATTCGCAGCGCCTTGGCGGTTAAGGCGGAATGTCTGCTTCCCACCCATTGCAGATAACTGTGGCCGTCTAAGAACGCTTACCGATAGTCGCCGCTCTGGAGGCCGTATCAGGATGAATACGGTGGTGCGCATGGATTCAGGCGGCGCTTCACAGCGCCCGATAATTAGGTCGGCTTTCCACCCATTCCTGCCGCTGGCGCGCCGCACATGTTCCCGAATTTTGTAATTTGGGGCACATGACCTAACGTCGTTGCCTCATTGCCGGGGGCAGCAATGATTGGCGCGACGGATGTATTTGTGTCGTACAAGGCCGAGGACCGCGCTCGCCTTCGTCCTCTGGTCGCGGCGCTCGAGGCGGAAGGCTTCACCGTTTGGTGGGACACACACATCGGTGGGGGCACCCATTGGCGCGAGGATATCCAGGAACATCTGGACGCGGCGAAATGCGTCATCGTCGTGTGGAGCAAGCGTTCTGTCGGTATTGAAGGCGACTTCGTTCGCGACGAGGCCAACCGTGCCCGGAAGCGAGGCGCATATATGCCCATTCGCCTCGATCCCGTGGAACCGCCGCTCGGGTTCGGCGAAGTCCAGGCCATTTCGCTCAAAGGCTGGAAAGGGGACCGTAGCGACGCGCGTTTTCTCACCATCGCTGAGGCGGTCCGTCGACGCATTGCCGGTGAAAACATTGCGCGCGTGGACCTTGGCAACCACGGGCCGGCCGTGTCCCGCCGGACCCTCGTCGTCGGAAGCGCCGGGGCTGCAACTGCCATACTGGCGACGGGCGGCTGGTTCCTCCTGAAATCAACGTCCGCGAATGCAAAACGGATTGCCGTCCTTCCGTTCGACAATCTCTCCAGCGATGCCAACCAGGCATATTTTTCCGAAGGAATTGCCGAGGAACTCCGCTCGGCCTTGACCCGCATAGGCCTGCAGGTGATCGGCCGGTCGTCGTCCGAAGCGGTCAAGGATCTGGACACGAAGATCATCGCATCGAAGCTCGGCGTTGCGAACATCTTGACGGGAAGCGTTCGCCGATCCTCCGCCACGGTGCGGATCGGCGCACAGCTGGTGGACGGGAGCGACGGCGTTCAGCGGTGGGAGCAGACGTACGACCGCGCTCCGGGTGACGAGATCAAGATTCAGACCGACATCGCGACCAACGTCGCCCAATCGCTCAGTATTACGCTCGGCCAGGCTGGAAATGCCGCGCTCCGGCTTGGCGGAACAACGGACAGCGCGGCTCAGGACCTCTACCTCCGTGCATCGGCGCTCTACGGAAACGATACCAGCGAGAAAGCGGTGCGCGAGGGCGTGCAGCTGCTGGACGATGCCATTGGCCGCGATCCCAATTATGCGAATGCCTTCCGCATGAAGGCCAGCTTCCTCGAGTATCTCGCAACGTCCTATTCGGAAAATGCCTATGAAATGGCCCGAGGCAAAGATGCGGCCGAAGCAGCGGCGCGAAAAGCGATAGCAATCGCTCCGAGGTTGGGCTCGGCTTACGCTGAACTCGCCGGCATCGAGCAGGACCGCTTCAATTTTGAGAGAGCGCAGCAATTCATGCGCAAGGCCATGGCACTCGCCCCCGGCGATCCCAAGGTCATCTCAACTTCAATGTATATCCGGTGGTACGTCTGCGGAGAGCCGGACAAGGCGCTTTCACTTGCCGACCGACTAGCCGAGCTCAATCCTCTAACGCCTACGAGCTACTCGGTTCGATCCGCCATCCTCATCGACCTACGGCGATATGCTGAAGCAATCCAGGCGGCGCGGAAGTCGCTTGAGCTCGCGCCTAGTCGCGAATGGCCTCATCAGTTGATTGCGAATGCGCTGATTCTGATGAACCGTCCGAAGGAAGCCCGTGCGGAACTCAAGTCCGTTCCTGCAGATGACTTATACAGATTGGCTAGCGAAGGGATCATCGCCGCGCGAGCCGGCGATACGAGCGCCGTCGAACGGATCGTGTCGCAAATCCACAAGGGTTCCGGCGATGCGGCGATGTTTCAATATGCGCAGGTCTACGCGCAGGCGCGACAGCTGGATCGTGTCTTTGAGGCGCTCGACAAAGGGTTGGCCGTGAAAGACCCAGGCGTCACCGGCGTACGGACGGACCCTTTCCTGGACCCGATCCGACACGATCCGCGCTATCCAGCGCTCGTCAAGAAGGTCAATTTCCCAGCCTGTACGTGAAATCAGCCTAGCGGCACATTCCTGCCGCTAGCAGGCTGATGTCAGCTTTCGACCCATTCCGGCCATCAGACTGGTCTGTCTTGCGACGCATTGCGGGCGGACAGGCATATGTTACGCTCCCGTAACCGCTCGGGGCCAGCCGAATGCAAGTTCACCTGCCCAAGCCGCTGCACGGATGGCGCGCCTTCTTCGGCGAAGTGGGCGTGGTGGTCCTTGGCGTCTTGCTGGCGCTCGGCGCGCAGCAACTTGTCCAGGATTTCCAGATCCGCTCCGACGTGCGCGAGTTCCGAACAACCATCGACCGCGAAATCGGGATGAACGTCTACGCGCTGGACCTCAGGGCAAGCCAGTTCGGTTGCGATCGACAACGGCTCGCGGAACTCACGAAATGGCTGGACCAGTCGCGCACGGCTCCGACGGCGCCCGCGATTTATCCCCATCCGCCATTGGACTCCTCGCCGAATCGGAGTGCCTGGAACAGCCGCGATGCCGAGACATACCGCCAGCTTCCGGCCGACGTTCGGCAGAAGTATGCGATGTTCTACGACGATGTCGACAATGAGTGGGGGATCACCAAGCTGGAATTAGCAAACTGGGGTTCTCTCGGAATATCTCTCAGAGCCTGGACCTTTGTCTTTGGAGGACCGCCGCAAAGCGCGTTCAACCATCACTCTTCTCAACCAGCTGATCCGTGTTCAGGAGGCGAATATCCCCTACATGAAGCAGCTTGCCCAGGAGCTGGGCGCGAAAGCGGTGGTCCCGCAGGATCTGTCTTCCGAGCTGATCGAGCAGGCGCGGGTGTGCCAGTCGGTGCTCGTGCCCAACCCGAAGAGTTGAAGGACACGCTGCCGATCGCGAAGAAGCACCAGACCGCCAGTGCAATTCCAGCGAGCGCCCTCGCTGCTGCGGCTTCAGTGCAGGAGTGTGGGGTAGCCGCCACCGGCAAATTGGCGCGCCTGGCGGACCAGCCGCTGGACCTGCGAGCGGACACTGGATTCGCGGCTGCGCCAGCGTGGCCCCACGGCGGTCCGGCTGAGAAGCTCGCCGGCGATCCGGCGCTGGTCGGCGCCCGTAGCGAGCGCATCCCATGCCCGTAGGATCAGGATCCACCGTCTCGCCCGAACCTCGCAGCCGTGCAGCGAGCGCGAGAACTGGGCGCCACGACACAGCGCCAGGAAACGGCGCAGAGTGAGAAGCGGCGGTTCAGCGGTCGCGAGCCCTTCGATCGAATAGCGCAGCCGCACCGGGCCTCTGCCGAAGGTTCCGGGAGCGCCGTCCAGCCGGATGGATTTGCGGCCATCGGAAAGGAGCAGGTGCTCGGTTTCGTTCGCGACGATGAGCCGCGCGATCCCGCTCATCCGATCGAGCTCGAACAGGTCGGCTGGCGGCCCGGCCCCGGCGATTTCGGCCCGGAGGACATAAGGATGGAAGTCCGCCCGCCACAGCGGGCGCGCATCGGGTACGCTTAGCCACGCCGGCTCGAAGGCGACCAGTCCAAACCGCGCCGCTGCGCCTGCTGCGTCAGCGCCCTCCGACGAAGCGCCAAGCGCCCGCCCGGCGGCGGCCCGATAGCCGGCCGTGCGCCGGAGCCATTCCCAGGCGAACAGTGAACGGTCGGCGTCGAGCAGCGGCGCATAGGCCGCCGCATCGCGCCAGTCCGGCCATGGTGCCCTGCGCGCCTGCACCCGGGCAGGGAAACAAAGTCAGCCATGACCGCCCATTCACCCATGTGGGGGAATTGCATCCTCGAAGCTGATCCATGCGTCGCGCAGGCCATAGACCACAAGCTGGGTACGGCTGACGCTGTCATAAGCGGCGCGCGCGCGTTTCACATATTGACGCGCGGTCTCGATGCTGAGGCCAAGGATTCGCGCAATCTCCCAGTCGGTCTTGCCCATTGCCACGAGGCGCAGGCATTCGATCTCGCGCCGGCTGAGCCGCGGCCTGGGCCGGCCGGAGGCAGAATGCGCAGCCGCCGCGCGGCGCGAAGCGCATGAGCCCCGACCAGCTCGGCGCAGTGCAGATGCTGCAACGGGAATTTCGGCGCCGGCGCGGACCGCGAACGAGCAGGACGCGCCCGGCTCTCCCGGAACGTTGGCGGGAACGGTGAAGCCGCCGCCAAGCCCGAGATGGCGGCTGCGCGCGAGGATCTGCGGTGGCGGCGCTCGAGCGCGATCAGTGAGTCGAGCTCGCCCAGCCGAAGCCGGTATTCGTGCGCCGGCTGGCGAGATGCACCGGATCGTCGAGCGGCATAGCCGCGCGCCAGCAGTTCGTCGAGCCCAGGGTTCGGGATAATTGTCGATCCGCACCAGATCCGGTGCAGGCCGGCGGTCAAGACTGGCATGGTCGAGCAAGGCGAAATAATGAAAGCCAAGCTCGCGTGCGGCATCGTCGAGCAGCGTGCCCAGCTGCGGCAGGTCCGTGCAGGAGCCCGCCGCTTCAGCGAAGCGGTCGCTCAGCCGCCTCACTGTTCCCGCAGCCTTGCGAGGATCGTTTCTCCCTGGCCGGCAAAGCACAACTCTCCAGTTCACCTCGCGCTACGAAACTTTTGTCAAATAAATTACTAACAAATGAAATATATTTGAACGCGTGCCCCAACCTCGTCATGGTCGCCTCGCTCGGACCTTGCGCTGCATCCTTCGCTTGAGAAACGAAGGTACGGCACTCGGTTGAAAGGGCGCCTGCGGGAATGCAAGTGACTTGGAACACCTTCCCCGGACGCCGCGGCAAAGCCGCAACGGGGGATGTTCAGATCGTGTAGAGGCGTTTGTCAGGGACGTTCGCGAACTGCAGACCGAGGAAGCGCTTGCCGGCGCCCTCGCCGATGTCTCGCGCGACCTCGGCTTCCGTTATTTCGCGCTCACCCACCATGTCGACGTGCGCCGGAGCAGCGCAGCGATCCGGATCCACAATTATCCCGACGGCTGGGCCGAATGGTTCGACGAGCAGTCGCTCGGCGCGACCGATCCGGTCCATCGAGCGAGCAAAGTCACCAGCGTCGGCTTCGCCTGGTCCAGGCTCCCCGAGATGATCGCCCTCAGCGCCGAGGACCGGCGGATCCTCGATCTCGCCCGCTGCCAGGGGATCGGCGACGGCTTCACCGTTCCCGCCCATGTTCCCGGGGAGGCGCACGGATCCTGCTCCTTCGCGTGCGCCGCGGGCGAACTGTTCGCCGAACAGCATCTGCCGCTGCTTCAGCTCGTCGGCGCCTTCGCATTCGAAGCCGCGCGGCGGATGCGCCGAGCGCGCTTTGCGAGCGCCCCGATCCAGCTGACCGACCGCCAGCGCGAATGCGTGATGTGGGCCGCGCGCGGAAAGTCGGACTGGGAGATCGCGCGGATTCTCGGGATCAGCCACGAGACGGTGATCGAGCATCTGCGGCATGCTCGCGAGCGCTACGGTGTCGGCAAGAGCACGCTGCTCGCGATCCATGCTTTGTTCGACGGCACGATCGGCTTCCTCGACGTGCTCCGCCGCTGACACCCCCATTTCTTGGTATATCGCGGCCCTGCCGGCGCCGCGATGATCGCTCCTCGAAACAGGGGAGCGGATCGAATGACGATCGTCGTCGAAAGCGGATGTGCAAGCCCGTCGGCGGAGCGGATGCTTCGGGCCATGTTCGAGGACCGCAAGAGCGTCTTCGTCGACCTCCTGAAGTGGGACGTGCCGGTGCTCGACGGCCGGTTCGAGATCGACCAGTTCGATGACGAGCATGCGACCTATCTGATCATCGCCGACGGGGACGGCGATCATCTCGGCTCGGCCCGGCTTCTTCCGACCACGCGCCGCACATCCTCGGCTCGCTGTTTCCGGAGCTCTGCGCCGCGACCGCCGCCCATCCGGCCCCGACGTATTCGAGATCACGCGCTTCTGCCTCTCGCGCCGCCAGAATGCCGCGCTCGCGCCGCCGAACGCGCAACCGGCTGGTGAGCGCGCTGGCCTGGCACGCGCTCGAGAACGGAGATCCGCACCTATACCGGCGTCGCGGAGATCGGCCTGGCTCCAGCAGATCCTCGCGTTCGGCTGGCACTGCCGTCCGCTCGGCCTGCCGCGCCGCTTCGAGTGCGGGATGATCGGCGCGCTCGCGATCGAGATCCGGCCGACACTCCCGCACTGCTTGCCGCGAACGGCATCTGGGACCTGGCGCGGCGAACCGCCGGTCTCGATTGCCGCAAGCCGCATGATCGAGGAGCGATGCAAGATGAGTGACCTGCAGCCCGGGCTTCGCCCCGCAGGTCGAACACTGGACATCGCTGCTGCTCGAGCAGGGCTGGTGCGTGATCCCGAACGCTGGTCTCGCCGCAGACGATCGACGCGCTCGACGCGACCTTGCCGGCGATTTCGAGGGGACGCCGTTCTGCAATGGCGGCTTCTACGGCGCGCGCACCAAGAGGTTCGGCCGGCTGCTCGCGCGCTCGCCGCTTGCGCAAACGACTCGTCCAGCACCCGCTGGTTCTCGGCATTTCGCGCCGCGTGCTCGGCCCCTGGTGCGACACGATCCAGCTCAACCTCACGCAGGCGCTCGCGCTTCATCCCGGGAGCGCCGCCGCAGCTTCCGCACCGCGACCAGGACATGTGGCGCGGAGCGATCGGCGAGATGGAATATCTGGTCAACGTCATGTGGCCCTTCACGCGCTACACGCGCGAGAACGGCGCGACCGTCGTCTGGCCCGACAGCCACGGCAGGCGCGCGCTCGATCCGCGACCCGCCGGCCGGCGAGTTTCCGGTCGAGCTCGAGCCCGGATCGGCGCTGCTGTTCCTCGGCTCGACGCTCCACGGCGCCGGCGGCAATGCCAGCGACGAGGTGCGCCGCGGAGCGATCGTCAGCTACTGCCTCGGCTGGCTCAAGCCCTACGAGAACCAGTGGCTCGCCTATCCGCCGGAGATCGCGCGCAGCTTCAGCCCGGAGCTCGCCGCGCTGGTCGGCTACCAGCAGCACCGGCCCAACCTCGGCAATTATGAGGGCCAGTGCCCGTCCGTGCTGCTCCGACGGCGACATGCCCGACGCGGCTCGCCGCGACGGACGCCCTACGGCCCGACCAGGAAGAGCTCGTCGCCGAGTTCGTGCGCAACCAGGATTGGCCCGCGGCCAGTGCGGCTGCATGAGGGCACGCCCGGATGACGCCGCCCGGCACGTTCGAGCGCGTCTATGCCGCGATCAGGCAGCGGCTGCGCGGAGGGCGTCTACCGGCCCGGCGACCGGCTCGAGCCGGCGGCGCTTTCGGACGAGCTCAACGCCAGCGTCACGCCGGTCCGCGACGCGCTTCACCGCCTGACCGGGGAGCGGCTCGTCGAAGCTCCGCGCCATGAAGGCTTCCGTGTGCCGATGCTGACCGAGACCACGCTTCGCCAGCTTTACGCCTGGCATCTCGACTTGCTGCTTCTCGCGCTGATGAAGCACCGCGCCATCGCTTCGGCGGATCAGCGCCTTGCCGACGAAAGCGGATCCGAACTCACGCCGCAGGAACGTCAAAGCGGCCTCTTCCTCGCCCTCGCGCGATCGGCCGGCAATCCGGAGCACATTGCCGCGCTCGAGGCGCTCGGGCAGCGCCTCGCTCCGATTCAGCGCCTCGAACAGGCGTTCCTCGATGGGACCGAGGCCGAGACCGCGGAGATCGTCCGCGCGCTCCAGGCGCGGACCGCAAGGCGCTTCGCCGAAACCTCGTCCGCTATCACCGGCGCCGCGAAAAGATCGTCCCCGAGCTATTGGCAGGCCTTCTGCAGGCCTAGACGCCGGACGCCGCAATGAGTGCGCCGCTTGCGGGCCTTCTCGTTCGCGACACCGGCCAAACGGCTGAACTCGCGCACTTCGCAACGGCCTGAGCGCCGCAAATGCGCGAGGAGTTGCGATTGGACCGCATTGATGATCAACTGTGCGAGCTCGGGCGCCCGATCAGGGAGACAGGCTCGTGAGAATCTCCAAAACGCTCATCGTTCTTGCCGCGGTTGTTCCAACGATGTTGTCCACCAGCGCGTCAGCATGGAACGCGCGAGGGCACATGACCGTGGCTGGAATCGCATGGGAACGAATGACACCGCAAGCCCGGACCCGCGCCATTTCGTTGTTGATGCGCAATCCCGATTATCAGACATGGGTTGAGGGCTTCCCTGCCGCGGAACAAGGCAGGATTGCATTCATGGAAGCCGCGACCTGGCCGGACGATTTGCGCGGCCGAACTTGCAAGAATCTCGCCCGCGGCAAACTGCATTCGCGATGACGGATATACACCCGCCGACGCAAGCGCCGATCTCAACATTGGCTACAACGATCATCGCTTGAGGCGATACTGGCATTTCGAGGATCTGCCCTTTTCCGATGACGGAACGCCACTGGAGCAGCCATTCGCTCCAAACGCCGAGTTGCAGATCAGTTTCTTCACCCAGTCTCTCTCCGACAGCGCGGTGAGCGAGGACGCAAAGTCATTCGATCTGACCTGGCTGCTTCATCTCGTCGGGGACGTTCACCAACCCCTCCACGCGACTGCCCGATTTAGCTCAGCCTCGCCCCATGGAGATAATGGAGGAAACCAGGTCGTCGTCTGCAGGCCCGCCCCCGCAAAATGCGTCACCGGCGGCCGCTTTGCTTACAAGCTGCATACGCTTTGGGACGATGCGATCGGCACCAGCAAGAGCGTGCGCTCGGCACGCAAAAAGGCCGACGGGATCCTGCAACAACTTTCTGATCCGCAGAGCTTCCTGTCGCACGCGATTTCGGGCGCGGATCTCAATGCGCTGCCGTCAGCATGGCTTCAAGAGAGTTCCGGCCTTGCCAAACGTCATGTGTATATGGCGCCAATCGGCCCCGGCCGCGGCCCGTACTTTCCGACCGCGGCATATCGGGCCAATGCTGGATCAATCGCCGAACAACAAATCGCGATCGCTGGCGCGCGCCTCGCGAACCTTCTTAATAGCAGCCTGCAATAGCGCGAGACGGGCTTGGTAGTCCTGCCGCTCGCTGCCTTCGTTGCCGTCATGTCCCTGGCCAAAGCGCGCCGAGCGGCGTTGTCGCTCGTCCCGGCTTACGATTGTGATGTTCGGTCTTGGGATTGGCCCATTCTAGACTTAGCTTTGGGTGGAAAGCTGCGATTGAGCGCTGACCCGCCGCCGCTACGATGCACGAGCGAACTGGTGTCCGGCAGACGCAAGACGGCTCTCTTCGGGCATGATATAGCCTTGCTGGGGAGCACCTGATGTGCGCTACTCGGCTTTCATCAGTTACAACCACAAGGACCGCGTCTGGGCGGGATGGTTGCACCGGAAGCTCGAACACTATCGGATTCCAGATGCATTGATCGGGCGGCCGAGTCCGTCGGCCCACTCGAACGACGGCTGCCCCAGGTCTTCCAGGACCGCGAAGAGCTCGCGACTTCTAGCAACCTGGCAGAGTCCGTCCGTAAGGCCCTCTCGGAATTGGCCAATCTCATCGTCATCTGCTCGACGAACGCGGCCAAGTCCCGCTGGGTGAACGAGGAGGTTCGAGCGTTCTGCGATTTGGGCAGGCGTGATCGCATCCAGTGCCTGATCGTGCCCGAGGCAGACTCACGCGAGGATTGGCCGCCCCACGGTATCTTTCCACCTGCGCTGCTCGAGACCGCAAGTGAGCCGTTAGCCGCGGACGCTCGCGAGAGCGGTGACGGCAAGCGCGCCGCATTCCTAAAACTCGTTGCCGGAATCGTTGACGTCCGGTTCGACGAGCTGCGCCAGCGAGAACACGCGCGGCGACAGAAGCGCCTCGTGGCATTGATGGCTGCCGCGCTAGTCGGATTTATCCTGATGAGTGGGCTTGCTGCTTTCGCATTCGTCTCTCGGGCCGCGGCAGTCCGTGAGCGAGACGTGGCTCGACAGAAGACGATCACCGCGCAACGAACGACCGAGTTCGTGAAAGGCCTCTTTCAAGTCTCCGACCCTTCCGAGTCGAAAGGTCAAAGCATCAGCGCGCTGGAAGTGCTCGATCGCGGGGCCAGGCAGATCGAAGGAGAGTTGAACAACGAACCGGACGTGAAAGCCGAACTCGTTAGTACGCTCAGTGAAGTGTACATGGGCCTTGGTTCCTACCGAAGAGCCGACGATCTAATCCGACGCTCCCTGGCGTTGCCGGTCCGTGAGAGGGAGACTTGTGCAAGGCAACTCGCGGTGCTTGCCAGTTCCCAGACGTTGCAGGGAAATTATGAAAGTGCCGTCGATCTCTTCCGCCGCGCCGAGACCAGTCTAAAGAACACCCAGGGCAGTGGCGACCCGTCGCTATATTCGCTCATCCTCGTCGGTCGGGCGGAAGCGCTGGCCGCTCAAGAAAAATATTCCGAAGCGAAACCGCTGATCGCGCGTGCATTGACCTTGGATCGAAGGATAGATGGTCCTCAGGGACCGTCCGTGGCACGCGACCTGGAAGCCGCCGGTCTCACCGCCCAGTTTGCCGGTGACCTTGATCCCGCACGACAGATATTATCAGCAGGCTCTTGCGATCCGCGTCACTCAGGGTCGGCTTCATCCCAAGGTATCGGAGGATCTGAACGAACTCGGCACGGTCGCCTATTTGCAGCACGACCCGAGCGCAGCGGAGGGATATCGGCGCCAATCGCTTGCGCTGTACGAGCAAGTGCTTGGGCCAACTCATCCAGACCTAGCTGCGCCGCTCAATAATCTCGGTCGCGTGCTGGTCGAGCAGAGAAAGTTCCGTGATGCTCTGCCCCTGCTATCACGAAGCGCAGCTCTCGATCTTGCACAGCGAAGCGGCACCCACGACGACCTCGCGTTCATCCTTTCGAACCTGGCTTTGGCCAAGCGAGGTGTGGGAGACACGGCAGCCGCAGACGGCCTATTTAAGAAGGCCTTGGTCGCCGCCGAGGCGCACCAAAGTCGTAATCGCGCTCCGATACTGGTCGATCTTGCCGATTTGCGCTGCGAACTCGGAGATCACAAAGACGCCATGCAATTACTTGCACGCGCTAGCCCCATCATGAAGGCGAGCTATCCGGACGATCCCTGGCGCGTCGCATGGGTCGAGAACACGCGGGGTGCCTGCATTCTTCGGCAAGGGGATCGAGCGGGTGCGAAAGAACTTTTGAAGGCCAGCGCAAAGCCCATCCTGGACCGATGGCCGACCAGCAGTCTTTACGGTTTTGAGGTTAAGAAGCGGATGAGGGCGGCCGGGTTACAAGTTGCCGACTGATGGAAGCTTACGCTTCCTGCCGTTTCGATCTGGTCCGAGCGCGACGAATGCTCAGTCCGACCGCGCCGAAGCCGAACAACATTAGCGCCCAGGTCCCCGGTTCCGGCACAGAGCCCGCTGTCGTGCTATTGAAGGTGAAGGCGTTGATACCGGCAATATCCGGAGGCTGGTTGAGAAGCTGTTGAGGAGAAGCGGGGTTGCCGAGCGAATAGCCGAGCTGTGTTCCGGTCGTATCAGGCAGCTCAACCTGGAGGACCCCATTCGACAGGAACGTCTGGCCGTGAATGAACTCGAAGCGGATTTGCGTCGCGGAAAAGTCGAGGATGAGGTGGATGTATGGCGTCAGGAATGTGTTGGGGTCGTCATCGGTTGGATCGAGGAAAGTAATGATGAACAAATCCGGTCCGAAGTTCGGCAGCGTCGTCTGAAAGGCGTTGTTGGGATCAGGCGTCATGGTACCGGTGAAGGCCTGATAGGGGCCAGGAACCCCGGTGGGTCCGGGCACGAAAAGAGGTGCGATTACGGGCACGCCGAATGAAGTGAAACTCGCATTGTTAGGCACATTGAGCGGGATTGGTGCTCCGAAAGAGATCACTCCGCTGTCGTATACGAAAGCCTGGTTTGTCGAGCCGGTGCCGAAATCGAAAGAGAAGGGCAAGGTGATTGCCAAACAGCCGCTGATGCCGATGGTGCATGCGGTGATGCTGTTGGTGACCGGAATGGATTCGCCCTGATCGATCACGGTCCCTCTGCCCATCACCGGAGACGAAAGACAGACGGCTGTTGAGCCTAAGGCCAAGAAGATGGCTTTGCCAAAAGAGCTCATTACGGACTCCCCTCGTTGAGTGCCGCAAACCTAGCGTGCTCGCTCACATCGCGAGTTGCGATTGCTCAGAATCATTAACAGAAATTTAACTCGAGCGGGAGCCCGCAAGCTGCGCTTGATCAACAAAAAGCCCCGCCTTGCCGCTACCTCCAATTGATCCGAGCGGGCACCGCTCGGCGGTCACCTTGGTGTGGGCTCCTCACGCCCTCGGCTAGAATCAGCTTTGGGTGGAAAGCTGACGCTTGTCTTCAGCTTAGCCGGCAGGCTTGCCCGGTGAAGTCAGCTGCCGCTGCCAGTCTTCCACCTGCTCGCGGTTGGCGTGGCGCAACGCGTCCCACTGGGCGGCCGTCTTGCAGACTCTCTTGGCACCGAGACGCGAGCCGGTCTCTTCGTCTCTCTCACAGATAATGCGGTTGGGGTCCTTTGGTTTTTGTGCCGAGGTAGCCTGATCTGCGGGCACAATCTGCGCAAGCGCGGGTGTGGCTGCGACCAGTGCAGTCCCGGCGAGCGCGATAAGCTTGAACATAGCGACATCCTTCGAGCAATTCTTATGATTTACAAGGGCTTACACTGGTGGCTAGGGCGCGACAATCACGCTTCGACTAGCCGTGTTGGCAATCGGTCTAAAGTGGTGATGGCAGGAATGGGTCGATCACACCTAAGCCGCAATTCCCTTACTCGGTAGGAGGAAAGGCCTCCCACTGCTTGATCCACTTTGGAAGCTCAGGAATTAGCGCAGCAAGATCGTCGGTCATCGTATCAAGCTGCCCCAGCGAGCTAGTGTCTGCAATGGATCGAAAGCAGACTGCCAGGAGCTGAACGCGGGGAAGGTGGAGCGAAAAAGGGGCAAAACGCTCCACCCTCCCTCGGCGCAACTCGATCATCCTCCCCAGATGACCCTTTCGAACGCGAAACCCGGCGTCCTAAGGCCGACCCATTACAACAATGGGGCGCTGGAGCTTCTGTAGATCACGACAAAATTTTAGCAGTTGCGGTCTCACAACTCGAACAGGTCAAGCCTGCAGCGCAGCTTCCCCTTTGGTAACGGGCGCTCGGAGCATTGCGGAACTCGGACAGCCCCCGCGCGAGCAAGGTCCTGACTGGGGGATAGCTAGCATCAGCTTTGGGTCGAAAGCTGACTTTACGCTAAGGTTGCAATTGGTGGTGTTGGACATGAAAACGCCCGCCGGTTCGTGAGACATTGGCGGGCGTTTCCTTTGCTGACTTCCCACGAAAGCCAACAGGCCGTTAGGCCGGTGGTCAATCTGCCATGGCTCAAAGCGAGAGAAAAGCCCGGGCACCTATGCGAATGGAAGGAATGGGTGGAAAGCTGACATTCGCTCATTCGTCCGGCTGGACGTTCCCCACGAAGCCGAAGGGTTTTTCCGGACTAGTCATATCGACACCGGCTTCGCGCAATAGTGGTTCAAGGCTTTCCACTGTCTCGCCGTGCTTGAACCAGTCGGGGTGAGCCGCCGGCGTCGCTGGTCGAAAGCGGACACTAGCGCGCAGCCTAATCTCACGTCGCTTTCGGTGCGAATTCGCCCGAAAGCGGACTGACCGCTCACGTTGCGAACCGGTCCATTCGACATAAAGGGAATGTCCGCTTTTCGATCCGGTGAGCCGGCAGCGCCTTCAAACGGCCTCGGTGCCGCCTGCCAGCATCAGCTTGGGCTCTGCAGCGCGGTTGCTGAAATTGCCTTCGACCTGAGCTCCCTCCTCGATTGACAACGTACCATAGGAAACGTCGCCCTCGATTCGAGCCGTCTTCAGGATCACCAGCGTATCGGCGCTGATCGAACCCTTGATCTTGCCGGCCACGCGCGCGTTTTCGGCCACGACCATGCCCATGATCTCGCTGGTCTCACCCTGGACCAGGGCTGCGCATTTGATGTCGCCGTCGACCCGTCCGTCCAAATGCAGATCCGCGGTCGCCGCCAGATCGCCATCAATGCCGATGTCGGGACCCAATACCGTAAAGCTCGATTTGCGCTTCTGTGAGAACATTGCTCGGTACCTCCAGGATTTACGGGCTGGGAGGGCGCGAATGGGATTTGTGTAACCTGCGCACGAACCCAGCGCCTGCGATCGGGCTTTGTTGATCCCCCCGTGCTCCTGAACTTTGACTAGCCGGGCGGGTCGAGCGAAAGCTTAAGCCCGCAGATATTAAAGACAGGTCGGGGGCCCGGCGCGGCGAAACGAGTTCACCGTCCCGCCGAGGGTCAAAATCTTGCGAAATCGACTGTCGTCGTCCGGGCGGCGGAATGTCCCCAATGGGTCGAAAGCCGACATTACGGCTAACACATTGTCCCACGTGCGGCCGCTGACACGAACGAACCAACTACCGGAGCTCCAGCTGGCCGCAGAAATCCGCCTTGTCTTGCTCGCAGTGAATGGTCGCCGCAACTCGTACGAGGAGATCGGCGAGTGAACGAGATACGGTGCTCTCCCGCTTGGTTATGAGCGGCGCGATCGGCCCGACGTATTGCGTAAGCGCCTCCGTCACTCGTTGAATGTCGGCGGGTGAAATTCCTGCTCGCTGACGCGGTGTCGCATCCGCGGGCTGCCTAGCAACTGCGTGACCATCTTGCTTAGGAGAGTTGGACAGAAATCGCTCGCGATCCTCATCGTCGTGGATATGCAAGCTCAGCATGGAATAGAGAGCGGCAATCGACGGGGCGCGCCGCGCAGCGCTTTCGACCAAGATGCCAGCGATTGGCCCCAGGATCGTGGCGAGCTGCCTTGCGGCGCCAAAGAGGTCGTCGTCGCTCAAGTTCAGCGGCGGACTTGAAGGAACATCCTGTGTAACCATGGTTGCGACCTTGATTGCCGCGAGACACTGGCCAAGGGCGACTGCGTAAACCGACGTCGCATCGATCAATTGCATTCGCGCCAACCGCAAGGGCAGGCGACAAGGCTCGATCATGACCGGAATGATCGTCTTCGCACCGTCAACGGCAAGGCTGATCTCGTCAGCAACGTTGTCCGATAGGACGGCGCGTGGGGACAGAATCACCAGCACGCTGGAACACCCGCGGATGGCGCGCTCGATGGCACGATCCCAGTGTTCGCTGGTACGGATGTTCAGTTGGTCGATCCAAATTGCGACTCCGCGAAGACGGAGATCCTCGGCCAAGCGCAACGCAAAGCGCTCGTCAGCCCGCGCGTAGCTCACGAAGCAGAAGTCCCGTTGAATAGGTTGCTCAGCTGACATCGATTGCCCCCTTCCCGAGCATTCGGAAGGCCTCGACCATGCTGCGGTGCATCCGCGTGAAAGAGGAGGCCAGCCTGCCTATCTCGTCAGCCCGGTTGTATCGATATTCGGGCGTGTCGATCTCGCCCATGCTGACAGCCTCGGCGGTGCTGGCGATGCGTGTAATTGGGCGAATGATCACGAAGTGCAAAAGCAGATTGACCGTTACGAAGAACACAACCACGAGGCCGACGAAGGGAAGCAGAAACGACCTGGTGATGTGTCCGGCGCGTACGGAAGATGCCTTTATGGGCACCGAAACTATTTGGGCCGCCACGATCTCATTAGATTTCCACCCAAAGCCATTTTGGTCGCCATAGATCGCCACCATCGATTTCGGTGCTTTCGAGGCTTCTCCATGACATTCGAGGCAAGCGGGTTTTGCGACAATCGGTCGAGCAAGCTGGATCATTCGTCCGGTCGGCGTCGACCGCAACATGGAAACCTCTGGCGTCTGCGGATTGGCGCGAAATGAATTGATGAGATCGGCTTCCCAATCCGCGGCCCGATCCTCGGAGTTAGTGGGATTGAGGGCGGCTTCACGATACAAATAATCAGGGAACTTCGCGTGGACCACGTCGAGACTTCGTTTGGCGGCGTAGGCCGAAACAGCTTGCGGATAGAAGCGGTGCTGGAGGCGATCTTGAAGCAACGGCGTAATTTGCTCCGAGGTGTATTTGCGCGCACCAGCGGCGCTTTCCATCATGATACGAGCCGATTGGATAACTTCATCCCGCGCAACCCCGTTGACGGCCGGTCTTGCGACGAGCCCAAATACGCCCAGGCCGATGGCCGAGATCACGAGCAACAACAGGTTGAATTTCAGGCGAATACCCACCCGGATCTCCTTTATCCTGTTCGGGAACTCGCGACGCTGCGCAGCGCGTCGCTGGCGTTACGCAGAGACTGGAAGCACACCCTCGCGCGCTCGAAACTGTCGAAACGAGAAAGCCTTCGTGGCCTACTAGCGATTAGCTCGGCCGCTAATGACCGCGCCGCCGCATCAATTGACTGAAACCCCGCAAGAAGGTGGGGAAGGTCATTTCACTGGTTAGATCCAGCGCTCTGCTACTCTGCGAATATGGTGCTCGATCCAATACGTTCGAATGTCAGATTGACAGAGCGAGGTCCGGACGGACGCGTCCGGTGTAACGTGCCGGCTGGAACCGTGACGAAATGGCCCGGCTGCACGATAATTTGGCGACCGTCGAACTCGATGATCAGTTCGCCATCGACGCCGAAGAATGTCTCGTCCGAATCTGGATGCTGATGCCAACGGTATTGTTCGGTCATCACGCTCATCCGGATCTCATGATCGTTGACGCGGCCGAGCAACTGATTGCTGTATTGGTCGGAGATGCGGCGGCTGAGGGACAGCGGATCAATAGGCTCATGCATCTGCTCTACTCGTGCTGACATGAGATCGAGTTAGCGCGCCGTCTCCTGCAAGAACAATCAATGGTCGAAGCCACCCTATAAGCGCGCCTTATCGAAGCGCTCGGAATTACTCAAAGGCACCGCTACCCTCATACTCACGTCCGATTGGGCCCATCGGAGTGCACCAGTTACGTGCAAGATAATTCGTTAGAGTCAGCTTTGGGTGGAAAGCTGACACTGGCAGAGCGACTTGGGTGAAGCCGATTTCCAGTTGTCGAATTGAGCCTGCCGTCAAGGTTGCTTAATTCGAACTTAATTACAAATGACCGAAACCTAAATTTAACAATATCGGTTAATTACTGTAAGGAAAGTGGTGCGATTGTGTCTTTCTTGGACAATTCTAGTAATAATAGCTGCGTAGGCTCAGTAGAATCACTGATATCATCTATCTTAACTTTGATTATGCTTGGTGTCGGCGTGGGCCATGGTTCAGGAGTTTGAACTTATGGCTTACTATCGACTATACCACATGCGCGGTACCACCGAGCACGTCGAATCGTTCGACGAATTTGAAGCGCCCAATGACGATTCGGCCATCGACCGTGCCGAAAGGACGCGCGGTCCGAATCCCATGGAATTGTGGTCGAACCATCGGAAAGTGAAACGCTGGGACGGTCCTGGCGAACCAAGCTTGAGGAAAAACGGCGCTCCGGCAGTGTCTGAAATGGGTGGAAAGCAGACATCAGCTCTGCCACTCCGAGGCGGTATCCAGTGTGGTCTAATCCCATCGCGCGATGCGGCGATGCGTGTTCCACAGCTCGGCGGCAGATGAACCGCGCAACTTATCGCCTAGGCGTTTAGCTTCACCGTCGCTCGGCGCTTCAAACTTGCGCTCTTCCTGCACGCGCCTGAGCACGTCCAAGGTGAAGAGACGGTAGTGCCGCATCGTCCGCTTTCCGTCTGACCAATGATGCGTCTCTAATCGGACAACGTTCCGCATGGCGAGATTCGCCAATCATTACCGCGATGTAATTTGCCTACGCGTGCATTCCTTTGGCAGCCCCGCAGGCGACGGCTTGTAACGTAATACTATCGCATGCGATCTTCGGGACGCGAACCGTCACCGCGGCGAACTCGCACTTGGAGATCAATGGCTTGCCTGCCCGTCCCGTCGCCGTAGCATTTACAGCGTCGCTTGCGACGGCGGGGTGCGCCGTGGGTCCGAATTTCAAGGCACCCGCGCCCCCTCCGGTGGCGGGCTACACAGTGACGTTCCCGACGACGACCGCGGCAACGGCCGGAGTGCCCGGAGGCGCGCCCCAGCAATTCGTCCCTGGCGCAGACATTCCCGCGGACTGGTGGGCATTGTTCCACTCCAAGTCGCTGAACGATCTCATCGAGCAGGCCCTCGCTCGCAATGCGGACCTGAAGGCTGCCCAGGCCGCACTGCTGGTCGCTCACGAAAATACGCTCGCGCAAAAGGGCGGTTACGCTCCGCAGATCAGTGCCGGACCGTCGATCACTCGGCAGAAGGATCCCTCGGCAACGCTCGCTCCCGTGCCGGCGAACAATTCGTTTGCCTACACCTTGGTCACGCCTTCGGTCAGCGTGTCCTACACGCCTGACGTGTTCGGGCTGAACAAGCGGACAGTGGAGAGCCTGGCAGCGCAGGAGCAGGCGACCCGTTACCAGATGATTGCCACGGACATTACGCTCACCGCCAATGTGGCCGAGGCAGCGATCACCGAAGCCTCGCTCGAGGACCAGATCGCTACAACCAATGAATTGATCGGAATCAATCGCCAGATCCTCAGCCTCCTCCAGTACCAGAAGTCCAAAGGTTACATCGGCGGCGCCGACATCGCTGCCCAGCAGGCGCAACTTGCCCAGCTCGAAGCCTCGTTGCCCCCACTGGTCAAGCAGCGCGACCAGCAGAACGATCTCATTGCGGTGCTTACCGGGCGCTATCCGTCCCAATCGCCGGGGCAGAGGCTCACGCTTACAAGCCTCACGCTTCCGTCGGACCTGCCGCTGAGCCTGCCCTCGGCGCTCGTCCAGCAGCGGCCGGACGTGCTCCAGGCCCAAGCCAATCTACACGCCGCAAGCGCTCAAATTGGAATCGCCGAGGCGAACCGGCTGCCCAACATCACCCTCGGCGCCAACGCTGGTTCAAACGCACTCGCCATCGGCCAGCTTTTCGGCCCCGCGACGGGCTTCTGGAACATCGGCGCGGCGCTGCTTGCGCCGATCTTCGATGGCGGGACCCGGCTGCACCAGGAGCGGGGAGCGCGTTACGCCTTTCAACAAAGCGCCGAGCAATATCGTGGCACGGTGCTGACGGCGTTCCAGAACGTCGCCGATACGCTCGTCGCGCTCGACCAGGACGCCAAGGCATTGAAGTCGACAGCCGCCGCCGCCGACGCTGCAAAGGCGAGCCTCGACATTGCCCGCCTCCAGTACAGGGACGGCTACGCAGCCTATCTCGCCGTGCTGAATGCCGAGCAGGCATACCAGCAGGCGCGGCTTGGCCTGGTCCAGGCAGAGGCGAACCGTTTCACAGATACTGTCGCGCTCTTCCAGGCGCTTGGCGGCGGCTGGTGGCATCAACCCGAGCTGGCGAACACGAATGCGCGATAGGCGATTACGATCGCGTGCGCTTGTCGCTGCGCTGGCGCTGAGCCTGCTTCCGGGCTGCTCGTCATCGCCTGCCGACACCAGCGCAACCACCGCCGGCGTTCCCAATGTGCGGCTGACGAAGGCGCAACGCAGCCGTATCCAGCTCTACACCGTTGTTCCACTGGCATATCGACGACGCATCGAGGCTCCCGGGACGGTCGACTTCGACAACGATCAATCCACATCGGTCGTGTCTCCGTTCACCGGTCCCGTGGTGCGCACATTGGTCTCGCTCGGGCAGCCTGTCAGCAAGGGTCAGCCCTGGCGCTGATCCAGTCCGCCGATTACGCGACTGCGATCGCGGCCTATCGCAAGGCCGCGGTCACCGCCGCCAATGCACGGCGCCTTGCTGTGGCCGACCGCGACCTTGCCGCGCACAACGGCATTTCGCAGCGCGAAGCAACCCAGGCGCAGACCGACGCCGCAAGCGCGGAAGCCGATCGGCTGGCCGCTCTTCAGACGTTGCTCTCGCTTGGAGTTGATCGTGGAACGGTCGCCCGAGCACTCGCCGGCAGCCCCGTTGCGGGCGTGGCCGCTGTGATCCGTGCGCCGGTATCCGGGATCGTGGTCGAGAAACAGATCACGCCGGGCCAATTGCTGCAGGCAGGTAGCACCGCGGCTTTTACCGTCGCGAACCTTTCGCAGCTGTGGGTCCTCGCGCAGATTGCGCCGAGCGATCTTAGCGCCGTCGGCATCCATGATCCGGCAACGATCGATCCGGGAAACGGCACTGGGCCATTCCATGGCACGGTCGACAATCTCTCCGCCTCGGTCGACCAAAACACGCGCGCGGTCGTGGCGCGCATCGTTGTGCCCAATCCCGCCGACCTGCTCAAGAAGCAAATGTACGTCCACGTCTCGATTGAATCCGGGCGCGTCAGCACAGGCTTGCTTGTGCCGGTCTCGGCAGTGCTGCGCGACGATGAGAACCTGCCGTTCGTCTATGTCTGTCTGGCAGACGGCAGCTTTGCCCGACGGCACGTGACGCTCGGATATCGCGATAGCCAGAATTACGCGGTGACGAGCGGGCTCCAGAGCGGGGAAAGGATCGTCACAAACGGCGCCTTGTTCCTTCAGTTCATGCAAAGCCAATGAGCGAGGACCCGGCCGAGCCGCCGCGCGCCGGCCCCAACTTCATCAACCGCATCGTCGCGATCAGTCTTGAGCAACGCATCCTCGTCGCATGCCTGGCGGCGCTGCTAATCGCCGTTGGCGTTCGGGCGTGGGAGCGGCTTCCCGTCGACGCATACCCCGATCTTTCTCCGCCGATGGTGTCAATCACCGCCCAATGGCCGGGCCACTCGGCCGAGGAGGTGGAACGGCTGATCACCGTTCCGATCGAAGGCGAAATGAATGGCATCGCGAAGGAGAATAGTCTTCGGTCCATCTCGCTCTACGCCTTGTCCAGCATCGACATAACCTTTGACCAGGACACCGACCGCCAGTTCGCACGGCAGCAGGTGTTCAACCGCATTGGCGACTTGAGCCTGCCTTCTGGAGTGACACCCTCCGTATCTCCGCTGACTTCTCCGTCGGGACTTATTTACCGCTACACGCTGCAAAGCCCCGACCGCTCACCGACGGAACTCAAGACGTTCGAGGACTGGGTCGTCGAGCCGCAATATCGCTCCGTCTCCGGGGTCGCCGACGATTCCGGCTTCGGCGGCGGAACGATGGAATATCAGGTGCTGCTCGACCAGTATCGCCTCGCTGGAGCAGGCCTTTCGCCACAGCAGGTCGAAAGCGCTCTCAGCTCGAACAACGGCAATGGCGGCGGCGGATTCTATTCCGAGGGCAGCCAGTTCTATTATGTACGCGGCCTCGGCCGGATCGCCTCGCTCGACGATGTCGCCAACACGGTCGTTGCAGTGCACGACGGGATCCCGACTTTGGTGAAGGACGTCGGCCGGGTGACGCTCGGAATCGCTCCGAGGTTGGGCGAGTTCGGGATCGGACGCGAGAACGACGCCGTCGAAGGCGTGATTATGCTTCGCACCGGCGACAAGACGCAGGAGGTGCTTCGCCGCGTCGAGGCTAAGACCCAGGAACTGAACCAGAGCGTCCTGCCGAAGGACGTCAAGGTCGTGCCCTTCTATGACCGCTCCGATCTCGTCCACGAGACGGTGCTGACGGTCGAACGTAATCTCTTGAGGGGGATGCTACTCGTCGTCGTGATCCTGATCTTCTTCCTTTACGATGTGCGATCGGGGCTGATCGTCGCGGTCACAATTCCCTTGTCCTTATTATTCGCGTTCGCCTGCCTTGACCTGCAAGGAGCGTCCGCAAACCTGCTTTCGATCGGCGCGATCGACTTCGGAATCCTTGTCGATGCTGCCGTGATCATGGTCGAGAATATCTATCGGCGCCTCGCCGAAAGCGAGGACGGTCCAGCCAGGCTCATGACCGTCATTCGAGACGCTGCAGCGGAGGTCGATCGACCGCTCTTTTATTCGGTCGTCGTGATCGTCGTCAGCTTCCTTCCGATCTACGTCCTCGCGGGCCCCTCGGGAGTGCTGTTCAAGCCGATGGCGGACACGATGATCTTTGCCCTTATCGGTTCGTTGATCGTCACCCTAACGTTGCTGCCGGTACTCTGCTTTTGGCTCTTGCGGAGCGGCGTGCGCGAGCGGCGCAATGCGATCTTCGAGCGTATCCGGACCGCTTATGTCCGAGGCCTCGATTTCTGCCTCGCCCGATCTCGCGCGACCGTCCTCGCCACCGCTGCGCTGCTCGTCGCTTCGCTGCTGCTCTTTGCCGACGTCGGCGCCGAGTTCATGCCCCACCTCGACGAAGGCGCGTTGTGGGTGCGTGCCACCATGCCCTACACGATCTCCTTCGATGAATCGGCCAAGATCGTGCCGCAGATCCGCTCGATCATCTCCTCCTTCCGGAAGTGACCGTGGTGGGATCGGAGCATGGCCGACCCGATGACGGGACCGATCCGACCGGCTTCTTCAATGCCGAATTCTTCGTCGGACTTAAGCCTTATTCGCGGTGGCGCGGCGCGATCCACAACAAGGCTCAGCTGATCGCCGCGCTGAACGAAAAGCTCCGTTCCTTTCCGGGCGTCACGTTCAACTACACGCAGCCCGCCGAGGACGCCGTCGACGAGGCGGAGACGGGGTTGAAAAGCGCGCTTGCAGTGAAGGTCTTCGGTCCGGACCTCAACACCCTCGAGCAGAAGGGTAAGGCGATCAAGGCGGTCCTCGAGCACGTGCGCGGTATCAGGGATGTGACGCTGGTCCAGGAGCTCGGACAACCGAGCCTCGCGATCAAGATCGATCGTCAGAAGGCGGCCCGCTACGGCGTCAACGTCGACGACATCAACAATCTCATCCAGACCGGCATCGGCGGCGGTGTAGCCACACAGGTCGTGCAGCAGGAGAAGGAGTTCGATCTCGTCGTCCGGCTCGAAGGCCAATATCGCGACAATCCGGTCGCGATCGGAAACATTCTGGTGGCGACTCCTGGCGGAGCGCAAATCCCGCTGAAGGAACTTGCCGATATTTCGGTGAGCAACGGTGCATCGTTCATCTACCGCGAGAACAACAGCCGCTTCATCGGAGTCCAGTTCTCTGTCGAGGGGAGAGACCTTGCCGGCGCTGTCGAGGATGCGATGGCGCAGGTGAAGCGGAAGGTGCAGTTTCCCCAAGGCTACCGCGCGGACTGGGGGGGCGAATATAGCGAGTACACCGCGTCGCGCGCCCAGCTCGTGGCAATCGTGCCAGCCACCCTGCTCCTCATCTTTCTGCTGCTGTTCATGCTCTATCGGAACCTCAAATTCCCGGCGATCACGCTCGTGGGAGTGCTGATGTCGGCGCCCGTCGGCGGGATCTTGGCGCTGTGGCTCACCGGAACTGCCTTTTCGGTATCATCCGGGATCGGATTTCTCGCGCTGTTCGGCGTCTCGGTGCAGACAGCGCTCGTCTACATCTCCTACGTAAACGAGCTTCGCATTGCGGGTACGCCTCTCGCTGTCGCGGTGCGCGAAGGAGCGATCCTCAGGCTGCGGCCGATCATGATGACAGCACTTGTCGCGGCGCTCGGGCTGTTGCCGGCGGCATTGGCCACCGGCGTCGGCACCGACACGCAACGGCCCTTTGCGGTGGTGATCGTCGGCGGCCTCATCACGTGCCTGCTGATCACCATATTCCTGATGCCCGCGCTATACGCAATTGTCGCGCGCGAGGGTGACCGGCTCGAAGTTTAGGATCAGTCAGGCAGCAATCACGATCCAAAACGTCCGCGGGTCAATGTGCTTTGAGTTCGAAGGAAGATGCTCAGCTAGAGTTTGCTTTGGCTCGAAAGCAGACACTCAGCTGGAGTCAGCTTTGGCGAAAGCAGACATCGCAAAAATCGCTGCTCAGGGGTCCTCACACGACATCATGCGGAAGCTGCCGGGGGCATCATGAGCAATTTCGAGTTCGTATTCTTACTCTACAGCTTGCCGCTCGGCCTCGCGCTGACGCAGGTGTTCGCTGTTTCGGCAATACGCTTCAAGAACGGCACAAGATCAGGATCGACTGGCTGACGCCACTGCTCGGTCTCTTCGTCATCTTCTAACATCTGCAATGGGCCGAACCCGGACGTCTTCTGGCATCTCGACAGTCGAATGAAACGTCCCCAGCATGTCGTGATGATGTTAAACGTCCTCCAATGTTCGCAAAACGGCCCTTAGCCGCCCTGCACTCGCCGCAGGAAGTCTGACCGATCCCGCTCGGGTACCAGGGCGGCCAGCCGTAGCCGCAGATCTTCGAGCGAGCCCGCAGTCTCGCCTTCGCGTCTCGCCAGGATTGGGGCGATTGGACCGAGATAGATCGTCAGGGTTTCGACAAGGCTTTCGATGTCGGCCTCACTAATCCCCCCACCACTGATGTGCGTATCACTAGGCGCGAGTTCCTTTGCATCTGCGCTCGGCGAGTTCGATTTGGCGGTCAGGCGCGCGAAGCTCGCGCGATCTGCCGAATTATCGATGTGCTGCATCAGGAGGCTGTTCAGCTCGCTTGCCGTCGAGGAGCGCGCTGCTGCCTTGTCGACGATAATATCCCCGATCGGTCCGACGATGCTCGTGAGGTGCTGTTTGACGGTCGCAATGTCGCGCGGATCGAGTTGGCCACGCGCGGACCGCTCGACGGCGGAAGTCCCATCAGCGCGTCTAAGCTCCGCGACGCACTGATCGACAGCTCGATCAAAGCCGGTGGTTGCGTCGACCACGTGCATGCGCGTGATGCGCAGCGGCAAGCTGCATTTCTCGATCATGATCGGAAGGACCGACTTGCGGTGCTCGATCGCATAGCTGATCTCGTCGGCGACATTGTCCGACGCGACCGAACGCGGCGAGATGATCACAACCAGGCCGCGGCAATCGCGGACCGCCCGCTCGATCGCACGATCCCAATGCTCGCTGGGCCGGATATCGAATTGATCGACCCACATCGCGACTCCGCGCGAGCGAAGTGCCTTGGCAATGCGCAAGGCCAAGTGCTCGTCGCTGCGCGAATAGCTGAGGAAATAGCGCTCGGTTGCGGCGGCTTCGGGCACGCTTCAGTCCCGGCCGAGCATCCGGAACGCCTCGACAAGACTCCGGTGCATCCGGTTGAACGATGCTGCAAGGCGACCGATCTGGTCCGAACCGCTGTAGCGATATTCGGGCGTATCGATTTGTCCCATGCTGATCGCCTCTGCGGATTTCGCCATATGCTCGATCGGGCGGATCACGACGAAATGGAGAAGCAGGTTCATCGCCACGAAGAGCAGGACGACGAACGCGATGAAGGGCGCCTCGAACAGCTTGCGGATCTGGGCCGCGCGCATTGAGGATTCCTGCAACGGCACCGAGACAATCTGCGCGCCGATGATTTCCCCGGGCTTCCACCCGAAGCCGTTTTGATTGCCGTAGATGGCAAGCATCGAGGCAGGGGCATTTGTCGCACGGTCATGGCATTCCATGCACGCGGGCTTGTTCACGAGCGGCCGCGCGAGCTCGAGGATCGGTCCGCTAGGCGTCGACCTTTCGAGCGAGATTTCGTCTTTGTCCGGATGGGCCCGGAAGTCGTTGATGATGTCCGCTTCCCAGTCCGACGCCCGGTCTTCCGGATTGGACGGATTGAGTGCCGCTTCGCGATACATGTAGTCGGGAAACTTGGCATGGATCACATCGAAGTTCCGTTTCGCGGCGTAGGCGGAAACGGATTGCGCATAGAATCGATGGGCGATCAAAGGCTTCAGGATCGGTGCGATCTGCTCGGACGTGTATTTGCGGGCTCCGGCCGCGCTCTCCATCATGATCCGCGAGCTCTGAAGCACCTCCTGTCGCGCCACCAGGTTCACCAGCGTATTGGCGGCAAGCATGAAGAGGGCGACGCCCAGCACGGAGACCGCGAGCATCAATACATTGAATTTGGCGCGTAGTCCCACCTGACAGCCCCTCGATCGAACCCGGACCTTGGAGTCGCAGCATGTGGTGGAATGCTAATGTCTGCAATGGGGCGAAGGCAGACGCTCGGCTAATGCGACACAACCCTCACTCTTCGGCGGTTGAGCCGCGAACCTTCAAAACAATCGGCAAATGACGCCACTATTTGGTTCGTACATCGCAGGTGGTTTTTATCCTTCGGCAGCTGCGTTCCGCAGCAGATCCAAGGAGAAACGTCATGGAACGATCCAAGCAGCCAGACGGCGAGTGCGTGGTCGAGCTCGGCATTGCCAGTTGCGACACGCGCGGCGGTCTCGGCGAGATCATCGAGCCGATGGGTCTTTGGCACAAGGCCGGGATCAGCGACGACTGACGCGTCGGGCGCGGCGGCCTCGCCGCCGCGCCGAGTTCTCCACTCGCGATCGCGAACATTCGGATAATTCAAGGGATATTCGCTTCGTACATCTCGGCTTCAAACCTAACTTTCCCAGGCTGCCTCCAACGCAGCGAAAGGAGAAAGTGATGGAACGCGAGGATCATCAGCTGATCGAACTCTGGACTGCGAGCACGGACACACAGGGAACACCCTATGTCGCGCGTCCGGAGGATAACGGCTTCTACTCGGTCGGCCTGTCCGACCGGTGAACCCGGTTGCCATGTGCAGCCTTCAACTTCAGCCTCACGTAAGTTTTGCAATCGTCGATGGTCAAGCCATCTTTCTCGACCTGGAGCGAGACCGGTATCTCACATTATCTCCAACGGCAGCTTCACTATTCGAACGGATGTGCAACCGGCTCGATAGCGCGACGGCGGAGGAAGCGGCAGAGCTTCTCGGGACCGGATTGTTCGTCGCTGCACGTCGCAAATCCCAACTCGCTCCTGCTAAGATTCCGGCAGTGGAGGCGGGTCTCCAGCGCGGCAACCGGAGCAGGATTAGGGTCCGTGATGCCATCGAGGTTGCGCAGCTGGTCGGCCGCGCGCGCAGGGCCCTCCGGTCCAAACCTCTTTACCAAATCATTGATCGCCGCAGCGCCCGCGGGAGCGAGAGCGATGAATCGAAATGCCGCGAAGAGATCGTACAGCTGGCCGAGCGGTTTGCGGACGCTCGCACATGGGTTCCGATCAAGCCTTCCTGCTTCCAGGATTTGCTTGCGCTCCGCGATTGGCTCGCGCGGCGCGGCGCGTTCACGAAGCTCATCTTCGGAGTTAAGCTCGATCCTTTCGCCGCTCACTGCTTGGAACATGCGCCGCCGCCTTTAGCCGTGACCGGCCTGGACATGCACGGCGGCCACCCGGCGTCTTGCTTGGAAAATGCGCCGCCCGATGTTTGCCAAGTCGAGGTTCTCACGCCCCGGCGCCGTTTCCCGGCGCATGGCAAGCTTAACTTGAAGTGCGGCGAGCACAAGGGTCGCCGTTGCAAGACAACGGCGAACGACGAGCACTTTCTGCCAAGAACAAGTGGCTTCCCTGCATCGAATTTACGGAGGGAAGATCTGCCCGTCATCTTCGACGCGAGATTCCCGACCGCGTGCTCGCGACGAAATTCGCAGGACCTAAACTGGTCTCATCCGTCCCGTGGCGTCCCCAAGAGTTCCGGGCAGCTTATTTGGGAAGATTTTGGGATGCGGGCTTGCGCAGAAGCCAAAATGGGACCTAAGTGGTTGAAATTAATGGTGACCCCTACGGGACTCGAACCCGTGTTTTCGCCGTGAGAGGGCGACGTCCTAGACCGCTAGACGAAGGGGCCATGCGCTCGAGCGAGCGCCATATGTCGGCTGATCGGCCGGTAGTCAATCAATCCAGCTTGAGGCGGATGAACCCCATTGCACCGGTCGGATTGTCGCCGCCGTAGCGTGGGGCAAGAGTATCGGAAAGGAAGTTGACCGAGAAAAGGCCGCCAGCCCCCAATAATAAGTGATCGGCGATTTTGAAATCGCGAACGGCTCCAAGCGAAACCTTCCCGACCGCATAGGCCGGACCGTCGTCGGCGAGCGTGAGCTCACGATTTTCCGTCATCTCTCCGCGGCCGAACAGAGTCCACTCGGCATGCTTCAGAGAGACTTCCGCGGCGACGGCGTCATCCCTGTGACCCGGAACGCTCTTCCGGCCCCACGCGAGCGTGCCCGCGAGCTTCCAGCCCGCAGCAACCTCGTCGGCCCATAGGGCGCTCGCCGACCATCTCTTCTGATCGATCCCGGGCTCGAGCTGCTCGGGATCGAGGAAGTGACCCCAGCTCCCCTGCAGAGCGAGCGTTCGCGTCGGATTCCATGAAAGTCGAATGGAGGTCGAGTCCAGCGGTCCGGTCTCGATATTCCATCGATGCTGGTCCGGCTCTCGGCCGTTGAACCGGCTGACCTCCAGCTTCACACGATCGATCACGAGGCCGGCCGTCGCGACGCCGAAGCTGATGTGCGTCGAGTCCAGCCAATGATGGCTGATCGGAGCCTCAGGCGAGTCGAGGATGGCCTCGCGGTGCATGAAGGCCGGCGGACCGAATGCGGGCTCGCCCGGCAGTCCTGCATACAGAAATGCGCTGCTCTTCGGTCCGATATTCTGAGAGATGGAGGCGGACAGCTCCATGAAGAAGTCATGGGGATGCTGGCGATCAATCAGCCGATCTCGCCCATTGGCGGTCTCTCCGCTGGCGAGCAGTAGGGGATAGCCATGGGCACCCATCAGCGGGTCGGGGCTGACCATCGCCTTGAACTGCAATGTGCCGCTGCCGAGCGGCCGCTGCGCCCTGCCCATCAGCATGCCGGAGGCGAACGCCTTGTCATCGCCGCGTGGGCCTGACTGGTGATCGTAGACGAGATCGACCAGACCATGCGCCATCAGCGACCAGTCGCCGATCACGCCCATCACTCCGTCATGTTCGGTCGTATCCGGCTGCCACGCCGTACCCGAGGACTCGCGTGTCATCGGATAGGGCCCGAGGGCACCCATCATCGCCATTGGGTGACCGGGATGCTGCGAATCTTGGGGTTGGCGTCTGTCCCGCCTGACGGTCCGTCTTTCGGCGAGTTGCCTCTGGGGAAGCTGGCTTGGCAGGCATTGGCGTGCCCATGCCTGGCATGTTCATCTGCGCCGATGCGGGCGCGGCAGTCGCGAGAGCAAGAGCGCCCGCGGCGGCGAGAAAACCGAATTTCACGGAACGATCTCCAGAGGGAGGCGCCGCCGTCAAACGGCGCCTCCCCCTTGGCCTCAGCTATTCGGCCGCGTGGCCGGGGTGCTCGGAATGGCCTTCATGCTTCTTGGCCATGCCCTTGCAGCAGTCGCAGCATTTCGTCTGCTCGTGCTGACCGGTCTCGCCCATCGCAATGTGCTGTGCGTGAGCGTTCGCGCCGGACGTCGGCTCGACGGCCGGAACGGCGCCGACGAGCGCCGCAGTCATTAGAATCAACATGATCATTCTCCTGAAAATCGAAATTGAGGGTTCGATCCTCAGGCGTGCTTGGGCGGGGGTGTTGCTATTTCGGGATGACGTCCGTGAAGACGCAGAGGCGTGGCTGCCACGGCTGGTGTGCTGAGCAACAGCAGCGGCTCGTCGGGGCCAGCAACCGTCGCGGGAAGGGCCGCTGCGCACGCCATCGTGCATTCGGCGATGCCACGATTGTGAGGTCTTGAACCTTGCTCCGGACAATGGCCCATCGGCATGCCGGCCAAAGCCTCGAGCGACGGGCTGGCCGCAGCGGGCGCCATGCCGAACGGCATCAGTATCACGCTCAACAAAAGCACCAATCTGATCGCCGCTGTCACAACGCAAGCATACGCCCTCGCGAGGCCGGCATCCAGCCGTACCGCTTCAGCCGTCCTTCTCTCGTTCGCTCAGGTACCGCATTAGCTCGGCGAGCGTGGACTCCATCTGGTCCTGCATCTGGCTCACCAACTCGTTCTCGCGCATGCCGACATGGTCGAGCGGCTTGGAATAGCTGTCCGAAAAGGACTGCAGGTCGGCCCGATCGAACACACCCTTCGCGACCAGCTTCGCCAGGATCACCAACAAGCCGTTGGTGTTGGCAATCGTTCCCGCGACCAGCGCCTCATCCACCATCGAGAGGCGCTTGTCAGTCTCGCTATCGGCTTCGTCTTCAGTCGGATCCATAAACTCAATCATGCCGCCAACTGCGCGCCGCGCAAGCGAAAGGCTCCTACGGTTGAATGAATTCGGCGAGGCGAGCCCACGCATCGGCCTTCGCGGCGAGCGGGCGGGTGTTCGCTGCGCTGGAAGACGGCAGGTCGACGAGCGTTACATGAGACGGCGGCTCGCCGATCAGCCGCCGACCAATAGTGGAGGCTGTCGTCCCGTTGAACGCGATGGCTTTGAGATCGGGAAAATCTTGGAGGAGATGCGCGATCTGATTGTGCTCGGCCAAACGAATGGCCTGATCGAGGCTGCCTGGGCGAGTGGCGGAGGCGATCACGTCCCATAGGCCGATCCGTCGTCGTGCCATACGTTCGAGCCGCTCTTCATATGCGAGCCCGTGCAGATCTTCGCTGATCGAGGAGCCTAGCAGCCTCCAGAACTGGTTGGTCGGATGAGCGTAGTAGCGCCGGGCGGCGAGCGACGCGTCGCCGGGCAGGCTGCCGAGCACGAACAGACGCACATCGGGTCGGGCGATCGGCGGCAATCCGGCTTTGACGCTCACCAAATAACCCCTACAGCCCGGCGCCGTGCAGAATAGTGACCTTCGCGTCGCCCTATTTTCGGGCAATTACAATTACGTTCGGGACGGCGCCAACCAGGCGCTGAACCGGCTCGTCGAGTACCTTCTGCGGCAGGGCGTGAACGTCCGGGTCTATTCTCCGACCGTGGACGAGCCGGCTTTCCCCGCCACCGGTGACTTGGTCGACGTCCCCGCGATTCCGATCCCCGGCCGATCAGAATATCGACTCCCGATCGCCGTGCCGGCGCGAGTCCGCCGGGACCTCGAAAAGTTCAATCCGAACGTCGTCCACGTTTCGAGCCCCGACATCGTCGGACATCGCGCCGTCAGCTGGGCGCGGCGGCATAAGATCGCGGCCGTCGCTTCGGTGCATACCCGCTTCGACACATATCTTGCTTATTATCACATGCAGGCGCTGGAGCCGCTCGCCCGTGGCATCATGCGGCGCTTCTATCATCGCTGCGAAGTTGTGCTCGCGCCGGCCGAATCCACCGCCGCCATCTTGCGTGCACAGAGGATGAACCGCGACATTGCGATCTGGGCGCGAGGGATCGACCGCGAACAGTTCAACCCCGACCGGCGCGACATGCCGTGGCGCCGGACCTTGGGAATCGCCGACGACGAGATGGTCATCGCCTTTCTCGGCCGGGTCGTGATGGAGAAGGGACTCGACGTTTTCGCGGACGCCATCCACGCCTTCGAGACGTTCGGCTTCAAGCACCGCGTCATTGTGATTGGCGAAGGACCGGCGCGGCCATGGTTCGAGGAACAGCTTCCGCAGGCGATCTTCCTTGGTGAGCAGACCGGTGCCGATCTCGCTCACGCGCTTGCCAGCGCCGACGTGTTCTTCAATCCGTCACTCACGGAAGCCTTTGGCAACGTCACGCTCGAGGCGATGGCATGCGGCCTCCCCGTCCTTGCCGCCGAAGCGACGGGTTCAACGAACCTGGTCCGGTCCGGGATCACTGGAACGCTGGTCGATGGAACTGACCCGGACGAATTCGCCGAAGGGCTCGCTGCCTACGCACGAGACCCCGACCTTCGCCGCCGCCATGGAGAAGCCGGGCTGGACGTGGCCAGACGCATGGACTGGGACACGATCAACTCGCACGTGATCCGCTCCTACAAGCACGCCATCGTCAAGCGTCAGCGGCTGGCGCGGATCATGGGCCGCTAGGGCTACTTCAGCCGTTCAACCCGCTGAGCGAACTCGTCGATCAGCGCGGCCAGCTCGTGCGCCGTCTCTTCGGTCACGTCGCCGTGCTGGAGGCGATTGCGGATCGCCATGCCGAGATTGCGCATCGCTCGCCATACCGGTGAGCCGCCTTCCGGATGACGCGACGGGCTCAGCTGCTTGAGCCGCTCGAGGAGTTCATTCGCTTCTTCGCGATTTTCCTCGAGATGGGCGGTGCCTGCCTCGGTGATTTGGAACGGCTTGCGAGCGCCCTCGCCGGTGGCCTCCTCGATCAGGCCCATGTCCTGGAGCATCGTCAGCGTCGGATAGACAATGCCCGGGCTCGGCGCATATTCCCCGCCGGTCATCTCCTCGATCGCGCGGATGAGGTCGTAGCCGTGGCGCGGCTGCTCGGCGATGAGGTTCAGGAGGACGAGCCTAAGCTCGCCGGATTCGAAGATGCGCTTTGCGCGCCGTCCACGCCTTCCGCCGCCCCAGCTTTCTGGCCCGTCGCCAATGTCGAAGTGAAAGGGTCCCCAGCTGCCGTGCCAGCCACGGCCGCCGCGCATCGCCATGAGCGCTTCGGGGAGGTTTACTGCAATATGGTCGCGAGATCCGCAGCCGTGAGGCCAATGAGTCATCGACTTGTCTCCTTTCGATGTAGCTTAGATATATCTTAGATGCATCTCCGACAAGGCTACGCGTGCATTTTCGGAGGGGCGCTCTATCTTCGTGCAGCAATGCCCGACCTGTTCGCAGACCAGGAAATTCCGACGAAGGCGCCCGAAGGGCCGGCCGTCAGCGCGCCACTCGCCGATCGCTTACGGCCGCAATCGCTCGAGGAGGTCGTCGGGCAGGAACATTTGACCGGTCCGGATGGCGCGATCGGCCGAATGGTCGCCGCCGGGCGCCTTTCCTCCATGATTCTCTGGGGACCGCCAGGCACCGGCAAGACGACCATCGCCCGCTTGCTTGCCGGCGCCGTCGGAATGCGTTTCGTCGCGATCTCCGCCGTTTTCTCGGGCGTCGCCGATTTGAAGAAGGTCTTCGCCGAGGCGCGGACCGCTGCCCGTGCAGGCCAGCAAACCTTGCTGTTCGTCGACGAGATCCACCGCTTCAATCGCGCGCAGCAGGACGGCTTCCTGCCCTATGTCGAGGATGGCACCGTCACCCTTGTCGGCGCGACGACGGAGAATCCGAGCTTCGAACTCAATGCGGCACTTCTGTCGCGCTGCCAGGTGCTCATCCTCCGGCGCCTTGACCACGAGGCGCTCGCTGAGCTGACCCGTCGCGCGGAAGCTATCGAGGATCGATCGCTCCCGGTCACCCAGGAAGCGCGCGACGCGCTGATCGCCAGTGCAGACGGCGACGGCCGTTTCCTCCTCAACCAGGTCGAGACTTTGTTCTCGATCGGCATCGAAGAGCCTCTCGGCCCCGCGGAGCTCTCCGACCTGCTCCACCGCCGCGTCCCCGTCTACGACAAGGACCGGGAGGGGCACTACAACCTCATCTCCGCCCTCCATAAGGCCATCCGCGGCTCGGACCCGCAGGCGTCGCTTTATTATCTGGCGCGCATGCTCGTCGCGGGCGAGGAGCCGCTGTACGTCCTTCGCCGCCTCACACGCGCCGCCGTCGAAGACATCGGCATGGCCGATCCGAATGCGCTGCTGCAGTGTCTCGCAGCGAAAGACATGTACGACTTCCTAGGTTCGCCCGAAGGCGAGATCGGCATCGTCCAGGCATGCCTTTATCTCGCGACCGCGCCCAAATCGAACGCTTCCTATATGGCGCAGAAGAAGGCTTGGCGGAGCGCGCAGGACACCGGTTCGCTGATGCCGCCGATGCACATCCTGAATGCTCCGACAAAGCTCATGAAGAACGTCGGCTACGGCAAGGGATATGCCTACGACCATGACGCGGACGAGGGGTTTTCCGGACAGAATTATTGGCCCGACGAGATGGAGCCTCAGGACTTCTACCAACCGACCGACCGCGGCTTCGAAGCGCGCGTGCGCGAACGATTGGAATATTGGGAGCAGAGGCGCAAAGAGCTGCAACAATCGGGCGACGACGCGGGTTGATCGCGCCGGCAACTAACGGGAGCAGTATCGAATGTACCAGGTCGACCAGAGCGCATACTGGCAGGCGCAGATGATGAATTGGGGACCTAAGGTCCTCATCGCCGTCCTCATCCTCGTCGCGACCTGGATCGTCGCGCGCGCCGTCCAGTGGGTGTTGCAGAAAGGGATCGATCGCTCGCCTGCGTTGCGCAAGCACGTGACCGGCACGCCGGAGGAGACGGTTGGGCACCAGCTCGGCACGATCGCCAAGCTCATCATCTGGCTGGTCGGAATCATGGCCGCCCTGAGCTTCCTCGGCATCGCCCAGATCCTCGCGCCCATCAATGAGCTGGTGACTGAGATCTTCGCGTTCCTGCCGCGGCTGGTCGGCGCAGGTCTTATCTTCTTTATCGGCCTGATCGTGGCGCGCATCGTCAAGCGACTAGTCGAGACGGTCCTGATCGCGGCCAATATCGACGGCCTCCTCTCCCGGCTTGGAGTCGGCGTAACCGGAACGGACACCACCTCACGGCGAAAGTCCAAGACCATGACGGCGGCAGCGGCAACCGGCGACACCGCGCCAGTTCCAGCAACGGGCGCCCGGGCCTCGCTGGCGCGTGCTGCCGGGGTACTCGTCTTCGCCGTGATCATCATCCAGGTCGCGATCGCCGCGCTCCAGGTCCTCGGGATCGAGGCGATCTCGGGTCCCGCGATCGACATGCTCAAGCAGATCTACGCAGCGCTTCCGAGCATCCTCGCCGCGGCGCTGTGGATCGGCATCGCCTTCGTAATCGGACGTTTTCTGAAATCGATTATCGAGGCGATCCTGCCGCCGACCGGCTTCGATGACGCGATTGTCTCGACCGGCGTGGTCCCACCTAACGCGCGCCCTTCGCGGATCGTCGCCAATGTCGCGATGATCGCCATCATCCTCGCGGCGTCGATCGAAGCGGCCAAGCAGCTCGGCGGCGACACGATCGCCATCTTCCTGATCCAGGTCACGGAACTCGGCAGCAAGGTGATCTTCGGCTCTTTGATCATCGTCGCCGGCGTATTCCTGGCGCGAATCATCTCCAACTTGGTTGGGAGCGGCACGGGCGAAGGCGGCTATGCGCAGACGCTTATCCGCTATGCCATCGTTGCGCTGTTCACGGCGATCGGCCTGACCTTTATGGGTCTGGCCGATCAGATCGTGATGCTGGCGTTCGGCCTGATACTCGGCTCGGCCGCGGTCGCCACCGCTTTGGCCTTCGGGCTCGGCGGGCGTGAGGCGGCGAGCCGCGTCGCGAATAGCTGGGCGGACCGGATCACTGGACGAGCCGCCTCGTCGCCCAGCCCGCGACGGACCCGCGCGGCCAGCGATCCCGACGACAGCCAGCCGCCTCTGGTCTGACATGACCTTCGAGGAAGCGGTCGCGTTCGCACTGACGCTTCCCGACACCGAACATGGCACGAGCTACGGGAAGCCGGCCGTCAAGGTCGCGTCCAACGGGCGCGCCTTCCTCTTTCCAAGCCACGAGCCGGATACGTCATTCGCTGTCGCGATCGATCTCGACACCATTGAGATCCTCAAGGAAACCGGACCCGACACTTTCTGGCAGACGCCCCACTACGTCGGATGGGAGGGCGTCCTGATCCGCTACGACAGTCCGGATCCGGACCGTGTACGCGAGACGATCGAGCGCTCGCGGGACTGGGTGGCGGCAAAGCCCAAGCCTCGTCCGCGCAAGCGCAAGTGAGTCGTTTCGAAAGCTATGTTGCGATCGATTGGTCGGGCGCCAAGGGACGTCGCCACAAGGGCATCGCCATCGCCGAGGCGCGCGGGGATGCCGCGCCACGGCTGATTCGGCCAGGGCACGTCTGGTCGCGCGAAGAGATTTTGAAGTGGCTGCTCAAACGAGCTGCCAAAGAACCGACCTTGTTCGGGTTCGACTTCAGCTTCGCTCCGCCGATCGTCGAGCGCGGCGAATATCTCCTCGGCGAGCCGGACGTGCCGAAGACCGCGCGCGAATTCTGGGCCTATGTCGACGGCAAGTCGGAGGACGAGGACCTCGGCGCGGCGAGCTTCCTCGAGATCGCTCACCGCCGTCACTTCTATTTCGGCATCGCCGACGGCGTGAAGGCAGATTTCGTGCGCTTCCGCCAATGCGACGCGCGGCTCAACGCGCAGGGCGGCCGCAAGACGGCGAGCGCCTACGACGCGATCGGCGCGGCGCAGGTCGCAAAGGCGAGCTTCTCCGGCATGCGGCTGCTGCACCGCCTCGATGGCAAGGTTGCCATCTGGCCGATGGATCCCGTTCCCGATCACGGCAGCGCAGTCGTCGAAATCTACACGCGCATCTACCTGCGGCGTGCGGGCATGACCGGCGTAAAGCTCCGTAGCCGCGCCGCTCTTGACCTCGCCCTGGAAGGTCTCGGCAGTCCACCGGCGCGCCTTGGTTTCGAGCCCAACGACCACCAGACTGACGCCCTCGTGACCGCCGCCGGGATGCGGCAACTCGCAATTGCCGAACCGCGGGCGTTTGATGCGGAAGGCCTCACGGCCCACATTGGGAAGACCGAAGGCTGGACGTTCGGCGTCCTATGAAGCAGAGGCGCTGACGGGCCGGATTAGCTCAGTTGGTAGAGCAGCGGTTTTGTAAACCGAAGGTCGCGGGTTCGAATCCTGCATCCGGCACCACACAGAAACATCTCTGCGAGACGGACCGTTGGGTCGCTTGCAGAACTGCCGAATTATCGCCGGATTACCGGCGTTTCTACAGACGTCGCTGCATCCGCCACCGCGTCCAAGAGAGCAGTTTAGCTCTTCAGAACCGGTCTATTTGGGCAGGTTTCTCAGGTGGCCCAAAAAGCTGGCACCAGATGCAGATCGCGCTTTGGAAGGGGACTTCAGCTTAGTGGAAGCCGAAGAATCGCCGCTGCTCTTCCCAGCCCAACGGCACATCCGCGGCCCGCAACAGGCGCCTGCCGGTCAGTGTCGGCGGCTGTTTTCCTTCGGCAATAGCCGCCACGATGTCGGGTGCGAGCCAGCTCAGCTTGAGAAGCCGCCGGAGATGCGCTTTGCTGTAGCTGGAGACGAGAGCATCCGCGCCGCCACTTAAAACTGCCTGCTGCGCGAGGTGCGCGTGGGTAAGAAGCCTGAGCAGCACCGGGTCCGGAGTTCCCGATGCCGTTTCTCCATCCAACACGAGCTTGAGTTCGCTGCCTCTCTTTAAGAGGCGGGCCGGCAGTCGGAACTGCCCCTCCTCAACCCCGACGCGAACGATCAGCTCAGAGGCAGTGACCTGAACTCGAACTTCCTCATCGAGCAAAACGCGTCGCTGCTGATCGACACTGCTTTCCAACAGCAACTTCCCGCGGACGCTCGGAACTTGTCGGCTCCGTGCATGCGGCGGACCTGGTGATCGCATCGGCAACGCAGTTCAAGACGATCCGGTCCACATCTCCCGCGGGGATGCGCCAGGCAGTTTTCCTGTCCTCGCCAGGCTTGAGGCGAGTCACATAATAGCGATGCTGCCGCGCGCCCTTTGTCGTGAACACAGGCGTCATTGGCCGACCGTCTGGATCGGTGATCAGGCCGGTCAGCAAGCTTGGCGAACGTGCGCGTTTGCCATGCAAGCGCTCACGCCGGTTGGTCGCGAGCAGCTGCTGAACATCGTCCCAAAGCGCCTCCTCAACAAGCGCCTCATGCTCGCCGTCGAAGAGCTCACCTCCGCTGTCGGACCTTGCCGATGAACAGCGGGTTCTGGAGCAGCTGCGCGAGGGAGCCGCTGGTGAACCGGCAGCCCCCACGCGTTCGCCCATTACTGTAGATCCGAACCTTCGACCGGATGCCCGCGTTGGCAAGCTCATCGGCAAGAGCGCCGAACGGAACGCGAGCTCGAGGTATCGCCTGAAAATGAGCCGGACGGTCTCGGCTTCGCTCTCGTCGACGAGAGTTTGCGGTTTTCAAGCCGGTAGCCGAGCGGAACCGGTCCGCCCATCCACATGCCCTTGCGCTTGGATGCAGCAACCTTGTCGCGGATGCGCTCGCTCGTGACCTCGCGCTCGAACTGGGCAAATGACAGCAGAACATTGAGCGTGAGCCGGCCCATGCTCGTGGTCGTGTTGAACGCCTGAGTGACGCTCACGAATGAGGCGCCGGCTTTGTCCAGCGCCTCAACGATGCGTGCGAAGTCGGCCAGGCTGCGGGTCAGTCGGTCAACCTTGTAGACGACGATGACATCGACCTTGCCCAGCAGCAATGTCGGCAAGAAGCTGCTGGAGCGCTGGGCTGGTCATGTTCCCGCCAGACCAGCCGCCATCGTCATAATGCTCGTTGACCGAGCTCCCAGCCTTCATGAGCCTGGCTGAGGATGTATGCGGCACAGGCCTCGCGCTGCGCATCGAGGCTGTTGAACGCCTGCTCCAATCCCTCTTCGGTCGACTTGCGCGTGTAGATGGCGCAGCGGCGCTTCATTGCTGGGCCACTCGACTGACGGACTTGCGCTTCTTCAGCCCAAAGAAAGTTCGGCCCCGACCAGTGCGTGCCGGTGATCGCGGTGGCAACCTGCGTCAGTGAGCTGAAGCGCCTGGCGTCGTACTCATAGCCATCATCCAGCACGAGCACTTGGTGCACCCTGCCCTGCCATTGCCGCACGAGCCTCGTCCCCGGCTTGAGCGACGGTCGGCTGGAGCTGATCAGCTCTTCGCCTCGGCGGAGGCGTTCGGCTGCTCGCTCCAGCTCGCGCTTGACGTGGCTCGGTAGGTCGCCATGCACCCGCGACTGGAGCTTCCACGCGATGCCGCGCCGAAGCAGGTCCGGCCCGATGTCCGGCGCGGGCTTGCGCCAGCAGTCGCGCCATTTGGCGCGGAGCTGCGCCGGTGACATTCCGGGCAGCTCCGCCAGTTGCTGTTCGAGCGCGGTCATTCGGCCGTGAGCTCGGCCGGCGCCGCCTCGATCCGGTAGGCGGTCTTGCCGTCCGACCGCTGCTCCTTGAGCAGCTTGCTGGTCTTCCGCACGCCAGTGAGGAACGCGCGGCAGCTGTGCTCCTTCCAGCCGGTCGACTTCATGATCTCGGCGACGGTCGCGCCAGTGCCGCGCGAAAGCATCTTCGTGACGCTCGCGCTCTTCGATTGCTTCTTTGTCTGCTTGGCCATGTTGGGTCTCCTTGCGCCAGCATCATCGCTGGCACTGACCCAAGCCGCGGACTTCAGCGGCGAAGCGCGGCGTTACCGCTGATCAGCGGTGCACATGACCAACGCTCTGTTCGCGAAGGACAGTCAAGCTCGAAGATCGCCGATTCCCTAATGGCAGCTTTCGACCCATAGCTGCCATTAGAGGTCACGCGCGTATCGCGTCCTCATGGACCCAAGCGGCGCTGTTCTGAATGAACTCACTTTGCTGGGCGAGGGCTTCTACCCATCAGCGCGTCCCCCAGACTGAGGCGAGCGGTCAGGGGGCCGTGTAAACATCCCCGACCTGGTGCTGCACCTCATTGGGGGTTCGGGCTGCCGTGCGGCAGGCACCCGGATCGCCGTTGAGGCACGTGAGCACCCGCCATTTCTTCATGCCCGCCGCTGCGAGAGCCGTAGTGTCCTGCGGCGCCGTATCGTGCTGACCTATCCCCACAGGTTTCAGGCAAAAGTCGTCGCTCGGCTTGATCCAGCAGGATCCAGCGCCTGCCGGAGGATTCTGCCGACTTGGCCAGGATGGTCGGGTAGGCAGTAGGAGCCGGCATTCACGCCTGTGTTGGCGGACGGAAGCGCGCAGTCGCTGTGCTGATTGCAGCGTTTCGGCACGGCGGGGTACTGCGCCACCGAACAGGCACCGCCGCCGCCCCCGGAGAAAACGATCGGGTCGCCGGGCTGAGCCAGCCTGATCTCGAAATGACCGGTGAGCTTCCGTGATCCCGGAGGTGACTCCGTCACCGCGCCAGGCACGTTCGTCATTTTCGGGCCGTTGGCGGTGGGACCATTGCCGTCATTCGAATGGGGACCGCTGCCGCCTTGTCCGCAGGCGGTGAGGAGCATGATCACATACGACATGAGCGCCGACCCCTTGCGGGCCCGTGGTGAAAGGACTGCTCATGAGAGGCCTCCGTGAACAACAGGTTGTACCGGGCCAGAAGTGCATACACGAAAACAGCAGTAGTGTCAGTGAGCCAACCTGGAATGTCCGCTTTCACCCATAGCGGACATTAACGTCAGGTCGTGGTACTCGATTCGCGGAGATCATATTTGTCGCTGGGGCTGAGCGATGTCGGGCGTGTTCGTATCGTACAAGGCCGAAGATCGACGCCGCGTCGCGCCGCTCGTCCAAGCGCTCGAAGCCGACGGCTTCGCAGTCTGGTGGGATGCTCACATCGGGGGTGGAGCTTCGTGGCGTGAGGCCATCGAAGCTGAACTCGACCGCGCGGCTTGCGTGCTGGTCGTATGGAGCAAGCGGTCAGTGGCCCCGGACGGCAAGTTCGTCCGTGACGAGGCCGCGAGGGCGCAAAGGCGCGGCGTTTACCTCCCGGTCTTGCTTGACAATGTAGAACCACCGCTGGGATTCGGCGAGGTTCAGGCGCTGCGACTGGTGGGCTGGCGCGGTAGCCGTACGAGTGAACGCTACGCAGCTGTGACTAACGCAGTTTCTGCAATAATCGGAGGCTCGACCCAACGGAGCATTCGAGGTCCGAGACGCGCTCTCGCAGTGGACCGAAGACTTGCGCTGGGCGGCGGATTGGCAGCCCTCGGAGCAGCTGGGTTCGCGGGTTGGTTTATCCTCGAAGGGCAGCCAAATGCCGCGTCAGAAAGCCTCGCGGTGCTCCCCTTCGCAAATCTCAGCGGCGATCCGTCCCAAGCATATTTTTCGGATGGTCTGGCGGAAGAACTCAGGACCGCGCTTTCCCGGATGCCCGGCCTAAAAGTGATCGGCAGAGTGTCCTCCGAGAAGTTCCGGGCTGCTGATGATGTAGCGGCGGTCGCGCGGCAGCTTCGCGTCCGGAACGTATTGACGGGGAGCGTGCGGCGATCCAATTCGACCGTCCGGATCGCTGCTCAACTCATCGATGGCTCGAATGGCGTGGAGCGCTGGTCCGAGAGTTTCGACAGACCTCCCGGCGATGTCTTAGCCATGCAGAGTGACATCGCCCAAAAGGTGGCGGCTGCGCTGAGCCTGCCGGCTGGGACACCGGTCTCTCGCCACGCTGCTCGTCGGGACGACGAGCAACCCTCAAGCGCGTGATATCTATTTCAGAGCGGTCGCGGTCCGCGAGTCCTCCCACAGCGAGGATAACTTTCGCGAGGCAGTCGGCTTGCTCGATGCGGCGATCAAGCTCGACCCGCATTTTGCTGCGGCATATGCGCAGAAGGCAAGCACTCTTGCTGACCTGACCGGATCATTTGCGAGCAACGCCTGCGGATTTCGTTCGGGATATGCCGAAGCAGCCACAATCGCGCGACGCGCCATTGCCCTGGCTCCCAATCTGGCGCTCGGTCATGGAGCGCTATCCGACGCGCTCTGGGGTCAGTTGGATTTCCGAGCCGGGCTCGCCGAGTACGGCCGAGCCTTGGATCTATCGCCCGACGATGTGGACGTGTTGATGGGCTACAGTCGTCTCGCCGCACCGATCGGCCAAAGGAGGGGCGCAATCGCCGCAGCCGGCAAAGCAGCAGACATCGACCCGCTAAATCCCAAGGCTCACGCATTGCTCGCCAACGCCTACTTTGCCGGACGCCGGTATGAGGATACACTCAGAGTGCTCAAGCGCGTCCTCGAGCTGTCGCCGGGCCGCGAACCAGCGCTGATCATGACAGGCGATGCCTTAACTCTCCTCGGAAGGTACACGGAAGCTGGGCCCGCCTACGCGAAGGCCGACGCGGATGATCTCTTCCGATTAACCGGAGAAGCAATCCTCGCGGCGCGAACCCACAACTCGTCCGTCTCGGACGATAAACTCACAAGAATTACGGAAGCGTTCGGCGAGGCCGCGAGCTATCAGGTAGCGCAAGTCCTCGCGCAAAGAGAAGAGACCGAAAAGCTCTGGTGGCTCTTGCTAGAGCATTCACCGTGCGAGACCCTGGGTTGGTCTCATTGCCCACTGATCCATTCATGGACCCGCTTCGAAAGCAACCGCGCTTCAGCGAGTTCGTGCGACAGCTTAATTTCCCTGCTATTTGAAAGTCAGCTTTCCACCCAAAGCCTTGACTCTCGATCCGCCTTAGGTCTTGCTACAGGTCTCATACCGAGCAGTGCACCGGAACAGCTCCAATCGAACAGTTTTGCGAGTTGTCATCGTTGGGATTTGCGATGGACGTCGATAATCCGAAAGCCAGGCTGGGCTATGGCTGGGGTGCCCGCGACGCTTTCGAGGCCTGTTCCCATCACATGCCAGCTAAACACAAGCGGGAAATGCTCCTGTGGCTCAAAGACCTTGAAGAATGGAACGGCGCCGCGCCGCCGTCCGCGCCTCGCTTATGGTCCAGCTCTGCAGAGGTTGAGAATTCGAGAACCCGCGATCATCCCAAAGCAGGCGGGCTTAGGTTCTGCTTTTGACCTAAAGCTGACTCTAGCCGAGCGTCAGCCTCCGACCCAAGGCAGGGCGTTAGCGCTTTCTTCAGCATGCCATTGAGGTGGCTCTGCTTCGTGGCTCTCCCGCTGCTATTTGTGCTTCCGGTCACGCGTCGGGCGCCGAAAATCGAGCGAAAATCACCAGCAGGTGAGGGAAGCGCGGCATAAGTCGATGTGCTGCTGAAGGTGGCCAAACGCTAACGTCTGCTTTCCGCCTAAAGCTAACTCTAACCGTGTTAGGTATCGACCCGTTACGGACGTTGGCGGATTGCACATCCAGAGTTCCTGGCAGGGCCTACAGCTGTTTGCCAACGCCGGGTCGCCAGAGGATCGGTCGGTAGACGATCAGGAATAGCAACAGTGCCCCGCCCCAGAATGCGCCGGCAATGTCGAGCATGACGGATAAGGCCCGACGCCGAGCGAGGCGACGACCCGCAGCCAGCGCGCCGATGGTCACGCAGCCATAGGAAGCGACCGTCATCGGCGATGCCCTGAGGTCGCGCCCGGTATGGCCCAGGCTGGCGCGGCTCATCACCGCGAGGATCATCGTCGTCATGGCGCCGGCGGTCAGCGCATGGATGCCCGCGCTTCGCGGAATATCGACGCCGGCGACCGACAAGCCAAGCAGCAGCAGCCCGATCGGGCACCCAGGCATAGCCGAGATGCAGGATGAGCACCAACGGGTCGCCGCAGCGTCCGACGACCGCCCCAGCGCGACAGCCGAAGCGCCTGCGCAGCCGCGGCGAGGATGAGCATGAGGCCGGTGAGCCGATGGTCGGGAAACGCCAGCCAGAACAGGAGCGCGAGCGCGGTCGCGGCGATCACCAGCAGATCGAGGCTCTGCGGCTGCGTCGGGAGCGTCGCGCGTCATTCCCCGCTTCACCATCCAGTTCCGCGTGAAGGACGGGATGATCCGGCCGCCGATCAGCGAGATCATGATGATCATCAGCGCAATCGCGCCGCGCCAGCCGAGCCCTCCGGAAATCACGCCGGCCGCCTCCGCATAATCCGCGGCGTCGGCGAGCCCGAAGAGAAACACGAGGCCGACGATCGGCACGTTGCGGTTCTTGCTCGCGATGCACTTCGCGGGCCGGCGAGCACGGCCAACGAGATGAACAAGCCGACATCGAGAATGGCCGCGGGCCAGAGGCCGATCAGCGACGAGAACAGCACCGCGAGCCGCGCCGCCGCCCACAGACCGAACAGCGCCAGCAGCGGCTTGCCGGCGATCGGCAGCCGGCCGGTCCAGTTCGGGATCGCGGTCAGCAGGAATCCCGCGACCGCCGCGCCGACGAAGCCGAACAGCATTTCGTGCCGATGCCAGGCGACGGCCTCGAAGCCGGTCGGAAGCGCGATCGCGCCGGCCAGCTCGCACAGCCACAGCGCGATCGCGATGACCGCCCAAGTCGCAGCGCCGAAGAAGAAGGGCCGGAAGCCGCCGCGCAGGAACGGGTGCGAAGCTGCCATGCGGCTCTTCCGCAGCGCCAGCATCTGCTCGCCGCGGGTGACGCTCGAGCGCTTACTCTGCGGCCGGCAGCTCGCTCATCCCTGCCGCGCGGCTCAGGTTCTCAGCACATCACGCGGAGCGCGCGACCGCAGGTCGGGCAACGGGTTCATCGCGGTCGCCGCGCGGACGCCGCAGCTTCATCAGGAAGTCCCAGCGCCATCAGCAGCGCGCCGGCCGAGAAGACGACGTCGCCGGGCATGCGCATCCACTGCCAGAACAGTGTCTGGTCGTAGAACGCCTGGCTGCGCGCCCAGGCGAAGCCATGCTCGTAAACCGCGTTGAGCTGCGGCCAGCCGATCGGGAAGAAGTGGAGGAAGATCCACATCACCAGGCCGACATTGTAGCACCAGAAGGCGATCCGGCCCGGGCGTCTCGTTGAACTCCGCGTCCGGGCCCGCGCGGTAGCGCAGGCAGAAATAGATCAGCCCGAGCGCGAGCAGCCCGAACGCGCCGAACAGCGACGTGTGCGCGTGGTTGAGCGTCAGGAAGGTGCCGTGCTCGTAATAATTGACCAGCGGCGCGTTGAGCGTGCCGCCGCCGAACACGCCGGCGCCGACGAAATTCCAGAACGCCGAGCCGAGGATGTAGAGATAGGCGAGGCCGTAATCGAACGCCGGCCGCGCCCTTGATCAGCCGGTGCTGCGAGATCGCCTCGAGGATCAGCAGCACCAGCGGCAGCACCTCGATGAACGAGAACATCGAGCCCAGCGGCACCCACATGCTCGGGCCGCCGCCCCAGTAGAGGTGGTGCCCGGTGCCGAGCACGCCGCCGAGGAAGATCAGGATCAGCTCGAGATAGACCGACCGCTCGGCGAGCTTGCGCGACACGAGCCCGAGCGACATCAGCAGATAGGCGCTCATCGCCACGGCGAAGAACTCGAACGATTGCTCGACCCACAGGTGGACGACCCACCAGCGCCAGAAGTCGGTGATGGTGAAGGACTTCTCGATCCCGGTCAGCGGGATCATGCCGAAGACGTAGAGAACCGCGACGTTGATGGTCGCCGCCCAGATCAGATGCTCGAGCCGGATCCGGCCGCTCCAGAACTGCCTGGTCGCCTCGACCAGCGTGTCGCGGCTCGGCCACAGCGCCCGGAACATGAGGCCGCTCCAGCTCAGCAGCGCGACGAAGAACAGGATCTGCCAGAAGCGGCCGAGCTGGATGTAGGACAGGCCCTGGTTGCCGAACCAGAACCAGCCTTTGTCGATCACGCCCTGGATGCCGAGATAATTGCCGATGAGCGCCGCGGCGACGACGAACAGCGACACCCAGAACAGCAGGTCGACCAGCAAGCCCTGGCCCTTCGCCTCGCGGCCGCCGGCGATCGCCGGGGCGATGAACAGGCCGCTCGCGATCCAGCCGAGGCCGATCCAGATGATCGGCGCCTGCAGGTGGAAGCTCCTGCAGGAAATTGAACGGCAGGATGTAGTTGAGCTGGATGCCGTAGAAGGTTTCCCGCTCGTAATAGGAGTGGGCCATGATCGCGCCCGCGCCTTGCGAGGCGAGGAACACCAGCGCGACGACGATGAAATATTTGCCGGTCTTGACCTGGCTCGGGCGTCAGCGCGCGATAGGTCGGCGAGGCCGCGTCTCCATCGGCGCATCGTCGGGGTGGTCGAGATAGGCGCGATAGAGCCACAGCACGAACCCCATCGCGAAGAAGGTGAAGCAGAAGCTGATCCACGTCCATTGGAAGGTGTTGGTCGTCGGCGTGTTGCCGACCGACGGCTCGTACGGCCAGTTCTCGGTCCATGACGTGTTCGGATGATCGGGCCGCCGCGCGACCGTGGTGATCGCCGAATAGATGATGAAGTCGGCGGTCTGCTTGCGCAGCAGCGGGATCGAGGCTCTTGGCCGGAACCCAGCCGGCGGACAGGTTGACGGTGTTGAGCTTGGTCGTGAGCTCGGCCTGCAGCGCCGCGGATGGCCTGCGCGACGGCGTCCGGCAGCGACGACCGTCGGCTGGGTGAGATCGATCGCCTGAAGCTGCTTCTGCATCGTCGCGGTCGACGGCCGCGTCGGCGAGCGCCTCGGCGAGCGATGCGGCGGCGGGCGTCGTCGGCTCGGGCGGCGTTCCGGCCGGGCCCGTGGTGGCGAGCGATTTGTTGCCGGGCGCCTTGGTGTCCGGCGGCGTTGCAGCGGAGTTGGCGAGGCTTTGCTTGGTGAGCACGCCGAGCCGGACGAGGGTCGAGGCGGTATAATCCTCGCCGAAATAGGACCCCATGCCGTAGATGCTGCCGTAATCCATCAGGTCGGCTTTCTGGAAGCCGCCCTTGCCGGCGACGATGTCGTCGGCGGTCATGAGCACGTTGCCGGCGCGGTCGGTGAACGCCTGCGGGTGCGGCGGCGCCTTCTCGTAGGTGAGCACGGTCGCCCAGCCGAGCAGGGCGAAACAGATGATCGCGGTGACCAGCAGCACCCATTTCAGGATGTCGCTGACGGGATCGGCCGAAGACGTCGCTGGCTGGCGTTCAGTCACGTGCAATCCCCTGCCCAATGCCGTGCCCTCAACTCAGGCCTAATGCAGGTAAGCTTCCGTGCACAGGCTGTCACCTAATGTCTGCTTTCCATCCATTGCGGACGTTACGCGTTCATTTCAGAATGACCTCATGGCCACGGCCGAGCGGGATAACGCAATAGGCAAACAATTCGGCTGGGCGAGCATCGCAAACTCGCTTTTGTTGCCGCTGTCAGCTGCCCTTCATTTGAACGTCACGTTCTGGATATTGGTCGTAACGAACTTCCTACTCATGCACGCAATCTGGATTAGCCAGGTGGTTCGCGTGAGACGGTGGGACAGAGCAGATTTCGGGCCTGTCTTCAGATGGTCGCTTGCTGCGTTCGCAGTGCTCGGTAACTTGTCCCTCGCAATCTGGGAGAGCCAGCTGACTGCCATTTTCCCGAAATAAGCGTCTGCTTTTCATCCGTTGCGGACATTAGCGACGCCGCTAGCTTTCCCGTATGGGAAATGAAGGCATTTGGTGGCTGGCGGCAGGGGTGTTCACGCTCCTGATATTTACGGCTGTGGCGTTCATAGCCATCAAAATCGGCGTCCTGTTCGTGCGAGAATGGCGCAAGAAGCGGCGCGGCTGAAGCGTCAACTTTCCACCCAAAGCAGACATTTCCGGTTGTGTTAGCTACGAACTGCCTCTCGGGTCCTTCGGCCGCATGAGACCGGGCTTCGCAGCCGTGGAGCCCCACTGATCCGTCCTGGCACCTTGCCGAGCCGCGCCTTGCTCGTCGATGGACAGATCCTCGATGTGGCCAAGGCCTTTGCGGTAATCGAGCACCGACACGAACTGGCATTTGGCTTTGATCATTGCTGCGTCAGTTGGTGCCGGCAGCTCGAAATCGGCCAGGTTGGGATGGCGCTTCTGGAGCAGACTCCATGCCCGCTCGCGCTCTTCGGGATCCTTGATCTCGGACGCGTGCGCTGCAGCATAGACGGCCATTAGCTGGTCGAGTTCCTTGGGGTCTCCGCCCACTGCGATAGATATCCTCTTGTCGCGACGGATGTTCGCAAGCTTCTGGCTAGAACGGAAAATGAGGAAGTAGAGAGTTAGGCCGTCGTTAGCGTACCCCACGATCGTCGTCTGCGGCCATCCGTCGGCGCGCAGCGTGGAAATCGCCATCGTCCGCTGGGTATCAAGAATCTCGATCGCATTGTCGTCCATCGAGCCCTCCAGCGCTTCGCCAACGCCACGGCTTAAATACTTGCTTTGCAGGCACCCGCCAACGTCCGCTTTCCACCCAAATCAGACGTTAGACGACCGCTGTTGAACGAGGCGTTCTCTGTCCCTAGCGCGGGGCAATGAAGCCGAAGCTCCTTACGACCCTGAAAGATTATTCCTGGCGCTTGTTCATCAGCGATGCGGTCGCCGGAGTTACCGTGGCACTCGTGGCGCTTCCCCTCAGCATTGCAATAGCGATCGCCTGCGGAGCCACACCACGAGCGGGTTTGGTAACAGCGATCATCGGTGGCTTCCTCATCTCGCTTCTGGGTGGGAGCAGGGTTCAGATCGGTGGGCCGACGGGCGCGTTCATCGTCGTAGTTGCGAGCATCATCGAACAATATGGTCTCGACGGCCTGATGTTGGCGACGCTGCTGGCAGGGATTATTCTGGTCGCCGCCGGTCTGGTCAGGGCGGGTCGCTTCATCGCGCTCGTGCCGGAAGCGGTCATCGAAGGTTTCACGGTAGGGATCGCACTGATCATCGCTGTCAGCCAGCTTAAGGATCTGCTCGGGCTATCCGTCGTTCACGTGCCGGCCGACCTAATCCACGGCTTACCCGCTCTCTGGAGCGCACGAGGTGACGTGAACCTTACGGCGCTGATCGTGGGCCTGCTTTCAATCGCGGGAATTGGGCTCCTACGGCATCGGCTTCCTTGGTTCCCCGGATCCCTGCTGGTGATTGCCTGCGCTTCGGCGGCCGTCGCTCTCTTGCCGCTGCCGGTGGACACAATCTTTACGCGCTTCGGCACGCTCCCAAGCGGGCTTCCGATGCCGTCGATTCCACACCTTAGCATCGCCAGGATAAGCGAGTTGCTTCCGTCGGCTTTCGTGATCGCGTTCCTCGCGGCCGTCGAGTCACTCCTGTCCGCGATTGTCGCGGACCGAATGATAGGCGGGAGCCACCGCTCCGGTGCCGAGCTAATTGCTCAAGGTGCAGCGAACATCGTCTCGCCGTTGTTTGGTGGCCTGCCCGCGACGGGTGCAATCGCAAGAACGGCCACAAACGTGCGAGCGGGAGGACGCACTCCAGTCGCCGGCATCGTCCACGCGGCGGCGATCATGTTGTTCAGCGTCGCAGCTGCCTCGCTTGCGGGATATCTAGCGATGCCCGCACTGGCTGGACTGCTAATCCTCACGGCATGGCTGATGAGCGAGCCAAGCCGTTGCGGTGAACGGATGCGGCTTCGCGCGGGCGATCGTGCGCTCTTCTTCATGACAATGATTCTGACTGTCGCAAGCAGTCTGACGATTGCAATCGCCGTCGGCACTTTCGCCGGGCTGGCGCTCCGCCTGTTGCGAAAGGAGACTGAACCCGAGGAGTGGACACCTGTCGATCGCTCGAAGCTGTAGCTAATGTCAGCTTTCCACCCAAAGCTGACTTTAGCGGAGCGTCTGCTTTCGCAGCAGCGCGACCGCAAACCAATCCGCCGGTCAGCCTTGATTAAGCCGGCGCGGGGTCCATATCGACGGTATGACCGAGCATCCTTCCTTCGACCGGTCCAGGCTGCACCCAGGTAGCAGCACCGCACGACTCTAACGCCCTGAGCGTTCCGAGCCGCTGACGGCCGGGCCCACGCTTAGGGCTTCTCCAACGAGCAGCGCACCCGACGACGGTGCGCATTGTCCTCATTCGATAGGCGAGCAAGGCGGCGGGCCGACAGGCCGGCGTCAGTTCCTCTGCTCGCCGGGAGAAGAGTTTTGATCAATCAACGTTTCGCAGTCGAATTCGACCGCCGCACGGTCGGTGTTGCCCTGCGCGTACCGGGCGGATTCGTGTTCTACGCATCCGACAATCGCTTCGACGAGATGGATGGACGGGTGTTCCGCCGGGCGCGCGCGATCCAGCGCGAGCTGAAGAAGCTCGACCAGAAGAAGTGGAAGCACAATCGCCGTGAACGCGTGTCGTTCGCGGGCTGAGTGCTGCGCCACCTCAATCGTCCACCAATCACCGGAGTTTTATCGTGACTGCTCATACGTCCCATATCGAAGAAGTGCGCGCGATGCGCTCGACACGCGACCGCGTAGCCAACCTGCTCAAACGCTATCCGCACGTGTCCGACAACGACCGGAAGGAGATCCTCCAGTTCATGAAGGAGGCGCGGCACCTCGAAATCGGACTGCTGACCGCGAACGACAATGTGCGGCCACAGCTCGACGCCTTCATGGAAGATCACAAAAAACACTTCCGGCTCGACGCCTTCGACGTGCTCCGCGCGGTCACGCTGATCGGCGCCATCGTGATGATCTGCTGGCTCGTGTGGGAGCTGTTTATGCCGGTGTCGCTCTGACGCAGCTCATCGGCGGTTCGGCGCGCGCCGGGCCGCCAACACCCAAATTCAACGGAGTTCATCATGTCCTTATCTCAATCGCCCTCCGGGCGACCGCCCATCCACCTGCTCGCGGCTGAGTCCGACATCATCGCCGGCCTGGCGCTGCGCGTCGAGCACCGCCAGCCCGTCGTCGCGGCGATGCTACTCGAGGAGATCGAGCGCGCCGAGCTTCATGATGCCGATACAATGCCGGAAGGTCACGTCCGCCTCGGCTCGACCGTCGCGTTCGTGGACGAGCGAACGCACCAGGTTCGGGAGGTCAAGCTGGTGCTGCCCGGCGAGGCCAATATCGCGGAGGGACGCATCTCGATCCTGACGCCGATGGGCGCCGCGCTCTACGGGCTGGCGGCGGGCGATTGCATCGACTGGCCGGACCTCAGTGGCCTTCATCGGCCGATCAGAATCGTCCGCGTGGAGCAGTCGTTCCGAGATCGATAATAGGAGGAAGCACGATGCCGAAGATCCGGCTCAAGCCTGCCCTCATCGGTGCAGCTGCTGTGGTCGCTTGGTTCTTTGCGGTCCGGCATGGCGCGCCCGTCTGGGTGTTGCAGTCAATTTTGATGGTTGCCGTTGATCGGCGGGATCGCTGTCGTTGCTCATGCGATGAACCGCAACCAGAGAAGCAACAAAGGTACCGCGTAGCGCCTCTTTCGACGCCAAGCTGACACCGCGGTTGCAAGTGAGCTACGCACGGGAACTGCGTCCGCCGAGTGGTCGATCCGGCAAGAAAGACGCCTATTCAGGCCGGCTTTGCGCCCTTGGTTCCGCACTTTGCGTAATGGCCCTTGGCATCCCGGCACTTGGTCGTTTTCGCAGGCGCCTTCTCGGCGCATTTCACGAACTTACCCTTGGCATCGCGACACTGAGTTGCGGCCAAAGCTGGTGCGGAACCCGCAATCAGACCCAAAGCAGACAAGGCAATGATCACCTTACGCATCTGACACTCTCCCTTAGTGGTCGAGCAACTGTACCCCCCGCCCGCGGCGGGCGCGAATTACATCGACGCAATGTCGACAGTCCGTTCACTCCAGCCTTCGGCGGCACATCAGAGGAAGTTCTTCAGATCTCCAAGCAGTGCTGCTCCGCCTTGCCCTTCGAGAAGCGAGGCAAACTGCCCCAGCGATCCCTCGCCACCAATGTGCTGCACAATCTGCGATAGCTTGTCGGTTGGAATGCCAGTGTTTTGCGACGCTGTTTCCACGGTATCGCCCGGCTGCGTGTGTGCCTGACCAAGCGCGGCGATAGCCTGTTCGGCCTGTTCGGGTGAAAGACCGACCTTCGCCGCAAGGTTCTGAACCGTGGCGTTCTCACTCACCTGACCAAGTATGGTGTTGAGCAAACTCATGACAGCTCTCCTTCGACGGTCGAGCTAGGCTTCTTCCACCCCGCGGCATAGCTGTTTCGGGCTCAGGAATGCGGCACTTCCGTTAATGTCAGTTTTCGACGCATTGGAGACACTCTACGAGGGCTGGGCAGGATAAAGCACTTTGGTCCCCACGAGCGTAGCTCCCGGCGCGAGATGTGCAGGTTCAATACGATCGCTTCCCATCAGGTGAAGCACGGTCCTGCCTTTGGCCAACAAGTAGTCCGCGATAATTCGCCGGTGACATCGCCACCACACAGCTTCGGCGCACATTATCGCACATCGTCCCGTCGAGCTGACTGCGAGCAGTTCGGCGAGACCGGCCGTAAATTGATCCGACAACGCATAATCGGCGTAGTTGTGGAAACTCTCGTTGTTCCAGAAGGCGTTTGCTGCTTTCGGAACATCGGGCGAGCGGCCGCGCAAGCCTCCGAGAGCAGCAATACGCTCGTAGCCCACCTGATAGTCGGCCAGCTCAGAGCCAAGCACATCCTCATTGAACTGCGGATTTCGTCGCGATCGAGGAACTGTACGCACGTCGATGACTAAGGAGACCTGCGCGAACTGGAGGAGCTTCGCGAACTCGGGGATCGAGCGCGTGGAATGTCCCACAGTGAAGATCGGCGGCTCGGTAGGCACGAAGCCGTAAACGCTTCACGAGCCGTCCGGTTTGACATGGCCCATCCATTCCCACCCAAAATGGACATGACGCGCGCATTTCGGAAAAGCTGCTAATCTTGTGCCGAATGGACAGCTTCTCCTATCTCTCGGTCTTCATCTCACTGATCCTGGGCCTCGCAGTCACGCACCTCCTCACCGGTGTGGCGGCGCTGATCCGATCGAGACGCGAGCTTAGGTTATGGTGGCCAACGCCGCTGTGGATGGCCACGACGTTCCTGATCCAAGTTCAAACCTGGTGGGCGTTATTCACACTGCGCAAGATCGAACATTGGAGCTTCGCCGAGTTCTTGATCGTACTGCTCCAGCCCGTGGCGATCTTCATGATGACCGCGTTGATTATACCCCGCACAGTCGCCGGCAAGACTGCCGATCTCAAAAACGAATATTTCCGTGAATTTCGCTGGTTCTTCTCGGCCCTGTTGCTCGCGCTCATTGCCTCACTGGCCAAGAATTCTTATCCTGACCGGCGCTCTTCCGGAGCCCCGCAATCTTACCGCGCACATCGCATTTATCGGCCTCTCAATTGCGGCGCTCGTGTCTCGATCGGCACGTGTCCATATAATACTGGCTGTTGCGGGGTTGGCGCTGCTAACCGGATACATCGCGCTGCTATTCACGACACTTTCGTAACGTCAGCTTTCCACCCAAAGCTGACGCTAGGCTGGCGCAGTTGCAGAATTTCCCCGGTTCTTTGCAATGAGCCAAAAGCTCACCATCACAAGCATCCCAACTTTGCTTTTCCAACGTGATCAGAGGACTCTTCGACGCTGCTCGGGGCGGTCGCCCGCGCGGGAGCCCCAACGAGACCGGTCGTGATCGCGAAATACATCGTGAAACGCCGCATTAGTCCCGCTTTCGAAGAGTGCCTCTCGTCCTTTTTAGTCGAAGCCAACCTAGGCTGCTCTTGGGGAGCACGAGAACGAAGGGGATGTTCTTCACCGCCCGTGCCCCCCTCCCGTCCTGCAGCCGATCAGCGACTTTAGGATTGCCTTTGGCACACCGAACTTGCCGTTCAGTGGTAACGTTGCCGCGGCGGCGGGAATTCGCACTTATAGAAATTTGACCCGGACTTCGGCAAGGAAGCGGCGCCCGAACACATCCATGTCGGGAGATGTCTCCAGGCCTGTCGGTGCTCCAGTGAAGATCGCCCCTGGCAGAAGTTGCGGCTTCTTATCGAACACGTTGTCCACGTTGAAATAGACCGTGATCCGATTGGTAGGGTCGAACCGCAGCTGTGCATCGTGCAGCCAATAATCGCGGACGATATTCAGCTGATTGACGCGTGGATCCCCGAAGACGCCGAAGCCCCGTTCAAACGGGCCGCCACTGAGATAATCCGTCTGCCAGCCGAACGTGACGATGCCAAACTTGTAGGAACTGCGCAGGAATGCAGAGTCTCGAGAAAAGCCCCGGCCGAAAGTTCCGGCGAAGTCGGCGGGCGCAGTGGATGGATCCGTCTGCAGAGTGTTGTTGATCAGATCAGTTCCACTTGAGGTCGACGCTCAAACGATCATCGGGAAGCCAGTGAAGCGCGCGGTTGTAATTGAAGTCAAAGTCGACACCCTTATTGGTGAGGGCTGCGACGTTGATTAACTGCGAGTTCACGTGGAGCAGGAAGCCCGTGTTCGGATCCCGGGTGATGCTGCTGCAGAAAACCGGGTTGCCGGTGACCAGGCACTGCTGAAATCTCGAAGTTGCGGTCAAGTGACCGGATCGCGCCGTCGATCTTGATGTCATAATAATCAACCGTGATGCCAAAGCCGGGAACGAAGGAAGGCGTGAACACGAGTCCAAGCGTTTTGGTCTTGGCGGCCTCCTGCTTCAGGTTCTGATTGCCGCCGATTAAGCCGTCAATTTGCTGAAGGTTCGCCAGCGGGTACGTAAAGCTGCCGCTTGCAGCAATGGCAGCGGCAACTGCCGGGATCGCTCGGCACGCGGCAGCGAATTGACCGGACGATGCCACTGTTACGCCGTTGCACGGATCGTTCACCGGCGCGAACGTCTGTCCGGGCGCTGAGAACAATTCCGAGATGTTCGGAGCTCGAACGGCCTTCGCATATTGAGCGCGGAAACGAAGATCTCTGATTGGTTGCCACTCGACGCCGAAGTTGTAGCTCCAGTTGCTTCCTACGGTCGAATATTTCGAATAACGGGCCGCACCGTTCACTCCCAGGTATTTGGTAAAGCTGAGGTCCTTCAGGAGCGGCACGTTAAGCTCGCCGAAGGCTTCCCAGACATGAAACTGGCCGGCAAGATTGGGAATAACATTGCTCGAGTTGAGACCCTGCTGCGTCGCCAGGTCGAACGTGTCTTGAGTCTGTTCCTTGCGATATTCTGCGCCGAGTGCGGCCGTCACGTCTCCGGCCCACCAACTGAAGAGCGGTCCGGAGATCGAAGCAGTCGCAACGTGCTGCTTGTTGACGATATCCTCGAATTTTCCGCCGGGTTCATTGACGTACGCAGCCGCGCGCGGATCTGCCGTATTGTGCCCGAAGATGTCGAGCGGGATACAACCTGCCGCTCGCGCAGCGACATTGCGGCAAACAATGTCCACACCCAGAACGTTGCCAGGTCCCACGCGAATGGCATCGATAGCATTGTTGAAGTTCTGAAGAAGGATGTCCTGCGACTGATTGAAGTCGTGCATCCGTCCATACACGTAGCTGACTTCCCAATTGTACTTCCCGAGAAGTGAGCCCTTGAAACCGCTTGCCACGCGGAATGTGTGTCGATCTGTGCGATTGCTTCGATCAAAGATCTCGTTGAGGCGTCGCCGATACGCGATGGCCGTAATGTTGGCTCCGCCGGCATTTGCCGCATTGATCGCGCTAAGGACCGGCGCGGGAATGAAGGGATTGTCCAGTTGAATATCGGCCAGCCCGGGAATCGGCACACTGCCGGAGCTAACACTGCTCAGCGCGAGAGGCTCTTCGCCGGCATTCGCCTTGACGTGAGAATAGGTCAGCTCGGTGAAGAATCGGATTTGTTGCGTGACATCGAAATTGACAATGCCGGTCGCCAGCTCACGCTTAATGGGAGTCGAGATCAATCGAAGTGCGTCACGATTGAAGCCAAAATCCGCCCTAAAGCCATTCACTAATGAGTTCGTCGGATCGAAGGTGAAGAGGTTGGTTGGAGCGCCGTTGAACTGACTGGTGAGGACGCTCGAACCCGCGCCAACGATATTAAATCGGCCCTGCGACCCGAAGCTTGAATAGAATGCCGGACCGCATATTTCCGGCGTTCCTGTAACCGGATCGGGCGCGAACCCGGTCCCGCAGTCCTGACTGGAGATCGCGCGATCGCGCGAACGCAGTCCTTCGTCTTTGTCCCAGCTAAAGTTGCCGAGCAAGTGCAACCGATCGCCGAGCAAGCTTTGGCCTGCCGTGACGCTGGCGAAATAGGTTGCATCGTCACCGCGGAAGGTCTGGCCGCCTTGCGCGCGGATCTGGATGCCGTCGAACCGATCTTTGAGGATGAAGTTGACCACCCCCGCGACCGCGTCCGAGCCGTACACTGCGGAGGAGCCGCCGGTCACAACTTCAATGCGATCCACAAAGTCGGTCGGAATGTTGTTCACGTCCACGGCCGGAACGCCGGCGAAGCCGCCGATGAAGCGCCGTCCGTTCACTAGGACCAAGGTTCGAGGAACCCCAAGGCCGCGCAGGTTGAGACTGGAAACGCCTGTTCCCGACGTGAGGAAGTTAGTGTTGGTCCTAGTCGTACCGATCGCGACCTGGGGCAGCTCGTTGACGACGTCAGCCACGTTGGCTGCAGCGTCTTGCAAGAGGGCCTGTTGACCGAGGACGGCAATTGGGACCGGAGACTCAATCTCGGGCCGTTTGATGCGCGAACCGGTGATTACGATGCTCTGCTCGCTCGCCGCCGGGTTCTGGTCTTGGTTCGCGCTGGGTAGGCCGGTTCGATTGACCGTCTCGACCGGCGTCGTCTGCTGAGTGGTAACCGGCGTGCTGGTTGTGGACGGCTGGGCGTCCTGCGTGCCTGCGACCTGGGCGATGGCGGGACTTGCGGAAGCAGTTGCCATCGCGATGGCCGACGCCCCGACCGCGAGCCGGGATAGGACGAGTTTACGCATGATCTGAAATCCCCTCGAGAGCCTGAAACAGAAGGCCGAATTGCAGCAGAGTTAGAAGTCGACCGTGACGCCCGCGAAGAGGAAGCGACCCAGCGAGTCGTACATCTGCGGGAAGGTGTTGCCGTTAGCGCTGACGTCGTTGCCGACGATCGGCGGCGACTTGTCGAAGATGTTGTTCGCACCCAGGCGGAAGTTGTACTTGTCCGTCAGCCGAGCGGTCAGCGTGAGGTCGAAAAAGCTCTGCGCCTTGATGGTCTTGTTGTTCGGAAACTGGAACGCTGCCCCCAGGAAGTTCAAGTCCGGGTCGCTACTGAATGCGTCATCGGTGACCTTCCCGAAGTAACGCCATTGACCTGAAATCCCGAGGCCGTTCGGCAGATTGAACCCGACACGCAGCTTGTGCCTCCACTTCGGATTGGGCGAGGTGAAGATACCGCTTAACGTGCAGGTGGCACCGTAGAAGCCAGCGCAATCATAAACGCCGTCGAGGCCTGATCCCGGGGAAATGCCCGTGTCGAAAATCAGGTGCCGCGTCCATGTGCCGACGAAGCTCGCGTTAAACGTGCCCGCGCCTCCAAACTTATGATTGTACGACGCATTGACGTCGAACCCGTTGGTCTTCAGTCCGCCGACGTTCTGCGTTTGCAGGGTGATGAACCCGTTAGGCGTGTCCCAAAGCGAACCCGCCGGATCGCGATGGATGAGGCCGCAGTAAGTCGGGTTGGCCGTCAACGCGCAGGTTGCCAGCACGCCGTTGAACGACAGCGGAGCGATGAGGTTCTTCACCTTGATGTTGAAGTAATCGACGGTGAAGGCGAGGCCCGGCACCCAGCGCGGCTGCACGACTAGGCCGAGCGTGTACGTGTCGGCTTTTTCGGGTGTCAGGTTCACGTTACCCGAGAAAATCGAGTTGTACTGGTTGGCCGGATTCGGATCTGCGCCGCCAGTGCCATATTGCGCGGCTGGAAGGCCGGTGTTCAGGCACTGCGCTTGTGTGAACGCCGGCGTGTTGCCCGGGTTGTTCGCGCAGAAGTCCGTTCCCACCGAAAGACCAAGCCCTGCCGGGAAGAACAATTCGACGATGTTCGGAGCGCGAACGGCGCGGTTGTAGCTGGCCCGGAAGCGGATGTCGCGGACCGGCGCGAGCTCGGCCGAGAGCTTGTACGTATCCGTGGTGAAGCTGTTGCCGCCGTCGATCTTGTAGTCCGAGTAACGGTAGCCGCCGGTGATCGTGAACTCCTCGATGAAGGAGTGGCTGATGATCGGCACCTGGACTTCGGTGAACAACTCGCGGACGTCGAACGAGCCGTGGTTGGGAAGGGTCGGACCGCCCTGGCCGGCGAGGTCGCCGGTCTGGAATTCGATGTCCGTGTTAAAGTTCAGAAGCTCCTTACGATACTCGGCACCGACGTTGATGCCGACCCCGCGGTCCGCCCACGGCGTCTGCAGGCCGTATTCGCCCCCTTCCAGCGTCATGTTCGCATCGGCGATCGTCTCGTTGACGTTGCCGCGCTGGAAGCCCGGGGTCTGCAGGTAGTTGAGTGCCGCCTGGCTGACGTTGCCGGTCGTGAAGATGTCCCACGGCACGCAATTCGGATCGCCGCCACCCGGAATGGCGGAGCGGCACACAGGCGCGCCGACCGGAACCCCGGCCACACCGCCAGTGGCTGGATTTGCGATGACGTCGATCGAGCGCTGCAGGCGCGTGACCGAGAAGTCGTTGAAGTAGGTCTCGGAGCGCCGCGAGGTGCCGAACTGATAGTAAGCATCGTAGGACAGTCCGCGAAGCAGGTCCCCCTTGATGCCGGCGACGATGCGGTAATCCGTATGCTCCAGATCGTCGTCGCGCCCGCCGCCTTCGACATTGCGGCGGCCGATGTGCACGATCGCGAGGGGCGACGGCAGACCAGTGGTTGGATTGACGACGCCCGGCCTGAAAAACGTATTGTTGCCGCGACAAATGGTCGAGATTTCCTGCGCCGACAGCAGCGGGTTGTCGCAGTTCAGGTAAGACGTGCTCGTGAAGTTACCCGAAGGAGCAATCTGCGCGTCCGTATGGTCGTGCATGAACATTGCTTCGAGGTACGGCTTCGCACCCGGGCTGATTTCATATTCGGCGAATGTGCCGAACGTGTAGCGTTCGTCGGGCCGCTGGAAGTAATTGTATGGCGCGAAGTTGAACAGCGGAACGCCGCCGACAAACTGGTTGCCCGACACGTGGCCGTTGAACAGCCGGGTGGTGCCCGTTGGATCGTAAGACTCGAATGCGGCCTTGGGCCGAGGTCGAAGAGCCGCCGCAATACCAGGACTGGCCCGCCGAAATGTAGGCCGGGTTGGCGCTGAGGTTACAGAACGAATAATCGCGGCTCGCTTCGAGCACCGAGCCCTGCTTCCGGTAAGTGGCATAAGCGACGACGCTGCCGCGGTTGTCGTCGAACCCGGCGCCAAACGCGCCTGAGATGTCCTGCGCACCCCCGTTGGTGCTCATACCGTGCGGCGGCAGGAAGCCTGCCTCTTCGTTCGCCCCGATGATATCCTGACCAGCGCGATTGTTGTGCATGAACGTGCTTGCCTGGGCGTCAATTCGGAACCCGCGGTAGTTGGTGTCCATGATGAAGTTGACGACGCCGGCCACGGCGTCCGCACCGTAGACCGACGAAGCACCGCCGGTCAGCACGTCGACACGCTTGATGATCGACGAAGGCACGAAGTTGATGTCCGGAACGTTGCCGCCGGCGGTCGGGTCGCCCGGCTGCAGACGACGGCCGTTGAGCAGCACCAGGGTGCGGTTCTGCCCAAGCCCGCGAAGGTTGACTGTCGCGGTGCCGGTCGCGCCGTTCGATACGTTCGAACCCTGGGCGGCGAACGCCTGCGGCAGCGAGTTGATCAGATCTTCGGTGCGGGTCGTGCCCTGAAGCTTGATTTCCTGCGCTGAGAGCGACTGTCACCGGGCTGGCCGAGGTCAGGTTCGGCTGCGGAATGCGCGAGCCGGTGATGACGATGTCCTGCGCCTTTTTGACAGTCCCGCCCTGGGCGTTGGTCGAGCGGGACGGTCGACTGACCTTCCTGCGGGCCGGTCGTGTCCGGTGTGCTGGGCGTCGCGCTGTTGTCAGGCGGGCTCGGCGTTGCCGGAGGAGTCGACTGGGCTAGGACCGGCGAGGCGACTATGGCAGCGCCGCTCAAGATGGTTCCAACCATCAGGCCCTTGAACCGACGATATTGCATTTCGACGTCTCCCCCGCGATAGCCGCGACATAACGATGGTGCGATACGCACCTCTGTATTGTCGTGACAGCTTAAATCGCAAGGAAGATATTAGTACGAATGGTACTTTATTGGTCAGGATGTGGTTTGAATGCAACAGCTCTTCCGGTGCAAATCGTCAGGAGTGAAGTGAATCGACACCCGCGAGAGGCAGCTGAAGAAAGAGCTCCGACCGAAAGCGATATGCGTCAGTACAGACCGGGCCGCCGATGGTCGCTGGAAGCGCGAATGCTCTGCGTGCCCGCGACCGGACGCGGCAGGTTGTCGTTCGGCGCTTTAGAGCCAGACTTATTGTGATTGAGCCGATCGTCAGCCAAGCTCTTCGGATGGACCGCAGCCATGAAACTCAACTCCAACTAATCAGGAGTCGAGGTTTACCGGAGCAGAGCGTTCAACTCGGCGCTGATGTCATGAACGACCCAGCCACCGCATCAAACGACAGTCAGCCAGCGATTTTCTGGCGGAGGTCGGAGATATGAGCGGCATTCAATTCGCGGAACGCCCGGACCCGCAGGCTCCGTTGCGGTATCTGCCCGCGATTATCATCGTCTGTTTCTGGGTCTTCCAGGCTATCATGTCGAGCATCTCCCTGGTCCTGATGGGAGAACCCGGTTTCGGATTCTTCTTGGTGCCGCGAGGCATTGTCGCCTGTGCCGGCGCGCTGATCTCTGTAGCCATTCTGAAGATCCACGAACACCAGCCGGGAAAGCCCCTCGCGGTCCGCGCTTTAACCGGGCTCATGGCGGCCTTCGTTGCGAGTTTCGTCCACGGGGCCGTCAATTATGCCGTGTTCCAGCTGTTCATAGGTCACGAGAACCAAGAGCGGGCGACATTCCAGTCTTATCTCAGCGCCGTGACTTTCTGGTTTTGGTGTTACTTTGCGCTTTCATCCTTGCTTCTCGCGCTCGTCTACAGCCGCCAGCTCGGCGAGCGGGAACGCGACTTCGCACGGCTTGAGAGACTAGCTCAGGCGGCGCAGCTCAAGGCCCTGCGCTACCAGCTCAATCCGCATTTCATGTTCAACACTCTCAACTCGATCGCGTCGCTCATTTGCACCAACGAGAACACGACGGCCGAGCGGATGGTTGAGGGACTTGGCGGTTTTCTGCGGTCAACACTCTCGATCGATCCCCAGGACGACCACCCGCTCAAGGACGAGATTGAGCTGCAGAAGCTATACCTCGGAATTGAGGAGCTCCGGTTTCCCGATCGGCTCGCCGTCCGCCTCGAGATCGATCCGAAAACGACCGTCGCCCTTGTTCCTAGCCTGATCCTTCAACCGCTGACCGAGAACGCGATCAAACATTGCGTGGCCGCGAGTTCTGGAAGAACCGAGCTCTTGATCAGCAGTCGGGCGGTCGAACAGCGGCTAGTAATTCGAGTGACCAACTCTCCGCCGGGCAACAACGGCCGGCGAGCTCCGGGGGCGGGCGTAGGACTGAGCAACGTAGCAGAACGGCTACGCACCCGGTTCGGCGAAGCTCAGAGCTTCCGATCTGGAACGCTGCCGGACGGCTCGTTTGAGGTTCACATCGAGATTCCTCTGAGCGTCGCGCAGGAATGATCCGCGTCTTCGTCATCGACGATGAGCCACTCGCGGTGAAGCGGCTGACCGTGTTGCTTGGCCGGTTCAGCGATGTCGAAATCACCGGAGCAGAGACGAATGCGAGCGACGCATTGCGCGGAATTGAGCAAACCGGACGTGCTGTTTGTCGACATCGAAATGCCGGACATCGACGGCTTCGACCTCATCGAGGCCGTTGGTAAGCTCGCCGACACTGCACCGTTGATCGTGTTCGTCACCGCTTTCCCCAAATTTGCACTGGATGCGTTCGACACGGGCGCGATCGATTTCGTGACCAAGCCGGTGCGCTTCGATCGCCTGAGCGCGAGCGTCGGCCGCGTGCGCGCGGCGGTCCAAAGCCGCCTCGCACGGGAGCGGCTCAACGAACTGGTGGAGCAGCTTGACGAGCTGCGGAACTCACCACGCGGGAGGCAGCACGCCGGAGCGCCGGTTTCTTTGGGTCAATCGGCGCGGCGAGCTTGTCCGGCTGGATCTCGATCGCTTGGACCGGGCGTCCGCCGAAGGAGAGTATGTCCGCCTGTTCACCAACGGGCATGAATATCTGCATCGTACATCCGTTTCCGGGCTGATGACTTTGCTCGATGCGAAAGCCTACCTTCGTGTCCACCGATCGCACATCGTTCGAGCCGACAGCGTGGTGTCCATCGCGCGTCGTCAAACCGGCGGATATTCTCTCGTCCTGGAATCTGGAGAGCGCGTGCCTGTCGGCAGGCGCTTCAGACAGGCAATCCGAGAATTGCCGGCCTATGAACAGCAGGCCGGCGAGCAAAGGCCCATCTGAACGGGCTTCCTGTCGGGAATCCCACTCGCGAGCGGTATTTGCCGCGCGTCGCATCAACGGAAGATCAAATTGATCGCGAAAATGATAGTTGCATCTAGCCGTCAAGTTAGTACTATTCGTACTAGTGAACCACGCGATGCCCCTAGCTCAGCATTCGAAGGACCCGCTGCTCGGGACAAACAGCGGCGGGGTTCGTCTGCCTGCAAGCGTCCTCAATCTGGCCGGCCGGGAGCGCGAAGTGGCAACGATCGTGTATGAGCGCGGCGCCGCTACGGCGCGGGCTGTGGAAGCGGCGCTCAGCGTCCGCATCACCAACGCCGCAATTCGGTCGATGCTGCAGAGGCTTGTCGCCAAGGGCGTGCTGACACGGGAATTCGGCGCGCGGGGTCGCCGCCTGAGTGCCGTATATATGCCGGCCGTAACGCTCGACCACGTCAAGGATGACGCGATCGAGACGATTTGCCGACGTTACTTCGACGGTTCGCTGCTGAATGTGGCGATACGTGTGCTCGATCTTTTGGCGGAACAGCCGTCCGACGCCGCTCATATTCAATCGAGGATCGCGGGACGCCGGCCCTCTTGAGCAGCCGATGGGAAGGAACGGCCGAGCCGTTCACCTTTGACGGCGACACTGCTAAGCGGCCCTCCTATCCCTCGGCAACCTTGGAACCGTCCCTTGCGCTCGGAAATCGACCTCACGGATGATGAGGCCACAGCCCTCTCGCTTCTCCAGCGCATACAACCGGCTACGGCCTACCAGATCGGCAAGATCTACGCGGCCTCTCCGGTCAGCAATTACGGCACCAGCAAGGGCAAGATCTATCCCTTGATACGAAGGCTTAAGGAGCGTGGTCTCCTTCAGTCGCAGCCGGTCGCAGGTGACGCGCGTGGCGCGGAATGGCTGACCTGCACGGCGAAAGGTCGACAGGCCCTACGACAATGGATCAAGTCGATCCGGCCGACGCACACCCTCCTCGAGGACCCGCTCCGCACGATGCTGCAGTCGATCGATCTGCTGCGGCCAAGTGAGAAGATGAAATGGGTTGAGGCTGCCCAGGCAGCGTTGAGTGCCAAGCTCGGAGAGCTCGAGGCGTATCGTGAAACGGTCTTCGTACCTTACAAGGATCTTCTTCACGACAATGCTGCTCAATCGCTCCGCGTTCGGATCGACTGGCTCAAGCGCGTCCGGCAAGCGCTGATCGAGGACGAAAGGCCTGCGGCTTCCAGACAACCGGGTGCGCGAGCCAAGGGCAAGTCCTGAGCGCTCGAGCCTACGCGCCGGAACAGCTTTCGCTGAGCAGTTCACGACCCCCTTCAGCCCCTTCGTCGAAGCTCGATAGCCCGCTCGCCACAGGAGGTGGGACAACTTCCGATCAACAGAGGGATCGCCCGGATGCTGAAGCTCTTGTTAGTGAGCAGCCTCATTACCCTCGCGTCGCCGGCTATGGGCGCCGCGGAACTGCAAGGGACGGGGAAATCGGAGTCACCCTGTTCGCAGCCTGAATATCATCAGCTGGACTTCTGGACAGGGCGCTGGGACGTCTATGACGGCAAGGGTGTCTTGGTCGCCCACAGCTTGATCGAGCCTGTCTATGGTTGCGGCATTCGCGAGAATTGGAGGCCGCTTGGTAAGTTGGGCGGCGGATCCTTGAGCATCTATGTCCCGGCGCAACGGCGATGGGAGCAGTTCTGGATTGACTCGTCCGGGTCGCGAGTTTTCTTCACCGGCAGCTGGAATGGATCTGCGATGGTGATCAGCGGCAAATGGGCGGGGCCGCTCGTGCGGATGACCTACAGTAAGAACTCCGACGGTTCCGTTCGACAGTTTGGAGAGCAATCCCTCGACGGCGGGAGAAATTGGAGCCCTTCGTTCGATTTTACCTATCGCCGGTCGAACGACGAATGAGTTTCGATTACCCGAAGTTATGTCGCCTCCACTTCGCAAGTGGCGCGTCGCCGACTTCGTCAAAGCGCATCCTGATCTTGCTACTGGTGTTCGGTCTTGGAATTGGCCCATTGGTAGAGTCAGCTTTAGGTCGAGAGCAGACGTGTAGCCCAGAGTGCCGCTACTTTTCGCTTGCAATTTCCGTATCTTAGGTCAGTTTATCGGCGCTCGGATCTTCGGGGGTATTCATGAATCATCGGTCGATTGTCGCGTCGCTTCTGCTTGTCTCCTCGGCGCCTCTTGCTGCGCAACCGCTGTTGAAGCAGCCGGGTCACTGGGCACAGGATTACACCGGTCGCAAGGCGGACCCGAGCGTGCGCTTCGGCACTCTGCCCAACGGCGTGCGCTATGCGATCATGCACAATGAGACCCCGACTGACGGCGTAGCAATGCGAATGCGCATCGGCGCAGGGTCGCTTCAGGAGCGCGATGAGGAGCAGGGTCTCGCGCACTTCCTCGAGCACATGGCGTTCCGCGGCAGTACCAACATCGCCGACGGGGAGGTCGTTCACATGCTCGAGCGTCAGGGCCTCCAGTTTGGGCCGGACACCAACGCGTTCACCGCTCAGGACGAGACGGTTTATATGTTCAATTTCCCGAAGGCCGACGCAACTGCGCTGGACACCGGGCTCAAGCTGTTCCGCGAGATCGGCGAGCGACTGAACCTGTCTCAGGCGGCGATAGACGCGGAGAAGGGTGTGGTTCTGTCCGAAGAGCGGCTGCGCGACACGCCGCAGTACCGCACGGTTAAAGCCAACCTCTCAACGGTGCTCGATGGCACTCGGCTCGTATCTCGTTGGCCGATCGGCAAGGTGGAGACGATCAACGCCGCTAACCACGACCGGATCGCGCGCTATTATCGCGCGAATTACCGCCCCGATAACGCGACCATCGTGATCGTCGGCAACATCGATCCGGCCGCGGTCGAGCAGAAGATCCGCGCCGGTTTTTCCGATTGGAAATCCGCCGGCACGCCCGACCAGATCGACCTCGGCACGCCGAGCGGAAAGAAGCACATCGGCGAGTTCGTCGCCCAGGGCGCACCCGATCAGCTCGGAGTGACGTGGGCGGCACCCGACGATAAGCGCGCCGAGACCGAAGCGGTCGATCGCGAATTTCTGTTGAGGCAGGTCGCGTTGACCGTCCTCAATCAGCGCCTCGGGGATCGCGCTGCGAAGCCCGGCAGCCCATTCCTTGGCGCGCAGGCGGCCAACATCTCGTCCTTGCTGCACTCGGGCGGCATCACCCAACTTGGATTGTCCGCCTCTCCCGAGAAGTGGCACGAAGCGCTTGACGCGGTGAGCGCCGAGCAGCGTGAGCTGATCCGCGACGGGGTCCAACCGGGCGAGCTGCAGCGTGCCTTGACGACCCTCCGCACGCAGCTGGAAGCGAAGGCGGCGCAATCCTCAACGCGCAAATCTGCCGACATTGCCGACGGGATCGTCAAAACAGTCGACGACGACGATCTCTATACCAGTGACGCGCAGGATCTCGCTTTCGCAACGCCGCTACTGGCGAGTGTGTCAGCGACCGAGGTCGACGCGACGCTGAAGTCGCTGTTCGGCGACGGAACCCCGATCCTGTTCCGCTCCGCTCAACAGGGCGCCGCGGGCGAGGCACAGCTCGCGTCCGCGCTGGGCACGGCTTACTCGCGCACGCTCGGCGCGCAGGTGAAGGAAGCCGCCATCACGTGGCCTTACACGACCTTCGGCAGGCCAAGCGCGGTAGTATCGCGAACGCAGGATGCGCAGCTTGGCATTACCACCGTGAAGTTTGCCAACGGCACGCGCCTGCTGGTCAAGCCGACCAAGTATGAGAAGGACAAGATCCACGTCGCCGTCTCCTTCGGCAACGGCCGTGCCGCTGTCTCCCCGCAGCTCGCGCATACGTTGTGGGAAACGCAGCTGTTCCCCTTCGCCGGCACCGGCAAGCTGTCGGTCGGCGACATCCAGAAATGGGCCCAAACGACCGGCAAGGTCGCTACGGTAAACCTCGAAGCAGGCACGCGTGCGTTCGTGCTAAAGGGTGACACGCGCCCGGCGGACTTCTTGTCGCAGATGCAGCTGCTGACAGCTTACGCGCGAGACCCGGGCTTCCGGCCGGAAGCGGTCGAGAAGGCGAAGTCTTTCGCGCCGATGTTCAGCGGCCAGCTCGAGACCAACGCCGGCGCAGTCTACGCCCGGGGGGCCCAGGCGCTGACCGTAGGCAACGACCGGCGCTTCCAGATGCTTCCGACGTCGTCCGACCTGACGCATGTCGACGCTACCGATCTCCCGCAGATGCTGAAGACGCCGCTCAGCGGCCAGGCCGATGTCGTAATCGTGGGCGATGTGACGGTCGCCGACGCGATCAAGGCGACGCAGGCCACCTTCGCCGCGGGCCCGGCACGCAAGTCGGTTAAGGCGCAAGCCCCGCGCATCACTATCGCTGAGGCGAAGGCCCCCGCGGTGTTTGAGCACAAGGGTCGCCCCGACCAGGCGTTCTACGGCGAATACTTCGTTCTTCCGGATTATTTCGCCGATCCCAAGGTGTCTGCGGTCGCCGACGTCGCCGCCTCGGTCCTTTCGACCCGGCTTGTCGATACGGTGCGCGAAAAGCTCGGCATCACCTATTCACCGATGGTTTCTGCGGATAGCTCGATGCAGCTTCGAGGGCAGGGTTACTTCACCGCTGCAATCGAAACTCCGCAGAAGAATTTTGCGGCCTTCCACTCTCTGCTGGAGGGGCAGCTCAGGGATCTCGCTGCCAAACCCGTCAGCGCCGACGAGCTCATTCGGGCCAAGCAGCCGCTAATTGAAGGCCAGCGTAAGAGGCTCGAAACGAACCCCTATTGGGTCGGCAAACTCACCGCGATGACCCGCGAGCCGCGCGTCCGCGAGGAGCTTATTGCCGAACTCAATAACATCCGGGCGGTTACCGCTGCCGACGTGCAGGCACTCGCCGACAAGTATGTAGCTGGACATCAGCCTCTCGTCGCGATCTCGAAAGCAGTAGCCGAGCAAACCCCGACGTCGGCTGCGGCGCCAGGCTCGAACCGCTGAGTGATCATCTTGTAAAGGGCCGCTCCGTCCGTCGGAGTGGCCCATTTATGTACGTTTCGGACCACTAAACGTCTGAACTTCCGATGCCGACGGCATCGCGCCTAAGCGACTAGTGCGAGCTTTGGGTAGAGATCGCTTGCTTAGTTAGAGTCAGCTTTGGGTGGAAAGCTGCCATTGGGGCGGCACTTTCCATGCGCGAACGGTTTAGTCCGCCCTTCTCAAGTGCCGATATAGCCATTTGCTTACCGGAACGACCAAGACGCTTACAGCAGTGACGAGGACCGCTATCCAGTAGCTCGCGCCCAACAGGACGCAGACAAAGCCGATTGCCATGCCAACCAAATATTGGCGGACGTTCCACGCTAGCGGCTGCTCTGTCATGCTCGCGCTAGGTAGCATGGCCGAGAGCTAATGGCAGCTTTGGGTCGAATGCGGACGCCAGCCGAGAGTCCGTTTCGGGTGGAAAGCAGCCACTAGCCGAGGTGGACCTGCACTAGCTGATCTTCCCGGGATTACGCACGCAGGTGCCGCGATAGGCGCGTTGCTGGTCGATGTAGCTTTTCAGCGCCGGTCGATTCGGTTCAATGCCGGCCGCGCGGGAACTCGTTGATCAGCGTCTTCGAAACGGCAAGCATGCGGGCGTCGAGCGCGTCGAGCTTTGCGACCAGCTTGAGGTTGGCGCGGCGCTCCGCGGGAGTGATCGGACCGGCAAACGCGAGATCGCCGAGAAGTCTCGGCCGCATCGGCTTCCTCGGCCTGTATCTGGCCTAGCCTCGCCACATTGTCGAAAAGCCCGGAGAGTTCATCCACTCGATCAGGTGTAAAGTGCCCAATCACGCCGCCGTCCAGCGCCGTCAGCCAGGTTGCCTGAAGCCATGGTCGATTAGGGGTTCGATAGACGCTTGGAAATCCGGACTTGTAATAGTCGTTGGCGAACCTGGCGCGGCTCCCCGGCCAGATCAGATCATTCCCCATTAACTCGTCTCGCAGCTCGGCAAGGCGTGGACGGAGGCAGGGGTCGATGGCGTAACGCTCATACGCCACAGCGAGGTCAAAGCTGACCTCTGCTCTCATCCGCTGATCGGCCTCGCGAACGTCGTTTCGCCACTGCCAGTCGGACATCAGTTGCTGAGCGCCAAGCGCGATCAGCACACCGAGAACGATCACGCCCACTTCCCCACCGAACTCGCGCCACCCGTGCAGCGGCTTGGGATAGTGGACTTGCATGCGGCTGGCCCCTGGCAGTTACGTCACCGTAACAGAAGGGTCCAATGGCAGGAATGGGTGGAACGCTGACATTGAACCGGCAGACCTCAGCGAGCATCATCACGACATGCGGGACGCACTTCGGCGCATAGGCGCTGGGCTTCTGATGGCTCTGGTCTTCCTGACTGCCGCTGCGTTTTGGTTCTTTATCATTATGACGGGGCTATCCGGTGGCGACGGCACTACGGCGGCCGCGGCGGGAGGTTGCCTCCTGCTCGTGGTCATTGAGTTGCTCGGGATGCGGCTCATGGTCAGGGAGCAGGGTCGGTTTAGTCACCCGGAACGCCTGCCCTAGCTAGACCGCGCCCTAATGCCGCTTTGGGTCGAAAGCTGACGCTACGCCAAGTTGAAACGTGAACAGTATTTCACGCAACAAAGAGCCCGCGTTGGAGATTGGAGCGTTGCCGATTTTCGGCAATAGGAGGAAAGAATGAAACTTCTCATCGCATCCCTTGCCGTAATCGGGTTGTCTGCCTCGCCCGTTCTCGCTCAGACCGCTCAGCCTAACGCTATGAGTGCGCACGAGACAACGAAGACGACGCACGTTCTGGAGACGACTCACCCCACTTCGCACCATACGACCATGCATCATCATACGACCGTCGAGCATCATCACACGATGCATTGCGGCTGCCCGGCAAAGCACAAGCACCACGTGCATACAGTGACGAAGACGACGCACACGACGACTAAAAGCTAGTCTCTGACTTTACGTTGCCCCTGCACCGATTTTGTCCGATCGTGTGGGGGCAACCTAGAGCGAATGAATCTCCGCGACGCGAACGGAATGGCGAATGTCTGCTTTGGGTCGAAAGCAGACCTAAGCGCGCAGGGACCATAGTCGCTTACCCGCGAAAGCCACCATCATAAGTCCGGCCGCAATCGCGGCGGGCCAGATACCCCAGAAGATAAATAACGCGGTGCAGACGACCAGCCCAATTGAAGCGAAGGCCGGTGTCGATTGCGCCTCGTCCTCCTCTCCTGCTCGTAATATTGCGGCGCCAATGAAAAGGACGCCGAAAAAGGCGACGCCCGCTATCTTTAGGAGCCGTTCGTTAGCCCTCCACCCGACTGCCGCGGCGAGCGGAACACAAACGGACGACTTCATTTTGACCACTTGAAACTCAGCCGGGCGAGACTGGCAATAACTTGCCGGGACCGGCTTCGCTCTCAGGAACAGTTCGTTCCATCGCGTGCCCCCATACATCCACAAAACAAACGAGGCTAAGGCGATAACGGTAATCGCCCCTCGAGCAATCCTGAGAGCCATTCGGGAAGCGGTCATTCGAGAGAATTACCCTAAACGGCTAATGGCAGGAATGGGTGGAAAGCGAACGTTAGTCCCAACGCCGCTTTAACAGGATCGTGTTTGCGACAATCGCCATAAGCAGGCGCAACGAAACATAGGACGCTACCAGCGCAATGAGCGCTTCCGCGAAGGCGGTAACTTTGCTCGGGGCAATCACAAGTGCAGCTACAACTACGACGATGAGGCAAATGGCTGCGACGGCGAGGGTTAGTCTCACATAGCTCCACGCAACCAGCCAGCCGTGAGGCTGCGCCGTTTGCTTATCTGCAGGACCAACCAAGACGCGCCGAAGGGCCATCGACGCGAGCGCTCCGATCACCAAGACCGGTAGGAAGAATGTCGAAAAGAAAGGGTCGAGCCAAGAGGCCGTGTCGGGCTGTGTTATCGCCGCAGCGACTGTGAGGCCGAACGCGAGCAGGACGCCGCTTCCAATTACGAGAAGCCGATCCCGAAGATCTTCCTTGCCCATCAGCGTGTCAGCGTAACCCTACGCGCCTAATGTCCGAAATGGGTGGAAAGCTGACATTACGTCATTCGCCATTTGCCGTCTCCTGCTTGTTCGCGACCATCCACGGCGGATGGCAGACAAACAGATCATGCAGCATGTGCGTCTGCATCATGTACATCAGCACCTTGTTGGAATTCCGCCGTAACCGCTCGAGCAAACGAAACCGCTTTGAAAGCGGAAGTCGCGCCAGCAGGCTCACCACACGATATGCGCGGTAGGAGAAGATCTGCGCTCGGTCGAAAGCCTCCCGCGATAGATGCTGCCGCAGACCGGCCGACGCCTTCTCGTCGTCGCCGAACATGTCGACAGGGTCGCTCGTGAGCATGAATCCGCTTTTCCGCCGCAGACGGAGATCATCAGGCAAAATGCCGTCGGCAGCATCTCGGAGAACTGCCTTTTCAAGCCCGTCGCGCATCTTGAAATCGACCGGAATCTCCTTCGCCACTTCGTAGAGCTTATGGTCGAGAAAGGGCAGGCGCGCTTCGAGCGAATGCGCCATTTCCTCGCGGTCGCCAAGAAAACAGAGGATATCGAACGGCATCGACGCAAGTCGACCTTCCTGAACGGTGCAAATCACTGGTTTTGCCGGGTCGGAATGAATCGCTGTGTTCGTTCGAGCAGAAGCAAGCCGGCCTCGCTGGCACGGGTGATAAATGAGTAGCGACAAGCCTCTGAGCAACTTCCCAGACATTCCTCCGAGCTTCAATCGCCGGGCCTGGGCCGACGAGCGTTGACGCGCCGGAAGAGTGTTCCTCGTGTCGCGGATCGCGTTTTGAAAGTAACGACGATACCCGAGGAACAACTCGTCGGCGCCTTCGCCGGTCAGCACGACGGTGACATGCTTCCGCGCCAACTCTGACAAAAGGAACTTGCCGACAGGAGCCAGCGACACAAACGGAAGCTCCGAGAACCAAAGCGACTTCGCCAGATTCGCCCATAGCATTTGCTTGGTGACGGCAAGCTCGTGATGAGCCGTTCCGATGACGTCCGACGCTCGACGCGCGAAGCGCTGCTCGTTTCGGTCGCTTCCCTCGAACGAGATGGAAAATGAATGCAGCGGAACATTCAGATTGCGTTGCATCAGCGCTCCGATGAACGCGGAATTCGACGCCTCCGCTCAGATACAACCCGACGGGCACATCGGCTCGCAGGCGAAGCCGCACGGCATTTTCCAATTCGCGCAAAACCAATCGGGCGCAGTGTTCGGGAGCATCACCGAACGGCTCGGGAACAGCGTCCGCACAATGCGCGGGAATTTCGTCCGACCAGTACCGCGCGATTTCGACGTCATGCGTGTCGACGTCGATGGTCAGAAATGACGCCGGGGGCACATGCTCGATACTCTCGAACGGAAATTGCACGTTCTCTGCGTCCGGCTCGACTAGCGGATCGAAGGCGGCGACATTGAGCTTCGGAGGAACGAGACCGCTCGCAAAGATGGCCTTCATCTCCGACGCGAACACGAAACCGCCTCCGCTTAGCCGAGAGAAATAGAGAGGCTTAATCCCAAATCGGTCGCGCGCGGCAATCAGCAGCCGCTCCGCCTTGTCGTAGAGGATGAATGCGAACTCCCCTCTCAACGCGTCAAAACAACCAAGGCCGTATTCCCGATATAGATTGAGAATGACCTCTGAATCGCTCTTCGTTCTGAAGTGATGGCCCTTCGCCTCGAGCGAGCTTCTGATCCTCTCGAAGTCGTAAATCTCGCCGTTGCAGATGAGAACGAGATTGCCGTCTTCGCTGTACATGGGCTGTTCGCCCGTCGCGAGGTCGATCACCGCAAGCCTGGTGTGGGCAAACGTGAAGTCCAGCCGCCTCGTCTGAGAACGAACCGCGGCCGTCGGGACCCCGATGGTGGAGCACTGCAAAAACATTTTCGAGAGCGTGACCTGCCAGCTTGGGACCGAGAGCAGCAAAAATCCCGCACATCCTGCAACTGCTCCGAGCTGAATGCGCCATTGTCGGAGCGCTTACGTTGAATGGCAATTCATCTCCCCAAGCGGGAGACCTTTGTCATGAGCCGGCGAACAAATTGTAATGTCGGAAAGAATAGGCTGCGAGCTCCTATGGGAGTCGGTGGCGCTCAACGGCGCCGCCGCTTTGTCGATGGCCTCTCTCTGGCGCCCCACCGCGGAACGGATCGTCTATCGGGTTGCCGGCCTGCCCATCGCAATACTCGTGTGGTTCGGGTCTTCAGCGGACGACAGTGATCCGCTTCAGGCCGCTTTTGCCTGGCGCTACTGGCATCCCAGTGGAATGGGAGAATGGTCGGACCTCGTGACTGCCGTGCTCGTCTGGCCCCTGGCTCTCTTGCTCGCCGCGCTGTGGTTTTCGGCGCGGAATGGGGCGGTAATTCGTCGCCGGTGCGGCAAGCCCCTGACCTTGCAATTCATGGAACAGCTCAAACTCTATTTCCGGGCCGGCGTGCTTCCGCCCTGGTACTACATTTTCTCGTTGCACGACGACGGCGACCGCCGCGCTACCACCTTCATTCAGCGGTTCGAGACCAAACCCTGCTATTTCCCGCTCCTCAAGCCCCGAAAGGGCTCGCCTTTGAACGACAAGGCGCGCTTCGCCGATTACTGCACGCATCGCGGGATCCGCTGCGTCCGAACCCTCGTACACCTTAAAGGTGAGCATCCGGGCAAGCCGCTTCCCGATCATGACCTTTTCGTAAAGCCGTGCACCGGCCGCGGTGGCCGCGGAGCCGAGCGATGGGATCGGATCGCGCCTCGGATATTTGCCAACACCTGCGGCGAACAGCTCTCAGGTCGTGGCCTCCTGAAACGACTGGTCGCGCGATCCCGGCACGAGCCGCTGGTCGTTCAACCCCGGATGCGCGCTCATCGTGATCTGCTGAGCCTGACGGCAGGAGCGCTGCCGACGGTTCGAATCCTGACCTGCCTGAATACGCAGCACGAGCCCGAGGTAATGACGGCAATGCTGCGCACTTCGTTCGGCCAGAACGTGACGGTCGACAATCTTCACGCCGGCGGAATCGGCGCGCTTGTCGACTTGGAATTGGGTGAGCTTTCGAGGTCGAGCAATATCGGTTCGGATGCGCGCCTCGGCTGGTTGTCCGCCCACCCCGACACGGGCGCGGCCATCGAAGGCCGTGCCGTTCCCCTGTGGGGCGAAGCCAAGGCCCTGGCGATCGCGGCGCATCGCGAGTTCAACGACCGCATCGCGATCGGCTGGGACGTGGCAATCCTGGACGATGGACCGATCCTTGTCGAAGGGAACGGCAATCCCGACCTGGACATCCTGCAACGGTTCATGCGCGTGGGGTTACGCGACCATCGGTTCGCGGACGCTGCTCGCTTATCATCTGCGCGAAAAGCGGACCGCCGCTCCAGGTGAGATGGTCGCATCGCAGCGGGCGTTCGGAAAGGGCTAATGTCCGCAATTGGTGGAAAGCTGACGTAACCCGGACGGGAGCCGTGCAAGGTCGGAAACGGCTCGGCGTCGGGGCGACCGAACACCGACCCGGAGACACGCCCACCATGCTCTTGCCGAGCTCAGACGGCGAGTCTCGGCCGATGCGTCTACCGTCGCCTGACGCGAGGTCCACAAACTAAGTTAGGGCATTCACTGCTAAGCTTACAAAGTTCGAGCAGCTTTCAATGACTGCTTTGGGTTGAAAGTGGGCGTCCATGGACCGCGCGTTCAGCTATGGCAGCGCAAGCGTCTGACACGACGCGCGGCCCGGCAAAAAACTGCACCGGGCCGCTGCCCCCAGGACCTCGGCGATACGAGGGGCCGAGTCCCACGCGAAGTCGAATAGCAGGAGCAGGGCAGCCGCAAGATTACACCGAGATTACATCGTGCCGCTGGGTTGCTGATAGTCGACACACAGTCGGAACTCTTGGCATTCACTGGGATTGCAGCTTGTTCAGCTAACGGAGCAACGATGGTCGACCGAAATGCATTCGATACAGTGACCCGCATCGCCGCAGGCGATGACGGAAAGAACTACGACAACGTGGCGATCACGCTCCACTGGCTGACGGCCCTGCTCGTCATCGTTCAGTTTGCACTTGGCCAAACCTGGGGCTGGTTCCCTCGATCCACGCGCCACCTGATGGTCACCACCCACATGTCGTTCGGCATCATCCTGACACTAGTTGTGCTGGCACGGGTGCTGTGGCGTTTCGTTTTTCGGCCACCACGTTCATTCGCTGGAATTCTGGTTTGGTACGGATTGCCTCAACGACCGTGCATTATGTCCTTTATGCCCTGCTGGCGACCGAAGCCGCGCTTGGTTTCCTCTCGCGTTGGGAGGGCAATGAGGCGATGAGCTTCTTCGGCCTGCAATACCCGCCGCCTTTCCACGGTTCCCGGACAAAACGTCGCGCACCAACTGCAGGACATTCACAACTGGGTCGGCTGGGCCATAAGAATACTTGCGTCGGTCACTCCCTGGGCCGCACTGTATCATCATTATGCCCTTAGCGATCGCGTGCTCGGCGGATGCTGCCGGCCGTGCGCTGAGCCTCGGCAAGTCGCTTTTGAGCTGTAAGGTCTGCGATGGGTTGAATGCGGACTTTAGGGCTTCGTTACTTAGCCGAGAGGGGCAGCGCCCGCGCGAACCCTGGCAATCACCTCTCGTATCCGAGCTGCTCGCGGTACGAGTACCGGGTCATCCACCTCGTTGCGATCATGGTATCGGGCGTGGGAGCGCCGATCGCGCGCGGTGAGTGAGTCCCTGTCCTTGTACTTCAGGGGCAATTCTTCAGCGGATCGGGTCACGTAATGGTTGATGCGGAGCCGAGATACTGAGACCTGCGGATTTGCCGGCTGCACCTTCGCATAAGGATCGAACGGCACGTAGGGGAGCCACGCGGCAAGGTGGCGCAACCTCCGTCTGCCGTCCGCCTTGCGAACGATCCGCACCGGCTTCAAGTCCTCGGTAACCAGCGAATGACCCGGTTGCACCTTGAAAAGGTGCGCACTCTGCGGCTCGATCGCCAGCGAAGGATCGACGATGGTCTTTACGCGGCGGTTCCTCGCCCAGTCCGTTTTGGCTCGTCGGGTGAAGCTCTCGATCGTCAGCGCCTCTGGCCGCGTCCTGTGACCCGAAGTCCCATAGCACTGCCAGTTCACCACAACCCCGGCGTGGCCCTCATAGTGCCTCAAAATGTCTCGGACCGGCTCGCCCGTTGGGGAGAACAGATATTCGTCGGGGTCGATGAACGCTGCCCAGCGGGTCCGGCCGCGCAGCCGGCCCAGCGCGTCAACGAACGCTTTCGTCTGAGATTGGCTCTTCCAATGAAGCGGCCAGTTGACGAGCTCGACAATCCCCGCATCCATCCACGGCTGCAGGACCTCGCGTAGATTGTCGCTACTGCCGTTGTCGTAAAGCAGCACGTGCTCAACGCCTTCGAGTACGCAGAAGGCCAACCATTCATCTAGGTAGGGGGCCTCGTTTTGGATCGCTGCGACCGCGGATAGATACCAGGGAGTGTCCGCGCGCATGTTGGCTGTCATTCGCCGGACGAAACAGCCGTTATTCGCCGGTTCAAATTACAACTGGGAAACCAGGGGCTGGGACCGCTTTTGTAATGGCCCTGTTAGCCAGCGGTCATCCGCCAGCGCCCATCTCTGTCGAATCTAGAGTGTCCGCGGAAGGTTTCGCCACGTCATGCGGGTGCATAAACATTCTCGGTTCGCTGGGCCGATCAGTCTCAACGTCCATTTTGCCGCGGCCTTATGCGCGGGCGTCGGTGTGTTTCTCCTGATTGCTGACCTCGCCGAACATCAGGTTGCGGAGCGGCTGGCCATCGAGGTCGCGCTCTTGCTTCCCGCCACTTTCTTAGCCGCCCGCAGCCACCTCAATCGTTGGCGCTAATGAGGATTCCGCCATCTTACCCTGCTCGTCCTCAGAGGGAGTAGGTCGATTGGACTACCGGCGCGGCATCGAGCGGAAGCGGGGCAAACTGAAGTGGCAGCAGATCTGGCACTTCAGCGAAGCCTGTGACAGTTACCCCACGCGTGACTTCATCATCCGCCAAGACAGGCCGCCAAAAGCAGCGAACTTTGCGCCGACTGCGGACAAGCGAGCGGCCCGGAGGCAGAGGACGGGAAATCCCATAGTCCAGGCCATTGCTTTGGTCGCGGCGCGGAACCGAACGCGACCCTCCATGACTGCTCTTTTTTGGAAGTGAGCAATATCCAGTTTTGTCCCTAGCGCGCCTCGCGAGAACTAAGCGGCGAGTTATCTCACCAACAGGTCGAAAGCGGATCACTCTGAGACTTAGTTTTGGGTCGAAAGCCGACACTCGGCTAATGGCAGGAATGGGTCGAAAGCTGACTTTAGGAGAGCTCGGCCTTACCGCCCACCAGTCGGGCCAGTCGACCTTCTGCGGCGTCCGGGTCGCATCGACGACGGTCGTCTGCTCATCTCGCGACAGTCGTCGCTCCCCAAGCCTAGAAAGCGCAGCTGCACAATCCAGGGATTGAGCAGATACGTGCCTGTTCCGAATATTTGTTTGCTTTGAATGCCATCGCCAAGCGCGTCGAGTGCAGTTCCGACACTGCCAGGACTGACGAGTCTCCAGACGATCAAGAAATTTGGGAGATTGCCAACTTGCCGGCGAGCGCGAGCTTCCTCAATCGCCGCGAGGGACGCGCGAGCGCTTGCGCTGTCTCCTTCCATACCGCTCTTGGTGAGCTGCAGCAGAAAGGCCTCCGCGGCCGTAACCCGACGCTCGCGGCCGATCCTCCCTGATCGTGACCATCTGCCCGAGCAGGTGATCGTAGGGAATGTCGCTGCGCCGACCTTTCGGCCGACCACGGGGATTGCCGCTCTGCCCCTTTCGGAAGCGGGTTGAGGCCGGCGGCCTCCTGTATCCCGGTCTCGTCCGAGGCGCTCGGCTGCTCAGTCATCGCCGCTCCCGCGGCCACTTCAACTGATCCGCATCGGAGCGTCACGCACTTGATTTCCTCGACTTCCTTTTTCTCCAGTCCGCGTCTTCCCGGCCGGCTGAGGCCAGCCTGCGCGGCCCAGGTCGCGAGCTTCATCCGAACGCCGTACTCGCACGGCTCGGTCCAGTTTGGATCACGCACAGTGATGCCGAGCAGCAGCATCGCCTCGTCGGCGTTGCCGCGGGTCGTGTTCCGACCGGAATCTCATCGGCTTCTGAAGCTGGAGCGGGGGTTCGCTTGGCCAGTGCGACTTCGCGCTTTTCGATCATCTTCAGAACCGCGCGCACGGCCATCTTGCTGCCCTTGAGCGCCGCCTGGTAGGTCTTGAGCTGCAGCGCCTCGTCAACAGTCAGCTCGCGCTCGACGCCGTTCTGAGTGACCGTGAGCGTCTTGTCGAAGATGATGTCGAACGCCGACACGTGCGGCCGACGCTTCCTCGGGCCGCCCGGCGGGATTGCCGCTCTGCCCCTTCTGGAACCGGCCGTTCATGCGCGCTCCAGGATTCGGCGTGCCGCCGGTCATCTGCACCCAGCGCTCGACCGCAACATCGACGTATGCCGGATCGATGTCGCAGCCGCGGAACCGGCGGCCGATGCGCTCGGCGGCAATCAGCGACGTGCCCGAGCCCAGGAACATGTCGAACACGAGGTCGCCGCGTTTGGTCACGTCCTGGTAGCGCGTCGGCGACCATCGCGACGGGTTTGACCGTCGGGTGCAGCGCCAGGTCCTCGCGCCGGCTTCCCGCCATCGAGTTGACCGACGGATAGTCCCAGACGTTCGTGCGATTGCGGCCGTGCGGCCAAGCTCGACCATGTTGGCGTGCGGTGCATCGCCGACGCGATAGACGAACACCATCTCGTGCTTGGAGCGGTAGAGCGAGCCCATGCCGGCGTTGCTCTTGTTCCACACGCAGATGTTCAGGAGATCATCGTAGATCTGACGCCCGACCGCTCGAGACGTCGTCGAGGTGCCGCCAGTCCATGCAGACGAAGTGCACTGCGCCGTCGCGCGAGACGGACTGCGGCGGCGCCGAGCGTCTCGGCGAGGAACGTCCGGAATGCGGCCTCGCTCATCTCGCCCGACGCCATCGCGAACTCGCGATGACGGCCCTTGGCATTGGCATGGCCGTTGATCTTCACATTGTACGGCGGGTCGAGGAACGCGGCGTCGATCGACGCACCCTCGCCGACCACGCCGCCGGAGAAACTCCGCGTCGCGTCCGTCGCCGCAGCCGATGCGGTGCTCGCCCAGAATCCAGATGTCGCCGAGCATCGTCTTGGGCTCGACCGGAACCGCCGGAATGACCTCTTCATCGGGATCATTGGCAGCCTTGAGAACGACGTCGATCTCGCCGCTTGCAAAGCCGGTCAGCGACAGGTCGAAGTCGACATCGAGCGTGCCGATCTCGTCGAGCTCGAGCCTGAGGATCTCGACGTCCCATCCGGCATTCAGCGCGATCTTGTTGTCGGCAAGGCGGAGCGCCTTCTTCTGCGCTTCGCTGAGCCCCGCCAGCTCGATTGTCGGGCACCTCGGTCAGGCCGATCTCGCGCGCGGCGCGCAACCGCCCGTGGCCCGCGATGAGCACCGACTGCTCGTCGATCAGCACCGGGTTCGTAAACCCGAACTGCCTGAGCGATGCGCACAGCTGCTCGATCTGGCGTTTGGGATGGGTCCGCGCATTGCGTGGATCCGGCTTAAGCGCGCTGGTCGGTCGATACTCGACCACCAGCTGACGCGCAGAGGGGTTGGCCCTCGCGATGCTCTGGCTCATGTGCAGCGGAACATACTGGCAACACGCGCCTAGGTCTATGGGAGCGCACTCGAAAACTGTGGATTGCCGGGATAGTCGCCGGCTGCCTGTTCTGCGCCTGTTCTTGCACGCTAACGACCGTGATCGGGCGATGAGACGCCCCTGTTATGGCGAATGCGTTCCCTGTTTTTGCGAATAACGGGAAGCCACGGTCAGGCTCTCAAGAATGTCGGAAAACTGCGCCATCTGAGAAGCGAACAGCGACCAGGAGGCTTTGCATCTCCTGTTTTGACGGCCGTTTTGCGCAAAATTCCCTGTTTTTCAGGAAGAGAGCCCTTATCGGGCCACTGCGTCGCGCACCACACAGAAACATCTCTGCGAGACGGAGCCCTAGCTCGTTTGCAGAACCGCCGAATTGCCGCGGATTTCCCCCGTTTCTGCGGACGCACTGCATCGCGTCAGCGCGTCCAAGAGAGCAGTTTGGCTCTTCAGAACGGGCCAATTGGGGCCTCTTCTCAGGTGGCCCGAAAACCTGGCACCAGATGCAGATCGCGCGTTGGAAGGGGCTTCAGCTTAGTGGAAGCCGAAGAATCGCCGCTGCTCTTCCCAGCCCAACGGCACATCCGCGGCGCGCAACAGGCGCCTGCCGGTCAGCGTCGGCGGCTGTTTTCCTTCGGCAATTCCCGCCACGATGTCGGGTGCGAGCCAGCTCAGTTTGAGGAGCCGCCGGAGATGCGCTTTGCTGTAGCTGGAGACGAGAGCATCCGAGCCGCCACTTATAACTGCCTGCTGCGCGAGGCGCGCGTGGGTGAGAAGCTTGAGCAGCACCGGATCCGGAGCTCCCGATGACGTTTCTCCATCCAACACCAGCTTGAGTTCGCTGCCTCTCTTTAAGAGGCGGGCCGGCAGTCGGAACTGCCCCTCCTCAACCCCGACGCGAACGATCAGCTCAGAGGCAGTGACCTGAACTCGAACTTCCTCATCGAGCAAAACGCGTCGCTGCTGATCGACACTGCTTTCCAGCAGCAACTCCCCGGGACGGTCGGAACTTGTCGGCTCCGTGCATGCGACGGACCTGGTGATCGCATCGGCTACGCAGTTCAAGACGATCCGGTCCACATCTCCCGCGGGGATGCGCCAGGCAGTTTTCCTGTCCTCGCCAGGCTTGAGGCGAGTCACGTAATAGCGATGCTGCCGCGCCCCTTTTGTCGTGAACACAGGCGTCATTGGCCGACCGTCTGGATCGGTGATCAGGCCGGTCAGCAACCCTGGCGAACGTGCTCGTTTGCCAAGCAAGCGCTCACGGCGGTTGCTCGCAAGAAGCTGCTGGACATCGCCCCAAACCGCCTCCTCAACAATGCCCTGATGCTCTCCGTCGAAAAGCTCATTCCGCAGCCGGACCTTGCCGGCGAACAGTGGGTTCTGAAGGAGCTGCGCCAGGGAGCCGATGGTGAACCGGCAGCCTCCACGCGTTCGCCCATTACTGTAGGTCCGGACCTTCGACCGGATGCCCGCATGGGCAAGCTCATCCGCAAGAGCGCTCGTAGACTTTAGCTCGAGATAGCGCCGGAAAATGAGCCGGATTGTCTCGGCTTCGCTTTCTTCGACGATGAGCTTGCGGTTTTCGAGCCGGTAGCCGAGCGGCACCGGTCCACCCATCCACATGCCCTTGCGCTTGGACGCAGCGACCTTGTCGCGGATGCGCTCGCTCGTGACCTCGCGCTCGAACTGCGCAAATGACAGGAGGACGTTGAGTGTGAGCCGGCCCATGCTCGTCGTCGTGTTGAACGCCTGAGTGACGCTGACGAATGAGGCGCCGCTTTGTCGAACGCCTCAACGATGCGAGCGAAGTCCGCAAGGCTGCGGGTCAGCCGGTCGACCTTGTAGACGACAATCACGTCGACCTTGCCCGCAGCGATGTCGGCGAGAAGCTGCTGGAGAGCTGGCCTGGCGATGTTGCCGCCGGACCAGCCGCCATCGTCGTAGTGCTCGTTGACAGCTCCCAGCCTCGTGAGCCTGGCTCAGGATGTAGGCGGCACACGCCTCGCGCTGCGCATCGAGGCTGTTGAACGCCTGCTCGAGCCCCTCTTCGGTCGACTTGCGGGTGTAGATCGCGCAGCGACGCTTCATTGCGGAGCCACTCGACTGACGGACTTTCGCTTCTTCAGCCCGAAGAAAGTTGGCCCGGACCAGTGGGTGCCGGTTATCGCGCTCGCAATCTGCGTCAGTGAGCTGAAGCGCCTTGCGTCGTACTCAAAGCCATCATCCAGCACGAGCACTTGGTGCACCCTGCCCTGCCATTGCCGGACGAGCCTCGTCCCCGGCTTGAGCGACGGTCGGCTCGGGCTGATCAACTCTTCGCCTCGGCGGAGGCGTCGGCTGCTCGCTCCAGCTCGCGCTTAACGTCACTCGGCAGCTCATTTTTTTTTTTTTTTTTTTCTGGCTTCGTTCGTACGTATTGCTTAGTCGCCGCCCTTCACCGTGTCGTAGAACAAGCGATAGATGCTGTCGCCGTCGTTGCGATAGTTCTTCGCCGCGTTGATGCCGCCCTGCGCGGCAATGCTGTGGGCCCGGCGCGGGCTGTCGTGGATCCCGAACAGCTTGACCTGGTAACCGAGTTCACCCAGAGAGGCCGCCGCCGAGGCCCCCGCCAGTCCGGTTCCGACGACGATGACATTGTACTTCCGGCGGTTGGCCGGATTGACCAGCTTGTTCTCGAACTTGCGACGGTCCCACTTGTCAGGGAGCGGCCCGCCTGGAATCTTCGAATCGAGCGTCATAGCGCGCCCCGCGACAGGAGGAAGGTATAGATCGGGATGATGAAGAAGCCGCCGGCGATGACGACCGCCAGGATCCGGCCGGCAATCAGGATTCGCGGCGTCCACTGCGCCTGGTCCACGCCCAGCGACTGAGCGGCGCTCGACAAGCCGTGCCAGAGATGGAAGCCGATCACCGCCATCGCCACCAGATAGAAGAGAACGTAGCCGAGCGAGCTGAACACCTGAAGCTGCAGCCTGTACAGGTCACGAATGCCGTCCGGCGCCTCGTAATAGGCGCCGAACTTGAAGGTCGCGAGGTGGGTGACGACAAACAGCGCGGTGATCGTGCCGGTGAGAACCATCGTGCTCGAAGCCACGCTCTTACGGCTCTTCGAGTTCTTCGACCTGGCCCAGCGCCGGACGGCGTAGGAGGTCGGCCGGGCGGATCGGTTACCCAGATAGCCCGCCACGGTCTTGGCGACGTGAACGAAGAACACGGCGACCAGGCCGAGCTCCACCGCGTAGATGAGCGGATTACTGATCAGTTTGTGCGAATACTCGTTGAAGGCCTGCGGCCCGGCGAGGAACAGGAGGTTGCCGGCGAGGTGGCCGACGAGGAAGACGGCGAGGCCGAGCCCGGTGAGCGCGATGAGGATCTTCGATCCAACCGAGGATGCTGATGCCTGAAGAAGTTGCATGAGGAATGCCCAACCAAGAATTTTATGTCATGAAGCCTCCTGCAATCACAACGCATGAACATCCATGCGCTAGGCGCGTGCGAGCGTGGGCTCGACGGGCAGCGCTCCGCCCGAGTCGCGCGGCCGATTTGGGTTAACTGGCCGAACGGGCGAGACGAATCGACGTCATCTCGCGGGGGCGTGCGCCAAGCTTGCGCTGGTACTTGTCGCTGTACATCCGTCGATCGGCGGCTTCGAGAAGGGCCTCGAACGTCTGCCCGTCTTCGCCGCTCATCGCGACGCCGACGCTGATGCTCAGCGCGATGGCAGAGCCATCCGGGGCGGTAATGCGCTGCCGCGATACGGCGCGCTGCAGGTCGGACGCGCGGCGCTCGGCCTCGGCCCGATCCTGGCAGGCGAGCGACACCACGAACTCGTCGCCGCCGTAGCGAGCGCAGAAATCGGTGGACCGGACGTGGCGCCGCAAGGCGCCGGCCAGCGTCTGGAGGCACAGATCGCCCACCTGGTGTCCGTGTACGTCGTTGATCTCCTTGAAGTCGTCGAGGTCGATCATGATGAGCGCGCTGGGCACCGATTGCTCCGTCGCGCCGGGAGAGCCGCTGATCGAGATGCCCGACGAGGGCTCGCGAGTTTGGCAGATCGGTCAGCGAGTCGGTCAGCGAGGCCGCTCGCATCCCCTCGAACTGGATCGAATTGGCCAGCACGGACGCGGCCTGGCCGCCCAACCGCTCGAGCAGCCGCAGGTGCGCGTCGGTGTAGGGCTGGGGGTCCACGTGATAGGCCGTCAGGATGCCGACGAGCCGGTCGTTGTCCATCAGCGGGAAAGCCAGTGCCGACTGGAACAGCGTGCCGGTGTTCGGCGGGCCGGCAGCGTCGAAATCGGCGCTCGACCGGGCGTTCACCGCGGCGTGCGATGTCGCGCCGCCCAGCCGGTCACCCCTTCCCCGGAGGGAATGCAGATGCCCTCCAGCGAGTCGGCGGAGAGCCCCGCCGCGTACCGGCACCGCAGCACGTCCTGGCGAAGGTCCGGCAAGTACAGCGCCCAGCACGACGCCGGAACCAGGCGGGTCAGCTTCGAGGTGAGCAGGCCCATCGTGTCGTCCACGCTCAGCCGCGTGCCCAGCGTCTGCGCGATGTCGTACAGCGCGTGCATCTCCTGCGTGGCCCGCGAGATGTTCTGGAACACCGTCATCGCCGCACGCGGAGCCGCCGGCGTGTGGAGAAACCGGTCGCCGGGGCGCCGGTCCGCTGTGACTGCGGCTCGCGCGTCGCGGCGTCGCGCGCTCCGGCGCCGCGATTACGTCGGATCTGTGCCAGGATGTCGATGAACAGTCGACGAGGTGGGGGTCGAGCGCCGCCCGCCTCCGTCTGATGCGCTCCGATCGCGTCGCCCGGGCCATCGCCCGGTGATACGGGCGGTCGGTCGTGAGCGCGTCGTAGTAGTCGACGATCGCGAGCACGCGGGCGCCCAGCGGAATGGCTTCGCCCTTCAGCCCTTCCGGATAGCCCGACCCGTCCCAGCGCTCGTGATGGCTCTGGATGTACGGCGCGACCGGATACGGGAACGGCACCGCGCGGATGATGTCCGCGCCGATCTGCGGATGAATGCGCACGCGTCGAACTCGTCCGGCGTCAGCGGCCCGGCTTGGTCAGGATGTGCTCGGGCACGGCGAGCTTGCCGATGTCGTGCAGCAGCGCGGCGACCTTCACGCCCTCAATCTCGTCCGAAGCGACATGCCTGCCGCCTCGCCGAGCGCGGCGGCGCACGCCTCGCACGCGGCGGATGTGGTTGTCGGCGGTGCCGGATTCGATCGATGGTCTGGTCGCGCGCGTCGATGGCGCGCGCCAGCGCCTCGACGGTCGCGAGGTGAAGTTCTGGACGACCCGGGCGTGCTGCTGATGCTCGGTGACCCGGCCGAGATAGACGCGATAGCTGTGGAACGTGAGACCGAGGAGCGCCGCGGCGAAGAGCACCAGCCAGAAGTCCTGGGTGCCCATGACGGCGGCCGCAAACGTGGCCGCGCCCGCGGCGACGAAGCAGGCCGGGCCGGCCCACAGGAAGTCCTGCTGCCAGGTTTCGACGATCGGACGTCCGCGGGATAGCGCGACCGCGGTCGCGACCAGCAAGCTGTTACAGAGGAAGAAGGTCGCCGCCCCGCCGGCGGCCGGCTTGGCGATGGCGGAGAAGCTCGCGTCCAGGTTGAAGCCGCCCAGGTGGCCGGCGACGAAACCGGCCGCCTGCACCGTGATGATCAGGCTGGCGCTGCTGAAGAACGTCTGCCGCAGCGGAGAACCGTCCCTTTTTCCACGCGATGCTCTGGGTCGCGGCGCTGGACGCCGCAACCAGCATCGCTTCGTGCGGGCCGAGCAGCACCAAGCTCAGGAAGTCGGTGAAATACGACATCGACAGCGTCGCCTGGCCGCTCGACAGCGGCAGGTGAATCTTCATGACCGCCGCGGTCATCGACCCGAGCAGCAGCACCAGGAAGAGAAGGGCTGGCGGAACGAGGTCTGGGGAATGCCGTAGGCAAGAGCGCCGCACCGGTCGCCACGACCGTCGCCACGTAGACCGCCAAGGGTCTCGGCCTCGGCGAACACAGCACGAAGCCTGGCGAACGACGACATTCTTGCGCGGCTCAAGCATTGACATGCCAGAGATGTAATCCAGCGCATACCTTAATTAGAATGGTTTAGTACAGACGATCGACCGCTGGACGAACGCTCTGTCGTCTCGAAACGGTACACCTATGAGGACGCGTCTTCCTTAACTCTATGACTCGATACGGGATCCGGTCGTAATGCCCCTAAATTGAACAGTGTTGTTATGTACGTATTTTACTTCGTTCAGGTTCGCGTATTGCTAGG
>CAVWET010000008.1:0-206873 GCA_963754245.1 uncultured Alphaproteobacteria bacterium
GCGTCGATCGGAAGAAGCTGCAGCGACCGTACGCCGAACGCAGCAAGCGCCGCGACCAGCAGCACCACGAAAAAGCGCTGTGTGACGGAGAAGTTGAGAATACGCTCGATCCAGCAAGTGCTCCGCCTCTCTCAATGCTGATGCTCGGCTTCGGCCTTGCCGAGCTCGCCTTGAGAACGAAGGTGTTCTTGACGGCGATACGTCGCCAAACTCGAAGCCCGACAAAATCTCCACGTTCTCGAAGTCATCGCGCCCAATGGTTACGGGCCGCATCTTGAAGCCGTTGCCCTCGCTCACGAACACCGCCTTGTTGCCCTTGATCGTTTGCAGGGCATCGCGCGGCACAATGAGATTGACCTCTTGACTGGCGCCAATGAGCTGTACAGCAACAAAGTCACCGAGCTTCCAGGTGCCGGCGGCATTGTCGATTTCAGCGACGGCCCGCGCGGAACGGGTATCGGGATCTATTACGGGGCTGACCGCCACAATCTTGCCATCCGCGCGCTGCGTGCCGCTTTGAACGCGGACCTCCTGACCTTCCTTCGCGAAGGCAAGGTCGTGTGGAGCGATGGCAATTTCCACCCACACGCTGGCAAGATCCGCAACCGTGAAGACCTCCTTGTCGGTGCCGACCGATTGACCAAGGACAAGGTTTCGGCTGGTCACACGCCCCGCGATCGGCGAGCGGATCTCGTAGAGGCGGTAATTGTGGTCATCGACGACGCGCGTAAGCCCTTCAATCTCTCCTTCAGTAAGCCCCATGGTGTGCAGGCGTTGATGGGCGACATCCAGTTTGATTTTCGCGCTCTGGTGGGCGTTGCGAGCGTTTAGGAACTCCTGTTCGGCCGTTACCTTTTGTTTCACAGGCGCTCTTCACAGGACGAAGATCGAAAGCGCGAGTTCCTCGGCGCGCCAAGCCGCAAGAAAATCGGCCTTTGCATCGGCCATGTCGCGGCTTTCAAGCACGGCCAGGACGTCGTTTTCGGCTACCGCCTCTCCCATTCGCTTCTGGACTTTCGCGACCGTACCAGCAACTCTCGGGACGATTTTCGCCTGCCAGTAGGTATTGATGGCAATACGGCCGGGAACGGCGATCTCCTTAATGAGCGTGCCTGAGGCTGCCGGGGCTATTTCGACGCCGGTGGCTTGCATCTGCGCTGGCGTGAACTTGATATAGCCCTCGCCTTCTTCCGCCGATCCGTGGTTATGACCAGCGTGATCATGGTCGTCCGTCCCCTTGCCTTCACCTTTCTTTGCTTCGCCGTGAGAGTGGCCGTGCGCTTCCTCTTTTGCAGGTGCAGAACCCGAGCGCAGCTCGCGGTAGCCGACGAGGCCGGCCAGAGAGAGCCCGACGCAGGCAACAATCAGATGACAAGCACGAACCATTGCGGCTTGTTCCTGTCCGCCAACGTGGACCGAGTGTGCGAGCATGCTGTTTTTGGGTGTCTACAGGCCATTAAGGTCGCGTCCGATGAGGGATTCGACGAGTACGCGCGCTTTCTCGTAGTCAGCGCGAGCATTGACGAGCTCAAGCCGCGTCTCGAATACGGCGCGTTGCACCTCAAGGACGTTGAGGACGTCAAACCGACCTTCGCTGTCGCCGATCTGCACGCGATCAAATGCCGTTTGCGCCGCGGGCGACCACTCGGTTTCAAGTGCACGCACGAGAGTTGCCGCGACCTTCAGCGCGCCCAGCGCCTCAACCAGTGATTCGATCAGTTGCGCTCGCGCGGCGCCCGCTTCGTGCTCTGCCTTGGCAACGCGCTGACGCGCCGCAATAATCGCCCCGCTATTGTTGTCAAAGATCTGAAGGGGCATTGAAATGGCGGCTACCATCGCGAGTGAATCGTCATCGTTGTGCCGCCGAAGACCAGCTCCGACCTTGACATCACGGATTGCCTTGCTGCGCTCGACGTCGAGAACCGCGAGCCGGTGCGAGATGCCGTCATTCCAACGGGCCAGGGACGGGTTATCCTGGAGCAAAGCCTTCACGGCTTCGAAGGACGGCACTGCATTGCTGCGTCCGAGACGTCCATGAAGTACGTACCGAAATCCCGCACTTCCGATATTCCACGATTTCGGTGATGAGGAAGGCTACCGCAACGGCGGCATCCTGCATCGTGTGAACCGTGTCGAGTTCGAGATCGATGGTAAGACCTCGAGCCAATTCCGGTGCCCCCGCACGGAGTTCTGCGGCGAGCTCGGACAGCAGCGGACGCAAAGCAATCCCCCGGTTCTCTTCCATTTCCGCGAAATGGTTGCGGTGCACGATGGACAGCGCGCCAACTCGTCGTCCGATCCCGGCATAAGCAGCGCGTGCTTCGCCTGTTTCCGCGCTTCGACCATGAATGTTGAGCAGCGACGCGACGACCTGGAGGTTGTTCTTCACGCGATGATGGACTTCGCGGACCAGGCGCCGCTGACCGTCGAGCGCCGAGCTCATCTCGCGTTCGGATTCATCGACGCGCGAAATGGCCCGGGCGAAGGCGTCACGTAGCTCCTGGATTTCGGTCGAAGGTCCAAGCCGGCGCGGAAGCTCGGCGGCCGCCTGGCCCGGATGATATTGTGTGACCGCGCTCTCCAGTCGCTTGAGCGGTCTGAGCAACAGGCGGCTGACGAGTAGCCAGGTTACGAGCGCGGCTGTGACCCACATCAGCACCGGAAGGAGCAGCATCAGCCGGTCCAGCGTTGTAACTCGCTGCTGTTTGATGCCGACGCGAGCGACCAGATTGCCATTGCCGACCGGGAGGTTCGAGACCGCGAGGCGAACATTCGATCCAACCGGTGGATCGATCAGATGAAGTTCGCGAGAGCCGTCGTGCAGGACGAGCGAACGAACGCCCGCCCCGGAGGTGACGACCGCATTTTTCAGCTCCTGAAGAGGAATCGCGACGGTGGCCATTCCACCTTCGACGCCATCCCGGATCGCAATCGCATCCATGTCTGGCGAGACCCGCACGCTGATCGACCCCGGTGCGACGACGGGGATGCGAACGGTGCTTCCAACGTCACCTTGAGAGCACAAGGGTTTTCCGTCCGGGCCCTCAAGCTCAAAAGACTGGGCAATCGCCGGAGCTGCCGCGAGAGAGTTGCGGGCGCGATCGCAGGCGCCTTGAGATCCCTCGGCGAGAGCTCCGCTGGCTGCGATTCGCAGTGCCAGCGCATTGCGCGCGACCAGGCTGTCGATCGCCTGTGCTGCAGCGCGGCCCTGGTCCTGGCTTCGTCCTTCCAGCGCGGCGTTGGCTTCGCGGATGCCGCTGGAGCCCACCAATGTAAGGGCGATGCCAATCGGGAGCAGGATTGCGGTGAGGATCAGGAGCAGCTTCGCGCCCGTCGGAAGCCGCGCGAATCGGTCGGCGAGGCTCATCCAATCGCCAAGATCAGATTCCCGACCTCAGCTGAGCTTGCCGATGAGGTTGAGGAAATCGTCCGGAACGGTCTCGCGCAGCGTATCGTCATAGATCGTGCGCAGGGCACGGCCGAGGTCCGTCGAGCGCTGCTTCCGCACACTCTTGTCGGGCGAGGGCTTCCGGGCACGTTTCGTGCCCCGTTCGTCCGACTCGCCTTGGTTCTTCGCACTCAACCTCTCGTCCCCCCTCGCGCGGGTCCAGTCGCGCCTCATACAAATCTCTCTCCGAGGCGCAACGGCCTGATAACGCTCGAGCCCAATTCTTGAATACACGGCGAGGCAGGCATTGCCCGAGTTGGTACAGCTCTGGTGATTGCCCGGCTCAGCGGGGAAACCAAATGGCCGCTCCTTTGTTCCAGTGTGAATCGCATCCGTGGGGGCGGCAAGGGCGCGCAAGCGCACGAATCCTTCCAGGGTTGCAACAAAACCCCGCCGTCGCCATTGACGGCGCAAATTCTTCAGCTCGACGGAGACCCACATTTTATGTCCCTTGGCCAGGAACTTGCTCCTCACCTGCCATTCCTCCGCCGCTACGCGCGCGCGCTGACCGGCAGCCAGGCGCACGGCGACGCGTTCGTTCGCGCTACCCTCGAAGCGATTGTGGCGAAGCCGGACGAGTTTCCGCGCGACGTCGATCCCCGTCTAGGCCTCTACAAGACGTTCCACGCGATCTGGTCGACGGCCAACATCGAGGAAGGCGAGGAGCCATCCGAGAGCCCGACCGGAGCGGAAGAAATCGCCCACGCGCGGCTGTCGCGCATCACGCCGCTGTCGCGGCAGGCGCTGCTTCTAACCTCCCTCGAAGGCTTCTCGTCGGACGACACCGCCTATTTGATCGGCGCTAGCCCGCAGGACGTCGACAGCCTCGTTGCCGAGGCGCTCGAGGAGATCGAGCGGCAAACCCTCGCCGATGTGCTAATCATTGAGGACGAGCCGATCATCGCGATGGATATCGAGACGATCGTTCGCGACCTCGGCCATAACGTCACCGGCGTTGCCGTCACGCGCGACGAAGCGGTGGCTCAAGCGCGTCAAAGCCCGCCGGGCCTGGTCCTCGCCGACATCCAGCTCGCCGACGATTCGAGCGGCATCGACGCCGTGAAGGATATCCTCGCGGAATTCTCCGTGCCGGTGATCTTCATTACGGCTTTCCCGGAGCGGCTGCTCACCGGTACCCGGCCCGAACCCACCTTCCTGATCACCAAGCCGTTCCAGCGGTCCACGGTGAAGGCGGCAATCGCCCAAGCCTTGTTCTTCGACGCCGCGACGGTACCCGCCGGCTAAAAGTTGCGCCGTCGGAACAGGCTTCCGGCGAACGCGTTGGCCTTGGGAACAGTGATTTCGTGAAGAGAGCGTAATGGTCAATCCGCAACAGGGCGATGCCCCCATCAGGGAAACCACGACGGAGGCTCGTGCAGGGTCAACTCCCGGCGTTGCGCGGAACGTCCTGGTCATCGGGACACTGCTGGTCGCAATTTTATTTGCGATCATCTTCTTGGTCGGGCGCTCCTGAGCACCTAGCTCTGTCACGGTTGCTGTTCAGGTTGGATCAAAGAGCGCACGGCCACGGTCGCGCGCCGGTAACGGGTGGGGTATGATTTTGGCCGAAGATCGCGAAGAGGACCAACCTGCCGAAGCGCCGGCCGATTGGGCTCCGCTATCCGATCCGGAGTTCAAGGATCAGCTTGCGCAGGTCATTCCGCACCTGCGCGCCTTCGGCCGGTCCCTTTCCGGTAGTCGCGATCTGGCCGACGACCTGGTGCAGGAAACCCTGCTGAAGGCCTGGGCGGCGAGGAAGCGCTTTCAGGCCGGCACGAACATGCGGGCATGGACCTTCATCATCCTTCGCAACCTGTTTCTCAGCCAGATGCGCCGCGCGCGCTTCAAGGGTGAGTGGGACGACATCACCGCGGCGAAGATCCTCGCCGCGCCCGCCAGTCAGGACCGGCATATCGAGCTTGGCGACATGCAGCGCGCGCTCATGCACTTGCCGCAGCCGCAGCGCGAAGCGTTGATCCTCGTTGGGGCCGGCGGCTTCGCATACGAGGAAGCTGCCGAGATCTGCGGCTGCGCTGTCGGCACGATCAAGAGCCGCGTGGCGCGCGGCCGGGTTGCGTTGGAGCAGTTGCTCTCCAGCGGGAAGCTCCCGTCGCGTCGCCAGCATCGTACGGATCCCGACAAGTCGGCGCTCCAGACGATCATGGGCGAAGTCGACGAACTCAGCCGCGACCACGACCAATAAGCGAAAAATCGGTCTAGTTAAGCCTGCGCAGCAGCTCGTCGAAATCGCGCGCACCGGGGTCCACCGCCGCCGCCTCGAAGGCTCGGCGGAGCGCGGCAGTAATGCCGGCATGCGTAGGCGGCACGTCCACTCGGATGACTTGGCGATCCATCGTGTTCAATTGTGTCGCGACCTTTACCTGCTTCAGCGTCATCTAAAATTGTAACGAGCGAATTTGCGGCTGGTTTCCTCCGTTTCATGACCTAAACGACCACGGTCGTAATGAATCGGGACCCGCAGCGAAGCAGCAGGGACGACGCGCTTGTGCGCGCCCGGAGTCACTCGCCGTTTCTACGCGAGGGTTTGATTGCGCGGCCGGAAATCGCCGACGCATTCCTGGCCGAAGGCGCCGAGGCGGCAGCCAGCTTCGCCTTGTCTCGCCGAAGCGACGACGTGGAGGTGGCCCTTCGGCAGATGCGACGCGGATTGGCGCTCGCGGTCGCTCTCGGAGATCTCGCCGGCGAACTGCCGCTGGAGCGGGCGACGCAGCTACTTTCGGACTTCGCGGACTCAGCGATCGACACGGCGTTGAACGCCGCCATTGCAGACCGCGTGTCCGGGGCTCGATTCCACTGGCTTCGCAGTGATCGCGATGGGCAAGCTTGGAAGTCACGAGCTCAATTATTCGTCCGACGTCGACCTGCTGCTGTTGTTCGACCCGGAATCGCTCGCCCGTCGGGAACGTGACGATGCCGGCGAAGCGGCGGTTCGCGTGGGCCGACGTTTCATCGAACTCCTGCAGCGAAGAACGGCGGACGGTTACGTAGAACGCGTCGACCTCAGGCTGCGGCCGTCGCCTGAAGTCACGCCGATCGTGCTGCCCGTGCATGCCGCAATCTCGCATTACGAATCGAGCGCACTGCCGTGGGAGCGGGCTGCCTTCATTCGGGCGCGCGCGGCTGCCGGCGACATCTCGCTTGGGCAGAGGTTCCTCGACGCAATTCAGCCGTTCATCTGGCGCCGCTCGCTCGATTTCGGTGTGATCGAAGAGGTTCGGCAGATCTCCGCGCGCATCCGCGACCATTTTGCGCAAGGGTCGAGCATCGGCCCGGGCTACGATCTCAAGCGTGGCCGCGGCGGCATTCGCGAGGTCGAATTCTTCGTTCAGATCCAGCAGATGATCCACGGCGGCCGCGATCCTGCGGTGCGGGAGCCAGCCACGCTCGACGCGATCTCGGCTTTGACTGAGGCCGGCCGGCTCGACGAGGGAATCGCGCGCGAGCTCGCGGAGGCCTATCGGCTCCTTCGGACCGTGGAGCATCGGGTGCAGATGGTCGACGACGCCCAGACACACCTCATCCCCAATCAGCCTGACGCGATCGACAATGTCGCGAAACTGCACGGTGTTGCGAACGGTCAGGCGCTGATCGAGCAGCTTAGGCCGCACGTCGATCGCGTTGGGGCAATCTTCGACAGCCTTGCGCCCGACGAGCGGCGACAGCTTTCGAACGATCGCGACATTCTCGCCAAAGAGCTGGCGGAGGTCGGATTCAGCGATCCCGCTCAGGCGGCGCGCCACATCGCCGACTGGCGTTCGGGTAAGGCGCGCTCGCTTCGTTCGCCTGCGGCCCAGCATGCGTTCGAAGCGATGCTGCCGGATCTGCTTCAGGCGATCGCCGCGGGCGCGGATCCCGACCACGCCCTCAATCGCCTGAGCGACATCGTCGAACGGCTGTCGAGCGGCGTAAATTTGTTCCGCTTGCTCGAGGCGCGGCCGCCGCTGGCGGGGCTTCTGGCCAAGGTCCTCGCACATGCGCCGGCGCTCGCCGAGCAGCTCGCAAGGCGGCCCGAGCTGTTTGAGGGGCTATTCGACGCCTCGAGCTTCGCGATGCCGCCGGAGGCGGCCGAGTTTGCCGCAACGCTCGCGGACGCGATGCGCGGCCATCCATATGACGTCGGCCTCGATCGCGTGCGGCGGCTGGTCAACGAGCGACGCTTTGCGCTCGGCGTGCAGCTGATCGACCGCCGGCGGGACCCCCTCGAAGTCACCGAGGGCTACGCGAGGGTCGCGGAAGGCGCACTCATGGCGCTCGGGCAGGCCGCGGTCGGCGAGTTCGAGGCTGCGCATGGGAGCATCCCCGACGCCGAGCTGGTGATGCTCGGCCTCGGTCGGCTGGGCGGGTATTCGCTCACCCACGCTTCCGACCTCGATGTCATCTACCTGCACTCGGCGGAGCAGGGCCGCGTCTCCGACGGCCCGAAGCCGCTGGGGCCAAACGACTATTTCAACCGGCTCGCCAGCCGGGTCACCGCCGCATTGAGCGTGCCGACTGCGGCAGGTCCGCTTTATGACGTCGACTCACGCCTCAGGCCGGAGGGCGCGAAAGGCATGCTCGTGGTCTCGCTCGACGCCTTCGAGCGGTACCAGCGCCAGGAAGCCTGGACGTGGGAACATATGGCACTTTGCCGAGCGCGCCCGGTGTTCGGATCGCAGGCCGTGCGCGACGAAGTAGCGGCAATGATTGACGGCATCCTGCGCATGCCGCGCGACTTCGCCAGAGTGGCGGGGGACGCAACCAAGATGCGCGCCGACATGGAGCGGCACAAGCGGCCTCGCGGGCCGCTGGACGTGAAGCTGGGTCCCGGCGGTCTCGTCGATCTCGAATTCGCGACGCATGTGCTCCAGCTCACCAAACACGTCGGGCTGAACACTCGGCTCGAAGTGGCGCTCCAGGCCCTCACGGCGGACTCTTTGGTTCCGGCAAATATTGTCGATGCGCTAAAGTTGCTCTCCCGCATGCTGGTAATGATGCGGCTCGTCGCGCCCGGAAATGTGAAGCCGGCAGCGGAAACCTGGGAGCTTGTGGCCCAGGCGTGCGGCGCGGGGACTTGGGACGAGCTTCTTGCCGAGCACGACGCGGCGCGGCAGAGCATTTCGAAACTTTGGAACAGCATCCGGCAAGGGGCGTGAGATGATCGGCGAAGGCGACAAGGTACCTGCGATTGAAGTGACCGCGAGCGACGGGACAAATTTGAACCTGGCCGCACCGGGTAAGCCGCTGGTACTCTATTTCTACCCGAAGGACGACACATCTGGCTGCACCCGAGAGGCTCAGGACTTCACGGCGCTGGCGGAAGATTTCGCCAAGGCCGGCGTGAAAGTCGTCGGTGTCTCCCGCGACGCGATGAAGAGCCACGAAAAGTTCATCGGCAAATACGGCCTCGCGGTCCCGCTGGTTTCTGACGAGGACGGCCGCATCTCCGACGCCTTTGGCACCTGGGTTCAAAAGTCGATGTACGGCCGCAGGTATATGGGGATGGAGCGCGCGACCTATCTCATTGGCGCGGAAGGGCGCGTGCTCAAGGCGTGGCGCAAGGTCAAGGTGCCGAAGCACGCCGAGGAAGTGCTAAAGGCGGCGCAGGATCACGCTCCCGCCTGAGCGTCAGCCCGCGAGGTCGCGGATGATGCTCTCCCAGTGCAGCACGTCGTCGTACATCGCTCGGACGGGGATGCGCTCGTCGAGACCGTGAGCGCGGTCATCCATCGGCGAAATGCCCCAGCTGCCGTCGATGTCGTAGACCGGAATACCCTTCGCGCGGAAGAAGGAGCCGTCGCTCGCGCCGGTCGACATCGTCGCATAGACGTGCATTTGCGGTCCGTGGAAGCGCTGCACCGCCTTGGTCACCGCCGCAAGAACGTCCGGGCGAAGCGGTGATGCCGGCGTAGTCTCGCCGATGTAACCGGGATCGGCCGTCACCTCGATGTTCGGGCCGACGACCTTCTGGAGCTCGGCCTGTACGTCCTTCGGCTGCACTCCCGGGTAGATCCGGCAATTGACGGTCGCCTGCGCCATTTGCGGAAGCGCATTGTCCGCATGCCCGCCCTTGAGCATCGTTGCGACGCAACGCGTACGCGTGGTGCCGACGTCGAGCGGGCTCGCTTCCACGATGTCGGCCGCGGCGCCATCGTTCGGATTGGCCAGCCACTGCCGCATGGCGTTGCCGAGCGCGTTGTTGCCCTCCTGCCGTGCGCGCTCCGTATAATAGCTGCGGGTCGCTTCGCTCAGCATCGGCTCAAAGCGATGCGTGCGCAGTTTTTCGAGCGCATCGGCCAGGTCATAGATGGCGTTGTCGGGCCGCGGCCTCGAGCTGTGCCCGCCCGGATTGTGCGCGGTGAAGAAGTAGGTCTGGAACGTCTTCTCCGCGACGGAGATGCCGCAGCCGAGTGGACGGAATTTTTCATCGTATGAGACGCAGCCGCCGTCGGCGTTGAGACCGAACTCCGCGTCCGTGAGATTGCGCCACTGGGTTGATCCGAGCGTCGCGCCCTTGCCCTCGGTCTCCTCGTCGCCACTGTAAAAGAAGATGATGTCGCGATCGGGCTTGAACCCTTCCGACATGAGCTTGACGGCAGCCATGGTCGTCGCGACGTCGCCGTTCTTCATGTCGGACGAGCCGCGGCCGAGGAAATAACCGCCTTCCTCCCGGAACACGAAGGGATCGAACTTCCAGTCCTCTCGCTTGGCTTCCACCACATCCATGTGGCCGAGGATCAGCATCGGCTTCTTCGTGGCGTGCGCCGAGCGCCAGCGAACGATCAGCGCCACCGTCTTGTCGGCCGGCAAGGCCTCGTATGGCATGATGTGAATGTCGGACGCCGGAATGCCGGCGGCCTTGAACTGGGCGGCGAGCAGGTTTGCCACGCGCGCCGTCTGGCCGCGGTGGTGGACGCTCGGGATCTCGATCGCCTGCTTGAAGACGTCGCGCGTTTTCACTTGCCATGCTTGCGGCAATTGCGTCGGCAGCGTCCGCGGATCGGTGGCGGCGAATGCCGTGGTAGAAAAGGCCGCCGTGACGGCAAAAGCGAAAACGCGCTTCATCAAAATCTCCTATTTGCCGGCGAGATCGCGCAGCATCATCTCCCAGTGCACGACATTGTCGTACAGCGACTGAACCGGCAGGCGCTCATCGCGCCCGTGGGCACGATTGTCGATCGGCACGACAGCCCAGCCCCCGTTGACGCCGTAGACCGGAATGCCGGCCACCCGGAACGGCCGGGCATCGCTCGCGCCGGTCGACATCTCGGGGAACACAGGCATTCCGGGGTGCAGCGCCTGGACGGCGCGCGTGTAGGCGCCGGTCACGTCAGGCCGCAGCGGCGAAGCAAGCGATGCCTGGTTATCGTCGTCGCGCGTCACCTTGACCTCGGGATCGGCGACCAGCCGCTCGAGCTCGGCGCGGATCGCATTGGGATCGACGCCGGGGAAAATGCGGCAATTGACGCGCGCCCAGGCCAGCTGCGGCAAGGCATTGTCGGCGTGGCCAGCGAAAAGGCGGGTCGCGACGCAGCGAGTGCGGGTCAGGCCGACCTCGCTTTCGCTCGCTTCGATGATGTCGGCGGCTTGGCCATCGTTCGGATTTGCTAACCAGCGCCGCATCGCGTCGCCGAGCGGGCCCTTCTCCGTCTTCGCGCGGCCCTCGAAATAAGCGCGCGTCGTCTCGTTCATCATCGGCTGAAAGCGATAGGCTTCGAGCTTATCGAGCGCGCGCGACAGGCTGTAGATAGCATTGTCCTTGCGCGGCTTGGACGAGTGACCGCCGCGGTTGCGCACAGTGAAGGTGTAATTGGCGAAGGTTTTTTCCGCGGTCTGGATCGTATAGCCCGCAGGAGAGCCGTCCGGATTGAACCCGCCGCCGCCGCCATCCGCGTTGAGACCATATTCCGGGTGGCCGAGCAGCTCGAGCCACTGCGATGCGCCATTCTTGGCTCCGATCCCGTTGGTCTCCTCGTCGCCCGTGAACAGCACAACGATATCGCGCTTCGGCTGGAAGCCCGCCTTCTTCAGGTCGATCATCGCCTGCGTGATGGCGACGATTCCGTCCTTCATGTCCGTAGTGCCGCGCCCGTAGTAATAGCCGTCCTTCTCGATCATCTTGAAAGGATCGACCGACCAATCCTCGGGCATGGCTTCGACGACATCCATGTGGCCCATCAGGAGGATCGGCTTGGCCGTAGACGTGCCCGCGGCGCGCCAGCGCACGATCAGCGCTGCGGTGTCGTCATCGCCGGTCGTCGCGCTGCCCGTGTGATAGGGTAGGACATGGATGTCGGCGGCCGGGAAACCCGCCGCCTTGAACTGGTCCGCAACATATTGCGCCATTTGCGGGACGTTGTGGCGCCCGATGACGGTGGGCGTGTCGATCACATGCTCGAACATTGCATGCGTCGCATCGTGCTGCGCCTGCGTCAACTTTGGCGGTGCGGCGGTTGCGCTCGCGGCGAAAGCAATGAGAGCGGTGGCGGTTAGCAAGTGGCGCATCGAATTCCCCTCGGATGAGTTGCGGAACGCTACCCGTGTTGCGCGCCCCGTCAAGTTGCGGTGCCGTGGCCCGCCGCCAGATATTCGGCGCTTCGCATTTCCTCGAGCCGGCTGACCGTTCGCTGAAACTCGAAGCTGCCGTCGCCGGACGGATAAAGGCCTTCGGGCTCCGCGTCAGCCGCGGCGAGCAGCTTCACCTTATGCTCGTACAGTGCATCGATCAGCGTGACGAAGCGCGATGCCTCGTTGCGCATCTCTGGGCCCATGACCGGAATGCCGACGATGATGACCGTGTGATAGCGCCGGGCAATGGCGAGATAGTCCGCGGCTCCGCGCGGCTCCCCGCATAGGCGCTTGAATGAGAAGACCGCCACGCCTTTCAGGCTCTTGGGCACATGCAGCGCGCGGCCGCCCCCGACGTCGAGCTCCTCCGACGGCACCTTGGCGCGGTCCTCGACGGGATAGTCCGTCAGCTGGAAGAAAGCGCGCGAGAGGTCTGCCGTTGCGTTTGGGCCATTCGGCACGTGCCACACTTCGACACCGGTCAGGCGATCGAGCCGGTAGTCGGTCGGCCCGTTGACTTCGACGACGAGCATCCGTCGTTCGATCAGCTGGATGAAAGGAATGAAGAGCTCGCGGTTGAGCCCGTCCTTGTAGAGGTCATGCGGCGGGCGATTTGAGGTAGTGACGACCTTCACGCCCTCTTCAAGCAGCTTGCCGAACAGCCGCGACAGGATCATCGCGTCGGCAGGATTGGTGACCTGCATCTCGTCGAAGCACAGCAACCTGGCCTCTGACGCGATCTCCTCAGCCACGGGCTCGATCGGATCGCCTTCCTCGCTCTCGCGCGCTTTCCGCAATCGCCCGTGCGTCTCCAGCATGAATTCGTGGAAGTGGACGCGTCGCTTCGGATGAACGTCGATATGCTCGAAGGCGAGGTCCATCAGCATCGACTTGCCGCGCCCTACGCCACCCCAAAGATAGACGCCCGCCGGACCCTGCTGTCGTGAGCGAAAGAAGCGCGAGAGGATATTGCCGCCATTTTCCAGGCCATCGGCAAGCCGATCGAGTGCAGCGACGGCGCGCTCCTGCGCGGGATCGGGCTTTAGCTCATTTGCAGCAATCAGAGCGTCGTAGGCGACCCGTACGGGTCCACTCATCGCGAGGAAGGCCCGTTGGGCCGGTTCACCTTTTTCAGCGTGCCGCTGAAGCTGTAGCAAGGTTCGTCGTTCTGCTTCACGATGCCCTGAAGGAAGGCATGTCCGCGGGTTTGCTTGACGAGTTCGACGTGCGCATCGAGCGGCGAGCCCGCCTGACCGCGTGCGAGGAAATGCGTGGTGAGGTCGAGCGTCACGTAATGCGCTTTCTCCATCCCCGCGCACAGCCCGCCGGCGAACATCGACATGTCGATGAAGCTCATCACCGACCCGCCATGGAGCGAACCGCCCATGTTCATATGGTTTTCGGTCGGGAACATGCGGCAGATCCCGCGACCCGGCCCGTCGGGCTTGAACAGGAGCTTGCCGGTCGCAGCGGCGAATGAGCCGCGCGGGAATTCACCCCAGCTGAACCAGCCTGGATTCTCCGGATCGGGCGTGGCCCCGCGTGGGAGGCCGACGTCCTCCATCAACTCGTTGTCGTCGTCGCTCACGCCGCTCGTTCTGCGATCAGCTTCTTGGTTTCCGCGATCGCCTTGGCCGGGTTGAGCCCCTTCGGGCACACGTTCGCGCAATTCATAATCGTGTGGCAGCGGTACAGTCGGAACGGATCCTCCAGCTGGTCGAGCCGCTCACCGGTCGCTTCGTCGCGGCTGTCGGCGAGCCAGCGATAGGCCTGGAGCAGGATCGCCGGCCCGAGGAACTTGCCGGCGTTCCACCAATAGCTTGGGCAGCTCGTCGAGCAGCAGAAGCAGAGGATGCACTCGTACAGCCCGTCGAGCTTGGCGCGGTCCTCGGGCGATTGCAGCCGCTCGCGCGACGGCGCCGGGCTCACCGGCTTCAGCCAGGGCTGTATCGTGGCATATTGTGCGTAGGCATGGGTCAGGTCGGGAACGAGGTCCTTGACCACTTCCATGTGCGGCAGCGGCGTGATCTGCACGTCGCCTTTCAGATCGGCGATCGCCGTCGTGCAGGCGAGGCCGTTGCGGCCGTCCATGTTCATCGCGCACGATCCGCAAATGCCCTCGCGGCATGAGCGCCGGAAGGTCAGGGTCGGGTCGATCTCATTCTTGATCTTGATCAGCGCGTCGAGCACCATCGGGCCGGTCTGATCGAGATCGATCGTATAACGGTCGTACCTGGGATTGGCGCCGCTATCCGGATCATAGCGATAGACCTTGAAGGTCTTGAGGCGCTTGCCCTCTTCGGGCTTCCACTCGCGTCCTCGCTTGTTGATCTTGCTGTTCTGGGGAAGGGTGAATTCGGCCAAAGCCCGGGACTCCTTGCTTGGCCGAGCCGCTAGCACGGGCGCCGCGGCTTTTCCAAGCATTCACCGAACTGCCACGGGCCTGAAATGCAAGTCAGGCAGATGTCGGCGGATGGACGATCTCGATTATCTGCTTCGCCGCGAGCGGCAGGAACGCGCCGCCGCAAAGCGCGCGCCGACGCTGGCGGCGCGCCTCGCTCACCAGGAAATGGCGCAACATTACGCCCAATTGATAGGGCCGCACTCGATGGCGGCCCGCGATCTGCGGGCCGCCTGAGTGAAGCCTAGCGCAGGAGCGCGTTGACCACCTGCTGGACCATCATGGTTCGCGGATCGACGGCATAGAGATAGCCATCGTTGTAATAATAATGGTACCGCTGATTCAGGTCGTAGCGGCGGCGAACCTCGTACGGAATCCGCTGGTACGAATAGTAATTGCCGTATCCGCTCCGCCAGCGCTCGCCGCGGGCAAGCTTGCGCGCTTGTCCAGGCGGCATGCAGCCGTTGTGCTTCTTGGCGAGGCCCGGCGGGCAGTCACGGTCGTACTCGTAGCTGTAGTCACCACGGTTGCCATGACCATTTCCATGGCCGTGGCCTGGATCCGCCAGGGCGGGGCTCGAAACGGCAAGCGCAGCGACGCCCGCAAGAATAAAAATCGATTTCATCTCTTTTCCTTGTGATTGCGTACAAACTGCTTCGGAAACGAAACGGTGGCCGTTTGGATGCGTCGCCGCGCCGGCTTGCCGAAACGGAACGGCAGGACGCGGCGGTTGCGGGGTGGAGGCCACCTCGCTAATCGGGCGCCGCGCTCCTTGAGGCGGCAACTCCCCACGACCCGCCGCCAGAGAAACAGACGGAAAGGTTGAAAGCGGCCTCATGGCTCGGAAGAAGATCGCGCTTATCGGCGCTGGAATGATCGGCGGAACTCTGGCTCACCTCGCGGCGATGAGGGAGCTGGGCGACATCGTCCTCTTCGACATCGCGGAGGGTATTCCCGAGGGCAAGGCGCTCGACATCGCCCAGGCTGGGCCGATTGACGACTTCGACGTCCACTTGAAGGGAACGTCCGACTATGCGGACATCGAAGGCGCGGACGTGTGCATCGTCACCGCCGGCATCGCCCGCAAGCCGGGCATGAGCCGCGACGACCTGTTGGGCATCAACCTCAAGGTGATGAAGGCGGTCGGCGAGGGTATCCGAAAGCATGCCCCGAAGGCCTTCGTTATCTGCATCACTAACCCACTCGACGCGATGGTGTGGGCTCTCCGGGAGTTCTCGGGACTGCCGCACAAGATGGTCGTCGGCATGGCCGGCGTGCTTGACAGTGCCAAATTCCGCCATTTCCTCGCCGAGGAGTTCAATGTCAGCGTAGAGGACGTCACCGCCTTCGTGCTCGGCGGGCATGGCGATACCATGGTGCCAGTGGTCGAATATTCGACTGTCGCCGGCATTCCGATCCCGGACCTGATCAAGATGGGCTGGTCGACGCAGGACAAGATCGACGCGATCGTGAAGCGCACCCGCGGCGGCGGCGGCGAGATTGTCGCGCTGCTCAAGACGGGTTCGGCCTATTACGCTCCGGCGACCAGCGCGATCGCGATGGCCGAGAGCTACTTGCGCGATAAGAAGCGGGTGCTTCCGTGCGCTGCCAACCTCACAGGCCAGTACGGCGTCAACAACCTGTATGTCGGCGTGCCGTGCGTCATCGGCGCCGGCGGCGTCGAGCGGATTGTCGAGATCGAGCTGAACAGCCAGGCTCGCGAGAATTTCAATGTCAGCGTCGATGCGGTGAAGGAGCTGCTCGAAGCCTGCAAACAGATCGACAACAGCCTCGCCGAAGAGGCGGTGGCGTGAGCATCCTCGTCGACCGCAATACGAAGGTCATCACCCAAGGGATGACCGGCGAGACGGGTACGTTCCACACGCGCCAGGCGCTCGATTACGGCACGCAAATGGTCGGCGGTGTGACGCCGGGGAAGGGCGGCACCAGCCACCTCGGCCTGCCGGTGTTCGACACGGTCGCTGAGGCAGTTGCAAAGACCGGCGCGACCGCCAGCGTGATCTACGTCCCGCCGCCATTCGCCGCGGACTCGATCCTCGAAGCGATCGACGCCGAGGTGCCGCTGATCGTCGCCATTACCGAGGGCATTCCGGTGCTCGACATGGTCAGGGTGAAGCGCGCTCTCTGTGGCTCAAAGTCGCGGCTTATTGGCCCGAACTGCCCGGGTGTCCTGACGCCGAACGAGTGCAAGATTGGCATCATGCCGGGCAACATCTTCAAAAAGGGCAGCGTCGGTGTCGTCAGCCGTTCCGGTACCCTCACTTACGAAGCGGTGTTCCAGACCACCAACGAAGGGCTCGGCCAGTCGACTGCCGTCGGCATCGGCGGCGATCCGGTGAAGGGCACCGAATTCATCGACGTGCTCGAGATGTTCCTTGCCGACGACGAGACCCGGTCGATCATCATGATCGGCGAGATCGGCGGCAGCGCCGAGGAAGATGCCGCGCAGTTCCTCGCCGACGAAGGAAGGCGCGGACGCAGCAAGCCCGTCGTCGGTTTCATCGCCGGCCGCACCGCGCCGCCGGGTCGCCGAATGGGCCATGCCGGCGCGATCATCTCGGGCGGTAAAGGTGACGCCGGGAGCAAGATCGCGGCGATGGAGGCTGCTGGAATTACCGTCAGCCCAAGCCCATCTGAACTGGGCAAGACGCTGAGCGAGTTGCTGGCGACCGCCTGAGGCGGCACGGAGATTTGATTTGAACGACGCCGTCGGAGTTATCGAGCGCGAGGTGGGCCCGAGCTGGGAGCGGCCGAACTGGCCAGTCGAGGAGCTCGACGATCTCAACCTCGGCCTCGATCCGACGCAGGCGACCATCGAGACCGTCAAGAAGGTCGTCAGCGAGAAAGCCGCTGCCGCGGGTGCTTCACCCGACGAGATCCGCCGCGCCGCCGAAGATTCGATCCGCGCAATGATGCTGATCCGAACCTATCGCGTGCGCGGGCATCTCGCGGCGGACCTCGACCCACTCGGATTGGCCAAGCGCGACGTTCCGGCGGACCTAACGCCCGCGTTTCATGGCTTTACCGAATTCGACCTCGACCGGCCGATCTGGATCTGCGGCGTGCTTGGGTATGAACAGGCCACGGTGCGCCAGATCGTGCGCGTGCTTCAGCAGACCTACTGCGGGCACATCGGCTTCGAGTACATGCACATCAACGAGGTCGAGGAACGCCGTTTTATCCAGGGCCGTATCGAGGGCGAGGAAGAAACCGTCCAGTTCACGCCCGAGGGCAAGCAGTCGATCCTCACCAAGGTGATCCATGCCGAGCAATGGGAGAAATTCCTTGCCCGCAAATATGTGGGCACCAAGCGCTTCGGGCTCGACGGCGGCGAAGGCGCGGTTCCCGCGCTGGAGGCGGTGATCAAGTACGGCGGCCAATACGGCGTCGAGGAAATCGACGTCGGAATGTCCCACCGCGGCCGCCTGAACATCCTGACGAATGTGATGGGCAAGCCCGCCAAGGCGATCTTCCACGAATTTGCCGGCGGCGCGACCAACCCCGCGGACGTGGGCGGATCCGGTGACGTCAAATACCATCTCGGCACCTCGTCGGACCGCGAGTTCGAAGGCAAGAAGGTGCATTTGTCGCTCCTGCCGAACCCGTCGCACCTCGAGGCGGTCGATCCGGTTGTGCTCGGCAAGGCGCGCGCCAGCCAAACGGTCAAGGGCGACCCGGAGGGCGACACCGTCCTTCCGATGCTGCTCCACGGTGATGCTGCATTCGCGGGGCAAGGCGTCGTTTGGGAATGCCTGAGCTTCTCAGGTCTGCCGGGGTACGGCACCGGCGGCACAATCCATTTCATCATCAACAACCAGGTGGGCTTCACGACGAGCCCGCAGTTCGGCCGCTCGTCGCCTTATCCGTCGGACGTCGCCAAGGGCATCCAGGCGCCAATTTTGCACGTCAACGGCGACGACCCCGAAGCGGTCACCTTCTGCTGCAAGCTCGCGATCGAGTTTCGCCAGCGATTCAACCGAGACATCGTCATCGACATGTGGTGCTACCGCCGCTTTGGACACAACGAGGGGGACGAGCCGAGCTTCACGCAGCCGCAGATGTATGCGGCGATCAAGACGCACCCGCCGATCAGCGAGATCTACGGCAAGAGGCTGATCGCCGAAGGCGTCGTCGATCAGCCGTGGATCGAGCGCACGACCCAGGAATATCTCGATCACCTGGAGGAGGAGTTCCAGTCGGCGGTCTCGTACATGCCGAACAAGGCGGACTGGTTCGAGGGTCGCTGGGCGGGCCTCGGCCGTCCGGACGAACCGGTGCTTGGCCGCCGCAATATCCAGACGGCAATTCCGGATGAGGAGATGCAACGCCTTGGCGAGGTGCTGACCACCGTTCCGCCCAACTTCAACATCCACAAGACGCTGCAGCGCATCCTCGACGCAAAGAAGGAAATGTTCGCGAGCGGCCAGGGCTTCGACTGGTCCACCGCGGAGGCACTGGCCTTCGGCAGCCTGATAGCTGACGGGCAAAGCGTGCGGCTGTCGGGGCAGGACAGCGGCCGCGGCACCTTCAGCCAGCGCCATGCCGTGTGGGTCGACCAGCAGACCGGCGACAAATATATTCCGCTGACGACCGTGCCGGGCGGCCGCTTCGAAGTGCGCGACAGCCCGCTCTCTGAATTCGGCGTGCTCGGCTTCGAATATGGCTATTCGCTAGCCGACCCGAAGACGCTGGTCCTGTGGGAAGCGCAGTTCGGCGACTTCGCCAACGGCGCGCAGTCGATCATCGACCAGTTCGTCGCGGCCGGCGAAGCCAAATGGCTTCGCGCGAGCGGCCTCGTCATGCTTTTGCCGCACGGCTTCGAAGGGCAGGGGCCGGAGCACAGCTCCGCACGGCTCGAGCGCTACCTGCAGCTTTGCGCAGAGGACAATATGCAGGTCGCTAACTGCACGACACCCGCCAATTATTTCCACATCCTGCGGCGGCAGTTGCGGCGCGATTTCCGCAAGCCGCTGATCATGATGACGCCCAAGTCACTGCTCCGGCACAAGCTGGCGGTCTCGAGCACCGCAGATTTCACGGGGGACAGTCACTTCCGGCGCATCCTGTCCGATCTCAATCCGCCCGCCGAAGGTGAGACGGGGCGGCTCGTGCTGTGCTCCGGCAAGCTTGCTTACGAGCTGATGGAAGCGCGCGATGCTGCCGGCGATCTTGGCGTCGAGGTACTGCGTATCGAGCAGCTCTATCCGTTCCCTTCGGAACCACTGGTCAAGCGGCTCAAGGCCCTGCCGAACCTTGCCGACCTGATCTGGGCGCAGGAAGAACCGAAGAACAACGGCGCCTGGTTCTTCGTCGAGGACCTGCTCGAGCAATGCCTCGCCAACTCAGGTCACGCCGGAATGCGTGCTCAATATGCGGGACGCGATGCGGCGGCTTCTCCGGCCACGGGGCTCGCCAAGCGCCATGCGGCGCAGCAGGCGGCCTTGATTGCGGAAGCGCTCGGCCATAGCAGCCCGGCGAGCGCCGTCGCGGCGGAATAAAGGATTATCATGGCAACGGACGTCCAAGTCCCCGCGCTCGGGGAATCGATCACCGAAGGCACGCTCGCCCAATGGCTCAAGAAGCCGGGCGAAGCCGTCGCGGCGGACGAGCCGATTGCGAGCCTCGAAACCGACAAGGTCAGCGTCGAGGTGCCCTCACCGATTGCGGGCGTCCTGACTGAGCAACTGGTCCACGAAGGCGACACAGTCGCGGTCGGAGCGCCGATCGCGCGAATCGACGAAAGCGCGACCGCTTCCGCGCCGTCGTCCGAGGCGGGCGCTGCTCCGATCACCAACCCTGCCGGTGCGGGCGAAAATCCGCAGCTCCGCGGCAGCGATCACGCGCCTGAGCCGGAGCTGGCTACGGCAGAGACCTCGTCGGCTGACGACCACATCACCACGCTTTCACCCGCAGTGCGCCGCGCGGTGCTCGAATATCATGTCGATCCGAGCAAGATCCGCGGCACGGGCAAGGACGGGCGCCTCACGAAGGACGACGTGATCGCTGCGGCTCAAGGTCAGCCCGCTGCGAAGGCGCCGTCCGTCCCGCCGCCGCCGGCAGCGCCTGCTCCGCGCACGAAAGCTCCGGCAATCGCGGGTGAGCGGCGTGAAGAGCGGGTCAAGATGACGCGTCTGCGGCAGACCGTCGCTCGCCGCCTCAAGGAAGCGCAGAACACCGCCGCCATGCTTACGACGTTCAACGACGTCGACATGACCGCCGTGATCGAGGCGCGCGCCCGCTACAAGGACCTCTTCGAGAAGAAGCACGGCATCCGCCTCGGCTTCATGGGCTTCTTCGTGAAGGCCTGCGCGCTCGCTACGAAGGACGTGCCGGCGGTCAACGGAAGCATCGAAGGCGATGAGATCGTCTATCACGACTATTTCGACGTCTCGATCGCGGTTTCCGCGCCCAAGGGGCTCGTCGTCCCTGTCGTCCGAAACGCCCAGGCGATGAGCTTCGCCGAGATCGAGAAGACCATCGCAGAGTACGGCAAAAAGGCCAAGGAAGGCACGCTCGGCATCGAGGACATGCAAGGCGGCACCTTCACAATCTCCAACGGCGGCGTGTTCGGATCGCTGCTGTCGACACCGATCATCAACCCACCGCAGTCGGCGGTGCTCGGCATGCACCGGATAGAGGAGCGGCCGGTGGTCAAGGACGGGCAGATCGTCGCCCGGCCGATGATGTATCTCGCGCTCTCCTACGACCACCGGCTGATCGACGGCCGTGAGGCGGTGACTTTCCTGGTGCGCGTCAAGGAAGCGATCGAGGATCCTACGCGGCTTTTGATTGACCTTTAGTATCCCTGCGCAGGCAGGGATCCAGACTGGGCTCCTGCCTCCGCAGGAGTGCAATTGAGGATTGAATGACAGAGAATTACGATTTCGACGTCCTGGTGATCGGCGCCGGCCCCGGGGGTTACGTGGCCGCGATCCGCGCTGCGCAGCTGGGTCTTAAGACCGCGTGTGCGGAGAGCCGCGAGACGCTGGGCGGCACCTGCCTGAACGTCGGGTGCATTCCCTCCAAGGCGTTGCTCCACGCGTCCGAGCTGTTCGAGGAAGCAGCGCACGGCACGCTCGCCAAATGGGGCGTGAAGACCACCGGCGTCGAAGTCGACCTCGACGCGATGCACGGCTCGCGCAAGGACGCGGTGAACGGCCTCACCCAGGGCATCGAGTTCCTGTTCAAGAAGAACAAGGTCGAATGGCTGAAAGGCCTCGCCACTTTTGAGAGTGCGGACACGGTCAAAATCGGCGACCGCACGGTGCGGGCGAAGAACGTCGTGATCGCAACCGGCTCGTCGGTGACGCCGCTCCCCGGCATCACCATCGACCAGGATCGGATCGTCGATTCCACCGGCGCGCTGGAGCTGGCGGAGGTGCCGAAGCGCATGGTGGTGATCGGCGGAGGCGTCATCGGCCTCGAGCTCGGTTCTGTGTGGCGGCGACTGGGAGCGCAAGTCACCGTCGTCGAATTCCTCGACCAGATCCTGCCTGGCTTCGACGGCGATGTCCGCAAGGAGGCGAACAGGATCTTCAAGAAGCAGGGCTTCGAGTTCAGGCTTTCGACTAAGGTCACGAAGGCGGAGCGCAAGGGCGACACCGTCACGCTGACGATCGAGCCCGCTGCGGGCGGCGCTTCCGAGACGATCGAGACCGACGTGGTTCTCGTCTCGATTGGGCGGAGGCCGAACACCGAAGGGCTGGGCCTCGACAAGGCCGGCCTCGAGGCCAACCAGCGCGGCCAGATCGAGACCGATCATGACTTCCGTACAAGCGTGAAGGGCATCTGGGCGATCGGCGACGTGATCCCCGGGCCCATGCTCGCCCACAAGGCCGAGGATGAAGGCATCGCCGTCGCGGAGAACATCGCTGGTCTCACCGGCATCGTGAACCACGACGTGATCCCGTCGGTCGTCTACACCATGCCTGAAATCGCCGGCGTCGGCCTCACCGAAGAGCAGGCGAAGGAGCACGGCGAGGTGAAGGTCGGCAAGTTCCCGATGCTCGCCAACAGCCGCGCCAAGACCAACAAGGAGCCTGACGGCTTCGTAAAGGTCATCGCCGACGCCAAAACCGACCGCGTGCTCGGCGTGTGGATGATCGCGTCAGTGGCCGGCACCATGATCGCCCAGGCCGTGCAGGCCATGGAATTTGGCGCAACGAGCGAGGACATCGCATACACCTGCCACGCCCACCCGACGCACAGCGAGGCGTTGAAGGAAGCGGCGATGGCGGTGACTGGGAAGCCGATCCATATCTAAACGTGTGCGGCGTCGCGCCTTAGAACAACCACCCCTTGAGCATCGCCAGTAGACTGACGTCCCGTTCGCGCAGCGGCGGCGGCGGTGCGACGGCCGGGCACTCCAGGCAGCGCGCCTGGATGCTCGGGCCGGAGAGGATCGAGCGAACGTCGTACAATGCCTGGGCGAGCTGCAGCTGGGGCTGGCGGGCGATCGCGGCGAACGCGTCAGGCTGAGTCGCTTCGTCGTTTTCGCCTTGCGTCGCAAGCGCTTCCAGCAGCTGGTCGCGGAAGGATCGCGGCGGCTCGAGGTAGCGCACGCCGCGCTCGTTACCGAGACCAGCAAGCTGCGCGGCCTTTGCGATGGCGTCCGGCATTCCGCCGAAGCTGTCGACAAGACCGATTTGGTGCGCGGTTCCACCGTCCCAGACGCGGCCTTGGGCGATCTGGTCGACCTGCTGCGGCGTCCTGTGGCGCGATTCCGCGACGATTGTAAGGAAGCGCTGGTACATCGACTCGACCCCGCTCTGGATAAGCTGGTTCACCTCAGGCGACGGCCCCTTCAGCAAGTCCGGCTCGCCCGCCAGCGGCGTGGTCTTTACGCCGTCGGCTCCAACGCCGAGCTTCTGCAACGTTCCCTGGAAGCTCGGGATCACTCCGAACACGCCGATCGAGCCGGTGATGGTCGAGGGTTCGGCATAGATGAAGTTGGCCGGCGTCGAGACCCAGTAGCCCCCCGACGCCGCCACACTGCCCATCGACACGACGATGGGAATCTTCCTCGCCTTCGCGGCGAGCAGCGCCTGCCGGATGCGTTCGGAAGCCAGTACCGATCCGCCGGGACTGTCGACGCGAACCACCAGCGCCTTCACGCCCCTGTTGATTCCCTCGCGGATTTCCTTCGCGATCGTATCGCCACCCGCATTTCCAGCGCTGCCCTTGCCGTCGACGATCATGCCGGCGATGGTGACGACGCCGATCGGTCCCTTGGGCGAGCGATCGACCTTGTCGGCGATGTATGAGCTTAGCTTGATGCGGCTGTAACCGGCGGGTTCGCTGCTGTTCGTTCCCCCGAGCTGGGCCAGTCGAGCTTCGAATTGGCCGCGGTCGCCGATGCGGTCGACGAGACCGGCGTTGACGGCTGCTTTGGCCATGTCGCCGCCCGCCATGGCAATAGCTCCGTTCATGTTCTGCAAGAACAGGTCAACGTTCGCCTTGGGCCTCGCCTGGTGGATGCTCTGGCGCCAGGATTCGAGCTCTGCCTGGTCGAGCGCCATGTAGTTCTGCTTGGCCTCGGGAGACATGTCGTTGCGGATGAATGGCTCGACCGCCGATTTGTAGGTGCCGACGCGATAGACGTTTGCGGTCACTCCGAGCTTGTCGAGCAGGCCCTTGTAATAAAGGTTCGAGCCGCCCGGCCCGGTTACGACGACACCACCCAAGGGGTTCAGCCAGACTTCCGACGCTGCCGCGGCCAGCTGATAGCTGTCGTTGGTATAGCCGGTGGCGTACGCGATGACCGGCTTCCCGGCGGAACGCACCTCTCGGATCGCATTGGCAAGATCGCCCATGGCCGTCTGCCCGCCGCCGGTGAAGCTATCGAGATCGAGCGCGACCGCCTTGACGCGGCTGTCCTCCTTCGCCTGCTGCATTGTCGCAATGAGATCACGCAGGCGATATTCCTGCATCCGCGATCCCGCGGCGACGTCCGACCATTGGGCGCGCGATGGCTGTTCGACCACGCCGCCATTCAGGTCGACGTCGAGAACGCCTGCCCTTACTGGCACAGGCTTCGCGGACAGGCCGGCGTAAATCATGCCGAAGAAGAACAGCATGAGGATGAGGACGAGTGCGTCCTTGATGCCGACGAGAAGCTTCCACACCGCGCGAACGAATTTCATCCTGGCCTCGACAATTACTGTTACCAGTGCCGGACTAGCGGACGAGTGAACGTCCGGCCAAACCTTTTCGACGAGAGCCGTTCCCTCTAGGCGAACCAAGAGTGGACGCAGGCGCAACGATACCGCGGTCGATGGCCGACAAGCCCTGGCGTGGCGAGCTGCGTGCGACGCTTGCGCTCGCGTGGCCGCTGATCCTTGCGAATCTTACGCAGCAGGCGATTCAGGCGACCGACGTGCTGCTGATGGGACGGCTCGGCGCGAGCCAGCTCGCTGCCGCGACGCTGGCACTGAACCTGACCTTCACGTTCAATCTGCTGATGCTCGGCCTGGTGATCGCTTCATCGCCGATGATGGCCACCGCTCTTGGAAAACGTTCCAATGCCGCGCGTGAGGTGCGGCGGACCTTCCGCGCCGGCCTATGGCTGATCGCGGTCATGCTGCCGCCGTACTGGCTGGTACTGTGGCACGTCGGCGATCTGATGCGTCTCTTTGGCGAGTCCGACGAGCTGGCGCGCCAGGGTCAGACGTTTCTTCGGGCGTACATGTGGTGCACGGCGCCGTGGCTGCTTTTCCAGCTTTTGCGCAATTTCGTTTCCGCCCTCGAGCGGCCACGAATGGTGCTCTGGCTCAGTCTCGGCGGAATTGCGGTCAACGCGCTCTTGAGCTGGTCTTTGATCTTCGGTCACTTCGGCTTGCCCGCACTGGGACTTGTCGGCGGAGGACTGGGAAGCACTCTGACCTGGATCGCGATGTGCGCCGCGCTCACCGTCGTCGTCCTGACGGACCGCCAGTTCCGGCGTTTCCATCTGTTCGGCCGCTTCTGGCGCTTCGACCGGGAGCGGACGCTGGCGCTGGTGCGGCTAGGCTGGCCCATCGGGGTCACGATGGCGCTTGAGATGGGCGTGTTCGCGCTGGCGGCTTATTTCATGGGCTGGATCGGTGCGCCAGCAGTCGCTGCTCACGCCATTGCCCTCCAGATTGCCGCCCTGACCTTCATGGTGCCGCTTGGTTTAGGCCAGGCTGCGACGGTACGGGTCGGCCTGGCCCTCGGCCGCCGAGATGAGCCCGGCATCGCGCGAGCCGGATGGACGTCGTGGATCGTCGGCGTTGGCTTCATGGGCGCGATGGCGCTCGTCATGTGGAGCATCCCGCGGCCGCTCGTCACCTTGTTCCTCGCCGACGTACCGCCGAACGCGGCCGTGATCGCGCTGGCCGTAAGTTTCCTGAAGGTCGCGGCCGCCTTCCAGTTGGTCGACGGGGCCCAGGTGATCGGCGCGGGCATGCTGCGCGGGCTCCACGATACGCGTTGGCCGCTGATGTTCGCGCTTTTCGGTTACTGGGGCGTCGGCCTCGGGATCGGCGCGTGGCTCGCCTTCGGAGCGGACTGGAAGGGCCTCGGGATTTGGATCGGTCTTGCGAGCGGTCTAGCTGCCGTCGCCGTGCTGATGCTCGCTCGCTGGGTGCTTCGCGACCGTCTCGGCCTGTCCCACCTCGCGCACGACTGAAACATAAAGCGTCGCACGCACCCGTTGACGGACGGACGCGGCGCAACCATATGCGCTGCATCGCTGGCACTCTCCTGTGATGAGTGCCAACGTGCAAAGTTCAACTAGAGAGAGAAGGGTTACGACCCATGGGTTTCAGGCCGCTTCATGACCGCGTCCTCGTTCGCCGCGTCGACGCCGAAGAGAAGACCAAGGGCGGGATCATCATTCCCGACACCGCCAAGGAAAAGCCGCAGGAAGGCGAAGTTATCGCCGTCGGCTCCGGCGCTCGCTCCGACGAGGGCAAGGTCACGCCGCTCGACGTCAAGGCTGGCGACAAGATCCTGTTCGGCAAATGGTCGGGCACGGAGGTCGTCGTCGATGGCGAAGACCTGATCATCATGAAGGAAAGCGACATCCTCGGGATCGTCGGCTGAGCCTTCGCTTCCAAACACCAAGTCACATCTGAAAACGAAAGGGTAGCCAAATGGCAGCCAAGGACGTGAAATTCAGCCGCGATGCGCGCGAGCGCATCCTCAAGGGCGTCGACATCCTCGCCGACGCGGTCAAGGTAACGCTGGGGCCGAAGGGCCGCAACGTTGTCATCGACAAGAGCTTCGGCGCTCCGCGCATCACCAAGGACGGCGTCACTGTCGCCAAGGAGATCGAGCTCAAGGACAAGTTCGAGAACATGGGTGCGCAGATGCTGCGCGAAGTGGCCTCGAAGACCAACGACAATGCGGGCGACGGCACCACCACCGCGACCGTTCTCGCCCAAGCGATCGTCCGCGAGGGCATGAAGTCGGTCTCGGCCGGCATGAACCCGATGGACCTCAAGCGCGGCATCGATCTCGCCGTGACCAAGGTGGTCGAAGACCTAAAGGCGCGCTCGAAGCCTGTTTCCGGCTCGAACGAAATCGCCCAGGTCGGCATCATCTCGTCGAATGGCGACACCGTCGTTGGCGAAAAGATCGCCGAAGCGATGGAAAAGGTCGGCAAGGAAGGCGTCATCACCGTCGAGGAAGCCAAGGGTCTCGAGTTTGAGCTTGACGTGGTCGAGGGCATGCAGTTCGACCGCGGATACCTGAGCCCGTACTTTATCACCAACCCCGAGAAGATGACCGTCGAGCTTCAGGATCCGTACATCCTCATCCACGAAAAGAAGCTGTCGAACCTGCAGGCAATGCTGCCGATCCTCGAAGCGGTTGTTCAGTCGGGCCGTCCGCTGCTGATCATCGCCGAGGACATTGAAGGCGAAGCGCTAGCGACCCTCGTGGTCAACAAGCTGCGCGGCGGCCTCAAGGTCGCGGCGGTCAAGGCGCCTGGCTTCGGTGATCGCCGCAAGGCGATGCTCGAGGACATTGCGGTCCTGACCAAGGGCGAGATGATCTCCGAGGATCTCGGCATCAAGCTCGAGAACGTCACGACCGCAATGTTGGGTAGCGCCAAGCGCATCACGATCGACAAGGACAACACGACGATCGTCGATGGCGCCGGCGAAGCCGACGCGATCAAGGCTCGCACCGAAGCGATCCGCCAGCAGATCGAGAATACCACCAGCGACTATGATCGCGAGAAGCTCCAGGAGCGTCTCGCCAAGCTCGCGGGCGGTGTTGCCGTGATTAAGGTTGGCGGCGCGTCCGAGGTCGAAGTCAAGGAGCGCAAGGATCGGGTTGACGACGCGCTCCATGCAACCCGCGCCGCGGTCGAGGAAGGCATCGTTCCCGGCGGCGGTACCGCGCTCCTCTACGCCACCAAGGCGCTTGAGGGCTTGAACGGGGCCAACGATGACCAGACTCGCGGCATCGACATCGTCCGCAAGTCGCTGACCACTCTGGTTCGCCAGATCGCCAGCAACGCCGGACATGATGGAGCGGTGGTTTCGGGCAAGCTGCTCGAGGGCAACGACCCGACCCAGGGCTTCAATGCCCAGACCGAGAAGTATGAGAACCTCGTTGAAGCCGGCGTGATCGACCCGACCAAGGTCGTTCGCACCGCCCTTCAGAACGCGGCATCGGTTGCCGGGCTACTGATCACCACCGAAGCGGCTGTCAGCGATGCGCCGGATGACAAACCGGCGATGCCGATGGGCGCCGGCGGCATGGGCGGCATGGGCGGAATGGACTTCTAGGTCCCGCTACTCACTCTGACTGATTGGAAGGGCCGGTGGAGCGATCCACCGGCCCTTCTTCATTGGTGGCGACATCGTTCAGCATGTGTTCCGCCTCGTTCAGCTGAGCCGACTGTTCTGCGGTCGGGGCAGCAGGCTCCTCCTTCCGGCAGGCCCCGAGAAGGAGCAGAACAAAAGCGATCAGGAATCTCACTCGGCCGAAACTACCACTTTCATTGAGCACAAAAAAAGGGCCGCCCCGAAGAGCGGCCCTTTCGAATGGCTCTAAGGAGCAGCGACTTAGTGGGTCGCGTTGCTCGCGGCGTTGGAAACCGCGTCCTGAGCGTTGCTGACAGCATTGCCAGCGTTCTCGACCGAATTGCTCGCGGCGTTCAGCGCGTTGTCCGCAGCAACCGTGGCGTTCTCGGTCGCCGTGTTGGTGTCATACGCCGCATTGTTCTCGACGGCCGTCTCGTTGGCGGCGTTGTTGTCGGCGTTGTTCTTGTTGCACGCGGCGAGGCCGAGTGCGAGGACCGCAACGGTCAGAGCAACCTTCTTCATGAGCTTTCCACTCCCTTCAAAAGCGCCTGGGCCAAGGGGACACAGGCGCCAGCCTCGGCCCGATTGAGCGAGTCAGCCAGACCAGACGCGCGGCAATAGCGGCAATCCCTACCTACGGACAAGGGATTATTTTCATTCGCTGAATTGACGATATAAAGATATCTTTATATCCTTATCTTAGATGATCCCAGTGCTTCCGCTCGCAGACCAATTCCAGGCCCTCGCCGACCCGACGCGGCTTCGGATCGTGGCGCTGTTGCGGATTATGGAGCTTTCTGTCGGCGAGCTTGCCCATATCCTCGGCCAAAGCCAGCCGCGCGTCTCGCGCCACCTCAAGATACTTGCCGATGCCGCAGTCCTCGAGCGGCGCAAGGAGGGCAGCTGGGTCTTCCTGACGCTTGCCGATTCCGAGCGGCTCGAACCCCTGTTCGCGCTCATCGACCACTGGGCCGATCAGGCAACTCGCTCTTTATTCGCATCCGACGCCGCACGAACCGAGTCGGTCCGCGGCGAGCGCGCCGAGGCAGCGAATCGTTATTTCACCGGTCATGCGGCGGTTTGGGACCAAATCCGCTCGCTGCATGTCGCAGAAAGCGAGGTCGAGCGGGCCATCGACCGGGCGCTCGGCAACCGCCATCTCGGCCGCCTGGTCGACATCGGTACGGGAACAGGCCGGATGATCGAGCTGTTCGGACCGCGTTCGACGCACGCGATCGGCATCGACCGCTCGTCAGAGATGCTCCGTCTTGCGCGCGTGAAGCTTGAGACTGCGGGAATCCCGTCAAGTCTGCGGCAGGGCGACATGTATGCTCTTCCGCTCGACGGTGGCAGCGCGGATAGCGTCATCATCCACCAGGTGCTGCATTACGCGCACTCTCCCGCCACTGCGATCTCCGAGGCCGCGCGAGTGCTCGCGCCGGGCGGCACCCTGCTCGTCGTCGACTTTGCCGCCCACGAGCGGGAGGAACTGCGTGCAACCGACGCGCACATCCGCCTCGGCTTCGAGGACGAGGTGATGAAGGGATGGTTCGCTTCGGCGGGGCTCGAGGCCGATCATGTCGAGCACCTGAGAGGCGGAGAGCTGACCGTCACTTTGTGGCGTGGCTCCAAGAAGCCCTTGCGCCAGCGGAGAGCGGCATGAACGCATTCGAGCGCCTCTACCACCACCAGCCTCTGTTCGCGGAGGCTCGCGGCGACATCCAGCTCAGTTTCGAATTCTTCCCGCCGAAGACGGAGAAGATGGCGGAAACGCTGTGGGGATCGATCCAAACTCTCGCGCCGCTCCATCCACGTTTCGTCTCTGTGACCTACGGTGCCGGCGGTTCGACCCGCGAGCGCACCCATCAGACGGTCGAACGCATCCTCAACGAGACGGAGCTCACTCCAGCGGCGCACCTGACCTGCGTGGCAGCGACGCGTGACGAAATCGACGCGGTCGCTCGCGATTATTGGGAGCTCGGCGTTCGCAACATCGTCGCGCTGCGCGGCGACGCGCCGGAGCAGGGAACAATGTACCAGCCGCACCCGGAAGGCTATCGCGACGCGGCCGAGCTGGTCGCGGGCCTCAAGCTTGTCGCTCCGTTCGATATTTCCGTGGCCGCCTATCCCGAGATCCACCCGGACTCCTCGTCGCGCGTGTTCGACATCGAGAACCTCAAGCGCAAGGTGGATGCCGGCGCCGACCGTGCGATCACGCAGTTCTTCTTCTCATCGGAATGCTTCTTCCGCTTTCGCGATGAAGCCGCCGCCGCAGGCATCGATGCGGAAATCGTGCCCGGGATTCTGCCCGTTTCGAACGTCGCAACCACTCGGCGGTTCGCGCAGACTTGCGGTGCTTCGATTCCCCAATGGCTCGACGACATGTTCGAAGGCCTCGACGATCTTCCATCCGCGCGGCAGCTGATCGCCGCGACGGTCGCCGCGGAACTCTGCGGCCAGCTCTACGCCGGCGGCGTCCGGCACTTCCATTTCTACACCTTGAATCGCGCCGAGCTCAGCTACGCGATCTGCCATCTTCTCGGAGTTCGAGCGAAAGCATGACTGCGTCTCAGTCCCTTCAGGCCGAAGCGGCCAAGCGCATTCTGGTCAAGGACGGCGCGTACGGCACGTCGATTCAGGACCGTAAGCTTAAGAGCGCCGAATATTGCGGGGGTCTCGACCTTCTGAAGGATCAACGCGGCAACAACGACCTGCTGAACCTCACGCGGCCGGACGTCGTGCGCTCGATTTGCGAGAGCTTTGCGGACGCGGGGGCCGAGATTCTCGCGACCAACAGCTTCAATGCTAATTCAATCAGCCAGGCGGACTACGGGGCAGAGGCCCTGGTCGCGAAGATCAATGTCGCGGCCGCCCAAATCATCCGGGAAGTCGCCGACCGTTATACGGCGAAAGACGGTAAGCCGCGCTGGGTCGCCGGCGCGCTCGGTCCAACCAACAAGACTCTGTCTCTCTCGCCGAACGTCAACGATCCTGCCTTCCGCGAAGTCGACTTCGACCAGGTGAAGGCCGTCTATCGCGAGCAGATCGACGCGCTGGTCGAGGGCGGCGTCGATTTCATCCTGATTGAGACAGTCTTCGACACCCTCAATGCAAAGTCGGCTATCATGGCCGCCCTCGAAGCGGAGCAGGCGCTCGGCCGCGAGCTTCCGTTGATGGTCTCCATGACGCTCACCGATCTTAGCGGCCGCAACCTCAGCGGCCACACCGTCGAGGCGTTCTGGGCGTCCGTCAGGCACGCGCGGCCGCTGACCATTGGTCTCAATTGCTCGTTCGGAGCGGCGCAGCTGCGTCCGCATTTGGCAGCGTTGTCCGCTGTCGCCGACACCTTGGTCATGGCCTATCCCAATGCCGGGCTGCCCAACGAACTCGGCGAATATGACGAGGCCGCCGCCGAAACCGCGCGCCAGGTCCGCGAGTGGGTTGAGAGCGGTCTGGTCAACATCGTCGGCGGCTGCTGCGGAACCACTCCGCGGCATATCGCCGCAATTGCCGGGGCGGCGCGCGATTGCACGCCGCGCGCCGTCCCGCCCGCCCGCCCCGGAACTTTGCTCGCCGGCCTCGAACCGATGACGATTGCCGCCTAACCCATGGAGATGTCACCAGTGAATAGGGCCGCGGCTGGCGCGCGTTTCGTCAATATTGGCGAGCGCTGCAACGTCACCGGCTCGGCACGTTTCAAGAAACTGGTCCTGGCCGGCGATTACGATGCCGCCGTCGAGGTCGCGCGCGATCAGGTCGAAAACGGCGCGCAAATCCTCGACGTGAACATGGACGAGGCACTGCTCGACAGCGAGCAGGCGATGACGACCTTCCTCAAGCGCATCGCCGCCGAGCCCGACATCGCGCGCATTCCGGTGATGATCGACAGCTCCAAATGGAGCGTGATCGAGGCGGGGCTCAAGTGCGTGCCGGGCAAGCCGATCGTCAATTCGATCTCGATGAAGGAAGGCGAAGGGCCTTTTCTCGAATTCGCGCGCAAGTGCCGCGCTTATGGCGCCGCCATCGTCGTCATGGCTTTCGACCAGCTCGGGCAAGCGGACACGGCTGAACGCAAGATCGAAATCTGCGAGCGCGCCTATAAGCTGCTCGTCGCGGACGGCACCGACCCGCAGGATATCATATTCGATCCGAACATCTTCGCGGTCGCCACCGGAATCGACGAGCACCGCCGCTACGCGCTCGATTTCATCGAGGCTGCGGCCGAGATCCGCCGCCGCTGCCCGGGCGTGCACATTTCCGGCGGCCTGTCGAACCTCAGCTTCAGCTTCCGCGGCAACGAGCCGGTTCGACGGGCGATGCACAGCGTGTTCCTCTATCACGCGATCCCCGCGGGGATGGACATGGGCATCGTCAATGCCGGCCAGCTCGATGTCTACGACCAGATCGACCCCGAGCTGCGCGATGCCTGCGAGGATGTCGTCCTCGATCGCTGCGAGGATGCGACGGAACGGTTGATCACTCTTGCCGAGCGCTACAAGGGCACGGACGAGGCGGAGGAAAAGAAGCTTGCCGAATGGCGTTCGCTCCCCGTCGGCGAACGCCTGTCCTACGCGCTGGTGAAGGGCATCGACGCGCACATCGTCGACGATACCGAGGAAGCTCGCCAATCTTTCGCAAGGCCGATTGAAGTCATCGAAGGCCCGCTAATGGACGGCATGAATGTCGTCGGCGACCTGTTCGGGTCGGGCAAGATGTTCCTTCCGCAGGTCGTGAAGTCGGCTCGCGTGATGAAGCGGGCCGTCGCCCACCTCATCCCGTTCATCGAAGCGGAGAAGGAGAGGACCGGAGCGACGCAGGGCAAAGGCAAGGTCGTGATGGCGACCGTGAAGGGCGACGTTCATGACATCGGCAAGAACATCGTCGGCGTCGTCCTGCAGTGCAACGGCTTCGAGGTGATCGACCTCGGCGTCATGGTGCCGTGGCAGGACATCCTCAAAGTCGCGAACGACAATAACGCGGACATGATCGGCCTTTCGGGCCTGATTACGCCGTCACTCGACGAGATGGTGACCGTCGCTGGCGAAATGCAGCGCCTCGGCTTGAAGACGCCGCTCCTCATCGGCGGCGCGACGACCAGCAAGGCTCACACTGCGCTGCGGATCGACCCGGCTTACGAGGGCCCGGTTATCCACGTCCTCGACGCCAGCCGCGCCGTGGGCGTCGCTTCCTCTCTAGTCTCCGACACACAGCGCGAGCCGTTGATTGCGAACACCGCCGACGATTATGACAAGCTCCGCAAGTCGCGCGAGCGTAGCGGCCAAAGCGAACTTGCGACTTTGGAGGACGCGCGAGCCAATGGCTTCGCGTTCGATCCGACCGGACAGGCCCCGCCGCCGCTTCGGCCGGGCCTGCACCATTTCGGCGAGTGGCCGCTCCGCGATCTAAAGGCTTCGATCGACTGGACGCCGTTCTTCCGGGCGTGGGAGCTGGCGGGCACCTATCCCGGCATCCTCGACGATCCAGTCGTCGGCGAAAGTGCTCGGCAGCTGTTCAAAGACGCGCAGGAGATGCTCGACCAGATCATCGCCGAACGCTGGGTCACACCGAAAGCGACGGTCGGCCTCTGGCGCTGCAAGCGCGAGGGCGACGACGTCCTCGTGCTCGCCGGCAATGACTGGACGCGCCTGCCTTTCCTTCGTCAGCAGGTGAAGAAGCGGGAGGGCCGCGCGAACATGTGCCTTGCCGACTTCATCAATCCCGAAGGCGAGGATTGGATCGGCGGCTTTGCCGTCGGCATCCACGGGCTCGAGCCGCACCTGGAGCGGTTCAAGCAAACCGTCGACGATTACGACGACATCCTGCTGAAGGCGCTGGCCGACCGCCTGGCTGAGAGCCTTGCCGAGGTGCTTCACGCCGAGGTGCGCAACCGCATCTGGGGCTATGCCGACGAGCATTTGTCGAACCAGCAACTGATCCGCGAGAAATATCACGGTATCCGCCCGGCACCGGGTTATCCCGCTTGCCCGGACCACAGCCTGAAGCCGGTGCTGTTCGAGATGCTCGGTGGGCATCCGGGCGAGGTCACGCTGACCGAGAATTTCGCGATGCTTCCGACGTCGGCGGTCTCCGGCTTCTACTTCGGCCATCGCGACAGCCAGTATTTCGGTGTCGCCCGAATCGGCCGCGACCAGCTTGAGGATTATGCCCAGCGGCGCTCGGTGACGGTCGATCGCGCCGAGCGCTGGCTGCGGCCGAACCTCGACTAGGCCGGCATCACCCACTAGCGCGGCAAGCATGCTTCGGCGGCTGCTGATCCTGCTTTCACTGCTGCTCGTCCCTTCGCTCGTCCAGGCGAGGGGCATCGAGCCCCAACTCGTTGCGGAAGGCCCTGCACCTGCTGGCGGCGAAGTCGATCTCGCCATTCACATGCGTCCAGCTCCGGGCTGGCATGGCTATTGGCTGAATCCCGGCGATGCCGGCCTGCCGATGGCCGTGAAGTGGCAGCTGCCGGCAGGCTATTCGGTCGGGCCACTGCAATATCCGGTGCCGACGCGCCTCACCGTCGCGGATCTCATGAACTACGTCTACGAGCGCGACTATGCCGTGCTCGTGCGGCTGAAGGCGCCGCCGAATGCGCATGGCACCGTGCCGATCCGAGCCGACGCGCATTGGCTCGCCTGCACCGACAAGATCTGCGTGCCCGAGCAGGGCCAACTCTCGCTCGACCTTCCGATCGGCAGCGGGACGGCCAACCGGATGCAATTCGACGAGTGGCGCCGGGCTTTGCCGCGACCGCTTGCGACTGCCGGGCATTTCGAGCTCGCTGGCGACAAACTGCGGGTCTCGATTCCGCTTCCTGCGGGCGCCGGCGCCGGAAAGCCCTACCTTTTCCCCGCGACCGACGATGTCGTCGATTACGAGGCTCCGCAGACCTTCCGCCGGGTTGGCGACACCCTCGTCGCAGAGCTGCAGCACAAAGGCGATGCTCCGAAAACGCTTTCCGGATTGGTTGCCTTCGATGGCGGCCAGGGCTTCGGGTTCCAGGCCGAACCCGGCAATGTGCCCCGAGGCGGATCGGTTGTCGGCAGCCTGGGCGCGAATGCGCTGCTGTGGGCCGTACTCGGCGCAATCGCCGGCGGCATCCTCCTCAACTTGATGCCCTGCGTGTTCCCGATCCTCGCGCTGAAGGCTTTGCACCTTTCGCGAGCGGGAGAGGGCGCCAGAGAGGCGCGCCGGGACGCCTTGGGTTACACGGCGGGCGCAATCGTCGGCACGGGCGCGCTCGGCGTCGCGCTGCTCCTCATCCGTGCGGGTGGAAGCGCCGCCGGTTGGGCCTTCCAGCTGCAGGACCCGCGCACGATCATGCTGCTGCTGCTGCTCGCGACGGCAATCACGGCCAATTTGCTCGGCCTGTTCGAATTGCCCGTCCTCGGCAGCGCTGCCCGGCCCGCCGGTGGCTTCGCAACCGGGACGCTCGCTGCGTTCATCGCTACGCCCTGCTCCGGCCCGTTCATGGGCGCTGCATTAGGCACTGCATTGCTCCTGCCGGCCGCGGGATCGGTGCTGGTGTTTGCTGCGCTGGGACTAGGCCTCGCGCTCCCATTTCTCATGATCGCGTTCGTTCCCAAACTGCAGGGAAAGCTGCCGAAGCCCGGCCGCTGGATGGACCGGTTGAAGCTGTTCCTGGCGATTCCGATGGCTGCGACGGCCGTCGCCGGCCTTTGGCTGCTCCAGCGGCAGGCAGGCAATGGCGCGCTCGCGGTTGGCGCGATCGCCGTCGCTGCGCTCCTGCTCTTCTTCGCAGGTGTTGGTTGGCTTCAGCGCCGTGGGAGGAGCGGCGCCTGGATCCTCGGAGCGGGATTGGCGGCAACGGTGGCTGGGGCCGTTCTGTTCGCTCCGATGCAACCGCTGGCGCGTGTCCATTCTGTCGCCGGCGCCGAACCCTGGAGCGAGCCGCGCGTCGCGACGTACCTCGCGCAGAACAAGCCAGCGTTCGTCTATTTTACCGCCGACTGGTGTCTGACCTGCAAGGCCAACGAGGCCGCGGCGATCGACCGCGACGACGTTCGCGACGCCTTCAAGCAGGCCGGCGTGAAGGTGCTCGCAGGCGATTGGACCGACGGGGATCCGGCGATCACGCGCTTCCTTGAAAGCCGCGCCCGGGCGGGTGTGCCGCTCTACCTGTGGTACGCGCCCGGCAAGCCGCCCGAGGAGTTGCCGCAGATCCTCACGCCGACGATGCTCATTTCCCGCGCGCAGGCGGTGAAGCGCTAGCTTCTCGATCGAAAACCTTCTTTCCTGCGATCCACGTCTGGAGCACCTGTGTCCGCGCAAGCGACTGCCCACCGCCGACGGTGGGATTGCGATCGACCAGGATGAAATCGGCCCATTTGCCGGGTTCAAGGCTGCCGACTTTGTCCTCCGCAAAGCCGGCATAAGCCGCGCCGCGCGTGTAGGCGTCGAGCGCTTGCGCGAACGTCAGCCGTTCCTCCGGAATCCATCCGCCCAGCGGCTGGCCATTGACGTCCTGCCGGCTGATTGCGGCTGAAAGCCCCGGGAACGGATTCGGCAACTCCACCGGAAAATCCGTCCCGAACGCCAGACGAGCCCCGCTCTTGAGGACCGTCTGCCAAGCATAGGCGCCTTTTAGCCGATCGGGCCCGAGCCGCTTCTCCGCCATTAGCCGGTCGCTCGTCTGATGAGTCGGCTGCATCGACGCAATGATTCCCGCCGGAGCGAGGCGCGGAATGTCCGCCGGATCGACGATCTGGAAATGCTCGATCCGCCAGCGCCGGTCCTTGCCGTACTTCTTCGACAGCGTCTCGTAGACAGTGATGACCTGCGCATTCGCCGCGTCCCCGATTGCGTGGGTTGCGATCTGGAAGCCCACCGCGGCCGCCTGGTTCGCGAGATTCATCATCTCCGCATCCGAGTGGAACTGCAGCCCGCGCGTGTCGGGCTTGTCGACATAAGGCTGCTTCAGCCAGGCACCGCGCGATCCGAGCGCGCCGTCCGCGAATAGCTTGACGCCGACGAGACGCAGTCTGTCGGCGTAAAGCCAGCCGGTCGGCCGCTGGCCCGACTGGGCCGCATCCGAGGCGGTCATGTAGGTCATCAATCGCACTTGCAGGCGCCCGCTGTCGGCCGCCCGGCGGAAGGCCGCCCAGTCGGCCAGCGACGTGCTCATCGAGCCCACGCCGGTGACACCAAAGCCCAATAGGATTTCCTGCGCCTTGGCGAGGGCGCGGTCCATCTCCGCATGCGTCGACTTCGGAATGGACGGATCGATGAGATTGCGCGCCGCGTCGACGAAGAGGCCATTCTCGATCCTTCCGCCGGCCGGCGCTTGCGTCGCGGCGGTCACCCCGGCTGCTTTCAACGCAACGCTGTTCGCGACGACAGCATGCCCATCAACGCGCTCGAGCACGACTGGGCGGTCGGCGACGACGGCGTCGAGGTCAGCGGCTGTCGGGAAGCGCTTTTCCGGCCACAACTCCTGGTTCCAGCCGAACCCGATGATCCATTTCGCGTCCGGGTGCGCCGCCGCGTAGTCGCGCAAGCGCTGTTGCAGGTTCGCAAGAGAGCTCGTGCCCGCGAGATCCAGCCGCAGTGCGGCGAAGCCCAGATCCATCACGTGCCCGTGGGCATCGATTAGCCCCGGAAGCAGCGTTCGCCCACCGCCGTCGATGCGCTTTTGAACATTCAGCCGCTCGCCATCGAGCCCCGTCAGCGTACGGATAACTTTGCCATCGTCGCCGATCAGCAACCGGTCGAAGTGCTGCAGTTCGCCGCCCCGGCCGACTTGAATGCCGTTGATGTGATCAATCAGCGTGTTCGACCAAGCCGGTGAAGCGAGAAGCGCTGCTGCGAGCGCCATGAATGTCTTGCGCATTTCCGCCGCTTAGCATTGTTCGCTTGCCTGTGAACCGCTAGTCCGCGCGCGAAATGCTTCAGACGTCCACGCTTCAGCCGCCGACCATCGACGACATCCGCGCCGCCGCCGAGCGCATCAAAGGAGCGGTCATCCGGACGCCGATGCTCGTCAGCCGTACGCTGTCGGAAATCATCGGCGCCGAAGTCTGGCTGAAGTTCGAGAACCTGCAGTTCACGGCTGCGTACAAGGAGCGTGGCGCGCTCAACAAACTGCTGCAGCTTTCCGACGAGGAGCGCGCACGCGGCGTGATTGCGGCTTCCGCGGGGAACCATGCGCAGGCGGTTGCCTATCATGCCAAGCGCCTCGGCATTCCAGCGACGATCGTGATGCCGGAGTCGACGCCGACGGTGAAGGTCACGCAAACGGCGGGCCACGGCGCAACCGTGGTTCTCTTCGGCAAGATCGTAGACGACGCTTTTGCCAGGGCGCGGGAGCTTGCGCTCGAGAATGGGTACGTGTTTGTCCACGCTTTCGATGATCCGCAGATCATCGCTGGTGCGGGCACTCTCGGCGTTGAAATACTCGAGGACGCGCCGGATCTCGACACGATCGTGATTCCGATTGGGGGCGGCGGCCTTATGTCGGGCATCGCGATCGCCGCCCGCGCGATAAAGCCGGACATCGAGCTCATCGGTGTCGAGGCTGAGCTCTATCCCTCGATGAAATGCGCCATCCAGCACTGTCAGATGCCGCTTGGGGGCGACACGCTTGCGGAAGGCATTGCGGTCAAGCAGCCAGGCGAGCTCACGTCGCGGATCCTCAGCGACCTGGCGAATGATGTGGTGCTCGTGCCCGAGCGCGAGCTGGAGCGCGCGGTCGCAATGCTTGCCGGCATTGAAAAGACGGTTGTCGAAGGCGCCGGCGCTGCCGGCCTCGCGGCGATGATTGCCGACAAGGATCGCTTTGCCGGAAAGAAGGTCGCGACGATCCTTTGCGGCGGCAACATCGATACGCACCTGCTCGCCAACGTTCTGGTCCGCGATCTGGTGCGGCAGGGGCGGATTGCGCGTCTCCGCGTCGCCGCTCACGACCAGCCGGGTGCGCTCGCAGCAATCACTGCAAAAGTTTACGAAGCAGGCGTCAACGTGATCGACATCCGGCACAGCCGCATTTTCACGCGCCTGCCGGCCAAGGACACGATGATCGAAGTCGAATGTGAGGCGAGGGACGCCGCCTCGATTGACGATGTCGTTGCTCGAACTCGAAGCGGTTGGCTTCCAGGTGGAGCGCGCGTTTCTCGACTGATTTGCGCGACTGCTAGGTGACGTTTGTGTGTCTTGTGTCGGGACACTGCCCGCCGCTCGTCGAAATTCGCGCTTCCAAAGTCTTTTCAACGGCGTTTACCAGCAGCATAAAGAGGTCGGTAACTTTTAGAGTGAGGTCACGGGTTGAGCGCACCCTTCCGCTTCCCGAAGTTCTTCGTAACGAACCCTAGCCCGTGCCCGTATCTCCCGGGCAAGGTAGAGCGGAAAGTATTCACCGAACTCAGCGGCCGTCACGCGAGTGAATTGAACGAAGCTCTGGGCCGCATCGGCTTCCGCCGCAGCCAGTCCGTCGCCTATCGGCCAAGCTGCATCGATTGCTCCGCCTGCGTCTCTGTCCGGGTCCTCGCCGCCGAGTTCGAGGCGAACGGCACCCAACGCAAATTGCTGCGCCGCCATGCCGACCTCGAGGTTAGCGCCTGCAAGCCGTGGACGACGGACGAGCAGTACAGCCTGCTCCGCCGCTATCTCGCGGCGCGCCACCCTGGCGGCGGAATGGCCGAGATGGACGAGGGCGACTTCGCCGACATGGTCGAGCAGACGCCGGTGCGCACCTACGTGATCGAATATCGCGAGCCGTCGGTGAATGGCCGCGAAGGCCGTCTCGTGGGGGCATGCCTCAGCGATCAGCAAAGCGACGGCCTGTCGATGATCTACAGCTTCTTCGACGTCGGGCCCGATGCGCGGAAGGGCCTCGGCACCTTCATCATTCTCGACCACATCATACGCGCAGCCCGTGCTGGCCTGCCTTATGTCTATCTCGGCTATTGGGTCGAGGGCTCCAGCCGCATGGCCTACAAGACCAGCTTCCGGCCCTTGGAGCGGCTCGGCCGTGACGGCTGGCGCCGCTTGGATGAAATGGAGGAAGCGCAGGCAGACGCGGGCGCCTTTGTCATTCCGACTCGCCGCAGCCGCAACCGCTTACTGATTGACGCCTGAACCTTTTCCGCCCGCCAATTCCCGGCGCGCGGTCAGCATCGCGCCAACGACCCCGCCAGCGAACAGTGCCGATTCAAGAGCACTCGTGACGGTTCGGGTGATCGGACCGAATGAAGTCTCACCAAACAGCTGACTGATATTGTCGAGACTGAGGCGGGACCCGGGAAGCTGCCGGGCAAGCAAGTCGAGGCTGCCGAGCATCAGATGACCGCCAAGCAACGACAGCAGCGCGCCCGCTACGGCACCGCACCCAGCGGCGACCATAGCTCCGTGCCTGATCGAGGAACGCCGCTCCGCCAAGACCGCCCCGACGCCGACGCCCGTGCCGACCATCAACCCTTCGAACGCGCCCGTGATGTTGCCCGGCGAATGGCCGATCAGCAGGCTGAACGCATCAAGCTCGAGCAGCTTGGTGAATCCGCCGACAATCAGGCCGCCGAGTGCTGCTCCCGCCACTGAGCGGCCCCCGAAGCGCTCCGGTGTGCCGGCGAGGACGATGCCGAAGGAAACACCGACGCCTCCAAGAAAAGCGACAAGGATCGTGAGGCTCAGCAGCACGAGGAGAACCGACGCGGCGCCCATACCCGGCTGCAGCGGCTGCGAGGCGCCGAGAAAGCCGTAGAGCAGGCCGCCGATGAAGCCGGCAATGACGCCGCCAATTGTGCCCGCGACGCCTATGATCCACGCAGTGCCTCGGGGCCTCGCTTGCGGGGCGGCAGGTCGCAGGGCGAGATCCTCGGCCGGCGACACCGATGCAATGAAGCGATAGCCGTGCTTGGGCACCGTCTCGATAAACCGCGGCTGGGACGCGTTGTCGCCCAGCTGCCGCCTGATCGTCCTGACGCATTGCGTCAGCGCTTCATCGGTGACCGGAACGCCGCGCCACACCTCCTCCAGGAAGCGGTCCTTCGAGATGAGCTTGCCGTGCTCGCGGACCAGCAGCGCGAGCGCATCGAAATAACGGCCGTTGAGCTCGACGTCGTCCGTCCCGCGCCTCAGATGACGGTCGTTCGGGTCGAGCACGAATTCCTCGAAAGCGAAGCGCTCGGCCATCGATCAGCGAAACCCCCCTGCCTTTCACAAGCCAAACGACCATGCAGCCGTGCATGGCCAAGGCAAGAAAAAAGGCGGAGCGCCGAAACGCCCCGCCTTCCCTTTTTTTGCTTTGAAACCCTTAAGCGACCGCAGCTTCCGGCATCGGCTCACTCGCCTCTTCGGGATCTCGAAGCACATAGCCGCGGCCCCACACGGTCTCGATATAATTCGCGCCGCCGCAAGCAAGGCTGAGCTTCTTGCGCAGCTTGCAGATGAACACGTCGATGATCTTGAGCTCGGGCTCGTCCATGCCGCCATAGAGATGATTGAGGAACATCTCCTTGGTCAGCGTCGTGCCCTTGCGGAGCGAAAGCAGCTCCAGCATTGCATATTCCTTGCCGGTCAGGTGCACTCGGGCGCCGTCGACCTCGACCGTCTTGGCGTCGAGGTTCACGGCGAGCTTGCCGGTGCGGATGACCGATTGCGAATGGCCCTTCGAGCGGCGAACGATCGCGTGGATGCGCGCCACCAGCTCGTCGCGGTGGAACGGCTTGGTCACGTAATCGTCGGCACCGAAGCCGAGCGCGCGGACCTTGGAATCCATTTCGCCAATGCCCGACAGGATCAGGACCGGCGTCGAAACCTTCGCCGTGCGAACCTTCTTCAGCACGTCATAGCCGTGCATGTCGGGCAGGTTCAGGTCGAGCAGGATGATGTCGTAATCGTAGAGCTTGGCCAGATCCAGGCCTTCTTCGCCCAGATCCGTCGTATAGACGTTGAAGCCTTCCGAGCCGAGCATCAGCTCGATGCTCTTGGCAGTCGTCGGCTCGTCTTCGATCAGAAGCACGCGCATTGCTGGTCCCCCCTCCTCGGCCCATCCCACAGGCAATTGTTACTCGCCCTTAAGGGCTTTGAAGCAGACATTAACCATTCGAGGTCTGAAGACAAAAGGTTAATATTGTGTAACGCGCTGGATTCCTTGCTTTGTTGCACAGGAGTCACAAACTCGCTCACAGATGAAGTCACAAGGGCTCCGATTTGCCCTTGGTAGGACTCTCGTCCATCGCCCACGCGATGCTTTCCGACCGCATCCTTTTCATCGACGCCGAGGCGCTCGTGCTCGACAAGCCGGCCGGTTTGCCGGTCGACGCGCCGCGTCGCGGGGGTGACTCCATCGCCGACCGCCTCGACGAGTTGAGGTGCGGCTTCCGCCGTCCGCCGACCGCGATGCACCGGCTCGACACCGACACCAGCGGGTGCCTGCTGTTCGCCCGCACGGCGAGGGCGCGAGCCACGTTCCAGAAGGCGTTTGAGACGAGGGCCGTCGAGAAATATTATCTTGCGGTGGTCGGCAGCATTGTCGCGGAAGAGCAGGGCGTCATCGAATTGTCGCTTGCCAAGACATCGAGCGCGGAGGCCGGGTGGCGAATGGTCGCGAAAAGGGGAGGCCATGAAGCGATAACGCATTGGCGGCGCCTGTCTGTCCGCGATGGGTCCACTCTGGTCGAGTTTCGTCCCCTCACGGGACGTACCCACCAGATTCGCGTCCACGCGCGCGAGGCGTTCGGCAGGGGTATTGTCGGCGACCGCGTTTACGGAATCCCGGGCGGACCGATGCTCCTTCACGCGTCTCGGCTGGTCGTGCCGCGTGAGCCCAAACCGACGATCGACGCCACCGCGCCGTTGCCCGACTATTTCGGAGACTGGCCCGATGCGGCCTGAGGACGTGATCATCCCGGAAGAGGCGCTAAGCGAGAGCTTTCTCGCCGCGACCGGCCCCGGCGGCCAGAACGTCAACAAGGTCGCGACCGCGGTGCAGCTGCGAGTCGACCTGTTCCGCCTCGGCCTTCACCCCGACGTCTACGAGCGCCTGAAGCGCATCGCCGGGAGCCGCGTCACCGGCGCCGGGGAGCTTCTGATCACCGCTCGCCGCTTTCGCACCCAGGACGCAAATCGCGCCGATGCGCGTCGCCGGCTGGCGGAAATGGTAGCGGCTGCCCACATCGCTCCGCGCAAGCGCAAGCCGACACGGCCATCCAAAGCTGCTAAGGCTGAGCGCGTCGACAAGAAGCGTCAGCGCAGCGCAGTGAAGCAAACGCGCGGAAAGGTGACATTCGACTGATGTTCGACTTCAAGATCCACGCCGACGACAAGGCAACGATGTACCGCGACCTCGCCTCGGCGCTCGAAGGACTTGTGGCGGGTGAGCCTGACTCGATCGCCAACATGGCGAACGCCGCTGCGCTGATCTACGAAACGCTGCCGGATGTGAACTGGGTCGGCTTTTACCGCAACATCGATGGCGAGCTGGTGCTTGGGCCGTTTCAGGGTCGTCCCGCCTGCATCCGGATGAGCTTCGACCAGGGCGTCTGCGGCGCCGCGGCGAAGACCCGCCAGGTGCAGCGCGTCGAGGACGTTCATGTCTTTCCGGGGCACATCGCCTGCGACAGCGCGTCGAACAGCGAGATAGTGGTGCCGCTGATCCGCGACGGAGAGGTGCTCGGCGTGCTCGACATCGACAGCCCCAGGAGCGCGCGGTTTACGGAAGAGGACGAGGCTGGCGTGGTCAAGCTCGCCGAGATTCTGACTAGAATAGTCTAGCTGAGCTGCTCGAGCCGCTCATCGCTGAGGCTTCCCGGGATCAGCATCACGGGGCAGGACAGCTTCCCGGCATCGTTCCCGCAGAAGTTCGCGACGAGCGGCCCCGGATTGCCGTTCGGCGCTGCTCCGAGCACCAGTGCTGCGACCTCTTCCCGCTCGCCGATATAGTCGCGGACGGCTTTCGTCGGTTCGCCCTGCTGGACGATGATCTTCGCTTCGACGCCCAACTCGTCGAGGATGTCGCCGATGCCGGCGCTGACCACGCCTTCGATGCGCAGGCGCTGTTCTTCCTCGATCGCCGCCTGTACGCCGCCGAACTGCACGAAGTCCTGGGCCTCGACGATCCCGAGCACTTCGATCCGGCCGTTGGTCTTGGCTGCACGCCTCGCCGCAAAGCGCAGCGCAACGCGCGCTTCGGCGCTGTCGTCGATGACGACCAGGTAGGTGCGTTTGGCTTCGGCCCCCATTCGAAACAAGTGCTGCGTTAAACCCGGCTTGAGTGCAAGCGAACTTATCGGGCTTTCGCCGCAGGCTTGACCGCGCCCGCCGCATTGGCTTTGAGCCGCGCGAGCCTTTTCAGGACAGCACCCCATGCCGATCGAACTCAAGATGCCCGCGCTTTCCCCCACCATGGAGGAGGGCACGCTTGCCAAATGGCTCGTCAAGGAAGGCGACGACGTGAAGTCCGGCGACATTCTCGCCGAGATCGAGACCGACAAGGCGACGATGGAGTTCGAAGCGGTCGACGAGGGCAAGATCGCGAAAATCCTTGTTCCGGAAGGCACCGACGGCGTGAAGGTCGGCGCTCCGATCGCGATCATGGCCGGCGAAGGCGAGAGCGTTGACGCGTCCGCTGCGCCCATGCCCGATACCGCTGCTCCCGCGGCGCCAAAACCCGCGCCTGAGCCGAAGCCCGACGCGACTCCGAAGGGGCCTCCGCCTCAAGCGCCTGTTGAAACTCCGGCCGCACCGCCGCAGCCCGCTGCACCCCCGCGGCAGGAAGGCGATCGCATCAAGGCATCGCCGCTCGCAAAACGACTTGCCCAGGCGCAGAACATCGACCTGTCGAGCCTTAAAGGCAGCGGCCCGGGCGGGCGCATTATCCGCGCCGATATCGACGCCGCGGTCGGCAAAGCTCCTGCAGCTGCGCCAACTGGAGCCCCAGCTGCCGCGCCGGCGCTGGGCACGCACCTGGTCACTCCCGGCCCAATGGAGCAGGCGATTCCGCATGAGGCGATCAAGCTGTCGAACATCCGCAAGACGATCGCGCGCCGCCTGACCGAGTCGAAGCAGCAGATCCCGCACATCTACCTCACCGTCGACATCCAGCTCGACGCGCTCTTGAAGCTGCGGGGCGAATTGAACGCCGGGCTCGCCGCCCGGAACGTCAAGCTTTCGGTCAACGACCTGCTGATCAAGGCGCTCGCTCAGGCGCTGATCGAGGTGCCCGAGTGCAACGTCAGCTTCGCCGGCGATCAGCTGTTCCAGTACAGCCGCGCCGACATTTCCGTCGCCGTGTCGATTCCAGCGGGCCTCATCACGCCGATCATCGTTGGAGCCGACACCAAGAGCGTCTCGGCCATTTCGACCGAGATGAAGGACCTCGCCGCCCGTGCCCGCGACGGTAAGCTCCAGCCGCAGGAATATCAGGGCGGCACCGCGTCGTTAAGCAACATGGGAATGTACGGCATCAAGAATTTCGAAGCCGTCATCAACCCGCCGCAGGGCATGATCATGGCGATCGGCGCGGGCGAGAAGCGGCCCTACGTCATCAATGACAGCCTGCAGATCGCAACCGTGATGAGCGCGACTGGCAGCTTCGACCACCGCGCCATCGACGGGGCCGACGGCGCAAAGCTGATGCAGGCGTTCAAGCGGCTCGTCGAGAACCCGCTGGGAATGCTGGCTTGAGATGAAGTGGGTCACGGCCCTCTTCTTCGGCGCGATCCTGGGCGGCCTGCTCCCGACCGTCATCGACGGGCAATCGGGCGTTTGGGCCGATGGCTGGACCGGCTGGGGAACCGTCCGCCCGGGCAACGGCGGCTTCCTTTTCTCGATCCCGCTGTTCCTGATCGCGGCGATCGGGGCCCGGATGTTCTTCAACTGGCACGACCGTTAAGCTCGTGGAATCGCCTGATCGCATTCCGGTAATCCGCGTCACCGCGATGCCGGCCGATACAAACCCCTACGGCGGCGTTTTCGGCGGCTGGCTCATGGGTCAGATGGGTCTCGCCTGCGGCTCGTTCGTATCGCGGCGGACGAAGGGCAAGGCGCTGCTGGTCGCCGCAGACGCCATCAAGTTTCCCGGTGCGATGGCGGTCGGCGATGAGCTCAGCGTCTATGTCGACCTGCTCAAAGCCGGCCGCACCTCGCTGCGGCTTAACGCGGAAGCGGTTGGCCGCAAGCGGGATGGCGACGAAGAGACGGTCGTGGCGGAGGGCGAGTTCACCTTCGTCGCGCTCGACGAAAACGGAAAACCGCGACCGTTCGCGGAAGAGGATAGCAATGGCTGAGAATTACGACGTCATCGTGCTCGGCTCGGGCCCCGGCGGTTATGTGGCTGCGATCCGGGCGGCGCAGCTCGGTCTCAAGACGGCCATCGTAGAGCGCGAATTGCTCGGCGGAATCTGCCTCAACTGGGGGTGCATCCCGACCAAGGCACTCCTGCGCACCGCCGAAGTTTTCCACTACATGCAGCACGCCGAGGCTTACGGCCTCAGCAATGAGAAGCCGTCATTCGACCTCGCCAAGGTTGTCGCCCGTAGCCGCGCGGTCGCGAAGCAGCTGAACCAGGGCGTCACGCACCTGATGAAGAAGAACAAGATCACCGTCGTCATGGGCGAGGGGAAGCTGACAGGCAAAGGCAAGCTCAGCGTCGCCGGCTCCGACGGCAAGGCGACCGAACTCGCAGCCAAGCACATCATCGTCGCCACCGGTGCGCGGGCGCGCGACCTGCCGTTCGCCAAAGCCGACGGCAAGAAGATCTGGACCTACCGCCACGCGATGACGCCGTCTGAAATGCCGACCGACCTGCTGGTCATCGGATCGGGCGCGATCGGGATCGAATTCGCGAGCTTCTACGCCGATCTTGGCGCCAAAGTGACCGTGGTCGAAATGCTCGACCGTGTGGTTCCGGTGGAAGACGCGGAAGTCAGCGCCCAGCTCGCCAAGAGCCTGCAGAAGCAGGGGCTCGCTATCCTCACCGGCGCGGGCGTCGAGAGCCTGGCCGCCGACGCGAAGGGCGTCGCCGCCAAGATCAAGACAAGCGACGGCAAGAGCGCCGAGCAGCGCTTCAGTCATTGCATCGTTGCCGTCGGCATCGTCCCGAATACGGAGAATATCGGCCTCGAACCGCTCGGCGTGAAAACCACCAAGGGCCACATCGACACCGATCCGATGTGCCGCACCAACGTTCCCGGTATCTGGGCGATCGGCGACGTCACCGCGCCACCCTGGCTCGCCCATAAGGCCAGCCACGAGGGCGTCACCGCGGCCGAAGCCATCGCTCAGGAACTCGGGAACAAGGATGCACATCCGCACCCGACCGATCCAAAGAATATCCCGGGCTGCACCTATTGCCGCCCGCAGGTCGCGAGCGTCGGCCTTACGGAAGCCGCGGCGAAGGAGAAGGGGTACCAGGTGAAGGTCGGCAAGTTCCCGGCAATCGGCAACGGCAAGGCCATTGCGCTGGGCGAAGTCGAGGGCTTCGTGAAGACGGTGTTCGACGCCAAGACGGGCGAGCTATTGGGCGCGCACATGATCGGCGCCGAGGTCACCGAGCTGATCCAGGGCTACACCATCGGTAAGACTGCCGAGCTCGTCGAAACCGATTTCATTCAGACCGTCTTCCCGCATCCGACCCTTTCGGAGATGATGCACGAAAGCGTCCTCGCCGCGTTCGGGCGGGTCATTCATATCTGATCGACTGTCCTACACGTGGCTTATCGGGCACATTGGGCTGCATGATCCGGCTTGAGGAATCGGGTGATTTCGTCCGATCGGCAGTTACGTCATTAAAAAGGCGGCGTTCTCCGTGACTTTAGTGACTTTAGCGGAGTTTGCAGGCCGATGAGCGCGCACACGACCAGCACACGGACGCTCGTCGTCGCGCTGCTCGCCAATCTTGGCATTGCCGTGTCCAAGTTCATTGCGGCTTTCATCACCGGCTCGTCAGCAATGCTCACCGAGGGCGTTCACAGCGTGGTCGATTTGTGAACCAGCTGCTGCTGATGTGGGGCCGTCGTGCAGCGAAACGGCCACCCGACAAGCTTCATCCCTTTGGCTACGGCCGGGAGCTCTATTTCTGGAGCTTCGTCGTCGCGGTCCTCGTCTTTTCGCTGGGCGCGGGCGTGTCGATTTACGAAGGCATCATCCACATCGCTCACCCCGAAGAGGCGGTATCTCCGTACATTGCCTATGCGGTTCTGCTCGTCGCCTTCGCTCTGGAAGGCTGGTCGACGCTGGAGGCGTTTGCCGATTTCAACAAGTCCAGGGGCAACCTTGGCTGGTTCCAGGCGGTAAGGCGCTCGAAAGACCCGCCCGCGTTCATCGTGCTGCTCGAGAATGGGGCCGCCATGGCCGGCATCATCGCCGCTGCAGTGGGATTGGCGCTTTCGCAGCTGACCGGCGATCCGTTCTACGACGGCGCGGCGTCGGTGGTCATCGGGGTGATCCTCGGGTGCACGGCGATGCTGCTCGCCTATGAATTGAAGGCGCTTCTCATAGGAGAGGCTGCGGACCCCGAGCTGGTCGCCGCGCTTCGCGACATGGTTCAAGGCAAGAAGGGCGTAACGGCGGTGGGCCAAGTGCTGACGGTTCACAGCGCACCGGATCAGATCACCGCGATGCTGTCGGTCGATTTCGACGACGACATCACTGCGCGGGACGTCGAAGCATTGGTGTGGGGGATCGAGGTCGAAGCGGCGAAGCGCTTCCCGATGGTGCGCCGTCTCTACGTGCGACCGCGCAGCCCGGTCGACGTCGACCTGCCGGGCTAGGCCTTTGGGCGGTACTGCAGCTTTTGGGGGGCGACATTCCTGTCTCATCAACCCGATCGATCGCGATGAGGTCCAACGCAAGTTCAGCGACCTCGTTAACATGTCTCCCACCGAACTGGAGAACTGGCTCCGAACGCGCTCCAGCCACGCGGTCGGCTGGAGGGGACGGGACGGCTCGGCCCACGAAAGCATCGGCCACGCTAGCGGCCGGCAGATCCTTCGGATCCTCCGGAAGCGGTCCGACGAACTTACCCAGGACGATTACGCGCATATGCGCAAGGTCGTCGGCTACATCCGTCGTCATTCGGCCCAGTGGCCGGCGAACATCTACACGTCGCGGTGGCGGTATAGCCTCATGAACTGGGGCCACGATCCCACAAAGTTCGGCTGATTCCGTGTCGAACGCTTACGACGAGGAGGGAGACGGCAAGACCAGGGAGTAGTTGCCAACCGTGCACCGGCGCTGCACGAGGCTGCCATGGCCCAGTCGATGCATGACGTTTCTGATCCACGGAACGCGTCGATCCTGATCAACGTGAACGGCGAACTGAAACCGCGTCCCGAGGCTGTTGTCTCTGTGTTCGACAGCGGGTTCATGCTTGGCGACGGCGTCTGGGAAGGGCTTCGCGTTCACAAGGGCAAGGCCGGCTTCCTCGACCGGCATCTCGACCGGCTGTTCGAAGGCGCAAAGGCAATCGCCATGGATGTCGGCCTCACTCGCCAGCAATTGACGCAGCGGCTCTACGACACCCTCGACGCCAACGACATGAGCGAGGGCGTGCATGTTCGGCTGATGGTCACACGTGGCGTGCGCTCGACACCCTACCAAGACCCGCGCGCCGTCGTAACGCCGGCCACCGTCGTGATCATTCCAGAATACAAAGAGCCGGATCCGGCTGTCTATGAGCGCGGTCTGAAGCTCTTCACGGTGCATGTGCGCCGCGGTGATCCCGCAGTTCAGGACCAGAAGATCAATTCGCATTCGAAGCTGAACTGCATCCTCGCTTCGATCCAGGCGACGCAGGCCGGCGCGGATGAGGCTCTGATGCTTGACCCCCATGGGTTCGTGGCGACGTGCAACTCCACGCATTTCTTCATCGTGCGCAAAGGCGAGGTGTGGACGTCGAGCGGCAAATATTGCCTGGGCGGGATTACGCGCGGCATTGCGCTCGAGATCGCGCGAGACGCGGGCATTCCGGCGATCGAGAGGGATTTCTCGCTGACCGATGTTTACGGTGCGGACGAGGCGTTCGTGACGGGCACGTTCGCGGGCATCGTTCCGGTCCGCGAGATCGACGGCCGGAGCCTCACCTGCCGGGGACCAATGGTCGAGCGGCTGCACCAACTCTACAACGAAAGGGTTGAGCGCGACGCTGAGGAACAGCAGCGGCCGTGACCGTTCGCATCGCGATGTGGTCGGGTCCCAGGAACCTCTCCACGGCGATGATGCGCAGCTTCGGAAGTCGAAGCGACACCTACGTCTCCGATGAACCTTTTTATGGCTGTTTCCTCAAGCATACCGGCGCCGATCATCCGATGCGCGACGAGACGATCGCGGCGATGGACTGCGACTGGCGAAGCGTAATGGCCAGGTTGCGCAGCGAGCCGCCGACCGGTTCGCCCGTCTGGTATCAGAAGCACATGTGGCATCACATGACGGGGCCAATCGGGTACGCCGATTTCGAAGGCTTCACCCACGCGTTTCTGATCCGCGAGCCGGAGCGAATGATCGCGTCCTATCTTAGGAAGCGCGAGTGCGCCGCATTCGAAAGCTTCGGCTTGGATCGCCAGGCCGACTTCTTCGAACGGGAGGCAGACCGGCTGGGGCATGCGCCACCCGTTATCGACGCCAATGATGTGCTCGCTGATCCGGAAGGGGTTTTGTTCGCGCTATGCGAAGCGCTCGGTATCGGGTGGGATAAAGCGATGCTCAGCTGGGAGCCTGGACGGCGCAAGACGGATGGACCTTGGGCGCCCCATTGGTACGGCGCTGTCGAGAAAAGCACCGGCTTCGGTCGGCCGGACAGCGACCCAGTCGAGCTCCCCGACCCTGCTCAACGCCTAGCCGAGCGCTGCCGTCCTTATTACGAGCGTCTCGCGGCCTTCCGGCTGAGGCCCTGACGGTCACCCGATGACGCGGACGCCATCCTCAGGCCAGTCATGATCGACATCGACCTCCTGCACCGCCCACTCGGCGCGGGTCCAACAGCGGACCTGCTGGATGCGGCTACCGGTGATGAGCTCAATGCGCATGCAATAGAGCGTGTCTGCAGTCCCGGGCGGCGCAGTCGCGGGACGTTGATCTGACGTCTGTTGGACTGTCGAAGTCGCCGCGACCATGCTCAAGGCCACAAGCAATGCTGTGCTTGCCATGCCGTTTCTCCTCGAACGAGCGAACCTGCTCGGCGAAGATTCTAGTTAGGTCTTGAGGCGGACGCGAGTTCGATTCGACGAAAGGACCTTAGTCGAGGCCGATCTTGTCTCGAATGACGTAGAGCGGACGCTGCTTGGTTTCGGTGAGGATGCGGCCGACATATTCGCCGAGGATGCCGAGCGAGATCAGCTGCACCCCGCCAAGAAAGAGCACCGAGACCATGATCGAGGCGTAGCCGGGCATATCGATGCCGAAGAGCAGCGTGCGGGAAGTGATGAACAAGGCGTAGCACATCGCAAGGAACGCGATGATTGCACCCACGTAGCTCCAGACCCGAAGTGGGGCAGTCGAAGCGGAGGTGATGCCGTCGAGCGCCAGCGTCCAAAGCTTCCAATAGTTGAACTTGGATGCGCCAACAGCGCGCTCGACACGATCGTACTCGACCCCCGTCTGCCGAAAACCGGCCCAGGCGAAGAGTCCTTTCATAAAGCGGTTGCGTTCGGGAAGTGTGCGGATCGCGTCGACCACTTTCCTGTCGAGCAGGCGGAAGTCCCCGGCATTCTCGGGAATCCTGTCGTTCGAGATCCAGTTGTGAGCGCGATAGAAGAGCCCAGCCGTCATGCGCTTCGAGACGGAGTTGCTGGCCCGATTGCGGCGGACGCCGAACACCATCTCATAGCCTTCGCGCCACTTGGCGATCATCTCGACCAGGACCTCCGGCGGGTCCTGCATGTCGACGTCCATCGGCACTACGGCCTGGCCGCGCGCATGCTCGAGACCGGCGGAGATCGCCGCTTCCTTGCCGAAGTTGCGCGACAGCGAGATGGCCCGGACACGTGGATCGCGGAGGTGCGCGGCTGCTATCGCGACGATGGTCTCGTCGGTGCTGCCGTCGTCGACGAAGAGGATTTCCCAATCGTCCTTGCGCACGATCCCTTCGAGCACTTCTGAGACGCGCTCGACAAAGGGCCGGACTGCGTTTTCTTCGTCCTTCACGGGAACTACGATGGAAATCAGTGGGGCTTTGCGGCGCGATCCCTTCTTCGGTGCGAACAACTGCGGGTGTGCGGCCGGCTTGCGCTTGGCGTCGGCGGTGAATTCGCGCGGCTGATACGTCACCCAAGATCCTCCGTTGTCCGAACGCTAGGGGGGAATGGTTTACGAGAAGTTTACCAGTCGAAGTGTTTGTGACGCCTGCGGCAGTCGGCCTGCGGGGGATTTGATGGAACGTGTCGTCTTCGACCGGATGGCCGAGCAGGACCAGCATCACTGGTGGTTCGTCGCGCGACGCCGCATTTTGGCCGAAGTCATCCGCCGGGTGGTCAAGCCGCGGAGGGGCGCTTGCGTCCTCGAAGTCGGCTGCGGCACCGGCCACAATCTCCAAATGCTCGGGAAGTTCGGAAAGCTCGATGCGTGCGAGCTGGACGCGATCGCGCGAGGCATGGCGAGCGACCGGCTGGGCCGGCCGGTGCTCGAGGCGCGGCTGCCTGACCTCACGATGTTCAAGACGGGGTCGTACGATCTCATCGCATTGCTCGACGTGCTGGAGCACGTGCCGGACGATGCCGGCTCGCTAAAAGCGATCAGGAAGCTGCTGAAACCTGGTGGAGCGCTGCTTTTGACGGTGCCTGCGAACAAGTGGATGTGGAGCGCGCACGACGTCGCTCATCATCATTTCCGCCGCTACACGAAGCGCGAGCTGGCACGCCTGTTCAGCGGGGCAGGTTACGAGTTGCAGCTGCACAGCTATTTCAACTGCCTGCTGTTTCCGGCGATCGCCGCGGCGCGGTTACTCGGGAAGATCCGCGGAAGCGAGAGCGCGGACGATGAAATGCCGAGCGCCAGGGTCAACGGCGTGCTGGAGCGCACCTTCGGTCTCGAAGCCGCCCTGATCGGCCGCATTCCGATGCCGTTCGGGGTTAGCTTGATAGCTGTGGCGCGCCGCCCTTCGTAATTTGCGCTTGAAGTTGACGTTGCGTCAACCTGTAAGAGGGGCAGCATGGACCAGCCGCTCGATATCCGCGAGGTCGCCCGGCGCACGGGGCTGACCAGCCGCGCGCTTCGATTCTACGAGGCGCGGGGGCTTCTGAAGCCGCTTCGCACCTATAGCGGCCGCAGGCTCTATGGCCGCGGTGAGCTCGAACTCATTCAGCAGATCCTCGCGCTCAAGCGCACCGGGCTGAGCCTGGCCCAGATCGCGAAGCTCACCTCACGAGGGCCGCTGGATCTCGAGGTGATCGTCGACGCGCAATTGCAGCTCATCGAGGATCGGAAAGCTGAATTGGAGGGAGCCAAGGCCCTCCTCCTCAACGTCAAGTCTCGTATCGACCGCGGCGAGCCCGTCGATGCTGCGACCTTCTGCTCGCTGATTCGAAACGGAGACAAGATCATGGAAGCCGAAGACTGGAAGAAAGTGACCGACCGCTACTTTTCCAAGGAGGAGCGGGAGCATTGGGCGGAGCATCCTCCGCAGCCGGGGTTCGACCAGGCCGAGTATAGCCGCAAATGGAAGGACCTGGGCGACCGCGTGGAGGCGGCCATTCCGAACGGACCCGACAGCCCGGACTCTGCAGGCGCTATACGATGAGTGGCAGGAGTTGCTGGCGCCGTTCAAGGCAGTGGCGACGCCGGAGATGATGGCCGGGGCGACCCGCCTTTATGAGCATATGGACGAGTGGCACGGCGAAGTGCCGCAGGCGCCTTTCACACCCGAAGCGTTCCGCTTCATCCAAGAGATTGGCGCCCGCCGAAAGGGCTAGAGCCGTTCGTAGATCCCGATCAGCTCACCTTCTGCGATCGCATGTTGCTTGGCGGCGCTCTCGACGTCGGCGACTTTGGCGCTGGCTGGAAGGCCGAGCCTCCCGGTTTCCAGGGCGAACAGCTTGAAATGATAGTGATGTGGTCCGTGTCCCTTCGGCGGGCACGGACCACCGTAACCGGGCGTGCCGAAGTCGTTCACCACCTCGGTGCCGACGCGTTCGCTGCCGCCGATGGATCTTGCGGAAGCAGGAAGGTCGAAGACGCCCCAATGGCGGAATGTGCCACTTGGCGCGTCGGGATCATCGATAACGAGAGCAAAGCTCTTGGTTCCCGCAGGCGGTTCGCTCCAGCTCAGTGATGGTCTTAGATCGCCGCCGTCACAGGTGAACTGCCTCGGGATCCTCTGGCCGTTGTCGAATGCGTTGCTGGTCAGCTTGAGCTTAGCAAGTGTGGCATCATGCATGGCGGCCTCACCATTGGACTCATCTTTCGCCCCGCAACTCGCCATCGCGATGCAGACCATCAGTGGAAGGATCGATCGCAGCATCGGAATTCCGCAGCGCAGTCTGCGGAGCTCAACGGGCGTGCATCGCCCGGTGTTCCAATGGCTCGACTGTGCAAATCGGGTCCGGCGCCAGTAGAGGCTGGCGCCGGACCTTCAGGCCTGGCGGGGCCTATTCCTGACTGTTGAGCAGGTCGTTGATGTCGACGCCTTCCTTCGCCCATTGCGCCTTCGTCTTGCATTCCTGCTTGACGATGCGACTCCCGGAGATCGTGCCGGACGTGCAGTAAGTCTTTTCCTGTGTCGCAGGCTTCGCTTGCGGCTGCGAAGCTGGGGCGGAGGAGCGCGGGCCTACGTCGACTGCGTTGTTGGCCGCGACCTGCGTCGCTGATGGAGGGCTTGCGGCGAGTCCCATGGAAACCGCCAGAACCATGATTGCGTGAGTCATTCTTCTTACTCCCTGCTGGGCTGGGAGCGTATTACATGTCTGATACAGTCAGCCGGCGCCTGTGGGTTTCGACCACCCGGTTGGCGGCATCGACGGAGGCCCTTTGTCGGCTCGTAACGTTCGTTCGTCGTTGGTCGCTGTCTTGGGCCTCCAGGCGTTGACCCTCGGGCCACTCGCCGCTATGTGCCCGCCGTCCGCGCAAGAGGGATCCCATTTCGCTAGCGCTGGGCAAGAGCTGAACATTGCTCAATCTGCGCGTGGCCAGGCGGCCTGAAGCTGCTTGGGCGTCGCGCTTTTTGTGTTGAGCAAAGTAACCGCCGGGCTTTCCGGCAACGAAAGGTGAAGGGCTTCATGCCAACGATTAACCAGCTGATCCGCAAGGGTCGCGAACCGCAGAAGGCCAAGTCGAAGGTCCCTGCGATGGAGCAGAACCCGCAGAAGCGCGGCGTCTGCACCCGTGTCTATACCACGACCCCGAAGAAGCCGAACTCGGCGCTGCGCAAGGTTGCCAAGGTCCGCCTGACGAACCAGCGCGAAGTGATCAGCTACATTCCCGGAGAGGGCCACAACCTCCAGGAGCACAGCGTGGTGCTGATCCGCGGCGGTCGTGTGCGCGACCTTCCCGGCGTGCGCTATCACGTGCTTCGCGGCGTTCTCGACACCCAGGGCGTCAAGGACCGCAGGCAGTCGCGCTCCAAGTACGGCGCCAAGCGTCCCAAGTAACCGACAGCAGTAAGCCCCGGACAGGCTCCGCATCAAAATGGCATTTTGATGGGACCCACAGGTTCCGGACCGGCTGAAGAGAAAGGAATTATCCAATGGCTCGTCGTCGTCGCCCTGAGAAGCGAGAAATTCTTCCCGATCCGAAGTTCGGGGATATCGTTCTCTCCAAGTTCATGAACAGCGTCATGTTGGACGGTAAGAAGTCCGTCGCCGAAGGCATCGTCTATGGCGCCCTCGAAAGCGTAGAAACTCGCTTGAAGCGCGAGCCGATCGGTGTGTTCCATGACGCGCTCAACAATGTGAAGCCGGGCATTGAGGTCCGCAGCCGCCGCGTCGGCGGTGCGACCTACCAGGTCCCGGTCGAGGTTCGCCCGGAGCGTGCCCAGGCGCTGGCGATCCGCTGGCTGATCTCGGCGGCTCGTGCCCGGTCTGAGAAGACGATGTCGGCCCGCCTTTCGGGTGAGCTGATGGACGCTTCGCAGAACCGCGGAAACGCGGTGAAGAAGCGTGAAGACACGCACCGCATGGCCGAGGCGAACCGCGCCTTCAGCCACTACCGCTGGTAGAAATCGTACCTATATCTGGGGAAGCCGGGTCCGCCGGCTCCCCACATCTCTAAGGAACTGACGAACATGGCCCGCAGCCATCCGCTCGAGCGTTATCGCAACATCGGCATCATGGCGCACATCGACGCCGGCAAGACGACGACGACGGAGCGCATCCTTTATTACACCGGCAAGTCCTACAAGATCGGCGAGGTCCACGAGGGCACCGCGACCATGGACTGGATGGAGCAGGAGCAGGAGCGCGGCATCACCATCACGTCGGCAGCGACGACGTGCTTCTGGTCGGCCGGCGACGGACCTGAGCACCGCATCAACATCATCGACACTCCTGGCCACGTCGACTTCACCATCGAGGTCGAGCGCTCGCTGCGCGTGCTCGACGGCGCGGTCGCCTGTTTCGACGGCGTTGCCGGCGTCGAACCCCAATCGGAGACGGTGTGGCGGCAGGCCGAGAAGTACAAGGTTCCGCGGATGTGCTTCGTCAACAAGCTCGATCGCACGGGCGCGAATTTCGACATGTGCGTCGGCATGATCAAAGATCGCCTCGGCGCGCGTCCGGCGGTGCTCTACCTCCCGATCGGCATCGAGAGCGGCTTTAAAGGCCTCGTCGACCTCGTCGAGAACCGTGCGATCATCTGGCTCGACGAGAGCCTTGGCGCGAAGTTCGAATACTCCGAAGATCCCGGCTGACCTGAAGGATGCCGCCGCCGCTGCTCGCCAGGAGCTGATCGAGATGGCCGTCGAACAGGACGACGAAGTCATGGAGGCCTATCTCGAGGGCAACGAGCCGGACACGGCCACGCTCAAGAAGCTGATCCGCAAGGGCACGCTGAACTTCTCGTTCGTGCCGGTGCTGTGCGGTTCGGCGTTCAAGAACAAGGGCGTGCAGCCCCTGCTCGACGCCGTGGTCGACTACCTCCCGAGCCCGCTCGACATCCCGCCAGTCGAAGGACTGAAGCTGGATGGTGAGACCACGGACACGCGCGCGCCGTCAGACGACGCGCCGTTCTCCGCGCTCGCGTTCAAGATCATGAACGACCCGTTCGTCGGGACGCTCACCTTCGCCCGCATCTATTCGGGTAAGCTCGAGACCGCGTCGCAGGTGATGAACTCGGTCAAGGACAAGAAGGAAAAGGTCGGGCGTATGCTGCTCATGCACGCCAACGACCGTGAGGACATCCAGGTGGCCTACGCGGGTGACATCGTCGCTCTTGCAGGCCTGAAGGACACGACCACGGGCGATACGCTGTGCGCCGCCAATGCGCCGATCATCCTGGAGCGGATGGAGTTTCCGGATCCCGTCATCGAGGTGGCGGTGGAACCGAAGACCAAGGCCGACCAGGAGAAAATGGGCGTCGCCCTCAATCGCCTGGCGCGCGAGGACCCATCCTTCCGCGTTACGACTGACCATGAGTCCGGACAGACGATCATCAAGGGGATGGGCGAGCTCCACCTCGAGATCCTGGTCGATCGCATGAAGCGCGAGTTCAAGGTCGAGGCCAACGTCGGCGCTCCGCAGGTCGCCTATCGCGAGTATCTCGCGAAGCCGGTCGACCTGACCTACACTCACAAGAAGCAGTCGGGCGGCTCCGGGCAGTTTGGCGAGATCAAGATCAACGTCGTCCCCGGCGAACGCGGATCGGGTTTCCAGTTCTTTGACGAGATCAAGGGCGGCAACGTTCCGAAGGAATATATTCCGTCCGTCGAGAAGGGACTGCGCGAGACTGCTGAGACCGGCTCGCTGATCGGCTTCCCGATCATCGATTTCGCGGTCCATCTGGTCGACGGCAAGTACCACGACGTCAACTCCTCCGCGCTCGCGTTCGAAATCTGCGCGCGCGGCGCGATGCGTGAGGCAGCCCACAAGGCTGGTATCAAGCTGCTGGAGCCGATCATGAAGGTCGAGGTCGTCACTCCGGAGGATTACCTTGGCGACGTCATTGGCGACATCAACAGCCGCCGTGGTCAGATCCAGGGCACCGACAGCCGCGGCAACGCACAGGTGGTGGAAGCGATCGTGCCGCTTGCCAACATGTTCGGCTACGTGAACCAGTTGCGTTCCTTCACCCAGGGACGTGCGCAGTATACGATGCAATTCTCGCACTATGACGAAGTGCCGCAGAACGTCGCCGACGAGGTGAAGGCGAAGCTGGCATAAGCGTAATTTTGTAGCTATGGGCGCGCTCGCGATTGGGCGGGCGGCCCGGTATTTTCGAAAACAGAAGAGGCGTAAAATGGCGAAGGCGAAATTCGAGCGGAACAAGCCGCACTGCAACATCGGCACCATTGGTCACGTCGACCATGGCAAGACGTCGCTGACGGCCGCGATTACCAAGGTTCTGGCCAAGAGCGGCGGCGGCGTTGCGGTTGACTTCGCCAACATCGACAAGGCGCCAGAAGAGCGGGAGCGCGGGATCACCATCTCGACCGCCCACGTCGAGTACGAGACCGCCAAGCGCCACTATGCGCACGTCGATTGCCCCGGGCACGCCGACTATGTGAAGAACATGATCACTGGCGCCGCCCAGATGGACGGCGCGATCCTGGTCGTGTCGGCCGCCGACGGTCCGATGCCGCAAACCAAGGAGCACATCCTGCTTGCAGCGCAGGTCGGCGTTCCGACGATGGTCGTCTTCCTCAACAAGGTCGACCAGGTCGATGATCCCGAGCTGCTCGAGCTGGTCGAGCTGGAAATCCGCGAGGAGCTTTCCAAGCGCGGCTTCGACGGCGACAATATTCCGATCGTCTCGGGTTCCGCTCTCGCGGTCCTCGAGGATCGTGATGAGAATATCGGTGAAGAGTCGATCAAGAAGTTGATGGACGCCGTCGACGAGTGGATTCCCCAGCCGGAGCGTCCGCTCGACAAGCCGTTCCTGATGCCGATCGAGGACGTGTTCTCGATCTCGGGCCGCGGCACGGTCGTCACCGGCCGCGTCGAGACGGGCATCGTCAAGGTTGGCGAGGAAGTCGAGATCGTCGGCATCCGCGACACGCAGAAGACCGTCGTCACCGGCGTCGAAATGTTCCGCAAGCTGCTCGACCAGGGCCAGGCGGGCGACAACATCGGTGCGCTTCTGCGCGGCGTTGGACGTGAGGACGTCGAGCGCGGCCAGGTGCTGTGCAAGCCGGGTTCGATCACGCCGCACACCGACTTCCAGGCGGAAGTTTACGTTCTGTCGAAGGATGAGGGCGGCCGTCACACGCCGTTCTTCGCCAACTACCGTCCGCAGTTCTACTTCCGCACGACCGACGTGACGGGCGAAGTTCAGCTGCCGGAAGGCACCGAGATGGTCATGCCGGGCGACAACGTCAGCCTGGGCGTCAAGCTGATCGCTCCGATCGCCATGGACCCGGGTCTGCGCTTCGCGATCCGCGAAGGCGGCCGGACCGTCGGCGCAGGGGTTGTCGGCTCGATCTCGAAGTAATATAGGGCGCCAACCGCGCGATTCTGGATCAGGGTCGCGCGGTTCGCTTTTGAGTTTGATTTGATTAGGCGTGCTTCGGCGGAAGCTGAGGCTCGTTGGCTCTTTCGCATCGGTAGGGAAATGGAAACGCAGAATATCCGGATTCGCCTGAAGGCGTTCGATCATCGAGTGCTCGACCAGGCGACTGGCGACATCGCCGATACGGCGCGCCGCACGGGTGCTCTCATTCGCGGTCCAATTCCTCTTGCCGACGCGCATCGAGAAGTTCACCGTCAACCGTTCGCCGCACGTCGACAAGAAGTCGCGCGAGCAGTTCGAGGTGAGGACGTACAAGCGGCTGCTCGATATCGTGCAGCCTACGCCGCAGACGGTGGACGCGCTGATGAAGCTCGATCTCGCTGCCGGCGTCGACGTCGAGATCAAACTGGCTTAACCGGCCAGCGCGGGCCCGAAGGGCTCGCGGAGATATGGGTGATACCGCCGGAGGTTAGCTCCGGGCTGCGTCCCCGCCGCTCCTTAAGGGAGCACTAGCCCAGGCGGGGCACGCAAACATTTGATGGGCTGCACGCACTCGGGATGTCCCCGGTGCCTCTGTTGAGGAGTATTGATCATGCGCACCGGCGTGATCGCGAAGAAGGTCGGAATGACCCGCCTGTTCCAGGCGGACGGTCGGCACGTGCCGGTTACCGTCCTGCAGCTGGAGGAAGTGCAGGTTATCGGCCGTCGCGAAAAGGATCGGGACGGCTACACCGCCATCCAGCTCGGCGCGGGCAAGGCGAAGGCTAAGAACGTCGCCAAGCCGCAGCGCGTCGCTTTCGGCAAGGCCGAGGTCGAGCCCAAGGCGAGGGTCGCGGAGTTCCGCGTTGCCGAGGACGCACTGCTCGACGTCGGCGCGCACATCAGCGCGGATCACTTCGTCGCCGGCCAGATGGTCGACGTTGCCGGGCGTGACCCAGGGCAAGGGCTTTGCCGGCGCAATGAAGCGCTGGGGCTTCGGCGGTCTTCGCGCGACCCACGGCGTTTCCGTTTCGCACCGTTCGCACGGTTCAACGGGTAACCGCCAGGATCCGGGCCGCGTCTTCAAGAATAAGAAGATGGCCGGCCACATGGGCGCTCGTAACCGCACGCAGCAGAACCTCGAGGTCGTCCGCACGGACCCGATCCGCGGCCTGCTGTTCATCAAGGGCTCGGTTCCGGGCCACAAGGGCAGCTGGCTGGCGGTCAGCGACGCCATCAAGCTTCCGCGCAACGAAAACGCTCCTTACCCGGCCGGCCTGATCGACTCGAAGGCCAGCCCATCGACGAGGCGGAGCTGCCGGTCGCGGGCCTGGTGGACGACGCCGCAGTGCACGAAATTCCGGCGCTCCCGGGCGACGAGGAAGTCGCGGCGATCGCGGCCGAGCAGGAAGCCGGCGCTGCCGCCGAGGCGCAAGCCGAAGCCGAGGCATCGGAGAACAATGGATGCTGGCGCGGCCGAGGGCGAAGCCCCTGAGGCCGACGAAGGCAAGGAAGGCTAACGATGAAGGTCAAGGTACAGACCCTCGACGCGCAAGGCTGGCGGCGACATCGAGCTCAACGACGAGATTTTCGCCGTCGAGCCGCGCGCCGACATCCTTCATCGCGTCGTCACCTGGCAGCTCGTCAATCGCCGCGCTCCGGCGCGCGCCGCGCGTGAGCGCAGCGACGTTGCCCGCACCGGCAAGAAGTTCGGTCGCCAGAAGGGCGGCGGCACGGCTCGTCACGGCGACCGCAGGGCGCCGATCTTCATCGGCGGCGGCAAGGCGCATGGCCCCCGTGCCCGCGTCTTCACGTCGAGCCTCAACAAGAAGGTTCGCGCAGCTCGGCCTGAAGATGGCGCTGTCGTCGAAGGCGAAGGAGGGCAACCTCGTCGTTCTCGACAACCTCGACGTGGCCGAAGGCAAGACCAAGGCGCTCCAGGCGCAGCTCGGCAAGCTCGGTTTCGGCAAGACCGCGCTGGTGATCGACGGTGACGCGCTCAACGTCGGTTTCGCCCGTGCGTCCTCGAACCTCGAGAGCATCAACCTGCTGCCGGCGATGGGCGCCAACGTCTACGACATCATGCGGCACGATACGCTGGTTCTGACCCGCGCGGCCGTCGAAAAGCTGGAGGCCCGCTTCAATGGCTAAGAAGCAGCAGGCGGCGCCCGACGCGCGCCACTACGACATCGTGCTCGCGCCGCACATCACCGAGAAGTCGACGATGCTGTCGGAGACAAACTCGGTGGTGTTCAAGGTCGCTCCGACGAGCAACCAAGCCCGAGATCAAGGCGGCGGTCGAAGCGCTGTTCGGCGTCAGCGTCGTGAGCGTGAATACGCTCACGTCGAAGGGCAAGACCAAGCGGTGGAAGGGCAAGCCCTACCAGCGCTCGGATGTGAAGAAAGCGATCGTTCGCCTGGCCGAAGGTCAGTCGATCGACATGACCGAAGGGGTGCGGGCGTAATGGCACTCAAGCAATATAAGCCGACCTCTCCGGCTCGCCGCGGGCTCGATCCTGGTCGACAAGTCGGCGCTCTGGAAGGGCAAGCCGGTCAAGGCGCTGACCGAAGGCAAGCGCAAGACAGGCGGCCGCAACAACAAGGGCCATGTGACCTCGCGCGGAATCGCCGGGCGGCCACAAGCAGAAGTATCGTTACATCGACTTCAAGCGCCGGACCTGGGACGTCGCCGCGACCGTCGAGCGGATCGAGTATGATCCGAACCGTTCGGCGTTCATCGCGCTCGTGACCTACGAGGGCGGCGAGCAGGCCTACATCATCGCTCCGCAGCGCCTCGCTCCGGGCGACAAGGTGATCGCCGGCAAGAAGGTCGACGTGAAGCCCGGCAACGCGATGGAAATCGGCCAGATGCCGGTCGGCACCATCGTCCACAATGTCGAGCTGAAGCCCGGCAAGGGCGGTCAGATCGCTCGCGCGGCAGGGACCTACGTTCAGGTCGTCGGCCGCGATCGCGGAATGGTCATCGTCAGGCTGAATTCAGGCGAGCAGCGCTATGTGCGCTCGGACTGCATGGCGACCGTCGGCGCGGTGTCGAACCCCGACAATGCCGAACCAGACGCTGGCCAAGGCAGGCCGCACGCGTTGGCTGGGCAAGCGCCCGCTGACCCGCGGCGTCGCAAAGAACCCGGTCGACCACCCGCACGGCGGTGGCGAAGGCCGGACCTCGGGCGGCCGTCATCCGGTCACCCCGTGGGGCAAGCCGACCAAGGGTGCCCGCACCCGTCACAACAAGGCAACGGACAAGTTCATCATCCGTAGCCGTCACGCGAAGAAGAAGGGTTAATCCATGGCCCGTTCCGTCTGGAAAGGTCCGTTCGTCGAGCTTTCGCTGCTGAAGAAGGCTGAAAGCGCACAGGACAAGGGCGCGCGCGCGCCGATCAAGACCTGGTCGCGCCGTTCGACGATCCTGCCGCAGTTCGTCGGCCTGACCTTCAACGTCTACAACGGCCGCAAGTTCGTGCCGGTGTCGGTCAATGAGGAAATGGTCGGAATGAAGCTCGGCGAATTTGCGCCGACGCGCACGTTCCACGGCCATGCCTCCGACAAGAAGGGCAAGCGCTAATGAGCAAGACAGCTGCACCCCGCAAGGTCGGCGACAAGGAAGCGCTTGCGATCGGCAACACGATCCGCGGCTCCGCTCGCAAGCTCAACCTCGTCGCGACCCTGATCCGCGGCCGCAAGGTCGAGGAAGCGCTCAACATCTTGAAGTTCTCGCCCAAGGCGATGGCCGATGACGTGCGCAAGGTGCTCGCATCGGCGGTGGCCAATGCCGAGAACAACCACAATCTCGACGTCGACGCTCTCGTCGTTGCGGAAGCGAGCGTCGGCAAGTCGATCTCGATGAAGCGTTTCGCGACCCGTGCGCGCGGCCGCTCATCGCGCATCGTCAAGCCGTTCAGCCAGGTCCGCATCGTCGTTCGCGAGCAGGAAGAAGCGTACATGGGTCAGAAATCGTCTCCGATCGGGCTTCGCCTGCAGATCAACCGCACTTGGGACAGCCGCTGGTTCGCGGAAGGCCAGGACTACGGTCGTCTGCTGCTCGAGGACCTCAAGATCCGCCGCACTATCGTCGAGAAGCTGCCCCAGGCGGCGATCTCGAAGGTCGTGATCGAGCGTCCCGCCAAGATCTGCCGGATCTCCATTTACGCGGCGCGTCCGGGCGTGATCATCGGCAAGAAGGGCGCGGACATCGAAAAGCTGAAGCGCGAGCTTCAGAAGATGACGAGCTCCGAAGTCAGCCTCAACATCGTCGAGATCCGCAAGCCGGAGATCGACGCCAAGCTCGTGGCTCAGGGCGTTGCCGACCAGCTCGAGCGCCGCATCGCCTTCCGCCGCGCCATGAAGCGTGCGGTCCAGTCGGCGCTGCGTCTTGGCGCCGAGGGCATTCGTATCACCTGCGCGGGCCGTCTCGGCGGCGCGGAGATCGCGCGCACCGAATGGTATCGTGAGGGCCGTGTTCCGCTGCACACGCTGCGCGGCAACGTCGATTACGCCGAGGCCGAAGCGCACACCGCTTATGGCGTTTGCGGCGTGAAGGTGTGGGTCTTCAAGGGCGAGATTCTCGGCCACGACCCGCTCGCCCAGGACCGGCTGATGATGGAGGCTCAGACCTCCGGCGTCCGTCCGGCGCGCGAAGAGCGCGGCAACCGGTAAGCGCGAAGGAAGAGTAAGACATGCTGCAACCTAAGCGCACCAAGTTCCGCAAGGCCTTCAAGGGCCGCATCCATGGCAATGCCAAGGGTGGGACCGAGCTCAACTTCGGCGCCTTCGGCCTCAAGGCCATGGAGCCGGAGCGGATCACCGCGCGCCAGATCGAGGCGGCTCGCCGCGCGATCACGCGTCACATCAAGCGTACCGGTCGCCTTTGGATCCGCATTTTCCCGGACGTTCCGGTTGCGTCCAAGCCGGCGGAAGTCCGCATGGGTTCGGGCAAGGGCTCGCCGGAGTTCTGGGTCGCTCGCGTGAAGCCGGGCCGGATTCTGTTCGAACTGGACGGCGTCCCTGGCCACCTCGCCAAGACGGCGTTCGAGCGCGCAGCCGAGAAGCTGCCGATCAAGACCAAGGTCGTGGCTCGCCTCGGCGAGACGCTGGCCGGAGAGGAAAAGTAAGATGGCCGCCAACAAGGGCAAGAAGGACGACCTGAAGGTCGCGACCGACGACCAGCTGCAGACGCAGTTGCTCGAGCTGAAGCGCGAGCAGTTCAACCTTCGCTTTCAGTCGGCAACCAACCAGCTCGAGAAGCCGTCGCGCGTTCGCGTGGTGCGCCGCACCATCGCGCGCATCAAGACGCTTCAGCACCAGCGCACCCGCGCCAACGCTTCGGCGCAGGGTTGAGGAGACAATAGGAATGCCAAAGCGCGTCCTCACCGGCACCGTGGTGTCCGACAAGGGTGAAAAGACCGTGGTGGTCCGTGTCGAACGGCGGGTGAAGCACCCGCTCTACGGCAAGATCATCAAGCTGTCGAAGAAGTACCATGCTCACGACGCGGCGAACGAGTTCCACGTCGGCGAGGTCGTGCGCATCGAGGAATGCGCGCCGATTTCGAAGCTGAAGACGTGGACGGTGGTCGACCGCATCGGCGTCGCCAAGGGCCAGAAGTCCGACATCGCCGAGCCGGAAGCAATCAGTCCGCAGGCCGAGCCTTCGACGCCGGCTGAAGAGAAGGCCGAAAAGCCCGCAAAGAAGTCGACGAAAAAGGCCAAGGCCGAAGACGTCGCCGAAGCGGACGCCTGAGAAGTTTTTGAGAGGATAAGGGTCGAACCATGATCCAGATGCAGTCCAACCTGGACGTTGCGGATAACAGCGGCGCGAAGCGCGTTCAGTGCATCAAGGTGCTGGGCGGCTCCAAGCGCCGCGTTGCCGGCGTCGGCGACATCATCGTCGTCAGCGTCAAGGAAGCGGCGCCCCGCGGCCGCGTGAAGAAGGGCGACGTTCACCGCGCGGTGATCGTGCGCACTGCCAAGGACATCCGCCGTCCCGACGGTTCGGTGATCCGCTTCGACAGCAATGCCGCGGTGCTGGTCAACAAGAACGAGGAGCCGATCGGCACCCGTATCTTTGGCCCGGTCGTCCGTGAGCTTCGTGCGCGCAAGCACATGAAGATCATCAGCCTTGCGCCGGAGGTGCTGTAAATGGCCGCGCAGAAGATCAAGAAAGGCGACACCGTCGTCGTCCTGTCCGGCAAGGACAAGGGCCGCACGGGTGAGGTCGTCAAGGCAATGCCCAAGGAGAGCAAGGTGATCGTGTCGGGCGTCAACGTCCACGCGCGGCACCGCAAGGCCTCGCAGACGAACCCGCAGGGCGGAATCGAGCGCAAGGAAGCGCCGCTGCACGTGTCGAACGTCGCCATCGCGACCGCCGACGGCAAGCCGACGCGCGTCCGCTTCGAGCAGCGCGACGGCAAGAAGGTGCGCGTCGCGGCCAAGACCGGAGAGCTGATCAATGGCTGACGAAAAGAACGAACAGCAGGTCGAGAACGCCGAGGTCGAGAAGACCGAAGCCCCTGCAGCTGCCGAGGCGTCCCCCAAGGCGGAGAAGGCCGAAGCTGCGCCGAAGGCCGAGAAGTCGAAGAAGGCATCGAAGGTCGACGGCTACAAGCCGCGGCTCAAGGCGGACTATGATGAGCGCATCGTCCCGGCGATGATCGAGCGGTTCGGCTACAAGAACAAGCTCGAGGTGCCCAAGCTCGACAAAATCGTCATCAACATGGGCGTCGGCGAGGCAACCCAGGACAAGAAGAAGGTCGAAACGGCGGCTGCCGAGCTTCAGCAGATTGCTGGCCAAAAGCCGGTGATCACCAAGGCGAAGAAGTCGATCGCTCAGTTCAAGCTGCGCGAGGGCATGCCGATCGGATGCAAGGTTACGCTTCGCCGCGAGCGCATGTTCGAATTCCTCGATCGTCTCGTGACGATCGCGCTTCCCCGCGTCCGCGATTTCCGCGGTCTCAACCCGCACTCGTTCGACGGCCGCGGCAACTACGCGATGGGGCTCAAGGAGCAGATCATTTTCCCCGAGATCAACTACGATCAAATCGACAAGGTTCGGGGAATGGACGTCATCATCACCACGACCGCGAAGACGGATGAAGAGGCGCGCGAGCTGCTGCGCCTGTTCAACTTTCCCTTCCCGGCTGAGGAGCAGCGGCAGGCCGCATAAGCGGGCTGCCGGTATAGGAGAAGAACTTAAGTCATGGCGAAACTGAGTTCGATCAATAAGAACGAACGGCGCAAGAAGCTGGTCGAGAAGCAGGCTGCGAAGTACGCGAAGCTAAAGGCGATCGCGAACGACGAGTTCAAGGACGAGACCGAGCGTCTGATCGCTCGTCTCAAGATGGCGGAGCTGCCGCGCAACGGGAATCCCGACGCGCGTCCGCAACCGCTGTGAGCTGACCGGCCGTTCTCGCGCTTATTACCGCAAGTTCCGTTTGTCGCGGATCATGCTCCGGGAGCTGGCCAACAAGGGCCTGATCCCCGGCGTGATCAAGTCGAGCTGGTAAGGGAGGCCCAGGAATGGCGATGACCGATCCTCTGGGTGACCTTCTCACCCGCATCCGCAACGGCCAGCAGGCGAAGAAGGATTCGATCCTGACGCCGGCGTCGAAGCTGCGCACGCGAGTCCTCGATGTGCTGCAGCGCGAAGGCTACATCCGCGGCTATTCAGAAGAAGAGCTTGCCGGCCAGAAGGGCCTGCGCATCGAGCTCAAGTATTTTGAGGGCCAGCCCGCGATCCAGCATCTGGCCCGCGTGTCGAAGCCAGGCCGCCGCGTCTATTCGGCCGCGCGCGAGCTTCCCCGGATCCGCAACGGTCTCGGCACGATCATCGTGTCGACCCCGCGCGGCGTTCTGTCGGACGGCGAGGCGCGCGAGCAGAACGTCGGCGGCGAAGTGCTGGCGGAGGTGTTCTAATGTCCCGCATTGGCAAGAAACCGGTTGCGCTTCCGACCGGCGTCACCGCGACGGTCGAAAGTGGCATGCTGACTGTGAAGGGGCCAAAGGGCACCCTCGCGATGCAGCTGCTCGACGACCTCGTGAAGTACGAAGTCGGGGAGGGCGAGATCCGCGTGACTCCGTTGACCGACGCGCAGCGCAACCGCGCGGCGTGGGGCATGACGCGCACCAACGTGCAGAACCTCGTCACGGGTGTGACTGAGGGCTTCACCAAGGTGCTCGAGATCACCGGCGTCGGCTACCGCGCTCAGGCGCAGGGCAAGAACTTGCGCCTGCAGCTCGGTTACAGCCACGACGTGAACTACCCCGTTCCTGAAGGCATCGATGTGAAAACTCCTGACCAGAACACGGTCGAGATCAGCGGCATCGACAAGCAGAAGGTCGGCCAGGTCGCGGCCGAGATCCGCCGTTGGCGCAAGCCTGAGCCGTATAAGGGCAAGGGCATCAAGTACCGCGGCGAGTACATCTTCCGCAAAGAAGGCAAGAAGAAGTAAGCCATGGCCAAACTCTCCCTCTTCGATCGCCGCCGCCGCCGGGTGCGCACCGCGCTTCGCTCGCGTGCAGCGGGCAAGCCGCGGCTCTCGGTCCATCGTTCGGGCCGGCACATCTATGCGCAGGTCATCGACGATGCTTCGGGCAAGACGCTCGCCTCGGCTTCGACCCTGGACAAGGACCTCAAGAGCAAGGTCGGCGCCACGAAGGACGGCGCTGCCGTCGTCGGCAAGACCATTGCCGAGCGCGCCAAGAAGGCGGGCGTGTCGACGGTCGTGTTCGACCGTGGCGGTTTCCTGTTCCACGGCCGGGTGAAGGCCCTCGCCGACGCTGCCCGCGAAGGCGGACTGGAGTTCTAGAATGCAAGACGAGAACCAGACCAACGAAGCCATTACCGACCCGACCCAGGTCGCGCAGGTCGCCGAGGCGACTCCTGCGCCGGCCGAGGAGCAGCCGCCGCAGCAGCAGCAGCCCCAGCCCCAGCCCCACGGGCGTGGACCTCGCGGTCCGCGTGGCGGTGGTGGTGGCCGTGGACGCGGTGGCGGCGATCGCGGCGGCCGCGGCCGTCGTGACGATCGTCGCGGCGGGCGCGGTGGCGATGACGAAGGTGGCGAGGAGCTGATCGAGAAGCTCGTCCACATCAACCGCGTCTCCAAGACCGTGAAGGGCGGCAAGCGCTTCGGCTTTGCGGCACTCGTGGTTGTCGGTGACGGCAAGGGTCGCGCAGGCTTCGGCCATGGTAAGGCCCGTGAGGTTCCGGAGGCGATCAGCAAGGCGACTGCGGCAGCGAAGAAGGCGATGATCCGCGTTCCGCTGCGCGACGGCCGCACGCTGCATCATGACGGTTTGGGCCACTTCGGCGCGGGGCGAGTAACAGTCCGCACCGCTCCGGCCGGCACCGGCATCATCGCTGGCGGTCCGATGCGAGCGATCTTCGAGAGCCTCGGCGTCGCCGATGTCGTCACCAAGTCGGTCGGCACGTCCAACCCGTACAACATGATCCGCGCGACCTTCGAGGCGCTCAAGGAGCAGACGAGCCCGCGCTCGGTTGCCCAGCGCCGCGGCAAGAAGGTCGCCGACCTGCTCGGACGTGGTGGTGCGAGCACCGCCGAAGCCGAGGCCCAGGCCGAAGCGGTCACGGAGTAAGAGTGATGGCCAAGATCAAGATTACGCAGACCGGATCGCCGATCCGTCGCGACAAGACCCAGCGCGCGACGCTCGTCGGCCTGGGGCTGAACAAGCTGCACCGTACCGTGGAAGTGGAGGGCACCGCCGAAGTGCTGGGCCAGGTCCGCAAGGTGCAGCATCTCGTCCGCATCGAAGAAGCGGCCTAACCCAAACTGCCCCGGGGGCTTCGTCCTTGGGGCATGCGCGACAAAAGCGAAAGCGAGTGCAGGAACATGAAGCTCAACGAACTCAAGGATAACAAGGGCGCGCGCCAGGGTCGCGTTCGCGTCGGCCGTGGCATCGGCTCGGGTCTCGGCAAGACCGCCGGGCGTGGCCAGAAGGGCGCCAAGGCGCGCTCGGGCGTGTCGATCAACGGCTTCGAGGGCGGCCAGATGCCGCTCCACATGCGGCTGCCGAAGCGCGGCTTCAACAATATCTTCGCCAAGGATTATGCCGAGGTGAACATCGGCGCGATCCAGAAGGCGATCGATGCCGGCAAGCTCGATATCAAGAACACGGTCGACCAGGACGCGCTGAGGAGCGCAGGCCTTGCTCGCGGTGGCAAAGACGGCGTCCGTCTGCTCGGCAAAGGCGAGCTCAAGGCCAAATTGGCCGTGAAGGTCGCTGGCGTGTCGAAGGGTGCGCGCGAGGCGGTGGAGAAGGCCGGCGGTTCGATCGAGCTGATCGAGCGTAAGAACCCAGCTGAGCTCGCTGCCGCCAAGAAGGGCAAGGTCCGTGCAGCTCGGCTTGCCGACAGGGCTGCTGCTGCGAAGGCTTAAGGGTCTTAGACAAGCGGCCTAGAGCCACTATATCGGCGGCGGGGAGGCTTTCAGCCTAATCGCCGCCGTTTGTTTTTCCGGGGAATTTTCAGTCGATGGCATCCGCAGCCGAACAACTCGCCTCCAGCATCACGCTCGCGAATTTCCAGAAGGCGACCGAGCTTAAAAAGAGGCTGTGGTTCACGATCGGTGCGCTGATCCTGTTCCGGCTGCTGTCGTTCGTTCCGGTCCCGGGCATTGATCCGGTCGCGATGAGCGCGCTCTATCAAACGCAAAGCGGCGGCATCCTCGACGTCTTCAACACTTTTTCGGGCGGCGCGCTCGCGCGCTTCTCGATCGTCGCGCTGGGCGTCATGCCTTACATCACCGCCTCGATCGTCGTGCAGCTCGGCGCCACGCTCTACGGGCCGTGGCAGACGCTGCGCAAGGAAGGCGAGACCGGGCGCAAGAAGCTCAACCAATACACCCGCTACCTCACGGTGATGATCACCTTGGTGCAGGGCTATCTCGCGATTCGCGGACTTGAATCGCAGTCCATTCGTCAGGGCATCAGCGCCGTGGTCCAGCCAGGCCTGCTGTTCGAGCTTGCCGGCACCGTCAGCCTTGTCGGCGGCACCTTGTTCCTGATGTGGATCGGCGAGCAGATTACCAGCCGCGGCATTGGCAACGGCGTCTCGCTGATCATCATGGCGGGTATCGTCGCTCGACTTCCGCAGGGTGTCGGCCAGCTGCTCGAGGGCAGCCGCACCGGCTCGATCAATGGCTTGCTGGTCGTCGGCGTCATCGCCCTGAGCGTCGCGCTCGTGCTCTTCATTTGCTTCATGGAGCGTGCTCAGCGCCGCGTGCTGATCCAATATCCAAAGCGCCAGACTGCGCGGGGCATGCAGCAGGAACGCTCCCACCTGCCGATCAAGCTCAATACCGCCGGCGTGATCCCGCCGATTTTCGCTTCGTCGCTGCTGCTGATGCCGCTGACGGTGCTCAATTGGGCCGGCAGCCGTGCAACTCCCGAAGGCGGCGCGAGCGATTGGCTGATCACGATTAGCACCTTCCTTCAGCACGGCTCGCCAGCCTACGAAGCGCTCTACGGGATCGGCATCGCCTTCTTCTGCTTCTTCTACACCGCGGTGCAGTTTAACAGCGAGGAGACGGCGGAGAATTTGAAGCGCCACGGCGGCTTCATCCCCGGCGTTCGACCTGGCAAGGCGACCGAGGCCTATTTCGACTATCTGCTCAACCGGATCACGGTCGTCGGCGCGGCTTATCTCGTGCTGATCTGCCTGATTCCCGACCTTCTCTCGACCCAGGCCGGCCTCACCAATCTTCGGCTCGGCGGCACCAGCCTGCTCATCGTCGTCAACGTGACGATGGACACGGTCAGCCAGATCCAAAGCCACTTGATTGCGCACCAATATGGCGATCTCATCAAGAAGGCGAAGCTCAAGACCACGCCTCGGCGGCGGTAGTTCGCCCGCGTCTTTTTAGGGGAAGAAGCGCCGCGCATGATGAACATCATTCTCTTGGGGCCTCCGGGGGCGGGTAAGGGCACCCAAGCCGCGCGCCTCCAGGCGAACCGCGGCATGATCCAGCTATCGACCGGCGACATGCTTCGCGAAGCGGTCGCCGCAAGCACTCCCATCGGGCTGAAGGCCAAGGAAGTGATGGCTCGTGGCGAGCTGGTCAGCGATGCGATCGTCAGCGCGTTGATCGGCGAGCGGCTCGACGCTTCGGCGGACAAGGGCGCGATCTTCGACGGCTTCCCGCGGACGAAGCACCAGGCAGAAGCGCTGGAGATTCTGCTCGCGGAGCGCGAGCGTAATCTCGACCATGTGATCGAGCTCGTCGTCGACGAGGACGAGTTAGTGAAACGCATCACAGGCCGGTTCACCTGCGCCAAGTGCGGGACGGGCTATCATGAGATGTTCCGCCCGACGAAAGTGCCGGGCGTGTGCGACAATTGCGGATCCACCGAGTTCAAACGCCGTCCCGACGATAACGAGCAAACCGTGCGCACGCGCATGGCCGAATATCGCGCGAAGACGCAACCGATCCTGCCCTATTACGAAGCCAAGGGCCTGGTCCGACGCGTAGACGGAATGCAGTCGGTCGACGAGGTGGCTGCGCAGATTGACGCGATTCTGGACGGCGGCAGCTAAGACGCGCATCTTCCACAGCGGGAGGCTTGCATGAAAGCCATGGTTCCAATCGCGCTGGCATTGGCATCGCCCGCGAGTGCGGAAGTCGTAAGCGCGTCATCAAACGGCTTCGAGGTTCGCGAGACCGTCAACGTCGCAAGCTCTCCGGCGGAGGCTTTCGCTGCATTCGGTCGAGTGGGCTCGTGGTGGGACCCTGAGCATAGCTACAGCGGCAGCGCGGCAAATCTGAGGCTCGATGCCGAGACGGGCGGTTGCTTTTGCGAGAGCCTGCCGAATGGCGGCGGCGTCCAGCACATGCGCGTCACCTATGTCGCGCCCGGCAAGCGGATCGTGTTGACCGGCTCGCTTGGGCCACTGCTGTTCCTGTCCACAACCGGCGTAATGGACGTGAAGTTCGATGCCGCCGCCAATGGAACACAGATTACGGTCGACTATCGCGCGGCGGGCTTCTTCAACGGTGGTGCGGACAAGATTGCCCCGGCGGTGGATCAGGTGCTCAGCGGACAGGTGAACCGCCTGAAGGCGTATCTCGCGACGACCCGCTAATCACGCTCTAGAGTGCGGAAGCGAAACGGCGGGCGACCGTCCTCGGCGTCGTGCGCCTCGCTCCAGACCTCGCGCCACTGAGCGGAATGTCGCGGGTCGGGCATGCAGGTATCACCGGGAATGTCCTCGAGCACCTCGGTGAGCTCGAGCCGGGTAGCGAGCGGAAGAAACAGCGCAAAGATATCCGCGCCGCCGATGACCGAAACGGGCTCTCCATCGGCAAGCTCAAGCGCTTTGTCGACGCTGTTCGCTTTCTCGGCGCCAATCGCGAACCAGTTGCGGTCGCGCGTGAGAACGATGTGCCGGCGTCCGGGAAGCAAGCCCGGCAAGCTGTCGAAGGTCCGGCGACCCATCACCATCGCGCTGCCCATCGTCAGCGCCTTGAAGCGCTTGAGATCGGCGGGGAGATGCCACGGGAGCTTGCCGCCGCGCCCGATGATCCCGTTCTGCGCGCGGGCGACGACGAGCGTGATCGACGGCTTTTGCATTGCGGTTCCCTGTGCCCCTGTCGCGCGTCCGTGCCAAGCGCGCTATTGCGCCAGCCATGAATGAAGGCGCGGCGCAGCTGATCGAGCAGGCAAGCAGGACGCTTGGACCAAAGGCGGTGATCACCGATCCCCGCGACATCGAGCCGTGGATCAGCGATTGGCGAGGCCGGATCCATGGAGCATCGCCCGCCTTGCTTGCTCCGTCCTCGACGGAAGAGGTCGTAGAGATCGTCAAGCTGGCGGCAGAACATCGCGTGCCGCTCGTTCCCCAAGGCGGAAATACTGGAATGAGTGCGGGCGCCACGCCGCCAGCGGACGGCTCGGCCATTCTCTTGTCGATGCGCCGCATGAATCGCATTCGCTCCATCGACACCGAGGATCATCTCGCGATTGCGGAGGCGGGCGTGGTTCTCGCCACGCTGCATGAGGCTGCGCACGAAATCGGCATGCGTTTCCCACTGACTCTCGGTGCGCGCGGGAGCTGCACGATCGGCGGGCTCACCTCCACCAACGCCGGCGGCACGCAGGTGCTGAAGTTCGGCACGATGCGCGCGCTCGTCGCCGGCGTGGAGGCCGTGCTTCCCGACGGGAGCATTCACAATGGCCTATCGGGTCTCAAGAAAGACAATCGCGGATATAGCATCGACCAGCTGCTGATCGGCGCAGAGGGCACGCTTGGCGTGGTGACCGCCGTCGCGCTCCGTTTGGTCCCCGCGGTCGCGGCACGCGCCGTCGCATGGGCCGGTGTTGAAAGCCCGATGCGGGCGCTCGACCTGCTTCGCTTCCTCGAGGTACGGACCCACAGCATCGAGGGCTTCGAGATCGTGCCCCGAGACTCCCTAGAGCTAGTGCTCAAGCACGTTCCAGGCACACGGCCCCCGCTGTCGGCCGAACACGTCTGGCACGCGCTGATTGAAGCGACCACGCCCGACGACGATGTGGACGTCAGTGGTGAACTCGAGCGGCTGCTCGGACTTGCGCTAGAGCAGGGCATCCTCGGCGACGCAGTGATCGCTTCGAGCGAAGCGCAAGCCGAGGCCTTCTGGAAGATCCGCGACTCGATCTCCGAGGCCGAGCGCGCAGAAGGGCAGACGGTGGCGCACGATATCTCGGTGGCGGTCGCCGAGATGCCGCGCTTCGTCGTCGACGCCAAAGAGCAGGTCGAACGCGCATTCCCGGGCGTGATCGCCAGCGGCTTCGGCCATCTTGGTGACGGCAACATTCACTTCCACGTCCGCGCCGGCGGCCACGCGGCGCCGGATTGGTACGATGCCGAAGGCGCGCAGATCACGCGCTTTGTCGACGATCTGGTCACCGCGGCTGGCGGATCGATCTCGGCCGAGCACGGCATCGGCCAGCTCAAGCGTGCCGAGTTTGCCCGCCTTGCCGAGCCGGGACGAGTGCACGCCTTGCGAGCGATCAAGCACGCGCTCGATCCCCTCGGCATCATGAACCCTGGGAAGCTCGTACCGTAACTGGCGCACCGGCCACGAATATGATGGGCACTTGAAGGCGGCATGAATCACTTTGGCGGGAATGTCTGCGCACCGGGAGGAGTCATTGCAGGGAGGCGTTGGGGGCGACTCAAGCTCCCGGTGGCAGAGCGTATGTGCCGCTCAATCGCGAGGTGGTTCAAAGCGCATAGCTCAAACCGAAAATAAGGGCCGTGCGAGCCGATTGTCGGATAGGGTAGAATCTCCGACCACCACCACGGGTAGTGATTGCGCCGTGAAACGAGAAGCGGCCGGAGGTCCATTCCAATCGTAGCCCTCCGTCCATCACCAGTGGGTACGCTCCACCGAGGGGGGCGAGTGCGCCGACCGATGCCTGGAGCTGCATATGGCGCGCCGGGCTGAATTGGCCCGTGACCTCCCCATGCAAGGTCGAGCCAAAACCGAAATAGTCTGGCGAAACGGAAACCCGTGACGAGAGAATCTTTCCGCGGACGCCTGCATAAAGCTCCGCGTAGGAGCTTGAGGAGCCAAGGCCCGAGTAGCTGGAATAGTGTGCGTAGACCGAACCAACGTCGACGGTCAGTCCGGATTTGAGCTGCTTCGCATATCCACCGTTCACCGTCAGACCTAGCGCCCGCAACCCTTCTCCGCGCGCGGCAACCACGCTGCCCGAGGCTCCAGCGTAAAGCCCGCTCGGCGCATCGTAAGATAGGTCCAGTATCCCTACGGGTCGGGATTCGCTGAGCGAAAAGCCGCGAAAACGATAGTCGCTGAAGAGGGACACTGCCGCGCCGACCTGCGCCGCTGCCGGTGTGGCGATCATCGACAGGGTTGCGGCGGCAAGCGCAACCGGGAGCTTGCTACCGGCGCGACCTCGCGCTGGCGAAGCGGTATGGGCCGCAGGAACAGTCACACGCGCTCGATACACGAGCCAGTGTCGCGCAGGCATCGATCGCGCCGCCTCGTGGCTTGACGATCAGTGTCAACGCCGAATGCTTTCGCTCCCGCATCAAGGCGAGAAGACCGCTCACATGCGCTGCCGCGAATGAGCTCCCACTGACGAGAAACCATCGTCCTCCCGGCTCTGTCGTCGGCACATCCTTACCCGGTGCAGTGTAAACTTGGCCGCGTGATGGTGCCAAGAAGCCATCTGATGCTGCAATTACGCCTGGCACCGAAGCAGGAAATCCGCCGTCGGCGCGATTGCGATCGAAGGCGACCACGACCGCCGAGCCGCGATCCATCGCGGCCGCAAGTAGAGCCCGAAGCAGGCGCGTGTCTGGGCCACTAAGACTGAGATTGATCACGTCAGGCCGCTTGCCAGCTGCAAAATACAGAGCTTTCGCCAGGCTCAAGGTATCACATACGGTCGCGTTCGAGCCTCGATTAACCTGCCAGCAGGCGCGCAGCCCTAGCAGACCAGCTGCTGGCGACACGCCCGCGATTCCCAGGCCGTTGTCTGCTTTGGCGGCAATGATTTCCGCGACCGCCGTGCCATGCTGTTCGGCAACCAACGGTCGGCCGGCGACGAAATTGACGTTCACTCGAACTTGGCCGGCAAGGTCAGGATGGTGCGCGTCTATCCCGCTGTCGATCACTGCGACGCTCGTCCCACGGCCCGTCGCCAGGCGGTGGAGGTCGGCAAGGTGCCATTCTGCAGCCGCCGGCTCGGCAGCGTAGAGCGGGTCGTTGTGCGAAATTGCCCCGCCTTGCGCGCTATAAAGATGCATCGGCTCGGCCCATCCGACGTCGGGATCATGAGAGAGCTGCTCGGCCGCCGCCGTCGTCGAACGGGCGCTGGGCACGCCCATGACGAAGCAATCCACGCCGATCATCGGCATCGGCCAATCCTCGACGACCGTCAGCCCGTTATGCTTAGCGATGCGCCGCGCGAGACGCTCCCTGGCGCTGCGGGCGAGCTCGTCGCCATAGCCGCCGCCATATGCGCCGCTCGCGCGATAATGATCGGGCGGATGGCGCACCATGACGAGGATTTGGTGCTCCGGGAGCGCGCCCGGACTTTCCGGTGCACTAGTTGCAGGAGCGAGCGCAATCGTCGCTCCAAGACAGATTGCGACTAGGCGCAAAAGGCGGCTCATTTGCCGGCCCCGGAATCGATGGGCTGCGCGAGTTCTATTTTGCGGTTGGACTGCAGGGTCGCCAAGGCGGCGGCTCTCCGCGGCGGCTCGACATGGATGAGGTACACGCCCCCCGCCGTCGGTCCGCCCACAATCGAAGCACCAGCGGTCCGTAGTGCCTCGCGGACGTCCCGCTCCGTCGCACCGCCTTGGAAAATGACGATCACATTGGCGGAAGGCGGAGTGCTGGCCGAGCCGAGCGCCTGATACGTCGGCCAGCTCATCCACAGAAGGCTGGCCGTGACCGTCAGCAACACCGTTTGCACCGTGGCGAAAGCAAGGACCACGGGCCGGGTGAGCGTCATCCAGAAGTTAGCGGCAGCTTGCCGGGCGGATGGCTTTGCTCGCGGCGCGCTCCGCTCCGGCCCCGTAATTCCCTCGCGAAGGCGGATCCAGCCCAACTCGACCTGGGGCGAGAAGGACCGCAAAGCCTGCATGCGCCGCCGTTCCAGAACAAACTCGTCGCGGCAACTCGCGCAGTCAGCGAGATGTGCCTCCACGCGCTCGCGTTCAGTCGCATCGAGCTGGCCGGTCACATACCAAGGGAGCAGCTCCTCGGCCTCGTCGTGCGGCTGCTCTGGAATTGTAGGATCAGGCATTCTCATTGTTCCAGAGCCAATCCGTGAAAGTGCCCGACATCGCTCTCCTGAGCCGCTGTCGCGCATGGAACACGCGCGTCTTCACCGTCTCTGCGGGACAGGCCACGATGTCTGCGATCTCGCGGTAGCCCAGGCCGTGGAAGTAGGTGAGATCGATCACAGCGCGGTGCTCCACCGAGAGCTGCTGCATCGCCTGCAAGAGCGCGCGGTGGAGACGCTGTTGCTGAAGCTGTTCGTCGGGACGCGCACCCGGATCTACGCGCACGTCAAATGCATCGTCCTGGACTGGATCCGGCCATCTTGCCTTGGCCTTCAGCGCCTTGCGATAGGCAATCGCGAAGATCCAGGTCGATGGCTTGCTCGCCCCCCTGAAGTTCGCTGCGCCTTGCCACACCGTCATCATCGTATCGTCGAGCACTTCTTCCACGAGTTGCGAGCGCTGCAGCACGGTGCCGAGGAATTGGGCCAGCCGGGGCTGGTAAATTCGATACAGCTTCTCAAAGGCCTCGACGTCTTTGGCACCGACACGGGCGAGCAACTCCCTTTCTAGGCAGAAGGTTGGCTGTGTTTCCTCAGTGCGAGGGCGGTTCGCCGCCCGGGACCAGATCACTTGCGCGCTCCCCCAACTAAGATGGGTGCCAGCGACTGCTGAAAAGGTTCACGGTCATCATACGCCGCTAAGGCTTCGGCAGCGAGTCCGCCCGAAATTCGAATTTTAAATCGTGCGAGTGAACGCATTCGCGGTTCTTCGGCACTCACCGGTGGCTCGCTCAGTCCATCAAGGGAGGATGCAATGAACCCTTCGACTTCCAGCCGGCATATGCGCACAGCTTTATTCGCCACGGCATTCGCCGCCGCACTCTCATATTCGACGGCGGCTCTTTCGACTGCGCAGCAGGTCAACCAGATCAATCTCGTGACCGACAACGCGACATTCCTCGCAAGTCAGGGTTTCACCCCAGCGAACACTGTGGACCCGAATCTCATCAACCCGTGGGGAATGAGCTTTAGCCCGACCAGCCCGTTCTGGGTTTCGAATCAGGGCACCGGGACTACGACGCTCTACACGGGGAACGGCACTCCGTTCCCGCAACCCAATCCTTTGGTCGTGACCATCCCGGGAAGTGCGTCAGGACCTAGCGGACCGACTGGACAGGCGTTCAATTCGACGACGAGTTTCCACCTGGCGAACAATAATCCGGCGGCTTTCCTCTTCGCCAACCTGAACGGAACGATCTCGGCCTGGAACGGCGGCTCCGGCACCACTTCCCAGGTCGTCGCCGGCACGCCCGGCAGCGCCGTCTACACCGGCCTCGCCTTGGGCAGCGTCGGCACTGACAATTTCATTTACGCCGCAAACCACGCTGGCGGAATCGACGTCTTCAATCAGAGCTTCGCGCCCGTGACGCTTGGGGGAAATTTCACGGACCCGAATTTGCCTGCCGACCTCAGCCCTTTCAACATCGCTAATATCGGAGGGCACCTGTACGTCACCTATGCCCAGGTTGGACCTGATGCGGACGAAGCGCCTCTCGGGAGCGGTGTTGTGGATATCTTCAATACCGACGGGTCGTTCTTAAGCCGGTTCGTAACCGGTGATTTGTCGAATAACGTGTCATCGCCCTGGGGAATCACCCTTGCACCGGCCGGCTTCGGAGTCTTCGGCAATGCGTTCCTGATCGGCAATTTCTCAGACGAGAACGGGTTCATCAACGCATTCTCGAGCGACGGAACCTATCTCGGAATGCTGACTGCGGGCTCGGATCCGTTCAACATGCCTTATTTGTGGAGCCTCGGATTCCGCACCGGTGGGCCGAACATCGATCCCAACGCGCTCTATTTCACTGCTGGGATAGGCGATGAGGAGCACGGCCTGTTCGGTGAACTTCAGGCTGTTCCCGAACCCGCAACTTGGGCGATGATGCTGCTCGGCTTCGGCGTGATGGGCATTGCGCTGCGACGTGGCTCGAAGCGTCAGCTTCCGCAATTCGCCTGACAGTCGGCTGGGCCGGGCTCGTCAAATCGGAACGAACTAACTCGTGCCTGAAAGCATTGGTCTAGTGTCTGGGTCGAAAGCAGACGCTACGTTAATCTCTGCTTTGGGCCGATGACCGGCGAATACCAACGAGGGCGCAGCGGACCCGATCAGCATCAGAATCCCGGAAGCCGTTCGGCTTACCGGGCTAGCCGGTCCCGCCTATTTGAGCTGTCGAAGAGCGGAGATATCGAGTTCGCCAAGGGTCGGAAGCTCCACTCTGATCATCGTCGAAAGCCTGCGCCGTTTCCTCGAGAGCCGCCGAAGCGTGAATTGAGAGCGCCAGAACACGGGCCGACCGGATGCATAGCGCCGCAGCGACATCGTCCGATGTCGTCCTGGATAAATTGCGGACCTAAGTCGCGGGACTTTCCGATCGGGCCTGGGTTCTGAGCCGCTTCCGCAGGAAGATGCGAATATTTTCCCCAGGCGAGTTCTCCAGGCGACCGAACGTCTCGTACCCGAGCCTTTCGTAAAATCCCCAAGCCTGAAATGGGAAAGTCGTCAGCCACGACCCGACACAACCTCGGTCGAGAGCGATTCTCTCGGCGGTGGACATCAGCTTTGAGCCGAACTTTTGGCCTCGCATGGAGGGAGGGACCACCAGGTAATCGACGAACAGCCAATCATAGACCGTCTTGCCCCACAACCCGCCAACGATCTTGCCGGCCGGATCGGTCAACGTGATTGCCAAGAACCGAGCGTCGGCGGGGTAACCGTTTTCAGCATTGAACGCTGCCAAGGGCGCCAGGATCGCCTGGCGGACGTCGTCGGTCGGGTTCTCGCAAACGGTCATGAGGGGTTCGGCGCAGCCTGGGTTATGGTCGGACATACCGGCATCTTGCACCAGCGGCTCGTGCCTGCAACGGCGCGATGTCCGGTGCGGAGAGTGCGGTTGTGTCTCCGCGATGACGATCTAAACTTGATCCGAGAGTTGCAGGCCGGTCAAAGCGCTACATGCGCTTGGGTATGTGCCTTCCCGCCCCGCGAGGGAAAGCGGTCTGCCGGTCGATCCTCGTGCCGGCGAACCCCTTCTACGGCCTGGCTCCACGGCACGGCCGGGGCGACTGGCGGCGGGGCGCTGTCGTTGTGCAGCCAAAGGACTAAGGCGGGGCAGGCGACAGCAAAGGATCGACTTGACATGGCGGATATCAGCAAGGCTGGAACCTATCGGCTCGGCGACCGCGAGGTGAGGCGCATGGGCTATGGCGCAATGCGGCTCTCGGGTCCGGGCATCTACGGCCCGCCAAACGATCTCGAGCAGGCGGTGGCGGTGCTTCGGGAGGCAGTCGCAAGCGGCGTCAACCACATCGACACGAGCGACTATTACGGGCCGCACGTCACCAACCGGATCATCCGCGAGGCGCTCCATCCCTATCCGGACGATCTAAGTCATCGTGACCAAGCTCGGCGCGAGGCGGACGCCGGACAAGGCCTGGCTGCCGGCGATGGCGCCGGACGAGTTGCGCGCCGGCCTCGAAGACAATCTGCGCAATCTCGGCCTGGAGCAAATGGAGGTCGTGAACCTGCGCTTCATGGGCTCAGGACATGGTCCCGCCGACGGCTCGATCGCGCGCGAGTTCGAGATCCTTGCCGGGTTCCAGAAACAGGGACTGATCGGGCATGTTGGACTTAGCAATGTGACGATGCGCCAGTTCGACGAAGCGCAACGGATTGCGCCGGTGGCGTGCGTCCAGAACCACTATAATCTCGTTCACCGGGACGACGACGAGATGATTGTCACGCTCAGCGAAATGGGCGTGCCCTACGTGCCTTTTTTCCCGCTCGGCGGCTTCAGTCCGCTTCAGTCGGGCGAACTTTCGGCCATCGCCGGCGAGATCGGTGGGACGCCAATGCAGGTCGCGCTGGCATGGCTGCTTCAGCGCTCGCCCAACATCCTCCTGATCCCCGGCACGTCCTCGCTTGTCCATCTGCGAGAAAATCTTGCGGCCGTGGACCTCGAGCTATCGGAAGAGATCTTTCATCGCCTCGATGCCCTTGGGGAGCAAGTCTCCGCATAAGCGGCGAAGCACAGGCACGGCGAATGGCGATCGAGCGCGGGGCTCAGGCGCCCCCTGGGGGCGATCCTTCAGGCGCTCGATCATCCATCGACCCGCCGGTCCCGGAGCCTCCGCTTCGGCAGACCGCGAACATCGGCAGAAACAGTCCGCCGGCGGGGCGTCCTCGACCGAGTGCTCAATCAAACTTGAGTATGCTTGCGGGATTTTCCCGATAACGCGTGTCACACATCCATCGCATAACCGCATCGCAGGGACCAGCGTTGCCGCAGCAGTTCATTGCGAGCAGCTGCCGATTACAAATTATGGGGCTAAATGCTCACGAGCGAGCCGCGCTTTTTGCGAGCATAGAGGAGCGCCTTACGGATGCCGTTCGCACTTCGAGTTATCGAAGCCTTGGAGCTGCGCCAGAGACACCTCGTGAGCGAATTCGAGGACGGCGACACGCTCAGTGACGTGCTCAACCGGGACTTGCGCGCCGTTGAAGCGGCCGCGAGTACTAGCATGTTGACCTCCATCCTCCTGCTTGAAGGCTCGCGGCTGAGGCACGCGGCGGCACCGAGCCTGCCGTCCAGCTATTGCGAAGCCATCGATGGTGTGGAAATCGGTCCTCGTGTCGGCTCCTGCGGCACGGCAGCATTTCTCGGCTGCCCAATTTACGTCAAGGACATCGCCAAGGATGGGCTTTGGGTGGATTATCGAGCCGTTGCGCAGAAACATGGCTTGCGCGCCTGCTGGTCCACGCCCTTCTTCGATCCACACGGCGCGGTGATCGGTACGTTCGCCATCTATCATCTGGTGCCGCGAAGCCCGACATCTGAAGAACTTGCAGCAATCGACGCGATCACGAATCACGTCGCCTGGGCCGTGATGCGGTCGAAGAGCTCCCAGGAAGTTTGCTTCGACGAGCGGCTGGCCCGCAAACCCTCGTTGAGCCTGGTGCGCCGGCACGGCTTCGGCGTGACGGAAAGCATGGCCCCGCATGGCGGCGGAGTTGCTCGTGGCCACAAAGGAGCCGATGAAGCGCAGCCGGGTCTCGATCGCACAATGCGCATGATCGGAGATAATTTCGAGGCGCTTGCCAATGCCATAGACCGCGGCATAGCGGCGCTAGAGGGCGACGAGCCCGATAGCCCTGACATCGTCCGACTTCGTCGTGCTCGGGCGGCAGCCAAGATGGGCGTAGTTCTGGCCCGGAGCGGGCCCTCCGGTGAGCGAACCCATTGATTCGATTGGTCGGGGTTTCTGCTTACTTTCGTCCTCAGGGAAAACCCCAATATGCTCCAAATTAACATCCGGAGTAAAATGAAGGTGAGGCTTTCCTGTCCGCGTTGAATGCGAAAGCCCCAAAGGGGGCGGTATGCATTCGTCGTTCGAGGATTACCGTCTCGCGGGGGTAGGCCTGGCCAGCGCCGCCGAGCAGGTGAACGCTCCGCCCTTCATTCTCAACGGCTCCAACGCCGCGGCAGTCGCGCAGACGATGCAGCAGCTGATCGATGATCTCCCCGAGCAGATCGCGCTGCTTGACGAACAGTGCACCATTCTGGTGACCAACCGTGGCTGGAAGGAGGCTGTGGACCAACACGGCTACCGCGAACTGTCGGTCGGCCACAATTATCGGGCATTCTGCGCACAGAAGGCTGCAGAAGGCTACGAGCCTGCAATCGAAGCTTTGGCAGCGCTCGAGGACATTGGCCGGGGAACTCGTGCCTATTGGCAGCTCACATATAACGGAAGCGAACGTTGGAGCGGGCGCGATTACCAAATCAGTATCCACCGCATCGCGGCTGGCACGGAAGCGCTCATATCAGTCGCCCGCTTCGATCTCACCGAAATCGAGGAGCTTCGCCGCGAGAAAGCCGCTTTTGGGCCTGCACTGATCGCGAGCCAAACGGTCGAACGCCAGCGGATCGCCCGCGAGCTCCATGATTTAACATCCCAGCTCTTGACCGCTGCAGGTCTGCTTCTGTGCCGGCTAAAGCAGATATCCCGTGGTCTGAAGTCGCGGACCTTGGTCGATGAATTGCAGGCGCTGATCGATGAGGCGAACCAAGAAATCCGCGTTGTTTCGTACCTCGCCGTCCCACCTGCACTGAAGACGGGGCTGCCTGATGCCGTGAAAGCTATCGTCGGCGGCTTCGGACGCCGGACCGGCATTCAGACCTCATTCGAAATTGTGGGCGACGTGGTTCCGATCGCGTCGGCTGAGACCGTCCTTTACAGGATCGCGCAGGAAGCTTTGTCGAACGTGTACAGGCACGCGAATGCCACACGCTTGCGGGTGCTGCTTTCCTATCGGCGGTCGGCCGTCCATCTCATTGTCTCCGACGACGGTGTGGGCATCCCGGTGGGAGTCCTCCTTGATCGGGGTCGCGCCGGTGTAGGCCTTGCCAGCATGCGCTCGCGACTGTCGGAGGTTGGTGGGCGTCTAAGCATCCGAAGGCTGTCCCCAGGGACCGCGCTAATCGCCAGCATCGGAATGCTGCCGCCAGAGTGATTGCTGATGTCCGCACAGGCAAGGCAGACGCTAGGGTGGATTGGAGTTTTGTTCACCGACCGGGCGGTGACTGATGCTGACTCAATTCGCTCAGGTCTGCATCAAGAGCTCTGACTGCCTCTCGCCGTCACGAACATACCAATCAAGAAGCAATGAAACTCCGGCACAACTAGCCAAAATCATTCTTCCCGGAGCACGTCGCCGCCTGTGGCCGTGACGCTAGACAGTTGGTCCTGTGGACCTCGTGAGAGCAAGGTAAGCCTCTTTTGCACGGCCGAGAAAGTCTGGGTACCGCCAGACCACGCCCTCAAAGACGCTAACTCCCGCAAGCCTTATGTTTACATGCTCGTCCGGATTGCGCCCTGCCAATCGCGCCGCCATGCGTGCCAGGATTTCAATGTCAGCTAGCATTTGCATCTCGCTCATCGTCCGGCGTTACGGAGGCCAGCAAGGGCGGTTTTGCCGGAAGGCGGCAATATCTTAGCAGTTCGCGTCAAGTACCGTCGGTCGGCCCACTGGCCACTCCCTTCTACCACCGGGGTTCATGGACCATCCGGGTGTGAGGGGGACTGAGTTCATTGGTTAGCCAGTGCGGCGTCGGCGCTTGCGCCATTCCGCCGGCGGCATTTGGAACTCAGACATGAACCAGCGCGAGAATGAACTGATCGAGGAATAGCCGGTCAGATGGGCGACGGCCGTCAATGAATGGTTTGGATTGGCGAGGTACCGCAACGTGAGTTCACGCCGGATGTCTCGCAAAAGCGTACCAAATGTTGAACCTTCGCTGATTAGCCGTCGCTGCAGAGTCCGTACCTGAAGTCCCAGGCATTCGGCGGCTCTCGCGGCGGTCGCCTGCCCCTCCTCGATCAGCAAAACCAAAAGGCTTCGAACTTTGCTCGTGACGGTCTGATCTCGAGCTCCTGGAAGTAAATTCAAAAGCTGTCGCGCGTAGCCTGCCAACTCGGCGTCAGCGTGTCGGTTGGGGCAGCGAAGAGCTTGTGACGTGCACGACATGCCATCGAACGAGCTATCGTACTCCAGGGGGCAATCGAAAAACCTCGTGAAGGTTGCCGCATATTTGGGCGTGGAATGCCGGAAATGAATGCAGTCCGGTGTCCAGGTCGCTTCCAGCGCTTCCGAGATCGCGCGGTGAGCGATGGCCGCCACGAGGTTTCCCCCTTGGCTGCTGTGCAGCCCGGGAATAAGGTTCCATTTTACAAGCGCGATTGTCCCATCGTCTTCGATCTGAATGTCGAGCAAGTCGTTCAGCAAGTAGCGGTATTCGGAGGCGGCGAGAATGATATCCCGAACCGTTGCTTCGTGTTTCAGAAGCAGGCTGACGGGGCCGATGCTGGTGAGCGTGCGGCACTTGCCAAGCAGCAGTCCAAAATCATCGCGTCCGGATCGAGTGGCCGAATGGTCAATCAACCAAAGCACTCGGGCTGCGGGGAGCCAATTTTCCGGATCCAGAAGAGCCGAGGGTTTGAGACGCGCTGAAGCCAGCATCTCGTATGGGTCAAGTCCCACAAAGGATGCAACTTCGGGATAGTTCGTGAGCATCACCGCGCGCGCTCGAGCTAGCACACATCGTCTCCGAAATGGCGGATACGTTGTCGCGGCTGTCAGCACATTCGATGCGGCCATCCAATCAGTACATCTCCGCAGAATACGGCCGAGCATCGGACTGCCGCGCTCACGAGGCCACACAGCTAATCTCTGCGATACGTCGGGAGCAGTCGTAGAGCCAATGAGCAGAAGCGCCCTCTGCAGGACGCGAACAGCGCGAAAGCACGACCGTAAGCCAGTAAGGATCGTCACGCCCGCCAGTTGCCCGAAGCTCAGTCTCCGCCTAACGGCGGCGCGTGAGCGCAACCATTCACAGCTTGAGCCTGGAGCGCCAGTCGTCGCTCGATGCGCTGATCGCGCTGGTCGCCGGCGACATGAACGGCGTCAACTCGGTCATCCTTGATCGGATGCAGAGCAAGGTCGCGCTCATTCCTGAGCTTGCCGGTCACCTGATCGCGGGCGGCGGGAAGCGGATGCGGCCGATGCTGACTCTCGCCTGTGCGAATTTGCTTGGCTACCCCGGTACCCGCCATCACAAGCTCGCTGCCGCCGTGGAGTTCATCCACACGGCGACATTGCTGCACGACGATGTCGTCGATGGTTCGGGGATGCGTCGCGGTAAGCGCACCGCAAACCTCATCTGGGGTAATCCGGCGAGCGTTCTGGTCGGCGATTTCCTGTTCAGCCGCGCCTTCGAGCTGATGGTCGAGGATGGCAGCCTGAAGGTCCTCCGCATCCTCAGCCACGCGTCGGCAGTCATCGCCGAAGGCGAGGTCGAGCAGCTAACGGCGCAACGCCAGATCGCCACCGACGAAGAGCATTATCTGACGATCATCAGCTCGAAGACTGCAGCGCTCTTCGCAGCGGCATGCCGCGTCGCGCCAGTGATTGCCGAAGCGGGTGAAGACGATGAGCTCGCCCTGGAAGGCTATGGCCGAAATCTCGGCATTGCTTTCCAACTCACCGACGACGTCATCGACTATGCCTCCGACGTCGAGACCATGGGCAAGGGCGTCGGCGACGACTTCCGCGACGGCAAGATGACCTTGCCGGTGATCCTCGCCTACGCGCGCGGCGGTGAGCAGGATCGTGCCTTCTGGCGCTCCGCAATGTCCGGCACCCGCGTTTCCGACGAAGACCTTGCACTCGCCATCGGCCTGCTGCGCTCGACGGACGCGCTTTCAGACACGGTGGAGCGGGCCCGACAATATTCTCGCCGCGCGATCGATGGGCTTGCTCGATTTCCAGCCAGCAAGGCCAAGGCGGCACTCGTCGAAGCCGCCGAGTTCGCAGTCGCGCGGGCTTACTGACCGCGCTACCGCATGGCGCGATGCGCCTGCCGATCGACGATGTCCTGCCTGACCTGCTCGAAGCGCTACGCCGAAACACTCGCGCATTGCTGATTGCGCCGCCCGGCGCCGGCAAGACGACGAAGGTCGCGCCAGCGCTGCTGGGGGAAAGCTGGTGCGGCGGCGAGGTGCTGCTGCTCGTCCCGCGCAGGCTCGCCGCACGTGCGGCCGCGGAATTCATGGCCGCTCAGCTCGGTCAAAGGCCCGGCGAAACGATCGGTTACGCAACACGCCTCGACAGCAAGGTCGGGAAGAGCACGCGCATCATCGCGATAACTCACGGCGTGTTGATTGCGCGGATTCAGGCCGATCCTGAACTTGCCGGAGTTGCGGCAGTCCTGTTCGACGAGGTGCACGAGCGCAGCCTCGAGAACGATCTGGCGCTCGCACTCGCTCTGGACGCTGCCGGTGCTTTGCGCGACGATCTCCGGCTGGCCGTCATGTCCGCGACCCTTGATGTCGAGCGCTTCCAGGCCCTGCTCGGAAATGCACCGATGATCGTCAGCGAAGGCAAGAGTTTCCCGCTCGATGTGCGGTATGTGGGACGCGACGCCGCGGCGCGCATCGAGAGCCAAATGGCATCGACGATCCGTACTGCGTTAGGTACCCACCAAGGTTCGCTGCTCGCGTTCCTGCCGGGCGTCGCTGAAATCGAGCGCGCCGCCGAGGCGCTCGGGAGACTTCCGCCCGGGGTCGAGCTCCACAAGCTGCACGGCGGCATCGAACCTGCGGCCCAGCGCAGGGCCCTCGCAGCGCCCCCCTTAGGCAAACGCAAGCTCGTCCTCGCGAGCAGCATCGCTGAGACCAGTGTCACGCTTGAGGATGTGCGGATCGTGGTCGACAGCGGTCTGGCGCGCCGTCCGCGTTACGATAGAGGCGCGGGCCTAACTCGGCTCGTAACCGAGCGGGCGAGCCGAGCCGCGGTAACTCAGCGTGCCGGACGCGCTGCCCGTCAGGGGCCCGGCGTTGCAATTCGTTTGTGGGAGGAAGCGGCTACTGCCTCGTTGCCGGCCCACGATCCACCGGAGATTCTCGAAGCCGATCTGTCGGCTCTTCTGCTGACGTGTTCGCTATGGGGTGAACCCGATCCGACGCGGTTGCCGTTTCTCGATCAGCCCTCGGGAGCAGCGCTAGACGAAGCGCGGCGTCGCCTCACAAGCCTCGGCGCCATCGATGAGCAGGGGCGCATGACAGCCCACGGGCGCGCCATCGCCGCAATTCCACTGGAGCCGCGGCTCGCGCACATGCTGCTCGATGCCCACGAGCGGGGTTTCGGCGCGGCTGCTGCCGATGTGGCTGTTCTTCTCACCGAGCGGGGGCTGGGCGGTAACGATCCAGATCTGGAGCTGCGCTGGAGGCGTTGGCGCGCCGATCGGTCTGCCCGGGCTGAAGCCGGCCGGAAACTTGCGGAAGGATGGCGCCGCCGGCTCCGCATCGATCAAGCGGAGGTCGACGGCCACGATCTTGGGAGAGCTCTCATGCTCGCTTTCCCAGATCGCGTGTCGCGGCGGAGGGATCAAACCGGCGAAAGCTGGCAATCGGTGGGAGGCCGGGGCTTCCGCCTTGACTCCGCCTCTTCCCTAACCGGCAGTCAGTGGCTCGCAATTGGGGAGGTCGCAGGTCGCGCGTCCGGCGCGCGGATTCTGTCCGCTGCGGCGGTCGACGAGGGAGCGATCCTGGCCCTCTTCGCCGATCGAATTAAGACCGGTCACGATGGTGAGTTCGATCCCGCGAGCGGATCGGTAACTCCGACTCGCAACCGTCGCCTTGGCGCGATCCGCCTCGCCACTGGGCCGGACCCATCTCCCGACCAGGCGGCGATCGAACAAGCGCTTGTGGAGGGATTGCGCGAGCATGGTCTCGACCTGTTGCCGTGGGACGACCGCGCCCTTCAACTGCGTCACCGCGCGGCGTTCGCGCATCACTTCGAGCCTACGATTGCGACGCTCGATGACGCGATGCTTTCGGACCGAGCAGATGAATGGCTGGCACCGCTGCTGACGGGAAAGCGCAGGGTCGGCGACATTCCTCCCGCCGCCCTGTCGCAGGCACTCCAACAACTTCTCGGTCATGCGGCGGTACGCGACCTGAACCGCCTCGCGCCGACCGAATTCGCGAGCGCGGCAGGAAGCCGCCATCCGATCGACTATTCGGCACCGGCGGGACCGACCGTCGAAGTGCGCGCCCAGGCGCTATTCGGCCTGGCTTCGCACCCGACGATCGCTGGCGGCAAGGTGCTGCTGATACTGGCAATCACCTCACCCGCGGGCAGGCCCATTCAGACCACGAAAGACCTTCCCGGTTTCTGGTCCGGCAGCTGGCGCGACGTCGTCAAGGACATGCGCGGCCGCTATCCGAAACACCCTTGGCCAGACGACCCAGCGTCTGCTCCGCCGACGCTTCGGACGAAGCGTGCGTCCTAGCGCTTAACAGGCACCATGAGATGCGCGTACGGAGTTCCCGCCCACATGACGTAGGGCGCGGAAGTGTCCGGCGTTGCTCCTGCAGGATATCCGGCGAGAATCTCCTTGGACCCAACGATCATGACATGTGGACCGGTGTTGATCCACGCGTTGCTGGACGTCGGCTTGGTGGCATAGGGATCGATGTTGCTTGCGTCGGTCCCGCCCTCGAGCATGTACATCACGCCCACAGCGCCTGCAGGGGGCGGCTTGTGACCGATCCACGCCTCGGCCCATTTGCCCGCGTTGGCGTCGTAACACATTGGGTCCGGACCCGGAGTGTCCGGTGCATCGGGCATGCAGGTCCAGCCGTTAGTGCCCTTGCGGAGCGTCGTCATCACTCCCTTCGCGTCGAAGCTGACGATCGTCGCCTTCGATGAGATCGATGCGGGTGCGGCCGCCTCTGCGCTGGCAATCGGGTCCTTGGTTTGTGCCGTGACTGCGGAAGCCGTGAGCGCGAACGTCGCTGCTCCGGCGAGCAGGATACCAAACGATGATGTCACGAACCCCTCCTTCTCTCTGCAAAGGAAGAATTGGACACGTAACATATTTTAGCGCGCCCGCACATAACGTTGCGCGAGGTTGATTTGGCCGGCGCCATTTGCGAGGGCGGACCCATGGCAGTCGCACGGATTTCGGAGCTCGAGCGCAAGACGACCCAGTCGGGGAAGGCCAACGCCGGTCGCTGGCTGCTGGAGTTCGAGCGGCAGGAGGCGCTTCGCCCTGACCCGCTGACGGGGTGGAACGGATCGGGCGATACCAACCCGCAGGTGCGCATTAACTTCCAAACCAAGGAAGCGGCGATCGCCTATTGTGAAAAGCACGGTCTCCAACATCACGTCGTGCCTGCTCCTCCAGTCCGGATGAAGATCCAGGCTTACGCCGACAATTTCCGTTGAGATTCATCAATAGTGCGGGCAAGTCTTCCTAGCCGAGCTAGGGGGAGTACTGCGTGTCGCCGATATCAGGCTGGTGATCGGCACCGGCCCTGAAGTCATCAAGATGGCCCCGGTAGCACATGGGTTGGCGGCGCGTGGCTGCCGCCCGACGCTCGTGCTCACCGGTCAGCATCCGCACCTCCCACTCGGCGACTTGGACCTTGAAGCCTTCCCTGCGGTGCGCTTGAACTGCCCCGGAAAGGCAGACCCGCACAATCACGTCCGCCGGGTTACCGCGGAAATGACTCGGTTGCTGCGAGAAAAGCCCGACTTGCTGGTCGTCCAGGGCGACAGCTCTAGCGCGCTCGGAGCTGCCTTGGCCGGTTTCCTGGCGGGCGTGCCCGTTGCGCATGTCGAGGCTGGCCTTCGGACGCACGACTTGCACGTGCCGTGGCCGGAGGAGCAATATCGCGTCGCGATCGACATGCGCGCCGACCTGCTGTTCGCGCCTACGGAGACTGCCGCGGCGAACCTGCGTACGGAGCAGGTGCCGGGGGAGGTGCACGTCACCGGCAACACGGGGATCGACAGCCTGTTCGCTGTGCAAGCGAAGCTACCGCCGCGCACGCCTTGCGAAGGCGGCGTGCCGCGGCTGCTGGTGACCTGTCATCGCCGCGAAAGCTGGGGCGCAGGACTCGAAGTCGATCTCCCGGGCGCTTGCCGAGATCGCTCGTGATGGGACGGCATCGATTGACGTTGTGTTGCACCCCAACCCGCACGTCGCTTCCGCAATGCGCAGCCAGTTGGCCGGCCGCGCCGGAATCACGCTCATCGGGCCGATGAGCCACGCCGAGCTCGTCCACCGAATCCGCGATTGCGACCTGGTCCTGAGCGATTCAGGCGATATCCAGGAGGAAGCTCCCGCGTTGGGCACGCCCCTGCTCGTCTTGCGGGAAAAGACGGAACGGCCTGAAGCAATCGCGTCAGGCAATGCGCGCCTGGTCGGAACCTCTACGGCGCGGATCATCGCGGAAGTCCGGCGCCTGCTCGATCCGGCCGAAAGAGCGTCGATGGCGCGGCCCGCATTCCCGTTTGGTGATGGCCGCTCAGGACCGCGAATTGCTCAGATCATCCTGAACTGGCTGGAGCGCCGGGCTTAATCTGGATCAGTCACGCCGGCCGGGAACACTATACAATTCGAATCGTTGCCGGCGTGTAACGATGGGGGATGCGTGCGGGGCATGTCAAAATCACCGAAATTTTCAGGAAGCGTAAAGCGAATCCTTTGATAATGTAGGCGAATTCGCAGCCGGGGGGCTGCGCAGGTGCAACCTGGGTGGGGGGAGACGAGCTAAAACGGAGAAGTAGCGTGAACATCCAGGCCCAGCGGGACTTTATCGATCGCCGTCAGCTCGTCAGCGCGCTCCGAGCGCTGCGCCGCGGCGACTTCAGCGTTCGCCTGCCCGAAGAAGCGGAGGGGATCGACAACGAAATCGCCGGCCTCTTCAACGAAGTCGTCTCCTTGAACGAGGAGATGACGCAGGAGTTCGAGCGTCTTTCGAAGGTCGTCGGCAAGGAAGGCAAAATCAGCCAGCGCGGACGCATCAAGAATGCGCGCGGCGGCTGGGAAACCGCCGTCCGGTCCGTCAATGATCTGATCGAGGACATGGTCCAGCCGACCGCGGAAGTCTCCCGCGTGATCGGCGCGGTCGCCAAGGGCGACCTCTCCCAAAGCATGACCGTCGAAATCGACGGCCGTCCTCTGCGCGGCGAGTTCCTGCGCATCGGCAAGGTCGTGAACACGATGGTCGATCAGCTCAACGGCTTCGCTTCGGAAGTGACCCGCGTGGCGCGCGAGGTCGGAACCGAAGGAAAGCTGGGCGGTCAGGCGAAGGTTAAAGGCGTCGCCGGCACCTGGAAGGACCTCACCGACAACGTGAACGCGATGGCGACCAACCTTACGGGCCAGGTCCGCAACATCGCCGAAGTGACGACCGCCGTGGCCCGCGGCGACCTTTCCAAGAAGATCACCGTCGAGGTGAAGGGCGAAATCCTGGAGCTCAAGAACACCATCAACACCATGGTGGACCAGCTGAACGCGTTCGCGGGCGAAGTGACCCGCGTGGCCCGCGAGGTCGGAACCGAAGGAAAGCTTGGCGGTCAGGCACGCGTGGAAGGCGTGGCCGGTACCTGGAAGGACCTCACCGACAACGTGAACCTCATGGCCGACAATCTGACCGGCCAGGTACGCAACATCGCCGAAGTGACCACCGCGGTGGCCCGCGGCGACTTGTCGAAGAAGATCACTGTCGACGTGAAGGGCGAAATTCTAGAACTCAAGAACACCATCAACGTCATGGTGGACCAGCTCAACGGCTTCGCGTCCGAAGTGACCCGCGTTGCCCGCGAGGTCGGCACCGAAGGCAAGCTCGGCGGTCAGGCGCAGGTGCCTGGCGTCGCCGGAACCTGGGCCGACCTCACCAACAACGTGAACCTCATGGCCGCGAACCTCACCGGCCAGGTCCGTAACATCGCCGAAGTGACGACTGCCGTTGCCCGCGGCGACTTGTCGAAGAAGATCACCGTCGACGTGCGCGGCGAGATCCTCGAACTGAAGAACACCATCAACACCATGGTGGACCAGCTGAATTCCTTCGCCTCGGAAGTGACCCGCGTGGCCCGCGAAGTGGGTTCGGAAGGAAAGCTCGGCGGTCAGGCGCAGGTGGAAGGCGTGGCCGGCACCTGGGCCGACCTTACCGACAACGTGAACCTGATGGCCGACAATCTCACCGGCCAGGTGCGCAACATTGCCGAGGTGACCACGGCCGTCGCAAAGGGCGATCTTTCGAAGAAGATTACCGTCGACGTGAAGGGCGAAATCCTCGAGCTCAAGAACACCATCAACACGATGGTGGACCAGCTCAACGGCTTCGCATCCGAAGTGACCCGCGTCGCGCGCGAGGTCGGAACCGAAGGAAAGCTTGGCGGTCAGGCGCAGGTGGAAGGCGTCGCCGGAACCTGGGCCGACCTTACCGACAGCGTGAATCTCATGGCCGGCAATTTGACCGGCCAGGTGCGCAACATTGCCGAGGTGACGACGGCCGTCGCTCGGGGTGACCTCTCCAAGAAGATCACCGTCGACGTGAAGGGGGAAATCCTAGAGCTCAAGAACACCATCAACACGATGGTGGACCAGCTCAACGCGTTCGCCTCGGAGGTGACCCGCGTGGCGCGCGAAGTCGGCACCGAAGGCAAGCTCGGCGGCCAAGCGCAGGTGCCGGGCGTCGGCGGCACGTGGAAGGACCTCACCGACAACGTGAACGCCATGGCGGCCAATCTGACGGGCCAGGTGCGCAACATCGCCGAAGTGACCACCGCGGTGGCGCTCGGCGACTTGTCGAAGAAAATCACCGTGGACGTGAAGGGCGAGATCTTAGAACTCAAGAACACCATCAACACGATGGTCGATCAGCTCAACTCGTTCGCGTCCGAGGTGACCCGCGTGGCCCGCGAAGTCGGCACGGAAGGGAAGCTCGGCGGACAGGCACAGGTGCGCGGCGTTGCCGGAACGTGGAAGGATCTCACCGACAACGTGAACCTCATGGCGGCGAACCTCACCGGCCAGGTCCGCAACATCGCAGACGTGACCACCGCCGTCGCCAAGGGCGACTTGTCCAAAAAGATCACCGTGGACGTGAAGGGCGAGATCCTAGCGCTCAAGAACACGATCAATACCATGGTGGACCAGCTGAACGCGTTCGCGTCCGAGGTGACCCGCGTGGCCCGCGAAGTCGGCACCGAGGGCAAGCTCGGCGGACAGGCGCAGGTGCCGGGCGTCGGTGGTACGTGGAAGGACCTTACCGACAACGTGAACCTGATGGCCACCAACCTGACCAACCAGGTGCGCGGCATCGCCGAGGTGGTGACCGCGGTGGCACAGGGTAACCTGAAGCGAAAGCTGACCGTGGACGCGAAGGGCGAAATCGCGGCGCTCGCCGACACGATCAACTTCATGATCGATACGCTTTCGACGTTCGGCGACCAGGTCACCAACATGGCCCGCGAGGTCGGCATCGAAGGAAAGCTCGGCGGTCAGGCGAGAGTGCCGGGCGCGGCCGGCTTGTGGCGCGACCTCACGGACAACGTGAACCAGCTCGCCGCCAACCTGACGAACCAAGTGCGCTCGATCGCCGAAGTCGCGACGGCCGTGACCAAGGGCGACCTTACCCGCTCAATCGCCGTCGAGGCGTCGGGCGAGATGGCGGCGCTCAAGGACACGATCAACGAGATGATCAGCAACCTGAAAGAGCAGACGCTCAAGAACGCGGAACAGGATTGGCTCAAGACCAACCTCGCCCGCTTCAGCCGCATGCTCCAGGGCGAGCGCGACCTTGCGACCGTGTCGAACCTGATCATGTCGGAACTCGCGCCGCTGGTGAACGCGCAATATGGCGTGTTCTACGTCACCAAGCGCGAAGAGGACGAGACCAAGCTGGAGCTCGTTGCAAGCTACGGCGCCGAGGGCCCCGACGCCCTCAAGCAGGAGTTCAGCTTGCGCGAAGGGCTGATCGGACAAGCCGCGGCCGACCGGAGGCCCATCCTGCTGAAGGACGTGCCGCCGGACTTCATCCGGGTCGGGTCGGGCCTCGGCCATGCGACGCCGTCCAACGTGAACATCCTTCCGGCGTTGTTCGAGGATGAAGTGAAGGCGGTGATCGAGCTCGCCTCGTTCAACGAGTTCAACGAGACGCACCAGAGCTTCCTCGACCAGCTCATGGAGTCGGTCGGAATCGTGCTCAACACGATCGCCGCGACCATGCGCACGGAGGGCCTGCTCAAGCAGTCGCAGCTGCTAACGACCGAGCTACAGGCGCGGCAGACCGAACTCACCCGCAAGCAGCAGGAGCTGCACGCGACCAATGAGGAGCTGCAGGAGAAAGCGCAGCTGCTCGAGAACGAGAAGAAGCAGGTCGAAGCGAAGAATCTCGAAATCGAGATGGCACGGCGCGCGCTCGAGGAGAAAGCCGAGCAGCTGGCCCTTACCTCGAAGTACAAGTCCGAGTTCCTCGCGAACATGTCTCACGAGCTGCGGACGCCGCTCAACTCGCTGCTGATCCTGTCGAAGCTCCTGGCAGACAACAACCAGGGTAACCTCAACGATAAGCAGGTCGAGTTCGCCCGAACGATCAACTCGGCGGGGTCGGACCTTCTCAACCTGATCAATGACATCCTCGACCTGTCGAAGATCGAATCCGGAACGGTGACGATTGAGGTCGGAGAGATGCCGATGCAGCACCTCAAGCAGCACATGGAGCGGACCTTCCGCCAGCTCGCTTCCGACAAGGGCCTCGACTTCAACGTCCAGTTCGACGGCAAGCTGCCGGAGGCGATCCGCACGGACGAGAAGAGGCTTCAGCAGATCGTGCTCAACCTGCTCTCGAACGCGTTCAAATTCACGTCGAAGGGCGGCGTCACGCTCGGCGTGCGTTGCGCCGAAAAGGGATGGAGTCCGACCCACCCGGTGCTCAATAAGGCGGAGCGTGCAATCGAAATCGCCGTCACCGATACGGGCATCGGCATTCCCGAGGACAAGCAGAAGCTCATCTTCGAGGCGTTCCAGCAGGCCGACGGTACAACCAGCCGCAAATACGGAGGCACGGGTCTCGGCCTCTCGATCAGCCGCGAAATCGCGCGGCTGCTGGGCGGCGAGTTGCAGGTGCGGTCGAGGCCCGGTGAAGGGTCGACGTTCACGCTCTACGTCCCGCTCGAAGCCGAGCCGAGCGCGCCGGCGCTGCCGGGTGCAGCGCCGGCCCGCTACGACAATAGCGGTGCGATCGTGCCGACGGCGCTCCCGACGAGCTTCGAGATCAATGACGACCGTGACGATCTCGGCAAGGATCCGTTCGTCTTGATCGTGGAGGATGATGCAACTTTCGCATCGATCCTGCTCGACGCGGCGCACGAAGCGGGTCTGAAGGGGGTCGTATCCACCGCTGGCGCCGGCACGCTGAATATGGCGCGCAAGCTTCAGCCGACGGCCATCACGCTCGACCTCGGGCTTTCCGACATCGACGGTTTCGTGCTGCTCGACCTGTTGAAGCACGATCCGCAGACGAGCCACGTTCCGATTCACGTGATTTCGGGCGTGGACCGCAGCAAGTCGGTGATCGGCATGGGCGCGTTCGGCATCACCGAAAAGCCGGCCGAGCGTGGTGATCTCGTACGCGTGTTCACCGACCTTCGCGGGCATGCCGAGTCCAACAAGCCCAGGCGGAAGAAGGCCGCACCGAAGCCTTCGACGCTACAGGTTCCGGAACTCGCCGGTGCCAAGGTGCTGATCGTCGATGACGATATCCGCAACATCTTCTCGCTGACGAGCGTTCTCGAAAGCCACGATGTGGAAGTGCTTCACGCGGAGCGGGGAAAGGATGGAATATTGATCCTCGAGCAAACGCCCGGCGTGGACGTGGCGTTGATCGACATCATGATGCCGGAAATGGATGGCTACGAGACGATGCAGGAGATCAGGAAGAGGTCTCAACTTGCCGATCTGCCGCTTATCGCCGTCACTGCAAAGGCGATGAAGGGGGACAGGCAGAAGTGTCTTGATGCGGGCGCCTCCGATTACATCGCGAAACCGGTCGATATCGAGCTGCTGCTCGCGCTGCTGCGCGTTTGGGTCGCACGCTCGCGCGAGCAGGCGGCTGCGGAAGCGACGCCCATTCTGATCGAGGCGGCGGAATAAGAGTGGGCATTCAAGCCGGAGATCTGCCGGTGCAGCCGGTTCGGGATGCTCAGTCGCCTGAACCGACGCTGGCTCCCGAGCGTCCGCGTGTCCTTCTCGTGGATGACGACGAGCGCAATTTGCTCGCCGTGCAGAGCATCCTTGAGGATATTGGCGACGTTGTTACCGCGCGTTCCGGCGAGGAGGCGCTCCGGCACCTCCTCAAGAGCGAGTTCGCGGTCATCCTGCTCGACGTCTACATGCCCGGCATGGACGGCTACGAAACCGCCCAGATCATCCGCGAGCGCGAGCAGACCAAAGGCATCCCGATCGTCTTCCTGTCGGCGGTGAACAAGGAAGCCGAGCATTTGCTGCGCGGCTACACGATGGGCGCCGTCGATTATGTCTTCAAACCGGTCGACCCGATCGTTCTGCGCTCCAAGATCGCAGTCTTTGTCGATCTGTTCGCCAAGACCAAGGAGATCGAGCGTAAGGCGCGGCAGGAGCAGGCGCTGCTCGATGAAAATCTGCGGGCGAACGCAGAGCGTTTAAGGGCTGAGCAGGAGCTTCGCCGAGCGGAGCAGCGCCAGGCAGCGATCATTCAATCGCTTCCGATGGTGCTGTATCTCGAGCCTTACGAAGTGCATCCGCGCCGTCCGAACTACGTCAGCGGGGATCTCGAAGCGATTACCGGATTTACGTACGATGATATCTCCGACCAGCCCAATCTCTGGTCGGACCGGCTCCATCCGGAAGATCGCGACCGGACGATCGCGGGGATTGAGGCCCGGCGGAAGAGCGGCCGTTCGTCGATCGAGTATCGCTGGATGGCGGCCGACGGAAGCTACAAGCATTTTCTCGATCAGGCCGTGTTGCTGAAAGATGCCGACGGAAAGCCCCTCGAGTTCGCGGGCACTTTGACGGACATCAGCGAGCAACGATCGCTCGAGAGCCAGCTCGTCCATGCGCAGAAAATGGACGCAATCGGCAAGCTCACGGGCGGCATCGCACACGACTTCAACAATCTGTTGGCGGCGGTGATCGGCGGCCTGGGCCTGCTCGACAAACGCGCGGAGCTCACCGACGATCAGCGCAAGGTGCTGACGATGACCAAGCGTGCCGCCGAGCAGGGCAGCGAGCTCGTCAAGCGGCTGCTCGCTTTTGCTCGGCGCCAGAGGCTGGAGCCCAGCGCAATCGAGCTCGCGGCACTTCAGGACGCTGTCTCCGACCTGCTGACGCATACGCTCGGCGGGCTGGTCAACATCCAGTGGCAAGCGAGCGCGGACGTGTGGGACGCCTTCGCGGATCAGGCACAGCTCGAACTGGCGCTCGTCAACCTGATCATAAACGCGCGCGACGCCATGCCTTCAGGCGGCACCGTCACGATTTCCGTGCAGAACAATGAGCTCAGCGAAGGCAATTGGGCGGAGCTCCCGCCCGGCAGTTATATTCAGTTGTCGGTGAGCGACACGGGGACGGGCATCGCGCCCGATGTCCTCGAAAAGGTGCTGGAGCCGTTTTTCACGACCAAGGAGTTGGGCAAGGGCAGCGGCTTGGGGCTGCCGATGGTCTACGGCTTTGCGAAGCAGTCGAACGGCGCCTTCCGGGTTCGCAGCGAGTTTGGGCAGGGCACGACGGCGGAACTGCTGTTGCCGCGAGCGCCTGAAGGGGAAGCCGTAGCGGTTGCTCCTCCGAAGGACGAGCCGCGTGCGAAATCGACCCGCAACCTTCGCATCCTTCTTGTCGACGATCATTTCGAGGTTCGGAGCACGACGGCTGCGGTGCTTACAGACATTGGACACGAAGTGGTGGAGGCTGCGGACGGCGCCGAGGCCCTCAAGCGCCTCGAAGAAGGTGATTGCAGCTACGACGTAATGATCAGCGATTACGCTATGCCGCATCTCTCCGGCACCGAATTCCTGCGCAGTGCGCGCGAGATATGTCCGGATGTGCCCGCATTGATCATCACCGGATACGCGGAGGCGGATTCGATCCAGGACCGCCCCGAAGGCGTCGAGATCCTGCTGAAGCCGTTCACCGCCAACAAGCTTGAAGTCGGTCCTCACGCGTATTTGCGGCGCGCAGGCAACCGCCGCCGCCGAATAGCTAGCCCGCGGGAAGCGTCAGGCGCGCGAGAAGGCCGCCCAGGTCTTCGCTTTCCTCCAATGTGACCCGGCCACCATAAATTTCGGCGACGTCGCGCACGATGGCGAGGCCTAGCCCCGTGCCGGGTTTGCCCGTCGTGTCGAGACGGGCGCCGCGCGCAAAGAGGGGTTCGCGTTTCGATTCCGGTATTCCCGGCCCGTCGTCTTCGACAAGAATGTCGACCATATCGCCTTTCGGTTCGACAGTTACGAAAACACGGCCGCCACCGTACTTCGCAGCATTCTCGACCAGATTGCCAAGCATTTCATCGAGGTCCTGCCGCTCGACGCGGACCTGAGCGTGATGATCGCCGGCAATGTCCACAGTCACCTTCTCGTAGAGCCGGTCGAGTGCGCGCTGAACGGCCTGCAGACTCTCCCAAACGGTTGCGCGGGCCTGGGCAGACGCGCGTCGGCCGATCGCGCGCGCTCGAGCGAGGTGATGATCCACTTGCCGCCGCATCACGATGGCTTCGCGGCAAACGGTTGCGGCGAGGTCGGGCGCATTCGCGGTGGCGGCATTGGTGATCACCGTGAGGGGAGTCTTGAGCGCGTGGGCGAGGTTACCCGCGTGCCGCCGCGCTTCGTCCGCCTGATCCTCATTGTGGGCGAGCAACTGATTGATTTCTTCGGTCATCGGCCGGATCTCGGTCGGAAAGTCGTGGCTGATACGGGTCTTCTCGCCCGACCGGATCGAGGCAACCTCCTGGCGTACTCGGCGTAGAGGCCAAAGCCCGAACAAGGTCTGAAGCGTCGCCAGGACAAGCAGGCCAACGCCGAGCGCGGTAAAGCTCCAGATCAGCGTGGATCGAAGCTTGTGAATTTGCTGGTCGATCGTTTCGCGCGATTGCGCGACCTGGAAGTGCCAGCGGATATTTGACCCCGGCAGAATGACGTCCCGCTCGGCAATCCGCAGCGCTTCAGCATGCCCAGGCGCGCTGAATTCGTCGCTGTCGTAGAGGTGGGCTCCCTTCAAGTCGACGTGGTTAGCGTTTACCCGCAGACGGCGATCCCACAGCGACCTCGACGGGAAGGGCTCGGCTCCTGGTCCCGTGATCTGAAAATAAAGTCCGGAATAGGGCTCCAGAAAACGCTGGTCGGCGAGAGCTCGGTTGAAGTGGACCTCACCGTCTGGACCGATCTCGGACGCTGAAAGCATTCCTCTCAACATCGTGACGAGCTGGGTATCGAAATTGTCGATGATCGACCGCGAAAGCACCCGGTCGAGTGCGAAGCCGCCAATGACCAAGAGGGCCGCAATCCACACGGCAGCGATCACGATCATGCGCCGGCTCAGCGAGCCCGTGCGGCGGCGTTCTTTCAGCGACCTGCGGCTGACTTGCTCATCCGCCGCCGCGGCGGGAGCCGCGGGGCTTTCGACGTTCAAGCCCGCGGTTCCTCCAGCGAGTAGCCGAGGCCGCGGATGGTCGTGATCACGTCAGGCCCCAGCTTCTTGCGGATGCGCGTGACGAATACTTCGATGGTATTCGAATCGCGGTCGAAGTCCTGGTCGTAGATGTGCTCGATCAGTTCGGTGCGGCTGACCACCTTGCCCTTGTGGTGCATCAGGTACGAGAGGAGCTTGTACTCCTGGGCAGTAAGTTTCACCGGCTCGCCCGCCTTGGTGACCTTGCCCGACCGGGTATCGAGGCGGATGTCGCCGGCGTTGAGCTCGCTGCTGGCATTGCCGGACGAGCGTCGGATCAGAGCCCGGAGACGAGCGATCAGCTCCTCGGTCTGAAAGGGTTTGGCGAGATAATCGTCCGCACCTGCATCGAGGCCGGCCACCTTATCAGACCAGCTGTCGCGCGCGGTAAGTACGAGTACCGGCATCTTCCGGCCTTCTTTGCGCCAGCGGTCGAGCACCGTCAGTCCGTCGACTTCGGGCAGCCCCAGATCGAGAATCACGGCGTCGTAGTTTTCAGTCGAGCCGAGATAGTGGCCGTCCTCGCCATCGGTTGCGAGGTCGACCGCATAGCCAGCGCCTTCCAGAGTTGAGCGGAGCTGGCGGCCGAGATTGGGTTCGTCTTCGACGATCAAAACGCGCATTGAAATTCCCCGGACCTGTTCATCTTCCGCCGTCAACCCGTCTTGCGGTGAGAAGTTGCTTATCCGGAACAACTGGGAAGTCCTTGGCCAAATGTCAATCGCGCGGCCAGCGCATCAATGATCCTTCGAACGCCGGATGATGCGGCCCTGACCATCGACATCGACCCAGATCACGCGGCCGTTCTGAATGAACTTGAAGCGATAGGAGTTGCCGTTCAGCTCAGGCCCGAGATAGTCCGCGCCGCCCATGGAGGGTAGCACGCGCCGCTCGAGCTGCGGAAGCGGCATGGAACGCCCCTGCCGCATGTTCTGAAACGCCCGTTTCGCATCGCGCGGAGGATCGCCAAGCGCCGGAGCACTCAAAATGCCTGCGCCGAGCGCAGCAATTAGAAGGATACGCAGAAAAGTCATTAACGCGACTCTCGTTTGCGGTGTTTCTATCATCCGCCATTGAATAGCCTATGAATAGCGCTGCACAGTGGCGTTCAGGGTCACAGTGAGTTGCTGATGGGCCACACTTCACCCTTCCGTCGATGATTGGTTAGGGCGCCCGCATGGCGGCGCCGATCCTCACTTATGAAGGCCTTGGGCTCATCCAGGGCGAAGGCTGGCTGTTCCGCGGCCTCGATCTCTATGTCGGCGAGCGCGACCGCTTGGCGCTGATCGGCCGCAACGGCGCGGGGAAGACGACTTTGCTCAAGTGTCTTGCGGACATGATCGATACCGACGAGGGCAAGCGCACCATCGTGCCTGGCACGCACGTCGTCCTCCTTGAGCAGGATCCGAATATGGCGGGCTTTGATACGCTCGAAGCCTGGGTGCTGCACGGGGCAGACGGGCCACAACCGCACGAGGCTGCAGCGATCGCGGATCAGATCGGGATCGACCTGTCGGGACCGGTTGCAACCGCAAGCGGCGGCGAACGTCGGCGGGCGGCCATCACGCGCGCGCTCGCGCGAAAGCCCGACGTGCTGCTGCTCGACGAGCCGACGAACCATCTCGACCTCGGCGCGATCGAGTGGCTGGAGGACTGGCTGAAGCGGTTCACCGGCGCCTTCATCGCGATCAGTCACGACCGGACGTTTCTCACGCGGCTCACGCGGAGCTGCATCTGGCTCGATCGGGAGAGCTCCGGCGCGCCGAGATTGGCTTCGGCGGCTTCGATGCGTGGACCGAGCGGGTCTACGACGAGGAAGCGCGCGCAGCGGAAAAGCTCGATGCAAAGCTCAAGCTCGAGCTGCACTGGCTTCAACGCGGAGTGACCGCGCGCAGGCGGCGCAACCAGGGACGGCTTGCGAAACTGCACGAGATGCGTGCCCAGCGCGCTGCGATGCTCGGGACCGCGGGAGCTGCGAAACTCGCACTCGCGAAGGACGACGTTCGGTCGAAGATCGTCATAGACGCGGAGGATGTGTCGAAAAGTTTCGGAGAGCGTCCGATCATTCGCGACTTCACGTTGCGTGTGCAGCGTGGCGACCGCATCGGCATCGTCGGACCGAACGGCGCCGGCAAGACGACGTTGCTCAAGCTGCTCACCGGAGAGCTCAAGCCTGACGCCGGCAAAGTCAGCCAGGCGAGGACATTGTCCGGCATTGTCATCGACCAGCAGCGCAAGCTGATGGAACCCGATAAGCGAGTGAAGGACGTGCTGGCTAACGGCGGCGACTGGATCGAGGTCCGCGGGCACAAAAAACACATCAAGGGTTATCTCAAGGAGTTCCTGTTCGATCCCGCAATCGCGGACGCTCCGATCGGGTCCTTGTCGGGCGGCGAGCGATCGCGGCTGCTGCTGGCGCGGGAGTTTGCGCGGCACGCGAACTTGCTGGTGCTGGACGAACCCACCAACGATCTCGACCTAGAGACATTGGACCTGCTGCAGGAGGTCATCGCCGATTACGACGGCACCGTCCTGATCGTGAGCCACGATCGCGATTTCCTTGATCGCACGGTGACGATCACGCTCGGCCTCGACGGGTTCGGCAAGGTGGACGTGATCGCCGGCGGCTACGAGGACTGGGTTCGGGAGAGATACGAAACCGCCCGTGCTCCTGCGAAGGCAGCTGCTCAGACGCGCGGCTCGCCTAAGGTGGAAACTACCGGACTCCCGCCTTCCCAGGGGAGCAAGAAACTATCCTACAAGGACCAGCGAGACTACGACCGCCTTCCGGTCGAGATTGAGCGCATGGAAGCTTCGATCGCCGCCGATGAACGGGCGCTCTCGGACGCCGACCTTTATACGCGAGATCCCATCCGCTTCACCCAGCTCACCGAAAGGATCGCGCGCCATCGCGCCGAGGTCGAAGCGGCCGAACTGCGCTGGCTGGAAGTTGCCCAAATGGCCGAGGCCCTCGCTAGCGGATAGGCTCATCCAACATCAGTTCACGGATGAAGCGCACCGGCGGCGAGCCGTGGCTGAGCGCCTGGTCGTGGAACTTGCGCAGGTTGAACCCAGGTCTCTTCTCGGCCGCCGCGCGTAGGTCCTTCCATTCCGAGTACCCAACGAAATAGGTCGGAAGCTGCGCCGAGCTGAGTTGCAGCCGCACCCATTTTCCCGCGGCCTCGCGCTCTTGCTGGAAAGCTTGCTTCGTCATGAGCTCCATCGCCTGCTCGCGGGTCATGTGGCCAACGTGGAAGTCCTGATCCAGGATCGCGTTGACCGGCATGCGCATCTGGAACTTGTAATGCGCGAGCAGATAGCGCGGATCGCGGTTGAGAAAGCCCTCGTCCGCCATCAGGTCTTGGCCGTAGCACGCCCAACCCTCGATCATCGGCCCGGACGCGAGCACCGCGCGCAACTTCGACTTGTACAGGTTGGAATGCGTCAGCTGCAGAAGGTGTCCGGGCACGCCTTCGTGGATTGCGAGCTCGTGAATCGCCCACTTGTTATACTCGCGCAGGAACGACTCGGTCTGTTTTCTGCTCCAATCGAGCGGGATCGGCATGACATCGAAATAGCCGCGCTGATCTTTCTCCAGCGCTCCGGGCATGTCCGCGTAGGCCACCGCAACGCCGCGTGCGTATTCGGGCATTTCCATGACGCTGAAGTCGGAGCTTGGAAAGCCGATCAGGTTCTTGGCCTTGGCGAAGGCGATCGCTTCGGAAAGGGCGCTCTTCGCGAATGGCAGCACGTCCTCGCGCGGGGGGATGTCGGCGTAGACCTTGGCCATTCCCGCTTCGATGACGGCTTGCTGCTGTGCCTGGGTCGGCTTGCCCGGTGCGGGCGGAGCACCGGCGTCCCCTTTGATCATGCCCGCAGCCACGTCGTACATCTTGGCGCGAAGCGACTGGAGCTCCGCCTCGGCCCGCGCCCGGATTTCCTGCCGGCTCAGAGTCGAGCTGAGAGCCAGGCGCAGTTTCTCGTCGTAAAGCGCCGCGCCGATCCGCTCATTCCCTTTGGCGTTCGGCACGAGCGTCTTGTCGAGCCACTGCTGGTGCTCGGCGAGCGCCGCCCGTGCGCCCGCGGCGGCTTTCTCCAGGCGCGCCTGCTCCGCTGCAGGCAGAGCGGCCTTTTGCTTCACGATGTCGTCGATCAGCGAATTGAGGCCGCCATTCTGCTTCGCCGCGGTCTGCGCGTGGATCAGCGGTACGCGGGCAGGAAGCAGCGCTTCACGCGATTGGCGAAGGTATGTCGGCAGGCCTTCCAGCCGCCCGGTTGCGGAGCGCAAGCGGTCTGCGAGTGGAGCAAAGTCGCGCGACATCAGGCCGAAGAGCGCGGAGCCTTCCGGGCCCGAATATGTCAGCGGATCCCACGCCCAGTCCTGCAGGCCCTGGTCACTGAAGATGATGTAATCGAGCTGGTCCTTGAGCAGGATCGCGTCGACCTGATGCTCCCGGTTGAGTTTGTGCCGATCGAATTTGGCGAGTTCCGCGAGCGAGCGCTCCGCGAATGAGCGCCGCGTCGCACGACCCGCCGCCGAGACGTCCGTCAACAGCGCATCGTAGCGGTGCTCGCCCAGCTGGGTGGCGGATATGGGATCGAGCTTCACATATTCGTCGACCACACGATCGCCGAACGTGGTGAATCGTGCGTCTTCGCTCGTAGCGGCAGCCGATTTCGGCGCGGCGACAACGGGCGTCGCAATCACAGCGACGCTAATCCCAAGTGCAGTCATCAAGCGCATAAGAGCCCCCCGAGCGGAAAGCCCGGAGGCTGCGCGAGGCGGCGGCCGTTGTCCAGCCGCCGCCGGTGCATCAGCCGATTGCTGCCGCCCGTTCGCGGATTCGGCGCTCCAGGATCGACAGCGGCATTGCGCCTTCGCGCAGGATCTCGTGAAACTGTTTGATGTCGAACTTCGGTCCGAGCGTTTTCTGGGCTTCGGCGCGGGCGCGAGTCCAGGCGGTGTGGCCGACCTTGTAGCTGCAAGCCTGTCCGATCATCGTGCAGTAACGCTCGACCTCCCGCTGCGAGCGTGGGCGCGCGAAGCCCGTCGTTTGCACCATGTAGTCGGTAGCCTGCTCGCGGCTCCAGCGCTTGGTGTGGATGCCGGTGTCAACCACGAGACGCGCGGCGCGGAACAGGAACGACTGAAGGAATCCGGCGCGTCCGAGCGAATTGTCGGCATAGACGCCGAGCTCGTCGGCGACCTGCTCTGCGTAGAGCGCCCAGCCTTCCGAGTAAGCCGAGAAAAAGCCGAGCTTGCGGAGCGTCGGAATGTCTTTCGATTCCTGCGAAATGCTGATCTGCAGGTGATGGCCCGGAACGCCCTCGTGATAGCTTAGTGTCGGCAGCGTATACTTCGGCCAGTCGCCGAGGTCCTTGAGGTTGATGAAGTAGATAGCGGGCCGGGAGCCATCGAGCGCCGCGCGACGGTAGTAGCCGTTCGATGCGCCGTCCTGGATTTCGGGCGGAACGCGCCGGATCTCGAGCGGCTGGTTAGGCAGCGTCGCGAAGTCGCGCGGAAGCCGTGTGGACATGTCCTTCACGCCTGCATTGAGGCTTGCGAGCAGGTCGGCGCGGCCCGCGTCCGTGTCCGGGTAAAGCTCGGCAGGCGTGCGGTTGAGCGCTGCCAGCCGGTCGCCGACGCTTCCCTGCGAATAGCCCTGGGTTTTGAGGATCTTGTCGAGCTCGGCGCTGATCTCGGCCACCTGGGTAAGACCCATCTGGTGGACTTCGTTGGGTGAAAAGTTTGTCGTCGTCGCTTCATGCAGCGCCTCGGCATAAATCGCGTCTCCGTTCGGGAGGCGCCACGCGCCGTCGCCCGGACGCGTCGTCGGCCGCAGTCTCTCCATGGTTGCGATCTGGCGGTCGAGCGCGGGATAAACGGCTTTGGCAACGATGTCGGTCGCGCGCCGTTGCCAGTCGCCGCCGATATTCCTAGCCGCGCTCCGCTTCGCGATGGATTTCGACCATCGAACTCGTCTCCGCGGGGACGTCGCGCAGCTTGCGCATCTGCCCGAGAGCAAGATCGATCGCCCAACCAGGCGCCAGGAAACCGCGCGCAGCCTGTGTTTTCTGCTCGGCAGTATCGTTGTCGAGCACCGTCGCGAACTGCTGCAGCCGTGACAGATAGGCTTCTGCGTCCGCGGCATTGTCGATCGTGTGCGACGTATTCAGGAAGTCGGGAGTTTCGAAATAGGCGCCGCCCTGCTGCGTGATCGGATAGGGCCGTTGCGCGGAATCGATGTTCCAGCGGGTTGGCGCGACGGTGTTCGTTTGCAGCGAATAGACCACGACCTCGCGGTTCAGCTTGCCCGATTCGGAGAGGCTGACGGGACTAATCGCGTTCAGTTCCGCGATCGCGCGGCGATTGCGGGCCAGGCCCTTCGAACGCTGAACCGGGGCGGAATCGGTATCGAGCTTCGACTTGAGCGCGGCGTTCGGTCCCTTGTCGAGCCCGAGTGAAGTGGCCAGTTCGGGCGAATTGCGCACCCGCTCCTGGAAGATCTGTTCGAACAAGGCATTGAGCTTCGCGTCTCCGTCGCCGGCGGTGGCGGCGAGGGCAGGCGCTTCGGTCAGCGGCAGAAGGGCGACAGTGGCGGAGGTGGCAAGGAATGAACGGCGGTCCATCGACGAATCCCGTGATTTGCGGTGAGTGCCGGAGCCTAGCTCCGACCTCAGAGCCCGCAAATCCGTTCGTCGAAGCAGGACGCCCGTTCGTCGGCGCTATGCCTGGAGATGATATTGCTTCAGCAGGTCGTAAAGCGTCGGCCGGCTCACGCCGAGCAGCTTGGCCGCGCCGGAGATGTTATTGTCGGTGCGGCTCATTGCCTGCCGAATGGCCTTTCGATCGGCCACCTCGCGGGCCGCGCGCAAATTGATCGGCGGGGGCTCGTCGTCAGCGCTTCTGGACAGATCCAGATCGGCCGAGGTGACACTTTTGCCGTCGGCCATGATCACCGCGCGCTTGATGCGGTTCTCAAGCTCGCGGACATTGCCGGGCCAGGGATAAGCGTCGATGGCCTCGACGGCGTCGGGTGACATCGCTTGCACGCTTGGATTTAGCTCTCGGCTGAAGCGGTTGACGAAGTGCCGAGCAAGAAGAATCGCGTCGCCGGAGCGTTCGGTGAGCGACGGGATCTTCACCACGATTTCCGCAAGGCGATAATAGAGGTCTTCGCGGAAACGGCCGTCGACGATCATTGCTTCGAGGTTCTGATGCGTGGCGCACACGATCCGAGTGTCGACCGCGATCGGTTGCCGCCCACCAATTCGTTCGATCACGCGCTCCTGAAGGAAGCGCAGCAGTTTGACCTGAAGCGGCAGTGGAATGTCGCCGACCTCGTCCAGGAAGAGCGTGCCGCCCTCTGCCAACTCGATCTTGCCGACGTTCGACTTGACCGCTCCGGTGAATGCGCCGCGCTCGTATCCGAACAGCTCCGCTTCGAGCAGATTCTCCGGAATCGCGGCGCAGTTGATGGCGATGAACTCGCCCTTGCGCCCGCTCTTTTCGTGCACGGCGCGGGCGAGCAGCTCTTTGCCGGTACCACTGGCGCCTAGCAGCATGACGGAGACGTCTGCTGATGCAACGCGCTCGATGGTTTTGCCGACCTTCAGCATCTCGGGGGCCGCAGTGACGATCGAACCTAGCACGGTCATGGCGGAGCCGCCTTCGAGCTTGCGATTCTCTTCTTCGATTTCGTGCAGATGGAACGCCCGAGCGACGATCAGGCCAAGCTCGTCGATATCCACCGGCTTCTTGTAGAAATCATACGCGCCCATTCCGATGGCCTTCAGCGCGCTTTCGCGCGCGCCGTGGCCTGTCGCGACGATAACCTTTGTGTCCGGCTTCAGCTTCAGCATCTCGGCGAGGGTCGCGAAGCCCTCCTCGACTCCGTCTGGATCGGGCGGCAGGCCGAGATCGAGCGTCACGACCGTCGGCTCGTAAGCGCGCATCGCCTCGACGGCGCTCTTGCGATCGCCGGCGCAGACCACCTGATAGCCCTCGTAAGCCCATTTGAGCTGGCGCTGCAGGCCTTCGTCGTCTTCGACGACCAGCAGGACGGGAAGTTGGCTCTGATTGGTCATGCGCGTTTCCGTACGGGTTCAGCGGCCGGTTCGGAGGCCGGCAGCGTGATGGTGAAGGTGGTGCCCTTTCCGGGCGTGCTGTCGACGGTTAGGCGACCGCCCATCGCGGCGATGAGTGAGCGAGCTTCGAATGCGCCGATGCCGAAGCCTCCGGGCTTGCTCGACGAGAAAGGCTGGAACAGCCGGTTGCGAATGAAGTCGGAGTCCATGCCGACGCCCTTGTCCGCAACGCTGATGCTGACGGTATCCGCGCTGGATGCCACGCGTACCGTGACCGGCACGTTCGCCGAGCAGGCGTCGACTGCGTTCTGGATGATGTGCCCAAGCGCTTGTTCGAGCGCGGGTCCGTCGACCTGCGCCCATAGGCCCGCATCCCCAATAAGCCGCACCTCATGCTCACCGCGCTTTGCGGCGATGGCGTTGGCAAGCAACGGCCGCAGCGACTGGGCCCCGACGTGTTGAACGCGCGCTCCGGAGCGCGGTGACAACCGCGCCAGGAGATCGTTCATCTTGCCGACCGAGCTTTTGAGCGTCGCAACCATGTCGGCGCGGAACTCCGGGTTGTCGGCGTGGCGTTCCGCGTTGCGCGCGACGAGCGACAATTGGCTGACGAGATTCTTCACATCGTGCAGGATGAAGGCGAAGCGGCGGTTGAATTCCTCGAACCGCTGGGCGTTCGACAATGCTTCCTGACCGAGCGCTTCGGCGAGCGAGCTCGCGGCCTGGCGGCCGGCCGTGCGCAGCAGGTCGAAATCTTCCCAGTCTAACGGCCGGCGGTACTCGGGTGCGGCGAGCACGACGATACCCACGAGGCGCTCGTGGTGGATCAGCGGCGTTACGGCCCAGGCCTGCGCGTCGTTCAAAATGCAAGCCGGTAGGGGAATGCGCTTGTCGACCGCTGCGGCCCAGCCTTCGCGCAGCGCTCCAACCTCGAGGATACGTCCGGCGCTTTCCACAGAGTTCCAGAACTCTGCAGCATCCTGCAGCTGCTCTGCGGGGACATTTGCCGCCGACCAGTTCCAATTCGCAGCGATGGCCAGCGAACGACCCTCATTGACGAGCAGAAGCCCGCCGGGAGCATCGACGATATCGGCAAAGGCCTTCACAATCCGTTCCCCAAGCGGCGGCGCGTCAGGTCCGGCATGACCCAATGTCTCGGTGAAGCGGAGCCACTCGGTCCGGTAGTCGTACCGGTGCTCGAACAGATGCTTGGTGAGTTTCACTTTGGCCCAGCCGCGGGCGCGAGCGCTTGGCAGGAGAACCATGGCGCCGACCGTCATCACGGCCAGCACTCCGACCATGATCGTTGCCGACCAGTCGACGCCGGTGCCGCGAAGGGCCGTGGCGACGATCGCCATCAACGCGAAATATGCACAGATGCCAAGCAGCGAGAGCGACTGGAACGTGGCTGCTCGCGAGAGCCGGAAGCGCCATCCCTGGTCGTGCCGGGCTCCGAGCGCGAACAAGGGCGCGGACAGCGCAACCGAAACGCCGCGCCATTGCGATAGCGCAAGCGCTGTGGGCGATCCGATATAGGCGACGGTGTAATAGTTGAGGTCATAGCCCCACATCCATGCGAGCCCGAGCATTGCGAGGCGAATATGAGACCGGCTCGCTGGCGCAGCCTGACCGTAAAAGTTGTGCACGAGTACCAGCGCACCCGCAGCCGTCGTAACCCGCAGGATGAGACTGGTCTGGGCGATTGCCGCTGCCGGCGTGATCAAGTTCAGCGCGTCCGCGACGAGCTGAAGGCCGATGACCGCCCCGACCGCGCCGTAGACCCAGCGCACGCCGTGCTGGCGCTCGTCGCGGGCCGATGACAAATTGTAGAGCAGTCCGATCCAGACGAGGTTTCGCGCGCTTTCAGCGAACGTCACCAGCCCGTGGCGCGGCATGACTGCTTCCAGCCAGGCCCAGCAGGCAGTCATCGCGAATGCCGCGAGCAGCAGGCGCTGCCCCGGCTGGCGCGAAGCGTCGCTCAGGCGCCACAGCAGGAGCGAGGCGAACAGCATCGCAGCGAGCGCGTGGCTCCAGAAGGTGATCAGCGCGTTCACGCTGCCTGAGCGACTGTCAAATCCGCCGACATGTACGCGGGTGTCGCTAAATTTTACAAAGAAGTGGTGAATGTTCGGGCAATTCGCGCATTTAGCCTTCACACGGCAGGAGAAGCGTAATGGTCGAGAAACGGCGCATCGGCGACAGCACGATCGAGGTGGCGCCGCTCGCGCTCGGCGGGAATGTGTTCGACTGGACGGCGGACGAGCAGGCGAGTTTTGCAGTGCTCGACGCCTTCGTCGATGCCGGCGGCAACATGATCGACACGGCTGACGTCTACTCGGCATGGGTGCCCGGCCACAAAGGCGGCGAGAGCGAGGCGGTGATCGGCCGCTGGCTCAAGCGCGATCCCAAGAAGCGCGACAAGGTGATCATCGCGACCAAGGTGGGAATGCTGGACGGCCAGATCGTCGACGGTGAGTACGAGACGGTGCTCCATCCGAACGTCATCGCCCGAGCTTGCGACGATTCCCTGCGGCGCCTCGGGATCGAACGGATCGATCTATATTATCAACACCGAGACGATCCTAAGACGCCACTCGAACAGTCCCTCGAAGCGTTCCAACGGCTTCGCGAAGAGGGGAAGATCCGCACGGTCGGACTCTCGAACTTCACCGGGCCGCGGATCGACGAGGCGTTCGACGCAGCCAAGCGCCTCGGCATCACCAAGCCGGTCGCATTGCAGCCGAAGTACAATCTCCTTGAGCGCGACCCCTTCGAGTCGGAGCTGCGGCCCGTCGCAGAGCGGCACGACCTTGGCGTCTTCCCTTATTACGCGCTCGCAAACGGCTTTCTTACCGGCAAATACCGAAGCAAGGATGACCTCGGCAAAAGCACCCGCGGTCAGCGCGTCGCCACTTATCTTGAGGGCAGGGGGATGCGCGTGCTGGATGCCTTGGACGAGATTGCTAGCGAGACCGGCGCAGCCCTTGCGACGATTTCGATCGCGTGGCTCATGGCGCAACCCACGATCGTCGCGCCAATCGCCAGCGCGACTAGCGTGGACCAGCTTAGGGAACTGACCGCTGCAATGGAGCTGAAGCTTTCGGCGGACCAGCTCGCGCTGCTCGACGAAGCGAGCGCGGAGACGGAACCAGCCTAGCCTTTCTTCAGAATATCCAGCGACGCCACCGTCATCGCTTCGGTGGCGGTCGAGATCACTGCTTCGGCATCCGGGGCCCACAAGGGACTGTGAAGCGAGGGCAGTTTGTTGATGTCGCCGGCCGCAGCATCCCACTTCGCTTTAGGCACGCCGCCGACCCAGAAGATGGTGCTTTGCTTGGTCTTGTCGGCGAGCCAGAAACGGCTGAAGTCTTCGGCCGCCATGATCGGCTTCGGCTGCGTAACCCGGTCGGCGCCGAAGTGGCTGGCGAACAAGCTGCGGAGACGTTCCGAGAAGGGAGAGGTGTTGAAAGTCGCGTCGGCCGACGGCTGCTCGATCTCGACGATTGGCATCAAGTCGTCGGGCAGCCCCGACGCAATCGCCTCGCCCCGAGCGATCCGTTTGATGCCGTCGAGCAGCAGCTTTCGGGTCTCAGGCGTATAGCTGCGCACCGTCAGCGCCAGATCGGCATGATCGGGAATGATGTTGCTCTTGTTGCCCGCATGGAAGCTGCCGACGGTCACGACAGCAGGCTCGAGCGGATTATTCTCTCGGCTCACCAAGGTCTGGAGCGACATGACGATCTTCGAGGCGAGGACGATGGGGTCCCTGGTCGTCTGCGGCGACGCTCCGTGGCCGCCGAGCCCCTTCACATGGATATTGACTGTGTCGACGTTGGCGAGCGCGTAGCCAGTCGGAACGCCGATGACCCCCGCCGGGAGCTGCGCGCTGTCATGGAACGCGAGCAGGTAATCGGGCTTCGGAAAGCGCGTGAAAAGTCCGTCGTCGAGCATCGCTTTCGCGCCCATGACGAGCTCTTCGCCTGGCTGAAGCACCATGACGACTGTCCCTGACCACTGATTTTTCACCGCCGCGAGTCGGCGTGCCGTACCGAGCCAGGTGGCCACGTGCGTGTCGTGGCCGCAGGCGTGCATGACGGGCGTCTCCGTCCCGTCCGGAAGCTTGCCTATGACTTTGGACGCGAACGGCAGGCCGGTCTGCTCCTTCACCGGCAGCGCATCCATGTCGGCGCGGATGAGCAGGACGGGACCGGGACCGTTCTTCATCACCGCGACGACGCCGGTCTTGCCGACATGTTCGGTCACGTCGAAACCCAGCTTCCGCATCTCCGCGGCCAATTTGGCCGGCGTGCGGACTTCCTGCATCGACAGTTCGGGGTTGGCGTGCAGGTCGCGATAGAGCGTCATCAGCTGCGGCATGTCAGCACGGATCGCATCCGAGAGGCCCGAAGCGGCGGCGGCAGGTGTGGTGACGGTCATCGCGGCAGCGGCCAGCACTAGCAGTTTCTTCATCAACGCGCTCCGGTAGTCATGGGGACCAGCTCCATCACGTCGAGCTGGGATTCGAAATGGGGCTTTGGCATGATCAGCCGCCAGCGAGCGGGGCCGATGCGTTCGACGTAGCCGGCTACGTCGCGGGTCTCATCCTGGCCATATTGCAAGGCGCGGTTCTCATCGCCCAGCACAAGGGTGCCGAGGAAGACCTCGCGGACGGCATCGTTAGGAAAGAGGACGCCGGCATAGCGTTGCGAGCCACTTAGCTTGTCCAGACGCTGGATCTGGTGCGTCGGCCTGAGCTGGCACGTGAAGCCGGGATAAGCGACGTAGTCCAGGTTGCCGGCCGACTTCGCGCCCAGCTTGATGACCCGGCAGCGGTACATTCCATTCGGGATCGCGCCGTTGCCGAGCGCCGCGTCCGGATCGAGCAGCGTCCCATCGTGGTCGATTTCCGCACCATGACCGGACTTTCGCGCCGCATCCAGCGCGGCCGTAAAGGTCGAACGCCAATCGCGAAGCCGGTCGCGGTCGCCCTGCGTCGCGACCTGTCGCCAATTCGTGGTCCACTCGGCGATCATGCCCGCGGGTTGCCGAATGACGCTGCAACCGGAGCATGCGAAAGCGAGAAGGATAAGGGGAGCCACGCGCATCGGACCGGAGCTTAGGCGGCAGTCCACCCGCCGTCGATGCTGAGATTGGCGCCGGTGATCGACCGCGCTTCCTCGCGGCAGAGGAAGACTGTGAACGCCGCTACTTCTTCCGGAGTGACGAAGCGCTTGGTCGGCTGCGCTGCAAGGAGGACGTCGTTCATAACCTGTTCGCGGGTCAGATTCCGCGCTTTCATCGTGTCCGGGATCTGCTGTTCCACCAAAGGTGTCCAGACGTAGCCCGGAGAGATGCAATTCACCGTGATGCCGGACTGCGCGGTTTCCAGTGCGACCGACTTTGTAAAGCCCGCGACGCCGTGCTTGGCGGCGACATAGGCGGACTTGTTCGGGGAGGCGACGAGGCTGTGCGCACTGGCGGTGTTGATGATCCGACCCCAGCCCTTGTCCTTCATTCCGGGGATCGCCAGCCGCGTCGTGTGGAACACGGCGGAAAGGTTGATGGCGATGATCGCATCCCACTTCTCAGGCGGGAAATCCTGCACAGGCGAGACGTGCTGGATGCCGGCATTGTTGACCAGGATGTCCGGGCCGCCGAGTTCGTCGGCACAACGCTTCATCATCCGTTTGATCGCAGCCGGGTCCGACAGGTCGGCCACGTCGTGGATCGCCCCGAGCTCGCCGCACTCGCGTTCGATGTCCGCGGCATTGCCGAATCCATTGATCATCAGCTTCGCGCCTTCGGCGGCGAGAGCCTTTGCAATCGCCAGACCGATGCCTGACGTCGAACCGGTGACGAGCGCGACTTTACCTTCGAGAATCATGAGGCCTCCTTTAAAGCGGGCGCTAGGCGGGACGGAGGCTTGTTTGCAACCGTAACGAACCTCGCGCATTGGACCGGCGACGAAGGAGAGCGGCATGCGTTTCGGCGACGAGCCTGAGAGCAGCAATTTCGAAGATGCCACGGGCCGGAGCGGCATGGGTTTTGGCGGCGGTGGCGGAAATGCCCTTGGATGCCTGCTTCCGCTAGTCGCCAGCCGGTTCGGGATCGGCGGCGTCATCGTGCTCGTGATCGGATATTTCCTCCTCAGTTCGCTCGGCGGCCTCGGTGGAGGTGGAGGCGGCGGCGGCGGCAGCCTGGCTCCTACGTCGCAGCAGAGCGCTCCTGCGGGTCAAAGTACCCTCGACCCGAACACACGGCATTTCATGCTGCAGGTACTCGGCTCGACGGAGAAGACGTGGAGCCGGCTCTTGGGCGGCCGTTACACGCCGACGACGCTCGTCGCCTATTCGCGATCCTATCAGTCAGGTTGCGGCGCCGCTCAGTCGGCGATGGGGCCGTTCTACTGCCCGACCGACAAGAAAATTTATCTCGACACGGAGTTCTTCAACGAGTTGTCCCAGCGCTTTCAGGCACCTGGCGACTTCGCGGAAGCCTATGTGATTGCGCACGAGGTGGGCCACCACGTCCAGGACCTGACGGGCACGCTCGACCAGGCGCATAACCTTCAGGCGCGCTCAGGCGAGACTGAAGGCAATGCCATTCAGGTCAAGGTCGAGTTGCAGGCCGACTGCTACGCCGGCGTTTGGGCGAAGAACGCGAAGGATCCGGAAGGCCGCCCGGTCATGGAGCAGGGCGACTTCGAGGAAGGGATGCGCGCGGCGGAAGCCATCGGCGACGATACGCTACAGAAGCAATCGCAGGGCGTCGTCGTCCCTGACAGCTTCACCCACGGCACGTCCGCCCAGCGCATGGCGGCACTTCAGAAAGGCTATACGACCGGCGACCCGAACGCCTGTCAGTACTCTAGAGCTTGACCAGCATCTTCCCGGTGTTTTCGCCCTTGAACAGGCCGAGGAAGGCGTCGGGCATCGCTCTCCAGCCCTTCGACGACGGTCTCGCGCGACTTGACCGTGCCGCTCGCGAGCCACGGCGCCCATTTCGGCGTAGAATTCGGCCATCCGCGGGAAATAGTCGAAGACGATGAAGCCCTTTAGGCGGATGCGCGCGGCGATGATCCGCATGATGAACCGATAGGCCTGCGGCTCGGCCTTGTTGTAGCCCTCGATCATCCCGCAGATCGCGAACCGCGCATTGTTGCGCGCCAGCGCGAATGCGGCGTCGAGATGATCGCCGCCGACATTGTCGAAATAGACGTCGATGCCGTCAGGCGCGGCGGCGGCAAGCGACTTGAGGACCGGTCCCGCCTTGTAGTCGATGACGTGGTCGGCCCCGAGTGAGCGAACGAACTCGCATTTGTCCGGCCCGCCGGCCGAGCCGATGACGGTCATGCCCTTGGCTTTGGCGATCTGCACGACGACGCTGCCGACTGCGCCGGCGGCCGCGGAGACGAAGACGATGTCGCCTTCCTTGGCTGAGGCCGCGTCAAGCAGCCCGAAGTAAGCGGTCATGCCGGTCACGCCGAGCACACCGAGGAATTGCTCGGGGCGCGCACCGAGGTTGGGCAGCTTGTTCGCGGCGCGGGCTGCGACGACTGCCTCATCCCGCCAGCCGGCCATGTGCTGGACAAGGTCGCCTGGCTGCGAAGCCCTCGGCGTTGCTCTCGACGACCTCGCCGATCGCGCCGCCGTCCATCGGCTCGCCGACCTGGAATGCCGGGACGTAGCTTTTCACGTCATTCATGCGCCCACGCATGTACGGGTCGACCGAGAGCCAATGGTTGCGCACCCGGATCGTGCCGTCCGCCAGCGGCGGAAGCGCAACATCTTTCAGCTCGAAATTGTCGTCGGTCGGCATTCCTTGCGGGCGGCTCTTTAGATGCCAGGCGCGGGCCATTCTCGTTCTCCTGTTGGTATGGCCATAAGCTGCGACCCGGAGACAAGAAAGACCCGGCGGTGAAGGGGACGGCACCGCCGGGTCTCCGTTCAGCCCCTCTGGAGAGAGGCTCAGCTGTCTAACGCCTTAGCGGCGGTAGGTGCCTTCGAAGCTGCGATCGAGCATGCGCGGGCCCATTTCGCCCTGGTCCTCACGCTCGAACAATGCCCGGTTGCGGCTTTCGTCGCGCCAGCGCTCGCGCGCCTCGTCAGCCGAGCAATCGAGGATAACGCGGTCGCCTTCGACCCTCTCGATCTCCGAGCAGCTGAGCGAATGGTGTGCGCCGCCACTTTCCGGATCAGACTTGGTCAGGATGATGCGGTCGCCGGCGACCTTATCGACCGTGCCGACATGTTTCTTGTCATTGCCGACGACTTCTATGTGCTCGCGGATCTGGCCGAGCAGTCCGCGCTTCTGCATGTCGCCGTTCGCGCCAGCTGCCGAAGTCGTTCTCGAAGCTCGAGTGGTTTTCGCGGCGATAGTCCTCATAGTCGCGGTCGAGCTCGCTCATATGGCGGCTGCGCCAGCTGCTGTAGTCGGGATCCTCGTGGCGTGAGCGATCGGACCAGTCCGAAGTCCCGGCGCGGCTGGTTCGGCGATAGGGATCGCGGCCCCATTCGCTATCCGAACGGTCCCGTTCGAAGCGGTTCTGGCGATCATAGTCGCCGAAGCCACGCTCGCCGCGGTCGAAGAACGGCCCGGACTCATAATCCCTGCCGCGGCCATAGTCGCCAGTCATCGGGCGGTTGCCGCGCTGACGCTCCCGGTCGAAGTCGCGCTCGCGACCCAGTTCGCGGCGCCACGACGGGTTGTAGTCGCTCTCACTCCAGCCGCCGCGCCCGTTGAGGCCGCGGGTCTGGTACCAGTCGCGGTCACGATCGGAGCTGCGCCCATAATCGCGGTCGCGCGAACTCCAGCCGCCTTCGCGGCCGTCGCGCATCTGGTCCTCGCGGCGGCGGCGCTCGGCCTCATCGTCGCCGAACCAGGAGGCGACCTCGTCGCCCGCCCGCTCGAAGAAGCCGCGCTCGTCGCGCGCGGCCGCGATCTCTCGCAATCGCGGTCGTCGTCGGACCATCGGGAACGTTCATCACGCGGCGCATTCCGCGTGTCGTATCGGTCATATGCCATGTTCATTCCTCCAGGTGATGGGCCGGCGGTCGGGCCGGCCGGAAACTGGAGAGAAAACGAACAGCGGTTAAAGGCCGTTCCTGCTGAACCGATGCTGCGCTGCACCAAATCGGCAGGGCGAGAGCCTCGCGGGACAGGCGATCAGCGGGTCATTGAAGTCTGCGCCGGCGGCTGGTGGAGCTGAGGGGAATCGAACCCCTGACCTCTGCAGTGCGATTGCAGCGCTCTCCCATCTGAGCTACAGCCCCGCACCGGCGAAGCGGCTCCTTAGCGTGCGCTCCTCAGGCCACGCAATCGCCGTCCCTCAATTCTTGTCGTCGTCCGCATCCATCACGGTCTGCTGAACGCCCGTCGAGCTCGCATCGACGCTCGCCTGCGTGACGAGCACGGTGGTGCCCGGCTGGATCACCGAGCGCATGTTTGTCACGAAGGCCGCGGGCAAGTGCATCTGCTCGACGCGCTCCGTCGAGATGATCTCGGCGGATTCGCCGGTGAGATTAGCAACGCCGACCGAGATCCACTGAGGTTTGGCACCACCGGTCAAAGTCATCACTTGCGGTTGGTCGGTTTGTTGAGCGACGACCGCATGGGCGCGGCCGATCTCGACGCCATTGCGCAGCACGACCACCTGCTGGTCCTTGGTCGAGATGATGATCGACACCGGGCCGGTCGGCGAAGCGTCCGGGATCCAGGTGAACTGGCCGTCGGGAGAGAGCGGCATTGCAGGCACTTTGGTGACGCCCGCCATCGCCGGCGCGAGCACGCCCGCCGCGGGGCGCTTGACGGGATCTTCGCTGCCGCCGGCGATGACGACCGTGCCCCCCATCGGTGTCACTTCGAACAGCCGCTTGGCGAACTCCATTGGCAGCCGGACGCAGCCGTGGCTCGCCGGGTAGCCCGGAAGGTTGCCGGCATGCATCGCCACCCCCATCCAGGTCAGCCGCTGCTGGAACGGCATCGACGCGTCGTCATAGGTCTTCGAATGGTGGACTTCGTTCTTCTCGAGGATGGTGAAGACGCCGGTCGGCGTTTCGTGGCCGTCCTTGCCCGATGAGATGGTGGAAACGCCGATGCGGACGCCGTTGCGGTAGACGGTCGCGCGCTGGCGGGTGAGGTCGACATAGACCAGCACCGGCCCCGAAGGGGCGATCTCCGGCTTCAGCACCCACTCGCCGGGTTTCAGCTTGTCGGCCTGCCGCGCGAGCTCCAGCTGCGCCGAATTCTTCGCGCCCTGCGCGAAGAGCGGCGTCGCAGTCGCCGCGGAAATCAGGCCAAATGCGAGGAAAGCGCGTGCGAGTTTGCGCATGATGTGCCCCCGTGTTGAGCAACCGCCTGTAATGTTAATCCGCGCCAAGAAAAAGGGACGCTCGGAGCTTTGACCGGCGTGAAAGGCAGCACGCGCGCACCGCAAACCCAAGTAACTTGCCTCAGCGCGGTGGCCGTGCGACCGTCTTAATGCCACCGCTGAGTTTTGCGGCTGACGCGTGCAGCACTCGGGGAAGGCTGTACCATGACATACGGGGCGGACGGGCGCGAGGGTCGCGCCCGATGATCTTTAACTCACTCACGTTTCTGGTCTTTTTCGGCTGCGTGATGGCGCTGCACTATGCGCCGTTCTTTTCGTGGCATCAGAAGAAGATCAACCTGCTGATCGCCTCCTACCTGTTCTATGCCGCCTGGAATCCGCCCTTCGTCATCCTGCTGTGGATTTCGACCGTGGTCGACTGGTGGGCCGCGCAATGGATGGTTCGAGCCAAGCGCGAACGGACGCGCAAGGCTTGGATGCTGACCAGTGTCGCGGTGAACCTCGGGATGCTCGGCTACTTCAAGTACGGCGGGTTCTTGCTCCAGAATTTCGTGGAGATCGCCGGGTCGCTTGGGATCATTTACCATCCGCCCGGTTGGGACATCGTTCTGCCCGTCGGCATCAGTTTCTATACATTTGCGACCCTGTCCTACACGCTCGACGTCTATCTCCGGCGTTCGAAGCCCGCGGGAAGCTTCCTCAATTACGCGCTGTTCGTGACCTTCTTCCCGCATTTGGTCGCGGGTCCCATCATGCGCCCTACTGAGCTCGTTCCGCAGTTCGAGGAGCCACGACAGGCCAAACCGAACCAGATCTTCTTCGGCCTTGCCCTGCTGACCCTCGGGCTGTTCCAGAAAGTCGTTCTTGCGGACGGCTTCCTCGCGCCGGTGGTGGAGGCGGTGTACGACGCGCACGACAAGGTGCCCGGCATACTGGACAGCTGGGTCGCGACGCTGGCTTTCGCGGGACAGATCTTTTGCGACTTCGCCGGCTATTCGACTTCCGCCATAGGGATCGCCTTGTGCCTCGGCTTCGCCATGCCGGACAATTTCCGCTTCCCCTACGGCGCGGTCGGCTTCTCCGATTTCTGGCGGCGCTGGCACATCACCTTGTCGAGCTGGCTAAGGGATTATCTCTACATCCCGTTGGGCGGGAACCGTCGCGGGCAGGGGCGGACATACATGGCCCTGATGGGAACGATGCTTCTGGGCGGCCTATGGCACGGAGCCAACTGGACCTTCGTCGTCTGGGGCGGACTGCATGGGCTTTATCTGTCAGCCGAACGCTGGCTGCGGTCCCGATTCAAAGGTTTCACTCCCGGACGATTATCGATGATCGGGTTGGCACTGCTGACCTTCCTTCTCGTCAACATTACGTGGGTCTTCTTCCGCGCGAAGACGTTCGCCGGAGCGGGGGTGGTGTTGACGGGCATGGCCGGAATGCAGGCCAAGCCCGATCCTTTGATCGCGGTGGGCCCAATGATCATCGCTATGCTGATCGTGTCCGCCATTTTCGGAACTCATCTGGCGATGCGCAACACGACGCTGGAGGCGGTTGTCGAGCGCACACCGTCCGTCGCCATCGCAGGCATCTGGACGATCCTGCTGTTCGCAGTGATCGTCGAGCAGGGGCAAGGCAGTGCCTTCATCTATTTCGCATTCTGACGCCCACAAGGCGGAAGTCCGCGGGGTTCGCGAAGGCGCGCTTCCCGCGGGCCTGCGGCAAACCGCCTCGAACCGCCCGGGCCAGGCGCAGCCGGTACCAACCCGAGATATTCCGCTTCGGCCGTGGGTGAGAATGGGGACGTTCGTCTTTTGCGCCGTAACCTTGATGACGGCGGTTTGGGAATGGAATGCAAGGACCAACCTGGGCCTTCGCGCAGGCGATATCGACGATAGCCCGCAGGCATGGGCCGAGGCACGCCGCGCTGCTGATCATGCTCCCGTCGCGATCATCGGTGACAGCCGGATTCTATTCGATACGGATCAAGAGCGGTTCGAACAATTGACGGGCGTGCGGCCAGTTCAGGTCGCACATGTCGGCACCGATGCGCGCGCACTGCTCGAGCATTTTGCTAACGATTCAAATTTCCACGGCCTTCTCATCGTCGGGATGGCGGACACGATGTATTTCGGAATGCCGGCAATAGGGCTCGGCGGGAATGCGGTGCACAACTACGAGAAAAACGGAAAGCCGTCGCAGCTCACTGGCCTGTGGCTAGACCGATGGTTGCAGAACTATCTCGCATTCATGGACGCGGACTATCGGCTGAGCCGCTGGGCGCCGCGGTTCGACAATGGGTGGCGCAAAGGCGCCGACAGTCCCTACGAAGACGTCTGGAAGATTTCGGAGGGCTTCCCGGGCCGGCAATATTTCATGTGGGATCGCATTCTGACCGACCCCTATCTCAGGGGTCATGCGCGCCATGCCTGGGACGGGTTCAAGGGTCCGAACATCCCACCCGCGCTCGCGAACAAGGTCATCGCCCGCTCCGCAGAGGCGGTGCGGCGTATCCGTTCCCGTGGCGGTGACGTGATCTTTATCCGGCCGCCTTCGGCACCGCAGCTGCGCGTCAACGAACAGAAGCGCATTCCGCGAGAGCTGGGTTGGGACCGGCTGCTGATCGGCGCCAACGCCAAAGGAATTCACGCCGACGACCTGCCGCGGGCCCAGAAGCTGGTACTACCCGAATGGTCGCACCTCAGCCACAAATGCGCGACCGTCTTCACCGACGCCTATGTGCGAAGATTGGTCGAACTTACTCAGCGATTGAAGCTGCGCCCGAATGGCCCTCCGGCTTTGGATCGACGGGACTGTGTCCCTGCCGCGCAAGCCGGAGTGACATCGAGCGCGGCTTCCCGGGCGCCGCTCTAATCAACGGCGGTGCAACCGTTTCAGCTTCTCAACGTTGCCTTTCCCAAATCAAATCAACTCGAAGCGCCCGTTGGGCGCTGCCGAATGGACGGGCACACGAATGGAAACTCAGGGAAAGGCGCAGACCGGCGTCGAGGGGCTTGACGATATCCTCGCGGGCGGGCTGCAGCGCGGTCGCGTCTATCTGATTGAAGGCAGCCCCGGTACGGGAAAGACGACCATCGCTACGCAGTTCCTGCTCGCGGGCGCAGCGGCGGGCGAGCGCGGGCTTTACATCACTTTGTCCGAAACCGAGGAGGAGCTGCGGGAGAGCGCGGCCTCGCACGGCTGGACGTTCGACGATCCGATTGGCGTCTACGAGCTGGTCCCCCCGGAAAGCCTGCTCGACGAAGATCAGCAGCAGAGCCTGCTTTACTCGTCCGACCTGGAACTCGGTGAAACGACCAAGCAAATCTTCGAGGCAATCGAGGAGGCGAATCCGCGGCGGATCGTGGTCGACAGCCTATCGGAGATCCGGCTGCTCGCGCAAAGCTCGCTGCGCTATCGGCGCCAGGTGCTGGCACTGAAGCATTATTTCGCTCGCAAGGGCGGGACGGTGGTGATGCTCGACGACCTCACCAGCGATACGCACGACAAGACCGTTCACAGCGTCGCGCACGGCGTCATCCGGCTCGAGGAGCTGGCGCCCGATTATGGCGCGGAGCGGCGTCGGCTGCGGGTGATCAAATATCGCGGGCAGAGCTTCCGCGGCGGCTTCCATGACATGATCATCAAGACCGGCGGAGTGACGGTGTTTCCGCGGCTCATTTCCGCCGAGCACAAGCGCGAGTTCAGTCGCGACGCGCTGCCGAGCAACTCGGCCGAGCTCAACAAGCTGCTGGGCGGCGGGGTCGAGCGCGGGTCGAGCACATTGGTGCTGGGACCGGCGGGGACCGGCAAGTCGCTGTTGACGCTGAGCTTTGCCGTGCAGGCGATCGAGCGCGGCGAAAGCGCGGCGATGTTCATCTTCGACGAAGAGCTTGGGCTGCTGTTCGAGCGTGCGAAAGGGCTCGGGCTGGATCTCGCAGCGCTCAAGGATACCGGCCGCCTGATCATCGAGCAGGTCGACGCCGCCGAGCTCGCGCCCGGCGAGTTTGCGCAGCGTGTGCGCACCTGCGTGGAACAGCATCAGGCACGCACGGTCGTGATCGACAGCCTCAATGGCTACCAGGCGGCGATGCCGGAGGAGAAGCAGCTAATTCTCCATATGCACGAGCTGCTTCAGTTCCTGAACCGGCAGGGCGCCACGACCTTCCTGACTGTCGCTCAGCATGGACTGGTCGGCGACATGCGCGCGCCCGTCGACGTCACCTATCTCGCTGACACGGTGATCCTGCTCCGCTATTTTGAGGCGGTGGGACGAGTCCGGCGTGCGATTTCGGTGATCAAGAAGCGCACCAGCGCTCACGAAGACACGATCCGCGAGTATCGCATCGGCAAGGGCGGGATCACGCTCGGGCCGCCGCTAATCAACTTCCAGGGCGTGCTGCGCGGCGTGCCCGAGATGATTGGAGTCGAGGAAGCGCTGATGGAGGCGGAGCCGAGGTGACGCCGGGCGACCGATCCGTAACTGCACTGATCCTTGCGCCGCGCGGCCGCGATGCGGCCGTCGCTGCCGGTATGCTGCGGGAGTCGCAAATCGCGTCAGTGATCTGCCCCGATCTCGAGTGCCTGGCGAGCGAGCTGCCGAACGGCGTCGGCTTCGTGCTGGTGACCGAAGAAGCGCTGCTCGGCCGCGACCTGCGCGCGCTTTGCGCCTGGATCGACGAGCAGCCGGAATGGTCCGACCTTCCCTTCGTTCTGCTGACGCACAAGGGCGGCGGGCTCGAGCGCAATCCCGAAGCGGGGCGGCTGCTTGACGCGCTCGGCAACGTCACGTTCCTCGAGCGTCCGTTCCACCCGACGACCTTGGTCAGTCTGGCGCGGGCGGCGCTACGGGCACGCCTGCGGCAATATGATGCGCGTGCTCGCCTCGAAGAGCTTCAGCAGAGCGAGGAGCGGCTCCGCACCGCGAACGAGACCCTCGAGGCGCGCGTGGTAGAGCGGACGCGGGACCACGAGCTTGCGCTCGCCAAGCTGCACCAGGCGCAGAAGCTGGAGACGCTGGGACAGCTGACAGGCGGCGTCGCCCACGACTTCAACAACCTGCTCACCCCAATCATCGGCAACCTCGATCTGCTGCGTCGACGCCTGGCCGCGAACGATGCGTCACAGCGGCTCATCGACGCCGGGCTGCAGGCGGCGAGCCGCGCGGCGACACTGGTGCAGCGGCTCCTTGCATTCGCGCGGCGGCAGGATCTCCGAGTGCGGTCGGTCAACGTCGGCACTTTGCTCGAGGGCATGAAAGACCTGATCCGCCGCTCGCTCGATCCAGCGATCGAGGTCCAGATCAGCTACGAGCCCGATCTGCCGCCGGCGCATGTCGATCCGAACCAGCTCGAGCTTGCCATCCTCAACCTCGCCATCAACGCCCGCGACGCCATGCCGCGCGGTGGCAAGTTGTCGATTGAAGCCGAAGCCGCAACCGCGAAGGGCGCGGGGGAATTGCGTGCTGGCGACTATGTGCGGATCACCGTCCGCGACAGCGGCGTCGGCATGGATGAGCGGACGCTGGCGCGCGCGATCGAGCCGTTCTTTTCGACCAAAGGTGTCGGCAAGGGTACCGGCCTTGGACTGTCGATGGTGCACGGCCTCGCGGCGCAGCTCGGAGGCGTTCTCAATCTCACCAGCAGCCCCGGTGGGGGAACCACCGCCGAAATCTGGCTGCCGAAGGCGATGGAGGCGGCGCGCGCCGAGGATCTCGAATCCCGCTCGCCCGTCCGGGCAGCGCGGGAGGCGACAATCCTGCTCGTCGACGACGAGGAGCTGGTGCGGATCGGTACCGCCGAGATGCTCGGTGACCTCGGCTACAAAGTCATCGAGGCCAGTTCGGGCGCCGAGGCTTTGCGGCTGCTGCGTACGGGAGAGGCGCCTGATCTGATGATCACCGATTACCTGATGCCGGGCATGAACGGGGCCGAGCTGATCGAGCATGCCCGCCCGCTCGCGCGCTCCACGAAGCTGATGCTGATTACCGGCTATTCGAACGTTGCCGAAGGGCCAGCCGTCGCGGTCCCGCGTCTGGCCAAGCCGTTCCGGCAGGCGGACCTGGCGGAAATGGTCGCCGACTTGCTGACGCGCGAGCCCGCGGGCGAAGTGGTGCAATTTCCCGGAAGGACGGGCTGAGGCCAACGAAAAGGCCCCGCATCGCTGCAGGGCCTTCGTGTATTTTGACTGAAGTGTCACCCTCTTCCATCAAGGAAGAGAGGATGGCACCCGATCAGTCCGCGTCGTCGCCCGTCAGGAACGCTGGCGCGAACTCGGGCGCCGGACCTTCGTCCCTGCCACCTTCACCACCGCTCTCGCGCTCGCGCCTTGGGCCACGGTCGGCGCGATCTCCGCGCGGACCACGGTCCTCGCGCGGCCCGCGATCGCGGTCGCGTCCGCCACCACCGCCCTCACGGCGCGGCCCACGGTCGCGATCACGGCCACCGCCGCGATGGCGGTCGCCACGCGGACCACGATCGCCGCCTTCACGCGGTTCGCGCGGTGGGCGGGTATCCGGGAGCTCTTCGCCGGTCTCCTGGTCGACGAGGCGCATCGACAGGCGGACCTTGCCGCGCTGGTCGACTTCGAGCAGCTTGACCTTGACCTCCTGGCCCTCGCCCAACGCATCGCGGACGTTCTCGACCCGCTCGTTCTTGATCTCGGAGACGTGCACCAGACCGTCCTTGCCGGGCATGAAAGTCACGAACGCGCCGAAATCGACGATGCTCGCGACCTTGCCGGTGTAGATGGTGCCGGGCTCCGGCTCCGCGACGATGCCGCGGATCCAGTTGCGAGCGGCCTCGATCTGCGACAGGTCGGACGAGGCGATCTTGATCACGCCCTCGTCGTCGATGTCGACCTTGGCTCCGGTGGTCGCGACGATCTCGCGGATCACCTTGCCGCCAGTGCCGATGACTTCGCGGATCTTGTCCTTCGGGATCGACATCGTCTCGATGCGTGGCGCGTGGGCCGACAGCTCGGTGCGGGTCTCGCCCAGCGCCTTGGCCATTTCGCCGAGGATGTGGGCGCGGCCGTCCTTCGCCTGAGCGAGGGCGATGCGCATGATCTCCTCGGTGATGCCGCGGACCTTGATGTCCATCTGCATCGTGGTGATGCCATCGGACGTGCCGGCGACCTTGAAGTCCATGTCGCCGAGGTGGTCTTCGTCGCCAAGGATGTCGCTGATCACGGCGAAGTCCTTGCCTTCGAGGATCAGGCCCATGGCGATACCGGCGACCGGCGCCTTGAGCGGAACGCCTGCGTCCATAAGGGCCAGAGAGCCGCCGCAGACCGTCGCCATCGACGACGAGCCGTTGGACTCGGTAATGTCGGAAAGTACACGGATCGTGTACGGGAACTCCTCCGCGCTCGGCAGCATCGGGTGGAGGGCGCGCCAGGCAAGCTTGCCGTGGCCGACCTCGCGACGTCCCGGAGCACCAAAGCGTCCGACTTCGCCGACCGAGTAGGGCGGGAAGTTATAGTGCAGCATGAAGCGCTGGTACGAGAGGCCCTCCAGCCCATCGATCATCTGCTCGGACTCTTTCGTGCCGAGCGTGGTGCTGACGATCGCCTGCGTCTCGCCGCGAGTGAACAGCGCCGATCCGTGGGTGCGCGGAAGGAAGCCGACAATTGCTTCGATGGGGCGGACGGTCTTCGTGTCGCGGCCGTCGATCCGTCGGCCCTCGTGGAGTATCGCATTGCGAACGATGTCCGCTTCCAGGCTCTTGACGAGCTTCTGGGCGACGAGCTGCTCCTGTGGGTCCGCGTCTGCGAACGCCTCGGCCGCTTTCTGGCGCGCAGCGTTGATCGCAGCCGAACGCTCCGACTTGTTGGTCAGGCGATAGGCGGCTTCGATGTCGGCGCCGATGAGGTCCTTGAGCTTCTTCTTGATGGCGGTCTTGTCGACCGACGGAGCGAGTTCCCACGGCTCCTTCGCGGCCTGCTCGGCGAGCTTGATGATCGCGTCGATCACCGGCTGCATCGAGCGGTGGGCGAACATGACAGCATTGAGCATCTCGTCCTCGGAGAGCTCCTTGGCTTCCAACTCGACCATCATCACCGCGTCGTGCGTGCCGGCGACGACGAGGTCGAGGCGGCCTTCGCCGATCTGCGCCTGGGTCGGGTTGAGAATGTACTCGCCCTCGGCCGAGAAGCCGACGCGGGCCGCGCCAATCGGGCCCATGAATGGGACGCCGGAAAGGGTGAGGGCCGCGGAAGCAGCGACCATTGCGACAATGTCGGGCTCGTTCTCGCCGTCGTAGGACAGGACCTGCGCGATCACGAGGACTTCATTGTAGAAGCCGTCCGGGAAGAGCGGGCGGATCGGGCGGTCGATGAGACGCGAAGTGAGCGTTTCCTTCTCGGTCGCTCCACGCTCGCGCTTGAAGAAGCCGCCGGGGATCCGGCCGGCAGCGGAGAATTTCTCCTGGTAGTGGACGGTCAGCGGGAAGAAATCTTGTCCCGGCTTCACGTTTTTGGCGGCGGTAACCGCGCAAAGGACCACGGTTTCGCCGAGCGTCGCGAGCACCGCGCCGTCAGCCTGACGGGCAATGCGGCCCGTTTCGAGCTTGAGGGTTTTTCCACCCCACTCGATTTCGACAGTTTTCGTATTGAACATTTTCGTTCCTTCAGTCCCGGCGGCCGGATGCCGACCGGTTCAGCAATTGCAGGCTAGCCGGCCTGCTGCGGTTCGGGGCGCTTGTATTGCCCCATGAGCGCCCCGCCGAATTGCGGGACTGAACATATGCGAAGCGGCCCGCAAAGGGCCGCTCCCGGAAGTTACTTGCGGAGACCCAGCTTGCCGATCAGGTCGGTGTAGCGCTGCTCGTCCTTGCCACGCAGATAGTCGAGAAGCGAACGGCGCTGGTTGACCATCATCAAAAGGCCGCGGCGGGAGTGGTTGTCCTTCGCGTGGCTCTTGAAGTGCTGCGTCAGGTTGTTGATGCGCTCCGTCAGGATCGCGACCTGCACCTCGGGCGAACCCGTGTCGCCCTTGCCCTGGGCATGTTCCTTAATCAGCGCTTCCTTGCGCTCTGCGGTAATCGACATCGCTTCACTCCTGTTCTTCTAAAGGTTGAACCCCCTGACGACCCTGAGGCCGTCGGCCGTTGCTTCGACCAGAGCAACCGGAGTTCCCTCCGATGCCGCAAGTTGAAGCCCCGGCTTTGCGGGGAACCCGGCAAGCTTCTGTCCCTGTCGGAGCAGCTGGGCTTGGTCGGGGGTGACGGGGAGGGCCGGGATGTCGTCCAGCGCCGCGTCCAGCGGCAGTACCGTCCTCGTCAGTTGGCGCGCCTTAGCGGTTTCCTCCAGAAAGTCCAGTGAAACGGCCTGATCCAGCCCGAATGGACCTGCGCGCGTCCGCCTAAGATAGGAAACATGCCCCACCGTTCCAAGCGCACGGGCGATGTCGCGCGCCAGGGAGCGGATGTACGTGCCCTTTGACACGGTGGCGGAAAGCGTGGCGCAGTCGGCTGAGCTTTCGATCAGGCGGAGTTCGAAGATTGTGACGGATCGCGGCCTTAGCTCGATCTTCTCGCCCGCCCGAGCGCGAGCGTACGCGGCTTTGCCTTCGATCTTCAGTGCGGAATAAGCGGGCGGGATTTGCTCGATCTTGCCGGAGAAGCGGGGAAGCGCAGCTTCGATCTGCTCACTCATCGGACGGACGTCGCTCCTGGTGACGGTTTCGCCTTCGGCGTCGAGCGTGTCCGTCTCCTCACCAAAGCGGATGGTGAAGTCGTAGGCTTTGGTTGCCTCGAGCATTCGGCCGCAGAGCTTCGTCGCTTCGCCCAGGGCAATCGGGAGGACGCCGCTCGCCAGCGGGTCGAGCGTGCCGCCGTGGCCGACTTTGGTCTTGGGTTCGCCGGCCTGGCGGAGGATGCGTTTGACCGCGCTCACCGCCGTCGTTGAGCCAAGCCCAACCGGCTTGTCGAGGATGATCCAGCCGTTGAGCATGCGCTTAGCAGCGGCCGCCCTTCGCGGGTTTGAACTTGCCGATGCGGATTGCAGCCGCCTTTTGCGTCCAGCTTTCCAGCGTGGGCTGGTTGCCCGGCGGGAGAGTGCACGTGCGCGCGGTTATGGCCTTGCCGTCGGGGCCGACCAGCTGTGCCTCGAACGTGTAGCCCTGCGCGTTGTTGTTCGTGATCGTCATGTTGGTGCCCAACAAGGCGCGGACAGCGACTTTAACTTCGCCGCTCGATGGTCTTGCCGCGGCGTCAACCTTGCGCGCGCGGACTGGCTCGCCATGATCGATGCTGAAGAGCCAGGTTTCACCCGTGCGGACGGTCAGCGCGAGCGCGAGGAGAAGCCCGATCATCGTCGCGCCAGCCCAAGGCTCAGCTGCCGCGTTTCGCCTTCCCGCAGACGCTCGAAGAAATGCTTCCGGCAAAGCGCGATATAGCGGTCGTTGCCGCCGATCTCGGTTTGCACGCCCGCCGCGACCGCGTTGCCGTCCTTGTCGACCCGCAGGTTCATCGTCGCCTTGCGTCCGCATTCGCACACTGCCTTGAGCTCGACCATAGAGTCCGCCAGCGCCAGAAGGGCGGCAGAACCGGGGAAGAGCTTTCCCTGAAAGTCGGTGCGGAGGCCGTAGCAAAGCACCGGGATGTTGAGCCGATCGGCGACTTCGCACAGCTGGAGCACGTGGCGCTGAGAAAGAAATTGAGCCTCGTCGACTAGAATGCAGTCGAGTTTGCGGCGCTTCAGCTCGTCAGTGATCGCGGCGAACAAGTCGATGTTCTCGTCATAAGTGTGGGCGGGCGCAGACAGTGCGATGCGCGAGCCGATGACTCCGGCACCGGCGCGCTCGTCCAGCCTCGCGGTCCACAGCATCGTCTCCATGCCGCGCTCGCGATAATTGAAGTCGGCCTGGAGCAGGGTGGTCGATTTCCCCGCGTTCATCGCGGCGTAGTAGAAATAGAGCTTGGACACGGCTGTACCCTAAACGGGCCATTCCTCATTGAGAATGGCGAACAGGACGGTGTCGCGAACGTGGCCGGTCCAGGTGATGCGGTCGGCGCGGAGGATGCCTTCACGGACGGCGCCAAGCTTTTTCATCGCGGCTTGCGAACGCGCGTTGCGGCGGTCGACGCGGAACTCGACGCGGCGGATTCCGCAGTCGAAGGCCCGCTTCAGCATCATGTCCTTCACGCGGCGGTTAAAACCGGTGCCGCGGAGGTGCGGACGGTAGTAGGTGCCGCCGATCTCGAGCGTCTGCCGCGCCTGATCGATGCCAAGATAGCTGGACATGCCGGCAAGCTCGCCGCCCTCGAACAGGACGAAGGTGCGGTTCTGCGGGTTGGATGTGTATGTCGCGATGCTGTCGTCGAACCCCTCGGGGCCGAAATTGTTGGCGTAAATGTCCCAGATCTCCCGGTCCTCGGCGCAGGCGGCTCTGAGCGGATCGCGATATTGCTCGCTGAATACCTCGGCGCGGCAGCCGTCGCCGTTCATCGGCTTTGTGAGACAGTCGATCAATGTTCGTCGGGGTTAAACATCAGGCCGTCGCCGACCTGATCGATTGTGAGCAGTGGCTTGCTGGGCAGCGCGACGGTCTTGGTCTGATCGGGCGCGTCGCCGGACATGGTGCCGGTCTTCTCGATCATCCGCCGCGCTGGATAGTCGACGCTGGCGACGTCGGTGGAGCCAGTATTTTTGATGATCCCATCGCGGTCGTAGCCGATAAGGCGCAGCGCTCCGTCCTGCCAGCGGAAGGCGAAGCTCATCTTACCGAGCCACCAGCCGCCGGCCTCGAGGAATTCGTGCATCTTCACATGGAGCACGCCGTTGGCGATGCTGACGCCGTTGAAGGGAGGGTCCTGATTGGGGTTCTCGCGGCGCGGGATGAGCTTGTGATTGGCGAGCACGAGGTCGTAGCCGCCGGCCTTGCTGCCGAAGACGACCACCAGCATCATCGGATTGGTGTCGTAGCGGGTCTTCGGATCGTAGGACGGATGGATCCTGTTGCGCGAAGTCATCCATCCAGATGGCTAGCGCAGCGTCCGGAATGTGGTCGCCGTTGAGATCGCCGACACCTTTGTCGGTGAGCTTCCAGCCCTTCGGGACGAACGCGGTCAGCGTTGCGGCGTGGTGGGGAAGGTCAGGATAGCGGACCAGCGGGATCTTCTGGTCGCCGGGCCATTGGGTCGCGACCAGCAGAAGCAGGCCCCCCGCGACCGTCATTCGTGATCGAGGTCCTGCGCCACTTTCTCCGATCGCAGGATGCGCTCGATGTGGCTGCTTTCGTCGAAGCTCTCGTCCACGACGAACTTGAGCTTCGCGGCGTATTTCATGCGGATTCGGTGCGCGACTTCGCGCTGGAGATAGGCGGTGTTCTGGCGAAGCGCCTTCAGCACTGCCTCTTCGTCCTGTCCGAGGAGGGGCTTCACGAACACCGTGGCATGCCGGAGGTCCGGCGACATTCGCACCTCGGTGATGCTGACGAGGTGCGATTGCAGCGTCTCGTCATGAACGTCGCCGCGCTGGAGCAACTCGCTCAGGATGTGCCGCATCTGCTCGCCGACACGAAGCAAGCGGACCGAGCGGCCTTCGGGGGTTTCGGTACGGCGCATTACCCTCGCACCTTCAGGCGAGAAGGAGGAGCCGCGAAGCAGCGGAGGGAGAGGGGGAGTTCGAGGGATTTGCCCCTCTCCCCGGCCCTCTCCCCTGCAGGGGAGAGGGAGTAGGTCACAACGTCCGTGCGCGCTCCTCGACCTCGAAGACCTCGAGGCTGTCACCCGGCTTAATGTCGTTGGTGTCGGCCAGCAGCACGCCGCATTCGAGGCCCGACGTGACTTCCGCCACGTCGTCCTTGAAGCGCCGGAGTGAGCTGATGGTCGTCTTCGATACGATGACGTCTTCGCGGGTGAGGCGGGCGTTGAGGCCCTTGCGGATGACGCCTTCGAGGACGAGCAGACCAGCGGCCTTGTCCTTCTTGCCCGCCGGGAAGACTTCCTGGACCTTGGCGCGGCCGACAACCGTCTCGATGATCTCGGGCCCGAGCTCGCCCGCCATCGCGCCCTTCACCCAGTCGGTGAGGTGGTAGATGACGTCGTAATAGCGGAACTCGACCTTGTTGCGATCCGCGACCTCGCGCGCCTTGGCATTGGGGCGGACGTTGAAGCCGATGATCGGCGCGCCGCTGGCGCTCGCCAGCGTGACGTCGCTCTCGGTGATCGCGCCGACGCCCGAGTGCAGGATGCGCACCTTGATCTCGTCGGTCGAGAGGCGGTTGAGCGCATGGACGATCGCTTCGATCGAGCCCTGCACATCGGCCTTGATGACCAAAGGCAGTTCCTTGGTCGTTGAGGCGTGACTTGCGAACATGTTCTCGAGACTCATCGGCGCCGAGGTGGTGCGCTTCCGGTCGAGCACGCCCTGACGGTAGGACGCGACTTCGCGGGCGCGCGCCTCATTTTCGACGACCGTGAACGGATCGCCGGCCGACGGGACCGCAGACAGGCCGAGGACTTCGACCGGCACCGACGGACCCGCTTCCTTCACCTGGCGCCCATGGTCGTCGACCAGCGCACGGACCTTGCCGCTCGATGGGCCGGCAACGAAGACGTCGCCGACGCGCAGCGTGCCGCGCTCGACGAGTACGGTCGCGAGGGGTCCGCGACCCTTGTCGAGCTTGGCTTCGATCACGGTGCCTTCGGCGGGGCGATCGGGGTTCGCCTTGAGCTCCAGGATTTCTGACTGGAGCTGAATAGCCTCGAGCAACTTGTCGAGATTGGTCTTCTTCGTCGCGGAAACTTCGACGTCCTGGACGTCGCCGCCCATGTCCTCGACGATGATCTCGTGCTGCAGGAGCTCCTCGCGGACCTTCTGCGGCTTGGCGTCCGGCTTATCGATCTTGTTGATCGCGACGATCATCGGGACGCCGGCCGCCTTGGTGTGGTTGATCGCCTCGATCGTCTGGGGACGCAGTCCGTCGTCGGCGGCCACCACCAGGATGACGATGTCGGTGACGTTGGCTCCGCGGGCGCGCATCTCCGAGAATGCCTCGTGGCCTGGGGTGTCGAGGAAGGTGATCTTCGACTTGTCGGGCAGGCTTACCTGATAGGCGCCGATGTGCTGCGTGATGCCGCCGGCCTCATGCGCAACCACGTCCGCACCGCGGATCGCGTCGAGCAGGGAGGTTTTGCCGTGGTCGACGTGACCCATGATCGTGACCACCGGCGGACGCGGCTGCAGCGTCTCGGGTGCATCGACGTCCTCGGACGAGTCGATATCGACGTCGGCCTCACTGACGCGCTTGATGCGGTGGCCGAACTCGGTGACGAGCAACTCGGCCGTGTCCTGGTCGATCGTCTGCGTCAGAGTAACAGGCGAGCCCATCTTGAAGAGGGCCTTGACCAGGTCGGCGCCACGCTCGGCCATGCGGTTTGCGAGTTCCTGAACGGTGATTGCCTCGGGGACGATCACGTCCCGGACCTGCTTGGTCGCAGGACCGGTCTCCATGTGGTGACGCTTTTCCTTTTCGCGAGCGCGACGGAGCGCGGCGAGCGAGCGGGCGCGGCTCTCGTCTTCGTCGGACAGGGCGCGGCTGACGGTGAGCTTCCCAGAATGGCGGCGATCTTCGCGACCGCGCGTCGGACGCGACGGCTCGGGGCGCTTCGGCGCAGGCGCATGGCCAGGACGGCGGAAGCTGCGCTCCTCGGTTTCTTCGGGCACAGAAACAGCAGCCGGTTCTGCATCCTCCGACGGCGGAGGTGCAGTTGCGGCAAGCGCCTCTTCCTGAGCTCGGCGAGCGGCTTCCTCGGCGGCTGCCTCTTCGGCGCGACGATTCTCCTCGGCTCGGCGACGCTCTTCCTCGTTGGCCGAACTCTTGGCTTGTTCCTCGCGGCGGCGCGCATCCTCGAGCGCGGTCATGCGGGCTTCCTCCGCCTCGCGGAGAAGGCGCGTCTGCATTTCCTTGCGGTTCGCGATCTCTTCGGTCGCGGACGGCCGGCGCGGCTGCGGAGCTGCCGGAGCAACAGGCTTCGGCGCTGGTGCGGGCGGCGGCGTTTCGGCAACGGGCTCGGGCGCCGGCGGCGGAGCTTCGCCCGGCTTCGTGAAGACGCGCCGCTGCTTCCGCTCGACGACTACCGTGTTCGAGCGGCCGTGGCTGAAGCTCTGCTTGACCTTGCCGGTCTCGACCGTGCGCTTGATGCCCAGCGGGGGCCGGGTGCCAAGCTTCGGTTTTTCGGTCTGGTCTGCCATTCTATTCCTTCGTCAAATCTACTTCAGCCGAGACGGGGCCAGAGGTGGGTTCTCCACCTTCAAGACCTCGATCGGGGCCAGTGAAAGCTCGCCACCGGGCAAGCGCGTGGCGGACACGCGAAGCGGCAGCGGGATCGGTCAGGGCGGCGTGTACCACATTCTCGCGGCCCAGTGCCATGGACAAGATAGTGCGTTCCTCGGGGAATATCACCCCCTGAGCTTCGCCTCCGCCGACCCGCCACGCCTGGTCCAGTGACCTTCGACCATCTTCACCGGCGTCGGCGGCGTGAAGCAGCATATGGACCTTGCCTGAGCGCGCGGCGGTGGCGATTTGGTCGGTGCCGTTGATGAGGTTGCTTGCGCGCGCTTCCATGCCAAGGCGGTCGAGCGCCGTCTGACGGAGCGCTTGCTCGATCCGCTCGCCGAGGTCGACGGGAACGTGGATCTCGTTCGTCTTGAAGGCGCGTTGGAGCGCAGACTTAAGCTTGCCCTTCGCGCTGGCCGCATCGAGCTGGACGCGGCTCACGCCGATCCATGCGCCGCGGCCCGGGGCGCGTGCGCGGACGTCGGGCGCAACCTCGCCGTCCGGCGACATTGCGAGCCGGATCAGTTCGTCCTTCGTGCCTTTGCGGCGGGTCAGGATGCACGTCCGCTCCGGGACGCGCTCCTTCTCTGCTAGTGCGAGGTCGTCATTCCGGGGATTCCGCATCGGCGGCCTCCTCGGTTTTGGCCGGCTCTTCGTCCTCGAACCAGTGCGCTCGCGCGGCCATGATGATCTCGTTGCCCTGCTCTTCGCTAAGCCCGTACTCGGCGAGAATGCCGCCCTTATCCTCGGGGCGTGTACTCGGCTCGCGACGGCGCGGCTCGACCCGCTTCTTCTGGATCAGCTCGTCGGTCGCGAGGTCGGCGAGATCGTCGAGGGTGCGGATGTTCGCCTTGCCGAGCGTGACGAGCATCTGCTCGGTGAGGTGCGGGAGCTCGGCAAGAGTATCCTCGACGCCGAGCTTGCGGCGCTCTTCCCGCGAAGCGGCTTCGCGGCGCTCGAGCGCTTCGGTCGCGCGATTCTGGAGCTCGGACGCGATATCCTCATCGAGGCCCTCGATCGTCGCGATTTCCTCGACCGGAACGTACGCGACTTCCTCGAGGCTGGTGAAGCCTTCCGCGACCAGCAGTTGCGACAAGGTCTCGTCGACATCGAGCTCGTTCTGGAACAGGGACGACCGCTCGACGAACTCGCGCTGGCGTTTCTCGCTCGCGTCGGCTTCGGTCAGAATGTCGATCTGCGAGGCCGTGAGCTGGCTGGCGAGGCGGACGTTCTGGCCGCGGCGGCCGATGGCGAGGCTGAGCTGATCGTCGGGGACGACGACTTCGATGCGGCTCTCTTCCTCGTCGATGACGACGCGGCTGACAGTCGCCGGCTGAAGGCCGTTGACGACGAAGGTCGCGAGATCCTGCGACCACGGAATGATGTCGATCTTCTCGCCCTGAAGCTCCTGGACGACCGCCTGCACGCGGCTGCCCTTCATGCCGACGCAGGCGCCGACCGGGTCGATCGAGCTGTCATGGCTGATGACGCCGATCTTGGCGCGACTGCCGGGATCGCGGGCCGCCGCCTTGATCTCGATGATGCCGTCGTAAATCTCCGGCACTTCCTGGGCGAACAGCTTCTTCATGAACTCCGGATGGGCGCGGCTGAGGAAGATTTGCGGGCCACGGGCTTCGCGCCGCACCGACATGATCAGCGAGCGGATGCGGTCGCCAACCCGGACCATCTCGCGCGGGATCTGCTGGTCGCGGCGGATCACGCCCTCGGCGCGGCCGAGATCGACGACGATGTGTCCGAACTCGACGCGCTTGACGACGCCGGTGATGATTTCGTTCGCCCGGTCCTTGAACTCTTCATACTGACGCTCGCGCTCGGCATCGCGGACCTTCTGGAAGATCACCTGTTTGGCGGCCTGCGCGGCGATGCGCCCGAACTCGATCGGCGGCAGCGGGTCGACGATGAAGTCCCCGACAGCCGCGCCCTTCTGGAGCTTCTGGGCGCGCGTCGGGTCGATCTGCTTGAAGTGATCTTCGGGCTCTTCGACGACTTCCAGAACGCGCCACAGGCGCAGGTCGCCGGTCTCGGCGTCGAGCTTGGCGCGAATGTCGTTCTCGGCGCCATAGCGAGCGCGGGCGGCGCGCTGGATCGCGTCCTCCATCGCCTCGATGACAATGCCCTTGTCGATCAGCTTTTCACGCGCGACGGCGTCAGCGATCGCAATCAGCTCCGCCTTGTTGGCACTGACGGCAGCGGGTGCGGTGGCCATTTAAATTATTCCTCTACGGTTTCGATGTGTTCGGCGCCCTCGGTGCTGAGCGGCGCGGTGGCGTTGATGAGCCTGTCGGTCAAGAGCAGCTTCGCGGACGCGATGTCGTCTATGTGGAAGGTGTGCTCCCGACCGGTCTTGTCGGTGAGATGGATGTGGTTTCGGACCACGCCTTGCAGCGTGCCGGAGAATTGCTTGCGGTTGTCGCGGGCATCGTGAAGCGAGATGCGCGCTTCGTGGCCGGACCAGTCCTGATAATCCTTCAGGCGAGTAAGAGGCCGGTCAATGCCCGGCGAGCTGACCTCAAGGCGGTAGCTGCCCTCGATCGGGTCGCACAGGTCGAGCACATCGCTGAGGCGCCGCGAGATGCGCTCGCAATCCTCGATCGTCAGCTGGCGCGTATCGGGCCGCTCGGCCATGATCTGCAGCGTCGGGTCGGAAGTGCCGCCGATCATGCACACGCGCACGAGATCGTAACCGAGGCTGCTCACCTCTGGTTCGATCATCTTCGCGAAGCCTGAAACGTCGGCCACCTGTGCTCCTGCTGCACTACAAACCACTCTCGGACCGGCCCCGTTAAGGACCAGCCTCAGGCATCTAACGATGTCGAGGAGAGAGCGGCGATATAGGCCGAAGCAGCTGCTGGCGCAAGCGGAAGACTAGCCGCGAAGCGCCCGGTTCTCCTCACGGATGCGGATGGCAAGAACGGCAGCATTCAGCACCGAGAAGATGAGTGCCACCTGCCATAGCCCAAAGACCAGTGGCAGGATGGCGATTTCAGCGATGACGACGAGGTAATTGGGATGATTGACCCATCGATACGGGCCGCGGCGAACTAGCGGTGCCTCGGGCAGGATTATGATCCGTGTCGTCCAGCGGGAGCCAAGCGAGGCAAGGACCCAGATACGCGCCAGTTCAATTAGCACGAACAGCCCGAGCCAGAAGCCGTCGATGGGACGGCCAGGCGCCAGCCACCAAAGGCTCCCTAGCCACAACGCATGCACGGCGACGATCAGCGGATAGTGCGAAGCGCCCACTTCCTGAGCGCCTTGCGCGAGCAAGAGCCGCGTGTGGCGCCGGGACAGCCACAGCTCGCCGAGGCGCTGCAGCGTCACGAGCGCAAGGACGACAAGGTTTACGATCAAGCGGCTTCGAGCATCAATCCGGCGCAAGTGAAGCCCGGACCGAATGCAGTCATCAGGACCCGTTCGGGAAGGCCCTGCTGAAGCAACCGTTCGAGAACGAACATCACCGTGGGTGCGCTCATGTTGCCGTAATCGTTGAGCACTTCACGCTCGATGTTCAGCTCGCCCTGGTTGAGGTGAAGCGCAGTCTCGATTGCGTCGAGGACCTTCACCCCGCCGGGATGGCAACACATGCGATCGATCTGGTCGCGGGTGATCGAGAGCTTGGCGCACATATCGTCGACCGTGCCGGCGAGATGCTCCTCGATGAACGGGGGGATCGCGCGATCGAACACGACGGCTAGGCCCGGATCTTCGACATCCCAGCCCATGATGCGCTGCGTATTCGGGAACAGTTTCTCGGCCGCACCGGTAATTCGCGCGAGGCTGTGCTCGCCGCTGGTGACAACCGCTGCAGCAGCACCGTCGCCAAACAGGGCTGTCGCGACCACGGCGGCGGGATCGTCGCTGTCGAGCCGGATCGAGATCGAGCACGTCTCTACAGTGACGAACAGCCAGTTCGTTCCGGGTTCGGCAGCAGCCATTCGCGATGCGATGGCGAGGCCGTTTACACCACCCGCGCAGCCCAGGCCGAAGACCGGAACACGGCGAACGTCGTCACGCAAGCCGAGGCGGGGGCCGACGCGCGCCTCCAGGCTGGGGGTGGCGATGCCTGTGGTCGATACGGTGACGACGCCGTCCACGTCCTGCGGGCGGACCTCGGCTCTTTCGATGGCTGCGGTGGCCGCTTCGACGAACAGGCTCTCGGCGCCTTCCAGATAGATGGCGTTCCGGTCATGCCAGCCATGAGGCGATACGTACCAATCCTGCGGAGCAACGATGTGGCGGCGCGCTATGCCCGCATTGTCGAACACGCCTGACAGGCGATCGAACAGGGCTTTGCGGCCGCCGAACGCCTCGCGCGCCAGGACTTTCGCGACGTCCTGTTCGATGACGTGCGGTGGAACCGCGGTTGCCAGTGAGAGTAAGCTGCAGGGTCGCATGTCATCCCTTTATTCCCCTCACCGCCATTACGACAGTGGAACAGTTCGTATGAACCTACGCGTAATACAAGTCGTCCTCTTGACGCTCCTTGCTGCATGCGGTTCCTCGCCATCGGCGAGTGCCGGGCAGCCGTCGACCCAACGGCCGTTCGCCGTAGCGGAGGTGGCGACCTTTGATTCGCCGTGGACCATAGACTTCATTCCCGGCACCTCGAGAGCACTCGTCACGGAAAAGCCCGGCCGTATCTGGGTCGTGGACGTCGCAACGGGCCGAAAGCAGCCGGTCGCAGGCGCTCCCCGGGTCCTAGTGTCGAGCCAAGGTGGACTGCTCGACATCGCTTTCTCTCCCGCTTTTCGTACCGACAAGCTCGTCTATCTGACTTACTCCGAACCATCGTCGAACGGTGGAAGCGGGCTTGCTCTGGCTCGCGCCGAGCTGGTTCCCGCCGGCGGCGGAGGCGTGAAACTCGACGGATTGACTGTCCTCTGGCGCGATCCCGCAGGCGGCCAGGGCGGACAGTTCGGAGCACGCATCGCCTTCGCTCCTGACGGAAATTCGATCTTCCTCAGCTCGGGCGAGCGGCAGCGGTTCACACCGGCGCAGGACCCGAGCCAGCCGCTGGGCAAGATCCTGCACCTGACGCTCGATGGGAAACCCGCGCCTGGAAACCCCATGACGGGGCATACGGGCGCTTCGATCGTCACGATCACGGATCCGCCGGAGGACACGGATGCCGCCAAGAGCGCCGCCGTCAGACGGGTCGCGTGGCCAGGACCCAATATTACTCCGGCGGAAACCTGGAGCAGCGGCCACCGCAATCCGCTGGGCCTAACCTTCGCACCCGACGGCCGGCTGTGGGAAACGGAAATGGGCCCACGCGGAGGCGACGAGCTCAACCTGATCCTTCCGGGCCGCAATTACGGGTGGCCCAACGTGTCGAACGGAAGCAATTATGATGGCGTCGACATCCCCGATCATCGTCCTGGCGATGGGTTCGAGGCGCCGAAGCTGTTCTGGAGCCCGTCAATCTCACCTTCCGGGCTGCTCATCTATACGGGCGGTATGTTTACGCAGTGGAAGGGCGATGCCCTGATCCCGGCGCTGTCGGGTCACGCGCTGATTCACGTGCGCATTCGGGGCGATCAGGCGAGCAAGGCCGATCAATGGGACATGGGTGCCCGTATGCGCGCCGTAGAGCAGGGGCCCGACGGTGAGATCTACCTGCTTGAGGATGGACCCGGCGCGCGGCTGTTGCGGCTCACGCCCAGTTCTCAGACGCGGCGATAGCGCAAATAGTAGGGCCTCCGGCCCTCGCGCCGCGACTTGGCGCCATAGCGTGTTTCGATCCAGCCACCCGACGGTTCGAGGAAATCCTTGGGGCGTTCGGCAAGCCAATCGAACTGCTCCACGTGGCGCTGCATCACCATCAGCGCCCAGGCGAGATAGGTCGGATCGTCGGTTGCGAGGCGGAATTCGCCCCCCGTCTTGAGCTTCGCCGCGAACAGATCGACCGGCCCGTCGTTGACCATCCGGCGCTTGGCATGGCGTGCCTTAGGCCAAGGGTCGGGATGCAGCAGATATAGAAAGCTGAGCGCGCGGTCTGGCAAGCGCTGCAGTACCTCCAGAGCATCGCCGCGCAATAGGCGCACATTCGTCAGATGCTTGTCGCGGATCTGCCCGAGCGCTGTGGCCACTCCGTTGAGGAAAGGTTCGGCCCCGATGAAGCCGTGATTGGGCAGCATGTCGGCGCGATCGACCAGATGCTCGCCGGAGCCGAATCCGATTTCGAAGTGGAGCGGGCGCTCCGCGCCGAACAGAACATGTGCGTTGATCTCACCATCCGCCGGCACTTCGATTTGCGGCAGAAGCTTATCGACCAATTCCTGCTGGCCCTGGCGAAGCTTATGCCCGGTTGAACGCCCGTAAAGCCGGTTCAGGGTCAAAGGGTCGCCAGGCTTGTTCGCGGTCATTGCCGGAGCGCCTAGAGCGCAGTGCCCCCGCAAACAATGTCGGCGGAACTACGCAGAGCCTTTCGCGTCAATGCATCGTACCGGCGACCTGATCATCGCCGATGACGTGGGCAACATTGTCTGGCGCGTGATCTACCTCGGCAGCGAGCTCACGCCGCCGGGCAACGTGCCCCAATTAGGCCGCGACAGCGTCCTTAAGTTCGTCGACCAGGTCCACTCGCTCCCACGGGAAGCGGTCGTCCTCGGGCTTGCGGCCGAAATGGCCGTAGGCCGCGGTCGCCTGATAGATCGGCTTGTTGAGGCCGAGGTGGGTACGGATGCCGCGCGGAGTGAGACGCCCGAGCTTTTCGATCCGGCCGATCGCCGCCTCGATCGCTTCGTCAGGCACCGTGCCCGTGCCGTGCGTGTTGACATAGAGCGATAGCGGCTCGCTGATGCCGATCGCATAGGCGAGCTGAATGGTGCAGCGCTTGGCGAGGCCCGCTGCGACGATGTTCTTGGCGAGGTACCGCGCGGCGTAAGCTGCCGAACGGTCGACCTTGGTCGGGTCCTTGCCCGAGAAGGCGCCGCCGCCGTGCGGAGCCGCGCCGCCGTACGTATCGACGATGATCTTGCGGCCGGTGATTCCCGCGTCGCCGTCGGGGCCGCCGATCTCGAAGCTGCCCGTCGGATTGATGTGGTAGACGGTCTCGTTGCCGAGCAGCTGTTGCGGCATGACACGGGCAACGACGTCTTTCACATAGGCGTGAAGCTCCGCCCGTTTTTCGCCCTTGTCGTAGCCCGGCTTGTGCTGCGTGGAGACGACGATGGCTGTGGCCTTGGCCGGCTTGCCGTCTTCGAAGCGCAGTGTAACCTGGCTTTTGGCGTCGGGCTCGAGGAACGGAGCCGCGCCGCTGTGCCGGTCCTTGGACATCTCCATCAGGATCTTGTGACTGTAGTCGAGCGTCGCCGGCATGAGATCGGGCGTCTCGTCGCAGGCGAACCCGAACATGATGCCTTGGTCGCCGGCACCCTCTTCCTTGTCCTCACCGGCATCGACGCCCTGTGCGATGTGCGCGGACTGCGGGTGCAGGTGGTTGGCGAAGTCAAAGCGGTCCCAGTGAAATCCTTCCTGCTCGTAGCCAATGCGCTTGACCACGCCGCGCACCGCCTGCTCGATTTCCTCGCGGACGCCGGGCGCCCAGTTCCCGTCCTGGTCCATGATGCCTTCGCCGCGAATCTCGCCCGCAAGGACGACGCGGTTGGTTGTGGTCATCGTCTCGCACGCGACGCGCGCTTCGGGATCCTTCGACAGGAAGAGGTCGACAATCGAGTCGGAAATCTGGTCGGCGACCTTGTCCGGATGACCTTCGGAAACCGATTCGGACGTGAACAAGTAAGAGCTACGCATAAGCGGAGGCGGGTCCTTCGATTTGGGATATAAGGAAAGCTTTATATGATGCTCTAGCGGCGCTTGCGCCCGACCGCAATGCCGGCTGCGATGAAGCCGAATCCGAGCAAAATCGGAATGATATTGCCGAGCCGCGCAAAAGGCGTCGGGGAGTTCGCAGGAGGCGGGATAACGGCGTCGATCACGCCCGCCGTTCGCCACGGAAGCGATTTCACGATGTGGCCCCGGCCATCGACTACCGCGCTGATGCCCGTCGGCGTGGCGCGGAGCACCGGAAGGCCTTCCTCGGCAGCCCGCAATTGCGCCTGTGCAAGATGCTGCGGCGGCCCCCAGCGACCGAACCAGGCGTCGTTGGATGGATTGAAGATGAAGGCGGGTCGGTTCCTCTCGTCCACGACCTGGCCCGAGAAGATGATCTCATAGCAAAGCTGGAAACCGACCTTGCCCCACTGCAGACCAAGGTCGATCGTGCGCGGACCCGGTCCGGGCGTGAAGTCGATGTCCCCGGGCGCCAGGCGCGAAAGGCCGATGGCGGAGAGCACCGGGCGCATCGGAAGATATTCGCCAAAGGGCACCAGATGCGCCTTGTCGTAACGGCCGAGGATACGGCCGCCGGGTCCAAGCGCGTAAACGCTGTTCGCTGCGCCATCGACATGAATGCCGTCGTGCGCCCCAAGCGCGATGCCGCCTGTCAGGAGCACATCGCTCGATCCCAGGAGCGCTGCCGCTCGCGTGCGTTGATATTGCGCGAGCGCCTGATGCTCATCGGTGCGGGCATCCTCCACGGGATCGGTGATCGCCGCTTCGGGCCATAGCAGGAGGCGTGCATCGGCGGCTGGGCCGCCCGAAAGTGCGGCCAGCCGGCGACCGGCTTCTTCGTCGAAGCCGGGGCGCCATTTATCCTGCTGACCGATGTTCGGCTGCACGATGCGCACATTGCGTACCGTCAGCGGATCCGAAGGAACCGCCGACGAGGGAAGGATGAGCATGACCCCGGTGGCGCCGAAGATGGCGACGAGGGGAAGCCAACGTCTATAATATTCGAGCCAGACGGCGCCGCCGAGCAGGACGACCAGTCCGGACAATGCGTACGTGCCGAGCAGGGGAGCGAGCAACAGCAGGGGCGTGGGGACGAGAACGGCCGCGGCCGGGTTCCACGGGAAGCCGGTGAACATCGTTCCGCGAAGCCACTCGGTGATAGCCCAGGCCCCGGCGAGCACGAGCAGCAGCGCCATCCGGTTGTCGCGGCCAAAGCGCCATGCGAGGCCGGTCGCGATTGCCGGATAAATGGCGAGGTAGAGCGCTAGCAGGACGACCGCGACCCAGCCGAGCCACGCAGGCATGGCGGCCTGATAAGTGAAGGCGGTCGCGATCCAGTTGAGGCCGACGACGAATTGGCCGAGGCCGAATGCCCAGCCGATGAGCAGTGCAATCCCGAACTTGCGAGTCCGGTCGAGCAGCTCGCAGAGAACTCCGAACGCGACCGGCAGCAGGGGCCAGATGCCAACTGGCTCGAAGGCGAACGCCGACAATGCGCCGGTAATGAAGGCGTAGAGCACGTAAATCATCGGCTGCGATGGCTAGCCGTTACTTCGCGCCAACGAAAGTCTCGACAATCGCGGCTGTCTTGAGCAGGGGCGGGACATGAACCTTCCGCCATTCCACCTAGCCTTCCTGGTCGACGATCTTGCCGCGGCACGGGGATTCTATGGCGAACTGCTGGGTTGTCCTGAGGGGCGCAGTGCCGACGAGTGGGTCGACTTCGACCTGTACGGCCATCAGATCGTCGCCCATCTGGCGCCTGGCTCGGCCCCGCGCAGAGCTTCGAATGAAGTGGATGGAGAGCATGTACCAGTGCCGCATTTCGGGCTGGTGCTGGAGATGGACGATTGGAAAGCGCTCGCCGCCAGGCTTCAAGCTGCGGGCATGAAGTTCGTCATTGAGCCCACGGTCCGCTTCCAAGGACAACCTGGCGAGCAGGCGACCATGTTCCTGCTTGATCCGGCGGGTAATGCGCTCGAGTTCAAGGCGATGGCCGATCCCGCCAGCCTGTTCGCGAAGAATTAGGCCGGCGAGACTTGGCGGTCGGGCGCGTGCAGGCGCACCCGGATGATGCGACGCGGATCGGAATCCAGTGCTTCGAAGGTCCAGCCCGACGGGTGAGACACGCATTCTCCCTTCGTCGGGATGTGACCTGCAAGCAGGAAGACCAAGCCGCCGACTGTGTCGACTTCGTCCTCTGCCGAGGACAGTCGGGGATCGACCGCTTGGGCGAGTTCATCGAGCTCCAGCCGCGCGTCCGCTTCCCACAGGCCCTCGTCGACCATCGTGAGCATGCCGGCTTCGGCCTCGTCGTGCTCGTCCTCGATATCCCCAACGATCTCCTCGACCACATCCTCGATCGTGACGAGGCCTTCCGTTCCCCCGAACTCGTCGACGACGATGCCAAGATGAATGCGCTGTTGCCGCATGCGGGCGAGAAGCTCGATGACTCCCATCGATTCCGGGACGAACAACGGATCGCGCATAAGCGCGCCGACCGAGCGGTCGCGCGTCGCATCGACATTGGCCATGAAGACATCCTTGATGTGGATCATGCCGATCACATCATCGAGGCTCTCGCCGTAAACCGGCAGGCGGCTATGGCCGGCATCCGCAAACGCGCGGACCAGGTCGTCGAAGCTGATGCTCGACGGCACGGCCATGATGTCCCCGCGGGTGACGCAGATGTCACCGGCAGTCTGCTCGCCGAAGTGAAGAATGTTGCGGAGCATTTGCCGTTCGGCGGGCGACAGGTCGCCAGCGACCTGACGCGATTCCTCGGCCTCGTCGATCGCCTCCTCGATCTCAGCGCGAAGAGTAGGCTCCGCGTCTTCGCCGAAGATCAGTTGGCGCATACCTCGCCAGAGGCGCGATCCGCCGTCATCCTGGCGCGTGGCCATCAGGCCGGGACCTCGTAAGGATTGGCAATGCCGAGTCGCGCCAGGGCGCGGACTTCGCGCTCTTCCATGTCGGTGGCTTGTGCCTCGTCACCGTGGTCGTAGCCGAGCAGATGGAGGGTGCCGTGCACGACCAGATGGGTTGCATGTTGTTCGACAGGCACCCCTTTGTCCGCCGCTTCTGCCTCGCAAACTCCGTGGGCGAGGATGATGTCACCGAGCAGAAGCTCGGGTCCGGCGAGATTGGCCCGGCCGAGATCGCGTTCGTCGGACATCGGGAAGGACAGGACATTGGTCGGCTCTTCCTTGCCACGCCATTCGGCATTGAGGGCGCTCACCTGCTCGTCCCCGGTAAAGGTCACGGAGATTTCGACGGACCGATCGGAGTTCAAAAGCTCCGGATAGCGGCTCTCGGCGATGGCAGCTTCAGCGGCCTTCCTGGCGAGCCTTTCCCATGGGCGGCTACTGTCCCATTCCTCGTCGGTTTCGACCGCGACTTCGAGCATCATCGTCCCGGACCCTCATAGGCTTCCACGATGCGTCCGACGAGCGGGTGCCGTACGACGTCGGCGGAGGTGAAGCGGACGGTGGCGATGCCCTTTACACCCTCGAGCTTCTGGACCGCGTCGGCGAGACCCGACTTGCTGGGATCGGGCAAGTCCACTTGGTGCGGGTCGCCGCAGATGACCATGCGGCTGCGCATGCCGAACCGGGTGAGGAACATCTTCATCTGCAACGGCGTGGTGTTCTGGGCCTCGTCGAGGATGATGAAGGCGTCATTGAGCGTGCGGCCCCGCATGAAGGCGATGGGTGCGATTTCAATTTCGCCGGACGTGATCCGGCGCTCGACCTGCTCGGTCGGAAGCATGTCGTAGAGCGCGTCGTAAAGCGGCCGGAGATAGGGATCGACCTTCTCCTTCATGTCGCCGGGAAGGAAGCCAAGGCGCTCGCCGGCCTCAACGGCTGGACGTGAAAGGATGAGCCGGTCGACGCTGCCGGAGATGAGCTGCGACACGGCCTGGGCTACGGCCAAATAGGTCTTGCCGGTTCCTGCGGGCCCCAGTGCGAAGATCATCTCGTCGCGGGCCAACGCCTCCATGTAGGTGGTCTGGACGGCCGAGCGCGGCACAATCGTTTTCTTGCGCGTGCGGATCATCACGCGTGGAGCAGAAGTAACTTCCTCCTGGATGATCCCGTCGAGGTTCGGCTGCGCGGCCATTCCGAGGACGGCCTCGACCGCCTCGGCATCGACGTCGTGACCCTGGTCGAGCCGATTGTAGAGGCCGGTGAGGACGTCCCTGGCGCGGGATGCCGCATCGGGATCGCCTTCGATCTGCACCCGATTGCCTCGAGCCGAGATGTGGACCCCGAGACGCTGCTCGATGGTGATCAGGTGGCGATCGTAATCGCCAAACAACGGCCCGAGCAGGTACGGCTGGTCGAACTCCAGCTCGAGACGTGCACGGTCGGCGACGGCGGCGAGATCGCGACGGGCCATCAGGCGGCTTCTTTCTGGCGTGCTGCGCCGCTCATGCTGTTCGGACCGGCGGCAACCAGCGTAACGTCGATGATGTCGCCGGGCTGCGCGGACGTTTCGAGATGGACCGATTGCAGCCATGGCGAACGGCCGATCATCTGGCCCGGCAGTTTACCCCTGCGTTCGATCAGAATTTGCGTCTCGCAGCCTACCTTCGACCGGTTGAACGCTAGCTGGTGAGTGTTGATCCGGTCCTGCAGGCGCTGGAGCCGTTCATCCATGATTTCGCGGGCGATCTGGTCCTCCATACTTGCGGCGGGCGTGCCCGGCCGCGGGCTGTATTTGAATGAATAGGCAGCGGCGTAGCGCGCTTCGTCCACGATCCGCAGCGTTGCCTCGAAGTCGTCCTCCGTTTCGCCCGGAAAGCCGACGATGAAGTCTCCCGAAAGGGCGATGTCAGGACGGGCCTTGCTCATCTTGTCCAGAATAGCGAGATAGGTTTCGGCCGTATGACTACGGTTCATCGCCCTGAGAATGCGATTGCTGCCGGACTGCACAGGAAGGTGCAGATAAGGCATCAGCTCGTCGATCTCGCCGTGCGCGGCGATCAGCGCGTCCGTCATGTCGGCGGGATGGCTGGTGGTGTAGCGGATGCGCTCCAGGCCGTCGATTTTCGCCAATGTGCGGATCAGGTCGGCCAAGCCGCGGCTTTCGTCCGCCCAGGCATTCACATTCTGCCCGAGCAACACGATCTCGCGAGCGCCGGCGTCGACCAGCTGATGGGCCTCGTCAACCACGTCCTGCCACGGGCGGGAGATCTCGGCGCCCCGCGTGTAAGGCACGACGCAATAGGTGCAAAACTTGTCGCATCCTTCCTGAACAGTCAGGAATGAGCTCGGATTTGCACGCCGACGCGTCGGAAACGCGTCGAACTTGCTGAGCGCCGGCATGTCGGTGTCGACCGGGCGCGCACCCTTTGCCACTTCCGCAACCATCTCGGGCAGGCGATGGTACGCCTGCGGACCCACCACGATGTCGATCAGTTGCGAACGGCGCTGCGCTTCGGCGCCCTCGGCTTGTGCGACGCAGCCGGCGAGCGCAACCAGCGGTTTCGACCCGTCCTCGCGCCTGAGCCGACCTACGTCCGAATAAGCTTTTTCAGCAGCCTTTTCGCGGATGTGGCACGTGTTGAGGACGACGAGGTCAGCATCCTCGCCGTCGGCGGCTGCGGCCATGCCTCGTCCAGCCAGCAATTCGGCCATCCGTTCACCGTCATAGACGTTCATCTGGCAGCCGAAGCTTTTGATTTTGAAAGTCTTGGGAGTCATTCACCAAGGGCTATAGGCGAGTGGGCGTCCGACTTGAAGCCGAGCGTTGCGGCGACTGCCTCGCGCGCCTCAAATGCCAGCTGCTTGCGGTCGCCGGAGCGGTCGAGCGGCGGGAGAAGGTTCACCGTAACCGGCAAGGTCTCGGAACGCCCGAGGATGCGGAGGATGTTGTCCTTGCCCGCCTCATGCCACCAGGCAATTTCGGAAGCGGCGCGGCCATAGTCCACGGCAACGGGACGAACTTGGACGTCCTTCGCGGCGTAGTTGACGGCCTCGAGCAGAGTGGATCGGAAGGGCAGGAGATGCGCTCCGGGGCCGGTGGTGCCCTCGGGAAAAACCGTGACAGGCTTGTCACCCTCCAGTGCCCTCGCAACGGCGATTGCTTGGTCCTTTGCGCCCTTCCGATGGGTGCGCTTCACGTAGACGGTCGCATTCTGGTCAGCGAGCCAATGAAAAAGGCCGTGACCAAGCTCCTCCTTGGAGACGAAGGCGCAGTTCCCCCAGCCGCCCAGCACCAGGATGTCGAGCCAGCTCGTATGGTTCGCGATGAGCAAGGTATGGCGGCCGGCCCTCTTCCCCTTCACGCGAACGCGCAGGCCCAAGATCCAGCCCGCGGCAGCCAAGAAGCGGTGCGGCCACGGCGAGCGACCGAGTAGCTGCTTGCACGCAATGTGAATCGGCGCGACCACGAGGAGCAGCAGAACCAGCCCGCCAATGCGCAAGACGGCGCGAGGCGTCAGGCCATGCTGCCGATCAGCGATCGCGGTTGAGGGCGACGCCGTAAAGCTCCATGCGATGGTCGACGAGGCGGAATCCGAGCTTCTCGGCAATCCGTTTTTGCAGCGCCTCCAGCTCGTCGTCTGCGAATTCGATAACACTGCCGGTTTCGACATCGATCAGGTGATCGTGGTGTGCTTCCGACGCGGCTTCGTAGCGCGACCGGCCGTCTCCAAACTCGTGACGTTCGAGGATTCCCGCTTCTTCGAACAGGCGGACCGTCCGGTAGACGGTGGCGATCGAGATGTTCGAGTCGATTGCAGCAGCGCGCGCGTGCAGCGTTTCGACGTCCGGATGGTCCTCGCTGTCACCGAGTACTCGCGCGATGATTTTGCGCTGCTCGGTGATGCGAAGGCCCTTGTCGGCGCATAGCGCCTCAATGTCGATGTCGCGGCTCATGGCGTAGAATTAGGCACCGGACTGCACATCGTCCAGCACCGCCCCCGATTACTTCGACGCGCGAGTCCGCTTCCGCTTCGTTCCGAGACCGATCGACTTGGCAAGGGTACGCCGCTGTTCGGCATAGTTGGGAGCAACCATCGGATAGTCGGCCGAAAGTCCCCACTTCTGCCGATATTGATCCGGCGTAAGATTATAGTGCGTCATCAGATGCCGCTTAAGCATCTTCAATCGCTTGCCGTCCTCGAGGCAGACGATGTAGTCGGGCTTGATCGAAGAGCGGATCGATACCTTCGGTTCCGGCTTCGGCTCCGGAGCTGAGGAGGCACCGGAAATACCCGTCAGGGCCGAGTGCACGTTCTGGATAAGGTTAGGTAAGTCATTGACTGCAACGCTATTATTGCTGACGTGAGCAGCAACGATGTCGGCAGTTAGCGTCAATAAAGTATCTTCGGCAGCTGGTTCTAAGGTCATGGCGAGTTCCTAAATCTCGAGCAAGAATTCCGTGCAATCCAAGAACTGCACGAAAACAGCCGTTACGCTTCGCCCTTGTTACTTGCAATAAAAGCGGAACGTAAACTTAAATGATGTTAAGAATAAAGTTCTCGGGCGAGCGTTAAAGCATCGAAACGTGCCCCGTCAGGCGCGCGATAATAGTTGCGGCGGCGCCCAACGGCACGAAAGCCCGCGCGTCGGTACATTTCGACAGCGGGATTACCATCGCGCACTTCCAGATGAACGCGAACGACACTTTCGTCGCCGGCGCGCTGCATGAAGTCGTCGAGCAGGCGCGCGCCAATTCCACGCCTGTGGTGCGTCGGGAGAACCGCGAGCAGAAGAAGCTCCGAATTCATCAGCTACGGTCCGCATCAGCGAGAAACCGATGATGTGGCCGTTGGCCGGATCGCGCGCAATGACCAGGCAAACTCCAGCCATCGGCAGGATCCCTGCGCATTGCGAACGGGTCCACGCCTCGCCGAAGCGGCTTCCGAACGCCGCGTCCATGACCTCCATGACCTCCTCGAGGTCGCTCGAATCGCCGGGGCGCAGCCGCACTTGGCTGTCGATCGCGGGCGTCGCCATCAGGCAGCTTCCTTCGCGCGAGCGTCGGGAGCCCGAGCGTAGACCGGCTTGGGCGGCAGGTTGCGAAGGCTCTCGGGAAGGCCGAGGGCATTCGCCGCCGAGGGCCACGCCTCGCGCGCCTCACCCCATCCGCGCGCATCGACGAGCTGGCGAGCTCCCGATCCGATGACGAGCGCGGACTTCGTTGCAGCCGCTGCCGTTGCCGGGGCAAGATTGCGCAATTCGGAAGACGGCTCTCCAGAAGCGCTGAACTCCTGTACGAACAGCTCCCCATGGCCGCCGATCACCGCCACCGCGACATCGCTGCCCTTCTCGGCCGAAGCGATGAGGGCGAGTGAGGATACTCCCGCAAGCTGCGCGCTCCACCCGATCGCCAGCCCGTGCGCGGCGGCAATCGCCACGCGGATGCCGGTGAAGCTGCCGGGTCCAACGCCAACCAGGATGCTATCAGCCGAACGGCCTTCGAGAAGCTCAGCGATCATCGGCACCAGTCGCTCGGCATGTCCGCGGTCGATCAGCTCATCGCGATGCGAGATGCACGTTCCGGAGCCGTCGAACAAAGCGACAGTGCAGGCGGCGGTCGACGTGTCGAATGCGAGAATCATCAAGGGGATAGTGGGCACAGGAGATGCGAAGCCACAACCCCCCGGAGTTGTCGGGCCGCGTCAGACCGCTTCGACGGTCTCTACTTCCGGCACATAATGGCGGATCAGGCTCTCGATGCCGCGCTTCAGAGTCACGGTCGATGAGGGACATCCCGAGCATGCGCCGTGCATCGAGAGAAATAGGCGCCCATCGCGGTAGCCTTTGTAGGCTATGTCGCCGCCGTCCTGCGCCACCGCCGGGCGGACGCGGGTTTCGATCAGCTCCTTGATCTGGTCGATGATATCGGCGTCGGCCGGATCTTCCTGGAAGTCGATGTCGTCGGCGACATGGATGCCGGCCGCGGTGCCGGCGACAAACAGCGGTGCGCCGCTGACGAAATGATCGAGCAAAGTCTCGAGGACCACAGGCTCGAGGTCCGACCAGGAAACGGCCGGTGCAGCAGTCACTGAGACGAAATCGCGGCCGTAGAACACTCCTTCGACCATGCCGCTGTCGAACAGGGCGCGCGCGAGCGGCGATGCGTCGGCCAAGTCAGCGTTCGGGAAGTCGCGCGTGCCGGCATCCATTACGATCTGGTCGGGCAGGAACTTTCGCGTCGCCGGGTTGGGCGTCTGCTCTGTGCGGATCAGCATATGCGCGATGTGGCCCTAAAGTCCCATTGCTTCAAGAGAAGGGCGCAGTGCGTTTGCGCTGCAAATGTGCGATCTAGGGCCATTGCTGCCCGTCATGGCCATGGAGTGAGCCGTGAGGTTGAAGATCTTTGCGGCAATCATTGTCTTGATCGTCGTCGCGGCATGGTCGGCATGGCGCCTAATTCCGGTTCAGATCCTCGTGATCGCAAACCGTCTTGTTCATCCTGTCGCTCCGAACTGGCCGGTGCACTGGGCCCAAGGTCCCCAAGTAGCGCCGGCGCGAGAGCGCCCGCCCAATATCGTTCTGATCCTCGCCGACGACCTTGGCATCAACGACATCACCGCCGAAGGCCTCGGCACTGGAGTTGCGGGCGGGCTGGTGCCGACGCCCAATATCGACGCAATCGCTCACCAAGGCGCTGATTTCACGACCGGCTATGCCGCGAACGCAACCTGCTCGCCCTCGCGTGCGGCGCTCATGACCGGGCGCTATCCGCAGCGTTTCGGCTTCGAGTTCACGGCCGTCCCCCCGCAACTCGCCAAATATGTGCCTCGCTACTCCGACCAAAATCGGCCCTATCGCACCATCTATCACGCCGAACTGCAGAGGCTCGTCCCGCCGATGGCCGACATGGGCGTGCCGGGAAGCGAGGTCACAATTGCCGAGCTGCTTAAAGAGCGCGGTTATCACACGATCCATCTGGGCAAGTGGCACCTGGGCGAGGCGAAAGGGATGCGGCCCGAGGATCAGGGCTTCGACGAGAGCCTCGGTTTCATGCCGGGTGCAAGCAAGTACACTGAAGGTCCCTCGGTCGACGCGCGACTTCCCGGCGATCCTCTCGACCGTTTGCTTTGGGCCGCACTGACCGACGCCGTTCAGTTCAACGCAAGCAAGCCGTTTCACGCCGGCAAGTACATGACCGATTATCTGAGCGATCAGGCGGCAGCGGCCATCAAGGCCAATCGAAACCGGCCCTTCTTCATCTATCTGGCTTACAATGCTCCGCACACGCCGTTTCAGGCGACGAAGGCGGACTATGACGCGCTGTCCGCGATCAGGGACCGCCGGACGCGCATCTACGGAGCGATGGTCCGAGCGCTCGATCGCGGCGTGGGCGAGGTCATGGCGGCGCTGAGAGCGCAGGGCGTCGATAACAACACCATCGTCATTTTCACGAGCGACAATGGCGGTGCCTGGTATGCAGGCCTTCCCAACGTCAACAAACCCTATCGCGGGTGGAAGGGTACCTTCTTCGAAGGAGGTATCCGCGAACCCTACTTCATCCGCTGGCCTGCCAAGATCGCGCCCGGAATGCGGCTGACGATGCCAGTCCAATTCATCGACATCTTCCCCACGCTGGCCGCTGCAGCCGGAGTCCCGCCAGCGCAAAACCGGAAGATTGACGGTATCGACCTGCTGCCGTTCGTGAGCGGGCATGCACAGCCCGTCACCCGCAGCCTTTTCTGGCGGTCTGGCGCGTATGAGGCCATCCGCGACGGCGACTGGAAACTGCAGATTTCGCAAAACCCGAAGCGCGTCTGGCTGTTCGACCTTGCGAAGGATCCGACCGAGCGAGCGGACCTGTCCGCCGTAAGGCCCGACGTCGTAAGGATGCTTCGCGTGAAGCTCGCTGAGCATGATGCGGGGATGGCGAAGCCGTTGTGGCCGGCGTTGCTGGAGGAGCCTATTCGGATCGACGTTCCGGCTGACGCGCCGTGGAAGCGCGGCCAGGAATATGTCTATTGGCCGAACTAGCAGAATGGCGGAGCGCCGGCGATGATCCAGCGCGTGATACCGATGCCAACAGCAAGGCAGATCAGTGCAACCCACCATTTGCCGGGGCGTATTGGTTCGGCGTCGGGGTCGACCGCTGCTCGGCCGGTGATCATCGGCTTGGTCAGATGCTTTCCTCGCAGGCGATAGAAGACGATCGCGCCGACATGGAGGATGATCAGGCCGAGAATGACGTTGAACCACAATTCGTGAAGGTCGCGGGCTTTGTCGGACGTGTCCGTACTGACCAACCGGTAAAGCGGACCGGTGTAGAGTCCGTCTTCATCCTCGGAGATCAGCCCCAGTCCGACCTGGATAGCGACCGCTCCGATGAGGGCGATCACGCTCAGAGCGCCTAGTGGCGTATGGCCGACGCCGGTCCACTGACCCCGCCAGTAGCGGGCGAGCTGCCTTGGTCCGCGAACGAAGTTGGCGAACCGGGCCGTGGAGCTTCCAACGAAGCCCCACAAGAGGCGGAAAATGAGAAGCGTCAGGATCGCGCAGCCGGACCAGATGTGCCAATCCGTGTGGTGGTTGTGGACGGACCACCAGCTGAAGGCGATCAGGCCCGCAAGCAGCCAGTGGACCAGGCGGACGGCCAGGTCCCAGACTGGCTGGTCAGCCCTCGAAGTGCGGTCGATCAATGCTCGGGCGCGCGGAACGGATCGTGGCAGGCCTTGCAGGCCTTATCGACGTTCTCGTGCAGGGCCATGACCTTGTTCACGTCGCCGGCTTTGGCGGCGGCGTCGATCGCTTGCGCCGCCGCGGCATAGTCCTTCGCCTTACGGGCGAAGACATCCTGCTGCTTCCAGATCTCCGCCTTCGCACGGGTCTTGCCGACGTCGGGACCTGTCCCGGCCGGGAACCAGCTCGGGATCTTTGCTCCGTCCGCCGCCATCGTCGAAGTCTGCGCGCGAATGACGTTGATGTCGGGCTTGCTCGCATCGAGCTCGCGATGGAGCGTCTTCATCGCCTTACCGAGGCCTTCCATCGCCTCGTGCCGCTCATGCATGATCTTCAGCGCCTGGTCCTTGGTTGGAGCTGCTGCCAGCATCACCATCGCGTTCGATGGAGCGGCAGAGTTCGCGTCGGGGAAGTCGCTGCTGATATTGGCCCGCGCATTGTTGGCCTGGCTCTTTTGCGGACCTCCGCAGCACGCCAGGAATATGCAGGCGCCGGCCGCGGCAAACATCACAATGCGCATAAGCTCTCCTATTGGTTGTCAGGTACTTTCCAGCTGTCGTCGATCATCTTGATGATGCCGGAGAAGTCTTTGTTCCCGCCGCCCCGGTCAACGAAGCGCTGGTACAGTTCCTCGGCTTCGCCGCCCATCGGCGTGTAAGCGCCGACGCTGCGCGCGGCATCGGCGGCAAGCTTGAGGTCCTTGAGCATCAAGGCGGCAGCGAAGCCGCCTTCGTAATCGTGGTCGGCGGGTGTGTCGGGACCGACGCCCGGTACGGGCGCATAGCTCGTCATCGACCAGCTCTGCCCTGACGCCTTTGAAGAGATGTCGAAGAAATTCTGGAGGTCGAGGCCGAGCTTCTTCGCCAGTACAAAGGCTTCGCAGGTGGCGGCCATGGTGGCGCCGAGGATCATGTTGTTGCAGATCTTCGCGGCCTGTCCGGCGCCGAGTTGCCCGGCGTGGATTACTGCCTTCGCCATTGGTTCGATGAATGGGCGAGCACGTTCGAACTGCTCGTCGGTACCGCCAACCATGAAGGTGAGGGAGCCAGCAGCAGCCGCGGCGATCCCGCCGGAAACCGGCGCGTCGAGGAAGTCGAAGCCGAGGCCCTTCATTTCCTCACCGACCTCGCGCGCGCTGCCTACGTCGATCGTCGAGCAATCGATTAGAAGCGCACCTTTCTTTGCGTTGGGCGCCACGTCGTTTTGGAACACCGCCCGAACATGCTTCGCGGTGGGCAGCATCGTGACGACGACGTCGGCGTCCTTGACTGCTTCGGCAGCCGACCCGGCTGCCGTGCAGCCGCCTTTGGCCGCATGCTCCACAGCTTCGGGAACGAGGTCGAAAGCGCGGACTTCATGGCCCGTTTTGGCAAGGTTCGGCGCCATTCCGCCGCCCATGTGGCCGAGGCCGATGAATGCAATCTTCGCCATCACTTGCCCTTCCAGTTACCCGGCCGCTTTTCGACGAAGGCAGCCATGCCTTCCTTCTGGTCTTGTGTCCCGAACAAGCCGTGGAACAGGCGGCGCTCAAAGCGGATGCCCTGCGAGAGAGGGATTTCGAACGCGGCGTTGATCATTTCCTTGGCCGCGATGGCGGCGAGCGGCGGCATGGCGGCGATCGCCTCGGCGGTATTGAGCGCTTCATCGAGCAGCTGGTCTGCCGGGACGACCTTGGCGACGAGGCCCGAGCGTTCGGCTTCCACAGCGTCCATCATTCGGCCCGTCAGGCACATCTCCATCGCCTTGGCCTTGCCTACTGCCCAGGTCAGGCGCTGGGAACCGCCCATGCCCGGCGTGACGCCGAGCTTTATCTCTGGCTGGCCGAACCTGGCGCTGTCCGCGGCAATGATGAAGTCGGCCATCATCGCAACCTCGCAGCCGCCGCCGAGAGCGTAGCCTGCGACCGCCGCGATCCACGGCTTGCGGGTCGCGGTCACTTTCTCCCAACCCGCGAAGAAGTCGGACGAATACATGTCGGCGAAGCCCTGGCTGGACATCTCCTTGATGTCGGCGCCCGCAGCGAAGGCCTTCTCCGATCCGGTGAGGACGAGGCAATGCTGGCCATCGTCCGCGTCGTAGGCAGCAAAGACTTCTGTCAGCTCCTTCAACACCTGGCTGTTTAGCGCATTGAGGGCCTTGGGGCGGTTGAGCGTCACCAGCGTCACCGCTCCACGCTGCTCGACCAGGATCGTCTCGTAACTCATGGGCTCCTCTAGAAGTCGAACGGGCGCCACTGCTCTTCGGGCGGCAGCGGCTGGAAAAATTCGTCCACGTCGCGGTCGCCGATGACTTCGGGCCGGGTGGGGTGCCAGTTGGGCTTGTTGTCCTTGTCGATCAAAAGCGCGCGGACGCCCTCCTTGAAGTCTGGATGATGGATCAGGCGGACCATGATGCCATATTCCATCCGCATCTCGTCCACGAAGTGCAGCTGGTAGGGGCTTTCCTGAAGCAGCTTCAGGCTGACCTTGCAGGCAATCGGAGACTTGGCGCGGATCGTTGCCGCTTCCTTTGCCGCCCACTCGTCGCCATCCGCAGCGCCCGTGTCGAGCGCTTCGAGAATGTCCTCCAGCCGATCCGAAGCGAAGTAGCGGTCGATCTTCGGGAGGCTGGCCATGATCCTGGCGTCCGGAATGTATTCTTCACTCAGCTCGTCAAGAACGGCCTGCGTGCGGAACGGCTGGGCGATGATCCGCTCCTTGGCTTCTTCGAGCCGGTCGGACGGAAGATAATGGGTGGCGAGCCTCAGGCGCAGGCTCTCGGCGCCATCCAGCCGGGCACCGGTCAGCGCAAGGAATTGTGCGAGCCGCCCGCGTAGACGCGACAGGTAGCGACCGCCGCCGACGTCGGGAAATATCCCGATCGTCGTTTCCGGCATCGCGAGCACGGTGCGCTCGGTCGCAACGCGATATCGACAAGGGAGTGCGATCCCGACGCCGCCGCCCATCGTGATACCGTCCATGAAGGCGACGCCCGGCTTGGCGTAAGTATATTCGAGATGGTTGAGGCGATATTCGTCGAAGAAGAAGGCCCGCGCTGCGGCCTCATGTCCCTCGACGTCCTGCGAAATCCCGACGACGTCGCCGCCCGCGCAAAACCCGCGGCCCTCGGCATGGTCGATGAGGATGATCCGGACATCGGGGTCATCGCGCCATTCGATCAACGCATTGGCCATGTCGCGCACCATCTGCCGGTTGAGGCTGTGCAGCGCCTTGGGCCGATTGAGCCGCAGTCGGCCGGCGAGCCCTTCCTTAATGGTCAGCACATCCTGCTGCGTCGTTACGGCGTCCATCACGGCATCATCGCGTAACGGCCGGGCGCGGGTTCGATCGGGTCCTTGGGCTTGCGAGGTTCTACCTTCCGCTCGCTGCCCTTCGAGCCTAGCCAGCGCGTCCACCACGGCCACCAGCTTCCTTCGTGCCGCGTCGCGCTCTCGAGCCACGCCTTTGCGTCGGCCGGCTGCTGATCGTTGGTCCAGTAGCCATGCTTGATGGCGGCCGGTGGATTGACGATGCCGGCGTTGTGGCCGGAGCCACCCAGAATGAAATCGGCGCCGAGATGGCGCGCTCCGCCGTAGACCGCTTCCCATGCGGAAACGTGATCCTCCTTGAGCCCGACGACCAGCATCGGCGTCGTGATCGCCGCAAGATCGATGGCGACATCGCCGACTGCGAAGCCTGCAGGCTCCTTCAGCTTATTCTCGAGCAAGAGCTCGCGGTTGTAGCTCTTCAGGAAAGCGGCCGGGATTCGCGTCCCATCCTCGAACCAATAGAGCAGGTCGGACGCCGGTGCCGGCTTATCGAGCAGATAATGGTTCACGACCGACGACCAGATGAGATCATTGGCGCGCATCGCGGCGAACAGCCGCTGAAGCTCCAGGCTGTCGGCAAATCCCCGGGCTTCGAGATGGCTTTCGAGCGCGCCGAGGTGCGCTTCGTGGACGAAGGCCGACCAGTCACGCATGTCGGAAAAGTCGACGAGGGCACCGATCAGCGTCGCGGAATTGACTTCATCGGCGCGTCCCTTGGCGGCGAGCCAGGCGAGGGCGATGGCGACCAACGTTCCACCAAGACAGAATGAGAAGAGGTCCGGCGCACTTCCTGTGCGCTTGCGAACCTGGCCAATCGCCTCGACCACGCCTGAGAGAACATAATCTCCGACGTTCTTGTCCTTGTGCTCGGATCCCGGGTTCACCCAGCTGATGATGAAGACCGTTCGCCCCTCATCCACCAGCCATTTGACCAGGCTCTGCCGCGGCACGAGGTCGATCATATAATAGCGGTTCACCAGCGGGGGCACGTAAAGCAGCGGTTCGGCCGCGACCTTGTCGGTGGCCGGATTGTACTGAATGAGCTGGAACAGCTCATTCTCGTAGACGACCGAGCCCGGCGTCGCGGCGATCGTTTTGCCCTTTTCGAACGCGGTTGGATCGGTGCGGCGTTGCACGATCCCTTTGCCGCTGCCGACGTCCTCCAGAAGGTTCAGAAATCCTTGGACGAGATTGGCGCCGCCGGTCTCCTGAACCCGCTTCACCACCTCAGGGTTAGTGCTTGCGAAGTTGCTTGGCGCGACAGCGTTCAAATATTGGTCGAGCAGGAAGCGTGCCATCGCTCCTTTCGAGCCCTCGCCCGCGGTGCGGTCGACCACGTCACGCAACTGCCGTGAAGCGAGCAGATATAAATCGCGGATGGCGCGGTAATAGGCGTCTTCCTGCCATTCCGGCGCCGCGAAACGGCGGTCGCGCGGCTTCTCGGAGGACTTGCCGGCAAGGGCATCGGACCAGAAGTCGCTCCACTGCCTGGCGGCTTCGAGCTGGACGCTGAGCAACTCGGCCGGGCGTGCGGCAAGGCCGATCGCTGCTTTGCCAGCAGCCTGCGCGAGCGCGAACGGATCGAAGGGAAGCGGCGCTTTCTTCATGATCCTACTGACGCAGCATTTCCCGGCTGACGATCACACGCATGATCTGGTTGGTGCCCTCCAGAATGGAGTGGACCCGAAGGTCGCGCCAGAAGCGCTCGATGGGATAGTCCATCAGGTAACCGTAGCCGCCATGGAGCTGCAGCGCGCGGTCGACGATCGACGAACCGCTGTCGGTCGCAAGGCGCTTGGCCATGGCAGCGAATTTGGTCTTGTCCGGAGCGTTGGCCGTCACCTTCGCCGCCGCAACGTAGAGCAAGTAGCGCGCGGCCTGCAGCTCCGTCTCCATGTCGGCGAGGGTGAACTGCGTCGCCTGGAAATCAGCGATGGGCGTACCGAATTGCTTGCGCTCCTTGGTGTATTTGACCGCTTCATCGAGGCAGCGCTGGGCCCCGCCAAGCGAGCAGGCGCCGATATTGAGACGGCCCCCGTCAAGCCCCATCATCGCGATCCGGAAGCCTTCGCCCTCTCCACCGACCCGGTTGGCGACGGGCACTCGGACCTCATCAAAATTGACCTGCGCGGTCGGCTGCGAATGCCAGCCGAGCTTTTTTTCCTGCGCGCCGAAGCTGACGCCGGGCATGTCCTTCTCGATGACGAGGCAGGAGATCCCCTTTGGGCCTTCCTCACCGGTTCGGGCCATGGTGACGTAGATTTCGTTCTCGCCGCCGCCGGAGATGAATGCCTTGGAGCCGGAGACGACATAATGATCGCCGTCGAGAACGGCCTTCGTCTTCAGTGCGGCCGCGTCCGAGCCCGATGAAGGCTCCGTCAGGCAATAGCTGCCGATCCGCTCCATGGTGATCATCGAGGGCAAATACTTCTGCTTCACCTCGGCGGAGCCGAAACGGTCGATCATCCAGCTCGCCATATTGTGGATCGAGATGAATGCGCTGGTCGACGGGCAGCCGTAGGCCATGGCCTCCATGATCAGCGCGGCTTCGAGCCGGCCGAGGCCGATCCCGCCGCTCTCTTCGCTCACGTAAATGGAGCCGAAACCGAGCTCTGCGGCCTCGCGGATCGTATCGCGCGGGAAGATATGCTTCTCGTCCCACTCGGCTGCAAAGGGCGTGATCGCGTCCGCGGTGAACTTGCGCGCCATCTCCTGAATTTGGAGTTGGTCGTCGGTCAGGTCGAATTGCGTCATTGCGCGGGCGCTCTAGCCCGCCGTTTCCTCCTGCAGCAAGCCCCGGACTGCCCGCTCGCTATTCAGAATTGCTCGAAGCGTTGACGTCGTTGATGTCGGGGTTGTCGGTGCCGGTCACCAGTTCGTTGGAGCTATCAGCACTGCTTTCATCGGGCGGAAGCATCTCCACGTCGGCGTTTGCCAGCGTTTCGTTCGTGACCGGCTGATCGATCGCGATGTTCTGGTCCTGCGCTTCCTGGCTCTTCTTGCAGGCGCCGATCGTTAGCGGAGCGAGGGCCAGCAAGAGGATCGGATTTGCAGCACGCATCACGGGCTCCGTTTTATTGTACGGGTGCGTAACGCTTGATCGAATGGCAGTATCCGCCGGTCAGCGCTCGATGCCCGCTGCGAGACAAGGAACCATATGTTCCGCGTTAGAGCTGAAGTTCGCGCGGCTGAAGAACCATCGATCCTGCTTGAAACCCCGAAAAGCGCCGCTCGACACGTGCAGGCCGTAGGGCGTCTCGTCTCCGACCGTGTAAAGGATCCTCGGCCCGTCGTTTCCCTGCATGATGATGCTGCCGGGGAGCCGCGCGACGACCTGGCCCGGCCCGCCGGTCGCCCCGGTCCAAATGCTAATCTCACGACCGCCCAGGTTGAGCTGGGCGCCTGCTGCACCGCCTGCCTGAGCCTGAACGACTACGCGGTCATGGGGCGAGAGGTGAACGCTATAGCCTCCACCGCAAAAATAGCCCGGCCCGGTGTAGATTTCGGGCGTTTCGCGGCTCCATTGGGTGAGCGCAGCAGCTGCCACGAGCGTCAGTAGGATCATCTTTTACCCCCAATCGTCGAAACGATGGGAAGCATCTACCGTGAAAGACAACTCTCAGCCAAGCGCGCCGATTAGCCGAAGGTCGGAATGACGAAAGCGCTCTCGCCTTGCGCACCGCCATCCGGCCAGCGCTGCGTGACGACCTTGTTCTTGGTCCAGAAGCGCAGGCCTTCCATGCCGTACTGGCCGATGTCCCCAAAGCCCGAGCGCTTCCACCCACCGAAGCTGTGGTAGGAGACCGGGACCGGGATCGGGACGTTCACGCCGACCATTCCGACATTGACGCGCGCGGTGAATTCGCGGGCGGCGTGACCGTTGCGGGTGAAGATCGCGACGCCGTTGCCGTAGGCATGCTCGGACGGGAGGCGCACGGCCTCGTCGAAATCCTTGGCGCGGACCATCTGCAGAACCGGGCCGAAAATCTCGTCCTGGTAGCTCTTCATCGATGGCGTAACCCGGTCGAAGAAGGTCGGCCCGATGAAGAAGCCTTCCTCGTGGCCCTGGAGCGTGAAGCCGCGGCCATCGACGACGAGCTCGCCGCCCTCGTCGATGCACATCTGGATGTAGTTTTCGATGCGCTCCTTGTGGGCTTTGCTGACCACCGGGCCGTAATGCGCCTCGGGATCGGTCGAGACACCGACGCGCAGGGACTCGATTGCGGGAATGAGCTTCTCGCGCAGGCGATCGGCGGTTTCGTCGCCGACCGGTACGACCACGGGAAGAGCCATGCAGCGCTCGCCCGCCGAGCCGAAGGCTGCTCCGGCGAGGTCGTTGACGACCTGATCGAGGTCGGCGTCCGGCATGACGATGCCGTGGTTCTTGGCGCCGCCGAATGCCTGGACCCGCTTGTTGTTCGCGGTCCCGCGTGAGTAGATGTACTGCGCGATGTCGCTGCTGCCGACGAAGCTCACGGCCGCGATGTCCGGGTGGTCGAGGATGGCGTCGACCATTTCCTTGTCGCCGTGGACGACGTTGAGAATTCCGTCGGGAAGGCCCGCTTCCTTCATCAGCTCGGCGAGGCGCATCGGGACGCTGGGGTCACGCTCCGATGGTTTCAGGACGAACGCGTTGCCGCAGGCGATCGCCATTCCGAACATCCACATCGGGATCATCGCGGGGAAGTTGAATGGCGTGATGCCGGCGCCGATGCCGAGCGGCTGGCGCATCGAATAGACGTCGATGCCGGGCCCCGCGCCGACGGTATATTCGCCTTTCAAGGCCTGCGGAATGCCGCAGCAATATTCGATCACCTCGAGGCCGCGCTGAACGTCGCCCTTGGCGTCGGCAATGACCTTGCCGTGCTCGCTCGACAGAAGTTCGGCGAGCTCGTCCATGTTCTTTTCGACCAGCTCCTTGAACTTGAACATGACCCGCGCGCGCTTTTGCGGGTTGGTCGCGGCCCAAGCTGGCTGAGCGGCCTTGGCGGCATCGACCGCCTTCTGGAGGTCGGCCGCGGTGCCGAGGCGGACACGGGCCTGCACCTGGCCCTGATTGGGGTCGAACACGTCGCCCTGCCGCTCGCCGGAAGCGAAAGTGGAACCGCCGATGAAATGGTCGATGCTGCGAAGCATGGAGTACGCGTCCTCGTTGAAGTCTTAAGGGGTTGGCGCGCCACTAGACCCAGCAATGGGCAAATGCCAGTTGCACGCGGCGGAGAGAGGGAGAGTCGCGATGCGTAAATTGATCGCTTTTGGTAGCCTGGCCCTGCTTGGGGCAGCGCCGCCTCCTTCGCCGGACGCAAGGCTCCGAGCGATCATTGAGCCCGTCAGCCAGGCGCAGCTTCGCCATACGATCGAGACGTTGGTGAGCTTTGGGACGCGGCATACGCTCTCATCGCAGACTGATCCGAAACGCGGGATCGGCGCGGCGCTCAACTGGGCGGAGTTAGAGTTCAACCGCTATTCGGCGGCTTGCGGCAACTGCCTGACCGTTGCGCGAACAAGCGACATGTTCAGCGGCGACCGCCTTCCAGCACCGACCAAAATCACCGACGTCTTCGCAATTCAAGGAGGGACCGAGCGGCCAAACGACGTCGTCATCATCCAGGGCCACATCGACAGCCGGGTGAGCGACCCATTGGACGCAACGAAGGATGCCCCGGGCGCGAACGACGACGGTTCGGGTGTTGCCGCGGTGATGGAAGCGGCGCGGGTGCTCTCTAAGCACAAATTCCCAGGCACCATCGTCTACGCGACGTTGATGGGCGAGGAGCAGGGGCTCTACGGCGGCAAAGTACTGGCGAACTACGCCAAGCAGCAGGGCTGGAACGTCGTTGCGGTTCTCAACAACGACATCATCGGCAATAGCTGCGGTTCGGACGGCGTGTGCGATCCCACTCATGCTCGCATATTGTCGGAGGGGCCGCGCTCTCAAGGGCAGCCCGAGCTCGATGCGCCGACGCATAGTCTCGGCGGCGAGAATGACGCGCCGTCGCGCAACATCTCACGCTATCTCGATAGCCTCGCAGACCGGCTGAAGATCGGTCTCGACGTGCGGCAGATCTGGCGCACTGATCGGTTTCAGCGCGGCGGCGACCATATCCCGTTCCTGCAAATGGGATATCCGGCGGCGCGGATCAGCGTCGCGGTCGAGAATTACAACTGGCAGCATCAGGATCTGAGGACCGAGAAGGGCATCCGGTACGGCGACACGATCGATCATCTCGATTTTCCCTATCTCGCCAAGATGACCAAGCTGAACATTGCTGCTCTCGCTGCCATCGCCAGCGCCCCGCCGCCGCCTGAGCCGAAGGTCGAGGGAGGTGTTAGCACCGACACGACGATCAGTTGGGTGCCGGTCAAGGGTGCAAGCAGGTATGTCGTTCGGTGGCGTCGAACCGACGCGAACCAGTGGGAATTCGCTAAGACCTTCGATGACAGGAGTGCGGTTATCGCTTCGGACTCACCCGATCCGATCACGGGTAAGAGGATCGGACGCGGAGTTACCGTTTATTCGGCTCGCCTCCCGCACATCCGCGTCGACGATTGGGTGTTTGGCGTCTCCTCGGTAAGCAAGGACGGGTTCGAAAGTCCGGTCGCCTCGGCGGTACCGGGCGGGGCGTTCCATCCCTATATTGCTCCTCCAAAGAAGCCGTAGTGCGGTTGGCGCGTTACGGCCGCAGAAGGAGTTAGGAATGGCCGGTGGATGGACCCGCGACGGCGCGGTTCAGGACCAGATCGACGATACGGTGAAGGATGCGATCCTTCGCGCCCGCGCGCTCACGCCGACGGGCGAGAGCGCCGAGGAATGCGACGACTGCGGCGAGCCGATCCCGAAGAAGCGGCGCGAGGCGCTGCCGGGCGTGCGCACCTGCGTCGCCTGCCAGACGGAGCGCGATAAGGCGGTCGTGCATTCGACCATCAACCGCCGCGGTAGCAAGGATAGCCAGCTGCGGTGAAGCACGAAGCGGGGGGCGCATAGAGGACGGACGACTTGCGCTTTTCGTGGGCGTGCTCGTCGTTGCTGCGCTCATCCTGTGGTTCACCGTGACGAGCTCGCAGCCGCTCGTCCCGATGCGCGCTGCGCCAACGGCAGAGGACGTCGGAGCCGGCCGCGAGGCTTATCACCGGCTTCGCGAGACGCGCGGCAACAAAAGCGGCATTTTCGTCAGCCTCGGGCCCGCCGAGCTTGCCGGCCTCAGCGCGGTCGCGAGCCATGGCTTCCGTCCCGACGGCCTGAAATTGTCCACTGAGGGACCAGCCTTCGTCGTCGAGGCCAGCCGCCATCTGCCGCTCGGCCGCTGGCTCAACGTCACACTGAGCGCGGAAGGTCCAAGCCAGGAATTTCCCCGGACGCGCCTCAAGGTCGGTGTCTGGAGCCTGCCGCCGCTCCTGAGCCGCTGGGCGCTCAACGTCGGGAGGTGGCTGCTCGAGAGGCGCGTCGAGGTGCCGCCGCTCGATCGAATGGTCCGCAATTTCTCGGTGCAGAACGGAACGGTAAGCGCATTGATCAGCCTGCCCGGTAAAATGGGACTGGTCGACCAGATGGCGGGTGCGGTCGCGGTACCGATCGACGGCGATCAGGTGATCCGCGTCTATTGCGCACTCACCGATCGTCAGCGAAAGCAGCCGAGCACCGATTTCGCCGAGCAGGTCCACCGCGCCTTTGCGCTCGACCCCGGGGGCATCGCGCAGGCCGACTTCAATCGTGCGGCCTTCGTCGCGCTCGGCATGCTGCTGGTCGATCAGCGCGTGAAGGATTTCGCCCAGGTCTCGGGCGAGGACCTCCGGCAATGCCGAATCCCGACGGTGCCTGCATCGATTTATGGCCGCTTCGACTGGACCAAGCATTGGGCGCTGTCGGCGGCTATCTCGGTCGGTGCAGGCGTCCAGCTCAGCGAAGCCGCGGGCGAATGGAAGGAGCTCGCGGACAGTCTGTCGCGGCAGTCGCAGTTCGCGATCGGCGACCCGAGCGGCTTTTCGCTGGCGGACCTCGCAGCGGACCGGGCGGGGTTCCAGGCGGCGAGCGCCGCGGTGCAGCCGGACAGTGCCGAGAGGCTCGCAGCCGAGCTGGCGAGAGCGACGCCCGAACAGCTTCTGCCGAACGAGCTCGTCCAGCGCGAGGACGGCCTTACCAACAAGGATTTCGTGCAGAGGTACGGAGGCGTGGACGATCCCCGCTTCAAGGCGCGGGTGCGGGAGATCGATGGCGTCCTCGCCAAGAGCGGCCTTCGCTAAGCGCGTTCCTGCGTTTAGGGGTGCGTCATGCCCCGCAAGAGCTCCGCAGGCCTTCCCAGCCGCAAGCAGATCCTCGATTTCATCGCCTCGTCCGATCAGCCGGCCGGGAAGCGGGAAATCGCGAGGGCATTCGGGCTGTCCGGCCAGGACAAGATCGACCTTAAGCGCCTGCTCAAGGACATGGCGGACGAGGGGCTGATCGACAGTTCGCCCGGCCGCGCATTCCACCAGGCGGGCGGGGTGCCGAAGGTGACTGTGCTGCGCGTCGCGGCGGTCGACGATGGCGGCACGGTTTGGGCAGTGCCCGAGCATTGGCATGCGGAAGGGCCGGCGCCGAGGTTGCGTGTGCTGGAACGGGGCAGGCGTGGTGCGCTCGGGATTGGCGATCGGCTGCTCGCGCGGACCGAGGAGAAGGGGCAGGGGTTTGTCGCCCACCCGCTCAAGAAGTTGGCGCGGTCGGCGGAGCTGGTGCTCGGTGTGGTCAAGCAGGAGGGCGAGCGCTTCTGGCTATCGCCCGTCGATAAGCGGGAGCGGCGCGAGCTGTTCATCAGCGATGTGAAGGACGCCGAACCCGGGGACCTTGTCCTGTGCGAAGTAACGGGCCGGCCGCCGCGAGCCAGTGCGCGCGTCGATGCCGTGCTCGGCGATCCCTTCGCGCCGCGCAGCTTCAGCCTCATCGCGATCCACAAGCATGGCCTGCGGCACGAGTTTGCGCAGGAGGCGATCGATGAAGCTCATCGAGTCTCGAAGCTGCAGCTCGGGGAGCGCGAGGACCTGACGCATTTGCCCATCGTCGCGATCGATCCCGAGGACGCACGCGATCACGACGATGCGATCTGGGCGGAAGCGGACGGCGAGGGCGGCTGGAACGCGATCGTCGCGATCGCCGACGTCAGCTTCTACGTCCGCCCCGGGTCCGAGCTCGACCGCGAGGCGCGGGCGCGGGGGAACAGCGTCTATTTCCCCGACCGCGTCGTTCCCATGCTTCCGGAGGAGCTTTCAGCGGACATCTGCTCATTGAAGGCGGGTGAGGAGCGGGCGGCAATGGCCTGCCACCTGAAGATCGCGAAGGACGGCACGCTCAAGAGCTGGCGGTTTACGCGAGCGAAGGTTTGTGTAGCAGCAAACATTGCCTATGAGGAAGCGCAAGCTGCGATGGATGCGGCGGAGGAAGAACGCGTCGAAGTTTCCTCGCCCGTGTGCTCGATGCCGCCGATCGAAGGTTCGGTTCCGCAAGAGCTCGTTGAGAAAGCGCTCAAGCCGCTGTGGGGCTGCTGGCGGGCGTTGTTCGCGGCGCGGCAGAAGCGCGATCCGCTCGAGCTCGACCTGCCCGAGCGGCGCGTCATGCTCGACGAGAAAGGGCGTATCGCCTCGATCGCTCCGCGCGACCGGCTCGATGCGCATCGGCTGGTCGAGGATTTCATGATCGCCGCCAACGTCGCTGCGGCGCGGGCGCTCGAGGCGAAGAAGGCGCCGGTCATGTACCGCGTGCATGAGCCGCCGAGCCGCGAGAAGCTCGTCGCTCTAAAGGATTATCTGAAGACCTTCGGCGTCGAATTCTCGCTCGGCCAGGTGATCAAGCCTGGGACGTTCAACCGGATCATCGAGCGAATCGGAGACGCCGATGGCCGCGAGGAGATCATGGAGCAGCTGCTGCGCACTCAGATGCAGGCGCGCTATGGCCCCGAGCGTCTCGGGCATTTCGGGCTGGCGCTTGCGACTTATGGGCATTTCACGTCGCCCATTCGCCGCTATGCCGATCTGCTGGTCCATCGATCGTTGGTGAAGGCGTACAAGCTCGGGGAGGGTGGCCTTCCGCAGGGTGACGAAGAGCGCTTCGAGCAGATCGGCGAGCAGATCTCGATGCTCGAGCGGCGGGCGATGGAGGCTGAGCGCGAGACGATCGATCGCTATGTCGCGGCTTATCTTGCCGACCAGGTCGGGCAGCTGGTCGAATGCCGGATTACCGGCGTCCAGCCGTTCGGATTCTTCGCATCTGTCGAGGATCTCGGCGGGGACGGGCTCGTACTCGCGAAGGATCTTGGGCGCGAATATTTCCGGTACGACGAGCCGTCGCGGACCCTCGTCGGTGAGGAGACCGGCGAGACCTACCGCGTCGGTCAGCGCCTGACGCTTCGGCTCGCGGAGGCGAATCCGGTCTCGGGGTCGCTGCGCTACGAGCTTCCCGAGGGCAGCTACGGCGGAGCGGCCGCGCCCATCCGCCGTGATCGGACGCGAGCCGCCGGGCGCCGCGGCCGGCCGCCGAACATCCGTCATCAGTCGAAGCGGCGGCGCTGATCGGCCGTCGCAACCTTTGCCGCCAAGGAGTATTGGGACTTCGACCCAGAGGAGCAGCCCCATGGCCTATAAGATCGCGATCATCGTCGGCAGCCTTCGCGAAGGCAGTCTCAATCGCAAGGTGGCGCGCTCCATCTGCGCGCTTCGCGGCGATAATCTCGATTGTTCGATGATCGAGATCGGCGATCTGCCGCTCTACAACCAGGATCACGACGGGAACCCGCCCGAGCAATATGTGCGCTTCCGCAAGCAGGTCGGCGCGGCGGACGGGGTGCTGTTTTGCAGCCCCGAATATAACCGAGGCATTCCGGGCGTCCTCAAGAACGCAATCGACGTCGGTTCGCGGCCTTACGGGCAGAGCGTGTTCGACAAGAAGCCTGGGGCGATCGTGACCGCTTCACCGGGAAGCATCGGCGGGTTCGGAGCCAATCATCAGATCCGCCAGGCGTGCGTGTTCCTCAACATGCCGGTGATGCAGCAGCCGGAAGCCTATCTCGGCCATGTGACGGACGACAGCTTCGACGAAAGCGGATGCCTGAAGGACGGGCCGCTCAAGGACCTCGTGACCACGCTCGCCCATGCGTTCCACGACTGGGTGGATGTGATCCACCGCTCCCGTGCGGCGCTGGCCGAAGATGCCGCGCACGCTGCCAAAGAGCGGCAACACGCGTGATCCTTCTGGCGGACGTTCCGCGACGTCGGTAAACCATAGCAACAATCGCGACGAACCGGAGGAAGGCATGGATTTTCGCCATCTCGAACGATTTCAGCCGCAGCTTCGCGCGATCCTGAGGATTGTGGTGGCTCTACTGTTCATGGAGCATGGATTGGCCAAGCTGATCCATTTCCCGGTTCCCCAACCCGGTGTGCCGAGCCCGCTTCCACCGATCCTCGTCGCCGCCGAGTGGATCGAGGTCATTGGTGGCGCGCTGACGCAGTCGGGCTGTACACGCGCCTCGTTGCATTCATATGCGCGGGCGAGATGGCGATCGGTTATTTCATGTTCCATTTCCCGAAGAGCTTTTGGCCGATCGTCAACATGGGCGAAGGTGCGATCCTCTTCTGCTTCGTCTTCCTCTATCTCGCCGCGGCTGGGCCCGGCGCGTGGAGCATCGACAGCATGCGGAATTGGAACGCGCCGATCAGGTAACCTTCGCCCGCTCGTGGAACTGAGGCTGGTCCCATTGGCGCGTGTCGAGGATATCGGCGAGGATCTCCGCCGCGCGGACGATCTCGGCGAAGTTGTTGTAAAGCGGTGCGAAACCGAAGCGCATCAGATCGGGCGCGCGAAAATCGCCGATCACCCCACGCGCGATCAGTGCCTGCATGACGGCGTAGCCGTTCGGGTGGGAGAAGACGACGTGGCTTCCGCGCGAAGCCGGGTCGCGGGGTGATGCAAGTCGGACCTCCTCGCCGCAGCGCGCCTCGACCTCATCGATGAAGAGCTGGGAGAGCTTTCGCGACTTTGTCTGAAGATCGCTCATGGCGATGTCGTCAAAGGTGGACAGCCCGACGTAGAGCGCTGCCAGCGCGAGAATGGACGGCGTCCCCGTCAGGAAGCGCATCATCCCGTGAGCTGGCCGGTACGCCTCGTCGAACGCGAAGGGCTCGGCATGCCCCATCCAGCCTTGAAGCGGGGAGCGTAGACTATCCTGCAGTTTGGAAGCGACGAAGATAAAGGCCGGCGCGCCCGGGCCGCCGTTCAGATATTTGTAGCCGCAGCCCACCGCGAGGTCGCAGCCGGCGGCGTTGAGGTCGAGCTCCAGCGCTCCGGCGGTGTGCGATAGGTCCCAGACCGTGAGTGCATCTGCCGCGTGCGCCGCATCGTTGATCGCGCGCATGTCGTGGATTGCGGCTGAGCGATAATCGACGTGAGTGAGCGTGACGACGGCCGTGTCGCGATTGATCGCCTTCAGCACCTTGTCCGGCGCGACCGGCTTCAGCTCGAGCCCGAGCAAGTCCGCGACGCCATCGGCGACATAGGTGTCGGTTGGGAAATTACCCTTTTGCGTGAGGATCGTGCGCCGCTCCGGGCGCGCGCACGCTGCAGCTGCAAGCAGCTTGAAGAGGCACACGCTGGTGGAGTTGGCGATGAGCAGTTCGCTTGGCTCAGCGCCCACGAGCGGCGCCAGCTTGGCGGCGACGTTGGACGGCCAGTCGATCCAGCCGTGCTTGTTCCAGCTAGCGATGAGGTCCTTGCCCCATTGCTGTTCCATCGTCCGCTTGAGTGCGAGCGGCGTCGCCGCGGGAAGGGGCCCGAGCGAATTGCCGTCGAGGTAGATAATCCCTTCGGGCAGGCGGAACCGCTCGCGCGCGAAGGCGAGCGGATCATCGGCGTCGAGGCGCTTAGCTTCATCGACAGTCACAGCTTCGGGACGAGTAACGCTTCACCTTCGACTTCGTCAAAGCTTGGGAAGCGTCACTCCCTTCTGGCCCATATATTTGCCGGCGCGGTCGGCGTAGCTCACTTCGCACGGCTCGTTGCCCTGCAGGAAGAGGAACTGGCACGCGCCTTCGTTCGCGTAGACCTTCGCCGGGAGCGGCGTGGTATTCGAAAATTCCAGCGTCACGTGACCCTCCCAGCCAGGCTCGAGCGGGGTCACGTTCACGATGATTCCGCAGCGCGCATAGGTCGATTTGCCGAGGCAAATGACGAGCACGTCGCGCGGCACGCGGAAATATTCGACCGTCCGCGCGAGCGCGAAGCTGTTGGGCGGGATGATGCAGACGTTGGTCTGGCGGTCGACGAAGCTGTTGGACGCGAAATCCTTCGGGTCGACCGTCGCCGAATCCACGTTGGTGAAGATCTTGAACTCGTCGGCGACGCGCGCGTCATAGCCGTAGGAGGAGAGCCCATAGCTGATGCAGCCTTCGCGCCGCTGCGCCTCGACGAACGGCTCGATCATGCCGTTGCTCTGCGCCTGCTCCCAAATCCAGCGGTCGGACAATATCGTCATGACGAGTGCCTAACGAGGCGATCCGACGGCTTCAAATTTGGTCCGACGATTTCTGTGGATGGGGCAAAATTCAGTTTTCCCACTTCCCGTGAACGTGCGCATGATTCGTGCACAATCAATCCACAGCTCAGCGCATTTGTGCTACTTTCGTTCTCGTTGGGTGTGGGGCCGCACCGCGCGTAGAGGATTCGTTATGGCTGAAGTCCTGCGTATCGCCGAGCCGGTCGACACCGGCACCCAAACTCTCCCGCAAAATGTGGAAGCAGAGGCCGCCCTCCTGGGCGCGCTGATGATCGACAACCGGCTGGTCGAGGACGTGCAGCTCAAATTGCAGCCGCACCACTTTTACGAACCGTTGCACGGGCGTATTTACGAAGCGATTCTGCGGATGACGGACGCCAACCGGATCGCAAATCCGGTGACATTGCGTCCGCTGTTTGATTGCGACGAATCGATAAAAGAAGTTGGCGGCCCGGCTTATTTGGCGCAATTGACCGGATCGGGCGCGGCTGTGATCGGCGCCCGGGACTTCGCGCAGCAGATCTATGATCTCGCGCTGCTCCGGGCACTGGTCGGCGTAGGCCGCGACCTGGTCGAAGGCGCGCTCGACACGAGTGAGGATGTTGCCCCCCTCGCTCAAATCGAGCGCGCCGAGACCGAGTTATACAAGGTGGCTGAGGCGGGAGGCGCTGAGGGCAAAGCAAAGTCCTTCGCTGAAGCCACCAAGGACGCGCTCGAAATGGCGGAGCGCGCGCTGAACAGCGGGGGGCATCTGTCGGGGTTCACAACGGGCCTCGACAGCCTCAACGCGAAGATCGGCGGACTTCACAAATCGGACCTGATCATCGTTGCCGGCCGTCCCGGCATGGGCAAGAGCGCGCTCGGCACGAACATGGCGTTCGCGGCAGCGCAGCGCTTCCTTCGCGATGCCGAAGACGGGATCGAAGCTTCGAAGTCCGCAGGTGCGCCAGCTGCGCTGTTCAGCCTCGAAATGTCGGCCGACCAGCTGGCAACTCGTATCCTGTCTGAGCAGTCCGGAATCACGTCCGAGAACCTGCGCACGGGCCGGATCACGCAACAGGAATTCCGAGAGCTCGCTCGGGCAGCGGCCGAGCTGCAGAGCCTGCCTCTCTATATCGACGACACCCCGGGCCTGACGATCGCGGCGCTTCGCACGCGCGCGCGGCGGCTCAAGCGGCAAAAAGGGATCGGGGTGATCGTCGTCGATTATCTGCAGCTGCTGCAGGGAACGGGACGCAACTCCAACGAAAACCGGGTGCAGGAAATCTCCGAAATCAGCCGTGGACTAAAGCAACTCGCCAAGGAGCTGGACGTGCCGGTGATCGGCCTCTCGCAGCTCAGCCGTGCCGTCGAACAGCGCGAGGATAAGACGGCCCCAGCTCTCCGACCTTCGTGAGTCGGGCTCGATCGAGCAGGACGCTGACATCGTGCTCTTCATCTATCGCGAGGATTATTACCTGAAAGGCTCAGAGGTGGAGATGCCGACGCCGGAGGAAGCGCAGGCAAATCTCGAAAAGACCTCGAAATACAACGACTGGAAAGAGAAGTACGACCTCGCCGCAGGCAAGGCCGAGGTCATCGTTGCCAAACAGCGCCACGGTTCGACGGGCATTGTCCGCGTTCGTTTCGATGGGCGTACGACCAAGTTCAGCGACGTTGTCGAAGAAGGCTATCTGCCGGAAAGGCGCGGCACCTGAGTTGGGAGGTCGCGCCAACCTCACCCGAACGAGGCGGCGCGATCATTGGGAGGGGGATGAGGGCGCCGGGCCTGGCTCGGCGCCCTCACTTCATTTGTGATCTTACGGCCCTACATCGTCGCCGCTCTCGGCTGTGCGCTTTTCGGCGGCGCGCCCGGGCACGAGACCGAGCGCGCTCGCGAAGTCGTCATCCCAGCCATAGACGTCGGGCCGGAACTGGACGCGGCCATCACCAAAAGCGCGGTGTCATAGAGCAGTCGGACGGGGATCGGTGTTGGAGCTTGATGACCATTTCTCGTCGCCTCTGGCATCGCTTCCTGGAACTGGTCGAAGACATGTCCTTCTTGCTAGTCAGCAGGGCGTCGCGAACTGCGAGGGCATTTTGACCCGGACGCAGCCGTGGCTGCGGTGCCGCTGCGGGCAGTGCCGAACGAGCCTTTCCGGCGTATCGTGCATGTAGATCGTTGCGTCATCCTGCATGTCGAATTTGGCGAGGCCCGAGCGAGTTCTTCGGTCCGGATTGCTGAACGTACTGATCGCCGTTCTGGACTGAAATTGGTTCGGCCTGCAGCCAGCCTGGCCCTTGTTGGCGAGTTCCTTCGCGCCGATGCCATTGGGGACGCGCCAGTTCGGCTTGGCGACCAGTCTGACGATCGGGCCTGCAGCTGCGGGGTGTGCTTGTCGGGCTGCGCCGGCGACTACGTTGCGGCGATCGACGTGCTGGCCATCGCGGAAGTAGTCGAGGAAGGTCGCAGCCGTGTTGACGTCGATGCGCGTGCCGGGCGGATTACGCGCGCAGCCACCGGAGACGCTCCATCGTGATCGCCAGCTGCCGTGCCCGGTACGCCGGTACCGAGCATTGAGTGCGTCGAGCGTGTCGCTGCCGATGACGCCGTCCGGCTTGAATCCGCCAATCGCCCTGCACTCTCTTCACAGCCCGACGAGCGCGGGCGAATAGGTGCGTGAGTGCGGTGCCGCTGGCTCGTGCTGCGGCTGAGGGTTGGAGCCGTTCTGCTGAGGCGTCGGCGGATTGAGGTATCCCACTGCTTGCAGTGCCTGGACGACCTGCGCGATGCGAGGATCGCGACTGCCCGGCTTGATCGGCTTGTCCGTCCGGGACGGGCTGGAATTGCGTCCTGTGCCGCAAGCTGCAGGAAGTGGAGGTGGGCCTGGCTGAGCGCGCGATACTCGTCTGTCTGGGGGACGAGCGAGTCTAACCAAGCCTTCGACGTCGCCCTTCTGAATCGCCTGCTGCAGGCCGGAGCGAACGTCGACCATTGGGTGCGGGATCGTATAGACCTCGTGGAGCTTGGTCGGGTCCGCGTAACCGTTCGCCAGCGCGGACGCGTATTTCAGCGCGGCGTTCAGTCAGCGCCGGGCCGGTTTCGCCCGCCCTTGAGGAAGAGCTCGGGCTTGAGGCCGTTTGCCGGGGCGGCAGCGATCGCGTCGCGAAGCTGCCTTTCCGTTTGTGAGTTCCACGCCACATCCGTGCCTGCGCTGGAGGAAGCTGCGGCTGGGTTCTGATTCGCGCTCTGAGCGCTGCTATTGCAGCCGCGTAGAGCTGTGGTGCACAGGGCAAGGCCGATGACCGTGCCGATCCATTTGGTATTGATCATCGGCGCTGAACGGCCGTGGGCCCCAACTTGTTTCGGCGGTGCCTGACGGCGTCCTGCGACGGCCGAACGGAGCCTTGCTCAGTCTTCCTGCATGTTCGGATCGCTGAGGCCCTCGCCGATGGCCGCGCGAGGCCGGTCGGCTTCGCTGCTGGTCACCGGATAGGCGCAATAGTCGGCGGCATAAAAGGCGCTTGGCCGGTGATTGCCGGATAGGCCGATGCCGCCGAAGGGGGCGTTGGAGGGCGCGCCGTTGGTCGGCTTGTTGCGGTTGATCACGCCTGCGCGAACGTTCGACCAGAATTTGTCGAACAGGTCCGGGCCCGCCGCCGATCAGGCTCGCTGCGAGGCCGAAGCGGGTGTTGTTCGCCTCGTTGATCGCCGCGTCGAAGTCACGGACGCGGATGATCTGCAGGACGGGCCCGAAAATCTCTTCGTCGGGGCGGTCGCGAACATCGGTCACGTCGATCAGTGCGGGGGTGAGAAACGGGCGGTCAGGGAAGGGGCGGTCGAGGCGGCGTATCGGCTTGCCGCCCTTCATCATCAATTCGAGCCATTGCTCCTGAACCTGGTCGGCAGCCGCAAGGTCGATCACCGGTCCCATGAAAGGCTGCGGATCGGCGAAGGGCCCGTCGACAATCAGCCGGTCGACGAGTTTGGTGATCGCGTCGAGCAGCTCGCCCTCGTGGCCATCCTCGACGATCAGACGGCGCGCTGCCGTGCAGCGCTGGCCGGCGGTGAGGTAGGCGGACTGGACGACCATGATCGCCGCCGCCTCGATGTCCTGGGCGTGCCAGACGACCAGTGGATTGTTACCGCCGAGCTCAAGCGCGAGGATCTTGTGCGGGAACTCGGCGAACTGGCGGTGGAGCGACTGGCCGGCACGGGCCGATCCGGTGAACAGAAGGCCATCGATCCCCGGCTCGGCAGCAAGCGCCTTGCCCTGCGCGGGACCGCCGATCAGCAGGCGGACCACGCCTTCGGGAATCTTCGCCTCATGGAAACAGTTGACCAGGAATTCGCCGACAGCCGGAGTCTTCTCTGACGGTTTGAATACGATTGCGTTGCCCGCGATCAGAGCTGGGACGATGTGGCCGTTGGGCAGGTGCGCTGGAAAATTATAGGGCCCGAGCACGGCGAGAACGCCATGCGGCTTGTGCCGCACCGCGATCCGGTTGCCGAGAGCGGCTTCGAGCTTTCGCTGCGGCGTGCGCTCGGCGTAGGCCTCAACCGAGATGTCCACTTTGTTGACGACCGCGCCGACTTCGGTCCGCGCTTCCCAGAAGGGCTTGCCGGTCTCCTTGGAGATCAGCTCGGCGAACTCGGCTTCCTTCCGCCGGACGACGTTGGCGAAGCGGCGCACGGCTTCGACCCGGTAGGCGAGCGAATGGGCGGCCCAGGCCGGCTGCGCGGCGCGCGCCGCCGCGACTTCCGCACCGGCATCGCCAAGCCTGCCGGACCAGATCTCTTCGCCGGTCGACGGGTTGTTGGACGTCAGCGTGTTCGGCACGACCACGCGCTCGACGGCCTCCGCCTTTTCGTCAAGCTGCCGGTGCATCCTGCTCCATCGCCTCGCCCATTAACCTTACCGCTGTAACCTTGTCGTTGAACGGCTGCCAGTCATCGCGTTCCGCGATGGCTGACCAGATCGCCTCAACCTCCTCGATATGCATCGAGCAAGGAGCGGGTCCCGACCAATATGGGTGCGATTGCGCGCGTTCGCGACCTTCGAGCTGTTTGGCGAGAGCGCGGAACGGTTCTGACGGATAGTTCTCAGCACCCGGATCGCGCCCCCCGCGCCAGTCGAAGAAGATGCGGTCGATCGGCGCTTCGCGGGAGGCGAGCGCGTTGATCAGTGCCGCTGCAAGTTCCCGATCATTTCGTCCTTTGCCCACGCCCAGGCGACGGAGCATCGCGGCCACGAGCGCGTCTTCGAAGCGGCCGCTCCAGCTCGCCAGCATCTCGGATAGTTCGGACGCCTCAGCAACGAGCGACAGGCAGCCCGCCAATTGCGCGAGGTCCCAGTGGATCGCCTCCGGCTGCCGGCCGAACGAGTAGAGGCCGTAATGGTCGAAATAGGCCGCAGTGAACTCTGGATCCCACTCCGGAGTAAAGCGCCACGGGCCGTAATCGAAGCTCTCGCCCGTGATGTTGATATTGTCGCTGTTGAGCACGCCATGGACAAAGCCTGCCGCGAGATATGAGGCGGCGAGAGTCGCCGTTGCCTGGCTCACCAGGTCAAACAGCCGCAGCGCATTCTCGGGATCATCTCCGGCCGGCCTCTCGTCATAGAGGTTTTCGAGACAGTAGCGGACGAGCTTCTTGATGTTCTCTGCCTCACCGAAGAAGGCGAGGCGCTGGAATGTGCCGATGCGGATATGGCCATGGCTGAGCCGAGTAAGGACCGAGGAGCGGGTCGGGGAGGGCTCGTCGCCGCGCTCCAGCTTTTCTCCGGTCTCGAACAAAGCGAAGCTCTTCGACGTGTTCACCCCAAGAGCTTCGAGCATTTCGGTGGCCAGCACTTCGCGAACGCCGCCTTTAAGGGTCAAACGGCCGTCGGCATGGCGGCTGTACGGCGTCTGTCCGGACCCCTTCGTTCCGAGATCGAGAAGCCTTCCGCGATCGTCGCGTAGCTGAGCGAAGGTGAAGCCGCGGCCATCGCCGATCTCCGGATTGTAGACCCGGAACTGATGGCCATGGTAGCGAAGCGCTAGCGGCTCGGTGAGATTGTCGGGCAGCGGTTCAAACCGGCAGAAATGGCGCGCGCCAAGCCTCGTCGAGATGCAGTCCGACGCGCTCGGCCCAACGCTCATTCAGAAAACGTGGTGTGCAATCGGGGAACCGCGCCGGCTCGACCGCATCGTAGAACTCGCTGCCGAGCGTCAGGAGTGCGGGATCGGGCCGATAACTGCTCATCGGGGATGATGAAGCGGCGAACGACCGCAGCGATTCCGAAACATGGCGGGGAGCTACAAGCACAGATGCTTGACAGCTAGTCACATGTGAGGAGTAAACAGAAGTTTAACGGGGGAGCGAGTCGCCGCGGCGAGCGCCTTTGTGCGTTTGTGACCTCTCTTACTCGGAGCCGCCAGCGCCGGATGTTCGACAACATTGGCCAGGATGATGCAGCGCGTAGTGCAGGCGACAGCCTGCAGATCTCGGCGCTCCTTGGCTTCGCGGCTATGATTTCACCCGATGTCAACGAAGTCGGTGCGGGACGAGGGACCGTCGATGCTACCGTCGAATTCGTCGAGCGGTCGTTCTACGGCAAGAGATCCGATGCGCTGATCAACGGAATGCCGCTCGGTACCGAGCAGCTAGAACCGCCGATGGCAGCACCGAGGCTGAAGGCGAAGGATCTCGTTGCTGAGCTCAATCTGATCAACAGCCAAATTCACCGGATCATGTTTCAGGTCGACAGGGCCGTCACCCGCCTGGGGACGAGCGGCTAGAGCGCCGCTTAGCTGATCAGCCTGACCTCGGTCGCGGCAAACGTGACCTTGTCGAGCCCATCACAATTCTCGGCGATGTAGACGTGTCCGGCGAACACCAGCCTTCGCGCGATGAAGCGCGTGCACTGGACGTCGGGGCGCATGTTGCCATCGATATAGACCGTCTGGGACGGGAAATAGATGAGGCCGCTCAGCTTCGAGAAACTGCTGCCTCCTAGCCGGTTCTCGTCACCCGGGAGATCGGTCGCTGCGTGCCGGTCCTGATAGAAGAGAATGCCGGCATCGGGACCCTCACGCGTCGCACTCATCTTTACGGTTGCGTCTGACGAGATCTTGACCTTGCCGATCGAGTTCGGCTCCGTCGCGGCTGTGTCGCTGGTAAGGAAGATCGTGCAGGCGTCGCATTCGACGATGGCCGTGCGGCCCGACGACGAAATTGCCGCGGTTGAGGATATACTCGCCGTCCTGAAGACGCACCGGCCCGTTAAGGCTCATGTTCGCATAGCAGCCCGGGTCGAGCGCAGTCTCCTGCGCATCGGGATTGATGGTTACGTTCGGGCAGCCCGTGTTGGGTACGAGCGGCGGATCACTGTCGGTCAGCGGATCGTCCTGCAGCATCGCGTGCTCACGAACGCCAGATTTCATCGCGGCCTTGAAATCTCCGAGGCTGCCGTATGCACGTAATTTGTTGGCGTCGATGGTTGACGAGCCCTGCGCCTGAAGTGCCTGCTTCGATGCCGCGTTGGTGGTTATCCCGCAGTCGGCCTGAACGTCGGTGTCGGGTCGAAGCACGAGCCCTGGTTCATCGTCCATCACGCCAAGGGCAAAGGCGCAATATTGCCCGTTCTTGACGACCGTGGCCGTTGCCTCGGCGCTGATGATCGGAGGATGCTTCATGAACATCCCTGAGAAGGTCATGTACGCCGGGACCGCGATCTTGACGTTTACGGCGAACGGATCCTTTTCGCGGCCGGGGGGTCCCTGGACCGCCTGGATGCTGGCGTTGTTCGGAACGGTACCCGCTTGTGTGATGCTACGATTGACCGTGTTATCGAGATCCTCCGCAGCGATGAGGCCATAAACGCCCGCCGTCGCCGCGCCGTCGGCAGCGGCCTGGATCTGCCGCTTCTGCATGATCCACTCGACCCCATCGACGGCAAGGCCGGCGCCAGCGATGAGGAGCGGGAAGACGGCGGCAACGACCATCGCGACGTTGCCGCGCTGGTCGGGAAGGATCCTGCGCAGAGCGCTACGGATCTTTCCGGCCAGCTTCGTTGATACCGATCGCGCCGACATTACAGGCAATCCTAGTGTTGCGCCATGTCGTGATGGGCGTGGTCGTCGTGCGCCATTCCCGGTGGCTTTGGCTTTGGATACGGATCGAAGTGGAGCGGCGGCCCGGCCTGATTTGAACCAGGCTGGAGCGACGGGATGGTTCTTGATAGCCTCGACATCCTGCTGGAGCTCTTCGGCCTCAGTCGGTTTGGTCTCGAGGCTCGGGTCGCCGTGACGGTTGCAGTAGATGGCTGAGCTAGCGCGAGAGCGATCGGCAGGCACAGCAGCCGAAGCGCTGTGCCTGCCTTCAAGTCGAGCGTCTCATCAGGGGACCGGTATGAGCCGCGGGTTCGCGGTCCAGCTGAAGCCGGAGAACATCTTCATCATCTGTGCCGTTGCCGAGGTTGCCGCCCTGCGCAGCTCAGCAGCTTGTCGAGGCAATTGTCCGTTCCACATCGCAAGGACCGTAGTGTTGTCCCAAGCGCCAAACCAGTCCGCGTGGAAGGTCGAGCCGCGCGGTTCGATTCGGCGCCATCGCATCGGAGGAAAGCGTCCATTTCGTAGTGTCGTCGCCCGCAGCGATCGTCCAACGCGCGCCCAGCGTGAAGCCCGGGATCGCGTAGGGATGAGTGGAAGGGCACGTAAGCCGGATCCCGCCGACGTAATTGACATAGCAACGTGACTGCGGTGATTGGCGCTGTCGAGGTTCTTCCCGTCCCAGCAGCTTGGAGCCGTCGATGACCGCTCCGAGAACAGTTACCCGGCGAGCACACAGCGAGCGCCTGTGCCATGTCCGGGTATCCTAGGCCATCATTGTTCGGACCCGAGCCGTTCGGCGGATACCACCCACTTTGCGTCATGCAGACGAAATGGAAGTCGCCCGTTGGAGGAGCAGAAAGATTCGTCATATCGCGGCCGAAGATGAAGCGCAGACCGTTCGGAAGAGGAATGCACTTTATGCCGTTGGTGGTGCATTGCGGCGAGCCTGCCGGGCAATCGCTTATAGTAGATCGCGACATAGTCCGGACGGACAACATTGCCCTTGCCGTCGAGAAGTGCCGGCATCCAGTAAGCCGAACGGTTCACCGGTGACATGCAGGTCGACTGTCCGGTCGTTCGGAGCGAATTGTAGTCGGAATAGGCGTTGGCCGCGGTGTTGCCGTAGAACTGGTGAAGATGCGACTTGCCGGGCTGTCCAGGATACATGATCGGATCGTCGCAAGAACTTGTCCGCGGACCGCAAAGGAAGCGGAACGCGCCCATGTCGTCGGGCGTAGTTCGAAGGCGGGAGTGCATGCGGTTACCATCTCCGTCGTCGACGTTGAAGTTCGACGGGATCATCGACAGTTCGGGATAGCCGGCGGCAGTCATCGTTCCGGTCGTGCCGCTGGTCGTGCCGGTCGCCGTACCAGTCGTGGTGCCCGGTCGTCGTACCAGTCGTGGTGCCGGTGGTCGTTCCAGTAGTCGTACCCGTCGTAGTGCCGGTGGTGGTACCCGTCGTAGTGCCGCCCCCGTCGCGCAATTTCTTTAGCAAGCTGGGGCGCTGCAGTTCGCTCTTGGCCGTCCTGTCAGTGCGTAGGCGAAGCGCGTCCCACTGCGACCCCGATGATCCGGACATGATCGCCGTCAAGGCCAAGAGCCCGGCTACAGCCCAGCCAAGTCCTTTGAACGGTATAAAACCGTCGTTCATTCCAATCCTCCCGCCCCCGAGATTAAGTGCCTCAAGGGTGGGCTTCGGTCTCCTAAGATAAGGTAAAGGAGTGCTTAACAATGCGGTCACCAATTGCCTTGAAAACGGCTTTGCGGCACCACGGTTAATACGGGGGACGGGGTGGCTAGCGCGGCGGCGGTTTCTCCAGGGACGAAAGCAGGGACGCGGGACCGTCTGATCGACGGCTACCGGGGAGTGGCAGTTCTATGCGTGGTTGCCGCGCATGCGTTGAATACAGGTTCGAGCTCCGCGGCTTGTCGGTATCAGGTTACAAAGGTTTCAGTGCCCTTCGCCGAAATGGGCGTGCAGCTCTTCTTCGTGATCAGCGGCTACATCATCACAACACTGCTCGTGAGAGAAGAGGACAAGACAGGGCGAATCTAGCATCTCAGCATTCTATATCCGGCGGCTCTTTCGGATCATTCCGCCTCTGTTCGCTTACTTTGTCGCCCTGCTCGTCTTGAGATCTGCCGGTGCGATTAACTTCGATCCAACGACGATCCTCAATTCGGCGCTGTTCACTTGCAACACGGGCTTCACGAGATGCGGATGGTGGGTGACACATACCTGGTCATTAGCCGTGGAAGAGCAATTCTACCTGGCGTGGCCGCTGCTGCTCGTGCTGCTTCCGTCCCGGCGCCGCGATACTCTTTCTATTGTCTTGCTCGCAGTTCTGTTGACTGGATTCCTCATCTTCCGCCCTCATTGGCACAACAATTGGATCTCCTTTTCCTGCATCGCGGCCGGTGCTCTCTATTCGCTCTCGCCCCGGCTGCGCGACCTCATACGCGCGCGCGCGACTTATTTGACATGGTTGGTCGCAGGATTGCTTTTCAGCGCGGGAGCGGTTCTCTTTTTCAAACCGCTCCTCGTCCTCACACCGTTTCTGATCCTGTTCATCCTCTTTGCGGCCCGTGAACTGCCGCTAGTTTCTGGCATCCTGAGTTCAGGGCCGCTTCAGGCCGTCGGTCTCTGCTCTTACAGCTTGTACCTCTGGCAGCAGGTGTTCCTTGGACGCCCGTCCTGGTACATCGACATGCCCCCCTTATCGCGCTGCCTGTGGTGGTGGCGCTGTCCTATTTCTTCATCGAGAGGCCGTGCGCGCGGCTGGGGCACCGGCTGTCTGCGCGGGTGCAGGAACGATCCGAAGCGCCTGCGCCGTCTGTCAGCGTTCCTCAGCAGCCGTCGGCCGACGAACCGGCGTGATAGTCGTTGGGATTGATGGCCTGAATGGGTTTGCCCGTTATTACCGAGCAGTCGGTTTGAGCCTTCCGTTTCGACCCTCCGGCCCTTGCGATGGGCTGGGCACCATTGTCGACAATCAGGGACCCCTTGCGGGTGTCTGCAAGCAAGGTCTGTTTCGGCAGGGCTGCCGCCGCGATGCCGGCCGCGTCAGCCACGACCCGCGGTGGCGTCGGCACGTCGCCAATCAGGCCTGAATTCAAAAGGCCTGCGCCTGCCCGGTTGCTTCTGCAGCGACGGCGACGGCCGACGGCGGGGCCGGAAGGTCAGGCTCCTTCCCGGCGTAGCGCTGCGAGAAGGCGGCGTCTGTGCCGAGGCCACCCCTCAGCCGGTAGAAAATGTGGTGCCCGATCTGCACCTGCTTGGCCAGCGAATCGGCCCAGTAAGGCAGGACATAGTCGGCGTGGTAATGAGTGGCGTGCCCGACCGCGGCGAACACGTGGCCCCCGAGAGCATCGACCGCGATCTTCCTGGCCGCGCCCAGATGGTGGGAATGGGCGTTCGCGCAAGTGATCCGTCACAGGTGAACGTGAATTGGCAGCCAGTCGGAAGCTCCGAACCCTGGTAAACCACGCCGCAGACCGTCGATGGAAAGCCGGGATGCCGCATCCGGTTCAGGATGACCTGAGCAACGGCGCGCTGGCCGTCAGCCCCTTCGGTTGCGGCTTCGTAGTAAACCGCCTGCGTTAGGCATTCCAAGGCGCGGTCACGGCTGGTCTCATCGGCACGAAGTTTGAATTGCCGGGCCGCGGTGTCGGGAGTCGTGTCGAATGGCCGTTCCTTGTTTTCCTCGACCGCCTCCTCCGTCGAAAGCGGCTTGACCAAGTTGAGCGGCGCCACGGCGGACTGGCGGTCGGGGCAGAGAAGTGCTCACCGCATTGCCGAGGTGGGTGAAACCGTCCTTGCGGTTGACGTTGGCGAGCAGCCCCGCAGCGAGGAGAACGATGGCTACGGCAGCAAAAGCGGCCGCGACAATCCCCTGCGTCCGGGATCGCCGGGGTCCGTCCGCAGTAAGGCGTAAGCTCATCGAATTCCTGGTCTTCCTTCGCGCTCCGCGTCCAGTTCAGCCGGCTGAGGCCCTTGCCGGGCTTGGGGGTTCCTTAAGGAGACACATGAGCGCGAAAACGTCCTCGGCTGAACCCGGTTCACCCTTTACCAGTTAGTCGATATTCAACAAAGGCTTGTGATGGCAGGGCAGCCGCTGGGCTGTCCCTTAGTGGAACATTAAAGATCAACCCCTAGCCGAAGGCTCGGACCTCATGCGACCGGAGCGGCCGGTCCTCGAGCCTTTGCGGTAAGTTTCTGGATTAGTGCCTTCATGATCAAAATGGCGGTTATCGGCCTGGGCAAGATGGGGCTGTCGCACCTGGCCATCGCCAACGGCCTCGACGGTATCGAAGTGGTCGCGATCGTCGATTCCGCGCCACTGGTCGGCGCCGCGTCTCAGCAAGGTGACCGGCATCCGGCACATCAGCGACGCACGCGAGGCGATGAAGCTCGAAGGGCTCGATGCGGTGATCGTCGCGACCCCGACCGTCTCGCACGAAGCACATCGTCCGCGAGGCGCTCGAGACGGGGCCTGCACGTCTTCTGCGAGAAGCCGCTGACGCTTGAGACGCGGCAGTCAGCCGAGAGCTGACCGACGCTGGCCGAGCAGCGAGGGCTGGTCACCCAGGTCGGCTACCACAACCGCTTCGTCGCCTGTTTCGGCGAGCTCAAGCGGCTGGTCGAATGCGGCGCGATCGGCAGGATCAGCCACGTCATCGGGCGAAGCTTACGGTCCGGTGGTCACGCGTCCCGCGAAGGCGACCTGGCGCGGCAAGGCCGAGCTCGGCGGCGGCGCGCTGATGGATTATGCCGCACACCCGATCAACTTGCTCAACTGGTATTTCGGTGAGTCGACGGGCTGCGACAGCGCGATACTGGGCCGGATCTTCTCGAAGGGGTCGAAGACGAAGTCTATGCGCGCTGCGATTTGGCGACGTGTCGGCGCAGCTGTCGGTCAACTGGTCCGATGCATCGCAGCGGAAGATGACGACCCAGATCACGCATTTGGGGCGACAAGGGCAAGCTCTATGCCGACCGGCAGGAGCTGCGCGCCTATTCTCTGGGACGCAAGCGATGCTCCTGACAGGATATGACGAAGGGCTGGAACGTTCGCTACACGACGGATCTCACGCAGCCGGTCGAGTTCTACATTCGCGGCGAGGAATATTCGGCGCAGCTCGAAACTTTCCGCGACCGGGTTGCCGGAAAGTCGAAGGAGGCCGTGAACAGCTTTGCCGACGCGCGCTGCACCGACGCGACGATCCACATGATCAGGGCGGCGGCTGCAGGGCTCGCCCACGCGTGCGCCCGCTCAGCCCGTCGCTGCCAACAGTGATCGCGGGGCTTCCTTTCGCGAGTGCTGGGGCGGCGCGTGAACAAGCGTCATGCCAGTCGCCCGAGCGGGTTTTCCGGCCTGGAAGAAGTGCCGGATCCTCAACGCTTGGGTCGACGATCTGACGGTCGAGCAAGTGGTCGATCGCCTCGATGAGGGCATCCTTGTGGACCCTCAATCCGGATCACCTCTTTCATCTGCAGCGGAACGCCGCGTTCGTCGAAGCCTATCGCCAGGCGGCGATCGTCTCGTCGGACAGCAAATACGTCTACTGGGGTCTGAAATTCCTCGGACGCCGCGATCCAGTCGAAAGCGTCGGGATCCGACATCGTCCCGGCCTATTGGCGGCGGCACGCGCAACAACCCCGACGTTCGCATCTTCATGCTCGGCGCGAAGCCCGGAATTGCCGAGCAGGCGCGTCAGCGGATCAACGGCATTGCCGGGCGCGAGGTCGTCGTCGGCGCGCACGGACCGTCGATGAACTTCGTCAACGACGATGCAGAGAGCGCCGAAGCGATCAAGATGATCAACGACTGCGATGCGACGTGCTTGATCGTGGGCCTTGGCGCTCCGAAGCAGGAGGTCTGGGTCGCGAAGCACCGGCACCTGATGCCGAAGGTCAAAGTCTACATGGGTGTGGGCGCGACGATCGACTACGAGGCCGATGCGGTGAAGCGGGCGCCGCGATGGATGGCGCAGAACGGCCTGGAGTGGGTCTATCGGATGGCGACAGAGCCGCGCCGCTATTGGCGGCGCTACGCTCGCCAGCTCGAATTCTTGTGGCTCGTGCTGCTGGACCGGTTTGGGCTTTATCGTCCACCGGCGAAACTCGGCGAGACCATCGCCCCGACCAATCAAATGAAGGCGGCGTAAGCGTGGACAAGATCCTATTCGGCGACAACCAGTTCTTCGGCGTCAATCACATGTCCGAGGAAAAGGCGCGCCAGCAGGCGATGCGCTTCCAGGATCTTGATGAGATCATGCGAGTGCTGGAGGCAGCGCGAGACCTGGGCGCCGGCGGTTTCATGTGCACGACCCATGACCGGATCGCGGAGGTTTGCGATCGCATGCGTGCCGAGCCGGCCAAGTGGGAAGGCTTCAACATGTATCCCGGCATGCCGTACGCCCACAAATATGCCAATGCGGTGACGGAGCTCGGCTATTTCGACGCGCTACGGAAGTTCCTGCCCAAGGACGGGCTGGTCGATACGGTGCTGCGCGGGTCGCAAAGCGATCGCGACGCAGGACATGAGCGCGATCATCGGCCTGCTCGTGGACGCCGAGATGAAGATGTTCCACGGCCTTCCGACGCCGGTCGTCTTCCTTCAGAATGTGGTGACGGACCTCGTCATTGGTCTTCGTTCGGTCGAGGCGTTCGGCGCCTTCGCCCAGCACGTGCAGAAGAAATATGGCGCGGAGCCGGGCTTCATCACGATGAACGTTCCGAAGCTTCTGCCGCTGCTGGACGAGGCGGGCGTGAAGAACCCGATCGTCTGCGCGAACGTCAACAAGATCGGCTTCCGGATGAGCGGCGGGATCGAGGGCTATCGCGACGCCGCCGAACAATACTCTCCACGGATGATCGCGATGTCGATCTTCGCGTCGGGCGCACTCTCGCCCCGCGAAGCGATCGAGTGGGTGCTCGATGAGCCTTATGTTCAGTCGGTCGTGTTCGGCGCTTCTTCGCGCCGCAACATCGAAACCACGATCAGGCCTGATCCACGAGAAGCTGGGCGAGCCGGCCTGAGCGCTAGCGCTCAATAAGCGTCGCGGTCCTAAATGACTGCCCGCACGGTCAGCAGCAGAATCCAGAAGTCGAGCGGCAGATGGACCAGTTCTCGATATATTTGGTGTCGAGTTCGACGCGCAGCTTCGCCCGCTCGATGGTCCGGATTTCGCCTCTAACGCCTTTGACCTGCGCGAGTCCGGTGATGCCCGGCTTTACCCGGTGTCGCCCGGCATAGCCGCGCACCGCATCCTGATAATAGCGGTCGCCGACCTTCATGTGCGTCGCGTGCGGACGGGGCCCGACGAGCGACATGTCGCCGCTGATGACGTTCAACAGCTGCGGCAGCTCGTCGAGGCTCAGCTTGCGCAGCGTTCGGCCGATCGGCGTAATCCGGGGGTCGTTGGCCGTCGTCGTCTGCTCAGCTTTCAAGTCCGACTGTTCGGCGTACATCGTGCGGAACTTCAGCACTTTGATCAGCTCATTGTTGAACCCGATGCGCGGCTGAACGAAGAAGATCGGTCCAGGGCTCGAGAGCCGAACGAGCAGCGCGGTAAGCAGCATGATCGGGGGAGAGAAGAACCAACGCGGCGCCTGCGATCAGCAGGTCTTCCCCGCGCTTCACGATACCGTTGACGTCGCGGAATGGTCGCTGCCAAAGCGTCAGAACCGGCAGCTGGCCAAGCAGCTGCACGCGGTAGTCGGGCGCGAGCTGAATTGCCTCGGCCGGGATTACTGCGACATCGACCGACACGCTGCTGAGCTCCTCGACGATGTCCTGAAGGCGCTTGTGCGGCAGGTTCGGAACGCAGAACAGAACCTGATCCAGTTCGCCGCTGCGCGCGAGCGCAAGCAGCTCATTCAGTCCGCCGATCAGCGGTCAGCCCCTCGATCTTTTTGACCTTCGGGCGGTCGTCGGCAACGCCCAGAAGCGCAGGTGGGGGAGGTCGATGCCATCGAGTGACCTTGACGGATGATCGCCAAGCGAGACTGGATCTGCGCCATAGAAAGACGATGCGTTGCTCGATCGATCCGCTGCCGGCAAGGTGCCGGAACAGTGTCCGAACGACCGGTCGGGACACGAGCAGCAACAGCGCAAAAAGCAATCAGATACAGGATCGTCGATGCCGCGCGAGAGATTCTCGATCATCCCGAACTGCCAGACGAGTGCGGAGGCGATCAGCACGCTCGCGACAGCATCGATCAGGCTGTCCGCGTCTGACTCGAATGAATTGACCAGCGTGCGGTCGTAGGCGTGTCGCGACATTCGAATGAGCAAGTAGGTTCCGGCCGCCGCGCAGACAGCGAAGAGGTGAACAGGCAGGATCGTCTGATTGCTGATCAGCAGTCGGTAGATCTCCAGTGCAACCGGCACGCTGAGGATGACGCATGCAAGGTCGGCCAGAAAAAAGATTGGTCCGGCTATGTTCGATGTGAATCGCTGACGGCGGTGCCAGTCCGACCGCTGGGCGATCAGCACCTCCACTGTTTCCTGCGGCGGAAGCGTCAGGGACTCCCCACGCGCGTTCATTAACTCAAATCCTTCGTCAGTTTGGCCTTCTTGCGATCGGCGAATTCCTCATTCAACCGGCGTGCGCCGTCGGCGTCCCCTGTCGATGCGAGAGCGCTCCTCAGTGCCGAATAGATCCGCTCGTCTCCGGGAAGATCCTGAAACGCCTCCCAGAGTGTCCGGAGGACCTCTCGCTTGTTGTTTGATGCTTGATACGCTTGCGCCAAAATCAGCCGGTCTTGGGCCTTGTCAGGGCTCACGGTGACTAGTCGCTGTGCGTCGATGATCGCCTGTTTCTGCTGGCCGCTCCGCGCTTCTAGGCTTGACCTTCCGCGAAGCGCTTCAGCCTGATCCGGCTCGCGAGCAAGAACCAAATCGAATAGCCGCTTCGCCTCGGCCATGTTCCCCTGAAGTGCCAAAGATTGGGCGTAGATCGCGTTGGAGCGCGCGTTTTCGTGAGTAACCGGCAGGCGACTGCCACCGAGTAGCGCCGCCGCCACGCTCGGCTTTCCGATCGAATTGAAATAATTCGCGTAGGATGCGCGCGCCTCCCCAGATGCGGCACGTGCCAGTTGGATCGCGTCGGGCAGGACAATCCCCCGCGGCGCGTAGGTCGCCCAGGAGTCCAAGGTGGCTTCGAGCAAGGGCAGCCTTGCGTTCGGTGCCAGGTAAGGAGCCGAAAGCTGGCGGGCGGCGGCGACATTTCCAACGCGCAGGGCAGCTACGATCGCGGACTCGGTAATCTCACGGTCGCGGGGCTGCAGCCGATGGGCGGCAAGCTGGACTCGCGCAAGATTGCGCCAGTCGTCGCGCGACTGGTAGATCGCCGCGAGGGCGCGCACCGCGCCCGGATCTTCTGGCGCTACCTGGTGCTGGCGTTCCAACAAGGCAATCGCATCGTCGGTCTTTTCCCGAGCGACAAAAATCCGCGCCTTCAGGACCTTCGCGAATGAATCATTGGGCGCGTCTGCCAGCAGCGAGTCAGCGTCTGCATCGGCCTTGTCCAGGTTCCCGGACCGGAGTTCGGTATATCCCCTGACCAGGATGACCGCGGGATGGTCAGGCGACAGCATTGCCAGGGCCTTCGCCTGCTCGTTCGCCAGATCGAGGTCGCCGCTGAGGAGCGCCAGCTGCGTCATTGTCCCGAGGACGGGGACGTTGGTGCGGTCGAGCTCGTGGGCGCGTGCGAGAGAGTTATAGGCGCGTCGCGTGTCACCCATTTGCAACTGCAGCTTTCCAAGCTCCAGCCAATATTCAGGAACATCCTGCTCAGTGCGGGTCAGGCGCGTCAGGGCCCTGCGTGCGTTGAACAAGGTCTCCTGCCGCAAGTGCCTGTTGATACGCGATATATTCTGCACGTGCCGAACGTGCTTTCAGATAGTCGCAACCGCCGAGCGGGAGCGTACCGAGTGCCAAGCTGCAACACGCTACACGGAAAAATAAGATCCGGTTCTTCACTATTTGCATATACTACGGATTATGAGACGTTTGTAACGGTGCCAGGAGTGCTGCCGCGCAACAAAGTGTGCCGCAACGGCACGATAGAGGGGGTTGTCCTTAGCATGAGGAATTTTCTGGCGTTTCTGTTCGCGCTCGCGGTTTTCGCCGTGGCGCCGGTCGCGGCTACTGCTCAGACCTCGACCGTTCCCGGGCCGGCGTACCGTATCAGCCCCGGGGACGATCTCGAAATCATGGTTTGGGGCGACGATCGGCTTCAAAAGGTCGTCCGGGTGCTACCCGATGGATCATTTGGGTTTCCGCTCGTCGGGCAGGTCATGGCCGCTGGCCTCCTGCCGTCAGAGCTTCAGCGGGTAATTACGGTGGCTCTCCGGCCACAATATCGCGACGCGGTTCCTCAGGTGACGGTGACGGTCAAGAGCCCGAACGGATACCAATTTTCCGTGATCGGCAAAGTGAAGAGCCCAGGCACGTTCACTCCTGGGCGGTATGTCAGCGCGCTTGAAGCGATCGGAATCGCGGGCGGGCCGACGGAATTCGCCGACATCAACAGGATCCGTATTGTCCGCAAAGTCGGCGGGCGTGTCGAAACTATCCCTGTGCTGGTTGGGCCCGGCGCTAAAAGGCGACTTCAGTCACCTGACGCAAATTCCTCCAATCATCAGCGGCGATACGATGGTGGTGCCATGATCAGGTTCACTCGACACGAAGTTCAAATTGTCGCCATCGCGCTCGGCGGAGCAGTCCTCGTCGCAGCTGGATCTGCCAGCGCAGAGACTACCAATATGCTCGATCTTTCGGCCGGCGCAGGCTTCTCGACCAATGCCGGAATTCACAAGGCAACGGTGGACAAGCGGGTTCGGGCGTATTTCTGCTATACGGCAATCACAGCTGGGTAACTGAACGTAGCTCGGCGTCGATCCACGGGTTCGTGGAGAATACGTTCTATTTCAAGAACTACGGTTCGCAGCAGGATATTCACCGTGGGCGCGGACACGAATTTCGCCGCCAGTCCTACTGTCTCCCTGTACGGAAATCTGGACTTCTTCGGCGATTTCAACGGGCAGCTTGCGAACCGGTTGATCGGCGTTCCGGGTGGACCACCGCCCGTGACAGACCCGGACAATCCACTTCCGCCGCCAACAACAATTCCGGGCGTGCTCGGGTTCGGGGGTCGTTCACGTATCAGGTCGATGGCCAGGTTGGCGCATCCATACGCAGCAGCGAGCGGAGCACGATCAGCCTGAGCGCCGGTGCCCAACATGGATGGTACACCGGCAATTCAAACTCAGATTACACCACCTATTACGGCAGTGTCGGATATTCCCATCAGGTGTCGGAGCGGACCTCGGTTGGCCCCTCGCTTTACGTAACTTATCAGGATTTCACCCATGGCACGGCCAACGATCAGTCAATCCAGCGCTGACCGCGCCAGACGCAGCTCAGCGAAAGCATCACGGCGAGTGGCGCGCTCGGCGTTCTCGTGCTGAACCAACGATCGGCTTCGGTCAAAGGGACACAAGGTGTCGCCCTCTTTCAGGTCTGGGATATGCGGTCAGGGTACCGTCAGCAGCATCTGCGCGCATGCTGCGCGCGATGCTCATTCCTCCTTCAACAATCCGACTCGGTCGGCCGCCGGGCGTCGATCACCACCACGGGGGACATAACTTACTATCGCCAGCGTAAGCGCCAAAGGTACCCTTCAGGCATCGGCATACGCGACGCATTACTCATCGTCAGCCCGCGACCCTTTCAATTTCAGCGAGACCTACCTCAGCGCGGTCGTCGGATATGACCGCAAGATCGGTCACCGCCTGTTCGCCGGCATCACTACCGGCGCGCGTAAGGTGTTCCAAACCGGGCCAGACCCGAAAGTGGACTTTAACGCCAACATCTATCTGCGGTACCGGCTCGGCGACCTGCAATGATCGAAGCCCAAAATCTCGAAACGCGTGACGCCGGCTTCGGCTGGATGATCAATCACCTGCCGACGATCATCTGGCAGCGCCGCTATTACGCGTTCTCTGTATTCGCGGCCTTCCTGATCGTGTCTGTGATCGCAGCATACACGCTGCCGACCATGTACCGTTCAAAGGCGACGCTGCTCATCGAATTCGCAGGAACTGCCAGCAGAGTGTCGCTCAGACTCCAGGAACCGGTGCGATCGAACAGCGCATTGCCAAGATTCGGGAGAAGGTACTCAGCCGCGGCGATCTCATCGCGCTTATCGAGCAATATGATCTGTATCCCGTCTGAGCGCCGGTCGCAGCCTTTGTCGACCGTAATCGACAAAATGCGCAAGGCGACTTCGGTCGGCGCTCTGCAGGGCGACATCGGTTCCAATCCAAATCCCAACCAGAGCAACGTCATCGCTCTAAACATGAGCTTCGACTATCCGGAACCGCAGAAGGCTCAGGAAGTCCTGCAAAACTTCGCGCAAAGTTTCCTCCGGATGGATAGCGACGTGACGGAAGACCAGGCGTCTCTGACCGTTCGCTTCCTGGAGGATCAGGCGCAGAAGCTGCAGAGCCAAATCCAGCAGATTGAGAGCGAGATTACAGCGTTGAAGTCGCGAAACGGCAGCGGTCTTGCGCGGCACGGGCATGCCCGCCATGATGGACACCGGCAGCTACAGCGCGCAGATCGTAGCTCGAAAACGAGAACCGGCAGCTGCTGTTGCAGGCTCGCAGACCGCCTGCACGCGATCAGGCGATCGCGGCTGCCGAGGCGGATCTCGCAGCGAAGCAGCGCGATTTACGCCGAGAACCATCCGGATGTGGTCGCAGCGCGCGAGAAGCTGAAGGCCGTGCGCTCAGCATCGGTCACACCGGACACGAGCGACACGAGCGCAGTTCAGGAGCAAATCCGCGCCAACAACGAGGCCATCGGCGCTCTGCGCGCCCAGAAGGATGCGGCAATTGCGCAGGTAAATGCGAGAATGGCTGGGCAGTCGCAGGGCACCCGCCATCATGGAACAAGCATCTCAGCTCGAGGACCGCGCAAACGCCCTTGCGCGGGCAATACAAGAGCGTCGCCGACGATCTTATGAAGGCGCAGAGCCAGCGCGCGTATGGCCGAGCGAACAGCGCGGCGAGAGGCTCTCGTTGGTCGAGCCGGCGGACTTGCCCGACCAGCCGAACTGGCCGAACCGGCCGCTGCTGATCGCCGCTGGCGCCCTCGCCGGCGCGGTGCTGGGCCTGCTTCTCGCGCTCATTGTCGAAATCTTGAGGCGGCCGCTGCGCAGCCCGGTTCAGCTGGAGGGCTTAGGCTTTCCGGTGGTCGGGATTGTTCCGATCATCGATCGCGGGGTGAAGCGGCGTTGGTGGCAGTTCTTCCGCCGCCAGGAGGCGGAGCTTGCATAAGCCATTGAGTTACGACGCAACCGATCCGGCAACCGGCACCCAGGTAGGTGGTCAACTTGCTATGCTTGCGCTGCCGACACTCGATAATGCCACGCTGCTGGGCTGGGATCAGGCCACGGCGAAATCAAAAGGCATCTATGGCTTCGACAGCCTCGACGCCCGCTCGCGCCCCTTCAACATGATCCGCGCCAAGCTGCACGAGCTGCGCACGGAGCGCGGCTGGCGGCTCTTCGGCGTCGTGTCGGCTACGCCGAAGGTCGGCAAGTCGTTCATCGCGGCGAATGTCGCGGCGTCGCTCAGCCGCGACCCGCGCTTCCGGACGACGGTCATCGACCTCGACCTGCGGCGCGCGTCTTTGACCGGCATTTTCAACATCGATCCCAAAGTTAGCATCCGCTCTTACCTCGAGGAGGAGCGACAGGCTGACATCCCGTCGGGCTATGCGCTTGAAGGCGAACGGCTGGTGATCCTTCCCACGACGCCTGGGCCTATTCGTTCGGCCGAGCTGCTCGCCGGCCGAAGGGCGCAGGCGCTATTCCAAGCTATGCGCGCGGCGGACGATACGGATCTGTTCATCGTCGACCTGCCGCCGGTCTTTGCCAATGACGACGCGGTGACAGCGCTGGCGCGCCTCGACGGCTATGTAGTCGTTGTCGAAGAGGGCAGGACCACCACGCGTGAAGTTAAGGACGTTGTTAGCCTGCTGGGCTTCGACCGCCTCGCGGGCGTCATCCTCAACAAGTATCGCGGCGGCATGGTCAGCGAGGGTTATGGCGTCGATAATTACTACGCCGCCGGTTACTACTCGGGCGCGCGCGGTAGCGAGGAAGCTTAGCGCTCCGCCTGCGCGGAGAACGCCATCGTCTGATTTCAATTCTGCGTCGTTCGCAAGGCAGCCTGGAAGGCCGCTGCTGACTTAACTCTTCTTCGGCGGCCCGTAGCCAGCCTGGTACTCGATCTTCGCCGAGCTCCTCAGAGATTTCATCAAGCTCTCAAGGGCTTTGCCGGTTTGCGCCTTGCGCATGGCGTCAACGGCGATTGGCTTTGCCTGATCGCCCGCGATGGGCGCGGGTTCTCTAGCGGTGATCGCGCTCGTGACGGTGCGTCCGCCAGTGGATAGGGCAAACGGCTCGCCGGCCGGCAGAGTATTGAGCTTCGTGTAAAGCTCCGCCGGGATAGCTGCGGTGTCGAGGCGGTTCTTCTGCCTGGCGAAAGCGACCTTATTGTTCTGAAGGACCGTCACGAGCTGATCCATGCTGTGCGCATCCATGATCTGGCTCTTAACTTTAGCATCGGTCGGAGTTGCATAGACGAGCTGGTCCAGCGTCCAGGTCTCGCGTTTGTCGAACATCTCCGGATGCGTCGCGATATAGTTTTGAACCTCACGATCGGAGGGGAGCTGGGCCGCACTCAGGCGGCGGTTCGCGAGCATCGAGATGAGGAGGGCTTCGTCGGCCTGGCGTTCCCGGTTCAGGTACTCCGGGGTCTTGTCGATGCCCTCTTTGCGCGCCTGTTCGGCAAGGAGTCGCTTGTCGACCAGTTGCTCGAGAACCTGCGCGCGGGCAGCATTCTTGTCCGCGCCTTCTGGAACCTTCGCTTGGTCCAGAGCGAAATTCAGGTCGGGTGCGGTGATTTCGTCGCCATTCACAACCGCGACGGTCTGACCTTCGGCTTTGCGGTTGCATCCGGACGCAACAATGGAAACTGCGATGGCAGCGAGAATGCGATACTTCACCTGAGAGCCCCGCTTAAGAAATGGACAATCAAAGGCATAGCATGGCACATACTGCCGTACCAGAAGCGGGGGAGAGCTGTTGGAAACTGTCTACGATTGGGTCACGGTCGCAATCTTCGCCGGCCTGATCGTCCTGTTCGTGCAGCGCTCGACCACGGAAGAGGAGGCGCAGCAACACGATTCCCTGCTGCTTTACCTCGGCGCGGGAGTCGGCTGTGCCGTCGCCAATTACGTGGGGAACAAGGGAATGCACCTGATCGCGGTCCCGCTGATCGCCGCGACCTTGTTCTTCATCGTCTATTATTTGCGGCCCTTCAAAATCTGGCCGCGCGCGTAGCCAACTAACCGACGAATACCCGCCTGAGCGGTGGAGGGACGGCCGCGATCATCGCCCTCGTGAATTGGTCGATCGTGCGCATCGCGGCGACTTCGTCCAAGCCTTGCGTAGAGATCCGGACCAACGCGGCATCAGGGACAAAGCCCCGCAGATTTTCTTCCGCCACGGTGAGCTTTTGCTGTGCCCAGCTGAGCGGGACGTGATGGCCAATCCGGGTCCAGTAGACGAGCTTTTCGTTGGCTTCATCGCGGACTGCCGTGAGGCTATTTGTCGTGATCGACTTCGCCGAATCCAAGTTGATCCTGTGCGGTTCGAACTGAGACAAGGTATAGCCCGCGGCCGTATAGCAAAATTCGGGCCTGTGGACCTGAAGGAAGCCCGTCTGATCGGCGCTGTAGGCGATCAAAAGCCAGATCGGCGTCTTGCCGTCGTAGTAAACCCTGGTGAGCAACTGGCTGTACACCGTCAGTGCCAGCTGGTCCTCAGGGGGGACGACTAACCCGCTGGCGGTGACAAACTTCCAAGGGCCGATCTGATCAGGAATGACCTTCTCAAGCTTGAAATCGCCGAGATAGTCGAGCCGTTTGTCGGGACGCCTGGCAACGGCAACTCCCGCGGCGGAGAGCATGGCAAGGCCCGTAATGACCTCGCGCCGTGAAAGGGCTCGTGTCCGGTCCGGTGGGAACTCGGCACTCATGCCTTCGCTGCGCGTCTGAAGCGTAGTGACGAGAAAACCGAGTCCAGACCAATAATCGTCACCAAGGCTACCAGGAAAAGGGTCAGTCCAGCAAAGTCGTGAAGGAACCCCTGGGCCGCAGCTTCACCCAGATAATATGTGATCAGGACCAGCGCGATCACGCGGACGAAGTTCGAAAAGACGGCGACCGGGACGATCAGCGCCCCGACGATCAGGAATGCGACCAGGTCGTTGCGGTGGCGCAGGTAAACATAGAACAGGCAGATCGCCGACAAGGTGATGATGGAGTTGAGGCCCGCGCAAGCTGCGGCGACGAGCAGTTGGTAGTTGGCGATTTGGATAGTCACCCCGGAGCTCGCGATCGGATAGCCCGAGGCTATGAAGCGCGGACACCGCGGACTGGGAGATTCCGATCTTAAGCGGCTGTGTAATCAGGCTGACGACCGTGTCCGGCGGAGGCAGCGTGGCTGCGAGATACAGGATCGGGAACCACGCAGCCCGCAAGAGTTGCGCCGCCAACGACGAGATAGGCTGCCGCGATCACGGTCGCGTACATCGCCAGGCCTTCGATCTCGAGGATTCCGGTAATCCGTCCCGCCACATAAAGGATAAGGCACACGGCGAAGATGGGAACGCCAAGCCACAGCTTTCCGGGACGCGGTCGGAGGTGCGAAGCCTTGACCTCACGGTACAGGAGCCAGCCGCCCGTCGCGAGGATGATCGGAGCATGGCCGCCTTGCTCGGTCGTCCAAGTGAGCCGGGCAACGTCGAACATCGTCGGAGCGACGATGGCGGCAACGCCCAGCAGCAGAACCGCGTGCGCCCAACGCGCAGAGCTCTCGACCGTTCTGGCCGGCGGCGTCTTAACGAGCAGCAAGAGCGAAGCCTCGCCTGATCAGAACTTCACCTCTTCCCATTGAAACACAGGCTAGACTGCGGCCTTTAGCGCTGCAAGCTGAGACCCAGAGGCTTGAGGCACGCGTGACCCAAAATCGGACCGTTTCGCAATCGCGGGTCCAGTGCATATGATGCGCGCGCTAACAGGTGTGACGGGACAATGATCGCATTCGACCTCCTGATCTTCGCGATCATCGCGCCGATTACGATCGTCACCGCTTTCTTCGCAGTCGAAGTGTTCGCCGGATTGGCTCCGTCTCGCAAGGAAGAGGCCGTTGGCCCTTCTCCGCACGTCGCAATCGTCATTCCCGCTCACGACGAAGCCGCAGTTATTGCCCGAAACTCTCGCCGAACTGCCGCCGAAGCGAATCCTCGCTCGATGTCGTGGTCGTTGCTGACAATTGCACCGACGACACGGCGGCAATCGCACGATCGGCGGGCGCCCAGGTGGTCGTGCGCACTGACGTCGAACGGAGGGGAAAAGGTTTCGCGCTTGCTGCCGCGCGGGAGTTCCTTCGCGCCGACCCACCTGATGTCGTTGTGGTCCTCGACGCCGATTGCCGCATCGACCGCGCCAGCCTGGAGGCCCTATCTTCCGCTGCCTTTTCTTCTCGGCGCGCGTGCCAGGCGATCAATTTGCTTGCACCCGATCTTGCTGCCGCGCCGATGGTGCAAATTTCCAACTTCGCTTTCTTGATAAAGAATTTGGTCAGGCAACGAGGCCTCCAAAGACTTGCGGATCGGGCGCATCTGACGGGTACTGGTATGGCGCTGCCTTGGGAGATCTTCGACGCCGCTGGAACTAGGTGGGTCGAATATCGTCGAGGATCTCGCGCTTGGCTTACATCTGGCGAAGCAGGCCGCGCCTCCATTGTTCGTTGAGTCCGCGAACGTTTGGAGCCCGCCGGCAACGGCCGGAGGAACTCTCATTCAGCGCCGCAGATGGGAAGGCGGCTACCTCGCTACCGCATTTAAGCAGGCGCCGCCGGCCTTTGTGAGCAGCCTTTTCAAGTTCGATCTGCCCGGCGTTTTCGGCGCTCTCGATTTGGCTGTCCCGCCTCTATCGCTGCTTGTCGTACTGAATGCTCTCGCATTCCTGCTTGGCATCGCCTTGGCCTCCATTGACCGCTTGAGCTGGCCCGTCGTCTGCGTTCAGATTGCTGTCGCGTTCGTCGCGGTCGCAGCTCTCGCGCTGGGCCTGGGTCCGCGAGGGGAGGCGCTTTGCATCGGGCGCAACGCTGCTGCGCCTGCCCATTTACGTGCTGTGGAAGCTGCCGATATACCTCGGCCTGGTCCGCCGAGGTGCGCCTAAGGAATGGCTTAGAAGCGGCCGCTAGCCGTGTAATGGTAAGCGACGGCGATCGTGATTGAGACCGCGACCAGCGACAGGATGATGGCTTCGCGCAAACCAAAGGTGAGATCGCCTCGCTGAAGAAATCGCTTCAGTCTTCGCAATCCCGCCATCGGACCCTTGAGCACGGCGATCTTGTCGAAGCGGTGCGCGGGCGTGATGTCCGAGCGGGAAGGGCGCTGGACGGCGACGACAGGCTCGGCGAACTCGGTGCGAAATCCCTCGCGCTGTCGTCTGAACCATACGTACGCGCCATCGATTGGTGGTGGTGACTCGTGGTTCAGGAGGTCGCTGAGAAATGGCGCGAGCGCCTGCACGGCCCGCGCGCTGAACCCGATGCAATGTGCACCGATGATGTCGGTCGATTGAAGATCGTTCGGATCAGCGGGGAAATAGCCGCCGTAAGCGATATCGCACTCGTCCGGTCGTCCCCAGCTCACGGCGGCGGGAGTGAAATCCACGTCATCCTCTAGGATAAGGACGCTTTCTCCCGCAGCTGCCGCGTCAGTGATAATTCCGAGCTGCGCCAAGAAAACGCCCTTCTCGCCGGGCGCGCGCCACGGCGCCTTATCTTCCACGAGGATTCCGTCGACGAATTGAACGCGCGGATCGTCTCCGAGGCCGACCCGACGAAGCTCCCGAAGCATCTCCGCCCGACGGTCCGGCCGCGATGGCAGATTGATGATCCTGATCCGATCGAAACCGGGGAATATCGTCATTTGGTGCAGCTTCCGCTGAAGAGCGCACGGAGCTGGTTCGCGGAGCTCTTGATGTCGAATTCGGCGCCGACGGTCGTCTTGCCGTTCTGAGCAAGAATCTTCCGGAGTTCGTCATCTCCCAGCAGGCGCAGCATGCATGCGGCGAGTTCGTCCCACTTCGACGGCGTGAACAGCAGCCCCGTCTTGCCATCTTCGACCAGCTCAGGGATGCCGGCGACGCGGCTGGCTATCACGGCCGTGCCTAGCGCCATTGCTTCCATGAGGACGATGGGCAGGCCTTCCATGAAGCTGGGCAAGACCAGGATGTCGGAAGCCGCGATCCGCTCAAGCGTCTCTTGCTCTCCAAGGCGGCCCGCGAACGTGACTTTGCCTGCAATCCCAAGCAGTTGAGACCTTGAGCGCAGATCCTCCGCTTCGGGACCATCGCCAACGAGGACCAATTCTGCCTCGGGTGAGCGTGCGGCGATGCCGGCGAAGGCTTCGAGCAGGCCCGCCTGACCCTTTTCCGCGGAAAGTCTGCCGACACAGATGATGCGTTTCCCGCCGTGCTTGCCGGAGCGCTTTGGCAGGTGGCAAGGGGTAGGCCGCAGCGCACGACGTGCAGCTTGCCCCAATGGTCGGGCGAAACGAGGCGCATCGCCTGCGCCCGCCCAAAGTAGGACACGCAGGCCACGAAATCCGCCGCCGTCGATCTTCCTCGCGAGGAGCAGCCCGGCCGGGTAATCCGTTTCGGAAATGCCGTGCATCGTAAAGCTCCACGGCATGTCGAGCAGACCAGCAGCGAGATAGCCGACGATAGCGCCCGCGTTGGCAAAGTGGTTGTGGAGCCGGGTGATGCTGCGCCGCTTCAACTCCCGCGCCAGCACGAGCGCTTCGGCGAAATAGACGAACGCCATCGCGAAACCACGGACGCCCGGCGGCCGATGCCTCAATGCTCGTCCCAGGGTACGGAAATAAACGGCGGGCCGGGTGGACAGGAGAGCGATTTGGGCCGCGAGGAAGCTCGTCAGCGGCTCTCGAAGAACGGTGAAAGTGTCCTCGGCTTCCTTCCGCAACACTTCATCCTGCAGCTCGTTTTGAGTAGGCGGCCGGATACTGAAGGTTTCTACGGAGACGCCCGCTTCCCGGACCGCGGCGACTTCCCGGCTGATGAATGTGTGCGAGGTCGCCGGATATTGGCTGGTGAGGTAAGCCAACCGCATCTCAAGGGCCTGTACCTTGGCATCAGCCATGCGCTTTATACTCGGGAACGGTTCGCGAGCCGCCGCTGAGGAAATAGCGAGCAGCGCCGAGTGCTTCGGGAATTTTGGCGAGGAGCAGCAGACCCGCGCTGGTCCACCGAATGGGGCCGGGACTCCCTTTGCTTCCGATGCGGAGGAACTGAAGTCCGTAAAGGATCGGAATCGCGAGCAGGACGATCGGCGCCTTCTGCGACGATCGCGATCGAGATGACGATCAGAGGGAGCGCCACTGCCCAAACGAAGGCGCTCCGCAAATTGCGTGCATAGAGGCGCTCCGGAAGACCCTTAGTTAGCCTGCCATGCCTGAGCGTATCCATAACCGCCACGCTGGGTGCGCTGCCACCATTGGCGAAGCGTCAGGATCTTCGCGTCGTGTTCCGTCATCGGCGCATCGATACGCCAGATCTTCCAACCCGCCGCGCGCATGCGTGCCGTCATTTCCGGCTCCTCGCCCGCGCGAAGGGTCGGCCGATAGCCGCCTACCTGATCGAAGGCCTCAGCTCGCATCAGAGCGTCGCCGCCGCACTCTTTCGCTTCGCCGATCGGCGTATTCCATTCCTGCATCGCAGAGAGCGTTATAGATCGAAGCGTTCGGATAGCGCTTCGAAGCGCCGCCCGCAGACCACCGCTACGTTTGGATGCTCGCGCAGGAATGCGAGAGCCGCATCGATCCAGCCAGGCTGCAGGATGCAATCGCCATCGAGGAATTGCACGGCATCGCATTCGGGAAATCGCTTCTTCAGCTCGGCGTAACCGGCATTGCGCCCGCGAGCGGCACTGAGCTGCCCATCTGACGGAAGAGTGACGACGATAGCCCCGAGCTTCGCAGCAAGCTCGGGGCTTCCGTCCGTCGACGCAGAGTTCGGAATAGATGACCCGATTCGAGATCAACAGGACGGACTTCAGGCTGGGCTCGAGGCGCGTGCCTTCGTTGCGGCCGATCACGACGAACCCGACCGTCGAGGCGTGCTATCGGGGCTCACAGGCCGAGAGCTCCCGGCGAGCGCGCGAAGGTGAATTGGGTGCGTTGCTCCGGTGAGCCCGAGCAATCGCAGGATTTCACGAATGGCGAGGGCGCTTCCCGCGAACGCAAGTGTCAGTGCGAGGTCGTCGCGGCCGAAGCGCAAATGCTCTTTGTGGCTGAGCCCCCATAGTGTGACGTATTTCACGATCTCGCCGGCAGCGATGACGGCAATAGCGGCCATGAACCCGTAGAAATGGAAGGCGAGCGGCGCTCCCACGACATAGGTGATGAGCTTGGCCGCATTGGAGATCGCAGGATAGGCTGGTCGCGCCAAGCCCATCAGGATTGAATTGTTCGTTGACGTCAGGATCCCGAACCATACGCCGACGCACAGGATCGGAAGGATCACCCCGGCTTGCCCGTAGCGCGGGTCGTAAAGCAAGCCGACGATGACATCGGAGAAGGCCATGAATGCTCCGAGTCCGACCGCGGCTCCGAGGAGCAAGGTGCGCCGGCCACGAAGCAACTTGCGCCGGAGCTCCGCGGCTTCGAGGCCGGCAGCCGCGACGGTCGGATAGAGCACGAACCCACTGGCCCGCGTGACGAGCTGGCTGATCGTTTCCGCGAGATTCCGTGCGATCCCGTAAACGCCGAGCTCCGCCAGGCTGATCTGCTTGGCAAAGTAGAGGCGATCGAAGTTCATCGCGAAGAAGTAGACGATCGAAGAGAAGAACACCCATTTGCCGAAGTGCAGAAGCTCCCGCGCACTCTGCGGGTCGACCATGAAACGATGCCGGGTACCGGGAATGAAGAGGTAGGACAGGATCAGCGTCAACGCGGACGTGATCATCATCCCGACTACGACCGCCCACACATTGCGGAACACGAGAGCTGCTCCGACTTGCGCGACGATCGTTACCCCGGCGAGCGCAATTTCGAACATCCCCAGCCGACGGACCTGGAGCTGCTTGTGGAGCACTGCGCCGGTCGTCGATCCGAAGCCGGAAAAGACGAAGAAGAGGCTCGCTACCGGAAGGATGATCGCCAATTCCGGATGGCCGAAGAAGTTCGCAAACGGAGTGGCGAGGGCAAAACACAACGCCGCAAGCACGAGGTTCCGCGTTGCGTGCAGCGTCCACGCCGTATCGTAGAACTTCGGCTCGTGCCCCCGCGGATTGCTGACGATGTTTTGAGTTACGCCGAGGTCCGACACGAGCTCCATGCCTACACGGATGGCGACCACGAGGGACATCAGGCCGAACACGGAAGGCTCGAGTAGCCGCGTCAGGATGACGTTGTTCAGGAGGCGCAGGAACTGCACAGCTCCAAAGGTGAGGGCGACCCAGCCGAGCCGCACGAGCATGGACTTTGGCACGCCCAAGACCATGTTCCCTGAAATCCCCCCTCCGCCCTCTGTCTCACGCGGGGACGCCGGCGGAGCGCGCGGTCCCTAGAAGCGCCTAGACCCACAATGGACAGCCGCAGTAGCATCGATCAAGTGAGAATATTATTTGCTCTTGCGGGCCTTCACCGCGTTGACCGGGGGGCAGAGGTCGCTTTCATCTCCGTCGCCCGAGAGCTGGTGAAGCTCGGCAATGAGGTGACGCTGATCGGGTCGGGCCCGCCGCGGCCCGGCGAACCATATCGATACATCCAGGCGCCGGCAGTCTCACGCAACAAGTTCGAGCGGTGGCCGAGCGTTCCCACGCTTCGCAATGACACGGGCTGGGAAGAAGCGACGTTCGTACCGGGGCTCCTCGCGAAATATCGTCCGAGCGACTACGATATCACGGTAACGTGCGCGTTCCCATGGACGCAGTGGGCGTTGCGTCGGCCGGTTTTAGGAGGGCACCGCCCGCAAAACGTGTTCGTCACGCAGAACGGTGACTGGCCCGCCTTCTCCAACAAAGCCGAATTTCGCTTTTTCGACTGTGACGGGCTCGTCTGTACCAACCCCGATTATTTCGAGCGGAACGCGGACCGCTATCGCTGCGCGCTCATTCCGAATGGCGTTGACCTGGACCGATTTCACCCGGGACCGTCCGAACGTGAAAGGCTCGGCCTGCCGGCAAAGAGGGCCGATCGTCTTGATGGTCAGCGCGCTGATTCCGAGCAAGAAAGTCGCGGAGGGCGTGGAAGCCGTGGCGAAGGTGCCAGGTGCCAACCTCGTCGTCGCGGGCGACGGGCCGGTCCGCGATGAGATCCACAAGCTTGCCGCAGAGCTCTTGCCCGGCCGTTTTCAGCAGATCACCTTGCCAGCTGCGGAAATGCCCGCGCTGTACCGGAGCGCCGACGCTTTCATGCATCTGTCGACGACGAATTTTTCGGGAACGTGTTTGTTGAGGCTCTCGCGAGCGGATTGCCGATCATCGCGTACGACATGCCTAGAACACGCTGGATCATCGGGGATGTTGGATTTTTCGCCGAGACGGCAGAGGATTTAACGGCGTCGATAAGCGAAGCGCTTAAGGCGGGAGCGCGGGCATCAGCGGGTGAGCGGGCGCAGAGGTTCGGCTGGAATTTAGTGGCCAGGCAGTATGCGGACTTCTTCCAAGAACTCCACGGAGGTCCATGAACTTGGGTGCAGAATTGGCCCTGAGAACGTAGCGCAGGCGCCCGGTCAGCCGCCATCATTTGTCCTTACTCCGTCAACACCTCAGAGTTATGATGAGCGCTAGCCAAGGTCGCCGCAGCACAAGGCAGAATGGTTCATGAAGTGGATTTACCTCGTTGGTCTGCTGGTTCTGTCGGTTCTGCTGACCGTTCAGCTGAGGCGCAATCCTCGCCTGTTGCCTCATGCGGCGTTCGGGCTGGCGATGATGCCCTTTCTTGAGGCACGGTTTCACCTGACCTCTGCCCCGATCTCGTGGGCAGGCTGGGCAGGGCCTGTCCAGGGGATCGAGATCTCGACGACGGACGCATTCGCGATCGCGATCTTGCTCGCCAGCAAGCCTGCGAAGTCTCCTGCAATATTGAAGATTGCCTTCGGGTTCGTTGCCGTCGCCTACGCCGTTTCCACGATCTCGACCGGCATGCACATGGAGTCGTTCTTCACAGGCTGGCAGATTCTCAAGACCGTAGTGGTCTATCTCGCGGTAACCCGCGCTTGCATGACCAACAAAGACACGGCGCTCGGACTAATGACTGGCTTGGTCACCGGAATTGCAATCCAGGCAATCATAGTTTCCTGGGACATCGCGGCTACCGGGCAGACGCAGGCGGGAGGCTGGTTCGGGCACCAGAATAATCTAGGGTTCGCGACGCACTTCGTCGTCTATCCTGCACTCGCCGCGCTTATGGGCGGCTACTATCCCAAGAGGATGCTTCTGGCCGTCGTCTCGGGGGTCTTGATCGCGTTCGCTGGCGCGTCGCGCGCGACAATCGGCCTCATGCTCCTCGGGATGGTCCTGACGCTTCTGTTCTCGAGCATGCACCAGATCAATTCTCGGAAGATGGCGGTAGCCGGAGGTGCGTTGATCGCTCTGCTGGCGGTATCTCCGATTCTGTACTCATCGCTACAGCGCCGTACGGCGGAGCAGCGCGAGAACAGCACCGAGGTCCGCGACAACATGAAGGCGGCTGCTAGCTTGATGATCGCCGACTTCCCGCTCGGTGTGGGCCCGAACCGGTACGTGCTCGTAGCCAATATTGGAGGGTATTCGGAAAGAGCGGGCGTGCCATGGAATACAGGGAATCGCGGCGCTCCAGTGCACAACCTCTATTATCTGGTCACGACGGAAATGGGTTGGCTTGGCTTGGCTGCACTTATCTGGCTTTTTCTCTCATGCTTCATTGTTGCTGTGCGAGCCATGCGGCGGGTACCTAACGGCTTCGGGGGTGAGTTGGCCGCCGGCATCGCCGTGACGATGGTCATCGTCGCCGTGCACGCGAATTACGAATGGATTTTCATGCTGCATACCAATCATGACTTCTTCGCCATATCTGTAGGCATGGTCGCGGCGGTTTACATGCTCGCTCGACGTGGCCGGATGGCAACGGTAGCGGCATCTGGATCGGCGGGCCCGCGGTTGACGGATCGCGTGATCGAAGGTCCAGTTCCTGCCTAAAGCACAATCCTTAGCTCAAATCTAAGCGCGGGTCTCTAAGCCAGCCGATGAACATTCGCTCTTCTACTTCAGCCGCCGCGGCGAGTACTTTCGTGCACTGCAATGTGTGCGGTGCGGATGACGCAGAAACTCTGTTCGAAGCGGGCGTCGCGCAGCTCAATCGCATCGTAAAGTGCCGCCGATGCTCGCTCATGTATTCCAATCCACGGATCCGTCCTGTCGATCAGGATCTCATCCGGAATTACGATCCAAGCCTAACGAAGCACGCGGATGAATATGACCCGTCACGTTTCGAGAAGGAGCGGACGCAGGTTCGGGACTATAACGATACGCGCAAGTATCTCGCGTCTCTGTACCCGCAACGCGGCCGGCTCCTCGAGCTCGGTTGTGGCATGGGGTTCCTCCTCAAAGCATTCAGCGAAGATGGCTGGAACGTCATAGGCATCGAGCCGGACCGCGGCTTCTGCGAATTCATCGAGAAGAAACACGGCCTGAAGGCGATTCCGTCCATCCTCGAAGACTCCGGCATTCCGGACGGCTCACTCGATGTGGTGGTCTTCATCCATGTGATTGAGCATGTGCCCGATCCGCTCGGAACGCTGCGCTCGATCTATCGCGTGCTGAAGCCCGGCGGGCATCTCGTCATCGAAACTCCACGCTATGACAGTCTGATGTTCAAGCTTCTGCGGCACCGGGAGCGGAGCGTGAGCTGCGACGGACACATCTACTTCTTCACGACCGAGACCCTTCGTAAGGTCTACGAAATGGCTGGATTCGAGCATCGGCAAGTTCGTTATGTCGGCCGTTCGTTGAACCTGGACAAGCTCGCCTACAACGTGGGCGTAATGACTAAGAGCGACGCTATCATCAAGGGGCTGATGAAACTGTCGCACGCGCTGGGATTTCACCGCGTTCGAATGAAGCTGAATGCCCGCGACATGCAGCGGGTCGTCGTTCAGAAGCCCGTCTAGGAGCGGCCGTCGGTTTTCAGGCGCATCTCGCCATTGCGAATCACGATCTCGTCGACCTTTTCGAGGAACGGCTGGCCAAGGAGCGACACGGTTGCTCCGGCCACGATGACGGCCTTGGCGTCACTCTGCCGTATGCCGCCGACGTCGATGCTTTTGAGCTGGACGTACTGGCCCCGGACCATCCCTGAGGCTCCGTCGCCGATCACTTCGTATTTGTTCGGGTCGACCACGAAGCCGAGTTGCTGGGCATCCACTTCGGTCAGTGCAGTCTCGCCGGCGCCCGTATCGATCATGAAGTGGATCGGGCGCCCGTTGACCTTTGCGTCGGCATAATAGTGATGATCCGAGCTGCGCGCGATGACCATCTCCGTGTCAGCACCAGAGTGCGACGGCCCCGGCGCCGCTGGCCAAAGCAGCCCAATGGCCACTCCGGCGATGATAGTCCCCCCAATCGCGAGCTTCTCGATCATTCCCGAATTCTATTGCGGAAAATGGTTAGCAAGACCCTACCGAGCGCCAACCTCCAGCGGGGGATCAGCAGTCGGCTTAATGATCGCGTGCTTGACGATCCGAAGGGCGACGAAGATCCGGCTGAACATGGTACCGGCTTTCGAAAGGGTGATCACAGGGCTGATCTTCGTCGCGTAGTGCTCTTTGAACACGGCGTAATGATCGTAACCCTCGCCGATACTGTACACCGCGCTCAACTCTTCCTCAGTCGCAAACCGGTGAGGGTGCTGATCGCGGATCGGATGAATGCCGAGGGTATAAGCGATCGGCCCCGTTGTTCGCAGGGTTCCGGTGCGGCCGACCGCGCTCCAAGGCCTATAATTCTTAACATTGTCGATGATCTTGCGGATGATCGACGCGCTGTAGGGATGATGCGGCTCGGCGATGATGAAGTGCTTCATATACTCGCCGCCCGGAATATGAGCGAGATCCCGGTGCAGGCCCCAGCCTTCGTTTTGCTCTCCCGGCCCATTGTGCCATTGCGCCAAGATATAGCTGTCGTCGTCCTTGACGATCTCATCCAAAGGTCGGTCGAACGTGCTCTTGATATCGAGGTAAACGCCACCCGCAACATGGATGATGAGGTTGCACAGAAGATCGACGCGGGCCGCCAGATAATCGGGAGAGATCTTGTGGTAGATCGCAAGCATCTCGTCCCCGTAAACGTCCCGGATCAGCCGCTCGGCGCGTTCGTCATCGTAAAGGCGATGCTCCCAGCCCGGGTTTCGGGCTTTCAGAGCGTCCACGTTGGCCTGCAACTCGGGCGTCAGTTTCCCGCCGATAAAGACCTGGTGGATTATACGCGGGATTTGCCGCCTCTCGCGGTCCACGGCGTTGTCTGTCACGTCCACCATCTAGAATGCTCTCTAGGAACTGCAGCGACCATCGAAGCGGACCACAAACGGCGGCTCATCATCAAGACATGTGCCGCTTCATAGCAGTGCGGCTACTGGCCGCCGAGATGCGCAACTTCGAAACGACAAAAACAGACGCCTCAGTGACGATCCATGGCGCCCACATGATGGACTCGGCGATGCCTGCGCCACAAGGTGTTGCTCGCTGCGCGAGCGGCGCGTCCCACAATAGGTCGATTTTGCGACTGCGCTGGATTTCGCGGTCAATCTCGGCCAACTCATAACGGCTGTTTTGCGTGAGAAGGGGAGCTAACTTGGCCCGCAACTATAGTTCGCGCAGACGCGTGATGGTCACCGGCGGTGCAGGTTTCCTCGGATCGCATCTGATCGACCGCCTTCTGGAGAAGGGCCACGAGGTCCTGTGCGTCGACAATCTCTTCACCGGCAGCAAGGATAATATCGCGCATCTGCGTGACCATGCGA
>CAVWET010000009.1:0-70064 GCA_963754245.1 uncultured Alphaproteobacteria bacterium
AGACGCGATCCGCGGAGTTAACTTGTTTCCGTGTTGCTGCTCCGCAACGCGTCTCTCTCATGCCATATGTCCCGGTCGGCATCGTCAATCGCTTGCAGCAGCTGACTGAAGCACGGCGTCTCATCAACCGGCCAAAGTCGGTCGAACGTGGGGCCGAGTAGCTTCACGTCCTCCTCGGTGAGCAGACCTACCGCTACAATACGCTTGGCACTCACACACACTCCCGGTCGCGTCGCAGACGGTAGAACGCGCTCTATGGTCGCTGTGCCTAACATTTCGCCGGCGGACCGATCGCTAGCGCAACGGCTCGCTCGTGATAGTCTTAGAGCATGTGGCGTCTCGCGTGCGGTGTCTTCGTTCCAGGGCTCGGGGTGGCGCTCATGGCCAATCAATACGCTTAATGTTAATGGCTGGAATGGGTGGAAAGCTGCCATTAGGAAAGTGTCGTAAAGAGCAGCGCAGAGGTAGCCGGGGTGAGCAGCGTCAGTCCGGCCAGTGCCAATATCAGATGGACGCGTGCCGACTCGAGACACGAACGCCGCGATCGAGATGCCAATAAAGATGAATGTGAGCGGTGAGATTGCGGTGGCTTCGGGAAGGGCCACCCGTCAAAGACGAGATTCTCTGGCAAGCGAGGCGATAAGAGCGAGGAGCAGCGCCGCAAAAGAACCAGCGAAATTCGCGGAATATTCGTCCTTGAGATCGGTCGGTGCTTGCCGGCGAGGTGTGCGCGGTACAATCAACGCGGCCATCATGAAGATGGCCACTGGCTGAAGCAGCACGATCAAGAACGCGGTGAAGCTCCGTTGTTCGAGTCGTGCGCAACGTGAACAGCGCCCACCAGGGCTGAACCTGGATCAGGAAGGTCGTGGCCATCCACAGCGGCGTTGGCCACCAGAGCCTAATCGCGTTGTCTCGATCGGATCAGCGTCGCAGCGCCGGTGAGAAGGTGCGTAACTCCGAGGCCCAGGATGAGCGAGATGAAGACTGAGAGGTAGGAGAAGCTATCCATTCAGCGCGAAGACTAGCAGTTTTCCGGAATCCGCGCGTCATCTCTGCAATGGGTGGAAAGCCGACATTAGCCGCCTAGGCTCGTCCCGATCTCGATCCGGTAAAGCGACCGGAATAGGCTTTGCCCGTATTGGCTTCGCTGGAGTCGAGCTTTGGATGGAAACCTGACATCCTCTACGCCAACATTGCGGTAGAGGTGTTAGCAGGGGCAGCATTGATTTAAAAGCCGACGTCACTCGGGCCGAAGCTCGAAGCTTTAATGGATGAGCGCGACCATCTGCATATCCAAATCAGCTTGGCTGCTGAGGCGCAGAGGCCGGATGCTGATCAACGAATTCCATGCATAAACGGCTGTTGCAGATCGAAGACGAAATAGCTCGGAGCCGCCATCGACCGAATGCTTGAGTATCGCTCCGTTCGTTCCTCACCAAACAGCCGTAGGAACACCACGAATGTAGTGACGTTGTAGCGAACAGCGTTCAGTAAGGATGCTTAGTGCAAGAGCTCGTCTGCGTACCAGGCGGGCTTCTTTCGTTTTTAGGCTGTCGCCGTACGGACATCGTCTCTGCTCTTTGAACAAATCGAACGGCGGACGGGAGGGGCTACCACCGATGGTACCGGTCGAATGCAAGCGCCCGGATGCTTTTCGTCGAACCCAGACGGCAGGATTGAGTGGAAAGCTGACGCCTAGGCTCGCCAAGCATCTGCGCGCCGCGAAGCCTCACATACTTTAATGCGGAACGTCGAGTAGCCGACATAGTTGGGCACGCATGGATGCTGCTTATGTGGATCGATGAAGCACCGTTCGTACATGCGCAAGGTCGCAACGATGGCGCACGACCCGCGCGTGATCGAACTCGTGACACGGACAGCCGACGAACTCGACGAAGACATCCGCAAGCTTGAGGCCGAAGCGTCTTACCCTGTCACGATTTACATTGACCCGCGGTCGGCGCGCTAAGCGCCGAGTGTCCGCAATGGGTCGAAAGTTGTCGCGGCAACTTTGGGTCGAAAGCAGACGCTCTCGCTAAAGCTCGATTATCTCTCGTATGCGGTGGGCAAGCATGTCCATCTGGAACGGCTTCGTCATCACAAACATGCCGTTCTCGAGGCGGCGTTTGCCCGATTACCGCGTTCTCGGCGTAGCCCGTTATAAACAGTACCTTGAGGTCGGGCCTGCTGACCCGGGCCGCGTCGGCCACTTGCCTGCCGTTCATGCCTCCGGGCAGTCCTACATCGGTGATCAGCAGGTCTATTCTGCGCATTCGAATTCGAGCACCTTCAGGCCGGCTGGGCCGTCCGGCGCTTCGATAACCGCATAGCCGAGACTCTGCCAGCACCTCCCCGACGAGCATCCGGATGGTGGGGTCATCATCTATGACGAGCACGACCTCTCCCCCGCCGGCGGCATCCACATCCGGTCGGAGCTCGATCTCCTCCGTCGAGCGACATCGTCCTCGGCGTGGCGGGGCAGGTACAGGCACATCGTGGTGCCTTGGCCGAGTTCCGAATAGATCCTGACCTGGCCGCCCGACTGTCGCGCGAAACCATAGACCATCGATAGCCCAAGCCCGGTGCCCTCACCGATCGGCTTCGTCGTGAAGAACGGATCGAATGCCTTGGCGATCACGTCCGGTGTCATGCCGGTGCCCGTGTCGGTGACGCAGACCGAGACATATTGGCCGACGGCAGGTCATGGCTTGCGCGCCGCGCGGTCATCTAGCCACTTGTTCGCGCGTCTCGATCGTGAGCTTGCCGCCATCCGGCATCGCGTCGCGAGCGTTGATGCAGAGGTTCAGAACGGCGTTTTCGAGTTGGTTCGGATCGACCAGCGTCGGCCACAGGCCGCTGGCTCCGACCACCTCGACCTCGATGCTCGGGCCGACTGTGCGTCGCACAAGTTCTTCGAGGCCGCTCAGAAGGCGATTGACGTTGGTCGGCTTCGGATCGAGAGTTTGGCGCCTGGAGAAGGCGAGCAGGCGGTGCGTGAGCGCAGCCGCGCGTTTCACGGCGCCCTGCGCGGCCATGAGATAGCGGTCGAATTCGGCGGTGCGGCCCTGCGCCATCCGCGATCTGCATCATCTCCAGACTGCCGCTGATGCCGGTCAGCAGATTGTTGAAGTCGTGCGCGAGGCCGCCGGTCAGCTGACCGACCGCCTCCATCTTCTGCGACTGCCGAAGCTGCTCTTCGATCGCGCGCTTCTCGGTCAGATCACGCGTGACTTTGGCGAAGCCGATCAGCTCGCCCGTCGTCGTTGCGGATCGGGTCGATGATGACGCTCGCCCAGAAGCGCGACCCGTCCTTGCGTACCCGCCAGCCTTCAGCTTCGAAGCGCCCTTCGTTTCGCGCAGTCTCGAGAGCGATGCCGCGGGATCGCCGGCTTCTCGGTCCTCCTCGGTGTAGAAGCGCGAGAAGTGCTCGCCCATGATCTCGTCCGCGCGAATAGCCCTTGAAGCGCTCGGCGCCGGCATTCCAGCTGCTCACTCGCCCCTCGGGGTCGAGCATGTAGATGGCGTAGTCGGTGACGCTCTGGACCAGCAGCCGGAACCGCTCCTCGCTCGCGCGAAGCTCTTGCTTCCGCGGCTCTGCGGTCGGTGAGATCGCGCGTGACCTTGGCGAAGCCGACGAGCTGGCCCGTCGGGTCGCGGATCGGGTCGATCACGACGTTGGCCCAGAAGCGGCTGCCGTCCTTGCGCACCCGCCAGCCTTCGTTCTCGAAGCGGCCCTCGCGTTCGGCTGTTTCCAGCGCGATCCTGCGGGATCTGCTGCTGCGCGCTCCTCGGGCGTGTAGAAGCGGGAGAAGTGCTGGCCGATGATCTCGTCGGCCTCGTAGCCCTTGAACCGACGCGCGCCGGCGTTCCAGCTCGTCACGCGTCCTTGCGGGTCGAGCATATAAGATGGCGTAGTCGGTAACGCTTTGAACCAGCAGCTCAAATTTGCTGGCCGTGCTCGACGGATGTTCGGATTCTGCCATTGTCCCCACTGCCCTCAGCGGGCCCCCACGAAACGAGCACGGTGCTGGCTGTTCCGTCGAAGGTAAGGACCGCGCGGACGCGAATTAAGCCAATGCCCGCGTCGCCGCCAATGTCAGCTTTGGGTCGAAAGCTGACACTCAGCTAATGGCAGGAATGGGTCGAAAGCTGCCATAAGCGGACGGTCCGTTTGCGGCCAATTGCAGACATGGTCACCTCTCGCGCGGCGCTTGGCCCCGCGCCTTGCCCGGGCGCTTTTCGTATCACTTTTTAGTCACCTTCTTCCCCTCTGCGTTCAGAGAGGAGAGCCCGTCATTCGATTTCAGTCACGTAGAAGGGTCTCGAGGAGCTCGTTCCGCCAGAGTGCAGGAGCGCTATCTCCGCGCCTTTCGTGCGGCGTAGCGCGCGTCGCGGGCGGCTTTGCGTTCGGCCTCTGTTGGGGGAGCCGCAGTGGCAGCCTTCGCCGCCTTCGTGTCCATCAAGGCTTGATGCTTCGCCTTCTTCGCGGCGGCCTTGTCACGAGCTTTCGCTTCCCGTTCGAAATTCTTCGCCTGCCTTTCGGCTGCGACCTTCTCGTCGATGGGCGGCCTCGAACGGAGTTGCTCCAGCGCTTTCTTCTTCGCCGCGGCAGCGCTGCCTATCCTGTCCTGAAAGCTCGGGGTCTTGAATGAACTCACGCCATTGATCTCCGGATTCTCGGCCGCCGCAACCGAAATTCTCGCGAACTGGTGCAGCGAAGCAGTTACGCATGAAGCCTATAGTGGTTCAGGATGGAAGCGGTCGCTCGCCGTGGCCCACTTGAAGGGTGAACTCCGTTCGCACCTTTAAAGTCGTTCCAGTAGTCGTCGAGCAGAAAAAGCGCCCCTTCTTGTTGTAACTTCGCCCCTGACAACAGCAGGCAGATGCGGGAACTCGCGGGATCGGTGAAGAACAAGCACGCAGTCAAGTAGGACTGCGGGTGTCCAGAGATTGAAAGGCAAACCATGATTATCGACAGATACTTTCGCCGCTCCGAAGTGGAGAAAGCGTCCGGGCTGAGCCGGTCGACGATCTACCGACGTATCGAGCAGGGCACTTTCCCACGGCCGCTCGACCTGGGCGGCCATGCGGTGCGCTGGCGCGAAACTGACCTGGCGGCGTGGAAAAGCGGACACCGCTCGGGCAGCAGCAAATAACGCATGATCCGGGGGTATGCCGGGGGGTATGTTACCGCCGGAGAAACGCATTCACCTTTATTTTACAGCTACATAAGGCCAATCTGATGAACCCTGCATCCGGCACCACTCACACGAGGTTGGCGCGATAGAGCTTCAGAAGCTCGGCCCACGCCTTCTCCGCCGCAGCATGGTCGTACGGCTGGCTACCCGGCACGCACCAGCCGTGATCGGCCGGATAGACCTCGACGATGGCCGGGCGCTTCGCCTCGGCGAAAGCCTTCTTGAGCACGTCCTTGGCCTCGGGCTGCTTCTGATCGTCGTTGCGCGCGATTGCGACGACGAAATTCGCCTTCGTCTTGGGAATGAGGAGGTGCGGGCTGTTGGCGTCCTTGGTCACGAGACCGCCGCCGTGAAAGGTTGCAACGGCGCGGACGCGGTCCGAGCGAGCGGCTCCGGTGCGGAACGCGAACGGGCCGCTGAAGCAATAGCCCTGCACGCCCGCGGGCTTGCCTTTGTTGGTCGCTTTCTGCTTGTCGAGAAAGGCGAGGTACGCCGCCGCGTCCCTATCGATCGCTGCGTCCGTCATTGACGCCTTCAGGGCGAGAAGAGGCTGGACCTGTTTGGGATCGTTGAAATCGAACGGCCCGGTGACCACCGGCGCGCGCTTCGTCCGGTAGAACGGGTTCGGAACGAGCACCGTGTAACCTTCCGCCGCGAGCCGACGACCCATGTCCCGGAACACGGGCCGCAATCCCAGGATGTCCGGCCACATCAGCACCGCGGGCCAGGATCCCGAACCCGCCGGATGAAACAGCGCCGCATCGGCAGAGCCATCGGGCGTCGGCACCATCACGTCCGTCTCGACTACGTTGGCTGCAAACGCTGCTGTCGGCAGGCCAGCGACTGCTGCCACTGAGGAGAGCGTCAGGACGACCGATCGCCGAGTGAAGCTGGTGTCGACGATGAAACCTTGATGATTGTCGCTGTCACACATCGAATCGCTCCTTCGGCTTCAACACTTGCAGTTCAAACTTCCAACTCGACCCAAATCGGTGCGTGGTCGCTGGTCTTTTCCCACGCGCGAGGCGTGCGGTCCACGCCAGCGGCCTTGAGGCTCTTGGCGAGGCTGGGACTTAACAGCGAATGGTCGATGCGGATGCCGGCATCGCGCTGGAACGAGTTCCGCCAATAATGCCAGAACGTGTAGATGCGCTCGTCCGGATGGAGGTACCGGATCGCATCGGCCCAGCCCTGCCCGACGAGCTCGGCAAACTTCGCCCTCGCTTGTGGCGCGAACAGCGCGTCTTTTGCCCATCGCTCCGGCTTGTAAACGTCCAGGTCGGTCGGGATCACGTTGTAATCGCCGATCAGCAGCGTCGGCACGCCGCTATGGAGCAGGTCTTTTGCATGATCGTACAGCCGGTCCATCCATGTCAGCTTGTAATCGAACTTCCGTCCGGGCCAGGGATTACCGTTCGGCGCATACATATTGCCGACGAGGATGCCGCAGATCGCGGCCTCGATGTAGCGGCTCTGATCCAGGTTTGGATCGTTCGGCAGCGCGCGTCGCGTTTCCACCGGCTCGCCGACGCAACTCAGCAGGGCAACTCCGTTCCAGCTGCGCTGCCCATGCCAGATGGCAGAGTAGCCAAGTGCCTCGATCGGCCCCCGCGGGAAAGCCTCGTTAGTGCACTTGAGCTCCTGAAGCCCAACCACGTCAGGCTCAAACTCCTGCAGCCAACGCGTCAGCACGTGGAGCCGTGAGTTGATCCCGTTGATGTTGTAGCTCGCGATGCGCAAGCGCCGCTTCTTCCCCATCAGCCGTAGGAACACCCGAGGACGCAAAGCGTTCTATGATCCGCTGCTTCGGAACTACCGATTGCGGGCTCCGGCGCGGGGGCGCGGGCTTCAGTCCCCCACCTTTGCCCTGTTGAGGCGCGATCACTGGATCGGAAGCACGGGAGCCCCGCCAGGCGAATACGTTCGCCTGGCGGGATCTTTTTGCAGAGTCGCGCCCGGTCGAATGCGGGTCCCACAGGTTTATCCACCGAATCGCTCACAGTTTTGTCGTACAGCCGACGAGAATCCGCTGGAACAACCGTTCGGCTCATGTATTGTTGTCTTGTGCTTCCGATCTCGAAAGAGAAACGAAGCATGGAACCCCGGCAGCTTCGGTTGCCGGGGTTTACTCGTTTATGGGCCCTAGAGCGCGCCCGGATCTGCATCGGCGAGCGTCAGCCGCGTGGACCGGTCAGGCAGCGGATATTTGTTTCCGTTCGCGCAGTTGAACAGCAGCACCCGCTCTTGCTTGCCGACGAGGCCCTCCGTCAGCGCCTTGCTCCAGCCGGCCATGACAGCACCGCCTTCGGGACAGAATAGGAAACCGTCGTCGTGCGCGGCGTCTTCGACCGCCTGCAGGATCGCAGCTTCAGAGACGGCGATCGCGGCTCCCCCACTTTCGCGCACGGCGCGCAGAATCAGGAAATCCCCGACGGCCTTGGGCACGCGAATTCCCGTCGCGACCGTCGCCGGATTGTCCCATCGCTCGGCGAACTCCTCGCCCTCCTGAAAGGCACGCACCATCGGAGCGCAACCTTCGGCCTGCACAGCATACATGCGCGGCCGCTTGGAGCCGATGAGCCCGACCGCCTCAAGCTCGTCGAACGCCTTCCACATGCCGATGAGGCCAGTTCCGCCACCGGTAGGATAGAAAATCGCGTCGGGCACCTCCCAGTCGAGCTGCTCTACCAGCTCGAAACCCATCACCTTCTTGCCCTCCAGGCGGTACGGCTCTTTCAGGGTCGAGCAATCGAACCAGAGCCCCAGCGCCGCGCCCTTGCCGACCAGCGCGCCGCACTCGTCGATTTGCCCGTCCGCGACATAGACCCGCGCGCCGTAGGCGGCCGTTTCCGTGACGTTGATGAGCGGCGTCTCCGACGGACAGATCACGACCGTCTCGATCCCCGCCCGCGCGCCATATGCCGCTAACGCCGCGCCGGCGTTGCCGTTGGTCGGCATGGCGATCCGCTCGATCCCGAACTGCTTTGCCATCGTCACTGCCATCGCAAGACCGCGCGCCTTGAACGATCCGGTTGGAAGCCGCCCCTCGTCCTTCACCAGGAGATTGGAAGCACCTTCACGAGCGGCAGTAATCGGCAAGGCAACGATCGGCGTTTCCGGCTCGCCCAAGCTGACTGGGGCCCCGTCGTTCGGGAGCAGCTCGCGCCATTTCCACATTCCCGGCGCGCGTGAGGCGATGCTTTCCCGCGTCATCGACCGCCGCGCGGAATCCATGTCGTACCGAACGATCAGCGGCTTGCCCGCCTTGCTCAGATTGTGGACGCGACCGGCTTCGTAGCGCTCGCCGGTCAGCGAGCATTCGAGATGAGTGACGTTCATTGTTTCAGCAGTCTTTGTGGTCGGGAGGATGGTGACGTTCGACCTGGATGGTGCAATGTTCGATGCGGAACCTGTGCAACACGGCACGCGCCTGAGTTCAGCAGTTCGTCAGGATAATCGGCGACCGGCGTGACGATATGCGCCGTCAGCGCCGTTTCGGTCGTGCTCAGCGGCCAGATATGAAGATCGTGCACGGCCTCGACGCCGTCGAGATCCGACAGCGCCAGCTCGACCTGATCGACATCGATCCCGGCCGGAACGCCCGCAAGCGACATCCAGACGGATTCCTTCAGCAGATCGATACTGCCCCACAGGATGACGACTGCCACGGCGAGACTCATCACCGGGTCGACCCATTGTTGGCCCGTCCAGACGATCACGAGACCCGAGAAGACGACAGCCGCCGAGACCGCGGCGTCTGCCGCCATGTGCAGGAAGGCACCGCGGACGTTGAGGTCGTGCTGCCCCCTGGCGAACAGCATGGCAGTGAGGCCATTCACGACGATCCCGATCGCCGCGACGATCATCACCACGCCGCCCTCGGTCGCCGAGGGGTGGAACAACCGCCGAATTGCCTCGGCACCGATCGCGCCCACTGCGATCATTAGGAACAAGCCGTTGGCGAGCGCGGCGAGGATCGAGGCTTTCTTCAGGCCGTATGTGAATCTCGGCGAAGAGGCTCGGCGAGCCAGCGTGCCTCCGCCCCAGGCGACGAGCAGGCCGAGCACGTCAGAGAGATTGTGCCCGGCGTCGGAGAGCAGCGCCATCGAGTTCGCGTAGAAACCAAAGATCGCCTCGATGACGACAAAGCCGACGTTGAGCGCGATTCCGATTGCAAACGCGCGGCTGAGATCGTGGCCGTGATCGTGATGACCGTGATGGTGCGCGTGTGCTCCCACAGGCCAGCCGTAGCCGAGGGCCGTCGCGCTCGGCAAACTTCCGCTCGTCGAAAATGAACCGCAACTGGTCTTGTTCTGGCTTGCGATAATATATCATCCGCTTAAGAGCAGCCGGGACTCAACCGAGATTTATGCTTCCGTGACATTGAGAATGATTTCCTATGCCGCTCTTGCGGCAACGCTCCCATTGGTGCCGGCCGCCGCGCAGCAGGCGGCTCCGAGCGCCGATAAGTTCGGAAATTCGCAGCCCTCCGACCCGGCTCAAGCGAAGCCCAAGCCGACGGGCGGCGACATCGTCATTACGGGCCGCCGCCTCGACGTTGCTCGCGATGCGATCACTCCCTCGCTGGGCGCCAGTCAGTATACCTTCAATCGCGAAGCGCTGGAGAAGCAGCCGGGCGGTACGAACCTCTCGCTCAACAAGTCGTTGCTGCAAGCGCCCGGAGTCACTCAGGACAGTTACGGCACGATCCACATCCGCAACGAGCATGCGAACCTGCAGTACCGACTGAACGGCGTCATCGTGCCTGAAGCGATCAGCGGCTTTGGCACCACGTTCGATCCGCGGATCGCGAGCTCGATCCAGCTCATCACGGGCACGCTGCCGGCGCAGTATGGCTACCGCACCGCCGGCGTAATCAATTTCAAGACTCAGTCTGGCCTGCTCGAAAATGGCGGCGAGATCGGCGCTTACGGCGGCACCTACGGCTGGTTCGAGCCGAGCGCGATGCTCCGGGGTTCAACCGGCGAGCTGAGCTACTTTCTCTCAGGAAGTTATCTGCGCAGCGACATCGGCATCGAAAACCCACTCCCGACCCATACGCCGATCCACGATCGAACGACGCAGATCCGGCCATTCGCCTACGTGTCGGATGTTCTTTCGCCGTCGAGCCGCATTGCCGTGTTTGCCGGTAGCTTCATCGGCCACTTTCAGATTCCGGACGTGACTGGCGTTCAGCAGGGATTTGACGTGAATGGCGTCGACACCTTCGACGCGGCCAAGCTCGACCAAAACCAGCGTGAAATCACCCACTATGGCGTCGCCACTTATCAATATGCGGGCGACACGCTGAACTTCCAGATTGCGCCGTTCATCCGCTACTCACAGACGAGGTTCACCACCGATCCCGATCAGGGCGACGTGATCCTCAGCGGCTTCGCGGATGCGTCGCGCCTGTCGAGCCTGGCGAGCGGCGTGCAAGCGGATGGTAGCGAGCAGCTGGGCAGCAAGCACACCCTGCGCTTCGGCGTCTTCTTCCAGAATGAACACACCACGTCGAAGGTCGTATCGACCGTTCTTCCCTCGAATGACTGCGGCGCCGATCCGACCTGCATCATCACGGCAACGAGCAATGTGCCGTTCGCGATCACCGACCAGGGTCAAAAGACCGGGCAGCTGTACGGCATCTATTTGCAGGACGAATGGAAGCTCACGCCGAAGCTGACCTTCAACTATGGCGCGCGGTACGACATGGCGCGCGCGTTCACCAAGGAATTGCAGCTAAGTCCGCGCGCCAATCTCGTCTGGACTGCGACGCCGCTCACGACGGTCCACATCGGTTACTCGCGGAACTTCACGCCACCTCCGCAAGAGCTGATTGCGCCGGCCGACATCGCGCTGTTCAACAATACGACAAAGCAGTCTCAGGTCCGCTTTGGCGATCCGGTCAAGGCAGAGCGCGAGCACTATTTTGACGGGGGCATCGAGCAGCGCCTCAAAGGCGGATTCAAGCTGGCGGTTGATGCTTATTACAAAATCAAGCGCAACCTGCTCGACGAGGGCCAGTTCGGCTCGTCGCTTGTGCTTTCACCGTTCAATTACGCGAAGGGCTATGCCTGGGGCGTTGAACTGAGCGGCAACTACACGCACGGGCCGCTCGACCTTTATGCCAACCTCGCCCGGGGTGATGAGAAGGCCAAGGACATCGTCTCGGCGCAATACTTCTTCGCGCCGGACGAGCTGGCCTACATCCAGGACCATTACATCTACACCGACCATTCGCAGAAGGTGACTGCGTCGGGCGGCGCCAGCTACACGATCAAGGATGGCGTCGGCACGCTCGTGCCCACCGCCGATTTCGTCTACGGTTCGGGGCTCCGGACGGATGACCCCAACGGGATTGTTCCCAATGGGGGCGAACTCCGATCCTACTTTGTGTTCAACGCCGGCATCGCCCAGAACTTCAGCGGTCCCGGCGCACTCAAGGGACTGACGATCCGGGCGGACGTCCTCAATCTGTTCGACAAGAAGTATCAGCTTCGTAGCGGCTCAGGCGTCGGCGTCGGCGCGCCGCAATGGGGTCAGCGCCGCGGCTTCTTCGCCGGTGTGACCAAGGCTTTCTAAGAAAAAGCGGCCCGGCCGAGGGGAGTGGCCGGGCCGCTGGTGGATCCCGTCAATTACTGGACGGGAGCCTTGCTTGCGCGCCTGGGGAGTTCAAGCGCGGCGGGGAAACCTACAGATCGATGCCGGCGGCGATCGCTTCAAGTTTGCGGATGCGCTCCTTGAGGTCGGCCATCTCGATCCGGCCGGTCGCCGGCGGTAGTCCGCGATCGCCCATGACCTGCGCCAGCTCCATCTTCTTGAGCTCGAGCCAGCCGTTCCAGGCCTTGAGGCCCGCGATGCTCGCTCCGCCAAGACCGGCAATCACACTTGCCGACAGCACTCCAATCGTCAGCGGGTCCATCACTTCTCCTCCTGCCGGAGCGCTTCGATCTCGCGCGCCAGATCTTCGTTCTGAGTGTTGATGTGATGATCGATCGCCATCAGACGGCGGTCGGTTTCGTCGAGCTCGGTGCGCATCGCGTGCACCGTCGGCTTCCGTTTCACGACTTCACCCATGCGGTCGAAGTCGCTCATGTGCCTGTCGCCGATGACCTGCTTCTTCTTCTGCAGCGCGAGATAGATTCCGACTGCTGCATAAGCGATCAGTGCAAAGCTGATCGGAATGTGCGTCAGCAACGGCACCGCGATCCAGGCGATGCGGATGAAGGTCGGATCGATCCCGTACTTGTTGCCGAGGGTCGAGCAGACGCCGGCGATCTTCGCATCCTTGCTGTGGAGCGAATACGGATAAATCTTGCGCGCCATCATTCCCCTAACCTTCCTTATTGAACGCGCGCCCTGAGCGCGGCCTTCATTGCTTCGAGCTCGCGGTCGACCGCTTCAGCGGCCCTGAGCTCATGGATTTCGTCTTCGAGGCTGCTCATTCCAAGAGCCTCTGCGCGGCCTTCCGCGAAGTCGGCGCGGCGCTCGAGGATCTCGAATTTGCTGAACGCGTCCTGCGTTCGGCTGCCGTTCATGATCTCGCGTGCCTTCGCGCGGGTCACTGCGCTTTCGAACCGAGCGGACACCGCGCTCTGCCGGGCGCGGGCTTCGCGCAGCTTCGATTGAAGCTTGGCGATGTCCGCTTCGTAGCTGCGAAGCACCTGTTCGATCTGCGACACTTCCGCGTGCAGCCCTTCGGCCATGTCCGCGGCCTTCTGCCGCTCGAGCAGAGCGGCCTTCGCGAGGTCCTCGCGGTCCTTCGAGAGCGCGAGCTCGGCCTTGGCCGTCCAATCGTCCTGGATCTCATCGAGCCGCCCGAGCGCCCTGCGGATCTCCTTCATGTCCGCGATCTGACGTGCCGCCGAAGCGCGAACCTCGACCAAAGTCTCTTCCATCTCGAGGATGATCATGCGGATCATCCTCGAAGGGTCTTCTGACCGGTCAAGAAGCTCGGTCATGTTCGCCGCGAAGATGTCACGAGCGCGGCTGAACACCGGACCGCTGAACCAGGTGGCAATGGGGGCAAGCCGCGGCGACGCAGGCTCTTCCATTTTCACCAGCCGCGGCGTGCGAAAGGGAACCTGGGCTTCGAGGATTTCTAGTTCAGGCATAGACCCGGACCTGGAGAGGGTTGGCATCGGCCTGGGCCGGGCCGACAGCGGCGCCGACCGCGACAGTGCTGAGCGCCAGCGCGGCGGCGATGGCGAAGAGCGAGCGGGTGAAAGGCGACTGCGACGACATTTGAGAACTCCTTCTTTAAGCCCGTCTGTTGTGCTGCGGGCCGATGCCCAGCACTATTCAAATGCCGTGCCAATCCCGCAAAACCGCCAAAAATGTGTGATAGAAGCTCGATTGGGGCTTTTCGCCGACCAAGACTTGGCGAATTTCGCCAACGGTCGGTTGGGAACATTCGCTATCTGCCGCGCGTCGAGGCGGCGAAGTTTGACGAGGAGTATGACTGATGCTGGGCAAGCTTGCAGGCGCATTGCTGGGAGAGAAGGTCGCCGGAAATCACCGGGGCGCAAAAGGCGCGATCCTGGGGTACGGCGCGGCTGCACTGGCGAGGCGTAGCTTGCCGACGCTCGCGGCAGTGGCGCTCGGCGGCTGGGCTTTCAGGAAGTGGCGCGACCGGCGCCGCTCACGCGCCTCTTACCCTTCTGAGGCGACGCCGTCGTCCTGAGGCGGGTTCTCGAAATAGGGCTCGACCTTGCCCTTGAGCTTGATGGTCATTGGCTGGCCGTAGCGGTCGAGGCTGCGGCCGGCCGCGACCCGAATCCAGCCTTCCGACACGCTATATTCAATGACGCTGGTCTTCTCGTTCCCGTTGAACTTGATGCCGACGCCGCGGCTTAGCAGCGCCTCGTCGTAATGCTCGCTGCGGGGATCGAGCGAGAGGCGGTCGGGCGGTGTGTCGGTGTCGGCCATGACGGCGCCCTACCCCTCACGCGCTTGACCGGTCAACGCAAAGCGCGGTCGTGGAAACAGCCGTGTAAAGTACACTTGACGCCAATAGTTGCCGCACGCGCGCGACGGCGATTAAGCGCTGCCGAACTCATGAGCGATAAGGATCCATCACTGCGCCGCAATGCGCCGAAACTGGCGCTCCACGTGCCCGAGCCGCTGTTCCGCCCCGGCGACACGCCCGACTTCTCATCTCTTAAGATTCCAGCGCGCCGGAAGTGCTCCGCGCCCCGACGTTGCTGCACCTGCTCCAGAGACTCACCCGCTAACGACCGCGCTCGTCCGCGTGCTCGGCGAGGATGATAAGGCAGTCGGCCCGTGGGACCCAAAGCTCGACCCGGAAACGCTGCGCAAGATGCTCCGCGACATGGTCACAGTGCGGATCTTCGACGACCGCATGTATCGCTCGCAGCGGCAGGGGAAGACCAGCTTCTACATGAAGTGCACCGGCGAGGAGGCGATCGCGATCGCTGCGCAAAGCGCGCTCGACCGCGACGACATGCACTTCCCGACCTACCGCCAGCAGGGCCTGCTCGTCTCGCGCGGCTACCCGCTGACGGAGATGATGAACCAGATTTATTCGAACAAAGGCGACAAGCTGAAGGGGCGCCAGCTGCCGATCATGTATTCGGACAAGGCGTTCGGCTTCTTCTCCATATCCGGCAATCTCGGCACGCAATTCCCGCAGGCAGTCGGCTGGGCGATGGCCGCAGCGATCAAGGGCGACAGCCGCATTGCGATGGGCTGGATCGGCGACGGCGCGACGGCCGAAGGCGACTTCCATTCCGCGCTGACCTTCGCCGCGGTGTACAACGTGCCGGTGGTCCTCGCGGTGGTGAACAACCAATGGGCCATCTCCAGCTTCTCGGGCATCGCCGGCGCTGAGCGGGCGACCTTCGCGCAGCGCGCGGTCGGCTACGGAATTGCGGGGCTGCGCGTCGACGGCAATGACGCGCTCGCCGTCTACTCGGCAGTGAAGTGGGCGGCCGAACGTGCGCGCACGAACGCCGGGCCGACACTGATCGAGTTCTTTACCTATCGCGCGGAAGGCCATTCTACTTCGGACGATCCGTCCGGGTACCGCCCGACCAACGAAGGCAAGTTGTGGCCGCTAGGCGATCCGGTCGAGCGGTTGAAGGCGCACCTGATCGCGATCGGCGAATGGGACGAGGAACGGCACGCGGCAATGACCGCCGAATGCGATGCAGCAGTGCGTTCCGCGCAAAAAGAGTCGGAGAAGCTCGGCATCCTTCCCGAGCAGGGCAAAGACGGCGTCGAGACGATGTTCGATGATGTCTATGCCGACGTCCCATGGCACATCGCCGAGCAGCGCGAGCAGGCGCTCAGCGAGGGCCGCGACTGATGCCCACGATGAACATGATCCAGGCGCTCAACGACGCCCACAAGGTGCTGATGCGGCGCGACGAGGACGTGGTCGTGTTCGGCGAGGACGCCGGCTATTTCGGCGGCGTCTTCCGCGTGACCGAAGGCCTGCAGAAGGAATTCGGCAAGACCCGCGTTTTCGACGCTCCGATCAGCGAGGGCGGCATCGTCGCGATGGCGGTCGGAATGGCTGCTTACGGCATCAAGCCGCTGATCGAGATCCAGTTCGCCGACTATATCTATCCCGGCTACGACCAGATCGTCAGCGAAGTCGCCAAGATGCGCTACCGCACCGCGGGCGAATGGCCGATGCCGATGGTGATCCGCACGCCCTATGGCGGCGGCATCTTCGGCGGCCAGACGCACAGCCAGTCGCCGGAAAGCCTCTTCACGCATATCGCCGGCTTGAAGGTCGTCATCCCGTCGACCCCTTACGATGCCAAGGGCCTCCTCATCGCCGCGGTCGAGGACCCAGACCCGGTGATCATGTTTGAGCCCAAGCGCATTTATAACGGCCCCTTCGACGGCCATCATGACCGGCCGGTGAAGCCCTGGTCCAAGCATCCGGCCAGCGAAGTTCCCGGAGGTCATTACACTGTGCCTCTGGGCAAGGCTGCCGTGGTCCGCGAGGGCAATGCGCTGACCATTCTTGCCTATGGGACAATGGTCCACGTCGCACTTGCCGCGGTGGAAGATCAGGGCCTCGACGCCGAAGTCATCGACTTGCGCACGCTTGTCCCGCTCGACATCGAGAAGATCGAGCAATCGGTCGAGAAGACGGGCCGGTGCCTGATCGCGCAAGAGGCGCCTCGCACCAGCGGCTTTGCTGCTGAACTCAGTGCCCTGGTGCAGGAGCGGTGCTTCTATCACCTAGAAGCGCCGGTCGAGCGCGTCACCGGTTGGGATACGCCGTATCCGCACGCCTATGAATGGGCCTATTTCCCGGGCCCGAAGCGCATGAAGAAAGCGCTAGAAAAGGTCATGGCTGACTGATGGCTCGCTACGAATTCAAGCTGCCCGACATCGGCGAAGGCATTGCCGAGGCGGAGATCGTCGCCTGGCACGTGAAGGTCGGCGACGAGATCGGGGAGGACCAGCAAATCGCCGACATGATGACGGACAAGGCGACCGTGGAGATGGAATCCCCCGTAGCCGGCAAGGTCGTCGAGCTCGCCGGAGAAGTCGGCGACCAGATTCCGATCGGATCGGTGCTTGCGGTGATCGAAACCACAGCCTCGGATCGCGCCGCGGATGCGGTGGACGAAAGTCAGGACGAGCGCCCGCTCGCCGACGGCGCCGTCGCGGCGACACCCGAGCAGGCGAAGGAAATTCCGATCGTCGGCCTTGATGAAGCTCCCGCTCGTGCATCAGCGCCCGCACCGCGCGTCGAGCCCGAGGTCGCCGAGAAGGAACCGTCATCCGGCCACGTTTTGGCCTCTCCCGCGGTTCGTGCTCGCGCCCGCGATCTCGGAATCGATCTAGCTCAAGTAAAGACGACGTCGGATCGCATCCGTCACTCGGACCTCGACGCCTACCTGCTCTACAACGGTGGCAAGGTGTCCAGCCGCGGCACGAGCGCATCTCGGAAGGACGAAACGATCAAGGTCGTTGGCCTTCGCCGCAAGATCGCCGAGAACATGCAGGAGGCGAAGCGCCGCATTCCGCACTTCACGCTCGTCGAGGAGTTCGACGTTACCGCGCTCGAAGAAACGCGCGCGATGATGAACAACGATCGTGGCTCGAACCCGAAGCTGACCCTCCTGCCCTTCCTCATCACCGCAATGGCGCGCGCGCTGCCGGAATGGCCAATGCTCAACGCGACCTATGACGATGACGCCAACGTCATCACGCGACACGGTTCGCTCAACCTCGGCATGGCCACGCAAACGCCGAACGGGCTGATGGTTGCGGTCATTCGCGACGCGCAGAATAAGAATGTGTGGGACCTCGCGCGGGAGATCATCCGCCTCGCGGACGCTGCGCGCTCCGGCAAAGCAACGCGAGAGGAGCTGAGCGGCTCGTCGATCACGCTTTCCTCGCTCGGCCCGATGGGTGGCATCACGTCCACTCCGGTGATCAACCGGCCGGAGGTCGCGATCATCGCGGTCAACAAGGTCGAGGAGAAGCTCGTACCCCTGGATGGCGAGATCGGGATCCGCAAGCGTATGAACCTCTCGCTCAGCTGCGACCACCGCGTCGTCGACGGCTGGGACGCGGCCAGCTTCATGCAGACCCTCAAGGGCTACATCGAGAACCCGCTGCGCTTGCTTTCCGCCTAGGCGGCGGGTTGGCCTTCCCGCACGATCTGATTCAATTGCGCGCGAAGCTGTGGCCCGTCCTCGTGCCCATGCACCTTGACGGCATGCTGCGCGGCAGCTTCGATCAGTTCGTCATTGCTGTCCGCGGAGATCGCGACTGTGCATCCGGACTCGCTTGGAAACTCCCGGCAGTCGATGAATTTGCGACCCACTGACGCCTCCTCTGATCGGCCTGACGGACGCATACAGGAGGCGCGCAGACCGGAGCGCGCAGACTGCTGCCAGCTGCTCCCCACGCCAGTTACAGTCAAGCGAGCGACTCGCCGTTACTTCCCCAGCTCGCGCCAGCTCTTCTCGTTGATCTCAACGCCATGCTTCTTGGCGGCGCGCTTGATGCGGCTCCAGGCCTCATCGCGCTCGTTGTCACTGACGCCCTCAACCTGATTGAACCGCGCCATGGCATTGCGTACGTGGCTGGCGTTGTTGAGCGGTTCCTTGCGTTCCTTAGGGAATGCGAACTGATCCTCGTCGAGATTGTCGCGCTGCTTCTCACTGAGTTCGGCCATCGGCTGCTCCTTTCACTGCCGACAACGCCCGAACGGCCGTGGCGTTCGCATTTGTAATGAAAGGAGCCCCGGCGCGCGAGGAGGGGAGCGAGGCGCCGGGGCTCTGGGTGCGATCCCGCGTCGGTGTGTGCGCCGACGCAGGTCGCGGGCAATCAGGCCGCGAGCCGGATCGTTTCGCCGAGCGCTTGGCTGAGTGCATTCTCGCGCTGGTCAGCGCCGAGGTTCAGACCTTCGGCGATCACGAACTCCGGTTCGATTCCGATGAAGTTGAACACGCCGCGCAGGTAAGTTTCGAGATGTTCGAACGCGGCCGCCGGCGAGCCGTCGCTGTAGACGCCGCCGCGAGCGAGACCGATGATTACGCGTCTTCCCCCAGCAAGGCCCTGCGGTCCGCTTTCCGTGTAGCTGAAAGTCTTTCCGGCGATCGCGATGCGGTCGATCCATGCCTTGAGTTGGCTCGGAATCGTGAAATTATACATCGGCGCTCCGATGACGATTATGTCTGCGCCCAGGAACTCGTCGACGACCGAGGTGTCGGCGAAAGACTCGAGCGTCAGATGTGACAGCGGATTGGCGGCAAGGTCGCGATAAATCACCTCTTCACCCCAGTTTGCGCGCTTGACCTGGTCGACGATCGACTTGGAGATCGCCCGGCTGGCGCTATTCTCGCCGTTGATGCTGGCGTCGATATGCAGGATGGTCACTATTGCCTCCTAAGTATGGATTTGTTACCGAGGCACCCTAAATAACCACCGAAGAATCGCCCGCAAGAACGCACTTTTTTGTGTCGAACGAACAAATTTGTGGGACAGGAACATGGAGGTGCCCGACCAATGAAAGATCCAAGCAACCCGGTTTGCAGGACCATCAGCACTTTGCTTTCGCGCATCGGCGACAAGTGGACGGTGCTCGTCGTCCAAACACTTGGAGCAGGCCCGAAGCGCTTCAACGAGCTGCGCCGGGAAATCCCGAGCGTGTCGCAGCGCATGCTGACGCTGACGCTCCGCAACCTCGAGCGCGACGGCCTGGTCAACCGCACCGTCACGCCCACGATTCCCCCGCGCGTCGATTATGAGCTGACCGAGCTCGGTCACTCGCTGCAGAAGCCGATCTGCGGCCTCGCGACATGGGCGATGGACAATGTCGAGGCGATCCATCAGGCGCAGGCGCGCTTCGACGCCGATCACGACAAAGCGGAAGCCGCGTGAGCACTGCGCCCGCAGAAGTGAACCTCACCGCGTTGCTTGACCGCGGCGACGAGTTCGCTCGTGCCGGCGACCCGAAGGCCGCCATGTCCTTCTATCAGGCGGCGCTCCAAGCTGGCAGGTCGGCACCGCAGTTCGATCCGCGGACGATCGAGCGGCTGCGCTCGGCGCAGGGGTTTATCCAGCAGCGGGCGGCGGAGTTCCAAAATAAACTAGACGGAGCGCTAGCGGGATTCCGGCCGGAGACCATAGCAGCCGGTACGCGCCTCACCCACTCGCTCGACATGCTGAGGGGCACACGCCAGATTGACCCGCAGCAGCCGCTTGTCTTCTATTATCCCTACCTCGCGCAGCGGCAGTTCTTTGAGCGCGACGAATTCGACTGGGTTCCGGAGATCGAGGCGGCGACTCCGGTCATTCGCGACGAGCTGCTCGGACTGCTTAATCGGGATGCGGATTTCCGTCCTTATGTCGAGGACGAGGCGAACCGCCCACAACGGCAATTCCACCACCTGAACAACGACCCGAGCTGGAGTGCGCTCTATCTCTGGCGCGATAGCGTACTGGTGCCTGAGATCGCCGAGCTTTGCCCGCGCACCGTCGAAGCGCTTTCGAAGGTCCCGCTCACCCACATCGGCAAGCGCACGCCGTCAGTCCTCTTCTCGCGCATCGAGCCCGGTGCGCACATCCCGCCGCACAACGGAATGCTCAACTGCCGGGTCATCTGCCACCTACCTTTGATCGTCCCGAAGGGCTGCTGGCTTCGTGTCGGCAATGAGACGCGCGAGTGGGAGGAAGGCAAGATGCTGATCTTCGACGACAGCATCGAGCATGAGGCGCGGAATCCGACCGGCGAGCTGCGCATCATTCTACTCTTCGACGTGTGGCGGCTCGAGCTGACCGAGACAGAACGCCGGGCCATCTCGACGATCTTCGACGCGATCGACAGCTTCCAGACGCTTCCGGACGCCTGACGCAGCAGCTAGAGCATTGCGATGCTCAAGCCCGTTGCGACCGATATCGAAGCGTTGAAGATCCTCGACGAGCGGCTGCGCTGGTTGTCCGCATGGACCATTCACCACGCCAATCACATCCGCGAGAGCGCAGACGGGCTGAAGGTCGGCGGCCACCAGGCATCTTGCGCGTCGATGACCGCGATCATGGCCGCGCTCTACTTCCATGCGCTCGGGCCGAACGATCGCGTTGCAGTGAAGCCGCATGCCGGCCCCGTACTGCATGCCATCCACTACCTCCTCGGGAGCCAGACACGCGGCGCGCTCGAGAACTTTAGGGGCTTCGGCGGCGCGCAATCATATCCGAGCCGCACCAAGGACAAGATTCCGGTCGATTTCTCGACCGGTTCGGTCGGCCTAGGCGTCGCGATTACGCTCTTTGCGAGCCTCGCGCAGGATTACCTCAGCGCCCACGGCTGGATGGACGAGAAAGATCGCGGGCGCTTCGTCGCGCTCATCGGCGATGCCGAGCTCGACGAAGGCAACATCTACGAAGCCCTAATCGAGGGCTACAAGCACGACGTCCGCAACTTGTGGTGGATCGTCGACTACAACCGCCAGAGCCTCGACGCGACCAGCGCCGATCGTATGTTCGAGCGGTTCGACGAGATCTTCCGGAGCTGCGGGTGGCGGGTCGTCGAGCTTCGCTACGGCAAGAAGCTACAGGCGGCGCTCGACAAGCATCCGAAGCTGAAAAGCTGGTTCGAGAAGCTTCCGAACGCCGAACTTTCAGCCTTGCATTACCAAGGCGGCGGCGCCTGGCGCGCTCGCATTGAAGCGGAAGTCGGCAAAGCGGCGAACGCATTCTTGAAGGAGCATGACGATGCGGCGCTCGCGTCGCTGTTCACCGACCTTGGCGGTCATTGCATGGAGACACTCGCCCAGGCGCTCGATGCCGCCCAGGACGACGTTCCGACCCTCTTCATCGCGTGGACCGTCAAGGGCTTCGGCCTCCCCTTCGCCGGCCACAAGGACAATCACGCCGGCCTGATGAACCCGACGCAGCTCGCCGCGCTGCGCGAGTCCATGGGCGTGCGCGAAGGCGAGGAATGGGAGCCGCTCGAAGGCGTCGGCGACAATGCCCGGCCCGGTGTCCAGGCACTGCTCGAGCGGACGCGCATCGCTCGCGAGAAGCGCGCCCGAAGCTTCGGCAATGTCAGCATCCCGGCCCTTCCCGCCCCGGCCGGCGAAGAACAATCGACGCAGGCCGCATTCGGCCGCATCCTGCTCGACCTTTCCAAGGCGGGAGGCGAACTCGCCGACCGGATCGTTACTACCTCGCCAGATGTGACTGTATCGACCAACCTCGGTGCCTTCGTGAACCAGCGCGGTCTCTTCCGGCGCCGCGAGATGCCTGACGTCTTTGCAAAGGCAAAGATTGCATCTGCACAAAAGTGGAGTGGCGGCAACAAAGGCCAGCACATCGAGCTCGGCATCGCCGAGAGCAATCTCTTCCTGATGCTTGCAGCTGCAGGCCTCTCCGGCGACCTGTTCGGCGAACGGCTGTTCCCGATCGGCACGCTCTACGACCCGTTCATCGCCCGCGGCCTCGATGCGCTCAACTATGCCTGCTACCAGGACGCCCGTTTCCTGCTCGTCGCGACACCGAGCGGCATTACGCTTGGGCCCGAAGGCGGCGCGCATCAGTCGATCAACCCACCCCTGATCGCGCTCGGTCAGCCCGGGCTGCGCCACTACGAACCGGCGTTCGCGGACGAGCTTGCGGCGATGATGGAAGAAGCCTTCCGCCTGATCGACGATGCGGACGGCGAGAGCACCTACCTTCGCCTGTCGACGCGCAGCATTCAGCAGGTCGATCGCACCAACGACAGTTGGCGAGAAGGCGCTCTAAAGGGCGCCTATTGGCTTTGCTCGCCCGGCCCGAACGCCGAAGCCGCGATCGTCGCAATGGGCGCGGTCATGCCGGAAGCACTGGCGGCGTGGGAGGAACTGCGAACGGATATCCCCGGCCTGGGCCTGCTCGCCGTCACCTCGCCCGACCTGCTCCATCGCGGCTGGACTTCCGCGCAGGCAGCTCGCTGGGCAGGAGAACGCAAGCCGAGCCACATTGAAAAGCTCCTGTCAGCGCTCCCGACGCACGCGGGCCTCGTGACCATGGCGGACGCCGCACCGGCCTCACTCTCCTGGCTTGGCGGAGTGCTCGGCCAGCGAGTGGCGCCGCTCGGCGTCGAGAAATTCGGGCAGACCGGCAGCCTCGCCGAGCTTTACGCTGCGTATCGGCTCGACGGGTCCGCCATCACCGAAGCCGTTGCCGAACTCCTATTGCCTGCCTAGGGGACCAGCATGGCCGGGCGTTATTTCGACGAGTGGCAGGTGGGAGATCGCGTTCAGCATGCGATCACGCGGACCGTGACCGAGGCCGACAACGTCCTCATCACGACCCTCACCCACAATCCGCAGCCGCTCCACCTCGACTATGAGGCCGCGGCGAAGAGCGAATTCAAAAAGCCGCTGGTCAACTCCTGCTTCACCTTCAGCCTGATGGTCGGCGTCAGCGTCCACGATACGACCCTCGGCACGCTCGTCGCTAATCTCGGCTATGACAAGCTCGTCTTCCCAAACCCCGTATTCGCGGGCGATACGCTCCGCAGCGAAAGCGAATGCGTCGCGCTCCGCGAAAGCAAGTCCCGGCCGAACGCCGGCATTGTCACCTGGGCGCACCGTAGCTTCAACCAGCGCGACCAGCTGGTGTGCGAGTGCACGCGCACCGCGCTTATCCTCCGAAAGCAGCAATGACCGAGCCCCGCTCCTGGCTGTTCGTCCCGGCCGACAGCGAGCGGAAGATCGCGAAAGCGCTTGAGAGCGATGCCGACGCCATCATCTTCGATCTCGAAGACAGTGTCGCGCCCGCGCAAAAGGGCGCCGCCCGCGACATTCTCAAGAACCTGCCGAAGCAGTCGAACGGTCCCGAATGGTGGGTGCGGGTGAACCCGCTCGGCAGTGAGTTTCACAAAGACGACCTCAAGCTGATCGGCAGCGCCTACGTTCACGGCATCGTGCTTCCGAAAGCCGAGAGCGGCGCCGACGTCACGCAACTCGCGCACCGCACGGGCAACATCCCAATTCACGCGATCGTCACCGAAACCGCGGCGAGCCTGTTCGGCCTCCTCTCGTACCGCGACCCCAAGTCGCCGCTGAAAGCGATGAGCTGGGGCGCCGAGGACCTTTCCGCTGCGCTGGGCGCATCATCAAAGTACGATACAAGCGGTGACCTCAGCTTCACCTACAAGCTCGCCCGCTCGCTGTGCCTCGTCGGCGCGATTGCCGCCGGCGTGCAGCCCGTCGATGGCGTCTTCGCCGACTTCAAGAACGAGAAGGGCCTGCGCGCCGAAGCCGAAGCGGCACGCCGCGAAGGCTTCACCGGCAAACTCGCCATCCACCCGGCGCAAGTGCCGATCATCAACTCCGCGTTCACGCCTTCCGACGACGAAGTCCGGCATGCGGAGGAAATCGTCGCCGCATTCGAGGCACGTCCCGACGCGGGCGTTCTGTCCGTCGGCGGCAAAATGGTGGATCGGCCGCACTTGGTGCAGGCGAGGCGTGTACTGGAGCGGCGCACGATAGGAGAGTGAAAATGGCGACGATCGTTGAACCAACCGCACAAACGGGCACCGGAGCGACCACCGCGAAGGGTTGGGGCACGGACGCGCCGGATCAGCCGCTTCGTCCCATGGAGTTCGAACGCCGCGCCCTGCGCCCGGACGATGTCGCCATCAAGATCACTTACGCGGGGATCTGCCACAGCGACCTCCACACCTGCCGCAACGACTGGGGAGGAACGCGCTATCCGGTCATTCCCGGCCATGAGATCGTCGGCACGGTGACTGCAATCGGCGACGAGGTCACGCGTCACCGCGTCGGCGACACCGTGGCCGTAGGCTGCATGGTCGACAGCTGCATGGAGTGCGACCAGTGCCTGGAAGGCTGGGAAGTCTTCTGCCGCAAGGGCTGCGTCCAGACCTACAATAGCGCGGACTATCACGACCACACGATCACCAAGGGCGGCTACACCGACCATATCGTCGTGCGCGACCATTTCTGCCTGAAGGTGCCGGAAGGCATGGACCTCAGCCGCGTCGCTCCGCTGCTTTGCGCGGGGATCACCACCTATTCGCCGCTTCGGCAGTACAACGTTGGACCTGAGACAAAGATGGCAGTCGTCGGTCTCGGCGGCCTCGGCCACATGGGCGTGAAGCTCGGCGCTGCGCTTGGCGCGCACGTCACCATGATCACGACCACGCCGAGCAAGGGCCAAGACGCTCGCGAGCTTGGCGCCCACGACGTCATCATCTCAACGGACGCCGAGCAAATGCGCGCCGCGGCTACGCGCTTCGACTTCATCCTCAACACCATTCCGGTGAGCCACGAAATCGACGGCTATCTTCAGCTGCTCGGCCGGTCCGGACGGATGGTGATCGTTGGCGCCCTTACCCCGATGCCGGGTTTCGTCGGTGCCAACCTGATCTGGTGGAACCGCGCGGTCGGCGGCTCGGCGATCGGTGGCATCCCCGAAACTCAGGAAATGCTCGATTTCTGCGCAGCGAAGGGCATTTATCCGGACGTCGAGTTCATCGAGATGAATCAGGTCAACGAAGCATATGAGCGCCTGCTCAAGAACGATGTCCGCTACCGCTTCGTCATCGACATGAGCAGGGGTCTGTGACGGACGCGATCTACCCGATCCCCGAAGATTTCGACGCTCGCATCGGTCCGCGCGAGCTCGACGAGCTCAAGGACCTCGCAGAGGCCGATCCCGACCGCTTCTGGCTAGACCAGGCGCGCCGCCTGACCTGGAACAAGTTCCCGACAAAAGCGGGCGACTGGGCGTTCGACGAAGATAATTTCCACATCGAGTGGTTCGCGGACGGCCAGCTCAACCTTTCCGTCAATTGCCTCGACCGCCACCTCGCCGAGCACGGCAATCGCACCGCATTGATCTTCGAAGCGGATGAGCCCGGTCACGGCCACAGTTGGACGTACCGCGAACTTTACGAAGAGACCTGCCGCTTCGCCAACCTGCTGAAGCAACACGGAATCAAGCGCGGCGACCGCGTGATGATCTACATGCCAATGATCCCCGAAGCAGCCGCGGCGATGCTTGCCTGCGCCCGCATCGGTGCAGTTCATTCGGTCGTCTTCGGCGGCTTCTCGCCGGAGAGCCTCGCCGGACGCATCTCCGACTGCGACGCCTGCGCGGTCATCACCGCCGACGAGGGCGTACGGGGCGGCAAGCGCATCCCGCTCAAACGCAACGTCGATGAGGCGCTGCTCGAGCGGGACGTTCCCACCGTCGTGGTTGTCACCCGAACCGGCGCCGACGTGCCCATGAAGCCCGGCCGCGACATCCGTTACTCCGACGTCCGCGACAGCCTCGGCACCGAATGCGAGCCCGCGATCATGAACGCGGAGGATCCTCTGTTCATTCTCTACACGTCGGGCTCGACCGGCAAGCCGAAGGGCGTCGTTCACACAACGGGCGGCTACGCGACCTGGGCCGCGACGACATTCGACTGGATCTTCGATTACAAGCCGGATGACATCTTCTGGTGCACGGCCGACATCGGTTGGATCACCGGCCACACCTATGTCGTCTACGGCCCGCTCGCGATGAGTGCCACGAGCGTGATGTTCGACGGCATCCCGAACTATCCCGATTTCGGCCGCTTTTGGGACACCGTAGATCGGCTCGGCGTGACCATCTTTTACACCGCACCGACCGCCATCCGTGCCCTCGAGCGCGAAGGCGACCAATGGGTCCAGCAGCATTCACGAAAGTCGCTTCGCCTGCTCGGTACCGTCGGCGAGCCGATCAATCCCGACGCATGGGAATGGTACTCGCGCGTCGTCGGCGATCGCCGCTGCCCGATCGTGGACACCTGGTGGCAGACGGAAACCGGCGGAGCCATGATCTCGCCGATCCCGGGAGCGATCGAGGCTAAGCCCGGCTCTGCGACCAAGCCGCTGCCGGGAATTCATGCTGAGCTCGTCGATGCCGAAGGCCGAACACTCGAAGGCGCCACGAGCGGCAACCTTTGCCTGACCTCCTCATGGCCGGGCCAGATGCGAACCGTCTGGGGTGACCACAAGCGCTTCTTCGAGACCTACTTCAGCACTTATCGCGGCAAATATTTCACCGGCGACGGATGCCGCCGCGACGAGGACGGCTATTATTGGATCACCGGCCGCGTCGACGACGTGATCAACGTTTCCGGTCACCGCGTCGGAAGCGCGGAGGTCGAAAGCTCGCTCGTGTCGCATCCGAAGGTCGCCGAAGCCGCGGTCGTCGGCTTCCCGCATGACATCAAGGGCAGTGCTATCTACGCCTACGTCACGCTGAACGCCGGCGAGGAAGGCAGCGACGCTCTGCGCAAGGAACTCATCCAGGAAGTGCGACACGATATCGGCGCCTTCTCCGCGCCGGAAAAGATCCACTTCACGCCTGCACTTCCCAAAACCCGCTCTGGTAAGATCATGCGCCGCATCCTGCGCAAGATCGCCGAGGGCGCGACCGACGGCTTCGGCGACACGTCCACGCTCGCAGATCCGACAATCGTCGACGCACTTCTGGCCGGTCGGAAATGAAGCTCGTAGCGGCCGCGATCCTTGTTGCCCTCGCCGCCGTGCCAGCCAGCGCGGACCCCGGTCAGACGCTCGACATGCTCGGCTTCTTCACTGGAAAGACGCACGCCGACAACGTCATCGCGATTGCGCTCCACGGTTCGCACAAGCTGATCGTCGACAGCGTCGGGGGCCGGAACAAGCAAGGCGAATTCATTCTGATCGACGATGTGCAGGAGGAAGGGAAACCTGCGCGCAAACGGACTTGGGCCATGCATGCCGTGGGCGCCAATCATTTCACCGGCAGCCTGACCGACGCAGCTGGTCCCGTTGACGTCGTGGTCGCCGGCAACACCGCAACGATCCGCTACGTCATGAAGGACGGAAACTTGCAGGTTGAACAAAGGCTGACGCTGCAGCCGAACGGGACGCTTTCGAACACGGTCATGGCCCGCAAATTCGGCCTTAAGTTCGCAACCGTCCAGGGCACGGTCCGCAAACTGGACTGACACAGCGGCCCTGCTATCCCTTCCATCTGGAGGGAGGCGCGATGGCTACAATTGCTCAGCAGGACGATGAAAAGCCGTGGTCGATGGCGCGCGTCGTCATCGCCTCGTCCGCCGGCACGACCTTCGAATGGTATGATTTTTTCATCTTCGGCTCGCTCGCTCCGGTCATTTCAAAGGTGTTCTTCGCCGGCCTTGAGCCAACCCCCGCGTTGATCGCCGCGCTGGCGCTGTTCGCCGCAGGCTTCGCTTTTCGGCCCCTCGGCGCGCTGATCTTCGGCGTCATCGGCGACAAACTCGGCCGCAAGGGTGCGTTTCTCGTGACCGTCAGCCTGATGGGCGCGGCAACTTTCCTCATCGGGTTCCTTCCGACCTACGCCCAATCCGGGTCTACTGGCCCGGCGCTCCTCATCCTCCTGCGTATTCTTCAGGGAATCGCGCTCGGCGGCGAATATGGCGGCGCGGCGATCTACGTGGCGGAGCACGCGCCCAACAACAAGCGCGGCGCATCGACCGGGTGGATCCAATCGTCGGCTTCTTTCGGGCTGCTGACAGCCTTGCTCGTCATCGTCGCAACGCGGACTGCGATCGGTGAGGATGCTTTCCTCGCGTGGGGCTGGAGGATCCCGTTCCTCGTTTCGGTCGTCCTGCTGGCAATTTCGGTATGGATGCGCGCCAAGCTTGCCGAGAGTCCCCACTTCGCCAGGCTTAAGGAAGAGGATGACCTCTCGCACCGTCCGCTGCGCGAAGCGTTCGGAACCAAAAAGAATCTGAAACGCGTGTTGACGGCCTTCTTCGGAATCATGTGCGCGCAGGGCGCGGTCTGGTACTTCACCTTCTTCTACATGCAGGTGTTCCTCGAGCGCTCGCTCGGTCTTCCGAGCCAGACCAAGGACCTGCTGATGATCGTCATGACGGTCGTCAGCGCGCCACTCTACGTCTATTTCGGATGGCTCAGCGACCGGCTCGGCCGCAAGCCTGTCATGGTCTTCGGAATGCTGCTCGCGTTACTGCTCTATTTCCCCGCGTCGCACTGGATCGCCGACGCAGCCAACCCGGCGCTGGTCGAAGCGCAACGCGACACGCCGGTGATCGTCGAGACCAATCCTGCAACTTGCTCGATCCAGTTCGACCCCCTCGGCACTGCGAAGTTCGTCAGCGCCTGCGATATCGCCAAGAGCACGCTCGTCACGAGAGGCGTTTCGTTCAAGACGCGGCCGTCGCCCGACGGTCAGACCCGGGTGGTCGTCGGCACCGAGAATGTTCCCATTCAAGGCGGCGAAGGCCTGCCCGCCCCAGCCCTCAAAGCGCTCAAGGCCAGGACTGCAGACGCGATCGGCGCCGAGCTCGCCGCTGCAGGATATCCAAAGAGCGCGGATCCGCGGCAGGCGAACACGACCCTGCTGATCATTCTCCTGCTTCTGTTCGTGGTCGCGGCGACCGCGGTTTACGGCCCTCAGGCGGCCGCGCTCGTTGAGATGTTCCCGACCCGGGTCCGTTACACCGCAATGTCATTCCCGTACCACGTGGGTACCGGCTGGGTCGGCGGCTTCCTTCCGGTCACTAGTTTCGCGCTCGTCGCGATCACCGGAAACATTTTCGAGGGACTGTGGTACGCAGTGGTGTTCACCGCGATTTCGCTGGTCGTGTCTATCTTCTTCCTGAAGGAAACGGCCGGCCGCCGGCTCGAAGACGTCTAGTTCACGGGCACCAGTGAATGTCGATCGGCTGCTCCGCCTCGGCAAGCACGCGTCCGATCGGCAACGTCGAGCTCTGCCCGTCCGCTATCGCCCGCTCCAGAAGCTCGCGCTTCTTCACGCCGGTGATGGTAATCAGCACCGTCCTTGCCGAAAGTATCGACGCGCGCGTCAGCGTCACGCGAGCGACCGGGGCGTCGGATGGCATTGGCTCGGGCATGACCCCGACCGCCCGCCGTGCCTTGGGAGCCTCAAGCGCATCCTGCAGGTCGGGTCCGGCGAAGATCGAAGCGGTATGCCCGTCCTCGCCGATCCCCAGCCAGACGAGGTCCGGCGGCCACGACAGATCCTGCAGCCGGGCATCGGCCGAATTTCCCGCCAGTCGATAGTCCGCGATTTCGGTCGCGATTGGCACGACGCGTGCGCCGGTCGGAAGGAACGCTCGGGCGATTTCCCTCACGTTCGACTGGTCGCTGTCCATCGGCACCAGGCGGTCGTCGGTCGGAATGATCGTGACGCGCTTCCACGGCAGCTTCTGCGCGGCGAGCTTCGGGAAGATCGCCGGGCCAGTCTTCCCGCCGGGCACTGCGATCAGTGACGCGTTCCGCGCCTCGACCGCACTGTCAATGATGAACCCGACGTCGCCGGCAACGGCATCGGCAAGCTCGTCCAAAGAATCATATTCCCACCATTCCGCTTCGATCATGTGGTTCCCTTTGGCCTATCGCGGCGCTCGTTGCGCGTATCCGAACCATCCTGCAACCGCTTGTCCTCTTCGGTTCATCGCAGGTCGAAAGCGCAGCCGGTCGTGCACGATGTTGCACATCACCGTGTCGATCACCGCGACCCCGGTTCCGCGAAGGACATTGCATTCGCTGACATAGCCCTGCGGATTGACGCGGATGCGAAGGAAGACCGGCACTCCGCGCGGCCACTGATCGAGCATATCGCTCGGGAAATCGCGTCCGGTCAGCACGGGCGTGACGAGGTGCGGCGGTTCGGCAACTCCGTTATCGCCGCCTCCGCCAGCACCATTTCCTGCCTTTCCGCTCCCCGTTCCGTTGCCGACTCCCCCCGCGCCAGTTCCGGGTCGGAGCACGTTAGAAGCGCCTTGTGTCGGATCAGCGTCCATGCCGGGCGATTCGCTCGAGGCGATCTCTTGGACTGGGCGCGTGACCACCTTCGGCTTGGGAACGACGACGGGTGTCGCTTGGCTCTTGATGTTCTTTGGAGCCGAACCGCCTTCCTCGGCCTTCGGCTTCGGCCGCTGCGCTTGCTGCGGTGGCGGAGGAGGCGGCGGAACGTCGCGCAGGTCGAACGTACGCATTACGCTTTGCGGATCGGACAGATCGATTTTCCCCGACAAATGGAGCAAGGCGAACAGCAACAGCGCGTGGATCGCGATTACCGCAGCAATTGCGCTTCCCTTGTCGCGGTTGTTGAGGTTTGCCCGGTACATGACCGGTCAACGCTTATGCTCTCACGCACGTTGCCGGCCTAAAGACTGGCGCCGGACGCGTGGGGGTTGGCGTCCGGCGTGAACGCAAGTCTTGAAACCTGGTTTAGCGGCCGGACGCCGCCTTACGACCACCCCCGTGGCTAGCCTTTCCGCCTTTGCTCGCAATCTCGCGCTGCTTGGCCGGATCCATCGCCGCGAAGCCGCGCTTGGAGCCACCGCTCTTTGTTGTGGCCATTTCTAAACTCTCCTTTTGACGACAGCCGCGCAACGATCCTTTTTCGACCCGGTTCACAATGCTGATAGAGGTTAGAAACGGCCGTTTTTTAATGCTGATCGAGGTTAGAAACCTGCGGAAATTTTGCTGCGGTGATCAGAACCGCCAGCAGCGCTCAAGGAACCCAACACATCCGGTTGGTTTCATCCATCTTCGCCGAGAAGCAAAAATCTTTGGCCAAGCCGCCTAGTTCCGTCGAGTGAATTTCCCGTTTCGAAACAAGCGTTGAAGCCTGGAAAAATAAAATTGGTTAACGTTCTCTTGCTCACAGTTTGTTAAATTGCTCTAAACTCTGTCATTCTTGTCGGCTGCGACTCGGTATCTTCAACGGGGAAGGGGGCACCCCGGTGAGTTTGAACTGTGGCTCACTACGCGGTTTGAACCGCTTTGGAAGCGCGGCCGCGCGGCTGCTGCTGACGACGGTGCTCGTCTCCCAATCTGCGGCTTCAAATGCGCAATTGGCACCTGCCGTGCGGCCGCCCACGCGCGAACAAGTGACACGCCCCGTCCAGCCAAAGCAGCAGGCGCGTGCGCCCAGCCTGGAGGTCGAGGGCGGCATCGAGCGCGCGCCTTGCGCCTTGGCCGGCCCCGAGTATCAAAGCATCCGTCTGACCCTGCGCGCCGCCGACTTCGAAGGCGTGAAGGGTCTCACACCAACCGACCTCACTCCGGCCTTTGCGCAATATCTAGGCCACGACGAGCCGATCGCGATCGTTTGCGAGATCCGCGATCGCGCTGCCACCATCCTGCGCGAGGCCGGCTACATCGCCGCGGTTCAGGTCCCCGAGCAGCGCATCGACAATGGCGTCGTTCATTTCCGGGTGCTGATGGCGCACCTTGCGGCCGTCCGCGTTCGCGGCAATGCCAGCGGTGCCGAGAAGGCAATCGCCGGCTACCTGAACCAGCTCACGAAGCAGCCCGTCTTCAACCGCTTCGACGCCGAGCGCTACCTGCTGCTGGCAAGCGACATTCCCGGCTACAGTGTAAGGCTGACCCTTCGCCCTGCGGGCACTCTTCCAGGCGAAGTGATCGGCGACGTCACGGTCCAGCACCTGCCCGCGTACGTCGATGCCAACGTGCAGAACAGCGGAAGCCACGAGCTCGGTCCCTGGGGCGGCGTCGTGCGTGGACAGGTGTACGGACTGACCGGTCTTGGGGATCGCACTACGCTGGCCCTATACAGCACGTCCGATTTGCACGAGCAGCAGACGGTTCAGCTGGCAGAGGACATCCCCCTCGGCCCGCAAGGTCTGACACTCGGCGGAGCATTCACCTACGCTTGGGCGAGGCCCTTCATCCCCGACGCGAACGTCCGGTCGCGCACCCTGCTGTCCACCATTCAGGTCGGCTATCCGTTCATTCGCCGACAGGCGCAGACGCTGCGCGGCTCGATCGGATTCGATTACGTCAATCAGGACGTGAGGCTCGACGGCATCGATCTCACTCAGGACCATCTGCGGGTCGGTTTCGCGCAGCTCGGCATCGACGCGATGAGCAGCGACTTCTCTAACCCGGCCTACTCTCTCACGGAGCCCCGCTGGCACGCCACGGCAATCGTTGCACTGCGCCAGGGGCTCGACATTTTTGGCGCAAGTTCCTTCTGCGGAAACGACGGTTCGGGGTGCGGCGTGTCGCACGTACCGACGAGCACGGGCAACGGGCGGCCGACGGCGACGGTCCTTCGCTCAGCCGCCTACGGAGAGTTCCGGCCAATTCCGCATCTGACCTTCGCGTTGGGCGTGCTCGCACAATATGCATGGAAGCCGCTCCTGAGCTTCGAGCAATTCTCGGCCGGCAACTACACCGTCGGACGCGGCTACGATCCCGGCGCTTTGCTCGGCGATCGCGGGTGGGGCACGCAAGCCGAGATCCGCGCCGGAAGCCGTACGCAGGTCAGCACCCGCAAACCCGCGCTCGAAGGCTATGCCTTTTGGGATCACGCGAAGGTCGACAATGTCGATCCGGTCATCGACGTCAGCGGCCGTCAGCATCTGAATTCCGTCGGCGCGGGTGCGCGCATCAGTTTCGACCGTCTGTCGCTCGACAGCGCGCTAGCTGTCCCCCTCACCCGGATCGGCATCGACAACAAGCGTCCGCCGGTCCGCTTTCTCGTCTCGCTCACCAGCAGGCTGTGGCCATGGAGCTATCAATGATCCACACCGTCACTCTCGTCCGCCGTCAGCGCACGCGTAAATCGCTTATGATGGGCTGCGCCTCCGTTGCGCTCGCAGCAACGGCCTTGGCATCGCAAGAGGCCGAGGCGCAGGCATTCGTCGGGACGCCGACGACGGCCTCCGGAACGGTGACATATGTCCGGGCCACTCCGGGCACCGAAACGGTTGTGCTCCGCTCCCGTACGGCGACGATCAACTGGACACCCACGAACCAGCAGCCTGGCGGTGGGCCGATCGATTTCCTTCCAGCCGGCAACACGGCGACCTTCTCCAGCTCGTCGGCAATAACGGACTATACGGTTCTCAACCGCATCACTCCGGCAAGCGGCCAGTCCATCGCGCTTAACGGCCACGTGATCTCCACGTTGCAGGAGGGCAGCGAGATCGGCGGCCATGTGTGGTTTTATGCCCCGGGCGGAATCGTCGTCGGATCCACCGCGGTGTTCAACGTCGGTAGCTTGCTGCTCACCACCAACAACGTCACCAACTTCAGCACGTCGGCCAACGGGTTCAACGCCAGCTTTAGCGGCCCGTCGGGATCCAACTCTTCGATCAGCATCCAGAACGGCGCGCAAATCAACGCTCTCAATCAGGGCAGCTACGTCGCGCTGATCGCTCCGCGGATCGAGCAAGGCGGCAAGATCCGCGTCAACGGCTCCGCGGCCTATGCGGCGGGCGAACAGCTCACCATGACCATGAACCAGGGGCTGTTCGACATTCAGGTCAATGTCGGCACCACCGACGGCAACGGCATCGTTCACACGGGCGAGACGAGCGGCCCGGCGAACGCCACCGCCGCCGACAACCATAAGATTTACATGGTCGCTGTTCCGAAGAACCAGGCGCTCACCATGCTGCTCGGCGGCACCGTCGGCTTCGACGACGCGGTCAACGCCTCCGTCGAGAACGGTCAGATCCTCCTCTCCTCGGGCTGGGGCGTGCGCGATTCCAATGGCAGTGGGCAATATTACAACGTCAACCGCGGGCTGAATTCCAACATTGACATCGAATCCGGCAACTACACGTCCAATGTGACCGCATGGGGTCAGGGGACCCTCCAGGCGAACGCTGAAACGGCAGACATTCACTTCGGCGGCAATCTGGAGCTCAACAGCTGGGGAGGCTCCGGATCGAGCGTCACCACCCTCACAGCCTTCGATGATCATCAACTCGACGTTGCTGGAGACTTGAGGCTGCTGAGCTCCGAGCCGGCGACCTATGCGTCGGCGCGGGTCGCATCCTACTCAGGCGGGTCGGTCACTGTGGGCGGCTCGGCCAGCCTGAATGCTTGGGACGGCCCCAATGGCGGAGACGTCGGACTTCAAGCGAGCGGTGGAACCATCAGCATCGGCGGACCAGCGAACTCTTACGGCGTCCGGCAACGGCGGGAAGCCGACCGGGTCCGGCGGATCCGACTCATACGGCGGATCGGCCTCGGTCGACGCATCGAACGGGGGCTCCATCACGACGGGCGACCTCACCATGGATGCGTCGGCAGTGGGACAGTCAAGCTTCGAGCGAGGTTCGGCGGGCAGCGGGCAAGGCGGCGACGTCTGGATCACCGCGGACAACGGCAGCCTGGCCGTCAACGGCAACCTCATTGCGCGAGCCAACGGAACCGGCGGCAATGCCGCGGGCCAGGCCGGCAATGGCAATGGGGGCGGTATCGAGATCGCTTCCGACAGCGGATCGGTCAGCGTGACCGGATCGATGGACCTGCAGGCCAATGGCATGGCCGGTTCGGGCGCGTCACCCGGCGCAGGCACGGGCGGGTTCATCGGACTTTTCGCGGCCGGCGGATCGATTGATTCGCCCTCGCTGCTTCTCGCCGCCAACGGCACGAACACCGGCGGCAACCTGGAGCTTGGGTCCGACGGCGATTTCTCGGGGAGCAAAGGCTCGCTTCAGTTCGGATCCGTCGACGCAACCGCGAACGGCGGCGACACGGGCGGCCTTATCTTCGTAACGTCGGGGTCCGGCAGCACGGTAGATCTAGGTGACGCGAGCCTCCGCGCTTCTGGTGCATTTGCCGGCTCGATTTCGCTACTCGCCGGAACCTGTTTCGAGTGCGGCGGCGGCGAAGATTTCGCGGCCCACGCTGCGGCGCTTCCAGCCGGCGGCGGGATTTCCGCAACGAACCTCACTCTGGACTCGACCGGCAACATCTTAATCAGCCTCAGCGGCGGCGCAGACGTTTCGGTCTCGAACAATCTGATCGGAAATGCCGGGCAGATGATCTCGCTGATCGACGATGGGACCGGAGGAGCAATCCGCGCGCACGAAATCGACCTCAACGCGATCACCATCGGCGGCAACGCTGATATTTTCGCGGACATCATCCGGTTTTCGACCTCGAGCAGCATGACGCTCGGCAAGCTCACTGCGACAGACGAGATCTCATTGTTCGCGGGCGACGAACTTGCCACCGGCGATCTGACTTCCCGTAAGATCGATTTGGAGGGCACGAACCTCAGCTTCGGCGACGTCAGAGCCGACGAGTTCGATTTCTCGGCAGACGGCTCCGTCACCGGCGGGAATATCAATGTCACGACCCGAGCGAACGGCGATGCTGAGGGCGCTATTGTGCTCGGTAATATCACGGCGGGTCCGGACCTACCCTCTGGGAATGATTTCTCGGTCGGAATGTCGTCGGCGACGTCGATCAGCGTTGGGAACGTCACAGGGTCGGGCCATGTCGGCTTCGCGACGCTGGGCGACCTCACAACCGGCAACCTTGGCGCGAGCGATCTCGTGATGCTGCTGGTCGGCGGCGATATCCATACGGGATCGATCGCCACCACTCCGACCGGCCGTGTTTATTTGGCTGATGCCTCGATGTTCCTCACCGGCGGCGGAGGGGGCGACGGCAACTTCGACCCGAACATTGTCCTTGCCCTGGCCCCGGTACCCACCGGCGGTTCGATCACCATCGGCGGTCCGGTGACCAGCGGAAGGATGCAGGCCGCGGCGGGTGGAAACCTGACGATTGGCGACGTGACCGCGGCCACCGACGTCACACTTTCGGCCGGCGGCTTGGCGAGCTTCAACGGTACCGTCCGTTCGCCGACGATCACGGTCACGTCCTCCGATATCGACATCGCTTCGGGCGCATCGCTCGGCGCAACGGGGATAACGAACCTGTTGACCCTCAATGCCTTAAGCAACGGACTGCCGATCATCCTTGGCAACGGGCCGGCTGCTCCTGGCCAGTACCACCTCGGCGGCGAAGCGGGCGATATTCGCGCGACGTCGGTGGTTCTTAACGCCCAGGGTTCGGCGCCGGACATCCAGGTTTTCGATGCCAACATCGACGGCAGCGCGACGAGCGGCGGCGGCGTTACAAATTTCACGCTGAATACGGGCGGCTCGGTGTTCGTGCGAGGCCTCGTCAATTGGACCAACGCCGGCGCGAACGACACCCTGACGTTCAACGCCGGCAATTTGATCCTGGTGAACACCGACACTGGCGGCATTCAGCTGACCAATAGCGCCGGCAATCTTGCAGGTACGCTCGCCCTCAACGCGAACAACGTCTGGGTCGTGAACGGAGCGCTGCTCAGCCAATTGCAGGCCGACGTGAATTTCGCCGGCCGCGACGCTGCGCTGGGTGCCAACTCGGGCATTGCGAACCAGCAAGGCTTCGTCCGCGCCGGCGCGATCACCGCGAACGTCGGGAACACGTTCCTCGTGCAGAACAGCGGCACGCCGCAGCTGTTCGCGGGGATCGACACGGGCGCTGGCGGCCTGTCGGTCAACAGCACCGGAGCAACGCCTGCAATCCTGATCATCTACGGGCGCCAGACCGCCGCGAATGGCGCGGTCATCACGAACGAGGACTTCCTCAGTAGCGTCAACGTGGGCGGCACGGGCGGCTTCACGCCGGATTCGTCCGTCAACGGTTGCGAGATCGGATCGGCTGCGTCGTGCGACGCGCCGACCTTCTTCCTCGACAATTCCTCCCTTCTTGGGCCTCTGTCCGAGGACAGCGACGACGACAAAAAGAAGGACCAGGATCAGGCGGAAGGCGACGCCCACGTCGATCCGTCGATGCGTCTCATCAATACGGCGCCGATCAATCTCGACCACACGATCAACGATCCTGTGACGAGCGGGGGCGACGTTATCGTGGGCGGCCCGGTTCAGCCGTAGTGATCGGAGGTTAAGATGCGCAATGTGGCCATCGCAATTGCCACCGTTATATCGGCCTTCGGCACCGCTGCGCCTGCTGCGACGCCGCTCAGCGTCCGCGACAGCTTCCGCATTGGAACGTCGGGTACGATCTTCTGCTCCGCCCAGACGATCACGATCGACGCCGTGCTCAAGGACATGTTCGACGCCGGATATGCAGTGACGTGCCGCGATGCGGCCCTGCCGGTCGGCAAGATCTACAAGCTGCGCGCAAGTGCAAATGCAGGGGCGCGACTTGCTGCTTCTCGAGCAGACAAGGTCTGCACCGCGCCGACGACTGCCAACGTGCCGGACCTCGGGCGGGTCGAGATCATCGATTGCAAGCTCAAGGACCTCGACGTCGGCTATCGCGTCTACCAATATAGCAAAGGCAACTCGCTCTACGCCGCGGAAGGCCTCACCGGATATGATGGCGCGCTCCGGCTAGGCCTGCGCAGTGTGGTGGCCGATCAGCCGGTCAGCGGAGAGCTTTCGATCGCGACGACGGGCACCGGTGATCCCGCGGCCTTCGCGCGCGTCCAGGCGGGCACGCTCGACGCGAGCACGGCCCTCGCCGAAGCCTATCGCCGAAACAATGCCGGCAGCTACGCCGAAGCCGCCGAATTCTTTGCGGCCGTCGCGGGCAACGGCGACGCTCCGCTAAGCCGCTCCGAAGCGCTTGCGAATGAAGCGCTCCAGAAGTCAAACCTCGGCCGCTTTGCCGAAGCCGACGCTCTGTTCGCACGTGCGGCCGAGCAGCTCGGTTCCGACCCGCTCGTCGCCCGCCGATTACGCAACTATCGCGCGATGCACCTTCTCAACGAAGGCGATGCAAAGGGCGCGCTCGCCGAGCTCGACAAGCCCCTGCCAACGTCGGCTATCGACAACGGCGGCGCTGCCAAAACCGGCCTCGAGATCGACGCCATGGCCGCCCGGCGTCTTAACGCCGATTCCAAGATCGGCCAGCAACTGGGTGCTGAATCCGATGAGCTACTCCCGGCTGAGAAGGCCGAGATTCTCGACGCACAGGCGCTTCAACTTCGCGGCTCCGCGCTGCGTCTCAGTGGCGATCTCGCGGGTGCTGCCGATGCCCTGCGCAATGCCGACGCGCGCGTTGGCGCCGTGCGCAGCGGCAAGGTCGAATCGATTGTATGGATGCGCGCGCAGATCGCCGGCGACCTCGCGTCGATTGCCGAGGAACAAAAGAACGGCGCAGACGCCGACCGCCTCTACCGCCAAGGCGTCGCAATGCTCGAGGCGAGTTACCCAGGCTCGGCGGCACTGCTCAATGCGCGTGCCCGCCTCGCGGGGTATCTCGCGCGCAGCGGCCAGGCCACGCAGGCCGAAGCCATGTTCCGCGACATCGTCCACTCACAGGCCGACACCGGGAATCTCGCGCCGAGTTTCGCCCACCTTCTGAAGCCCTATGTCGACGTTCTGCTGCAGAAAGCGAACGACCCGGCGGCGGACGCCGAAATCTTCATCGCGACGCAGCTCATGCTCCGCCCGGGCCTCGCCCAGACCCAGGCCGTGCTTGCACGTGAGCTAAGCGGTGGCACCGACGAAGCGTCGCGCCTGTTCCGCCAATCTGTCACGCTGACCCGTCAGCTCGAGCGCAATCGGGTAGAGCTTGTCCGTCTCCAAGATCTGGCGCGACCGTCGTCGACCGATCTTGGCCGCGCGGCCGTCCTTCGCGCTTCGCTCGAGCAAACGCAAAAAGAACAGGTCGCGACCCAGGCCGCGCTTGCCGGATTCCCCCGCTATCGCGCTGTCGCGACCGAGCTGATCCCGCTCGCCGACCTGCAAAAGACGCTTCGCCCTGGCGAGGCTTACTACCGCATGACCATCGTCGGCGACCAAGCCTACGCGATGCTGGTCACGCCTGCCTTTGCCAAGGCCGTCGCGCTGACCGCCACCGGCAAGCAGCTCGGCGAGCAGGTCGATGCCCTGCGCGACACCATCTCCACGGTCGAGAACGGCAAACGCATCACCTACGCGTTCGACGTGGGCCTGTCGCATCAGGTTTACGGCGAGCTGTTCGGCCCCTTCGACGCGGAGCTCGCCGGTGTGAAGCACCTGATCTTCGAGCCGGATGGCGCCATGCTGCGCCTGCCGCCCAATCTCCTCGTCATGGATCAGGCTTCGGTCGACATGTACAAGCAGCGCGCCGCTGCTGGCGGCGACGCCGAGTTCGATTTCCGCGGCGTGCGCTGGCTTGGCCGCGACCGCGACATCAGCACTTCGGTCAGTCCGCGCTCATTCGCCGACCTGCGCAGCGTCCGCCCGTCCGCCGCTCCGAAGGATTATCTCGGCCTCGGCGAGAACACGCCGCCGACCGCGTCAGCCGTCGTGATCCCGGCCGCCGCCGACCGCGACTGCATCTTGCCGCTGTCGTCGTGGGCCAACCCAATCTCACCAAAGGAGCTGCAGACCGCTGCAATGATCGTTCAGAAGTTCGATCCGAACGGTGTGCAGATCGTCACAGGCAATGAGTTCACCGACACCGGGCTCGAAGCCCGCAGCGACCTCAACCAGTACCGCATCATCCACTTCGCGACCCACGGCGTGGTCACGTCGCGCGCGCCGAAGTGCGCCGCCCAGCCGGCGCTGCTCACCAGCTTTGGTGGCACCGGGTCGGACGGTCTCCTGACGTTCCGCGAGATCTTCGACCTTCACCTCGACGCCGATCTCGTCATCCTGTCTGCCTGCGACACCGCCGGAAAGGCGAGCGCCGCGGCAACCCAGCAAGCTGGCCTCGCGACCGGCGGCGATGTTGCGCTCGACGGTCTGGTCCGCGCTTTCGTCGGCGCCGGCGGCCGCCTCGTGGTCGCAAGCCACTGGCCGGTCCCGGACGACTACAACGCGACGCAGCGATTGATCACGGGCCTGTTCTCGGCGCCGCCGGGCACTCCGACGGTCACCGCCCTGCGTATGGCTCAACGGGAGCTGATGGACGACGCCAATACGTCCCATCCATTCTACTGGTCCGCTTTCGCGGCAGTTGGTGACGGTGAAATCCCCGTGATCCGCGCAAAGCAGCAGATCGCGACAGCGAAATAGAGCTTATTGCTGCTCTTCGGGTTGGGCAGGCTGCGGCTCCCCGCCGCAGCGGCAGGTCGTGATACGCCCTGCGTGGTGCTTGATCGGCGGCGCGGTATCGGACCGCTCGCCGGCAGTTGGATCGTTCGACGCGAGCACCACGGTCGGCGTCGGATGGCTCACGGCCTGCTTTGGCTGCGGTGCCGGCTTTTTCACCGGTTCGGCCGCCATTCCGCTCGTCGAGGCGAGCAGCGCGGCTGCGGCAATCGTCACGATACGGGCATGCATTACCAGCGTCTCCATCGCGAACACACCCCGCATACGTTCATGATGGTTTCTAAATCGTTTGCGTAAATACCTAATTTTGTTGAAATATTTGCGCTTTTACTGCTGCTAGTCTTGGATTTTAACAAGTTTTTTCAGTAACTTACCTCTTTGGTCGGAAACCCGACATTCATTGACTCTTGGTTAACGTACGGGCAGAGTCCTCCGTCTTGACTAGGCAATTTGGGGGCAACCATGGCCACGTCACTTACGAACCAGAATCGCATGTACCTTACGATCGCGGGCGTTCTCGCGGTCGGTGTTGGAGCGTACGGGCTTGGGCGGGTCTATCCGCCGTTGGGGCCGAGTGCCGGTACCGTCGCGCCGGCTCAACGTTACGTTTCGTCGCAGGTCAGCGACGCTGACGTGACGCTCGGCGACACTTCGGTGCCCGAGCTGATGCAGACCGACGCCTTCCAGGTGATGGTCAAAGATCCGAACTTCCGGGCGCTTGCGAGCGATCCGGGCTTTGCGGCCCTGGCGTCGAATCCGGCGGCGATGGCAGCGATCGCTGCCAATCCGGCCCAGTTCGCGAAGCTCGCGCAGAATCCGTCGCAGTTCCACAACCTCGTCCAATCGGCCTCGCAGCTGTCGGCGAATGCGGCCAATGCTCAAAGCGCAGCAGCGCTCAGCGCAATGGCGGCCAACAACTCCGCCTTCTCGAAGCTGACCGGTCATTCGAAGCTGTTCTCGGCGCTCGTCAACAACTCGTCGGCATTTTCTGCGCTGACGGCCCATCAGGCCGCCTTCTCGGCAATGTCGGCGAATGCTGCGCAGTTCGCGAAATACGCGAACAATTTCGCGGCGTTCAAAGGCTCCGCTTTGGCGGGCAGCGACGCGGCGATGGCGGGCAACAAGGCCGCCTTCGCTTCACTCGCGCAGGACGCCAAGGCAATGAACGCGCTTAGCGCCAATAACGGCGCGGCCTTCGCGGCGCTTGGCGCCAATGCCGCTGCCTTCTCGAAGCTTGGAAGCGCTGCCGACTTCGGCTCGGTGTCGAAGGCGATCAACGCTGTTGCGCAAAACCAGTCGGCCTTCTCGGCGCTCGCCGGGAACAATGCCGCACTGCAAAGCGCGATGGCAGCAGCCAATTCGCTCGCCGCTCAGATGAGCAGCGCGCACGGACTGAACGCGCAAATGGTGAGCGCGATGGCCAGCAATTCCGCGGCCTTCTCCAAGCTCGCCTCGCAACCGGCAGCGGCGGCAGCGGTGGCCAATAATGCGTCAGCCTTTGCGGCGCTCGGCTCACATCAGGCGGCCTTCGCCGCGATGGGCGCCAACGCAGCGCAGTTCGCGAAATATGCGAACAATTTCGCGGCGTTCAAAGCTGCGGCAGTAGGTGGGACGGACGCTGCGATGGCTGGTAGTAAGGCCGCGTTCGCCGCGCTGGCGCAGGACGCCAAGGCGATGAACGCGCTCAGCGCGAACAACGGCGCGGCTTTCGCTGCGCTCGGTGCGAACGCCTCTGCGTTCCGCGCGCTGAGCGGCAACAACGCCGCGCTTCAAGGCACGTCGGCCGCAGCGGCGATCATGGCCAAGAACCAGGCGTCTTTCGCGAACTTCGCGAAGAACAACTCGGCCTTCGCAAATGCCGTCACTGCAGCGCAGCAGTTCAACTCCGCCTCGGCGGTTGCGAATGCGGCGATGCAGGGCAAGCTAAACGCGTCAGCGATGTCGGCTATGCAGGGTAACCAGGCGGCGTTCGCGGCGATCAGCGCCAACCCGGCGGCTTTTGCTTCGCTGTCGAACAATCAGGCCGCGATGTCGGCGCTCGTTCGCAACGCGTCGGCCTTCGCCGCTTTGTCGAAGAACTCCAACTTTAGCGCGCTCGCTTCAAGCCCGGCATTTGCGGCGGCCGTCCAGAGCGGAAGTCTGGCAAAGGCAGTTCACAGCAGCGACTGACGTGTAACGCCGCGCGGGGCGGCTCGGGGGGCGAATGAGGGGAAAGCTGCGGCCGCTTGAGGCCGGTTCAAGCATGGCCGCAGCGTTCCTCCTTATGAGCGCTAGCGCCGCTTCCGCGCAGCAAGCACCGCAGCCAACCCCGCCTCAGCCGGACACCACGACAGTCACCGAACCGGCGCCGAAGCCGGGCACTCCGCAGTCCGAGCAGCCCAAGGAACCGGTCAAGGAGCAAGAGCCGGCCCAAGTCCCTCCCGACGCGTCGGGGATCGATCTCACGACGCTTGAGACCAAGGACCTCGACCTTCTCTATTTCGACCCGGTCCAAACCTATGTGACGCCGTACATCGCGCGGGCGTTCGAGAACGCGATCAACTTTCACAAGAAGAAGTTCGTCTGGCAGCCGTGGGACCGCACGACCATGCTGCTCAAGGATTTCAGCGACTACGGCAATGCCGGAGCGCGCGCGTCGCCGAACAATGCCGTTCTGCTAGACATCGCGCCGCTGTCTGTGGCGATGGAGACCTTCACTCCCGGCGAACGCTTCTTCACGATCGAGAATCACGAGCTCGCCCACGTCGCAACGATGGACGTGTGGAACAGCCGCGACGCATTCTGGCGCCACTTCCTCCACGGCAAGGTCATGACCGTTCAGGAGCACCCTGAATCGATCCTCTACAACTTCCTCGCAACGCCTCGCGTCAACGTGCCGCGCTGGTATCTCGAGGGTAGCGCAGTCTTCTTCGAAACCTGGATGTCCGGCGGGCTTGGGCGCGCGCAGGGCGGCTATGACGAGATGGTTTTCCGCGCCAAGGTCCGTGACCACGACAAATTCTTCTCGCCCCTCGGTCTCGAAAGCGAAGGGATTGCCGTCGACTTCCAGGTGGGGGTGAACGACTACCTCTACGGCACCCGCTTCTTCTCTTACCTCGCGCTGACATACGGCCCTGAGATGGCCGTGGAATGGCTGCGCCGTCGTGAGGACAGCAAGCCTTTCTACGCCGCTCAGTTCAAGCATGTGTTCGGCCACCCACTCAACGAGGTGTGGAACGACTGGATCGCCTTCGAGCACCGATACCAGGACGCGAACCTCGCCAAGCTCGCTCAATATCCGCTCACTGAGACGGTGAAGCTCAGCCCCAAGGGCCTCGGCTCGATGTCGCGCGGCTTCATCGACACCCGCACCAACAGCCTCGTTGCCGCGTTTCGCTATCCCGGAACGATCGGGTTCATCGGCCGCATGGATCTCGCCACCGGCAAGCTCACCAAGCTCCAAGAGCTCAAGGGCATGATGCTCTACAAGGTGACGAGCGTGGCCTTCGATCCCGACGCCCGCACCGCTTATTATACCGAGGACAATTACGCGTTCCGGGACTTGTTCGCCGTCAACGTCGACACCGGCAAACGCCGAATGCTGCTCAAGGACGCGCGCATCGGTGACATGGTGGTGAACCCAGCGGACAGATCGATCTGGGGTATCCGCCACGAAAACGGCCTTGCCACGATCGTGCGCATTCCTCTGCCCTACGCCGGCTTCAACCAGATCCACACGTTCAAGTACGGCCAGGTCCCGTTCGACCTGGACATCTCGCCCGACGGCAAATTGCTGTCCGCCTCGTTCGGCGAGATCAACGGCACGCAGACGATGCGCGTGTGGAAGCTCGACGAAATGTCGCCGGACGCGGAGCCGGTCGAGGTCGCACGGCTCGCGCTTCCGCCCTCCACGCCCGAAGGTTTCGTCTTCGCGCGAGACGGCAAGACGATGTACGGCACGTCCTATTATACCGGCGTCTCGAACATCTTCCGCTTCGATATCGCCACGCAGAAGTTCGACGCCGTCAGCAACGCCTCCACCGGATTCTTCCATCCGATCCCGCAGCCGGACGGTTCGCTCGTCGCCTACGAATATAGCGGCAAGGGACTCCAGCCCGTACGCCTTCAACCGAAGGTCCAGCAGGACCTCGGCACCATCGAATTCCTCGGCACCAAGGTCGTCAACGCACGACCCGAGCTCAAGAGCTGGGGCGTTGGCTCACCGGCGAAGGTCGACCTCGACAGCATGATCATCGGGCGCAGCAAGTACAATAGCGCGCGGCGGTTGAAGCTCGCCGGAATGTATCCGATCGTCGAGGGCTACAAAGGCGCCGTTTCGCCCGGCTACTTCTTCCACTTCGAAGACCCGCTCGAATTCAATCAGATCAACGCGAGCTTCAGTATCTCCCCCTTCAATCAATTGAGCACGAAGGACCGCTTCCACCTCAAACTGCAACTCAAGTCGCTCAACTGGGACGTTCTGTACCGCCACAACGGCGCGGACTTTTACGACATCTTCGGGCCGATCGAGCGCAGCCTGCGCGGTGACTCTCTGGTCATCAAATACGACAAGGTTCAGGTCTACGACCCCCCGCGGCAGGTCGATTTCTTCGGCTCGGCCGCGATCTACACTGGCCTCGAGCGGCTGCCGACCGCGCAGAACATCCCGAGCCCGAAGACCGTGGTGTCGTTCGAGGCGGGTGCTCGCTACACGAACACACGCAAGGCCCTGGGCGGCGTGGATCATGAAAAGGGCCTCGCCTGGCGTGCGCTCGCCGACCTCGATTGGGATCCCGTCGACGGCGAGGCCTTCCCGAAGATCTACGGAGGCGTGGATTACGGCGTGCCGTTGCCGATGCCCAACAGCTCGTTCTGGGTCTATGCCCACGGCGGCCTCGGCTGGGGCGATCACCTGAACTCGCTCGCCGCTTATTATTTCGGATCGTTCCGCAACAACTACGTCGATGAACGTCCCGAGAAACGGTACCGCGACATGGAGAGCTTTCCCGGCTTCTCGATCGACGAAATCGCCGCCCGCCGCTTCGCCAAGCTGACCGCCGAAGTGAACCTGCCACCGGTCCGCTTCGCAGAAGTCGGCACCCCCATATTCTATCTGAGCTATGTCCGTCCGGCGATCTTCGGGGGAGCCATGGCGACGCAGGCGCCGGACCTCAGCAATCATCAATATTATGATCTCGGCGCGCAGCTCGATCTCAACTTCACCATTGCGCTGCGGCTCCCGATGGTCTTTTCGGTAGGCGCGGCAGGCGGTTGGCAGGACGGCCATTACCGCAAGACCGAATTGCTCGCCTCGTTGAAGATCATGTGAACATGCTCACGGAAGTCGCCCATTGGGGCCTAGCCCTGGTTCCGGTCCTCCTCCTCCTGGCAATCTTCGTCTGGCTGGATGCGTTCAAGCTGATGAGCTTGCACGAAATCCTGTTCCTGCTGTTCCTTGGTGGGTGCGGCGCCCTCGCCTCATGGCCGGTCGCCGGGCGCTTCCTCGACGCGCTGCCGATCGGCTTCAACAGCTACAGCCGCTACGTCGCGCCCTGGATCGAGGAGGCAATCAAAGCAGTTATCATGATCGGCCTCTTCCGCTTCAACCGCATCGGCTACAAGCTAGACGCGGTCATCTCGGGCTTCGCGATCGGCGCGGGCTTCTCGGTCATCGAGAACATCATCTACCTGATCCGCTTCCCCGATTACGGCGCCGGCACTTGGCTCGTTCGCGGCCTCGGCACCGCGGTCATGCATGGCACCACGCTCGCGATCCTTGCCGCCACTGCCCACGAGTTCGCCGAACGCGAAACGCGCGAATCCGCTGGAGACTTCGACTTTCACTTGTGGTGGTTCCTGCCGGGCTATCTGGCTGCGGTCGCGATTCACACGACCTTCAACCAGTTCCCCGACCGGCCGATGATCTCCCTAATGGGCGCGGCGATCCTGGCGCCGATCATTTTGATCGTGATCTTCAACTTCGGGACGGCCGAAGCGCAGCGCTGGCTGGCAGCCGAATATGCGGCACACCGGGCCCAGCTCGAAACGCTGCAGGCCGGCCAGTGGCCGGATTCGCCCGCCGGAAAGAGGATCTCCGCCCTCGCCGCGCGGCTCGGAGCGGAAAATGAAAAGCGCGTCCGCCGCTACTGGGAGCTCCAGGCCTGGCTCGTGGTGGAAGCGGAAGAAACGATGATGGAGGAAGCGGCGGGCGACGTATCGGTCGACAAGGCCCACGTCCACGCCGCCTTCGCCGAGCTCGACGGCCTTCGCCGAGCGCTCGGCCGCAGCGCCCACACGGCGCTGACTGCCCTCCTGCCGTTCAGCCGCAACGATTATTGGGAAGTCTCGGAGCTCCGGCAGCGCGTCGGCAGGTGAGCGGAGGGCGGAGACGGATGTGGCGGGTCCCTTACTAAAGTCACGGAGAGCGGCGCTTTTTCCGTGACCTTATCGATATCGCATAGCCGCTCCTCCTTGGCATTTCCCATCCCCAACAACTGTCGAGAGGATGCTCTTCACTTCCTTTGAGGAAATGTAGGAATATTCGGCATATTCGAGGAAGCTCGGATGATGATGATGATCCCGCACGAACTGGACGAAGGCCGCGGATTAGTCTTCCAGTCCGCCGGAAATCCCTCAAGATTTCTCAAACGACGTGCTGAGGCCGATCGACGAGAAGATGTTGACCGCAAAAGCGCTGTCGCGGAAACCAAACCCCGAGGCTAATGTTCGCTTTCCACCCAAAGCTGACTCAAGCTCGCTTTTCTTGTCGTGACGCAAATTCCGCAGATCATGACGCCTTTTGGCAAACCGCACTGTGGCCACTTCGCTTAGGGCGACGCATGGCAATTTACCGATTGCAGTTCGTTGATTCCTTCAGCGGCAACGTCATGCGTGCTCGCGATTTCGAGGCCCCGACCGACGAAGCCGCCATCACCTATGCCGAGGAGGCTCGCGGTTTGGCTCCAATGGAGCTGTGGGACGCGGATCGAAAGATCAAGGACTGGGATGCCTTCCCTCCGATGGCGTAAGGCCTACAGCGCACTGATGCCGTCCTCGACCTCGGGCCAATCCGGCTTAGGTTGGTTTGCAACCCATCGCACACGCGAGCGGCAAGGGCTGCATTCGATCCACCACGCACATGGTGCTGATCGTATCCCCGGCATGAACAACTTTTAACGCTGAGCGGAGACCAATTTGGCTATGAATATTGCGCAAGGAGCGATGCCATGTGGCGTGAGGCAGTAACCCGTTGCGACGAGCCATTGAATGGCGACGCGGGGCATGAACCGGAAATCATTTTCAGTCTGGCAGAGGGCTTCGTTTCAGCGAGCTGGCCCGGCAGCGCGACGAGAGTAGTCTTGGGATCTTACGAGGGCGTCAAAGCCATGATGCAAGACTTCCTCGATCAAAGCGCCTTGGGAGAGCGCCTCACGAAGCGCGCAGCTCGCTAGCGAAATCTCGATGGCGGACGATGTCCGCTTTCTACCCAAAGCGGACACTTGAGATGCCCAAAGTCATGTAGCCGGACAGACAAAAAGGCCCCGCATCGCTGCGGGGCCTTCGTGTTTGGCTGAACCGTTCAATCGCTACTCAAGTTACCAGTAGCGGTAGTGGATCACCTGGAGAACCCTGCCGGTCCGCACATTCACTAGCAGCAAATCGTCGCCGTAGCGGATCCAGCGTTGCCAGCGCCCGGGCGCGCGCAAATGATAAGCGCCGTAGTCGCTGATGTAATAGCGCGAGCCGTAAAAGGCAGGCCGCAACTGGTACCCGACAGTCACCGGGCGGTAGTTCCAACCCCTGTAGGGGGCGATGTAACTGGCGTGCCGATGGTTCCGGTCGCCATGCCGATTGTACCGGTCGTGTTGATCGTGCCGCACCTGGTCGCGCCGCATTTCATCATGGCGTTGCGCGCTTGCGGCAGCTGGAACCGTCACTGCCGCCATCGCTGCCAAAAGTATCAACTTACGCATCTTAACTCTCCTTCGAAGTCGCAGCACCCAAGGGGCGGCGCGACCGGCGTTTCCCCGCCTTACCCAAGATCATCGCATCGCAAGGATGAACTACAGCCGTATCGGCCGGTCATTGGCGAGACAGCTTGTGACGGAAACGTGCTGATTCACCGCTACTAAGTCCCCGATTAATGCGGTATTCTCGGCCTCCGCTCTAAATGCATTGCGAGGAGAGTGGCGATGTTGAAGTTCCCAAAGGTCGTCATCGTTCCGGTGTTGGTATTTGGGGCTGCGAGTGGCCAGCCGTCTCGCGCGGCGCAAAGCGAGCCCTCGCAGGCTGCCGACCCGATTAGGTGCGAATATGTCGTGACGGCAGATCCGGGCGCGAAACCAACCCGGATGTGTCTGCCGCAAAGTCATTGGGCAGCCAAGAAAAAGCAAGATGCCGCCGATGCCACGCGCATCGTGTGCCATTACGAGGAAGAGCCCGGAACGCGCTTCGCGTCTCGCAAAATCTGCATGTCGGCTGCTCAGTGGGATGACAGAAAGCTTCAGGATCGGCAGGATGTCGAACGCATCCAATTACAGAGTGCAGGGCGGGGTCCATAGATCGCTGCTGTCGATCTATATTCGCATCTCCTCGCCACGCGGCGCCAGCTTCCCGACCATTTCTGTGTTGCGCGCGGTGTCTGCTTTCGACCCATTCCTGCCATTAGCGATCCGACGGCGATGAGTGGGCGGGTGGTGACTGCCCAGAGCCGCCAGATGTTGGAGAAGAGCGCTGCCAGTTGGAACACGCGTGCCGCCCTGCTAGAGCGCATGGAAGCGGGCATGGAGAGCCAGACTCAACGCGTGCGAGCTGACCCCTGCCGAGATTGCCGAGGACGCCGCTCATGTTCGCTTATAGCGCCTGGATACAGCCGAAGTGACGCTGCGATCGCTCTTGGCGGAATGTCATGAACGGTACTCAATCGTGCGCACGAGCAAAATGGTCCTCTGTCTGTGGCTATGACAAACGAGGAGCGCTTCATCGCGTCATGCCAAGGGGCCGGTGAAGCTGATGTCCGGCAAAAACTAAACGCCGACAGATACAGCGGCCGAAAGGCCGTCTGGGCGAGCAACTGGCTTGAACAGGTGGAGAGCGGCAAGACGGATGCTACCAAAGCTGAGGAAAGAAGCAGCCGCCTGCCCAAGACAAGGCTGAGCCGTCATTTCGCCTCTGCTGCTTCAGCACTTTTGTTGGTCTTGCTGCTCGCAAGCCTGGTTTTGTTTCTGAAATTTAGGTGAGCATGGCAACGATGACCTCATTCAAAAATCCATCCTTCCAAGACCGGGCTCGCCAGGCTGCGGAGGCGAAAGAGAAGGCGTTGAACCAGCTTCGGCTCAGGCCCGATCCCGACCAAGAGACTGTCGCCCTCCGCAAAGAGGCCGGCGCGCGACGCGAAGTGGTTCAAGCCAAGAAAGCGATCGCGAAGAAGGCGGCAGCCGAAGCCGCAGCGAGGGCGAAGGGGAAAGCCCGGGCGAAGGCCGCTGCGCCTGTTCCAACAGAAGCGGAGCGGAAGGCTTACGCGAGACGCCCGTTACGCCGCGAGGCAGGCTCGCAGATAGCGGCGGGGCTCACCGCGGCGCGGTTCACCCTCGCTAGTTCCAAGTCGCCATGTTAAGCCTGCAACATCACCTGATCGTCCTCAAGCATCCTGTGACAGAGAGACACTGCCGTGCTCCCGCTTGATCAAGAGGCAACTTCATGGACCAAGCATACTGGCTCGAACGCGAACGTGATGCGATCGTAAACGCGCGTGCTGCGACTTTCGCAGACGTGCAGCTCATCCATTACGCGACTTGCTCACAGGTACAGCATAGAGGCCGCAAAGGCGGTAAGGGGACGGCCCAAGCGTCAAGAGAGGCTTTGGAAAGCAGCTAAAAACTGCTTTCCGCCCGCCGCTGACACCCGGCGGCTGACGTCAGCGATGGCAGAGGCCAATGGCAGGTTTCCACCCAAAGCTGACGTTAACTTCATCCGCGACTCTACCGCAGCAATATCGATGCTCTTACTAGCGGACTACGGGATCGATCCGCGATGAGGGCTGAAGGGTCACATCCGTTCTGACCCGCCCCTCGACAGGTGAGCCGGAAGCGACTGATGCGCTTCTTCCCGATATGAACATTCCCCACCCGCTTAGTAGAAGGGATGCGACCGCGACCCCGGTCGTTAAGTCTGTTCCGCTAACCTCTGTCGTCCGAACCAAGTTTACGCGTGCACCAGCTACGTCGATGAAGAGCGGTGACAATACTAGCCGTCCTGGTTTGCCAACCGTGCCCTTGACGGTCAGTGCTTCGATCTCGCCTACCGCGGATCGCGATTCCCGGTGGCTGGAAGGGGGGCGTTTCTAGCGGGTGGAGTGCTTTCTGTTCAGGACGCAATGCGTCATTACGCTCGAAGAGCAATCCGGGAGCGCTGCGACGGCGTTCGCCGCCACCGGAATGACGACCCGGACCTCTCCTCCGGGCGGCGGCACGACGGCAACCGGAGGCGTATTGGGATCCGGCGGAATGACCGCAAGCGCGGGCGGCGCGTCGGAGAGTCGCCGGCGGAACCACGGCGACGGCTGGCATGCCTGGCTTCGGCGGCAGGATTGCAAAGGCCGGCGGTGCGCCGGACTGAGGTGGCGGCACAACCGCGACCCGCGGCGCATTGGGATCGGGCGGCTCCACAACCGCGACGGGGGGCGCATTAGGATCGGTCGGCGCGACTACCTGTACCTTGGGCTGAGCTTGCAGGAGCGCCGCTGCGACGTTTGAGGGAGCGATCAGCGCGACCGACACGGTCACCGCAAGCAAAGGGATTGTCGGACGGTTCATCAGTCGATCCTTCAGGTTGCTCGACGGGCGGGTTACCTGAACGCGATTCCGAAGCGTTGCTTTGACGATAGTCAGTATCCGGCGCCAATCACGAACGATTCTGGCGTAGTCGCGAATGTCCGCAATGGTTCGAAAGCAGGCTCTCGGGTTAGAGTCCGCTTTGGGGGGAAAGCGCACTTTTGTCCGGGGACAAGGAATCCTAACCATCCTCGCGATCTGCTAAACCGTTGTCGCGGCGTTCCACCAGTGTGCCGGTGGCCAGCGCAATCGGTGCTTGTGCCGCCCTCCGCAGGAAGGCGCGGCTGAGGGGAAACCTGCCATGGCGACGCTTGCTGAACGACGCGTTCAACGGGCGCGACGCCTGTCCGCCGAACGATGGTTCTACAGCGGCATGGCCGTGGTGCTTACAGCTGTGATGTTCGCGGGCTTCGCGCCGTCTTATTATTTGCATGGAGAGGCGCCGCTCGACATCGGCACCTATCTCGACCGCCCTCCGCAACCGATCCGGGCCCTGTTCCTACTCCACGGCTTGGCCTTCTCGGCGTGGTTCCTCCTCCAGCTCGCTCAATCCTTGCTGATCGCGGGCAAGAGGCTCGCGTGGCACAAATGGCTAGGACAGGCAGCGATGGTCCTTGGCGCCCCTAATGGTACTGCTTGGCGTCCTTGCGGCGCTCTATTCGGCGCGACACGGGTTCCATGGCGAGACGCGACCCCCGGTGCAGAGCGCCGCATTTCCTCTATCGTTGCTGACCTGGTTCAGTGGCTTCGTCATCGCCGGCCTTTCGCTCCGCAAGTGGCCTCAAGCACACAAGCGACTGATGCTGCTGGCCTCGGTCGCAATCATCGCCCCCGCGGTCGGCAGAATCGAGGGGCTGCCCTATCCCGACTGGCTGCCGAACTGGTGGAACTGGGCGATTCCATTCGCGGTGCCGCTCGTCGCGTGGGATCTCGCGACCATTCGGCGGCTGCACCCAGCGACACTGATCGGCGTGCCCGTGTTCGTGCTGCTTTTCCCGTTCGTTCTGTGGGTGAGGACCACTCCTTGGTGGATGCACATGATCACTACGCTCATATCGTGAGGATTTTCAGCCGCGCAGGATGAACGCAGACGGTGAATTTGACGCGCTCCGGCTCGGCTCAAGGTCTGCCCTGGGTCGGACAGAGACATGAAGCGACAGAGTCAGCTTTGGATGGAAAGCTGCTATACGCGGCGCAATGCGTCAGCGGCTAAAGAGCGATCCGTGCGGCATTGCTGGCCCGTTCCATCCGTCGGGCCACCGGCGATCGAAATCGATCCGCCGCGCGTCCATCGAGAGTGTTCCTGATCGCGGATTAATCGTAGCAAAAAGGGCGCGCGTCGACAGTGACCCGAATCCGGTAATCACGATCCGGTTGCCTCCAGGCTCTTTAGAGACCCAATGCGGGAGTTCTTCGTCTCCAAGGGCGAGCCGGCCGACCTCTTTCACGTGAGACAAGTCGCTGACGTCAACGCTGATCAGACTGTGCCCGCTCATGCCAGTCTGTATCCAGTATCGCCCGGCGACGGCGGGAACGCCGCAGGAGCGATAACCGAAATCGTAGACAAATTGCGCCCCCGGATTTCCGCCCGCCAGATCAGTGATCCGATAAAGCCCGCAACCGGAGGTCACCACAAGCACGGTCTTGCCATCTTCGAGTAGTCGCGCCTCCGCCGCGTTCTTTGCAACCGCTGAGGCGAAGCGCGGTGGGCTGGGCAGCACCACCGATTTGATTAGCTTGAGGTCCGATAAGCGCCAGATCTGGACGACATGACTCGCCTTGTCGGTGGGCAGCATGGAATCGCTCGTGGTGACAACGCGATCAAGCGCCGGAACGGCGGTCACGCTGTAAGGGCGGATGAAGGTCTCGGTCGAAGCATCGGACGCGTCGCTGGCACGGATCAACTTCCCCGTAGGGCTCAGTTCCACTAGCGCGCCGGCGGCAACGTCGGGCTCCCCCTTTGAATTGATACGTGGCTAGCGTGTTACCGTTCGGAAGCCGATCAAAACTGTGCGGATGCGTATACGGTCCGGCCGTTCCGAAGCCAGCCACGAGCTTGGGCTTCGTGGGCTGCTTCAGGTCAAAGACATAGCCTTCGCCAGACATGTAATCGCTAGCGAAGATCCGGCCATCAACCGGCATGTCGTAATTCGTGTGGTGCGCCATCTGGGCCTTCGTTCCGACCGGGACCATTGAAATAAGTTTCCCGAAAGCTTCGGAACTAGGGCGGACATCAAACACTGCGAGAAAGTCGCGGCCCATCGTTTCGGCCGCGGGCATCGGCTTCGATGGATCACGGGTCTCCATTCCCCAGACGTAAAGATAATCGCCTGCCCAAGCGGGCGCGGACATCGCCAAAAGCGAACAGGCAAGCCCGAGTGATCGCATGATCGCCCCCCACGGCAATTTACAATACGCGTTAGGAGACGCGAGACTAGGGCCGGTTAGCTGATGTCCGCAATGGGTGGAAAGCAGACATTAGCGACGCTCTGAACGAACGACCGCTTACAGCCTGAGCCGAGCTGCATCGCAATGCCGAGGTGGCTATGCCGGGGATGGCAATGCCGGGGATGGGCGCAGAGCAGACATTTCGCACGCGACAAGCGATGTGGTTCGAACCTGCCCTGGGCGGGTCGCTAACGCCGACGGGGGCAGGTAGTGAACCCCCATGCAACATCCTCGACTCCATGAAGCGCTCGCCGACGCGCTTAGCGCTCGCGGCTATGAGCAGCTGACCCCGGTTCAGTCCGCGGTCGTCGCGGAGGAGGCTGATGGCCGCGACCTGATCGTGTCCGCCAAGACCGGATCGGGAAAGACTGTCGCCTTCGGCATGGCGATGGCGGAGCAGCTGTTCGAGGCGGGGCGGCTGCCCTTTTCGCGCGAGCCGCTGGCACTGGTTATCGCGCCGACGCGCGAGCTCGCGATCCAGGTCAGTCGTGAGCTCGACTGGCTATACGCGAACGCCGGCGCGCGCGTGGTTACCTGCGTCGGTGGAATGGACCCGATGAAGGAGCGCCGGGCACTGGCAGGCGGCGTGCACATCGTCGTCGGCACGCCCGGACGGCTTCGCGATCATCTGGAACGCGGCGCGCTCGACCTTTCGTCCCTGCGTGTAGCGGTGCTCGACGAGGCCGACGAGATGCTCGACATGGGCTTCCGCGAGGAGCTTGAAGAGATCCTCGATGCCACGCCGCAGGAACGCCGCACCCTGCTGTTCTCGGCAACGATTCCGCGGCCGATCGTGGCGCTCGCGAAGCGCTACCAGAAGCACGCGTTGCGCATCGAGACCCTTGGCGACAGTCAGGGGCATCAGGACATTGCCTACCAGGCCGTGGCGGTGTCGCCGACGGACATCGAGCATGCCGTGGTCAACCTGCTTCGCTTCCACGAGGCGGAAACGACGATCCTGTTCTGCGCGACGCGGGAGGCTGTGCGCCGGCTCCACGCGAGCCTTACCGAACGGGGCTTCGATGCGGTGGCGCTGTCGGGCGAGCATAGCCAGAACGAACGCAATCAGGCGCTTCAGGCGCTGCGGGACCAGCGCGCGCGGGTCTGCGTCGCCACGGATGTCGCCGCGCGCGGCATAGACCTGCCATCGGTCTCGCTCGTGATCCACGTCGAGCTGCCGCGGGACGCGGAAGCGCTCCAGCACCGCTCAGGTCGCACCGGACGTGCGGGTCGCAAGGGAACGGCGATCCTGATCGTCCCCTATCAGCGGCGCAAGCGGGTCGAAGGCATGCTGCGCGGCGCGCGCATCAGCGCGGAATGGATTGCGCCTCCAACGGTCGCAGAGATTCGCGCCAAGGATCGCGATCGGCTCCTTGCCGCCCTCGCCGCGCCCGTCGAGCTAGAGGACGAAGACCACGAACTTGCGCGGCAGCTGTTGGAAAAGCTGGGGCCGGAGGCGATCGCTGCTGCGCTGGTGAAATCGTTGCGCAAGGATTTGCCCGCGCCAGAGGACGTGCTCGACCCAGGCCAGCGGCCGGAGCACGGGGCGGACGCGGCGCATACGCCCGGGCTTCGAAGGTGCGAGCTGGTTCCGGCTCAATGCCGGCCGGCGCCACAATGCTGATCCGCGCTGGCTGCTTCCGCTCATCTGCCGATACGGTCACGTCGGCCGGGCCGAGGTCGGCGCGATCCGGATCGCCGCCAACGAGAGCTACTTCCAGGTCAGCGAGCGGGCGACGCCCGGCTTCATGAAGGCGCTCGCCGAGCGACAATCGCTCCCGAAGACCAGGGGCTGGTGATCGAACCCGCCGCCGCCACGCGAACAGAGCTCGACCTACCGGCCGGACCTCGCGCAGCGAAAAGCCGCGGCCCAAGAAGAAATCGCGACGATCGAAGCCAGGCTTAGGCCGCCGCCCTCTCGAGCTGCTCACTCGCCTCAATCCAGCGCGCCTCGGCGGCCTCGAGCTCCGCGGCAACCTTCGCCCGGCGACGGCTCAGCTCGCTCACCGGCAGGTTAGCTAGCTCGGACGGGGCGCTTTCAGGATCGAACATCGCCCGGTCGATCGCCGAGCATTGCGCCATCAGCCGCGCGCTCGCCGCCTCCGCTTCTGCCGCCGCTTTTTTCAGCGCGCGTGCTTCTTCGCGAGCCTTCGCCGCCGCCTTGCGGTCCGGCTTGGACTGCTTCAGCCTTTGCTTCTGCGGGCGACTGGTTCCGGCCGAGCACCAGATCGATATAATCGTCAATGCTGCCGCCGTATTCGGCGGCGCCGCCATCCTCGACAAGCACCAGCCGGTCGGCCGTGAGTTCGATCATGTGGCGATCGTGGCTGACGATAATCACCGCTCCGTCATATCCGTTGAGCGCCTGAACGAGCGCCTCTCGGCTATCGACGTCGAGGTGGTTGGTCGGCTCGTCGAGGATCAGCAGATGGGGCGCCTCGCGAGTAATCAGCGCCAGCGCCAGCCGCGCGCGCTCTCCGCCGGACAGCTTGGCGACGTGCGTCGTTGCCTTGTCGCCTGAGAAGCCGAAACGTCCGAGCTGCGCGCGCACTGCCCCAGGAGTGCTGCCGGTCATCGCGCGGGTCATGTGCTGCAGAGGCGTGTCTTCGCCCCGCAGCTCCTCGACCTGGTATTGCGTGAAATAGCCGACGCGCATCTTGCTCGACGCGCTGATGCTTCCTTCCATCGGCGCCAGCTGCGCCGCAAGGAGCCGCGCCAAAGTGGTCTTGCCGTTGCCGTTCCTCCCGAGCAGCGCGATCCGGTCATCGGGGTCGATGCGCAGGTTGAGACGCCGGAGCACGGGTGTATCGGAGTAGCCGACCGCCGCCATGTCGAGCGTGATCAGCGGTGGCTTCAGTTCCGACGGGCTCGGGAAGTCGAACGACAAGCTCGGGTCGTCGGCCATCGCCGCGATCGGCTGCATCTTCGCCAGCATCTTGGCGCGCGACTGCGCCTGCTTGGCAGTTGATGCGCGAGCGCTGTTGCGCGCGATATAGTCCTGCAAGCGTGCGCGCTGCGCGTCCTGCGTGGCCTGAGCGGCGGCGATTTGCGCAGCTCGCTCGGCTCGCTGGCGCTCGAAACTGTCGTAGCCGCCGCTGTAGAGCGTGATCTTGCCGCGCTCGAGGTGCAGGATGGTGTCGACGACGTTGTTCAGGAGGTCGCGCTCATGGCTGATCACCAGCAGCGTCCCGGGATAGCTCTTGAGAAAGTTCTCGAGCCACAGCGTTGCTTCAAGGTCAAGGTGGTTCGACGGTTCGTCGAGAAGCAGCAGATCGGGTTCGGAGAACAGCAGGGCAGCAAGAGCGACCCGCATTTTCCAACCGCCCGAGTAACTGTCGAGGCGCCGCGCCTGCATCTCCTCGTCAAAGCCCAGCCCCAGCAGGATTCGCGCCGCTCGCGCCGGAGCGCTGTAGGCGTCGATCGCCAGCAGCCGCTCATGGACCTCGCTCAGCCGGTGTGGATCGGCGCAGGCTTCACTTTCCTCGATCAGACGCGCCCGCTCGGCGTCCGCAGCGAGAACGGTTTCGAAGGGACTGGCGACGCCGTCAGGCGCTTCCTGCGCAATATAGCCAAGCTTCGTCCGGCGCGGCAGCTCAATCGAGCCTTCGTCGGGATCGATCTGGCCGATGATGGCCTTCATCAGAGTCGACTTGCCGGCGCCGTTCCGGCCGATAAGCCCGACGCGGCTTCCCGGCGGGATCGCGGCGGATGCGCGTTCAAGGATCGGCCGCCCGCCGAGGCGGACCGTAATTCCGTTAATGGTCAGCATGTCGGCGCCCTAGCATCCAATTGCCGGGTGCCCAAGGCTGCTCGCTGGTGCCTGGGCAAAGACCGAGGTTTCGCTGGTCAATGCGGTTTCACGACAACAGCCGACCATCGCCTGTCGTGAGGCAATCAGGTCGCAACCGAGCTCAGCGCAGTTGCCGGAGGTCCGAAGTCGCTCGCGACAAGCCGGCGTTATGTGAAATCCAGCTCGACCCCCTCACCTCTAGTTTTGTCATGAGTGCTGTTGGTCCTCAAATCGTGAAACTGTGCCGACTGCGAGGCGGCTAAGAGATTCTCGCGCGCGACACACTCTCTTCGGTGGTTTAACGGGGCGGCCGAACGCCCACGAGCGGCGCTTGCAGCCTGCTAAGCCCGCAGCAACGCGCTACAATTTCGACCCGCTCTGCTGGCGGAGCAAAGTTCGCAGACTACGTGGCGGAGGTCAGTCAATTCGAACCCAAGGTGCTGTTTTGACGCCACCAAGTGGCGGAACTTGCGCCACTTATCCCTGCCGCTTGTCTGGAGGGAGACATTTGGACATCGAGGCCGGCCTTTCGATTCTGCCGTTGATCAATTAACATTGCTGCGCTCGGTCAGAGTTGTCGGAGACGGGCCATGCGGGTTAGTTTAGGCGAGACAGCAGTCGTCGCGCTGATTTTCTTCGCCCTTTTGACGGGATGCGAGCGCATCCACCTAATCCAAGACCCGCCCGCGATCCCGCCCGCCTATGCTGCCAGCCAGGGCAACGATTTTAACTCGGGCCGAGTCCAAGCGATCGCCATCAGCCCCGCAGACGCCCGGCGCGCAATCGTCGCAATGGAGTTTGGCGGTTTGTGGGGCACGATCAACCGGGGCGACAGTTGGTTCAGGGTCTTCTCCTTGCCCGAGGAAATGCTCGGGGATGTCGAGTTCGGCAACGACGGCAACACAGTGATCGCGACGGTTTTCCGCGACAACCAGGTCGTGAACGGCGGCGGCATCTATGTGAGCCACGATCGGGGCGGCAGCTGGACGCGCTCGCCGAGCGGCGTCGTGCCACCGACCTCCTCAATCACGCGCACCAGCGCTTACGGCATCTCGCGGGCGCCCGATAATCAAGGCCTTTGGTATGTCGGGACCGACTTCGGCATCGCCATCAGCGCCGACAATGGCAACACCTGGACGCACAAAGCCCTAGACCCGTTACTGCAACCGATGGTGCAGGCTGTGTTGGCTTTTCCACGCGGCACCGTTCTCGCGCTCACGTCGAACGCGCTCTACCGCAGCGACGACCAGGGCCAGAGCTGGCGCCTCGTGTTGTCGGACAATTTCAGCCCGTATTTCCAGTATGGCGTCAACAAGATGGACCGTCACCCGGATTTCCCGTGGGCGTTCATCCTCGGCGAATATCACAGCACCGGCGGGGCCAATGGTGCCGGCACCTTGTGGTTCTACGAGCTCGACACCGGCAAGCTGACGCGGCTGACCACGCCGCAGGGGACCTCACGCGGCCCGTTCGTCCGGGTGACCAGGGAGCCGGGCCCCGAGTTCGGGCCGTGGCCAGTCTCGGTGTGGACCGGGCATGGATGGGACGGCTACCGGGTCACGAGGACCACCGCCGATGAATTCCGGGCACTGACACCGGCGGACTGGATCAGTTACGTCCACACAGCCGGTGTGCATGCCGACATGAGCGATCTGGGTGTGGATGGCGCCCTCCACCCGGTATTTCTCGGCAGTGACGGCGGGATCTTCAAGCTGCGCCAACCTCCGGTCGCGGGCGCCGGCGACTGGGTCAGCGCCGCGGTCCCAGGAAGCGGGATGAACTCGCTGCAGATGACCGACCTTGCCGGCACCAACAGGCTTCGCAACGACGGGGCCCCAATTTCTACCTCACTTTATTTCAGCACGCAGGACAACAATATCTGGGCATCGGCCGACGGCGGCAGGACCTGGCCGAACAGCGACTGTTCGGAAGGCTATGACCTCGAAACCCGGCCCGACGTGCTGCCCGGCTACCCCGCGACCGTCGGCTACGTGGAGATCGGCTGCAACTGGACAGAGCAATTCGCCGACACGAACCTCACGAACCAGCGAGTCATTCCCGACGTCGACCAGAACGGACAGCCACTCGACACCGGGGAGATGAAGCAGGCCTTCTATCTCGAGCCTTCCAACGGCGGAACGTCGACCAGCTGGCTTCGCATGCGCATCGGCGGTCCGAGCAACGGCATCTACGTCTCAACTGACGGCGGCAATACGTGGCGCCGGCGCTTCAACCTCAATTTCGGTTGGGCTGGCGCCTTCGAGCGCACGAATATCCAAGGCGGTCTCGTCGCGGAGGCAATGGCGGCGCGAACCCTGCCCGGCGAAGTCGTCACGGGCGGCATCTTCCGCAATGGAATCATGGGCTGGCTCTCGGTCTATCTCTCGAGCGGTCAGATAGGGCTCGTTCCGCTGTCCAATCTGTACGCCGACCGCGTCGACACGATCGACGACAGCGACGCCGTGCGCCTTCCCGCCGGCGGCAGCCTCGGACGACGGGCAGCACAGTGGAGCTCGAACGCCGTCTTCGGCGCCGATCCGCGCAACTGGCAGTTCCTCATCGCGCCCGACATCGGCGGCGGCGGCGTCAAGGTCAGCCGCGACGGCGGCCAGACCTGGGCAACCGACCATCGATTGACCGCGCAGGTGCTCGAGGGCGGTCGGCTCAAGATGCGCGATATCGACGACTATCACATGCAGGTCACCAAGATTGCCTTTGACCTCTATCACCCCGGCCGGATCCTGGTCGGGACTCGCGACGCGGGTGTCGTCTGTTCGGCCGACAACGGCAGGACCTGGTATACGATCACCAACTCGGACCGGATCAATTATGTCACGGGGTTCCACTTCTATCCCAACGGCGCGGTGCATATCGGCAGTTGGGGCAGTGGGTTGTGGTATCTCGACCAAACCGCAGGATGTTCCAAGACTGACCGGCCCTACTGGCTGCGTCCGTTCCCGCCGGAGATTGGGCCGGAGCCGGACGGCGTCTTGGCGCGCATGGCGACCGAGCCGCCCGCTCCGCGGGGCATCGCCGATCCGCGGATCGCCAAGCTGTTCTTGTGGACGGCTTATCCGTCCAGTGGACTTGCCTCACTCGGGCCGGACCTGAAGCTACAGATTGCGGGGCGCAACTTTCCCGCGAACCAGCAACTGACGCTGCTGGTTCGCACGGGTGGGCCGCTGGCGCACGTCCTCCTGAAACAGGCTGTGAGCGTGGGAAGAGATGGGACTTTCTCGTCCACTATCCAATTGCCAAAGGATCTGCCCGAAGGCACTCACAGCATCACCGCGATCGGGTCCGAAGGCAAATTGCTGGCCCTAGCCGAGTTCGTCAAAACCTATGCCGCCGACGAGGGAATAGGGCGCGAGATCGAGCGTTCGTCGAGCATACATTGAATAGGGGCAATGTCCGCTTTCCAGCCGCTCCCTCCCGCCAGAATGCGGCGCAAGTCTGAAGCTCGCTCTGCCAAACGGTACCGTCTCCAATTCGACCAGAGACGGCGCGTCAAAATGGCGCCTCTTCAATGCGAATTCGACGGCCTGGAGACCGTCTCTTGATACCGTTGGAGCGCTATAACGCCCGACATTTGCGGGACTTATATGAAGCTGATTTTCTTTGTTTTACAATTACATAGACTGGGTGGCGGTGGGTGCAGTCATGGGCGAACCACGCGACGCCGTCTGCTTTCCACTCTTTGCCCCGGCGCGCCGAAGGCTAAACGTCCCTGCTGATGTTGAAGGTTAACGCGGTTAGCTCGAGTTCGCGGCAATAGCGAGCTAGAGACCGGCCTCGACGGCGATGCGGATTGCCTCGGCCGACGTGGCGACGCCCAGCCGTTCTATCAGCAGAGCACGGTGCATCTTCACCGTTTTTTCGCTGATTTTCAGCTCCCACGCGATCTGCTTGTTCAGCAGGCCCCTTGCCATGGCCCGCAGGACCTGCACTTGGCGCCTCGGCAGCATTGCTACCCTATCCGCCGCCCTGGAGCGACGCTCGACCAAGACATCAGAAAATCCAGTGCCGAGATCGACCTGGCTGCCGAGGAACCACTCGAGATCGCCCTCCTCATCGTAAATGGGTGTGATCATGACGCCATTTCGAAACGGCCTGCCGTCGCGACGGTAATTGAGGATCTCCGTCACGATGGGACGGCGATTGCAGATCGCTTCTCGTAATTTCTCCGTTGCGGCCGCTTCCGTGGCTTCGCCGCACAGGAAACGGCAGTTGCGGCCAATTATCTCGTATTCCGGATAGTCGGTGAGCAAGCAGAACGCGCCGTTGACGATTTCGAGCGGATTATCTGCGCGTCGCGCGTTGGCGAGCACCATCGCCACGGGTGACAAGGCGACGGACTCAATAATCTTGTCATGGTCTGGGGGGAGGTGCACCGTGCGACGCTAGCGCAGGCGCGCTCCAGGAGCGAGGGCCGCTACCGAGTAGGGCCGAAGGCGTGCCCGCCGAGATTGCCGGAGCCACAGCTCGCTGCGCCCGCGTAGTGCTGCTCCGCTCCCTGCGCTGACTTGTGTCAGCTCTCCACCCAAACTTGCCGTCCGAGTTCGACCCAAATCTGCCGCGACAGTTTTCGACCCAAAGGTGACATTCGGCACTCGGTCACTTCACATCATCTGTGCCCCCGCCAGCGCCCTTCGTCCAAGCCCAAGCGGCAATGCGCCAGCCGTCATCAGCGCGGCGAAGCGCGACCGTCAGGGTCGCCCCAGACTGGGTGACCTGCTGACCCTTAACCTTAAACCGCAAGGTCGCCGGACCGACGAAATAAGCCGCGTCACCGACAACAGCATCGTGTGTCGGCTTGTCGAGCGTCATTTGAAAGTCGGTTATGCCAATATGGTCGGCCTCGGCCATTGCATCCCGATGCCAGTCCCGCGTTGCGGACGGCCCTGACCAAACGTGCGGAGCCATCCCGTCGAGTATGAACCCTGGATTGGCAAAACAGGCGGCCAAGGCGTCTTCGTCGCCGCGATTGAAGGCATCCACATACTCCTGAACGACGGAGGCCGGGCTGCTCAAATCGTTACGCGCAAGCTGGTCGGCTGACGTGGACATAATGATTCTCCTGCGTCCCCACACTGAGGGTCACGCAGCGTTGCGCGCGGAGCAGCAGGGCGGGCATCAGGTCAAACCCGGAGAACGGCTTTAAACCAGATTTAGGCCGCGCCGCGAGTTCTGCATCTGGAGCATACAGCGCTGTCGTCCGGCGGGTCTTGCCGGGAGGCGAAGTTTCGGTCTGGAAAATCCTCGCACGCGTCATTGAAGTGCCAGACCTTCTGCCAGACCCAGCTTCCGTTCTTTGGCTCCAACCCACGCCGGTAGGTCGTCATTTCGCCCCCCTAGTGAAGAGGGATTATGCAGATGTCGTCCGGTTGGAGTGACATAGCCGAAAGACCAGCTTGCATTTGCGCCAGCGATTAACCGCAGTGTCCACCATCCACCCATTACTGCCATTAGCGGAGTGGGCAGCTTTTCGACCCAAAGCTGACATTTCGGGCTTGTGGAAGGTGGTTGCTCTATAACCACCCTTTTGCAAAGTTCTGGCCCATGCACGCGCTGCTCACGATCGTAATTTGTGTTGCGATCGTGATCGCATTTGACTGATTGGCCACGGGCAAGATGGCATCGATGGCCTGGAGCTTTGACTATCGATATTGGCCGCTTTCCAGATCTCGCACTGCGAGTGTCATTCTGCTCGCCATCGCAGTGACGATCACCGGCCTTTTCGTGAAACCCAATCCGGTCGACCCGCCGCTCTGGTGGCTCCTCCTGATCGCTCCGGCCTTGTTGATCTGGCTTGCGGTAACGTGGGCAGATTTCATGGCGCAGCGACGCGCGGGATATCGCGAGCCGCCGCGATATTCCGAGCCGGACCTCGACGCCAATTCCTAGCGTCAGCTTTCCACCCAAAGTTGCCGCGACAGCTTTCGACCCAAAGCTTGACTCTAGCTTAGCGAAAGCGACTTGCTCCGCATAACGGGTCGATGAGTGCTGATGGTTCCGCACTACTCAACTACGACGTCGTCTCGGTCAACCGGGATGCCCTTGGGAAAATCTGATCGCAGCGGCTTTATGCAATCGCCAAAATTCTGTCGCGCGAGGTCGGTCATTACTTGAATGCGCTTTGTATCGAAGCGGGCCGAGCTTCCTTATTTGAGGAAGGCTCCAGCGCGCTCCGCTGAACATGAATCGGTTGTCGTTGCGCAGCAGCTCGACCGCGTTCAGCACCTGCATCGCCTTCGGCGTCTGACAGCGGCCCGCCAGTGCGGCTTAAGGCGTGCAGCCGGGCGATATGCTCCTGCTCGGCGGCCGCAGTATGCCCAAGCTCGGGCATAACCGCGTACGGCATCATGTAGTGCTCGAGCATGTCCTGACTGATATGACTTGAAACATCGGAGGTCATCGCGCGCCTGCAGAGCAACGACGTCATAAGTCAGCTGTAACACCTGATAGCTATCGGTCAAGGCGAAAATTTGGTCCCGAGGCGCATGAGCCTCGATCGCCGACCGGATCTGGTCCAGCCGCTGCGTTAGGCAGGGATGCATCATCGCTCGCTGGTAGATTTGCGGCCCATCGTCCCACAGAAGTTCGCGCTTCATCGACGTTTCAGCCGCCGCCACCTTCTGGTTCCACTCCCAGTTCTGCACGACCTGCTGGGCGAGGAGCGCAATGAGGACGCCACCGACGACGATCGCGAGCTCGCGCGCATCGTCGCGCCAATCGTGCCAAGGCTTCTGCGACTGGTTCGGCATGTGAGGCCCCTCGTAGTGAGCCTAGGCGAGAAAGGGAGAGTTGGACAGCAGGCAGGCCGGAGCTACGCGGCGAATGGCAGCTTTCCACCCGAAGCTGACCCTAGCCGAGCCTCCGACCCGGAGTAGACATCTCAGCCAAATTTGGGAGCCGTAAAGACGGCAAGATTATCCAGTCCGAGTGCCCGTTCGATGTTGGCGACTTTGTCGAGCGCCATATCGAAACCGTCACCGCCGAACTCCTTGCGTTCGATTTCTTCGAATTGATCCCCGAGTTCGTCATACGCTTTAGGTCCGAGAGCCTTCTTGAAGGCAGGGAAGATGATGGTGTCTTCACGCGCGGCGTGCGGCTCGTACATGCGCGAGAAGCCTATCAGCGTTCGGGCCAAAGGCTCTAAATCCGCAATTCCAATCCGGCCCGTTTTCGTTCGATCGAGTATGTAAGCCGTAATCTCGCGGCCGCGAACGTGCTGTTCGAGCAGAGTGTCGATCAGGTCCCCATCAGCGCCAGCCTTTCGCACTATCGGGAAGATATGTTGCTCTTCCAGTAGCTGTTCGTGGTACCGCTCGCCGAACGCTTGGAAGAGCTTGGTAGCATTGCCGAGCGCGGCGGCATCGACCGCAGCCGCGTTCGCTACCAGCCGCGCCGCGACCTCTCGATAGATGATGAGAATGCGGCGCAAGATTCCATGCTCACGCATCAGATCTTCATTGGCGGTGACTTCGCCCTCATCGCGCTCTTTGCCGGGGTGCTCTTTGCTCTCCTTCGCGCAGGCGCTGAGAAGCAGCGCAGAAGCTGCCGCCCCTGCTCCTGCGAGTGACAAGATTGCCGTCCTGCGATCCTGGTACGTCATGTCGATCCCCTTCATTCGACAGAATGAGCGAAAGGCGCAGCAACGCACCAGTTACAATTGCGATCAGGGAGTCAGCTTTCCAGCCATAACGGACATTGACTTATCCCTACAAAAATGGGGTTCAATCCGTTATTCTGGGTGGCTGCCTAGAATGCCTGGGCGGAGACGGGTCGATGAGAAAGTCCGCAACAGCCGTTACCATTTCGGTGCTGGTTCTTGGCGTGGCAACCGGCCAGCCGTGCCGAGCGGCGCAAAGCGAGCCGTCGCAAGCCGCCGACCCGATCAAATGCGAATATGTCGTATCTGCAGAACCGGGCTCGAAACCAACTCAGATGTGCCTGCCGCAAAGTCAATGGGCGACCAAGAAGAAGCAGGATGCAGCTGATGCCACGCGGATCGTCTGTCATTACGAAGAGGAGCCCGGGACGCGCTTCGCCTCTCACAAGATCTGCATGTCGGCCGCTCAGTGGGATGACAGGAAGTTCCAGGATCGGCAGGACGTAGAACGTATCCAATTACAGAGTGCAGGCCGGGGTCCATAGATCGCTGCTGTCGACCTAAATTCGCACCACCTCACCACACGCGGTCAACGCCAGCTTTTGCCGACCATTTGTGCCACTTGGCGCAGTCTCTGCTTTCGACCCAAAGTTGCCATCAGCCGAGCGCCTGATTTCGACCCGAAGCGGGCATAAGCCGGAACGAATTTGGGTCGCGTCCACATCCATCCTGCGCAGCGAAAACGACGGCTACGAACTGCCTGCTGGGTCCTTCGGCCGCATAAGGCCCGGCTTCACAGCCGTGGAGCCCCACTGGTCGGTCCTGGCACCTTGCCGAGCCGCGCCCTGCTCGTCGATGGACAGATCATCGATGTGCCCAGGGCCCTTGCGGTAATCGAGTACAGAGACGAACTCGCATTTCGCTTTGATCATTGCTGCGTCCGTTGGTTCCGGCAGGTCGAAATCGGCCAGGTTGGAATGGCGCTTCTGGAGCAGGCTCCAGGCCCACTCGCGTTCTTTGGGGTCCTTTACCTCAGACGCGTGCGCCGCGGCATAGACCGCCGTTAGCTGGTCGAGTTCCTTGGGAACCCCGCCTACTGCGATCGATATCCTCGTGTCGCGACGGATGTTCGCAAGCTTCTGGCTCGAACGGAAAATGAGGAAGTACAGAGTGAGGCCGTCGTTCGCGTACCCCACGATCGTTGTCTGCGGCCATCCGTCGGCGCGCAGCGTGGAAATCGCCATCGTCCCCTGAGTATCGAGAATCTCGATCGCATTGTCGTCCATCGAGCCCTCCAGGGCTTCGCAAACTCACCCTTTGATACTTCTTATTCAGGTACCCGCCAATGTCAGCTTTCCACCCAAAGCTGACTCGAGTGAGCGTCTGAGCATTCCTGCCATTACCGGCATTGCGTCAGCTTTCGAACACCGTCCCAGGGCGCGGATATTTACGTACTGCAGGTCACGCCTTAGTCCCGTAGCTGCCAAGTTGCTTTAATTGAGAGGGCGCACGCGCATGACAATCGAGGACATCGGCCCACAACCCCAGTCGTTCGATCTTGAGAAGTCCACTCGCGAAAACTCCGACTATCGCGCCGTGGTTTGGAGCGGGCGCTATCTGCAGGTGACGCTGATGTCGATCCCGGTCGGCTCCGACATTGGATTGGAGATGCATCCCGAAACCGATCAGTTCCTTCGTCTGGATGCCGGTCGGGGCCGGGTTCAGATTGGCCCTGCTAAGGATCAGCTCACGTTTGAGAAGGAAGTTTCGGACGGTTGGTGCATCCTGGTACCAGCCGGGTCCTGGCACAACGTCACCAACACTGGCGAAGAACCGATGCAGGTTTACGCCGTCTATGCGCCCGCTCACCACAAACCAGGCAAGATCCATAAGACAGCTTCCGATGCTGCAGCGGATGTAGATGACGAGCCTGCAGATTGGTCCGTTCAACCCAACGCCGCGCCTGAAGACGAGTGAGACTAAAGTCCGCTCCACCCATCGTCGGCCGAGAGTAGCTCAACGACCGCTTTCGACCCATTCCTGCCATTAGCGGGACGGCAGCTTTCGACCCAAAGCTCACTTTACCAACCGCTCTGAGCGCCATTGAAATGCGTTCGCGTCGAGCATCTCCGGGTAAGACCCGATAGCCTCGGCAAAGCGGCTCACCGATGGCGTCCCGGTGATCGAGCTGGCGGGCATGCACCGTCCCGCAAAATCCGAATAGCGAATTGCGACGGAGATGATTCAATGGCCACAACGACGCTTGATCGCGAAACCAGCGCCACCACTAAATCGACGCCTGCGGATGTGCAGGTGCTCATTCCGACAACGGCCGCCGAGGTCGAGGGCCCCGTCCCAGGCAACAAGATGATCGAGGCCTATGTCCAGCTGGTTGGCCGGATGGCCTACTTGTGGGGGTACGCCATGGTCAACGCGCACAACCGCCGCGCGTCATTCTCCCTCGCGCCAGAGCCTGGATACTTGGGCGGCGTCGTGCCGGTAGCGCCGGTCGGCTATAATCAGATGCTGACCGATTATCTCAAGCCGGATGAGAGCTTCATCGTCTGCCCCAACCAGGACGTCACCTATGGGGCGGGATTTACCGATCTCGACAAGGAGCCGACGGTCATCCAGGTTCCCGACTTCGGCGACCGTTTCTACGTCTACGCGATGTACGACTAGCGGACCGACGAGATCGGCCGGATAGGCCAGCAATATGGCACGAAGCCGGGCTTCTACCTGATCGCAGGACAGAACTGGTCTGGGGACGTGCCGAAGGGCATCACGGGGGTTATCCTCTCGTCCACGGGCCTGGTGTTCGTCGTTCCCCGCATCTTCAAGGATTCGACCCCCGAGGATACCGCGGCCGTTCAGCCGATCATCAGTCAGATCGTCATGTATCCGCTGAGCGAGTTCGACGGAACGATGAAGACGCGGGACTACAGCAAGTCGCCGATCTTTCCCGTTCCCCCGGCGCCAGCCGGAGCACCAAAGGGCGAAAGCAAATGGGTGAAACCGGCCACCTACTACGACGAGCTGCCCGTGGTCATGGACGAGGTGCGGCCGCTGCCCGGCGAGGAGGCGCTCTACGCCTGGATCAGGTCCGTGTGGGATGCTGCTGCCAAAGATCCGGCAACCAAGCAGGTGCTGGTGGATTCGTTCGCCGCCGCGGATGAGGAGCTGATCAAACCTGGTCGGCATCGACCCGGGTACGCTCGACGACGATCCCGGAGTGTCACCGGGATTTCATGTGTTCGTTGAGTTCAAAGCGCCGTGGTTCACGATCACGGACAAACTTCCTCAGTTCCCGACCCTGCCGATCCGACCAGCGGTCCACCCAGAGCCAGCATAAATCAACGCGCGCTGTGCGTTAGTCAGCTCAACAGCCCGCATGATCTAGAGTCAGCTTTCCACCAAAGCTGCCATTACGGCGCTAGTGGCAGGAATGGGTGGAAAGCTGCCATTAGCGTCTTCGTACCCATAGGCTTCACGATCCTCTCGCCACGATCTGATCGAGGGCGGAAAACACTTCATTGCTAACCAACACGATGAACCAAGCCGGCGCGAGTATTGCGTGCACCTTCCGCCGGCTGGTGAGCAACCCGATGCAACCCAAGGCGCGAGTGCGCGGTTGAAGCGGTCAATCGTCGGTTAGGTAGACGAACAGGATAGTGATCGCGGAGATCGCCGCGAAGTCGAAGGCATGGTCCTGCGAGCCCGAGCCCATCGGCGTCTGCCACATTTCGAAGAAGGCGCCGCCGATGGTGACGAACAGGCCGAACCAGGTCAGCAGCGCGATGCCGCCAGCCCAGACGCCGGCGGTCTTGGCGGCGTGGAATTCTTTGGCGGTGCCGTTCCTCGCGGCGAACAGGTCCCACGCGCCCTTGAGGCCAAAGAAGCCGACGGCGAACTCGCCGACGAGCGCGACAATCAGCGCGGCGGTGTGGAGCGCGGAGCTGTTGCTGTAGAAGAACAAGGTATGCGGATAAGTCTCATGGCCGCTTCCTGAGATGACATAGGCCAGCGCGTCCTTCGCCTGTCTGAAATTGGCGACGTTCTGGAGCGCGCAAAACAGGCCGTTGAGGCCGACGGTCAGGACTAGCAGGCATTTCAGAATGCGGATCACGTAGGCCCCCTCAATCAAAGGTGGCAGCGTAGCATAAATCGAACGCTGGGTTCGAAATGTCGGCTTTGCGGGAAGCTGACACTTGCCGCAATCCTTCCATCGCTGCATCAAAAGGCTTGGGGGGTGCGATGAGCGTTTTCGAATATATTTTCTCGCTCTATTCGCTGCTTCTAGGCTTGGCGCTCGCCCATCTCCTTAGCGGCCTCGCGAAGGTGGTTGAAGCCCGCGACAGGTTCAGCTCGGCTGGCCGACCGCTCTGCTCGCGCTTCAAATGATGCTCAGCATTGCGATCTTCTGGGAAATCGCCTGGCGAGCGAGAGACGCCGTGCCGGACAACAGCGCGGCGCTCTTCATCGCTCATAATTTGCGGCCTTCTCTACTTTGGCGCGGTGCTCATTATTCCAAGCGATGCCGCTGGGCGCAAAGATCTCGACGAGCATTTCTTCAAGGAGAAGGGCACGGTCCTTGGCTGCATCTTTCTCGCGAATGTCGTCGCCTACGGCTGGCGTTATGCACTGATGGGCCGGGCTTCATTCGCCTACTTCAGTTGGGCTGACTGGACGGAGCTTGGCGTCTTCATGTGTGCGTGCGGCACGGGAGTTTTCGTGAAGGGGCGAAGGCCGATGATCTCAATCCTAACAATCATGGACCTAGTCTGCCTGAGCGACCCGGTCGCGACGCTGCTCGAAAAATAAGACGCCGAATTCTCGCCTTCGGGTGGATAGCAGGCACTCG
>CAVWET010000010.1:0-23833 GCA_963754245.1 uncultured Alphaproteobacteria bacterium
TTCCACCCAAAAACTGACTTTAGCTGGGCGTCAGCTTCCGACCGACTGCCGCCTCAAACTACCTGCGCTTAGCCCCTGACATATGGTGCAGAGATCACCGTCCAACGGCCGCTCCCGACGGGCCGCAAAGTTCCGGCTCGGAAAGTCGTCGCAGGTTTCATCGAAGTACCACTGCGCCTGCCAGGCGTGGCCACCGCCTTTCTCTTGCACCAAGGCTCGACGGTAATTTGTCATGTCGGCTCCCCCATTAGGCACTCAGGGTACGATCCTAACTTAGATTAGGAAATACACCTGGATCGCCCTGGAGGCAAGTCCTCGGACAGCGCCTAGACGTGCCCAGCGCGACATAAATCGTCCACTTTCCACCCCACTGCTAACGCTGAGATCCGGGAAAATCCCGAGCGCATCCGACAATCTAGGTTATGGCAGCCGCCCCGAGTTAATGAAATTCATGTGGTAACGTTGAGCTGAAAAAGGCAGCCCGATGGGCAGAAGCATGAGCCGTTCCGACGATTGGCGTGACCCCGACAGCGATGTGATCTTTAGCTTCCTGGATGGCTTCGTCTGGGCAAGCTGGCCGGGCGCAGCGTCAATGATAAGAATGGGCAGATACGATGCCGCCATCGCCGCTATGCGCGACTTTCTAGCCCAGTGTGAACTTGGAGACAGGTTAGCAAACGGGACTACCAAGTCCGCGCCTTCGAGCTCGTCCTAGTTACGTCAGCTTTCGACCCAAACCCGACACTAGCTGCGCATAGCAAAATCAAATCTATGATTAGGAATGCAACTAACCTGTTTTAAGTTAGTTAGGAGCGCATCGCCGGCCGTCTCGAGCTGACCGGCGGCTGAGAGACATGGCGCTCCCGCTCAGCGGAGAAGCCAATGTTACGCGATAAGCCAGTCCTGATTGTCGAAGACAATGTCTACCTCGCCCTCGACCTTTCCGACGCCGTCGAAAGCGTGAAGGGACGGGTCATTGGGCCAGTTGGAACAATCGCTGAGGCGCTGTCAGTGGTGGAAAGCCAAGCCATTGCGGCAGCCGTGCTCGGGTTTGAATTCCCTGATAGCGACGTAATCCCGCTTGCCAGGGCTCTCGTGCACAAGCAGGTTCCGTTTGTCGTTCACGCCGACAACTACATTCCCTCGTCCTTGTCCGTGCTACGGCCCGGGATTCCAGTCCTCATCAGGCCTATTCAACCTCGCGACGTTGTCGCCATCCTCGCCTTTGAGGTGGCCAGGTTCGAGCAGATTAGTGAGGGAATGTTTACTGAGATTAGTAGACTACCCTAAAGGGGTATAGAGAGAGATCATCACCAGGCGTCTACCGTGGCTTACTGGTGGCTGAGAGACAAGCGTTAGCGCTCCCGCCCAGCGGAGCGCCCAAATGTCCGACACCAACACCCATCCACTCGACCTGCTTGTGCGCAAGCTCGAGCAATGGAATTCGCTCAGCGATGACGATCGACAGGCCGTTAGTGCCTTACCATTCACGCGCCGGGAGCTGAGAGCCCGCGATCATGTCGTATGGGACGGAGATCGGCCGCAGCATGCCTGCCTCCTCCTTTCAGGCTTCGCTTATCGCTATAAGGTCGCCGGCAACGGCGGCCGGCAAATCATGTCCATCCACATGAAGGGGGACATCGTCGACTTGCAAAACTCGCTGCTCGGAGTGGCGGATCACAACGTCCAAATGCTGAGTTCTGGGGAACTCGCGCTTATCCCCGTTGAGGCGGTGCGCGAGATTGCGTTTAGCCGGCCCGCTGTCGGAATGGCGATGTGGTACGAGACGTTGGTCGAAGGTTCGATCTTCCGAGAGTGGATTCTCAACATCGGCCGGCGCAATGCCATCGTTCGCGTCGGCCACCTGTTGTGCGAGTTTGCCATGCGTCTCGAGGTTTCAGAACTCGGCAAACAGACCGAGTACGAGTTGCCGATCACACAGGAGCAGCTTGCGGACGCTGTGGCGCTGACCGCCGTCCACGTGAATCGAACACTCATGAAACTTGAAGAGGACGGCTACATTTCGCGCACCAAACGGCGCATTGTGATCAATGATTGGCACAAGCTGGCCGAACTGGCGGACTTTCAGTCGAGATACCTTCACATACCCGAAGGGGCGTTGGCGAAATGAGGGACGACAGCCGTTTCGCACGCGCTGCCGATCGAGCAGCTTTATCCGCACGAAATCGGTCGAACCGCTTTATCCCTAGGCGGTGTAACCCCGCCGAGCAGTTGCGAACCCCGCTGTGTACATTAGCCGCGTGTCAGCTCTCGACCCATTGCTAACCTTAGCCGTTGCAGCCCTCGTTTGCGGGGTTCAGCAACGCGGCAGAGGTTAGAAGGTCTACTGCCTCAGGTTGAGGTCGTTTCGCGCCAAACTACCGACGAGCCGATTTCCTTGCCAGACCTCGCAGCGGAGTGCGTCGTTTCTCAACGCCTGCGCCTGTCGCAGCGCCTGAGCGTCGGTTTGGGCTTCAATCCAGTCAGCAAGGCTAATGTGCCCAGCACCGTCCAGGGAGTATAAGCGATACGAAGCCATGGCGGTCCCCCGAGACCTGAAACCAGGCGCCTCCTTACATCCGAGTTGCCACGCGATCTTACAGAATTCCGGCTGTGGATAAGTTGACCTATGTAATGCCGGCGGCAGTTCCGGATCTTCGCGAATTGCTTCGAGAGGTGGAGGGGATGAGCGTGCCGAGCGTCGCCTAATGTCTGATTTCCACCCATTGCGGACCTTAGACCAGGACCCGAACGGCTTCCCCCGAATGTCGCGAACATCAGCCAGGCGGGCGCCGCACTTTTGCTACGATCTTGATTTCCGTGAGACCACCATCGGGGATTAACCGAGCAACCTGGATAGCGGTCCACGCTGGCGGAGGCGTGTGCACATACTTGTTCTTCACCGCCACGATCGCCGGCATCTGTGTGGTCAGATCAGTGTGAAAGGTGGTGATATCGACCACATCGTCCCAGCTTGACCCAGCACGCACCAAAATCTTGCCGATGCTCTGGAATGCGCGCTCGTAGGATAACTTCAGATCGGTTTCACCAGGACGAAGACCGGCAACCACACCCGAGAGGTAAACGGTGTCGCCGGTGACGACGGCGTCTGCGAAACCCCACTTCTCCTGAACGGCGCGAAGTCCGGCGTCATCAGATAATATCACGTTCGTCCCTTGACGAGTTCCGGCATGAGCGGCCCCAAGCGGTAGGAGAGCAGCCAAAACGAACGGAGCGGAACTTTTCATCATATGTCACTCTCCCGGATTTCAGCCTTCGGCTGTTGAGGACGACGGTTTTGGCCGAAAGCACCATTGGTTGATGAACGTTCGAGGGCGTAGAGCCTCGCTTGGATTTGAGTGATTTCAGTTCGCAGGAGCTTCTCCCGCCGATTGATCGCAGCGGCGATCGCCTCGCGCGCCCGGGCGCCGCTTAGCGCCTGCTCAAACGCCGGGAAGGTGGAGCGGACAGCGTCGAGATCTTCCTTGCCGTACAGAGTCGCGTCAGGTCGCGGTCCGAGAAGAAGCCACGCGCCCCGATCAGAACTCGGTACTCCCAACGCGTAGGCGAAGCGGAAACAGTGGATCGCTGCTGTCGCGGCTCGATAATGCGGATTGCCTTGAGACGTACGGGCCCGCCCACCGCTGAGCCTCCGCGATTGTTAGTCCGCTCGCGGCAGCAATGCGCCCGCCAAGCAGGAGGGCGGAATGCGTACCATGAATGCCGACGTTGATCCGAGGGAGAACCGCCGAGGCAAGCTGGTGGGCCGAACCTTTCGGACCGACCAGAGCTATGATCTCAGGAATTTCGCGCTTGAGCAGTACCAGGTCAGGTTGGAACCGTCGTTCCGCCCACTGTGTGATCCGTCCGTGAAGCGGACTGAGCAGCACTGCCGCGACGGCTGCTGCCATCGCTCCCGAAATGCCGCCGATGTTCATGCCCAGATACTCCTGCCCCAGGTTCTGGATCGCGGCTTCGGTTCCCCCGAACGTTGCCACGACGGCGATCGTCAACGCTGCATAAACTGCCGATCGGCTGATGACCGTTTCGGCATCGAACAGCCGATAGCGCAACATTGAGACAAGGAACCCGAGCGCGACGATGATGATGCCGAGCTGAAAGAGCCCCTCCCACAGGATCGGCATCGCTCGAATCTGCGAGGTAGACGCGGCGGATCCTGCCCGTGCGCAAAGAATCAGTCCGACCCCCACCACCAACCCCAGGGCGACCCACTTGAGCTGCTGCTTCAGTGCATAGTTCGCGGTACTGCGGAACCGAGCGGCGAGCGAGCCGATGCCCGCCAGCACACAGGCAATGGCGATCGGAAGGAAGAGATGCGCCTGAAGGAGATGCAGCGCTTCGCCGATGCCAATCAGAAATGCACCCGCACTTGCTGCGGCGACCGCGCGCGTCCACCCAGGCCGCCATAGAGCGTCGGGAAAGAGCAACAAGGCCAGGGCAAACAGGAGAAATCGGAATCGGTCGAGCAATTGCGCGAACTCGGCATTCGTGCCCGAAGTCGAAGCTGCTCGTGATCGTCCACGTCAGAAAGGCCAGTGCCAGCAGCGCGGCGACGGGGTCGCGCTGGCGGCGATAGAGGAGGATCGTGGCGACGCAGATGAGCACCACGCTCTTCACCAGCCGCAATCCGAACACGGCGGGGTAAGAAGCGGGTTGCAAAAAAGACAGGCCCGACGCGAGAAGTGCACCAAGCGCGAGCCCGCACCAGAGGATCCGGTAAGACCACAGGAGCCCTCCGCTCAACTGCGGAAGGCACGCCTGGGTGGCCTTCGCGACCGCTGAAGTCATTGCATCCCGGCAGCCGCGGCGAGCCGGTCAAGGTGCACTTCGAGCATTGCCGAAGCTGCCGTCGACGAACTTCCGGGCGCGGCCGCTGCGGTTCACGTAGGCGAGGATCGCGATGAGATCGCGACGCTGCAAGGGACCGGATATGTCGGGGCGAGCTGTCTTCATGGCTGTTTCCTTGCGGCTGAGGCGATCGAGCCGGCGACTTCGCCGGCCATCTTGATCTGGGGGTCGCGGTCACGAAGCTGATAACGGGCGGCGACGAAGTGGAAGTCGGTCCAGCTGATCCAGACCGACCCGTCGTCATCCTGGGTGACGAGCATGCGCACAGGCCAGTCGAAGCCGGCGACCGGGTTCGACTGCAGGAACTGTACGCCGAGCGGCGGATTGCCGAACAGGAGCAGGGTCGACCGGTTGATCGGGAGCTTCGCGCTTTCACCCAGCTTCGTCTGATCGATCTCGTCGAAGAAGCGGATGCCCTTGGTCGCGATGTCGGCCTTGATCCGGACGATGGTCTCGTCGAAGCCGTAATCGCTGCGCTGCTTGATCACGCCGTCGGCCGGCGCGACGGCGACCGGTACGGCTGAATTCGCTGGTGCGGCGATCGGTGAAAGGATGGTCGCTGGACCCGGCAACCAGCAGGACCGCGAGGAACTTGGATTTCAGTTTCTTGAGTCTCCGGCGCATCTGCCAATCTCCTTCAAGTACCGGCGGATTGTCGCTGTTCGAGCGAGCTAAGAGAAATCGCGATTGAGTATGGTCTTCATGCGCCTCGCGTATCGCCGGTCAGTAAGGTGTGCCGTCGATCCGCGCCTCGGCAAGCGCGCCGGCGTACCAAAGGAACTCGTCGAGGAAGCGGTTCATCGATCGGATGGTGATGTCGGACGCCGCGCCATCGTCTCCGATGGTCTCGGCGATGCGCGGAATTGGCAGCAGGCTCGGGATACTCGGCATGCCGAGCTCCGCCAGGGTCATGCGCAGCTGCATCGCCGCGCGCACGCCGCCGAAGCCGCCGGCCGAGTAACAGACGATGCCCGACGGCCGCCAGAAATACTCCTCGAGGAAATGGTCGAGCAGGTTCTTGAGCGCCGGCGGAATGCCGTGATTGTATTCCGCGCTGACGACCAGGAAGCCGTCGACGCTGCGGTAAAGCTGCGCCAGCCGCTCCAGGGTTCGCGGCGCTTCGCCCGCCGGATGTTCCTTGTACATCCGGTCGAGCAGCGGCAGCTGCAGCTCAAGCGGATCGACGAGATGCACTTCATGGCCCGCGTTCCTCGAGCTCGCGGACGACCAGATTTGCGGCCCGCGTTCCCATGCGGTCGCGGCGCACGGATCCGAGCAGGACGGCGATCGAGCGCCTCGAGTTGGTCCGCTGCAGCATCGTATGCTCAGCGCGCCGCCGCGGTTTCGACCATGTGGCCGCCGCTCGCCTCGTGCAGGATGAAGCCTTCGATCTCGTCGACCGGAGCCGCGCCAGGGCGCTTTCTCGAGCGTCTTCATCGTGTCGCGGTAACCGGCTTCGCGGCGGCGGCGGATGCCGCCGGCGCTGAAGTCGATGTCCTTGCTGTGGTCCTCATGGTCGAGGGCCGGCGCGAGCAGGCGGACGACGTGCATCCGGGTCAGGCAGCCGTAGGACGCCATTTCGCTGAACCGGTTGTCCCGGCGCTTGTCGTCGGGAACCATCTTGCTCAGCTCGGCGATGACGTGGCGCATGCGGTGAAGCTGGCGCTGCCGCTTGATATGCGCGGCGGCGCGGCTCGAATATTGCACGTCCTTCTGGCGGTTCATGACCTCCCAGATGGTCTCCGGCTCCGGCCCATGCGGGTTCCAGATGTGGACCGCGAAAACCAGGCTGCTCGCGACGCGGGTTGTCGTCGAACACGACTTCGACCGGCGTGTTCGAAAGGATGCCGCCGTCCCAATAGAGCTCGCCGTCGATCCGCACCGCGGGGAAGGCCGGCGGAAGCGCGCCGGAGGCCATGACGTGATCGAGTGCAAGCGGCATGTCGCGCGAGTCGAAATAACGCATCTCCGCGCTGCGCACGCGCGACGCGCCGACCGTTAGCCGGGTGGCGCCATGATTGAGCTGATCGAAGTCGATGAGCTCGCTCGAGCGTCCGGCGCAGCGGCTCGACGCTGTAATAGCCGGCGGCGTCGGCGCCGAGCTTGTTGTGCGGGCTGAGGAAGGCCATCGGATTGGGGTTGAAGAAGGCCGGGACGCCGTTGGTCACCGCGAGCATGTTGCGCGCCGCGCTGGCCATCCAGGTCGGCAAGCCGCCGGGGATCAGACTGGTCGTTCTGAACCCGCGACCAGAATTCGCACAATTTGTCGAGCCGCTCGTCGGGCTTGCTGCCGGCGATGAGCGCCGCGTTGATCGCGCCGATCGACGTGCCGATGACCCAGTCGGGCTCGATCCCGGCCTCGTGCAGCGCCTCATAGACGCCGACCTGGTAGGCGCCGAGCGCGCCGCCGCCCTGGAGCACGAGCACGGTCTGGCCGAGCTTGGCCACTTCGCTCTGCGAGCGACTTCATGCGCATTTCCTTTCGAGCGGTTGCGGCGCGCGGCTGGCGGCGGAGCGACTGCGATTTCGCCGGTGATCAGGCGCGCGCTGCGCTGATAGGTGAGGTAGTTCCACAGCCAGTTGATGGTGACCGCGAGCCGGCTGCGGAAGCCGATCAGGAACCAGACGTGGGCGACGGACCAGATCAGCCAGGCGAGGAAGCCGCTGAGCTGGAAGCTCGCCCAAGTCGATGACGGCCCGGCTGCGGCCGATCGTCGCGAGATTGCCGAAGTCGCGGTAGCGGAAATGGCCCGCGCGGCGGCCCGAGGATGAGGTCGGCGACATAGCGGCCCTGCTGCTTGGCGACGGGCGCGACGCCGGGCAGGCTGCCGCCCTTCGTGCCGCGGCGCGTTGGCGGTGTCGCCGATCGCGAAGATATTCGCGATGCCCGGGGACGCGAAGGTCGCGCTCGACGAACACGCGGCCGTTCCGGTCGTGGTCGGCGCCGAGCCATTCGGCCGCCGGCGACGCCTTGACGCCGGCGGCCCAGAGACCGTGCGTGGCGAAGATCAGCTCCTTGTGCCAGTCGACATAGCCGTCGCCGATATCGTCGACCGGCGCGCCCAGGCGGACTTCGACGCCAAGCTCGCTCGAGCGACCGTTCGGCGCTTGGCCGACAGCTTCGTGCGGGAAAGTCGGCAGCAGGCGCTCGCCCGCTTCGATCAGGATGACGCGCGAGCAATGCGGCGTGATGCTGCGGAAGTCGCGCGACACCGATCGGCGGGCGAGCTCGGCGATCGCGCCGGCCATTTCGACCCCGGTCGGACCGCCGCCGATGACGACGAAGGTCAGCAGCGCCTTGCGGCGCTCGGCGTCGGTCTCGGTCTCGGCGCGCTCGAGCGCCAGCAGCACCTTGCGGCGGATCGCGAGCGCGTCCTCGATCGACTTGAGGCCCGGCGCGTGGGCGCCCAGTCGTCGCGGCCGAAGTAGCTGTGGCGCGCGCCGGTCGCGAGGATCAGCCAGTCGTAATCGCAGCTCGCCGCCGCTCGTCAGCTCGACGCGTGTCGTCGAGCGGCGTCGACGCCCGTGACCTCGTCGAGCAGCACGCGGACGTTCGGCGCGCGGCGAGAAGATCGAGCGGATCGGCCCGGCGATGTCGGCCGGCGACAAGGGCCGCCGTCGCGACTTGATAGAGCAGCGGCTGGAACACGTGGTGGTTGCGCCGGTCGACGAGCGTCACGTCGACGTCGCGGCCGGCAAGCCGCTTCGCGGCTGCGAGGCCGCCGAAGCCGGCGCCGACAATCACGACGTGCGGGCGATTGCTCGCGCTTGCATGAAATGTCTCAGTGCGCCGTCCAGCCGCCGTCGACGGGCAGGGCCGTGCCGGTGATCGAACGTCCGCCCGGTCCGCAGAGGAACACGGCGAGCGCGCCGAGCTCTTCGACTTCGGCGAAGCGCTTGTTCGGCTGGGCCGCGAGCAGCACGTCGCGGATGACCTGCTTCGCGGGTGATGCCGCGCGCCTTGGCGGTGTCGTCGATCTGGTTCTCGACCAGCGGCGTCCAGACGTAGCCGGGGCAGATCGCGTTGCAGGTGACGTTGTGCTCGGCGCCTTCGAGCGCGACGGTCTTGGTCAGTCCGACGACGCCGTGCTTCGCCGCGACATAGGCGCTCTTGAACGGCGACGCGACGAGCCCGTGGGCCGACGCGACGTTGATGATCCGGCCGAAGCCGTTCTGCTTCATCGACGGCGAACGCGGCGCGCGTGGTGTACCAGGCCGCCGACAGGTTGAGCGCGATGATCGCTTCATACTTCTCGGGCGGGAAATTCTCGATCGGGCTGACGTGCTGGATGCCGGCATTGTTGACGAGGATGTCGACGCGGCCGAAGCCTGCGATCGTCTGCTCGACGAGGCCGGCGGCCTCTTCGCCCTTCATCAGGTTGGCGCCGTTGTAGACGACGCGGCTGCGCGGATGATCCTGCTCGAGCTCGGCGAGGACGCGCTCGATATCTTCGGGCTTGCCGAGGCCGTTGATGACGACGTCGGCGCCCGCCTGCGGCAAATGCGCGGGCGATGCCGAGGCCGATGCCGCTGGTCGATCCGGTGACGACCGCCACGCGGCCGGTCGAGCGGCTGCGTAAGATCTGATTGTTCGTGGACCTGCATGTCCATGCCTGCACTCCTTTGTCAGCGTGCAATTAGGATGCGGGTCCGCGCGCAATTTGCGGAAATGCGTTTCGTGCATGGACTTCATGCGGCCTTACGATTTCCGCGCGGCGCGAGGCTCCGGCATTTTGATGATGCGTCGCGAAGGCCGGCTCCTCAGCCGATGACGTACGGGAAGAGCGAAGAGTCCCGCGCATCCTGCAGTCCGGCCTTCCGCGACGACGCAAATTCGAAACGCTTCAAGGAGACCGCAATGTTCAACCTCACGACCAAGCTTGCGACGGCCGCCATTGCCGTTGCGGCCGCGTCAGCTTTCGCCACCCCGGCGATTGCCGGCCAGTGCCCGACGCCGGGATCAATGCGATCTCGCCAATGCGCCGACCATGCCCAAGGGCGTCACCGACACGGTGATCGGCTCGGTCGACCTCGGCCCCGAAATCGGCGTCGACGGCCGTCAGCTGCGCACCCGCCGGCTGGTCGTTCAGCCGGGCGGAATCGTTCCGCTGCACAGCCACAAGGATCGCCCGGCGCTGATCTACACGCTGAGCGGCTCGATCACCGAATACAGCACCGCCTGCGGCGTTCCGATCGAGCACAAGGCCGGCGACATCAGCCGCGAGGCCGATGGCCTCAGCCACTATTGGGTCAACCACGGCAAGGTGCCGACCGTCCTGCTTTCGTCGGACGTGTTCCACGGCAAGTAAGTTCCCCGCGCCGGCGTCCTCCCCTCCTCCGCCGGCAATCCCGGCGTCCCGCCTCGCCCCGGGCGGGACGCCATCCTCTTCCACGGAGCGGCTATGACTGACATCGCCCACCCGCGCAGATCGCCCAGCCGCCCGGACTCTCGCTGCAGCAGTCGATGCTGATCGCGGTCATCGGCTTTCTGACGCTCGTCGATCTCTTCGCGACGCAGGCGATCCTGCCCAGCCTCGCGCAGATCTATGGCGTCGCCCCTGCCAAGATCGGCTTGGCCGCCAACGCGAGCACGCTCGGCATGGCCATTTCCGGCCTGTTGATGGGCGTCGTCAGTGGCGCGCTGGAGCGCAAGAGGGCGATCGCGCTGAGCCTGCTTCTTCCTGTCCTTTCCGACCGCATTGCTGGCCTTCGCGCCAAACCTGACCGTGTTCGCGATCCTGCGCGTGACGCAGGGCCTCTTCATGGCCGCGGCCTTCACGCTGACGCTTGCCCATCTTGCGGAACGTTGCGCAGTACGCACGGCGAACGCCCTTGCGGCCTACGTGACCGGCGTCGTCGCGAGCAACCTGATCGGTCGCCTGACCGCGGCATTACGTCGCGAGCCTCATCGGCGCCGAACAGAGCTTCCTGTTCTTCGCGCTGCTCAATCTCGCCGGTGCGGCGCTGGTGACCGTCACGTTGCACCGAAAACGCTCCAGAGCCGATGGTGCGCATGGGCCGCTTCTGGGCGCCTTGGCTCGAGCAGCTCGCCGATCCGGCGTTGCGACGGACCTTCGCGATCGGCTTCCTGATCCTCTTCGGCTTCATCGGCGTGTTCACCTACGTCGGCTTCGTACTGATGAGGCCTCCGCACGCACTGTCGATGACTGCGCTCGGGCTGGTCTTCCTGGTGTTCCTGCCGTCGATGATCACCACGCCGTTGGCCGGGTCCGTTGCGCGGTCGACAGGGCCGGGACCCGCTTGCTCGATCAGCCTGGCCGTCGCCCTGCTCGGGCTCGTCCTGCTGCTGGTGCCGAGCCTGTTCTCGGTGATCGCCGGAATGACGCTGGTCGGCGTCGGCACCTTCTTCGCCCAAGCGGTCGCGACGGGACACGTTGGACGCATCGCCAAAAGCGCACAAAGCCGCGGCCAGCGGGCTCTATCTTTCGTCATACTATTGCGGCGGCCTCGCAGGCGCCGCGGTTATCGGAATCTTGTTCGACAGCTTCGGGTGGGCAGCAGCGGTCGGGGGCGTGTTCGTCTCGCTGGCGCTTGCTGCGGTGCTCGGGCTGGGGTTGCGTCAAAAGGAGTTTCAATGAGTGATCGTTATCGCCGCGGCCTCGACGTTGCCGAGCAGCTTGCCGCGGACAAGCTCGACCCATTTCGTGAAGAGCGGTGTCGCAGAAGTTGCGCCGGATTTCGCTCGCATGGTGATCGAGTTCGCGTTCGGCGACATCTACAGTCGCGATGCACTCGACCTCAGAAGCCGGGAGCTGATTGCCATCGCCGCGCTTGCGGTCAGCGGCAATGCGGGACCGCAACTTCGGGTCCACGTCGAATCCGCTGCGAGTGCCGGAATCACCAAGCCGGAAATTGTCGAGGTCTTGATGCAGACCGCGCTCTATGCCGGCTTCCCGTCGGCGCTGAATGCCTTAGCCGACTGCCATGACCTGCTGACCGACAACAATTGTCTCGCTGGTAGCTGCGGGTAGTCGCGTCGTCGGCCAGCGATAGCGGCGCGCTTCCTGCACGAAAGCGCCGACAGCGGGCGAATGCGGGCGGCCGCGCACGGTCGCCAGATAGATCGTGCGGTTGAAGCTCGGATTGACGAGCGGCCGGACGACCAGATCTGGATCGGTGACGCTGAACTCGGGGAAGAAGCCGAGGCCCAGGCCCGCCTTGATCATTCCCTGCACCCAATCGTCTCGCGGCGAGCTGAACACCTGGCGGAGGAAGACGCCCCGGTCGTTCAGTTCCTTGCGAACAGGCTCGAACACTTCGCAGTTGGATCGGCTGACATATGGCTCCTGGTCGAGTTCGGCTGCCTGGATATCGTCCGCCGCGGCGAGCCGGTGGTTGGGCGGCAGCACGATCACGAACCGCTCTTCGAAGATCGGCAGCTGGTGGAGCGATTCGGGCAGCTCGCCGGGAACTCCGACGATGGCGACTTCGAGGTCGCCCTTCTCCAGCATCTCGACCATCTGCGGGCCGCCAGCGTCGACGACCTGAACCTCGACATCCGGATGCTGCGTGCGGAATTGGACCAGCAGCTCGGAGATCAGCTGCGGACCGATCGTGCACATCGTTCCGATCGTCAGCGTCGCTCGCTCCAGCCTTCTTGACCGCCCGCGCTTGGTCGCGGGCCGCACGCGCGCTCTCCTCCACCGATTGCAGATAGGGCAGCATCATTCGGCCGAGCTCGGACAGATGCGTGTTTCCCCGCTCGCGGTGGAACAGCGGGCCGCCAAGCTCGTGCTCGAGCTGCTGGATCGCGCGGGTCAGCGCCGGCTGGCTGACGTTGCACTGCTCGGCGGCACGCGTGAAATTGAGCGTCTGCGCCAAGCGCAACGAAGTACCGGACTTGCTGCATTTCCATAAAGCAGCCCCCAAGCAATGACCGCGGATCTGGCCATTACACCCTAGCAACGAACCGGACCACCGCCTCATGCGCGCGGCGCATCGAACCGATGCCGTCTCGGTCTGTGACGCGCGGCCTCTCCTCCACGAAAATGGCTTCCGAACTCGGACAAGTCTCTCGCCCAGTTCGTCAAAGGAGAGAACTTCAAATGAAAATTGGCACCATTGCTATCGCGAGCGCCGCAGCGGCTCTCGTTTCGACCGCCGGCAATCGCTGGGCCGGTCAAGCCGCAGCCTGGCAAGGACAAATGCTACGGCATTTCGCTCGCCGGCCGGAACGACTGCGCGGCGGGCGCCGGCACGACCTGCGCCGGCACGTCCAAGAAGGACTATGCCGGAAACGCCTGGAAGTATGTCGCCAAGGGCACTTGCGCGAGCATCAAGACGCCCAAGGGCGGCGGCTCGCTGACGCCGGTCGCACGGTAATGACCATGATTCCCGCCGCCGGAATTGGCTTCAAGCCCCAACATTATCACGAGGCCCTCGCCTCTCCGGCGGCGGGACTTTGGTTCGAAGTTCACGCCGAAAACTACATGGTCGCCGGCGGTCCGCGCCTGGCCATGCTGGAAGAGCTTCGCGGCCGGCGCGACATTTCGCTTCACGGCGTCGGCATGTCGCTCGCCGGCGCGGCCGAGCCCGATCCGGAACATCTTGCCGCCCTCAAGCGGCTCGTCGATCGCTTCGAGCCGGCGCTGGTTTCGGAGCATCTCGCCTGGTCGCGCCTGGACGGCCGCTGCTTTCCCGATCTGCTGCCGGTGCCCCGCACCAACGAGGTGCTCGCGCGCTGCGCCGCCAATATCGGACGCGTCCAGGACGCGCTCGGCCGGCAGATCCTGATCGAAAACCCGACCCATTATCTCGCCTTCGCGACCACAGCTGGAGCGAAACCAGCTTCCTCTCCGAGCTCGCGCGGCGCAGCGGCTGCGGCCTGCTGATCGACGTCAACAATGTCGCGGTCGGCGCGCACAACATCGGCTTCGATGCGTCCGACGTGGCTCGACGCGATTCCCGCCGAGCGCGTCGGCGAAATCCACCTCGCCGGCCACTCGCTCGACGCCGAGGGCACTCTGCTGATCGACAGCCACGACGCGCCGGTCAGCCGACCGAAGTCTGGGCGCTTTACGAGCGGTTCATCGGTCGCATAGGGCCACGCCCGACGCTGATCGAGCGCGACGGCAATGTCCCGGCGTTCGCGGAGCTGATGCGCGAGCGCGCGCGCGGCTCAGACGGCTCTCGATCGGAGACATCGCACTTGCAGCTTGAGCTGATTCGATTTCAGCGCGATTTCGCGCGCGCGCTCGACCGGCCGGCGCAAGGCGCGATGGCCGTATATCGCAACACGGTCATCCACGGCGCGGTCGAAGCGCTGCGTGCGAACTATCCGGTCGTCGAGCAGATCGTCGGCGAGGAGATGTTCGAGCACGTCGCCGTCGACTTCGCGTCCACCTGTCCGCCGCGCGAGCCGGTTCTTGCTCTTTACGGTGGCGAGCTCGCCGATTGGCTCGTCGCAACAAAGTTGGATCGCGGACCTCCCCTATCTGCCCGACGTCGCACGGGTCGAACGGCTGCACGTCGTCGTCGCTGTTCGCTCCGGACGAGGAGCGGCTGCCGAGCGAGCATGCCGCGCAACTAGCTCGGCTACCGGGCACCAGCCTGCGCCTGCATCCGGCCGCTGGCTTCGCGTGGCTGTCCACGCCGGCGATGAGCATCTGGCTCGCACACCAAGGGCCGGCCGCGGCCGAGATCGCTCCGGAATGGAAAGGCCGAAGGCGCCCTGTTCGCGCGACCGAAGCCTTTCACGTCTCACGCAGCAGTGATCGGCCGCGCCGCGCACCGCCTGCTTTCGGGCGTTCGCCTGGGCGAAACGCTCGGCGCCAGCATGGCGGCGGCCGCCAAACTCTATCCCGAAGAGGACTGCGCCGCAGTTCTCGCGTCACTCGTCACCTTGGGCGTGTTCGTCGCGCCTGCTGAAAAAAGGAACTGACCATGGCTACCCGGACAGCGACCGCCGATCTGGCGCGCGCCTTACGATTTCCTCGCCTCGACCGCCGAGCGGCTATTTCCCCCGTCGTTGCTGCTGCTCGTCCAGCGGCTCGGCATCGCCGCCGTCTTCTTCATGTCCGGACGGACCAAGGTCGACGGCTTGCTGACCGTCAACGACACCGCGTTCGAGCTCTTCCGCTCCGATTATGCGCTGCCGTTCGTGAAGCCTGAGATCGCCGCTTATGCGGCCACCTATAGCGAGCATCTGTTCCCGCTTCTGCTCGTGCTCGGCCTCTTCACCCGCTTCTCGGCTTTGGCGCTGCTCGTCATGACGTCGATCATCGAGATCTTCGTCTATCCCGACGCCTGGCCGACGCATCTCAGCTGGGCCGGACCTCTTGCTGCCCCTGATCGCGCTCGGCGGCGGCAGGCTGTCCCTCGACCGACTACTGAAGTTGCCCTGAGGGTATCGCCATCATGCGACACCGGCATTGGAGAACAGCTGGTCCGAAGTGCGAAATGGCGCCTGCGAAGAATCAACGAGCAGGTGCTGAAATGGCCAAGAACCAAGCAACCCAGATGATCTCCGAAATGAAGGAATTCGCGACTTTCGGCGCTGCTGAACAGCGATACATTGGTCGGGCGCTCGATGTCGCCGCGCGGGGCCCAGACGCGCTAACCGTTTGGTCCCGCAGCCCCGCCGAGGCGGCGAGCATCAAGGCGCAGGCCAAGCTCTATCGCACGCTGCTGGACCTGGTCCGCAACAGCGTTCCGGATGATATCGACATCGATGCGACTGCGGAGATCATTGGTCCGCTGATTACCATTTCGGCCTTCGACCTCGGCGAAGGGAAGATCGAGCGATTCTCCGCGTACCGGTTCTTGTACGAGAGGCTCTTAGGGCCTTCGGTGCGTCCCTGGCTCGCGAGCGCGTTCCTTGGAGCGACCGCGTTGCCTTACCTCCACCCTGACCTACGCCGGGCGTTGCTCGCGTCGATCACAGCCGGCGAGGCTGCCGCATTTGGATGGTCCAACTCTGATCCCGCTTTCATTCCTGAGTGGGTCGATGAAGTTAAGATGACCGTCTCAGAGTCATGACTAACTTTGGCCAATGTTCGCTTTCCATCGAGCTGTCCTGATCGAACGGCAGGTTCCGCCGGTGATCACCCGTCAACGGACGGACCGCTTAGGGCCAGGTTCGGCCACATTGACCCTTGCGCGGCGCTTGCCCCCGCGCCTCGCCCGCGTGCTTTCCATGTCGGTTTTAGACTCACTTGCTTTCCCTCTGCCCTAAGAGGGGAAGGCGATCGATTTCGATTTGAACTCATCTGGAGCGTGTCGCGCGGCGCTTGGCCCCGCGCCTCGCCCGCGTGCTTTTCTTATCGGTTTTTAGTCACCTTCTTCCCCTCTGCGCTCAGAGAGGAGAGCCCGTCATTCGATTTCAGTCACCCGGAAGGGGTCTGAAGGAGCTCGTGCGCGCAGGTCGATGAAGCCTCCGGCGGCACTTGGCCCGCGCATTGCCAAGCCGTTTCTTGCCGATCTTCAGTTGGGAGTGGGCGCGGCAGAGCGGTCCTATGCGCTAAAGTCTTTGGGTTGAATGCAGACATTAAGAACGGGGGGATGGCTCTGCCAAGCGCTCAGCCGGCTTTCTTCTGCGACGGTGATTGCCAGGCGATCACCGACCAATGAACCCGCCACATGCCGTCCGGATCGCGTCTGAAGCCGGCTACATAGTTGCCTATGTGCGTATACGGGACGCCGTCCCGCATGCTGTCTTCGCGATACGTCGAGCGATAGACCGCCATGTCTCCGGACTGAGCGACGTCTACGGCCTCGTCGATCAGGCTCAGGTGCCAGCTAGGCGCATATTTAAACGTCATTGAAAGGCCATCGCGGTTTGCCTTCGCTCCGAACGATGGCGCGCGCATGCTCTCCATCGAGATCAAATCTGCCGCATCAAATTTCGTGGCCTTCTCAATGTCCTTGTTATTGATGCCTGCGATGATCTCGGCGACGTCAGCCTTTATCTGCGACGCGATGTCTGATGGCGACGGCCCGTGATTGGCAGAAGCATGCGCTGGAGCGCACAATAACGAGGAAACCATGAACACCGAGACGATGGTCTTGGGCACGTTAAATCTCCCTCTCCGGTCGTAGCCATACAGTTGTCCTCCGTATGATTTTATTTCCAGTGATGTTCGGTATATTCCGCGTCAATACCGCTTATAGGCATGATAATGCCGCAAATAGGACGCTCATCCTTACCCAAGTTTACCTCCACGCCCGGTCACATTCGTTATACTTAGTGTCAGTCTACAAGCCTGTCGCTACGTGACGGGCGATTTGGGTCCCATGTCGCCGGTCCGATGGTTACCTCCGACCCCCTCCCCAAGGTCATTCAAATTTCCGGTAGAGACCGGAACGGTTGTTGTTCTGGTTGGGCCTGTGAGAGTGGCGCGGTTCGTCGGCCGATTGCTTGAAGGGAAGGCCAGAGCTGGTCTAGCATCCCAGATGTGCCGAGGGGGAGGCAACTGTGGGGCTTCGATTTCACCATTCATTCCAACTCTTTCCGGGCGTCCGACTGAACCTCAATAAGACCGGCATAAGTGCAAGTTTTGGGGTTCCAGGAGCGACGCTCAATGTCGGCCCGCAAGGGCTCCGCACTACAGTAGGGGTGCCAGGGACGGGCTTGTCCTACCGAACACAACACAGCTTTTCGGGTGGGGCGCGTCCCCCATCGGCGGAACCCCACCCAAACGGGAGTCCATTTGCCGCGCGGCCCGAGCCGAATGTCGGCGGCTTTCCTCTCGCCTTCGCCAGCATATTGGCAAGCGAATGATATGCGCGAAATCGGCTCCGCGTCCGTCGAACAGTTGACGAGTGAGAGCCTCCGCGAGCTTCGCGACATGATCGCAACGGCTAGGACACAGCGGAGCGAAATTGAGGCGGACCTCAGCGAAGCTAGGACTCTCCATCAGAACCAAACAGGCGAGCTGGAGCGACGGCGGCGGAGCCTCTTTCGGTATTTCTACAAGCGACGCATTGGGGAGCTTGAGGTCGCAATCCCCGAGACGGCGACGGAGGTTCAGCGACTGGAAGGGTGGCTCGAATTCCACGCATGTCAAAATCGAGTTTGAGACGAGCGATGCGGCCAAGAAAGCTTACGCATCATTGGTGCGGGCCTTTGAGGCGTTACGTGCCTCAAACCGGATTTGGGACATTACCTCCGACCGCGCCGCACATCGCGTAATCGAGCGGACCACCGCTTCGCGGACGCTAACCCGCAACCTCGTCACAGTTGATTTCTCGACGTCCGATTTAGTGCGCTTTGAGGGACGTCCTATGCGCTTTCAAAACATCAATGGTGAGGACATTCTATTTTACCCCGGCGTGGCCATCATGCCCCGTAGTGATGGCGCTTTTGCGCTCATCGACCTCCGCGAACTCCGCCTTGAGTTTACGACTATCAATTCATCGAGGAGGAGGAAGTGCCAGCCAATTCCCAAGTAGTCGGACAGACATGGGCGTCCATACCCCTGGCCCGCCCGTTGAGCACCCCGCTTTGCTGGATGCAAAGTGGCTCTGCCGCTGTGCAAGTTCGTTCGTGCTGTTTGATGACGCCGGGGCGTTCAGGCGAGAGATCGTCAGTTAAGCCGCGCTGCGCGTCCGGCGGCGCTCCCAACGACGATGCGCGCCGAGTGCTCCAAAGCCCAGCAGCATCGTGGCCCAAGTTGCAGGCTCGGGAACCGACGGCAGTGGCGTGTAATAGTACGTCAAAATGTAATCTGTTTGGTCGCACCACTCTTGCGGAAAGTTGTTGCTAGGTCCGCACCCGAGATGCTGCTGCACGTCGCTGGGCTGGCCTGACGAAAAGAGCATGTCGCCGCCGTACCACATTCCCGCGTCCGATTCAGAGACGCTGATGTCTGGAGCGAAGGGGCTCCACGGGTTCAGAGCGTGGTCACCCACGAAGAATGATGGGTCAAGACCAAAGGTTCGAGATCCCGTCAGGGTGATACCCTGGAAAAGCCCGTCGACGCCGATAGTGCCCGATCCTGAGCCGCCCACTGGCTCATGTAATAGCACTGGGTAAAACGTATTGTTCAGGACGCTATACAGCGAAACGCTCACGTTTCCGTTTGCTGACCAAGTGAAGTTGACCGGGCTTGCAACTGGCGACGCTTCAATGAAGCGAAATTCCGTTGTCGTCACCGTCAGCGTCACTTGATGGAGGGATTCCAAGTGATGGATCGAAGGCGCCGAAAGCTCCCTCGATAGCTCCATAGCTGTTTGACCCCTGTACAATGGTAGTGACCGTCGCGCGGGCGGGGCTCGACGAGAGCATGCCCGCGGACGCGAGGGTAAGGGCAGTTGCCCAGATAAATGAACGCATGCTCGCCCCCCAAACAACTCGGCTTCACAAAGCATGGCATTAACCAAAATTTAATCAACCGGGATGGCACCGGCGGCTGTCGCGATCCACCGCGTTGGAAGCTCGGGACTAAGTACTCCGGTAGAGTCAGCTTTGGGTCGGAAGCGCGGAAGCAGATGCTACGCCAATGGCAGCCTTGGGCGGAAAGCTGACACTGGCCCTTAGCTGCTAGGTCAGACGGCTTTAAGCGACATCTTGACGAAGCTCCGCCCGCTCGCTCAACATGTGTGAGGCGCAAAAAACTGCGCCTCAAGAGGGGGTTAAAGCCATGTTGTACAAGACCGCTGCAGCGGCAGCGTTGATTGCTGCTGCGCCTGTGAGCGCCCAGACCGTTGTCTCTCCACAACCGGTCACTGTGTCCCCAACCCAGAACGTAACCATCGTTCCGCAGCAGGCACCCGGAAACGTGCTTCGAGCCGGAGCTCCCGTACCCGTCGCGTTGTCCGAATCTCTGACGACGAAAGGCAAGACTTTGAAGGTCGGCCAAATCGTCCGCCTGGAGGTCGCAGAGGACGTCATGCTGAACGGGCGAGTGGTGATACCGGCGCGCAGCCCGGTCGAGGGGGTTTTAACCGAAGTCCGCAACAAGGGCATGTGGGGTAAGTCGGGTGCAATTCACCTGCACATCAACTCGGTGAACATCAATGGCACGACAATTCGCCTGAGGGGCGACATGGATACGCGGGGCGAGACCGGCACGGCCGGAGTTGTCGGTGCGATCGTCGTTCTTCCCGTTGCAGGGTTCTTCGTTACGGGCACCAGTGCTGAGATGCCGCTGAACATGCCAGGCCGCGCATTCCTCGATCAGGATATTGCCCTCGCGCCTACTGCCTAGATATCGGACAGCCCGAGTGACGCACTCGTCGTGCGCCTCGGGCTGCTTTGAAAGCGCAGACCGGAACGGGAATGTCTGCAACGGGTGGAAAGCTGACTCTTAGCGGGTCAGCGGGTTATCTCTCGAATTGATAGCAGCCGCTGCATCAGCACGCCGTGACGAAATGCCCCAAAGTGTCCGTAGAACTCCGTGCACGTCCGACTTCGTTCCGATGAACTCGACGCGGTAAGCGTGAGAGTGACCGTCGAAGCGATAACCCTGACGGTCGAGAAGATCGTCAGGATCTAAATCTAGCCACACATCGGCTTGATCATTGTGAGGGTTGTTTTCCCCTGCCTTCCCCGGAACGTGGGACGCGCCTTCGTAGAAAACCGAGTATTCCAAGTCGCGAACCCAAACTCCGGACATGCGGGCCTTCGGCAGCCTTCGCATGCACTCCGGGTTGCCAATGAACCAAATCTCCGCGCCAATCATCTGATGGCAGTCATCAAGCGGAGTGCCGGAATGCTTTTCCGACTCTGTTGCGGTCGCAGCCTTCTGCGGAGGGGCCGACCGGTGAAAGTCGCAGCCAGGTAGGCATAAGCAACCAATGGACAAGGCGAGTGAACCGCGTCGCATTTGCTCAGGGTAGAACGCTCGTTAGTGTCTGCAATGGGTGGAAAGCGGACTCCAGCTCGTCTCGGTCCTACGTTGCGCTTTCGGTCGGCCGGTCACCTCGTAGCCATCGCACGATCACTATGATCGCGATGACTGGAATCCCAAAAGTCAAAATCCAGGGACCAAACGGCAGCGCTCTGGTCGCAGTCGCGCCAAGCAAAGAGACATTCACAAACGACATTGTCCAAGTGCCCGTCGACCAATTTAGACCAAAGCTCGCAAAGCCGAGCAAACTCCCCAATGTCCAAAGCCACCTGCGTTTAAGCCAACGGCCGCGCCAGATCAGCACCACCCCTATTAGGCACGTGGCCACGGAGGCAAACATCAACAGAAACCAAGTGAATCCGAGCACTCCCCACTTGCTGACGGCAAAGTCGTTCACCTTCGAGAGATCTGAAGTGCCGGGCCAGGCGTGAAAGCCGGCGACCTGCAATGAACCGGGCCTTCCTCGGAGCACTATCTCCGCTAGCGCCCAAGTCGATCCAGAGCCCGCTTGGAGGGTAAAGGCCTTCGTGACGGGACCCCCGCTCTGCTCGACTACATTGACCGTCTTAATTTCGAATGGACCCTGTACCCGTGCCAATATGGGTCTCACTGCGGCGGCGGCTCGGGGAAGGTCAGGCTTCAGCTGTGGCTCGGCTCTCTTAGCGATTCCATCGATGTCACCGTCCCTCAGCTCTTGCATCGTCTCTATTGCTAGATGCTGCTCGTCAGGGGACGCCAGTCGGTCGGTCCAGCCCTGTTGACTACAAGCGGCGAGACAGAACAGCAGGACGCTAAGTAGGATATTTCGCATGGCCTGCCTCCCGTTCGGGAGAATGTCTGGTCGGGCTGGAGTATGCAATGTGTGGAAAGCGGACGTACGGCTCACGAGTATGGGCTGCGTAGTTTGGGATTGAGCTGAGTTGCAGTAGCGAAATCGGCCTTCGCTCGTTCGTCATCCCCGCGATTGGCGTATGCCTCACCGCGATAATAATATCCCTCGGACAGGTTTGGCTTCAGACGAATGACCTCGGCGAAGTCGGCAATCGCCTGCTCCAATTGGCCAATGTGCTCGTATGCCGATCCGCGCTGCAGATAAGCCTCTGCTGAGGTGGGCTGCAGCGCAATCACTGCTGTGAAATCCGCAATTGCAGGCCGGGTGTCACCGCGCTGTTGATAGATGAGACCACGATTGAAGTGATTGAACGGCTCGCGCGGATTGAGGCGAATAGCTTCACTGTAATCGGCCAGTGCCCGTTCCCGAGCGTTTAGCCGCTCATAGGCCGAAGCTCGCGCACCGAGAAGATTGGAAGGTCGCTCTCATTCGATTTGGAGATGAGCTTGTTGCAAGCCGCCAATTCTTCTTGCGCGGAAAAGGCATTGTGCTGGTCGTAACATTGCCGCTCAGCCGCTTCAGCTGAGGCCTGGCCGTTCGTCACGAATGCCAGCCAGAGCAACAGGCATCCAAAGATACTGTTCCATGCCATCGACGCCCAAAAGCGTTTGGGCTGCGCCTCGCGTTCGTACGTGTTGTAGAAGCCGCGTGCGAAGGGTTCGATCTGACCCTTCGAGAAGCCTCGTGCCACCGTGAAGAGCGACCACCCGCCGCAGCCGATCATTAGGATCGGCCAGAAGCTCGGCTGCTTCGCTAGCTGCTTGCCTGCGGGAGTAAAAGCAATGAAGGCAATTCCAAGAAGGATTACGGCGAATGGAAGATAGCGCCAAAGTTGATCTTTGACTGGCGGTGAAGTTCAAGCCGGACCCGCGATGTCCCAGTTTGACGAGCGGGGAATGATGTTTGTGTACGAGTTCCTCTTGCTCAAGCCGCCACTTGCGGAATGCTTGGATGGCGGCGAACAATATGATCGCCCCGCCGAAGACCAACCAAAGTCGATTCCATTCTGAAAACACGTCTTGGCGAGAGCTTCCTATGAATGGGATGACCATTCCGCCGAATGCCGCGCCTGCGAGCTGGCGATAGGTCACCCGCTGGAAGCGTAACCGCCGAACCTCCTCTGCGGAGCGTTCGCCAGCAATGGGTGTTCGCCCGCAAGCTCGCGAGCTGGCGCTGCCCATGCCCATCGGTAGTAGGCAAAGTATGGAATCATCACGAGGCCAACCCCGGCGGAGATGGCGAGCTGAGACAGATCGGAGCCCTCAACCACGGAGAGAACGAGCAGGCCGCCAACCACTACCGCCAGACCCACATAAACTATCCACTTCGCACGCCGAAGGTCTCGGTCAAACTCCTCGACAAAACGGCTGCGCTTCCTCCGCAGACACTCTGATCGCCTCACCCTTTTGAGATCGGCGATAGATGAGAGCAGCGCCGTCTTGCTCGAACTGATCGGCAAACGTTTGCCGAACTCGGTCCCAACTGTTTGCAGGCGATGTGATCACGACCGCGAATTTGCATTCGTTCCGGACGTCGGCAATGGGTCTAAGCAGACGCTCACCTCAGAGTCGGCTTTAGGTCGAAAGCTGTCGCGGCAGCTTTGGGTGGAAAGCTGACATTCCGCCACCTACGCTCGTCGCCGATGAAGGCTGCTTTCGCTCTAATCGCTGCGATGGCTCTGACCGGCTGCTCGGATGCGTGCGACAACACTCCGCACAAAACGGTCACGTCGCCGGACGGCACGGTTAGGGCGGTGCTGTTTGACCGAGATTGTGGCGCGACAACCGGCCTCACTACCCAATGTCCATTGCGGACGGTGAAAAGACACCCTCCGGCAAGGGAAACGTGTTCATCGCGGATGGTGGGACCAAGGCCGCGAAATGGGGTGGGCCGTGGGCGGATGTGTCATGGGTTGGACCGAAACACTTGCAGTCAGAATGACGCGACGGCTCGCGTTTTCGCTCAAAACAAGACCGTTGGGGACACCGAGATTAGCTACCAACCGATGCGCCGCTAATGGCAATGGGTGGAAAGCTGACCTTAGCTGAGTAGAAATCTGGCGGCGAAGTGCTAGGTTCCGCCCTTTCAGCGGGAGGTCTGACTTTGCGTCGCATCGTCCAATGTATCTGCGCGCTTTCGGCTTTATCGGCTTCCTCACAAATTGCCGCAGAAGCCACTCTATCGCCTAGTCAGCTTAATGATCTCGGCTGCGTCGTGGCCCTGAGCGAAGCACGCGACGCGGCGATCCAGAATAAGCGTTCCG
>CAVWET010000011.1:0-8274 GCA_963754245.1 uncultured Alphaproteobacteria bacterium
CGCTCTGACTTTGCCTGAAGGGGGGCATGAAGCGGTTTACACGGTGACCGGCGTCATCATTTTGGCGCTGGGGCACCGGCTCAATTTCATCGCGGCACATCACGACTTCTGATTGCTTGCCCGCCTTGGCACGCAGGACTAACGTTTCCATGTTCATGGCCCGACACGATCACAAAATTCATGAAGGCGCGGCGCTGACTGCAGCGGCGCGCGACCGCCTGACCCGCGAGGGCGAGCAGTGGACCGATATGCGGGCGGCCGTGTTCGAATCGCTGGCGAGCTTCGACAAGCCGGCGAGCGCCTATGACATCGCCGAAGCGGTTTCGAATGCGGAGGGGCGCCGCGTCGCCGCGAACAGCGTTTACCGCATCCTCGACCTCTTCGTGAACGCGAACCTCGCCCGCCGTGTCGAAAGCGCCAACGCTTACGTGGCGAACGAGCATCCCGATTGCCTGCACGACTGCATCTTCCTGATCTGCGACCAGTGCGGCCAGACTGTGCATATCGATGATGACAGCCTGTCCGGCGGAGTGCGCGAGGCCGCGAAGAACGCGGGTTTCTCCGCGCCGCGCCCGGTAATCGAGGTTCGCGGGAAGTGCGGGGATTGCGCTGGTTCCTGAGCAATTTGTGAGGAATTCCTGAAAACCGCCTCATGTTGGTGACATGGCGGCAGGTTCCGGATAAGCCCCCCGCCATGTCAGACCGGCCTGAAACGCCGCTGCTCGATACGGTCGAGTTCCCCGCGGACATCCGAAAGCTGAGCAAGGAGCAGCTCCCGCAGCTTGCCGACGAGCTGCGCCAGGAGACCATCTCCGCTGTCTCGGTGACCGGCGGGCACCTCGGCGCGGGCCTAGGTGTCGTAGAGCTGACGGTGGCGATCCATTATGTGTTCGACACGCCCAATGACAAATTGATCTGGGACGTTGGGCATCAGGCCTATCCGCACAAGATCGTGACCGGCCGCCGCGACCGCATCCGCACGCTTCGGCAGGGCGCGGGCCTCAGCGGTTTCACTCGGCGGAGCGAGAGCGAATATGACCCGTTCGGAGCCGCGCACAGCTCGACGTCGATCTCGGCCGCCCTGGGCTTCGCGATGGCCAACAAGCTGTCGGGCGACCCTGGACGGGCCGTCGCGGTGATCGGCGATGGGGCGCTCAGCGCCGGCATGGCCTATGAGGCGATGAACAATGCCGCGGCCGCCGGCAACCGGCTGATCGTCATTCTCAACGACAATGACATGTCAATCGCGCCGCCGGTCGGGAGCCTGCGCAATTCGCTCGCCCGTCTGGTTTCGTCAGGCAAATATCTCGCACCTCGCAAGCTGGCGCAGAAATTGGCGCGAGCGATGCCGGAGCCGTTGCACGTCGCTGCCCGCAAGATGGAGGAATATGCGCGCGGCATGTTCACGGGCGGCACGCTCTTCGACGAACTCGGCTTCTACTATGTGGGGCCCATCGACGGGCACGATGTCCGTGCGCTGGTCGAGGTGCTCGAGAACGTGCGCAATGCCGACGTCGGACCGATGCTGGTCCATGTGGTCACGCAGAAGGGCAAGGGCTACGCGCCGGCCGAGAACAGTGCCGACAAGTATCACGGCGTGGTCAAATTCGACGTCGTTTCCGGAATCCAGGCGAAGCCGGCGGCGGGCGCCCCGAGCTATACGAGCGTGTTCGCCAAGGCGCTGGCGGCGGAGATGGAGCGCGATCAGCGCGTCGTCGCTATCACCGCGGCGATGCCGTCGGGCACCGGGCTCGACAAGGTCTCCGCGAAATTCCCCGAGCGTACGTTCGACGTCGGCATTGCCGAGCAGCACGCGGTGACCTTTGCCGCGGGACTTGCGGCGCAGGGCTACAAGCCGTTCGCCGTCATCTACTCGACTTTCCTGCAGCGCGCTTACGACCAGGTCGTGCACGATGTGGCGATCCAGAACCTGCCCGTGCGCTTTGCGATGGATCGCGCAGGGTTGGTCGGCGCCGACGGTGCGACGCACGCTGGCAGCTTCGACCTTGCCTACCTTTGCACGCTGCCGAACTTCGTCGTGATGGCGGCCGCAGACGAGGCCGAGCTCACGCACATGGTGCACACCATGGCGGTCCATGACAGCGGGCCCATCGCCGTGCGCTATCCGAGAGGTGAGGGCACCGGCGTTCCGATTCCCGAGCAGCCGCTGGAACTCGAGATCGGCAAGGGCCGGATCGTTCGCGAGGGCAAGAAGGTAGCGATATTGTCGCTTGGAACGCGGCTTGCCGAAGCGGAGAAGGCCGCGGACCAGCTCGACGCGATGGGCCTTTCGACCACTGTCACGGATCTGCGTTTCGCGAAACCGCTCGACGGCGAGCTGATCCGGCGGCTGCTGACCACGCATGAAGTCGCAGTGACAATCGAGGAGGCTGCCATCGGCGGTTTGGGCGCGCACGTCCTGACGCTGGCGAGCGACGAAGGGCTGGTCGATGCGGGCCTCAAGATCCGCACGATGCGCCTGCCTGACGCCTTTCAGGAGCACGACAAGCCTGAAAAGCAGTATGACGAAGCGCGCCTCAATGCGCCGCACATCGTCGAAGCGGTGCTCAAGGCGCTGCGGGTGAACAGCGCGGGCGTCGAGGAGGTTCGGGCGTAGCCAAGGTCCGGGCAGATCAGCTGCTCGTAAGCCGGGGGCTCGCCGAGACCCGGACGCGGGCTCAGGCGCTGATCATGGCTGGCGCGGTCTTTTCCGGCGAGAAGAAGCTTTCAAAGGCCGGGGACATGCTGGCCGAGGACGCGCCTCTGGAGGTCCGCGGCAAGGACCATCCCTGGGTGTCGCGCGGTGGGATCAAGCTCGATCACGGGCTGACGCACTTCGGTTTCGACGTCATCGGTGCGGTGGCGTTGGACGTGGGCAGTTCCACCGGTGGATTTACCGACGTGCTTCTTTCCCGGGGCGCGGCGAAGGTCTACGCGATCGACGTCGGGACCAATCAGCTCGCGTGGAAGCTGCGGCAGGACTTGCGCGTGGTGGTCCATGAGCAAACCAACGCCCGCAATCTCGACAGCAGCATTGTCCCGGAGCCGATGGATATCGTTGTTTGCGACGCGAGCTTTATCTCGCTCGCCAAGGTGCTTGAGGCGCCGCTGCGGCTCGCCAAGCCGGGAGCCAAGCTCGTGGCACTGATAAAGCCGCAGTTCGAAGCGGGTCGCGAGGAAGTGGGGAAGGGCGGCGTCGTGCGCGATCCGGCGGTGCACGATCGCATCTGCGCCGAGGCCAAGAGCTGGGTTGAATCGCAGGGCTGGGCCGTGCTGGGGATCGAGCCGAGCCCAATCACCGGGCCGGAAGGCAATGTCGAATTCCTCCTGGGAGCTCAGAAGAATGGCTGAAGCAGCGGGTCGGAACAGCTGGTTGAAGATCGCGATTGTCACGGTAGTCGCGATCGAGCTGCTCGGCGGCCTTAGCGGCTGGCTCTCCAACAGCGGCTACGGGAATGCGTGGTTCGGCGCGCTGCAGAAGCCGAGCTTCATGCCACCGGGCTGGGCCTTCGGCGTGGTCTGGCCGATCCTGTACGCGCTGATTGGAATCGCGCTGGCGATGATCCTGGTCGAGCCGCCATCGCCGCGGCGGCAGGCTGCGCTGACTTTGTTCTTCATCCAACTCGTGCTCAATTTCGCCTGGTCGCCGATCTTTTTCGCAATGCACGACATTACGACCGCGAAGATCGTGATCTTCGTCATGGCCGCGACTGCTGCGGCCGCGGCAGGTCAGTTCCTGCGCCTGCGGAAGCCTGCCGGGTTGTTGATGGCGCCGTATCTCGCCTGGTTGATCTTTGCGGCTACGTTGAACGCGACGATCGAGCAGCTCAATCCGGGTGCGGGAACCTTCCTCTTCGCATGACCGCTCCAGAAAAACTGGGGATAGATCAGGCAGTTGGGGATAGGTCCGGCGCCCAGGGTGGCGGATTGCGCGGCAACTCCCTATTTCCCCGCCGAAAGGGAGGAGTTCCGATGCAGTCCGAGAACAAGCTGTTCGACGACTTCGTGAAAATGGTGAACGGCTTTGCCGGGACCATGGCCGGCATGGGCCGAGAGGCCGAGTCCGGCGCTCGCGAGAAGTTCCGCGAATGGATGGGCGGGCAGGATTTCGTCGGCCGCGACGAGTTCGAGGCCGTCAAGGCCATGGCCGCTGCCGCGCGGGATGAGAACGAAATCCTGAAGGCGCGCATCGCCGCCCTTGAAGCAAAGGTCGGCGGGCCTGCTGCGGGCGCCAAGCGTGGCGGCGCCAAAAAGGCGAACCCGGGGGCGTGAACCTGAGCGAAGAAGAAATCCAGGACGAGCGCGAGGACGGCGCACCCATCGAGGTTCTCGAGCAATATTTCGGGGCTCGCGGCTGGGCCTGTGAACGCACGGGCGAGGGCGAGATCGTCGCTTCGGCGACGGGAAGCTGGGCGCAGTACGAGCTTCGCGGTGTCTGGCGGCCCGAGGACCAGGTCCTGCAGTTCCTCGCCTTTCCGGACATCAAGGTCGCGCCGGAGAAGAGGCTGGCGATCTACGAGGCGCTGAGCCTGATCAATGAGCAACTCTGGCTTGGCCACTTCGAGATGTGGTCGGGGTCGGGCCTGGTGCTCTTTCGCCATTCCACCATCCTCGACACGCGTTCGGATGAGGGGTTGAGCCTCGAACAGGCAGAGGCGATCGCCGAAGCCGCCGTCGAGGAGTGCGAGCGCTTCTATCCCGTGTTCCAGTTCGTCCTGTGGGGCGGCAAGTCGCCCGGCGAAGCCATCGCCGCGGCCCTGATCGATACGCACGGGGAAGCATGAGCATTGGACCACGCCTGCCGGTGCCGACATGGTTCGTCGGCTGTGGGAACATGGGCGGGGCAATCGTCGCCGGCTGGCGCGTTGCGGGTGTTGATCTTTCGTCGGCTCTCGCAATTCGCCCCAGTGGAGTTCCTGTAGAGGGCCTGCGCACGGTGCCGACCATCGCTGACGCCGGCCAGCCGCCGCGGATGGTAATCCTCGGTTTCAAGCCGCAGAAGCTCGATGAGATCGCGTCGCAGCTGCGGACTTTCCTGACGTCCAAGACGGTCGTCGTGTCGCTACTCGCCGGCGTGGAAGCAGCGAGCTTGCGCGAGCGTTTCCCGGGCGTGGCGTCGATCATACGCGTGATGCCGAACCTGCCGGTCGCGATCCGGCGGGGCGTTGTCGCGCTTCATAGCGCGGACGCGGACGAGCCGACGCGGCAGCTTCTCTCCAACATATTTGCACCGCTCGGATATGCGCCGTGGGTGTCCGACGAAACCAGGTTGGCCGCAATCGGCTCCGTCGCCGGCGCAGGCCCTGCTTATGTTGCGAGGTTCATCGCGGCGCTCGCCAAAGCCGGGCAGAAGAGGGGGCTTAGCAAAGAGCTGGCGGAGACGGTCGCGCTCGAGACTGTCCTTGGCACGGCGTGGATGGCCGTTTCTTCCGGCGAGGACATGGACTCTGTCGCACGGCGAGTCGCCAGTCCGAAGGGCACCACTGAAGCGGGCCTCGCGGTGCTCGACCACAATGAGGTGCTCGACGAGCTGATCGCACTGACGATTGACGCCGCCGCCCGCCGTGGCGCCGAGCTTGCCGAGGAAGCCAAGACCCGTCCGCTTGCCGAAGTCCGCGCGCCTGTCCTAGGCGCCTTGCATGATCGGCGAACTGCACAAGGTCGACCAGAAGGGCATCGCGTTGCAGCCAGCGCAAAAGCCCGTGCCGCCGGAGGAGCGTGCGCGCTTGCTGATCGATCCCGGTTTCGGCCGGGTCTTCACCGATCACATGGCCATCATCGAATATGACCAGGAGCAGGGCTGGCACTCTGCGCGCATCACTGCGCGCGAGCCTTTCACGATGGATCCTGCGTCCCCCGTTCTCCATTACGCTCAGGAGATATTCGAGGGCATGAAGGCCTATCGCCGTCCGAACGGCGGAGCGGCTCTGTTCCGGCCCGATGCCAACGCGCGGCGCTTCGCAAAATCAGCCATTCGGATGGCCATGCCACCGCTTCCTGACGAGATGTTCCTGGATTCGGTGCGGGGGCTCGTGCGAGCCGACCGCGAATGGATTCCCGAAGCCGAGGATGGATCGCTCTACCTTCGGCCTTTCATGATCGCCAACGGCTCTTTCCTCGGAATGAGACCGTCCACGCGGTTTATCTATGCGGTAATCGCGTCGTCCGTGGGCGCCTACTTCAAGAACAATTCGCCGAGCGTCTCGCTGTGGGTGACGCGCGAATATGTCCGCGCTTCGCCCGGCGGGACTGGGGAAGCCAAGTGCGGCGGCAATTACGCGGGCAGCCTCGTCGCGCAGGCTGAAGCGATCCGCCAGGGTTGCGACCAGGTCGTATTTCTTGACGCGGTGGAACGGCGCTGGGTGGAAGAGCTCGGCGGCATGAACGTGTTCTTCGTCTTCGACGACGGTTCGCTGCAGACGCCGCCGCTGGACGGCACAATCCTGCATGGCGTGACGAGGGATTCGCTCCTCCGGTTGGCCCGTGACATGGGGATCACCGTCCGCGAAGAGGCATATTCCATCGACCAATGGAAAGCGGACGCGGAGAGCGGACGGCTGACCGAAGCGTTTGCCTGCGGGACTGCAGCCGTGGTCACACCGATCGGGCGTGTCAAAGGCGTCGACGGCGAGTTCTCGATCGGCGGCCAGTCTTCAGGCGCTCTGACGTTGCGTTTGCGGTCAGCACTGGTCGATATCCAGCGGGGCGTCGCGCCGGATCCCTACGGGTGGGTCCAGCAGATCGACTAATCGCGTTTCGCTGCGAGCGCAGCGGGGTTCGCGACGTCCCGAATTCCGTTCGCCTCGATATCGGCGAGCAGGGCCTTCAGCCAGCCGCGGTCGAGCTTCCGTTGCTCTTCGATATGACGGAGGAGGTGTTCGCCTCCGGTTGAGATCACGGGAGCGAGATCTTTCCGGATCGGGCTGAGCTTGGCGATGAGATCGTCCAGCCGGTCGATCCTGCGCCGGAGTGCGTCTCGAACGAAGCCCGCGTCGGCGAGGTGCAGGAAAAGTAGAGTGCCGTAGAGCGTCTGTAAAACAGGTCCTTCCACCTCGAGCTGTTGGTGCAAGCCATCGCGGAACTGGTGTCGCCCCTCATCGGTGATCCGGTAGATCGTCCGCACGCCGCCGCGCGCGACGCGCTCCTCGGCGACCGCGGTAATGAGACCGTTTTTCTCGAGCTGCCGCACGGCATAGTAGAGCGTGCCGACGTCCACATCGATGTAGCACTCGACCATCGCCGCCTGCAGCCGGCGCTTGATCTCGTACGGATGGAAGTCGCCGCGGTGCAGGACGCCAAGGATGAGCAATCTTGCGTTCATAGTCTAATTAAACTAATTTGATTCGGCTAAGCAAGAGGAGATCGGCTGTGTGGCGAACCGTCGGGAGCATCGTTGCAGGTCTCATTGCCTGGGCGATTGTCGTCACTCTCCTCAATTTCGGCCTGCGCGCCGTCATTCCGAATTATCATGCTGCCGAGGCGACCCTGCAGTTCTCGATGGCGATGAAGATCGGTCGGCTAACGGAGGCGACTCTCGCCTCGATCGCGGCGGGCGCTGTCGTTGGCTGGATCGAGCCGACGAGGCGATGGGCATCGGCAATCGTCGGATTGATCATCTTCGGCATGTTCGTGCCGGTGCACGTCGGGCTCTGGAGCAAGTTCCCGGTGTGGTACCATCTGACCTTCCTCGTCCCGATCATCCCGCTTGTTGTACTTGGCAGCATGTTAGTGCGGAGCAGCCGCTCAACGAAGCTCGCTGCCGCTAGGTGAAGATCGAGAGGTCGAGCGCTTCGCTCGGCCCGAACCAGATTACGTGCTCGGTATGGTCGGCGAGGTCGTTTCCCGTTTCGGCATGCGCGAAGATTGTCAGCCCACCACGGTTGATCGCGAGAAACTGGGCAACATCGCCGAAGGCGTCTGTCGGCACCGTCAGCTGCACGCTTCCGCGTGGGTGCGGTCCGACGGGGCGAAGGTGGAAGTGCCCGACCCCAATCGGGAACCGGGCCTGCACGGCGCCCGCGAGCTGCTTGGCCAGCTCAACCTCATCGGGATCGTAGTAGATGTGGGCGTGGAAATCGCGGATGCTCGGCTCGGTCATGAGGCCGCTATAGCGGGAATATGGTCGGCGCCCCATCTCCCCTTTGCAGGGCGCGGCGGCTCGCTATAAGCGCCGCTCTCCCGCAAGACGCGGACCGCCTGCTGGGGCGTCGCCAAGTGGTAAGGCACCGGTTTTTGGTACCGGCATTCGCAGGTTCGAATCCTGCCGCCCCAGCC
>CAVWET010000012.1:0-429546 GCA_963754245.1 uncultured Alphaproteobacteria bacterium
AGCTCGGGCTCTCCTTCTCTTTAAACACCTGCTCAAGCTTCGAGAATATCGTGTTGGCGTGGCGTAAGAAGTAGTTCCCGGCATCTTGGAGGTCGGGGGCGATTCCCGACTGAGCGAGAATTTCGATAGCTTTTCTCGCACTGGCGAGATGTCGCTTTGCGTGTCCTATGGCCGCTCGCTTCATTCAGTGATTGAGCCAAACTAGCCTAAAAAGTGAAGGCCTCAAGTCGAATGCGTTTGAGTCAGCTTTGGGTCGAAAGCAAACTCTAGCCCTGTCCGATCACGGCCTGCTCGCCACCCGGCGCATGGAAAGGCGGCATCCTCGCGGCAGCTCGGTCATGTTCGAAGAATTGCTGCTGGATCGCTGCTGGGGACAGTGGAGCAAGAGGAGCGCGATAGTTTGTAAAGACCAGAACGACGTGGAGGTCGCCTGAAGTCTCCCCCGTGTCGCGTGCAATACCCGGAATGACTGGAATGCTGACACCGCCGATGAGCGTCGTATGGCCGGTTGGCGACATCCCCTAGACGGCGATCAGTCCAGTGAGGGGCAGCACGATCAGCAGGAAATAGAATGCGCGATGGTTCCACACTGCTGCGATGCGCCGCCAGCGGGGCAGTTGGGGCGGAAACGGAGGCGGCGGGTTGGCGAGGCGGTAGCCTTAACGAAAATCAGTGCGAGAACGAGGATCAGGACGCCCAGCGTTTGTTGCCAGGCGAACACTTCAGATCGTGCAGGGCCTTTCGCCATGAACTCCGCAAAGGCGAAGCCGAGGACGACCTGCGTCAATACTATGACGACCGTAACCCAGTGCAATGCGACCGCGGTGTTTCGAGTAACGGCGGATCGGGTCCTGAGGGACGGCTTCGGGAACGGATGCCCATTGCATCTCTCCTCCTGTCACACACAGGAGGGAGAGGTGTACTCGGACCATTTCGTTCCGATCTCATCGAAGCGATAGGCGCTAACGGCAGCTTTAGGTGGAAAGCTGCCATTGGATTGCCTCGGTTTCAGCTCGCTGCGGCACCCGGAAGATCCGAGACAGCCATGGCCGTTGGCGCGCGGCTCCAACCAGCGAGGTCGCAAAGACTCGTGCCGCGGTGGGAAAGCCGCATCACTCACCCTTAGGAGTGTGTCGGCACTTGTCCCCATGGGCCGGGCCTGGTGCTGCGCGCTATGGGCGTCGGGCGGCTCGCTGCGATCCCTCCCCCGTCCCCCCGCTAGCGGCCGAGCCCTTCCGACTTAGCTAAGACAGGTGTGCTCTTCGGCTCCTTTCCGAAGTTGCGGAAGAGTGCCCTTGGGGGGAAGCTGATGTTTGCGGCGCAGCCTTGAACCGAAGCCGCCTTCAGTCGTTTCGTCGACCAATGGCTAGAAAGTCTATCTCGTCGAACGACAACGAGCTTGCGACGCGAGCTGAGCTGGAAGCATCGAATCGCCAGTTGAGAGCCAGCCTCAAACGGTGTGAGGATCTCGTTTCCGACTGCAAGGATAAACTCATGCAGGTCTATGGCCTGGACCAACCTGCGGAAGCGAAAGGACCAGGAACGCGCTCCTGACAAGAAGCGGCCCGGCCAAGGGGAAGCCCAAGCCGAGCCACTGGACCTAACACTCCCGGCGTCAGGGGGCCTCTGGAGGAAGCGCAACGGTCACTTGCCAACGACCGTCTTAGGTCGGTGTTCCTAAATCCCGTTTTGGATCAGCTTGAGCAGGCAGACAAAGCAGCCTCGCCATCCTTCATCTTTGCGTGGCCGCCCAGGCCAGAAAACCGCTCACCTTCCGCCGACGCTAACCCTAGTTAGATAAGGGAACAACGCGGCTGCCGCACAGTTTCTCGGCGCTATGTTCGACCCCGATGATGATGAAGTTCAAAACGAGGTCGCGAGGCGTCTGGAAGCTCTCGCGGCTCAGTTGCGGGCTGAAGCTCGCCCTAACAGTCCAACGCTTTCGACGCTTCCCAAAAAAGGCCCGAAGCTGCTCGGGGCAGCTCACGATGAGTGAATCTCGCCCACCTTTGCGCCTTATCTCACATCGTGCGCTTTGGATGGACGCTTGCTGTCGTGAATTGCCAAGAAACTGGCGTCAGCGATGAAACGCAGGGTTCTTAGCTCGATTAGCGTCCGTACCCGCGCTCGGTAGATACGCCTTCGCCTAGGAGGGGTGCTTTTCGGCGTTTGTTCGCAGGCGTCGAGCGAGGGGCAATCAATGGAACTGCGTAAAAGCGTCGATCTGTTGCGCGCACGAGCCGTGCACTTTCGCGAACTGGCAAACAGGGCGACGGACCCCGACGTTGCAGAAACCTTGCGCCAGACGGCCCGTGAAATAGATGCGGCGATAGCCATCGTCGACGCACGATAATTTAGGCCGAATACGGTTTGTCACGCAGCGCTCATGCTCTACGAGTGCCACGCTGGCTGGTAGTTGCCCTAATGGGCAAAGCCAAAGTTCCGGCTTGCAAAAGCCAATTAACATAAGAGGTTGTGCCTGATCGTGCGTTACCGCAAACTCGCGACGAGTGCTCGGCTCCAGTAGGAGTAGGTTAGTTGGACTATCGGCGCGGCCTCGAGCAAAAGACCGGCAAGTTCAAGTGGCAGCAGCTTTGGCACTTCAGTAAATCGTGTGAGGACTACCCGACACGTAACTTCGTCGTCCGCAAAGACACGCCGCCAAGCAGCGAGCTCTGCAGGCGCTGCGAAGAACTGAGCCCTCGGGCAGCTTAGATACCCCCAATCCAGCGACAAGCGAACGGCCCGGGAGCCCCAGGGGAATGGGGAGAGAACCTTCACCCCGGGCCGTTGCTTTGCCGCGGTGCGGATCGCGACCTTGCCTGAGTTGGCTCGCCTGAGTCGATCAAATATCGGGTTTCTCCCTAGGTACTTCAACGTGTCGACACGGGTCGAAAGCAGACACTCCGCTGATGGCAGGAATGGGTCGGAAGCAGACACAAGCCGCGCTGCGATGTTGCGCAGCCACGAAACAGCTATGCCGCGCAGTGGAACAGGCCTAGCTTTCTTCTCGAAGGAGAGCTGCCATGAGTTTGCTCAACACCGTACTTGGTCAGGTGAGTGAGAACGCCACGGTTCAGAACCTTGCGGCGAAGGTCGGTCTTTCACCCGAACAGGCCGAACAGGCTATCGCCGCGCTTGGTCAGGCACACACGCAGCCGGGCGATACCGTGGAAACAGCGTCGCAAAACACTGGCATTCCAACTGACAAGCTATCGCAGATTGTGCAGCACATTGGTGGCGAGGGATCGCTCGGGCAATTTGCGTCGCTTCTTGAAGGGCAAGGCGGGGCGGCGTCGCTGCTTGGAGGGCTGAAGAACTTCCTCTGACGTGCCGCCCAAAGTTGAAGCCATGAGCCGACTGTCCGCATTGCATCGATGTAATTCACACCTGCCAAGAAGCGGGCGTAGACTTGCTCTACCAACAAGAGGAGAGAGTCGGATGCGTAGGGTGGTCGTTGCCTTGTCCGCTTTGAGTTTGATTGCGGGTTCCGCACCAGCCTTGGCCGCAACCCAGTGTCGTGACGCCAAGGGTAAGTTCGTGAAATGCACTCAGAAGGCGCCAGCCAAGACGACCAAGTGCCGTGATGCCAAGGGTCATTATGCCAAGTGTGGAACGAAGGGCGCAAAACCAGCCTGAGGGGCGGGACTTGCCGAGCAGCTTCACCAGGTCAACAATCGAGGTCTTGTAATGGCGGCGCGTCATCGCTGCTTGGAAACTTGAAAAGCATCTTCTGAACGTGGCCACGACGACGGGCCGCGAAACTGGGAGGCAGTCTATGCTTTCAGAATTTAAGGCGTTTATCGCCAAGGGAAATGTGCTTGATCTCGCCGTCGCGGTAATCATCGGTACCGCGTTCGCGAAGATAGTGGCCAGCCTCACAGACGACATTATCATGCCAATTGTCGGCAAGGTCTTCGGTGGCCTCGACTTCTCGAGCCACTTCCTGCTGCTCGGTCCCGTGCCCGCGAATTACCACGGCTCGATGACCGATTATGCCGCGCTGAAGAAGGCTGGCGCACCCGTGTTGGGCTGGGGCACATTTGTTACCGAAATTGTCAGCTTTCTGATCCTCGCCGTCATCATTTTCGTGATGATCAAGGCTGCCAACAGAGTGATGACCAAGAAAGCCGATGAGGCGCCAAAAGAGGTCGATCTGTTGACCGAGATCCGCGATCTGCTCAAAGATCGTTGATGGGGGCACGGCCTTGGCGTGAGTAAGGGAGCCAAGGCCGAGTAACCGAGCCAAACCCTCAGCCGGGGACATGTCCAGGCCGCTTCCGCGGGGGGCCGGGCACGGTTGAATCCGTTACAAGAACGATGCGCTGCTCGTCGACATGTGGAGCGGCGAAGGGCCGTGTCGGCAACCGCTCCTAGCTCAACTGGATAGAGCGCGGGGCTTCGAACCCGTAAGTTGGGGGTTCAAGTGCGTTGGCGTCGATCAAAGCTAGCTCGTCGAACGCGCTTGCCATGCGCAGTAAGAAAGGAGCTTCCGGCTTGCCAACGAACTGCTTCGCGGTTTCGCGACAACTCGCGGCTTCTCTCCTCAGTGAATGCACCGCAGACTCCCTGTTACGAACGAACCTACTTAGGTCAGTCGGCATATCGCGCGTCGAGGATGCACGGCATCAGGAAAACTCCCGACGTCTAATGTCTGCTTTGGGTCGAAAGCTCAACTCTACGCCGCGGTAAACTGGTAGCAATGAAGGCGCTGACGGAGACCGCTCACGACTGCTCCCGCGCGGGGGGATCTGCGACCAATGGATGAATGGTCCGGTCTACCGGCAGCAACCTCGGACAGTGAGCCAAGGCAGTGCGCCGATATACGGCGGCAAGGTCGAGGTGCGCGCTTTTGACTGCTTCATGCTGTGACTGAGCAGCCTTCGCTTCCTCCTCTTCGGCCCGCATCAGAAGGTAATTTCGGTCGTCTTCCACGAGCCGAGAACGGCGTCGAAACGACCGCGTTTCGCAAACTGATTCAAGTTAGATAATTTCAGCGCCCATGGGTCAGCGCATATCTATGCGAATGCCTGCGATGGGTGGAAAGCGAAGCTCTGGCGCGTCGCGGCTCAGGATCTAAGATATTCCACAAGCCGGGATCGCTGATCCAGCGCAAAGCCGGCGCTAACCCTCCGAATATCCAAATCCGTCAGATAGGCTCTTACGACGTGTGGAGTTGTTTCGGGGATTTCTTGCAGCAGCTCTGCGGACAGATTTGCGATCGCAAACCAATCGGCGTCCCGACCATGTTCCTCAATGCCGAGAATGAGCCCTAGACGGTTCTTCAAGACAGCTTCTGTGAGCATAACCGAGGCTAGCACGCGGAAACATTGACGCTTGCGAATCCACGACAGTGAATCAGCAAACGGCGACACGTCGGTCGCCCAGCTCACCAGAATCAGCTTGGGGTGGAAAGCGCACACTTGGGCGTCACTGATGGGAACTAATCGCCCTCCTGAGGCGCTCTGCCCCCGTGCAGAGATTCAAGATCAGCGTGGTCAACGAGACATTCGCTACGTCGGAGGACCACGAGGCGCCGTCAGTAGAGACTGCAAGATCCAGGGGTTTGCAGGCTGCCCTACAGATCGGTGTGGACGAAGTGCTGCGCGGCAAGAACTTCTTCGCCGCCGAGGTGAAGGTCGAAGCTGGAGACGAACTGGTAACTCGCTTGGTCGTCTCTGTCGGTGCATCGCCAATTCAAACACCTGAAAAATAGTGCAAAGCGGACATTCCGTTTCCACTCGTTGCACGCCGCAGCAATATGCTAGAAGTGTCTTACCGGAGACCGTTTGCGTATCGACAGGATGCTCCCTCGATGGGGAGTTGCCCTTTTGCCGAACGCATTGATCCGTCGTCTGGAGGAGTACACGCCTCTTACGGATGCTGACCGTGATGAACTGGCGCGCCTTTGCTCCCAATCCAGCCATACCATTCCGCCGACGCGCGACCTCATCCGCGAGGGAGATGCGCCACGCTCGATATATGTGATCTTAGATGGCTGGGCCTGCCATTATCGCAGTTTGGAGGATGGCCGTAGGCAAATCGTGGACTATGCGATTCCGGGCGACCTTTGCGACCTCAATCTCTTCATCCTCGACCGCATGGACCATTCGGTCCGCGCGATCACGAGACTCAAGGTTGCCGAGGTGGGCCGTGAAGTGTTCCACCGCGTCATCACCAACTTCCCGAACATCACGACCGCCCTCTGGTGGGTGGAATTGGTGAGCAAGTCGATTCACCGCGAGTGGATTGTCAACGTCGGTCAACGCTCGGCCCGCGAACGGATAGCCCATCTCTTTTGTGAGCTGTTTCTTCGCTTGGAATCAGTCGGCCTGACCGATGGCTTCTCGTGCGATTTCCCGCTCACCCAGAATGACATCGCCGACACGACCGGTCTGACGGCGGTTCACGTCAACCGGACGATCCAGGAACTCAGACGAGACGGCTTGATTGTTCTCGAAAGGCAAAGGCTGACCATCCCGGATATGCTCGCGCTTCAAGGCGCCGGGCTTTTCAACCCCGACTACCTCCACATCCGGCGTCTCAATCGGCACACTGATACCGGTCGAGACGCGCACAAAGCAGGAAACGAGGAAGGCCGCTGAACTTCGCGTGTAGTGCGGGACTTACATCCCTAACGTCGAGCGCGAGGAGCTAATGGCAGGAATGGGTCGAAAGCGGACATTCGCCTAATGGCAGGAATGGAATGGCAAGCGGACTTTACCTTTCGTGGATCGGAAGAAATGGTCCGCCCGCACGTGATCGTCATTCTTATCTCATTGTGTTAACGGAGTTAACAGGCCGCTCGGCGGCGGATGATAGTTCGCAATTCACACCCGCCTAAAAAGGAACAGGGCAATGGCGAAGAAGAAGAAAAAGAAAAAAGCGGGCGCAGCTCTCGCGACATTCACCGTCACCGTGGCCCCAGGGAATATTGTCCCGGCCGGATCCAATAACGTCGAGTGCGATTTCAACGGCCCAACCGTGACGGACAATGCGCTCTTTCTGAGCCTCAACACGGCATATGATATTACCTTCAACCTCGAGGACGGCACCGAATATACTTTTGATCCGGCAAAGCCGTTCTGTAATAAGAAAATGCGCTGCCCGCCGGAGCTACCCAAGGGATCCGTTCAAAAGCCCTTCACAGTCACCACTAAGGATAGTGACTCAATTAAGGTTCATGTTGCTCCGGTCCCCTCTCGGAAGGTCACGCACTTCCGCCTGAACTTCAACGACGGTTACAGCTGCGATCCAATAATAATAAATAATTGAAGGGCAGCTCCGGAGTCATTCCCGCTAATTTCGTTTCGAAGCGCCGCCTAATGTCAGCTTTGGGTCGAAAGCTGCCATTTGCTCGCGATCAGTCCTCGAATGACGCGAGGATGGGACAGGGGCCCGCGGCCCCGGACCCGCATTCGCGTGCCAGTCGCTTCAGCGCGTCGCGTGCCCGCTGAAGCTCGACGATCTTTTCGTCGAGCGCTTTGACTCTTGCCTGAGCCAATTCGCGCGCGCGGCTCCGGTCCTCACTGGCATCGAGGTCGAGCAATTCCTTGATCTCCTCGAGCGTGAACCCCGCCGCCTGCGCCTGCTTGATGAATCGGAGGCGGCGCAGGTCGTTGGAACCATAGCGGCGAACCTCGCGGCCGCGCTCGGGCGTCTCGAGCAGCCCCCGGCGTTGATAATAGCGGATGGTTTCCACCCCCACCGCACAAGCAGCCGCGAGCTTTCCGATGGTTAGCGATTGAACAGCTTGACTCTGTACCATGGTACGGAAGCTATATGACGATTCGCTCGCTTGTGAGCAACAAAAAGGAGACATGAAAATGGCCGATCAAACGACCGTCCGCGCCGACCAGAACTGCAAGTGCGGATGCGCCACCGAATTCGGCTGCCGCTGCAATCCATGCACCTGCAAGAACTGCAACTGCTAAGTCCCGAGCACCCCCGGCTGGCCAGCGGGGGTGTTTTCCTACGGGGTGAGGCTAATGTCAGCTTTGGGTCGAAAGCAGACATTAGGGTCGACGCGCGCAATTGGCGGAAAGCGGGCGGCCGGGTCATCGCCTTAATGCACGCTGGCAGTGAAAGGGTGTGACAATGCGCTGACCCCTAAGCGGCAAGGCTTAACCGCGTGGTTGGTGACGGCCGCGGCCGCCTTCGCTTTTCTTGACCGGCGTTTTGGCGTCGCACTTTCGATCCGGGCTGCGCTAAGAGGACCTCGCCATGCCGGGCCTCGGCGGGCACCCCCAATTCATTCATACTCGAACAAGCGCAGGAGCCGCCGCTCGCCATCCTCATCCTTGACGATCCGCTCGCGCCGATGCGCTCCGGCTGGCGCGTGCCGCCACCAATCGGCGCTGACGATGGCCGGCCGTTCGATCCGCACGAACGCCCGCGCCTGGGCCGGCGATGAAATCACCGACGATGCAACGATCGCGGCCAGGGTGAAGGACAACATCCGCGAGCGTTGCCCGGCCATAGCCTAAGCCTTGCATACCTCTTGCTCCGAACTGGATCGTTTCGTCCAATTGCCCGCTGGTTGACCACCGATGACGCGAGCTCGCGTTCGCTGGGACCGGGACGGGGTTCACGGCCGGCGAACGGCCGCTTGCGTCCGAAGTGAACCTTGTTGCGGGGAACCTCATGCGGCTGATCGGGTTAGGGTCGAGCGCGCAATCGGCGCCCCCCTTTGCGCGTCAGGTGAAGGGCGGTCCTGCTACCCTGGACCGCCCTTTTCCCGGCAAGCCCCGCTACGCCTGGTTTCGCTTCATTTGCGCAGTTCAGGATGGGTTGCCGCTGGCGAAGCCGCGAAGCGCCTGTGCGATCGTGTCGAGCTTCACCAGTGTTTCGCCAAGCTCGATCGACATCCCGGGAACGCACGAGAGCTGCTCACAGACGGCGTCGAGCGCGACGCTGATGGCGAGCAGGTTCGGAAGTCCCTCCGGGGATTGCCAGTCGCCAGGAACCTTCCCGGTCTCGCGAATGGCGGTGACCGCCCGATCGACGCGCTGTTGCCCGGCGTGCCCGACCTTCTTGACCCACCCGCCGACGTCGATGGGTTCATGGAAGTTGATCCCGGCTTGCCCGCCTCCATCCCAGGCAAGCTCGCCCGTTGCCGACAATTCCCCGCGCACCAGCCTGACGTGCGTGCCCACCGGCGGCAAGCGGCTGCCCTCGACCAGGACTCCGCGCGTGGCAATGTTGCGGATGCGGACGGTGCAAGCGCCTGCGTCGCTATCAAGGCTGGCAGTGAGGAAGACGTTGGATCTTCCCTCTGACCTGTTTTCCGTCTCGGGCATGAGCCGACACTCCGCTGCCTGCTTGTAGCGCATTGCACAGGTCGAACGTCATGAATTTACCGATCGGCGGCGGGCACGCTCCTGATATGCTCGCCTGGAGGCTACCATATCGGCTCGGGATGCTCATTCGTGACGTCATCTCGCTGCAGCTCGGAGGGCTGCCCTCCTGAAGTGGGCCGCGGCGCGCTGGCTTGCCGGGCACGGCCTGTCGGTCCCTGCTTCGGTTTTCCTGCGTGCAGTCGGGCGTCCGCAGGAGGCCGTTGCTATTGGAGGGCCAGGCAGAGGTCGGCGCCGCTGCTACTCGTGTGTTGCTCGGCCGATGGGACGAGCAGGTCCGGCTGTTTCGCTGGAAATCGCTGGCCGATGCCGCGGCGTGGCGGCATCGTCGCCGCCCACGGGGCGTCGTCAGGGAGGCGATCGTCGAGGCCTATCGGCCGGGGGCCAACATCGTTCGCTGGCCGGGCCGGGAGACACGTCTGATCAGCCGGTAGAAAAGCATTGGCGATCATGAGGTCCGCCGGCGCGGGGCGCCGGCGAACCTCAGCCCACCAGTGGGGCAAGTGGACGAGGCGGAAGTAGCCCTCAGGGTGCTAACCGCGCGTTGAGCTTGCATCCGGAGTGGATGCAACTCTTGTGAGCAGGGACGGAAAACGAACGGCGATCCTCATCCAGGTGTCGCCGCCGCGGATCCAATGCTGGACGGTGACGGCGCAGCGGCAATGCCTGCACTGTCGCTGCCGAAACTGTCATTCTTGAAGGATCCGATCCTGCTCGAAGACTGGCCGCTGGACGCGGGATGGCAAGGCCGAGGTTTTTTGCGCTCGTGGCGTACGAACGTTCGTGCCCCATGGCGTGCTGTGCGGCCTCAAGCTTCATTAGAAAGTCCCGCCGATCTGGAGGCCGACCGCAGTTCGTCCGTGCCCCTCGTCATGACCAGCGACATGGCGCGCGCTGTGGCCGCGGCATTGACCAAGGCCGCCGACGAGGCGGAGACGGGACCGGCGGGCGAGGTCGCCAACTAATATCGCCGGCATTGCTCCAGGCTAGACGACAAGCTTCAGCCCGTGCAGTCGCACGACCTTGTCGCCGTCGCAGACCGGAGCTCCAATCACTCGGACGCGGCGGCGTTCGGCGACGGCGGCGGCATAGATCTCGATATCGAGCGTGAAGCCGCGCCGGTGGCGGATTGCATGGGCCCGCAGGCGCTCCAGCTTCGCGCGGGAATCTTCACAATAATGAGCGAGGGACTGGCGGCGGCTGACCGCCGTGCCGCGCTGCAGGCCGAACATGTCGTAGACGCCCCCCGACCAGATCAGCGAGCTGTCGGCGAGGTCGCATTCCCACAGACCCGCGTGGTGGATCCCGAGCTCTCCCCGAATGACCGGCGGGATCGCGTCGGTAATGGCCGAGTTGAAGACATGACCGAGCTCGAAATGCCGCGGCTGCTCCCAGAGCGGCCAGCTCCGATCCAGCTCGACCGGGGTCACGGCCAGGCCCGGCTGCATGTTGTCGGCCGCCTGGTTGGACGCCGCGGGCGAGCCCGGCTCAGATAGGCAGCTCATCGGCGACTTCAGCGAAATATTGGCGCAAGGCGATGCTGGTCTCGGGCGCAAGCTGAACGAACACGCGGCGCGCATCCATCGGGTCCGGGACCCTCACGATCAGTCCCCGGTTGACCAGGGTGTTGAGCCACCGCAGCGCGGTTGTCGCCGGGACGGCGGCCGCCGTGCACAGGCTCGAGACGGCGACGCGTTGCTGCAGCACTTCGGCCTGGAGCAGGTCCAGCAGCATGTCCCAGGCGGGATCGGCAAACAGTTCGTCCGGCAGGAAGCGGCCGCGCAGCCGGCGGGCGCGGATGACGGCATTGATCCGCTCAGCCGCGACATCGAGCGGTCCGGCGTCGGTTTCCGTCCTCGGCGGGATCCGGTTCGGGTCGGCCGAAAGACGGGCGAGAGTGCCTGCGACGCGGCTCACCTCGGTGCTGAGGCGGAGCAGGTGCTCGGGTCGTAGATCCGGGGAAAACGCGCTCATGACCATTCCTAACAGGGTTCATCCACTCCGAGCAGGCTCAACTAACCTCAATTGTGGAGCAATGTCAGGCCATTTCCGTGTCCATTTCGGACCAGATTGGGAAGAATGACGTCCGAGGCCTGAGCAGTCCGGGGTTCGGCGTGGTTCGAAGGATCAGCGCAGAAAGCCGCCTTGCCTTTGGTGGCTGCCGATCGGTTGTGCCCGCGGTCCAAATCTGCTTGACGCGCCCGGGTCAGCGTGCCGAGCTGAGCACATAGGAACACCGATCGCACTGAGCCACCGCCGCCAGGGTTTGAACCCCGGCGGCCGCTTGACGCACGTCAAAGGACAAGCCGTGAACGCTGAACTTTCCTCTCACATCGAACAGGATATCGAGCTGGTTCTGCGGCTGCGGCGCGCCCGCTCGGCGATCCTCGGGGACGGGCTGTTCTCAGATCCGGTGTGGGACATGCTGCTTCAGCTCTACCTCGCCAGGCTCAATGGGCGCCGGCTGAAGCTCAAGGACCTGATGACCGATGTGCCGGGATCGACCCGTGCGCGCTGGGCGTGCGTGCTGGAGGAGCGCGGACTGGTCACTTGCCACCTCGACGTTCTGGTCCCGGCGGTGCTGTGGATCGAGCTTAGCGAATCCGGCTTGGCGAAGATGTCACAGCTGGTGAGCGGCCTGCGTCACTGGCAGCCGATCGACTGAGGCTTCGCACCGGCAACCGGCGCGAGCTCTTCGTGCAGCTGGTTCGCTGCAAGGTCGAGGTGAGCCGCAATGTTCCCCGGCGCCGCGGCCCGGTCGAGCAGGGCGATCGCCGCCTGGACGTGATTGAATGCTTCGACCAGTATTGCCTGGCGCTCGTTTTCTTCGATCATGCCGCCCCGCATCCATCCGCAGCTGTTAAATCCGCGTTAAATCGTAAACCGCGCCATGTGCCCCAGCAATACGGGAAATCTACTGGATCGCGCGGATTTCCGGATGCGGGAGCGGGAATCTGATCCGAAACGGCTCAATCGGTACGGAAACAATAGCCTTTTGGAACGCAATGCCTTCGGCGAGCTTGGTATTCGTCGATGAAGGCAGCCCCCGCCATCATGCGCCTGCGCATTGCTACCGTCATGGTCCTGCTGGTTGCCAGCTCGGCGCCGGCGCCTGCCGCGCGCGGCGCGATGGGTTCGCAGTCGCGTGCTTCGATCCGGATCAGCGCCAGTGTCATGCCGCAGGTCCAGGTCCATGCATCGGGAGCCCAAGGCGGCCTGTCCGCTTCGTCCAATGCTCCGGGCATTCGTTATAGGCTGGTTGAATCTCCGGTTTCGCCGCAACCGCCGGCGGGTGGGACCGGAGCGCCGGGCAGCGCGCCTTCGACGCGCGGCCTTGGTTCATCCGGGCGGCGGCTCGTGCTGGTCGTTCCCGACTGACGCTCGTCATTCTGCAGGCAAGGTTTGCAAGCCGCTAACCCCGGCCGTTAGGGGCTTCGTCAGACCCCGGTTTAACGCATTGTTTACGCCCGACCGATTATGTCCAAAACGGACAGGTCTTATTGGCCTGCGGTGGGGGACTATAGATGGACTATGCTCGGTATCATCGCGGATCGCTGGCATGCATGCTTGCATTGCTTGCGACCGGCGCTTCTGCTGCGACGCAGGGGACGCTCGGATCGACCTCGACAGGGTCGGTCTCAATCAATGCCTCCGTACCTAACCGGATCCAGCTCACGGGCCTGACGGACGTTTCGTTCCTCAATCAGGATCCGGCGGTTGCGGCGGCCAGTACGCAGAATGTGTGCGTCTGGAGCAACACCAGCACCAAGGGCTATTTCGTGACCGCGACCGGCAGCGGAACCGCCAGCGCGTTCACGCTTGCCAATGGCGCCCTGACCGTGCCGTACAGCGTCGAGTGGGCCGGCAGCTCCGGCCAGGCGTCGGGCACGGCCCTGGCGGTCTCGACCGCGTTTCACGGTCTCACGTCGACCGCGACGAACCCGACCTGCTCGGCGGGCCCGACCAGCTCCGCGAGCCTCATCGTGAAGATCTCGACTACCAATCTGCAGGCGATGCAGGCCGCGACGACCTATACCGGCACGTTGACGCTGGTGGTCGCTCCAGAGTGACGGGACATTCGTGGTGGCGAACGCTCATGCCGCCACCGCTTTTGTGAGTGGACAGGGCGGGGGAGGCTTCTCGCAAGACGTCCTTCGGGCGCGCCCGGCGGCTGGACCTGCAATCCGTTCGGCCGCCAAGGCGTCGAGCTTGTGGATCTGCATATGTCTTGTGCTGATGTGCCAGCCGGCGTCGGCGGCAAGCAACAAGGTGCGGATCACGAACCTCACCGATGTGTCGTTCGGGACGATCTCGAATTTCGCTTCCGATGCGATTCAGGCTGAAAGCGTCTGCCTCTACTCCGATACGAACACCAGCGGCTACAACATCACTGCGAGCGGGTCAGGCCCGGCGGGAGCATTCCAGCTCTCGTCCGGCTTGAGCTCGCTTGCCTACGAGGTTCAGTGGAGCAGCTCGGCGGGCCAGGCGTCGGGCGCACAGCTTTCGTCGAGCGTCCCGCTCACGGGCCAGATCAGCTCGGCGACGCAGCAGACCTGCAATAACGGGCCCGCCAATTCCGCCAGCCTGGTTGTCATCGTCCGCTCGGCGGCTCTCTCGAGCGCTGCTGCAGGAAGCTACAGCGGCACCCTGACCCTCGTCATCGGTCCGGAGTGAGCCGACGGCCATGCGCAGCCCCGTCAGCCCTTTTGCCTGCCTTCTTGCGTTAACCATGAATGCGCAGGCGAGCGCGGATCCCGCCAGCCTTGCCTTCACGGACGGCGGCGTGCCGGAGGGGTTTGGCGAGCTGGCGGGCTCCCGCGAGGTCCTGGTCGACGTCTATTTCGGCGATCGCAAGATCGCCGAGACCCTGGCGGTGATCGAGCCTGGCCTGCTGAGGTTCCGCGATCCCGCCGTTGTCGCGGCGAGCCTCCCGCAGGTCAGCGCGCTTCCCGAGCTTGCTTCGGCGCTCGGCGGCGACCTTCCGGTCAATGCTTCGGCAATCTGCTCGAAATCGAACGCCGGCAATTGCGGCACCTTGCAGCCCGAAACCGCCGGAATCATCTACGACGAGGACCATTTCCGGGTCGACGTCTTCGTCAACCCGCGGTTCCTTGCGACCGTCAAGCCGGGCGGCGGGGACTTCCTGTCCGTCCCCTCGGCGCCGCTGTCCCTGACCAGCGCTCTCGGCCTCGCTGCCGCCGGAACGCTCGGCGGACGAAACCTCTACAATATCCAGAACCGGACCGTCATCGGCTTTCGCAATGCCCGAATCCGCACCAGCAATTCGCTGGCGTCGAAGCTCGGCTGGGTGGTCGACGACTTTGTCGGTGAAGTCGACCGCAGGGATCTGCGCTATTCCGCCGGAATCTTCTGGGTGCCGGGCAATGACTTCACCGGCCAGCGCAGGATGATCGGCGCCGGAGTCGGAACGCAGTTCGACACCTGGGCCGACCAGGAAACGCTTGAGGGCACGCCCCTCGTCCTGTTCCTGTCGCGGCCGGCGCGCGTCGAGCTCCTGGTGGACGGGCGCCTGGTCAGCTCGCGCTCCTACGCCGCCGGCAACAACGAACTCGATACCTCGCCGCTCGCCGACGGATCCTATTCGGTGTTGATGCGCATCCACGAAGAGAATGGTTCGGTCCGGGAAGAGCGGCGCTTCTTCGTCAAGAACGCGCATGTGGCGCCGGTCGGCCACCCGATCTATTTCGCTTACGCGGGCCTTCTCGCCAACACCCAGCCGCATCACCCGGTCAGCCTGGGCAGCACCTTATATTATCAAGGCGGCGTCGCCTGGCGGCTGAACAATGCGATTGCGGTCGATATCGGCGCGCTCGGGACTCAAAAGAAGGCGATGGTCGAAGCAGGCGGATGGCTGATCCAGCCGTTCGGACGAATCCGTTTGGCGGGCCTCGCATCCACCTCGGGCGACGCCGGAGCGCTGGTCCAGCTGGCGTCCGGCGGACAGGGATTGCTCAATTTCAGCCTCGATCTTCGCCGCGTCTGGTCCCACGACGGCAAGCCCTTGATTCCCTTGCCTTCGTTCGCGCAGACGTTCGACACGGACCGGCCGACGGGAGTTCAGCTGGCGAGCGGATCCTACTCGCAGGCGATCGGCAGCGTGGGCCTGCGCCTCGGCGCCGGCTATCTCTCCCTTGTCGGCAGCTATCGCAAGGACCGCAACTCCAGTTCGGACTATAATATCGGGCCGAACATCAGCTGGCCGCTTGTGACGCGCAGCGGACTGCAGCTGGTTTTCGACGCATCGGCCCAGCGCACGCGCACCACGACCGCGGGCTTTGCCGGGGTGCGCGTCCTCTACACGTCGGGCGCGCTGTCGATGCTGAGCACGGTCGGGCGCAGCGTCGAGGATGATCGAACCGACCCGCAGGGTGCGACGAGCCGCTCCACCGGGAGCTTCACGGCGCAATATTCCCATGAGACCGATGGCGGGAGCCTGCTGAGCGGCGAGATCGGAACGGACCGGAATATCGCTTCATCGACGGTGCATGCGGGAGCCACGATGACCAGCAACTTCGGCAACGGCCGGGTCGACATGCTGCACAATCTCGAAGGCGGCAGCGGCACTCAATATGATCTGAGCTTCCAGTCCGGCCTTGCGCTTTCGGCCCATGGTTCGGCGTTGGGCGCGCGGCAGGCCGAACAGAGCGCAATGATCGTTTCGGTCGAGGGCGACGCGGCCAGCGCGCAGTTCAGCGTGCTCGTCGACGACACGCCGCGCGGCCGGGTCAGGGTCGGCCAGTCGCTGTCATTGTTTGTCCCCGCATATCACCGTTACCGGGTGCGGCTCGTCCCGGTCGAGGCCGGGGCCGTCGACTTTGACGCGGGCGCCCGCGAAATCACCCTGTACCCCGGCAACGTGCAGTCCCTGCGCTGGGCCGCGCAATCCTATTTCACGCTCATCGCGCAGGCGGTCTCTCCGGCCGGCGCCCCGATCGTCAACGCGCTGGTCGAAAGCAAGAAGGGCGTCGCGGAGACCGACGCGAACGGCTATTTCCAGATCGACATGAGACGCGACGATCCGATCAGGATTGCAAGGAACGGAGCGGCGGCTTGCCTCGTCCGGCTGCCGGACGTCACCGTCCGAGACGATTATGCGTCCGTCGGAAAGGTCGTCTGCCAGTGAATGCTGCCCGATCCGCGATGGCCCTCATTGCTGCCTCCTTGCTGCTCCCGGCGCCGGCCAGGGCCGACATCGTGTTGAGCGAGCTCATCGTCGACCTCCAGCCGGGCAGGCAGAGCCGCGAGGACATCGAGATCTGGAACAACTCACCGGACCGTGCCTTTGTCGCGGTCGAACCGCGCGAAATCGTAAATCCGTCGCTTCCGTCGCAAACCACGCGCCAGGACCCCGACCCTGAGAAGCTCGGCATATTGGTGAACCCGGCGCGCATGATCCTCGAACCTGGCCAGCGCAAGCTGATTCGGGTCGCCGCCATCACGGCCAGCCCCGACCACGAGCATGTCTACCGAGTGACGGTCAAACCCGTCGTTGGAGCCATCCAGGCGAACGAGTCGGGTTTGAAGATCATGGTCGGCTATGACGTGCTCGTTCTGGTCCGGCCGGTGCACGCTGCTCCGAACGTGACCGCGGTGAGAACCGGGAAGTCTCTCACCTTCGCCAACAAGGGCAATGTCAGCGTCGAAGTCGTCGATGGACGCCAGTGCGGGACGGACCGCAAGTTGTGCACCGAGCTGCCCGGGAAGCGGCTCTACCCCGGCGCGTCGTGGACGCTCGAATTGCCTTCCGAGCTGCCGGCCGAATATACGCTCCGATCACCCGGCCACGCCGATCGGAAGGCATTTTAACCATGCACATCGGAGCTGCCCGGAGGATCCTTGATGGCGTCGACTTCCTGATCGGAGCGGTCCGCGGCGCTGTTGGAGGGGCGATCCTTCCAATCGGACGAACCGGTCGAAACGCGCCGCGAGCTTTCCGGGCGGTATCTGCGGGAGCTTCAGGAACTCGTTGATCATGGCGAACTCGGGCTCGCCGCAAGCCGAGCGCATAAGGAGCGACCTGTTTGAACGCGCTCCGGACGGGGAGGGTAAGCGCCGACCTGCCAGGACTATCTGAAGGAGCTGACCGGCTCGATCGGCCCGCATGTCGTTTGCTCGGCCGCCAACGGACCGGGGCCGCGCGGCGACGATGAAATGGCCGGCGGTTGAGAGCTGGCCGCTAGCTGCTAGCTGCCGGCCTCCGGCTGCCGGTCGGGCCAGCTGAACAAATCGTCGAGGGCTTTGCGGGCCTTCGCGGTCAGGCTCATGAGAGTCCTGCGCTGATCCTCCAAATGGTCTGTCCGTTCGATCCAGCCGTCCTCAGCCAGGCGGTCCAGCCAGCGGGCCGCCGTGCCGAGCTCACCCAGGCGAGCTGGATCAGCCGGGTGTAGGTCATGACCGGTTCGCGATCCTGGTTGGCGTACAAGGCGAGCAGCAATGTGAATGGCGGCTCGGCCGAAAAGCTGCCTTCGAAGAATCGGACGCGGCGCTGCCGGAGGGCAAGCGCGATTTGCGCTTGTTCGAGGGCCTCCGAGCGATTGCTGGGTTTGCCGGATTTGCCGGCGGCTGCCCGTTGCGAAAGTTCGCGGCTCCTTGCGATGAGCGACAGGAGACGCTCGGCGGCATCCACGTCGTCCTCCGACACGAAGACGCGCCGGACGATCGGTGCGCGGTTCGACGGAAAGTCAGCCTGGTCGGCCATCGACCGTCACATTTGCTGATCCTAGCCGCTCACTTCAAGCAATCAGTGGCGATTGCGGACATCAGCTGGGCAGACGGACGCAAGCGTCAGGAAGAGCCGGCATCGGCTCCCGGCCGTTCGGGATTGAGGGGCCGGCCTGGCGTTTCCGCCTGGCCAGGTCCGCGGCCAGCCTCAATCCCCAGGATATCCCGCAGGCGACAGATTGCGAGATCGAGATGGGCCCCGACGTCGGGAGCCACATCGCCTCGATCGAGCAGTGCCAGGGCCTCTTCCATCAGCGAAAGCGCGGCCCCGCCGTGATCTCCTGCCTGCGCCGGAACTCCCTTGTTCATAGCCATCCCCCAATGGCGCGGTGGCCAGAACAACGACCATCCTCAGATGCTTATACATGAAAGCACGGGTGGGGCGATTAACTTCGTTTATGAGATGATGCGTCCGGCCGACGGCAAAGAGCGTGGGTTGCTCGGACGGCGGCGACCGGTTTTACACCGATTGGCTACGGCTCGCTCTCAGGCTTCGCAGCCTTGCCGCCGCGTCGGCCGGGCTGTGGGAGCTGTTCGCGAGCAGGTCAATCGCGACGCTGAGCGTCTGGGCCGCAAGGTCGAAAGTCTGCAGTCTGCCGCCATATTTGCGGACGACATCCCGGTCACCCGCGAGCTCGGCCCCGAGTGCCTCGAGGAGACGAGAGAGTTCGCCAAGATCGCCGGCTAGCTGCTGCGGGATGGGCAGGCTCTCATCCGCTCGCGCCCTTCGTGCCTCGCGCAGCGGCAAGGCTCCGGCCTTCAGGACCGCGAACGTTTCGTCGATGCGCTTCTGCTCGCCATTCTTCGTTGGCGCCATCCACTCGAGGACCGGAACAGGCGCGTTGAACTGAATTCCGCAGCGGCCGTCCGAGACCCAGGCGATGCTTCCTTCGGCGCGGAGCGAGCCTCGTGCGAGCCCGACGACGGCTCCTTCGGGCGGGACGGCCGCCGCCTCGATCAGGGCCCCGGAAGGGGACATGTTCCTGATCTTCGCCGGTGACGAGGACTGCGCCCACGACAGGACGGCAACGATGTACATGTTGCTGCGGGGCGCGGAGCGGGCGTCTGCGTCGCTGTGGGCTGGCGGGTCGTGAGGCAATGGATGATCCTGACCAAGCGGAACGGCCGCCCTCCTGCGGCGAGCCTCGTTAAGGCTCTGACAAACTTGCCTCCGGATCGGATGGAACGGCCGCAACAGCACCGGCCAGCCCCCAGTGCGCCGACCGAACCTCAAGCCGCGGGCAATCGTGCTCCGGAATGGAGCAAAGGTTTACCTTCCGTTGCAGGCTGGCCCTCTATCGAGGACTTGGCGCTTGGCCGGGGGGCCTCGTCGCGGCACTGGACGGGACTGGGCCCAGATGATTCTTGACCGCCTGAAGCGGAGTTCTGGAGAGCCTGATGCAAGGAGTGCGTCGGGCCGTGCGCTCATCGAGGAACGTTATCGGTCGCTGAGGCGCGCAGGTTCCAATCGTCTACCTGCTCGGGCTGGTCAACCTTTCGGCGATGGAGATCGCGGCCACCGGAAGGCTTTCCCTCGGGCTCAATCTGCCCTCCTTCATCGCCTTTTGCGGGCTGATCCGGCTTTGGCATTGGTTCGGCAGGGGCAGCGGAGCGGACGCGGATCATCGGCTGATGACGAGAAGGATGCGCCAGACCGTCTGGTTTGCGGGTGCCGTGTGCCTCGCGGTTTCCGCGCGCTGCCTCTACCTCCTCCAGGTCGGAGACGCGAGCTCGCACATGGCCGTCATGCTTTTTGGCGGGCTGACGGCGATCGGCGTCGCTTACGGCCTCACGGCACTTCCGGCGGCCGCACGGATTCCGCTGCTTTTGATCATCGGCCCACTCTCGGTCGACGCCCTCATTTCGAACGATCCAAAATTCGCCGGTGCCGCGTTCGGCCTCGTCGTTGTCGCGGTTTTGACGATGCGATTGCTGTCAGCCCACAGCCGGCACTTCACCAACGTCATCCATTCGCGATCGAACATCGCCCGCGAACGGGAACGGGTGCAGCATGCCCACCGCGAAGCGGTCATCGCCGCGACCACCGACTTTCTCACGGGGCTGCCGAACCGCCGCGCCTTCGTTGCCGCGCTCGACGCCATGACGTCGGAGACCCGTTTGCTTTGCGGTCGCGATCCTCGCGCGTTCGCGCGGGACGTTTGATCGGGACCGTCGCGGATGGCTTAATGGCAGCTTCTGTAATGGGCCCTTGTGTCAAGCTGCCCCGGTTATCCTGCCGCTGGTTACTTGCTTCTGTCCGTGGTCAGCTTGAGCTGCCACATCATACGGTCAGAGGAAGCGGTGAGCCCATCTTTGGGGCGTAGTCTCTCGAGCTACTGCTGCCATTGCGGCTTCACCAACTTCACCGTCCCAGCGACGGGACCTCGGGTGCGCAGACCTATCGTCTGCCCAGTTCGAAGCTCTCTCTTATGCGATTGCAGTTTCCGTGAAATCGAGCCTTGGGTGGAAGGAGGTCATTAGGTCAGGCTGCACGCCCATACGGATCGCCGGACGCTCGTCAGTTTTGACCTTGCCCCTTCGTTCCCTGTCGATGCTTGGGAGCGAGCGCTGCCACTTCGAGCGAGCATCCGTTTGGCGGTTTGATCCCGGCCCGCAGCTCTAAGGCGACCTCCGCCTTGGCTGTCTGAAGATCCCTCTGGAAACGTCTGTTTCGCTGGAAGCGCGCGACGTTTTCTTGTGCAAGCTTGAAACCGGCATCGACGTCGCTCTGCCAAGACGCGTCGCATATTTTGCGGCTCTCTCCAAACTCGCGTCCACGATTTAGAATCAGGTCGGCGCGCGCAGGATTAAGCTCAGCCAGCACAAGCCCGTATGCCATTCCAACCGCGGCACGGGCTGAAGGATAGGAGGCTAGCTGCTGAACGAGAGCCTCATCAGCTGGTGAACAAGTGCTCGAAGCATAGGCTCGGAACGGCTGCTTACGAACGTACTTGCGCTTCGCCGGGTTTGCGGAGGCGCGAACATCAATGCGTACAAAACCGAGGAGCTTATACAACGTCGGAGTGCGGTCTGCGCTTATGTCGGCTCCTAAAGCACAGGTGAATGCTCGAACGGTTGATGATGTGTCGCGGTGGGCGTCCGTCATGGCGAGAGCATACCGGGGCGTTCCCTTGAGCTGGAGGGCCGCGGCGCGGGCGATCAGATCATGCTGGAGTTCGGGCGAATTTGGCGCCGGAGGAGGAGGCAGCAGTGTTAGGCTGTCCGGCAAATTATCTGGAAAAAGATAGGATGCCTCCGCCTTCTGTACCCTTTTGACATCCGAGTGTGAGGACATGTCAAATTCGGCGGCGGCGATGCCGATGACGGCAGCCAGCGCAGAAGCGCCACCAAAAAAGTATGCCGGGTGTGGCATCGTTCCCAGTGCATCTGTTTTGTGAGAGGCTTCAATCGGGATCAATCCCGAGCGATCCTGAACTTACCTAGCCTGCTCCGCTAATGTCTGCCTCGGGTCGGAAGCGGACGCTCGGCTAGAGTCAGCTTTGGGTCGAAACCTGCCATAAGCGGACGGTCCGTTTGCGGCCATTTTCTGCCGTTCTCTTGGATTGGGCGGAGGCAAGGCGACGAAGGCGCGTGGCGACCGGAAAAGCTGAGTTCAAATCCGAGCTTCCTTTAAAGTCCGCGGATTGGGGTGTCGGGTGGAGTGCAGCGCCGGTTGTGGCGCCCCCGCTTGCTATGTGATTGCTACTGCAAATTTTGGTCTCCCAACGCGTTCTCAAAAAATCCCGGAAAACTGCTGGCGCGCCCGGTAGGATTCGAACCTACGACCTCAAGCTTAGAAGGCTCGTGCTCTATCCAACTGAGCTACGGGCGCGCGCAGGCACGAAGTAACCGCAATTGACGCGGAGCGGAACCGCGCTAGGCCTCACAATATGAAAGCCGAAGGGGAGGGACTCCGGCACGTCGAGGCGCGCGCGATGCACGGTGCACGCTTCCGCTATTTCGACTTCGTGATGGTGGCATTCGTCGTGGTGCTGCTGCTGTCCAACGTGATCGGCGCCGAGAAGCGATCGGTGGTGAACTTGCCCGGTGTCGGACTTTGGCCGTTCGGTGCCGGCATCCTCTTCTTCCCAATCTCCTACGTCATCGATGACGTGCTGACCGAAGTGTATGGCTTCGCCCGAGCTCGCCGCGCTATTTGGGCGGGCTTTGCGGCGCTGGCCTTCATGGCGCTGATGGAATGGACCGTCGTGCATTTACCGGTCGCGCCAGGATGGAACGGGCAGGCTGCCTACGAGCGGGTGTTCGGCTCCGGCTGGCGGATCATCCTCGCCTCGATGGCGGCGTTCTTCGTCGGGGATTTCCTCAACTCGGTCGTGCTTGCGAAGATGAAGATCTGGACCAAGGGCAAGTATCTCTGGACCCGCACGATCGGCAGCACGATAGTCGGCGAAGGCGCCGACAGCCTGATCTTCTATCCGCTCGCCTTCTACGGAATGGCCGACTGGCCGGCCGACATCATGCTGCAGGTGATGCTCAGCCAGTTCGTCCTGAAGGTGAGCTGGGAGGTGATGTTGACGCCCGTCACTTACGCTGTGGTCGGCTTTCTGAAGAGGAAGGAAGGCGTCGACGTGTATGACGTCGGCACGGATTTCACTCCGTTCACGACCGACGTTTAGGCGTTCACCGTCTCCAGCAGGCCTTCGAACAGCCGCCGGCCGTCGGTGCCGCCGTGCGCCGGTTCGACCACGCGCTCCGGGTGCGGCATCAGGCCGAGCACATTGCCGGCATCGTTGAGAATGCCGGCGATCGCGCGGGCCGAGCCGTTGCACTCTTCAAGATAGCGGAACGCGACGCGGCCTTCGCCCTCGAGCCGGTCGAGCGTTGCTTCGTCGGCCTGGTAATTGCCGTCGTGGTGGGCGACCGGAAATGACGATCGTCTCGCCGGTATCGTAGTTGCGCCGTGAACAGGCTCTGGCTGTTCTCGACGCGAAGCGGCACCTCGCGGCAGACGAAGCTCAGCCGCGCGTTGCGCATCAGCGCGCCGGGCAGCAAGCCGGCCTCGGTCAGCACCTGGAAGCCGTTGCAGATGCCGATCACCGGAACGCCGCGTGCTGCCGCGTCCTTGACCGCGCGCATGACCGGCGAGCGCGCGGCCATCGCGCCCGAGCGCAGATAATCGCCGTAGGAAAAGCCGCCGGGGACGCCGATGAAGTCGGTGCCGTCGGGAAGCTCGGTGCTCCTTGTGCCAGACCATCGCCGGCTTGCGGCCGGTGACCTGCTCCAGCGCGACGGCGAGGTCGCGGTCGCAGTTGGAGCCGGGGAAGACGATGACCGCGCTTTTCATGCGGTCTCCAGCCGCTCGATGCGGAAATTCTCGATCACCGTGTTGGCCAGCAGCTTGCGGCACATGTCCTCGATCTCGGCATCGCTGGTGCCCTCGGCGAGGTCGAGCTCGATCAGCTTGCCGGCGCGGACGTCGTTGACGCCCGAAAAGCCGAGGCCTTCCGAGCGCGTGGTGGATCGCCTTGCCCTGCGGGTCGAGGACGCCGTTCTTCAGGGTGATGAACACGCGCGCTTTCATGGTTTCGCTCGCTAATCCTGGAGTGTGGCAACCCTATGGCCGCAGCGCCGCGTAGGGGGCAAGTTTTACGCTCTGTTTACCGTGATCGGGGCATCCTTGCCAGTCGCCGGTGCAGTGTTCACCGGCGTCACGAGGAGGGTTCGCATGGTGGCGGTATCGCAATCGCGATGTTCATCGCTCTGTTCGGCTTTGGCGGGAAATATTTCGGCTGGGGCGATCCGGACGGAAAGGTGCAGCTCGCTCTGGCCGCCTGCTTCATCCTGGGTGTCATCGGCGGCTTCAGGCTCGCGGCTGAGCTCGCTCAGTAACCGCTGAGCTCGGCGACGCGCTCGCGGTGATAATAGACGTCGCCGAACAGCTCGCCGAGCACCGCCTCGCGCTTCATGTAGAGGCCGATGTCATGCTCGTCGGTCATGCCGATGCCGCCGTGCATCTGCACGCCTTCCTGAACCGCAAGCTTCGCGACGTCCGCGGCCTTGGCCTTGGCGACCGAGACCATCAGCTCGGCCTTGTCGTCGCCTGCATCGAGCAGCTCGGCGGCCTTGAGCGCGGCCGCGCGCGCGATCTCGATCTCGCCGTAGAGGTGCGCGGCGCGGTGCTGAAGCGCCTGGAACTCGCCGATCAGCTTGCCGAACTGCTTGCGCTGCTTGAGATAGTCGAGGGTCATCGCCGATCGCGCCCGCGGCGACGCCGACCAGCTCGGCCGCCGCGCCCGCGCGGCCGGCGTTGAGGCGCGCGACTGAGCGGCGCCCAGCCGCCGTCGACCTCGCCGACCACCGCGTCGGCGTCGAGCTCGACATTGTCGAAGGTCAGCCGCGCGGCCTTCGAGCTGTCGGCCAGCGTCACGTTCTCGACCTCGAGCCCGGCGCCTTTGGGCACGGCGAACAGCGTGAGCCCTCGCGTCTCGCCCGGCGAACCCGCGGTGCGCGCGGCAGTCAGGATCATGTCGGCGGAGGCGCCCTGGACGACGAACTGCTTGGCGCCGTTGAGCACGAAGCCATTGCCGCGACGCTCCGCTGCTAGCGCAGTCTGCTCGGGCGCGTGCCGGCGGCCTTCGTCGATCGCCAGCGCCAGCACGGTCTCGCCGGAGAGGATGCCCGGGAACCAGCGCTCGGCGTGCGCCGTGCCCTCGATCGCGCGTGCAGCCGACGACCGCGGTGGTGAGGAAGGGCGAGGGGGTCAGGTTGCGGCCGATCTCCTCGAGCACCAGCGCCGCCTCGACCGCGCCCAGGCCAAGGCCGCCCTGTGCCTCCGGGAATGCAGATGCCGGTCAGGCCAAGCTCGGCGAACTGCTTCCACAGGCCGTGGCCGAAGCCGTCCTTGCAGCCGGTGTCGCGCCAGTGGCGCAGCTGCTTCGCGATGCTGCCTTCCTCGGCGAGGAAGCTCGCCGCCGTCTCCTGCAGCATCTTCTGGTCGTCGGTGAGCAGCGTCATCGTCAGGCTCCCGGCAGGCCGAGGATGTGCTTGGCGACGATGTTGAGCTGGATCTCGCTGGTGCCGCCCTCGATCGAATTGCCCTTGGTGCGCAGCCAGTCGCGCGGCGGCCTTGCCGTTCTTCGACCGCTCGCTGTCCCATTCGAGCGCGTCGGAGCCGCCCGCGGCCATGACCAGCTCGTTGCGGCGCTTGTTGAGCTCGGTGCCGGCATATTTCATCATCGACGGGCTGCGCGGGATGCGCTTCGCCGGCCTTCCACATCGTCGACGAAGCGCTCGCTCATCGCCGCGAAGGCGAGGGCGTCGACGTCGAACGCGGCGATCTCGGCGCGCAGCAGCGGATCGTCGGGCTTCACCGCCGCGCCGAGCGTCCCGCCAGTGCCGCCGAGCCCCATGCCCGCTGATCATCTCGCGCTCGTGGCCGAGCAGATATTTGGCGACGTCCCAGCCCTTGTTCACCTCGCCGACGACCTGGTCCTTCGGGCACCTTCACGTCGTCGAAGAAGGTCTCGCAGAAGGGCGAGTTGCCGCTGATCAGCAGGATCGGCCTGGTCGAGACGCCCGGGCGTCGCCATGTCGAACAGCAGGAAGCTGATCCCGCCCTGCTTGGACTCGGTCGAGGTGCGGACCAGGCAGAAGATCCAGTCGGCCTTGTCGGCGTAGCTGGTCCAGACCTTCTGGCCGTTGACCAGCCAGTGGTCGCCCTTGTCCTCCGCCTTGGTCTGCAGCCCGGCGAGGTCGGAGCCGGCGCCCGGCTCGGAATAGCCCTGGCACCAGCGGATCTCGCCGCGCGCGATCTCGGGCAGGATAGTGCTTCTTCTGCTCCTCGGTGCCGAACTTGAGCAGCGCCGGGCCGAGCATCGAGATGCCGAAGCTGGTCAGCGGCGTGCCGCGCGCCGATCCGCGCCATCTCCTCCTTCAGCACCTTGGCTTCGGCCGGCGAGAGCCCGCCGCCGCCATAGTCCTTCGGCCAGTCGGGCACGGTCCAGCCGCGCTCGGCCATGCGCTCGAGCCACTGCCGCTGCGCGTCCGACTGGAAGGTCCAGTTGCGCCCGCCCCAGCAGGCGTCCGCCTCCGACCGCATCGGCTCGCGCATCTCCGGCGGGCAATTGGCTTCGAGCCAGGCGCGGGTTTCGGAGCGGAAGGTGTCGAGGTCAGTCATGGGCGCCGATCTTCACTGATCTTCGCACTGGCGAACGCAGTGCATGGGCGCAAACCGATACCGAAATCGAGCGTTCGCGAAAACCGCCATGCGGCGGAGCCAAGCACTTCGGCGGGCAATAGGAAAGGGGCGATGTCGCCGAGCCTTCTAGCGTCAGCTTTCGACCCCTTGCAGACATTACGCCGACCAAATCCCGATCAGCGCGGCGAGCGTGACGAGCATCAGAAACAGGTTCATCGGCACAAGCAAAGCGCGCGGGATCGACGGGATGTCGGGTTGCGGCGTGGTGGGGACTCCGCGCAGCTCGCGCCAGACGGCCGCGACGAGACAGAAGCCGGCGAAGACGATCAGCACTGTACCCGTCAACTTGCCGACCCATAACGGAAGGATGTCCTTCACCAGCGCCCTCGCGCCCACGCCCGCGGCCAGCGCTGCAAGCGCCGTGCGCACCCAGGCGGCGTAGGTCCGCTCGGCCGCGAGAAGCGTGCGGTCGCTCGACAGCGTGGTGCGGCGGTCGGCGCTGTCGGTAAGCTCCGTGGTGCTGCGCTCGACGGCCTTGGCGCTACGCGTGATGTCCTTGGCCTCGCGGCGGAGCTCCTGCTTGGCTTGTCCGGGCTCATCCATCTTTCGGCTCCCTTTTGTGCGAGTGCATTTCGAGCTCCTCGTCGATCCGGCCGAATGACATGGCGACGAGGTCCTTCACGTAATTCTGCTGCACGACCCACGGATACCGGTCGCCCTGGCTCGGCATCGTGGTCAGCGCGCGCCGTACATAGCCGGAACTGAACTCGATCACCGACCGTCGCTCCATCACGCGGTCCGCGCGCGGCACGCAGGTCGTCGACCCCCGCCGCTGCATTCGGTTGAGCAGCCGGCACACGCTTCGCGACGTGAGGTCGCTTCGCAGGGTCCAGGACGCATTGGCGTAGCCGAACGAAAGGAAGAGATTGGGCACGCCGCTCAGCATCATGCCCTTGTAGATGAACCGCTCCGGCATCCGGACCGGGGTGCCGTCGAGCGAAAGATCGATCCCGCCGCCAAGTGCCATGTCGAGGCCGGTGGCGGTAACGATGACGTCGGCCTTGACCTCCTCGCCGGTCGAAAGCTCCAGGCCCTCCGAAGTGAAACGGTCGATCGTTCCGGTGGCAATCGAGACCTTGCCCGAGCGAATCGCCGCGAACAGGTCGCCGTCGGGGACGAGGCACAACCGCTGGTCCCACGGCTTGTAAGGCGGGTTGAAATCGCGCTCGACGGGGTAGCCGGGGGGCAGCGCCTTGCCGATTTCCTCGCGGATTCGCCGGCTGACACGACCGGGATTCCGGCGTGCGCGGTCATAGAAATAGATCGTCAGAAGCAGGTTCTTCCAGCGGACCAGCGCATCCGCGAGGCCGGACGGAAGCCTGCGCTGCAACCAGCCCGCGGTCCGGTCGCGCGAGGGCCGCGAGACGATGTAGCTTGGCGTGCGCTGCACCATGGTCACGTGCGCCGCCTTCTCCGCGAGCGCCGGAACGAGGGTGACCGCTGTCGCTCCGCTGCCGATCACAGCGACGTTCTTGCCTGAGAAAGACAGGTCGTCGGGCCAGAATTGTGGATGGATGATACGGCCGGAAAACGCGTCCTCTCCCGGCCATCGGGGCCGATAGCCTTGCGCATAGGCGTAATAGCCGCTGGCGAGCCACAGGAATGAGCAGGTGAAGCTTTCCTGTTTGGACTTCGACCGTCCAGCGGCTGTCGGACGACGACCAGCTTGCGCGCGTGACGGGACTTTTGAATCGGATGCGGTCGAAGATGCCGAACTCCCGCGCGGTGTCTTCGACATATTGGCGGATCGCCGGTCCGCCGACGATCGCCTGATCCGAGCGCCAAGGGCGGAATGGAAAACCGAGCGTGAACATGTCGGAATCGGAGCGCACGCCGGGATAGCGGAACAGGTCCCACGTGCCGCCGACGCGCTCCCGCGCCTCGAGGATAAGGTAGCTCTTGCGCGGGCAGCGCTCCTGCAGACGGTAGGCTGCATCGATGCCGGATATCCCGGCGCCCACGATGAGCACGTCGACGTGCTTACTTACCGCCATGTCAGGAAAGTGGCACGAACGTCTTGTTTCGCGCAATGCGCGGGCTTAGCGCGAGGCCAAACAGCATTTCGGAGAGGCGCCATGAGCGACGTGATGGACAAGCCGACCACCAGCCCGATCTCGACCCGCAAACATGGCGACGTGCTGATCGTGCTTAGCAACAACCCGCCGGTGAACGCGCTTTCGACCGCGGTGCGCCAGGGGTTGGTCGATGCGATCGCGGAGGCCGAAGCCGACGACAGCGTGAAGGCAGTGGTCATTGCGTGCGAAGGACAGACCTTCTTCGCGGGCGCGGACATCACGGAGTTCGGCAAGCCGCCGCAGCAGCCGTGGCTGCCCATGGTGGTCGACGCCATCGAGGCGTGCTCGAAACCGGTGGTTGCAGCGATCCACGGTACGGCGTTCGGCGGCGGGCTGGAGGTCGCGCTTGGCTGTCATTACCGGGTCGCTGATCCGACCGCGAAGTTCGGGACGCCGGAAGTGAAGCTGGGGCTTCTTCCGGGCGCTGGGGGGACGCAGCGGCTGCCGCGTGTGGCCGGTGTGAAAAAGGCACTGGAGATGACGGCGACGGGCAATCCGATCGGCGCTCGCGAGGGGTTCGAGTGCGGGCTCATCGACCGGCTCGTCGAAGGCGAGCTGATCCCGCACGCGGTCGCCTATGCCGAAGAAGTGCGCGACGTGCGGCCGCTGCCGCGCTCCTCTCAGTTCGACGACAAGGTCGCCAACGTCGATCCGGCCGTGTTCGAGGATTTCCAGCGCGACAATGCCAGGAAGTTTCGCGGCTTCGATGCGCCCCTGAAGAATATCGAGGCGGTCCGAATCGCGACGGAGAAGCCCTACGCCGACGGCGTCATGGAAGAGCGCAAGCTGTTCATGGAGCTGATGACCGGCACGCAGGCACGCGCGCAGCAATATTTCTTCTTTGCCGAGCGCAAGGCCGCGAAGATCGACAACCTGCCGGAAGGCACGGTGCCGCGCGACATCAAGCGGGTCGGCGTGATCGGGGCCGGCACGATGGGCGGCGGGATCTCGATGAACTTCCTGTCTGCGGGCATTCCGGTGACGATCGTCGAGATGGGGCAAGAAGCGCTCGACCGGGGCACCGGTGTGATGCGCAAGAATTACGAGGCGACCGCAGCCAAGGGCCGGATGACGCCGGAGCAGGTCGAGAAGGCGATGGGGCTTCTGAAGCCGACGCTCGACTTTGCGGCGCTCGCCGAGTGCGACCTTATCATCGAGGCGGTCTATGAGGATATGGACGTGAAGAAGGACGTGTTCGGACGGCTCGACAAGATCGCCAAGCCCGGCGCAATCCTCGCTTCCAATACATCCTACCTCAATGTGAACGAAATCGCCGCCAGCATCTCGCGCCCGGGCGACGTCGTCGGCATGCACTTCTTCTCGCCGGCAAACGTAATGAAGCTGCTTGAGGTGGTGCGCGGCGACAAGACGTCGCCGGACGTGCTCCTGACCGCGATGCAGCTTGGCAAGAAGATCCGGAAGGTCCCCGTGGTTGCGGGCGTCTGCCACGGGTTCATCGGCAACCGCATGCTGATGCCGCGCCAGGTTGAAGCGACCAAGCTGCTGCTGGAGGGCGCGACGCCCGAACAAGTCGACCGTGTGCATGTCGAGTTCGGAATGCCAATGGGGCCGTTCCAGATGGCCGATTTGGCGGGGGTCGACATCGGCTGGCACCGCGACCCGAATCGGATCGAGAACATTCGAGACGCGCTCTGCGCGATCGACCGTTGGGGCCAGAAGAAGGGCGCGGGTTTCTACGATTATGACGAGAAAAGGCGGCCGAGTCCGTCGCCGGTGGTCCAGCAAATTATCGAGGATTTCGCGAAGAAGCGGGGCGTCGCGCGCCGCCAGATCAGCGATGAGGAGATCGTGGAGCGGACGCTCTACACGATGGTCAACGAGGGCGCGAAGATCCTAGAGGAAGGAATCGCACAGCGCGCGTCCGACATCGATGTGGTGTGGGTCTATGGTTACGGCTGGCCGGTCTATCGCGGCGGCCCGATGTTCTGGGCCGACACGGTGGGCGCCGACAAGATCGTCGAGGGGCTGAAGCGCCAAGAAGAGCGGATGGGGCCGGAGTTCAGCTTCTCGAAGCTGCTGCTCGACAAGGCGGATAAGGGCGAGAGCTTCACGCGCTAGGCGCCGCGTTCTTCCTTCAGCAAGCTGAGCATCGCAAGCGCTGCCGCGGCGACGGCGGCGCTGGTGATGAAGGTCGCGGAGCTTCCGTCGCGGTCCCACATCCAGCCGGCGCCGAGGCTGGCGACCAGGGCGGCGATTCCGCTGACGAACCAGAACGCGCCGAAGCTGGTCGCTCGCAGCTCTTCGGGCGCGCTGTCCGCGATCATGCGCGAGAAGATGCCCTGCGTCAGCGCCATGTGCGCGCCCCAAAGGCCCACACCGACAATCAATCCGCCGAAGCTGCCTGTCTCCGCAAGGACGAGGTCGCCAGCAACGAGCACTGCCAGGCCGGCCATGAGGATCGAGCGCGGGCTCATCCGATCGCTGAGTGCCCCGGCGGGGTACGCCAGCGCGACGTAGACCAGGTTGAACAAAGCGAGGGTCAGGGGCGACATCGCCTCGGACAGCCCGATCTCCATCCCCTTGAGGATCAGGAAGGCCTCGGAGAAGCGCGCCAGCGCAAAGAGGAAGCCGATGGCGAGCAGCCGCTTCGTTTCCTTGTTCAGCTGTCTGAAGCCGACGAACAGTGGCGAGCGCTTGAGCGGCGCGAGGTGCTGCTCGGGTTCGCGTAGCGCGAGCCAGGCGAGCAGGAACGAGCAAAGGGCAGGGATGACGGCGACCCAGAAGACCAGCCGGATGTTGCTTGCAAACCAAGCCATGAGGCCGATTGCCACCACCGGCGCGAGTAGTGCCCCGACGGTGTCGAGCGATTGTCTGAGGCCGAATGCTCGGCCGCGGATCTCGGCGGGAGTTTCATCGGCCACCATCGCGTCGCGCGGAGCTCCACGGATGCCCTTGCCGATCCTATCCGCGAAACGGGCCAGCATCACGGCGGGTGCGCTGGCCGCGAGCGGAAAAAGAGGCTTCGACAGAGCCGCGAGTCCATAGCCGGCGACCACCCACGGCTTGCGCTTGAGGCTTCGGTCGGACAGCCGTCCCGACACGAGCTTGGCGAAGTTGGCTGTCGCTTCGGCGACGCCGTCGATCGCTCCGAGAGCGGTTACGGGAAGACCAAGCACGATGGTCACGAACGCCGGCAGGAGCGCGTGATAAATCTCGCTCGACAAGTCCATTAAGAGGCTGACGAAGCCGAGGACCCAGACGTTGCGGGGAAGCGGGGGACGGGTGCTCACGCGGGGCTCATCGCGACTTCGTCTTATTCGCGCAACCGCTCGTCCTTAGCAGTCAAACAGCAATATTGCGTGCGCCCGAATTGTTGTTAGGCTGCAAGCATGATGTGGGGGTCATCTCCCGGCGCGCTTGCGAACCGGTTCAACACCCTGGCGCAGAACTGGGTGGCGGACGGGCCGGCCGCGCGTGCCGAGCGTGCGCGCCGCAAGCTGCTAGGCGTGATCGGATCCAAAGAGCCCGCGACGCTGAACGAGGTTGCTGGTGCGGTGGGGCGGGGTGCTCCGGCTGCAAGCCGCGCAGTCGACGCGTTGGTCCGCGCCGGCCTTGTGGAGCGCACTCAGGACCCCGATAACCGGCGCCGCCTTGCACTGCGCCTGACTTCGCAAGGCCGCGAAGAGCTTACCAATCTGCCGAAGGCAGGATCCGGTCTCGAGATGAGGCTGGAACGCCTGGCGCATAGTGAACTCCGCGCGATCGAGCGTGCGATCGAAATCCTGGAACGCGCGACCTAAGTCGTCAGCCGTCGCCGCGCCGCCTGCGTGTTTCCCAACCCTTCTTGGCGGCTTCGCTGCGGCTGGTCTTCCGCCCATGGCCGGCGTTCTTGCCGCCATGATCCTGCTTGTTGACCGTCCGCCAAGCGCGCTCCTCTGCCTCTCTTTTCGAAACGCCGCGCTTTTCGTAACCTTCCTCGATATGCTCGGCCTTGCGTTCCTGCTTGGCCGTGTACGCTCCACGGGGCATGGCTTTTCCTCCTTGCCAAAGTCGTTTCGGCACGATCAACGCACAAGCCGGAATGACGTTCATGCTGCATTGCAACATGAGGTGATAACGACTACATGGCCGCCGATCATTTCCCGGGAAAAATCGAATGAATTTGCGTAACGTCGCGATCATCGCGCACGTCGACCACGGCAAGACGACGCTCGTCGACCAGCTCTTCCGCCAGTCCGGCACCTTCCGCGACAACCAGCGGGTCGAGGAGCGGGCGATGGATTCGAACGACCTCGAAAAGGAGCGCGGGATCACGATTCTCGCGAAGTGCACGAGCGTCGAGTGGAAAGGGACGCACATCAACATCGTCGATACGCCGGGCCACGCCGACTTCGGCGCGGAGGTCGAGCGCATCCTTTCTATGGTCGACGGCGTGATCCTGCTGGTCGATGCGGCCGAAGGTCCGATGCCGCAGACCAAGTTCGTGACCGGCAAGGCGCTCTCCCTTGGCCTCAAGCCGATCGTCGTCGTCAATAAGATCGACCGCCCGGACGCGCGTCCCGCCGAAGTGCTCGACGAGGTGTTCGAGCTGTTCCTCAATCTTGAGGCGAACGACGAGCAGCTCGATTTCCCCACGCTCTATGCGAGCGGTCGCGCCGGCTATGCCGGGACGACCGATGACGTGCGCTCGGGTGACCTGACGCCCTTGTTTGACGCGATCGTCAGCCACGTTCCGCCGCCGCGGGTGGATGCCGGCCCGTTCCGCATGCTCGCCACCTTGCTCGACCGCGATCCTTTCCTGGGGCGGATCCTCACCGGCCGCATCGAGAGCGGTAAGCTCGCCACCAACATGCCGATCAAGGCGCTCGACGTGAACGGCAACCTCGTCGAGGAAGGCCGCGCGACAAAGGTCTTCGCGTTCCGCGGGCTCGAGCGCGTGCCGGTCGACAATGCCGAGGCCGGCGAGATCGTCGCCATCGCGGGCCTGATCAAAGCGACCGTCTCCAACACCTTTGCCGATCCGACGGTCGCCGCGCCGCTTCATGCGCGGCCGATCGATCCGCCGACGCTCGCAATGAGCTTCTCGGTCAACGACAGCCCGTTCGCCGGCCGCGACGGCGACAAGGTCCAAAGCCGGGTCATCCGCGAGCGGCTCGAGCGCGAGGCCGAAGGCAATGTAGCGATCCGCGTCACCATGGCGGCGGACAACGACAGCTTCGAAGTCGCGGGCCGCGGCGAGCTCCAGCTCGGGGTGCTGATCGAAACGCTTCGGCGTGAAGGGTTCGAACTCGGCATCAGCCGCCCTCGCGTGCTGTTCCGCGACGGCCCGAACGGCCGTGAGGAGCCCTACGAGACGGTCGTCGTCGACGTCGACGACGAGTTCTCCGGCACCGTCATCGACAAGATGGCGCTGCGCAAGGCGGAGATGACCGACATGCGTCCGTCCGGCGGCGGCAAGACGCGTCTGACCTTCAGCGCCCCAAGCCGGGGCCTCATCGGTTACCACGGCGAGTTCCTGTCCGACACGCGCGGCACCGGCATCATGAATCGCCTGTTCGAGCGCTACGGTCCGTACAAGGGCCCGATCTCCGGCCGCCAGAACGGCGTGCTCATCTCGATGGAGCAGGGCCCCGCGGTCGCTTATGCCCTGAGCGCGCTGGAAGAGCGCGGGGTGCTGTTCATTTCGCCCGGCGAGATGCTCTACGAGGGAATGGTGATCGGCGAGAACGCTAAGATCCAGGACCTCGAGGTCAATCCTCTGAAGTCCAAGCAACTCACCAACTTCCGCGCCTCCGGCCCCAAGGACGAAGGCATCCGCCTGACCCCGCCGCGGCGCATGAGCCTCGAGCAGGCGATCGCCTACATCCAGGACGACGAGCTGGTGGAGGTCACGCCGAAAGCGATCCGGATCCGGAAGCGCTTCCTCGACCCGCACGAGCGCAAGCGCGAAGCGCGCAAGATGGAAGCTGCGTAACGACATCGTGCCGGCGGCGTTTGAGCCGCCGTGCAGCGGTGGAAATTAGCGAGATCCATCGCGATTGCCGGAGTGGCATGCACCGCGTTCGGCGTCGTTGGAGCGGTCGCCTACGCCGCGCGGGAAACCAGTGATCACCTGTCATCGCCCACGTCCGGTAGCCACAATAGAATTCCTGGCAGGCTGACGGGCGATCGTCATAGATTCGACATCCCGCGCCGATCTCACAGTGCCGACACCAAGTTCCTCGGGGCTTGCCGAGCTCCGTGATTGCGAGAAGTTTGCAGCAAAGCGTGCAAGTACCGCACAAACGTCCCGGCAGGATCCCATCATCTTCCACGAATCGATCCTCGGATATCCAGTCTGTGAGAGCAACAAGTGACCGCCGATATTGCAGCGGATGTACTCGTCACGCGCACGCGAGGAAAAGCGCGAGCACGATGGCTAATGCTTTGCGCGCATTTCGCGGTTGGACTTCTCGATGCCGCCGAGGAAGCTCCGCTCATCGGCGGACGATACGTCGGCGATGCGCCAGCCGGCAGAGGTCCGGACCAAGGTGTATGTGGTGGGGCGCGGCTTGTCGCCGGTGAAGGCGATCGCGACGCGGACGGTCGCTTTGTCGCGGCCGTTCAGAGTCACGGTCGTCACCGAGGCGTGCAGGCCATCGGGATCCTGGCATTGGCAGATCGGATCGCCGTCGACGTAGCCGACTTCGCCATGGGCAAGCCGGGCGTCTTCCTTGATCGCCGCCATAAGCTTCGGCGCAAAGTAGCGCTCGGGATGGTCGAACGGATTGAAGTTCGGGTTGCGGTAGCTGGCGTAAAGTCGCTCCATATACGCCTTGGGCGTCTCGGCGACCGGAGCGGCCGCCACGAGCAGGGCCAGCAGCATCATTTCTGGGACAATTCTAGCACAACACGCCACTCGTCGTCGCGCACCGGCGCGACTGACAGGCGCGACTGACGGATCAATTCCATCTTCGCGAGGCGCGGCTCGGCCTTGATCTCCGCGAGGGTCACCGGCTTGATCGGCCGGACGGGTTCGACGCGGACGGAGACCCAGTCGGCGTCCTTCGGATCGGGCCGAGCTTCGCGGACGATCCGCATGATGCCGACCACCGCCTTGTCCGACATGCTGTGATAGAAGAACGTCTCGTCGCCCTTCTTCATCGCCTTCAGGTGGAGTCGCGCGGCATTGTTGCGAACGCCGTCCCATTCCGTGCCGCCATCGCGCAGCAGGTCGTCCCAGCCGTAGCTTTCGGGTTCGGATTTCATCAACCAATGCGCCATCGCGGGACGACCTCCTGTCCCATTACGGTTAGCGCGCCGACGAGCCGAGTTAAACCGGCGATGAGCGGTTCCGAGCGGCTGTGGATAAGTCGAGAAAACTGAATGATTTGAAAGTGTTCCAGATTCCATCCCGCGAGTCGCACGACTTACCGCCCGAAGGTTGGACTCGCGGAAAAGTTAACATATCTGGGGTGCAGCGATTGAGAGCGAGTGAGCCAAGGCGCTGAGCGCCGGCTCGAGGGCAAGACGGACTTCCCCGCTGGGACGATTAAAGAGCGCTTAGGCGCCCCCAGCGGCAGTCCGCCGAAGAAGGGCAACACGAATAGTGATTAAATTGTTGGGTAGCCGCGGTGCGTCCGCGGTGATGGGGTTTGTTATGCTTGCGGCGGCGTCCAGCGCTAGCGCGCAGGATATGTCGGCGTTGAGCAACGTGTCGGCCGCGGTGAAGGCGGTCGACGTGAGTGTCGCCGCGAAGCCGCTCGGCACAGCCGCCGCCCAGGTCGCGACGGCAGTCGCGCGCCCGGCAGTCGCCGCAACGACCGCGATCTCGACGGTTACGGGCGCCGTTCTTCAGACGCAGCCGGCGCAGAGCGTCACGCTGAGCCTGGCGCCGCAGTCTTTTTCCACGCAGGCCGCGTGGCTCTACAAGAATGGCTGGCCGCTGTACGCACTCGTCGACAAGTTCGCGACCAGCGCACAGCTCGACCAGCAGACCAGCTGCCTTGCGACAGCGGTCTATTTCGAAGCGCGCGGCGAAAGCCTCGAGGGTCAGCTGGCCGTCGCCCATGTGGTGATGAACCGGGCTGCGTCGGGCCGCTACCCGTCCGACTGGTGCAGCGTCGTCAAGCAGCCGGCTCAGTTCTCATTCGTCCGCCATGGCGAATTTCCGCAGGCGAACACGAATTGCGATGCGTGGCGCAAGGCAGAGGCGATTGCGCAGCTCGCTGCCGCGAACATTGTCCCGAGCATCAGCCCGGACGTGTTGTGGTATCACGCGAATTACGTTGCTCCGTCGTGGCGGCGTAACCTCCAGGAAGTCCAGCAGATCGGCGCGCACATCTTCTATCGCGCGTAAGCGATTTAACAGTTGAGGGGTGAGGGCGTCCGGAGGTTAACTTCGGGCGCCTTCTTTTCGTTCGGGCGCGGCAAGCCGGCTGCTGGACGTAAATGCCGTTCACAGGGCATTCGCGCGGGAAACAATCCGCGCAAGCATGTGACAAGCGGATTTTCCGCCGAAAAACTGCGGCTTACGGGGAGGCTCGCGGGTGCTCAGGATCCTAGTCGTCGAAGACGATCGTCAGCTTGCGGAAACGCTCAAATATCTAATCGAGGACAATCCGCGCTACCGCGTCGTCGGAACCGCGCAGGACGCTGACGGCGCCATTGCGGCCGCCGAGGAGCATGATCCGGACCTCGTCCTGCTCGACTTGCACCTGGCGCACGGCACCACCGGCTTTTCGGTCGCTGTACACCTCAACGAACAGGGCATCGCCTGCCTGTTTGTCAGCGGCAAGGCGCCCCGTTTCCCTATGCCGGACCTCGCGCTCGGCTGCCTGATGAAGCCATGCACAGCCGAAGACGTGCACAGGTCACTTGCGATGGCCGAGGACTTGCTTCGCGGGCGTGAATCGGTGCGGCCGAAGCAGCCGGAGAACCTTACGCTTTACGACACCGTCGAGACTGCGCACCTGCCGGAGCCGGGCTTCATTCCATCGAAGCGGTCGCTGAGGACGCGCATCGAGCACTGGCTTTCGGGCCACGCGTAGAGACCGGACGGCAGTTAGAGCGGCATATATCCCTTGCGCGGCTCGCGAACGCCCAACGTTTCGATAGTGAGCGGAGCACCCGCATCGAGGAGCGCCTGCCGGCGTCCCTTGATCGCCGCACCGCGCTGGACATCCTCGAACGGCAGCAGGGCGGCGACGCAGGAATGCGTGAGGACTCGCTGAACGAAGGCGGCGGTACGCGGCCAGCGTTTGTCATCGGTTTCGAAGCCCGCATAAGCGCCGTTGCGGAAGAAGCTGGCGATCGCGATGTCGGCGACGCCGATATCGCCAAATAGGAAGCCGTCGGCTGGAAGCTGGTCCTCGAGGTAGTCGAGTGTCGCCGGAATATCGTCTTTCTCGGCCTTGGCGACGCGCTCCTCGTCCGTGGGTTCGCCCCAGACCATGGGCCGCACGACCTTTTGATAGAACAGCGACCAGATGAAGAGGTCTCCCAGCCGAGTGTCCGCGAACTCTTCGAACCAGCGTGCGCGGGCGCGTTGCCTGGGATCGCGCGGATAAAGCGGATGGCCGGAATAAGCGTCGTCGAGATAGTCGCAGATGACCGTCGAGTCGCTGATCGAAAAATCGCCGTCGATGAGCACGGGGATGCGACGAAGGGGACTCAGCCGCCCGAATTCGTCGTTGCCGAAGAAAGGCGTGATCGGATCAACCTCATAGGCCAGACCCTTGAGGTTCATCGCGGCGAGCACCTTGCGCACGTAGGGGCTCACGAAGCTGCCAATGACGGTCAGCGGGCGATCCATGCGCAGCGGAATGGAACCGTGCGCGTCGGACTGCAAGAGCAGGCTAGACACGCTGCAATTGTAGCGCTACAAGTGTAGCGTCCACCGTAACAGAGGAATCCGACCATGCGTTCGCTCGTCCCGCTTTTCACGCTTGCAGTTGCGGTTTCGGCCCCAGCCGTTGCCGTCGAGCCCGTTCCGGTTCCAAACTTCCGCGCCGTCCAGCTTCACGGCGGCGGCATCGTCACCATCCTGCCAACGGCGGCACAACGGGTGACGCTGCTCGAAGGTAGCACCCAGTTCACGCGTGTCCGGGTGGACCGTGACAGCAAGCTCCAGATCGACGCCTGCAACCAGCAGTGCCCGCGCAACTATCACCTGCGCGTCCAGATCGAGACACCGAGGATCATGGGTCTCGGCGTGAACGGCGGCGGGCTGATGACCACGGCGAACGGCTTCCCGCGCCAGAACGAGATCGGCGTCGCCGTGAATGGCGGGGGCAAGATCGACGCGCGATCGATCGACGCGGCCACCGTCGGAGCTGCCGTGAATGGCGGAGGCCAGGTCCTGGTGCGCTCGAGCGGTACGCTTGGAGCGGCCGTCCACGGCGGCGGCGAGATCGTCTATTGGGGGAACCCGACGGTTGCGACTTCGATCGCGGGCGGCGGCGCCGTGCGCAAGGGCGGCTAAAGAAGCTCCACGACTTCGACTCGGTCGCGGCTGAACTTCAGCCCTACGGTCAAGAGAGCGCGGAACGCGTTGTAACCGCCCGTGCCCGGATGGAAGGCGTGGAAAAACAACTGCGGCTTTCCGTCGAGACCGGGCGCGACCGACGCGTGGCCCGGAGCTGCCCACTCGGTAGTTGAGCGGAGCAGCGGTTCGCCCTGCTTGGCGTAAGGACCCAGCGGATGGTCGGCGACGGCAACGCCGATGCCGTAATGGGGCGTCGAGAAATCATTGCCCGCGTAGAAGAGCCAGTAGCGACCTTCCTGACAGGTGACGAAAGGTCCCTCGATCAGGTGGCCCTCCCAGTCGAGGTCGTTGCAGAGCACGATCTTGTCATCGCCGACGAGCGAGCGGCCGTCCTCGGCGATACGTTGGGCGCGGATCGGCGTCGACATGGCGTCGAGGATCGCGGATGCGAGGCCGAACTCGACCAGTGCCGATTTCACACAGAGTCCAGTTGGCCAGTGCCGCTTCGATCAAAGGCTGCATGACGAAGAAGCAAATCATCGGCCGCTGGAGATTGGCCCACGGAACGATGGCGGAGGCGAATGCGGCGCTGCGGCGATCCTCTTCGGTCTCGAACAGACGACCGATCAACTCCGGGTGCTTGCGCAGCAGCATCGCCAAAGGGCGCGGCCAGATGCTGTTCGTGTCGTCTTTCCAGAAGAGGAAGGTCGTGCCGTCCTGGTCTACGAACAGGTGAGGGTCGATGACTCCGCCGCTCAGCATCGGCTGGGCGCCTTCGTAGCCGAGTCCCGTCGTGTTGAGTGGTTGGCCGGTGATCAGCGGCCGCCCGTTGTCGATCCAGGGACCGGTCGGGCCGGCACTGCGCGCCAGGCCGATCGCCAGTGCGTTCGACGGCTGGCGGGCTGTGAAGACGACCCAATATTCGCTTCCGACCTTGTGCATCTCAGGCGCCCAGAAATCGGCCACGTTGCGGCCGGCAGCGCACCATCGGGGGAGATGGCCCTCGGGAAAGACGAAGCCCTTCGGCTCCCAATGCTGGAGGTCGGGCGAATGGAGGATCGGGAAGGCGTCGGGCGCGTCGTTCGACGTGGCGACAAGCCAATAATCCTTGCCATCCTTGAAGACGGCCGGGTCGCCGTATCCAACGAGGATCTTAGGATCGACGTTCTCCGTCAGCAGCGGCCGCCATCGCATCGTCGGAGCGGGCCGTTCCACGGCGGGCGCGAAGATGTCGGGCATGCGCGTGCCGAAGTCCCGGGAGAGCTCCTCGAAAAATTTCGAAAAATCCTGCTGTGTACCGGTCGGAACGGAATAGCTTCGGTCCTCGCCGGAATCGTCTCGGACATGGACACGGAAGCCGTCGCCTTCTTCGCTGGCGTCGACTTGGAAACTCGGTACCGCAATCACACTCATGCGGCGCGCCGATAAGCCGGCGTGGAGAAGAGGAGAAGCCCTTCCGGGCTGACGCGTGGCACCTTATGGTTGGCCTGTGGGGCAGGCCGATCACGTCTTGGCGATCGATCAGGGCACGACCTCGACGCGCGCCATCTTGTTCGACGCTGACGCGCGCTCCGTTGCAGTCGCTCAGCGGGAGCTCACTCAACACTATCCGGCGCGCGGCTGGGTCGAGCATGACCCGGAGCAGATCTGGCAGGACACTCTGGCCGTCATGCGGGAGGCGCTTTCGCAGGTCGACCCTAGCCGCGTCGCCTCAATCGGGATCACCAACCAGCGTGAGACCGTCGTGGTCTGGGATCGCACGACTGGGGAGCCGATCCACAGGGCCATCGTATGGCAGGACCGGCGAACGGCGGAGGTGTGTTCGGAGTTGAAGGGCGAGGGTGCGGAGCCTCTGGTCCGCGACCGCACTGGCCTGCTGCTCGACCCTTATTTCTCGGCGGCGAAGATTGTGTGGATGCTCGACAATGTCGCCGATGCGCGGGAGCAAGCCGAGCGGGGCGAGCTCGCTTGCGGTACGATCGACTGCTTCCTGCTGTGGCGCCTCACCGGCGGCGCGGTCCACGCGACCGACGCAACCAACGCAAGCCGGACGTCGCTGTTCGACATCCATGCGCAGCGCTGGGACTCCGAGCTCTGCCGCCTCTTCCGCGTGCCCGAAGCCGTGCTGCCCGAAGTCCGCGACAATAGCGAGCTGTTCGGCACGACTGCCGCAGGGCTGCTCGAAACTCAGCTGCCGATCGCCGGCATGGCGGGAGACCAGCAGGCGGCACTGTTCGGCCAGGCATGCTTCGGGCCGGGAATGGTGAAGTCGACCTACGGCACCGGTTGCTTCATGCTGGTGAACACCGGCGAACGCGCGGTGACGTCCGAGCATCGTCTGTTGACCACCCCGGCTTACCGGTTGGAAGGCCGCACCACCTACGCGCTCGAAGGATCGATCTTCGTTGCCGGAGCGGCGATCAAATGGCTACGCGACGGCCTCGGAGTAATCGCCCATGCGTCTGAGACCGACAGCCTGGCGACGCGAGTGCCGGACAGTCACGGGGTGTATATGGTGCCGGCTTTCGTCGGGCTTGGTGCGCCCTATTGGGATCCGAACGTACGGGGCGCGATCTTCGGACTGACGCTGGATGCGACTGGCGCGCATCTCGCCCGCGCCGCATTGGAAGCCGTCGCCTACCAGAGCTTCGACCTGGCCGATGCGATGGCCAAGGATGGCGCGACGCGAACCTCGGCAGTGCGGATCGATGGCGGGATGGCTGCAAATGCGTGGCTTTGCCAGTTCCTCGCCGACATCCTTCAGGTGCCGGTCGAAAGGCCGGAGAATCTGGAGACCACGGCACTCGGCGCCGCTTTCCTTGCGGGGCTTGCGACCGGTGTTTGGGATGGGCTCGACGCGCTCTCCGCGACCTGGAAGCGCCGCGATTGCTTCGAGCCGAGGATGGATGGCGAGAGGCGCGGCCGGCTGATTGAAGGCTGGCACGCGGCCGTCGCGAAGGCGCTTACCCGCTAAGCTCATGATTTCAGGATGGATGCCCCGCGTGGACCTCAGGGGTCCCTCGCTTCAAGTCATTTAGGAACAAATCCGCGAGTTCTCCCATCGCGCGGACTGACACTCTGATCGTCGCTCCTGAATGAAGGCGCCCTTTCGCCGAATGATCAGCGAAAATCGACGCTACTCGTTCTTGGACGGCGCTTCGGAAAAGCGAGAGCGCGTGATCAGCGATTAGTTCAATCTGCTGTCGCTCGCGGTTCTCCATCATTGGAAACTCTGTGCAAACCTGCGGCGCTGTCGAGTGCTAAAAACTCAACAATTCCAAGGCTCGCCGGGTTTACTCTAAAGTCAGCTTTCGACCCAAAGCTGACTCTAGCTGGGTGTCGCCTTTCGACCCATTGCAGACCATCGCGAAGGCGCTCGCCGTTCAGCGTGCCGCTATGGCTGCCGTCGTCCGTACGGCGGCCTGGCTCGTCACGTTCTGGGTGGCACGGTCGAAAGCCGCGACAATTTCGCCCACCCGGTTAGCCTGTGCATGCTCGCGAGCGCTTATTGGCCAGTCGCCAACCATCTGACGGTCCGCGACACGCACCTCTGCGCCCTCCATCTCGCGCTCCAGCTCGAGGGCTTCATCACCAAGGTTGAGCGAGCTCCAGTCGCCCGAGAGCTGAGGAGCACTGATCGTCTGCCAATTGCGATTGAGCGGCCATCAGGGTTAACCCCCGCTAGGCGTTCCGTCGGAACCTGATCGAGGGCGATTTGAAGATTGTGAACGGCATGGCCAGAAAAAATGGCCTTCGACAATCAGTCCTGTTTTAGGGCGAGCCACTGGGGCTTAACTTTGGCGGAACTCCATGATTGGCCGAGACCATTCGATCGAGCCTGTCGAATGTCGCAGAAAGCTGCACCAAGTCGGCGTTTTCGACGCTGTATTCGCCCTTGAATGGGTGGTCCACCATCAGAATGAACAAGAAGACAAGACCGATGGCAACCGACGTGCCCGATATCATGACTAAGTTGTAGCGGGTGCGAGAGAATGCGGACGCGTATGAAATGGTCAAAGTCGATCCGACCAGGCCGACGATCCACAAAATCAGCGGTATGCCGGCCTGACTGGCGATAATTCGGTTTCGTCTGAGAACCACCAGATCGTTCAATTTGGAGAATAACTCGGTGAATATGGCGCTGTCGCGGTTGCTTTGGGGATTGATGTTACCGAGCTCCACGAAGATTCGACCCAAGGCGGCTTCCGTAGTTAAGCTTCCGTGTCCGTCACGAAGTGATGGCCATTCATCGTGAAGAATGCTCCCAATGTAAGCTCGCAAGTCGCCGCGCGCGGCCTGAGTTTCCGGTCCGTAAGTTGTCAGGTCGCGGTAAAGCTCTGCCGCGGTGGCCGCTTCCTGGTGTACTGCAGTGTCGGCGTCGGCAAAGTTCTGCCACACCGCGACACCTGCAAACGCAAGCATGATGCCGATATACGCTGCGACAACCTGCATCAGGTTGATCGCAATCTCCTTCTCCTCGCTTGAAGGCTTAAGCCGAAGTAAGCGCTGAACCCCAACGCTGCATCCCAGTCCGACCGCAAGAGCCAAACCAAGCACCAGGACTGCGGCAATCCAGCCTGGCAAGCTGTAAAACAAACTGGTCATCTTGGCGTCCCCGCGGACCGAAGTGGATCACCTCGGAGAGTCTGAAGTCTGACTGCATGCATCGGACGCTTGCGAAAGGGCAAGCAATTGCGGTTATTACCGAGGCCGCCTCTCAAGATCGCAAGGGGGCGGGACCATCGCCGGCAAGATCGCGAAATGGCTGAATAGCGACGCCAGCCCCACTTCATGCGTTCTCATCCCCGCGAGCGACTGTCGGTGGACTAATGTCAGCGTCCCAAGATCCTTGACTCTATCTGAGTGTCTGCTTTCGACCCAAAGCTGACACTAGCGGAGCGCCTGCTTTCGACCCATCGGCGCCGCTGAGCCTCAGGCCAAGGCGTCGGACACGCTAGGGACAAAACCCGATATTTGCGCTGCGCAAAAAAGCGCATTCGAGCTCGGTCGCGTTTCATTCCATCTCGCGGCAAAGCAACGGCCCGGGTTAAAGGTTCGCTCCCGATCTCCTGGGCTCCCGGGCCGTTCGCTTGTCCGCTGGATTGGTGCCTAAGTTGTCCTAGCGTGCAGGCCTTCGCAGTGCCTGCAAAGTTCGCTGCTCGGCGGCACGTCTTTGCGGGTGACAAAGTTGCGCGTGGGGTAGCTCACACACAATTCACTAAAGTGCCAAAGCTGCTGCCACTTCAACTTGCCCCTCTTCTGCTCCATGCCGCGCCGATAGTCCAACCAACCACTCCTTCTGAAGTCGAGCAGTGGCACGTTGGAAGGCTTGGCAGCGCGTCCTAACTTAGATGTGGCTAGAGGTAATGTTAATGTGCACACCCCGCGAGCACTCGGAGTTAGACCCGCGGCGGAGCGCCCACGGAACGCATTGTCTCGCTCGAACGTTTGTGACGGGAGCGAAACTTTTAAGGAAATGAGATGCGTCCGACGGACACAATAGTACGAGCTTTTGAACTGGCCCGCTCTTCCCGGACGATCGACGAAATCAGGAGTGGCCTTAGGCGCGAAGGCTATTCCAATGTCGATGCACACTTGGCCGGACCGACAATCAGAGCCGATTTGAAGAAATGCTTCGCCGCCTGACACAACGCTGACTACCTAAAGTCAGCTTCCCACCCGTTTCTGCCATTGGGCAAATGTCTGCGTTCAACCCAAGACACCCGCCTGGAGGCGTCCTAAAGTCTGCTCGAGGGTTGTGGGTTCGGCATGATCGGATGCTCGATCCTATTCGCCATCGCTTCATACTCGGCCGCCATTTGGCGGAACGCCAATCTGCCGCGTGCCGCTAGTGTCTGCTTTGGGTCGAGTGCGGACGCTCGGCTAGTCAGCTTTGGGTCGAAAGCAGACTCCGCCGGGTCGTTGGGGGAGTGAATGAGGGAGTGCATGGATCGGCCTCTCATCATTCAACTTTGTTATCAACACGTTAGCAGCGGTAGTTTATTGGATGCCCCGCGTGGATTCGAACCACGATTGACGGAGTCAGAGTCCGTAGTCTTACCATTAGACGACGGGGCAGCGCCGGTTGCGGCGGGAGGGCGCGAGATACGAACGCCGCCGCGGGGTGTCAACGCCGCCTCCCTTGCCCTCAACCCATCAAATGTGATTAAACCCTGATCAAGTCAGCCGTGCGCGAGCATGGTGCAGGACAGAAACGGGCGTGTGTCATGGCGCAGGGTGTCGCCAGTGAGCCGGCTCTGCAGAATGGGTTCCGTGAGCAGGGCGGGCCGTCAGATCCAAAACCGCTCTGGAAGCGGGACCAGTATCGCCACACCTATGGTGCAATCGATCTCGGCACGAACAACTGTCGCTTGCTGATCGCCCGGCCAACTGAATCGAGTTTCACGGTCATCGATGCTTTCTCGCGGATCGTTCGTCTGGGCGAGGGCCTTTCGCGCACCGGTAAACTGTCGGACGAGGCGATGGATCGCGCGGTTGGTGCACTCGCGGTCTGCGCGGAGAAGTTGAGGCGCCGCAACGTCTCGCTCTCCCGCTCGGTGGCCACCGAAGCTTGTCGCCGTGCAAGCAATGGCCAACTGTTCGCCGACCGTGTGCGGGACGAGACGGGCATCGTGCTCGACATTATCGAGCCCGCCGAGGAAGCACGGCTCGCGGTCCTGGGCTGCCACAAGCTGCTGGAGCCAGGCGATGGGCCGGCGCTGATCTTCGACATCGGCGGGGGTTCGACCGAACTGGTGCTGATCGACCAGGAGCAGGGCACACCAAGAATCCGCGCCTGGTGGAGCGCGCCGTGGGGCGTCGTCTCGCTGACTGAAAGCGAAGGCAAGGAAGCGCTTGAGGGTCCGGACCGCCTGAAGGCCTATAACCGCATGCGCGAGCGAGCGCGCCGCGCCTTCGCGAACTTCGCAACGATGCTGCCCGAGACCAAGGAGGGCATCCGGTTGCTTGGCACGAGCGGAACGGTGACCACCCTCGCCAGCGTGCACCTTGCGTTGCCGTCCTACGACCGGCGCGCCGTCGATGGGCTGCACGTGCCAATCGGGGCGATGCAGAAGATGAGCGAGATGATCGCGACCATGGATTATGACGAGCGCTCGTCGCTTCCGTGCATCGGGGCCGAACGGGCAGACCTGGTCGTCGCCGGCTGCGCTATCCTCGAAGCGATCATGGAAATCTGGCCGGCGAAGAATCTCGGCGTTGCCGACCGCGGTATCCGCGAGGGCATCCTGCGCTCGTTGATGGCCCGCGACGGCTGGCAATTGTGAAGCGGATCCGGACCGCCAAAGGCCGCAAAGTCTCGTCGACGCGCTGGCTGGAGCGGCAACTCAACGATCCCTACGTGCGGCGCGCCAAGGCGGAGAATTACCGCAGCCGCGCGGCCTACAAGCTGCTCGAGCTGGACGAGCGCTTCGGACTTCTTAGGGGCGTGAAATCGGTCGTCGATCTTGGCATCGCGCCAGGCGGCTGGAGCCAGGTCGTGCGACGGCGCTCCCCTCAGGCGCAAGTCGTCGGCATCGATCTTTTGCCGACGGAGCCGCTCGACGGGGTCACGATCCTGCGGATGGATTTCATGGACGAGGATGCGCCGGAGAAGCTCCGCGAAGCGCTCGGCGGTCCCGCCGATCTGGTGCTGTCGGACATGGCGGCGAATACGGTCGGGCATCCGCAGACCGACCATCTGCGCACCATGGCGTTGGTCGAGGCCGGCCTCGAATTCGCGCGCGAGGTGTTGCTGCCGGGCGGAGCTTATGTCGCGAAGGTCCTTGCCGGGGGCGCTGACAATGACCTTGTGGCTGAGCTCAAGCGCAGCTTCACGGCGGTGAAGCACGCCAAGCCGCCGGCGAGCCGCAAGGATTCAAGCGAGTGGTACGTGGTCGCTCAGGGCTTCAAAGGCGAGGCTCAGTAGATTCTCCCGCGATTTCTGGCGGCATCTCAGATCAAGCGGTAGTCGGTGGTGAGCTCGGCTCCGGCCGGACGGTCCGCCGCTGCAATGTCGTCGCCGAAGCCAATCCCAGCGGCGTCGTGTTCGGCTCGTCCGAATGGTTGAAGTGCCGGCCATTGTCGCCGCAGAGGATCAAGGCGAATTCCTCGTGGTAGGTTGAGCAGACCTCCAGGAACCTGCGCAGGAGATCCGGCAGGTGCTCGACCTCCCAGTCCGCGAAGACGCGATCGATGCGGCTGTCGAAGCGCCAGATGAGGTCTCCCTTCTTCACGTCTCCAACAGGAATGCACCGATCCCGTGGATCGGTCTTGGACGCAGCTCCGTCTCCACCATCAACATTCGGCGCACGCCCTCCAAGAGGTCGGGCGGTAGCCAATTTCAGGCGACCATTGTTCCTGAGCTGAGCGAAGGCTCTGCCGGAGGGGCGACATTCCAGTGCGGCAAGCGCTCGAAGCGCCTTTGCGGCATCGCGCCGAGGCTCTTCAGCGCCTCAACATCCAGCAGGAAAATGCGCCTTCCTTCGCGCCTGATCAGTCCCGTGCCTTCCAGCTGTCCCCAGGTTCTGTTGGCGTGGACCGCCGTGATGCCGATCACGTCCGCCAGCTCCCCCTGCGACAACGGCAGGTCGAATTCCGCTTCCTCCGGGCCGACGAGTTTCAGTCGTTCGTACACGTTGACGAGGAAGGCGGAGAGCCGCTGGATCGCGCTGGTGCGGGCAACGGATGTCAGCCGATCCATGAGGAAGATTCTGCTCTTTCAGCGAACTCAGGAACATGGCCGAGGCAATCCGCGGAGAGCTCATGAACAGACGCGAAAATTCGCACACGGGCACCACCTCAACAGTTGCTCGCGTCAGCGCGACGAGCGTTTCTGCCGCTGTCCTGAGGGTCATGCTCGGAGTACCGAGCATGTCTCCCGGCAGGTGAACCTTGACCATTTGGCGCGTGCCCTCAGCGACATCCATGCAGCAGCCGACCCAGCCGTCCGTCAGCAGGTAGACATCGCGGACCTGATCGCCCTGCGAACGGATCGCTTCATGCCTGCGAAGATGGAGCGTTTGCGCCGAGAGACGTTCGATGGCGTGGATTTCGTTGCTTGTGAGGGGCACGAACTCATTGAACCGGTGCATGGCTGGCTTGCGCATGGCGGCGGAAGATACGAATCCATCGCGCCGCCGCAACGGGTCTCTTCATTCATTCAATCTGCGGCGGACGACTGGCGTATTTTAGCCACGTCGCTCGGCGAACCGGGATGAGGGTGTTTCCGGCCCGGTCGGCGGTCGATTTCAGCTCTTTACGCGGGCTTGGTTTATCGCCTGCTTCAGTGCTTCATAGCCAACCGCCCCGTTCATGACCTTGTCGCCGACGACGAACACGGGCGTACCTGTAGCGCCGAGCTTCCCGGCGAGTGCGAAGTTTTGCTTGAGCTCCGCTTCGGCTTGGGGATCGTTGGGCGGCGTCGGGGCGAGGCCCGCCGCAGCGGCCGCACGGGCGATCGTTTCAGGGGCGGGGCGTCCGGCGGCCCACAGCGCGTCGTGGAATTGAGCAAAGCGGCCGACCTTGGAGGCCTCAAGGGATAAGCGAGCCGCGGCGACGCTGTCCGGGCCAAGGATCGGCAGCTCGCGATACACGACGCGCAGGCCCCTATCTTCGCGCAGCAGCCGGTCGACCGACGGATTGCTCGCTTTGCAATAGGGACACGCGTAGTCGAAGAATTCGACGAGTGTGACCTCGGGCTTCGCAGAACCCTTCCACGAGCCTGCAAAGGGCGTCTCGATCGCGGCGCGGTTCTCGGCAAGGACGGGCGCATATTGCGCGTCCCGCATAGCGTCGACGGTGTCGGACAGAATGGCGGGGTCCGCGAGCAGTCCTTGGCGAACGATGCGGCTCGCGAGGAAGTTCGGCGGGGCGAAGATCAGAATGGCCGCGGTCAGGAGCGCGCCGATCACTCCTCCTACGACTGCCGCTCCCCAGTTCCCCCGCCTGGGCAGCGCCGCGCTGCTGTCGTTCACTAGTCCCGCTCTTTCCGGTTCTTTTTCTTCTGCAGTTCGGCTTTCGACACCATGGCGATATCCTGCGCGCGAAGCCAGTCAGGGCTTCCCGGCGGAATGCCTTTCATCGCCGTTTGGGCACTCGCCAGCGCCATCTTCGGATCACCTTGCAGATTGCTCCGCTCGGCGGTCGCCAGCGAAGCGCGTGCCACGTCGCCTTCGCGATCATAGATGATCCCGAGCTGATACCAGGCGAACGGATCCTCGTTATCCTTGTTCACTGCGACTTTTAGGATTTGCTTGGCCTCCACAAAATTCTTCGGGTCCTCGGTTGCTACCAGCGCGTGCCCGAGCATGGCCGCGATCATCGGCGCCTCGTTGGACTGCCGCACCGCCTCGCGCAGGACCGGGATCGCCTCTCGCGGCTTGCCCCCTTCAAGGAGAATCTGACCCTTCAGCTCGAGGAAGAAGGGATCGTCAGGATCGGCCGCGAGCAGAGCGTCGGCTTCGGCAATCGATTTTTCGGGGTACCCACCGAGGTGGTAGGCATAAGCACGGGCGTAATGAGCCGGTATGCTCTGATCCGATTTCAGGATATTTGATCACGGCCTGCTTGGGATCGATGTAGCCGAGGAGCTTGGCCTTGACCCGCTGAAAGCGCGCTTCGAGTGCTGGATTCGTCGGCTTGCCCCAGGCGGGATCGGACTTGAGCGTCTGCGAGAGCGCCTCGATGCGTTCCGAGGAAAGCGGGTGGGTGCGGTCGAAGCTGTCCTTTGCATAGATGGCCAGCCGATACTCCTGGTTCTGCAGCTTGCCGAAGAAGTCGAGCATGCCCTTGCCGCTGACTCCCGCTTTGGAGAGCAGACGGGATCCGGTTGCGTCTGCCGTCGACTTCCTGCACACGCGTGAAGGCCAGCAATTCGCCTAGTGCAGCACGTTGCCCGGCCTGCATAATGCCGACGCCGGCATCGCCCGCCCCGGCAGCGATTGCGATGGCTCCGAGCACGAGAGACAGGATACTGATGCCGGTAGCTGCCTTCTCGCCGCTCTCGCTGCGGATGGCGTCGCCGGCGATGACGTGACCCAGTTCGTGAGCGACGACGCCCTGAAGCTGGTTCACGTTGTCCGCGGCCTCGAGCAGTCCCGACTGCACGTAGACCGTCTGGCCCCTCGCCACGAAGGCGTTGATCTCGGGGTCGTTGAGCAGGACGACGTTGACGCTGTTCGGGTCGAGCCCGCCCGCGATGATCAGCGGCCGGGACATCTCCTTGAACATCAGCTCAGTCTCCGTATCGCGGAGCACCTGAGGGCCTGAATCGTCCTGTGCGAGCGCCGGCTGGACCGTCGCCAGGGCGAGCAGGACCGCCATCATCAAGAGGCGGGTGAGGCGAGCGGCCGGCGACTTCATCCCCGGCCGATTACCACTTTTTCGCCTGAACCGGTCATGAAAGCCGGCGTCTGCCGCTTCTGACCTCAGCCGAACGTTTTCTGCCACCAGCCGCGGCGGGGTTCACCGCCGGTCTCTTCATCGGCAGTATCATTGTTCGCTGCAGGGACATGCGACGGCTCCGAAGCGGGTGCTTGCTGCATCCGCGGGGGACGCAGTCTTCTTACGCTTGCGGGCAGGCTTGACCGCCGGCGCCTCTTGATCGGCGGTTTCCGCAGGCGGAGCATCGGCTGGCGCGGGCTCGGTCACCGCGACCTCAGCTTCGGCTGCGGCTTTCTTCGAGCGGCGCCGCTTGGGCTTGGGCTCCTCGACGGGGGTAGTTTCCGCGATCGGCGGCTCTTCGTCGATCGGCCGCTCGACCATCGGTGAGCTGTCGGGCTGGACGGCAGTTTCCGCCGGCTCAGCTCCCTCGGCGCGATCACCGCCGCGTCCGCGGCGCCGACGGCGCCGCTTCGCTGGCGCGGCCTCTTCCTCGGCAGCCTGTGCTTCAGCGGGTTCAGACTGCTCGTCGGCTGTAAGCTCCGCTGGGCCGGTTTCCCCTTCTGCAGTTCCTTCGCCTTCGCCTTCGCCGTCGCGCTTGCGACCGCGGCCTCCGCGACGGCGCCGCCGCCTCCGGCGACCCTGGCGTTCGCCTCCATGCTCTTCGCCGCGTTCGGCCCGAGGTTCGGATTCCTCTTCCTCGTCCTCTTCGTCCTCGAGCAGTTCCTCGACCTCCTCGAGGTCCTCTTCGATCGCCGTCGGCTCCGGCCGAGGAGCTGCGACGGGACGCGGGCCCGAGCTCTCGACAGTCATGCGCGCGCCTTCGAAACTCTCGTCGATGAGGATGTCGATCGAGACGCCGTAGCGTTGCTCGATATCGGCGAGCTCGGCGCGCTTCTTGTTGAGCACGTAAACGGCGGCTTCCTTGCCGGCGCGGAGGCAGATCTTCTCACCCCGGCCGCGTGCAGCCTCGTCCTCGATGATGCGCAGGGCGGACAGGCCGGCAGATGCCGCCGTCCGCATCAGGCCGGTGCCTTCGCAATGAGGACACGGCTTGGTCGAGGCCTCGAGCACACCGGTGCGCAGTCGCTGACGGCTCATCTCCATCAGCCCGAAGCTCGAGATCCGGCCGATCTGGATGCGCGCACGGTCGTTCTTGAGCGCTTCCTTCATCGCCTTCTCGACTTTGCGGACATGGCTGTTCTGCTCCATGTCGATGAAGTCGATGACGATCAGTCCCGCCATGTCTCGCAGGCGCAGCTGCCGCGCGATTTCCTGAGCGGCTTCCAGGTTCGTGTTGAACGCGGTCTGCTCGATATTGTGCTCGCGCGTCGAGCGGCCCGAGTTGATGTCGATCGAAACCAGGGCCTCGGTCGGGTTGATGACGAGGTACCCGCCTGACTTCAGCTGGACGAGCGGCTGGTACATCGCGCTCAGCTGGTCCTCGACGCCGTAGCGCTGGAACAGCGGCGTGGTCTCGGTGTGGACCTTCACGCGCCGGACGTGGCTCGGCATCAGTAGCTTCATGAAGCCGCGAGCCGCCTTGTAGCCTTCCTCGCCCTCGACGATCACTTCCTCGATGTCGCGATGGTAGAGGTCGCGGATCGCGCGCTTGATGAGGTCGCTGTCGCGGTAAATGAGCGCGGGGGCCGTACTTCCGAGCGTACGCTCGCGGATCTCGTCCCACAGGCGCGCGAGATAGTCGAAGTCGCGCTTGATCTCGACCTTGGTGCGGGAGAGGCCCGCGGTGCGAACGATAAGACCCATCGTCTTCGGCAGGTTCAAGTCCGACATGATCGACTTGAGGCGCTTGCGGTCTGCACCGTTGGAGATCTTGCGGGAGATGCCGCCGCCGTGGCTCGTGTTCGGCATCAGCACGCAATAGCGGCCGGCGAGCGACAGATAGGTGGTCAGAGCAGCGCCTTTGTTGCCTCGCTCCTCCTTGACGACCTGGACGAGGAGCACCTGGCGGCGCTGGATGACGTCCTGGATCTTGTAACGGCGGCGCAGGTTCTGGCGCTTCCGGCGGAGCTCGTCGGCTGCGGACTTCGTCGACCGGCGAGCGGTTCGAGCCCGTGCCTGCTTCGGACGGCCCCTCGCCTTCCTCCTCATTGCCGTTATCGGACTCGGAAGCTTCGTCTTCCTCGCTTTCGATGGCGTGGGGAGCTTCGTCCTCGTCGTCCAGTTCCGCGGACCGCAGCCGCTCTTCCTCGGCCGCGTGCTCGGCCTCTTCGCGGAGCAGCGCTTCGCGATCGGCCTTCGGGATCTGGTAATAGTCTGGGTGAATTTCGCTGAAGGCCAGGAACCCGTGGCGGTTTCCCCCATAATCGACGAACGCCGCCTGAAGCGACGGTTCGACCCGAGTGACCTTGGCTAGATAAATATTCCCTTTGAGCTGCTTGTGCTCAGCGGACTCGAAATCAAATTCTTCGATCCGATTTCCCTTGGCGACTGCGACCCGGGTCTCCTCCGGGTGGCGCGCGTCGATTAGCATGCGCATTGACATTGAAATTTCTCCGGGCGCGCGGGTGCATCCGGCTGAGCCGGCGGCGCGCGATGATTGTGGCCACGGCAGCTCGACTGGAGCCGCTGACTGTGGCGCGATGTTCTGAAAGCGCTTCTGCCGCATTCGCCATCCCGGGCCTCGGCACGGGGAACGCATTCGCCGTCTCATTCGAGAGCGGCTGGAAAGCGTTCTGTAGCATCATGCGAACATCAACCTCGTGAAGCCGCGGACTCTCGCACTGGTCGCGGCGGAGATTTCCGGCGAACCGGATATCGAATTCGGGTTAGCATCCCCGAGTCCGCGCCGCAACAGTTGGTGGGGCACGGCGTCATATACATATAGGTACTCGCCTGGCTGCGCGCGAGTAGCCAATTTCGCATTAACCATTCAAGCGTGATAAGTAGCTGTTGCTCAACGGCTTGTGGGAGCTTCGTGAACTTTTCTGTGGCGAACCGGACGACCTTCGCAGGCGCGGCGGCGGCATTGCTCGTCGTCGCGGCGCTGGGCATTGCCGTCGCATCGAGCCGCAGCGGCGCTGCTTCGGCCGACGCACCGGGCCAGGGCAGCCTCACACTCGACCTCCCTCCTCCCGCCAACGACCGCATTTACGGGGCGCCCACGGCGCAGGTCCGTCCGATCGTGGTGATCGACGCGGGCCATGGAGGGCGCGATCCGGGCGCTCGAAGCGTCTCCGGTCAGGTTGCCGAAAAAGACCTGACGCTCGCCCTCGCGCGCGATCTTCGGGACAAGCTGGTCGAGCGTGGCCGCGTCCGCGTCGCTTTGACCCGTGAGGGCGATCAATATCTTACGCTTGAAGACCGCGCAGCCGTGGTCCGCCGGCTCGATGCCGCGATGTTCGTGTCGCTTCATATGGATAGCGCCGCGAATCCGCTGGCGCGGGGTGCGAGCGTTTACTCGCTTTCGGACGTGGCTTCCGATGCTGAGGCGGCTCGCCTGGCGGCCGAGCAGAATGCCGGGACAATGGCTCGAGCGGGGAACGGCTCGGTCGATTCGATGCTGTCCGAGCTTGCGATGCGCTCGCAGATGAGTGCGTCGGCGGACCTCGCGACGCGGCTCGTAAAGCGGTCCGCGGGCCGCTTCGAGCTTCGGCCGGAGCCGCACCGCTTCGCAGCTTTCCACGTGCTTCGCCGTGCCAACGCACCGGCCGTGCTGTTCGAGGCCGGCTATCTCAGCAATGCCGACGATGAAGTGCTTCTTCGCGATCCTAAGCATCGCTCGGAGATTGCGCTTGCGCTTGCCCAGGCAATCGAGGCCGACGTTGCTGCGCACGCCCGGCATTAAGCGACTTTCCGCTGCGGCTCGAAGGGGCTAGACCGCCGCCGAATGAAGTTCGAGCGCCTGAACGTTCCCGACTGGCCGTTGCCTGACCTCGTCGCCTTCAACCGGAGAGTGCACGAGCGTATCGACCCGTTGTGGCGGCGCCGTTGGGTCCGCTGGATCACGTGGACGTTTGCCGGGCTGTTCGCGCTGGTCGCGGCGATGTGGATCTATTTTGCTAGCGGCCTTCCCTCGTCGGAAAAGCTGCTGGCCTACCAGCCCGACCTGCCGACCAATATTCGCGGCTATGATGGAACCCCGGTAAAGACCTTCGCGAGGGAGCGGCGCGTCGATCTCGCCTACGACGAGATCCCGCCGCTCGTGGTTCACGCCTTCATCTCGGCCGAAGACAAGAATTTCTTCGAGCATCACGGGATCGACTTCGGCGGCCTGATCGGCGCGGTCTTCGACTACGGTCTGAAGACCGTGACGGGCGGCGGCCGCGCGAAGGGCGGATCGACCATCACCCAGCAGGTCGCGAAGTACCTGCTGCAGGACTCAAGCTATAATGTGGGCCGCAAAGCGCGCGAGGCGATCCTTGCCTTCCGGCTGGAGTCGACGCTCAGCAAGCAACAGATCCTTGAGATTTATCTGAACTCGATTTTCCTCGGACGGAACGCTTACGGCCTTCAAGCCGCGTCACGCGCTTACTTCGACAAGGACGTCAATGAGCTCACGCTGCCTGACGCCGCGTATCTTGCGGTGCTTCCCAAGGCTCCGTCCAACTACGACCCTGTCCGGGCAACGCAGAAGGCGCTGGACCGCCGCAACTACGTACTCCGCGAGATGTACCGCAACGGATACATCACCGAAGACCAATGGAAGACCGCTGCCGCGACGCCCCTCGGCACGATCCGCTACGGCAGCAACGAGAAGTTCCAGCAACAGGGCGGCTACTTCATGGAGGAAGTCCGCCGCGAGCTGATCAAGCGGTTCGGCGAGAATGGCAAAGACGGGCCGAACAGCCTGTACGCCGGCGGCCTTTGGGTGCGCTCTTCGATGAACCCGGTGATGCAGGATGCCGCGGCGCAGGCGTTGCGCGACGGCCTGGTCAGGTTCGACGGCGGCAGGGGCTGGAAAGACCTCGGCATTTCGATCGACCTGCAAAAGGGCGATTGGGCCGGGCAGCTCGACAGAACGCCGGTCGGAACCGGCTACCCCGACTGGAAGAAGGCCGTAGTCCTGTCGAAAGCCGACGGCGAAACGACTATCGGCTTCCCGAACGGCTCGACCGGCAGCATGCCTGCATCCGCCGCTTCGATGCCGATTCGCGGTGAAGGCGGAGCGGCTTTCGACGCGCTGAAGCCCGGCATGGTGATTATCGTCAAGCAGACGGCGCCGGGGAGCTGGCAGCTCAAGTCGGTGCCCGTTGTCTCCGGCGGGATGCTCGTCGAGGAAGTGCACACCGGCCGCGTGCTTGCAATGCAGGGCGGCTTCGACGTGCTCGGATCAAGCTACAATCGCGCCGTTCAGGCGCTCCGGCAGCCTGGCTCGGCGTTCAAGCCCATCGTCTATGTCACCGCGCTCGAGAACGGCTTCACGCCCGCGACGATCGAGGAAGACGCCCCATTCTGCGTCTACCAGGGCGCCGGTCTTGGCAACAAATGCTTCGTCAACTTCGACCGCCGGTCGGCCGGCCCGCACACCATGCGCTGGGGCGTGGAGCAGTCGCGCAACCTGATGACCGTGCGCGCTGCTTCAACGGTCGGAATGCCGAAGATCACCGACACTGCGCGCAAGCTCGGCGTCGGCGATTACGGCAATTATCTCTCTTTCGCCCTCGGAGCCGGTGATACGACCGTCCTGCGGCTGACCAACGCTTATGCGATCCTTGCCAATCAGGGCCGATCCGTGAAGCCCACAACGATCGATTTCGTCCAAGATCGTACCGGCAAGGTCATCTACCGAACCGACAACCGCTGCGCCGTGATGGGCAATTGCAACGCCCCCGACTGGGACGGCAAAGCCATGCCGCGGCCTCCCAACCGCACTCGGCAATTGCTCGATCCGATGGCGGCATTCCAGATGGTCCACATCATGGAAGGCGTGATCCAGCGGGGTACGGCTACGGTGCTGCGCGACCTCAACCGGCCGTTGTTCGGCAAGACCGGAACAACCAACGGACCGACCAACGTGTGGTTCGTGGGCGGAACGCCTGACATCGTGGCCGGCGTCTATCTCGGCTACGACCAACCCAAGCCGCTCGGCGGTTGGGCGCAGGGCGGGCGAATCTCGGCGCCGATCTGGAAGGAGTGGGCGCTGACGGCGCTTAAGGACGAACCCAAGGTGCCATTCGTGGCACCGTCCGGGATCCGCTGGGTCCGCATCGATCGGGCGAGCGGCAAGGCGGTGTACGGTGTCTTCCCGACGGATAACGATCCGAAGGCGGGAGTGATCTGGGAAGCGTTCCAGCCGCAGACCGAGCCCCGGCGCAGCTACACCGCGGGTGGAGTCGATCCGTACAACCGCGAACAGCAGCAACAGCGCCTGCAGCAAGCCTATCAGGCAGCTCTTCAACAGCGCGAAACCGCGCGGCAGCAGCCGACCGGCGGCGCTCCCGCCGCTTCGGCTCCGCCGCCGAATAGCTTGCCAACGCAGAACACGCTCTAATAGGGCTGTTCGCGAACAGGCTTTCCAGAGGTTCTTTACGATGCGCGCCGAAGCGCAGGCTCATATCGACCAGATCAATGCGGCGACGGCGCTGCTCCGGCGGTTCATCGACTGGGATCGCGCGATCCGGCGGCTCGACGAGCTCAACACCAAGGTCGAAGACTCGGCTCTCTGGAACGATCCCAAGGCCGCGCAGGAAGTCATGCGGGAACGCCAGCGGCTCGAGCATGCGATCGGCGCGACTCGTGCGATCGAACGCGAGCTTTCCGATACGGCTGAGCTCATCGAGCTCGCGGAGACCGAAGGCGACCAGGACCTGATCGACGACGGTGTGAGAAGCCTTGCCGAGCTTGCCGAACGTGCGGAGCGCGACAAGGTCGCTGCACTGCTCGCAGGCGAGGCCGACGCCAATAGTGCCTATGTCGAAATCAATGCCGGAGCGGGCGGCACCGAAAGCCAGGACTGGGCCGGGATGCTCCAGCGCATGTACACCCGCTGGGGCGAGCGCCACGGTTTCAAGGTCGAATTGATCGATCACCATTCAGGTGAGCAGGCCGGAATTAAATCGGCGACGATCCTGGTCAAGGGCGGGAATGCCTATGGCAATCTCAAGACCGAAAGCGGGGTTCACCGGCTGGTCCGGATCAGCCCGTACGACGCCAATGCTCGGCGCCACACCAGCTTTGCCAGCGTCTGGGTCTATCCCGAGGTCGACGACGATATTGATATTCAGATCAACGAGGCTGAGCTCAGGATCGATACCTATCGCGCGTCAGGCGCCGGGGGCCAGCACGTAAACACAACCGACAGCGCAGTCCGGATCACGCATATCCCCACGGGAATCGTCGTCGCCTGCCAGAACGAGCGATCGCAACACAAGAATCGCGCGTCCGCGATGAAACAGCTGAAGGCGCGGCTGTACGAAGCCGAGCTTCAGAAGCGGGAGGCGGAGACAAACGCCGCAAACGCCGCGAAGACCGACATCGGTTGGGGCCACCAAATCCGGTCGTACGTGCTCCAGCCGTATCAGCTGGTGAAGGACCTGCGCACCGGAGTCACCTCGACGTCCCCGACCGATGTACTCGACGGCGATCTCGACCGCTTCATGGCGGCGGCCCTGTCGCAGCGCGTCACTGGCGAGAAGGTCGAGGTTGAGGATGTCGAGTAGGGCGCTAGCGCTCTTCCTCGCGGTCGCAGCGCTCGGCGCTTGCCGTGCGCAGCCGACGCAACCGCGTTTCCCGACCGCTCATCGCGATGTCGCACCGATTGTTGGCGACGCATTTTCGACCGAGGACGCCCGCGACCGGGTCGGCGAAGCAGAAGAGGTCATGGAGCTCGCCCAGCTTAAGCCGGGAATGTCGGTCGCGGACGTCGGAGCAGGCGAAGGTTACTATACGGTGCGACTTGCGCCCCGTGTCGGAAAGAAGGGGCGGGTCCTTGCCGAGGACATTCTTCCACAGGTCCGCGATGCGCTCAGCGACCGGGTCCAGCGGGAAAATCTCGACAATGTCGCGGTCAAGCTCGGTACGCCCGACAATCCGATGTTGCCGGCCCAGTCGTTCGACCGCGTCATGCTCGTCCACATGTACCACGAGGTGCAGTCGCCTTATGCGTTCCTGTGGCACCTGCGCGATGGGGTGAAGCCGGACGGTCTCGTCATTGTCGTGGATTCGGATCGACCCGTGAAGCAGCACGGGACGCCGCCGGCACAACTCAAATGTGAATTCGCCGCTCTCGGGATGGAACCGGTGAAGGTCCAGACGCTAAGCAGCGGTGACGTCTATTTCGCCTCGTTTCGCTTGGCACGCACCAAGCCCGTGCCCGACAAGATCGTGCCCTGCAACAGCTAGAGCAGGCCCATCTTCCTGAAGCTGACACAGTCCCGGCCGGCGAAGACGAGATGATCCAGGATCATGCAATCGAGTGCTTCCGCGGCTGCCGCCAGGCGACGGGTGCAGCGGCAGTCGGAATCGCTGGGGCGCGGATCGCCGCTCGGGTGATTATGCGCGAGAACGATGCCGCGGCTGCCATGCACCGCCGCGTCGGCGATGATCGTCCTGAGCGGGAAGTGGGCGCCCGTCTCGTCCCCATCATGCCGCGACACGTGGAGGCACCGCAACTCCTCGTCGACGTGGGCGACCCACAGAACCTCACGGGTCGGGTCGGCTTGTGCGAAGCACTCGGCGAAAAACTCCCGCGCTGCCGAGAGGCCACCAAGCTTCAGCGGAAGTTCGGCACGCTGATAACGCATGCCTTGGCAACTCGCCGCTAGCTACCGGCCGTCCACTTCAACAGGGTCGAGTGCGGCGCAAGAAAGCGCCGAAACGGATTTAGCGGCTCGCTACCAGCGACAGGGCCGCGCCGCGATCCTTCTCGCTGACATCGGTCAGCGCCGTCGGATAGGCGCCGGTGAAGCACGCATCGCAGCGCTGTGGTTGCGAGGCGTTCCGGTCGTCGCCGAGGGCGCGGTACAGGCCTTCGATCGAGATGAACGCGAGGCTGTCGGCGTTGATGTAGTCGCGCATCTGCTCGACGTTCATCTGCGCAGCGAGAAGCTTCGCCCGCTCCGGCGTGTCCACGCCATAAAAGCAGCTGTGCCTTGTCGGCGGCGAGGCAATACGCATGTGCACTTCGCGTGCACCTGCGTCGCGCATCATCTGCACCAGCTTGACGCTGGTGGTGCCGCGCACGATCGAATCGTCGATCAGGACGATGCTCTTGCCGCGCACCAGCGCCGAGTTGGCGTTGTGCTTGAGCTTGACGCCGAGATGGCGGACTTCCTGGCTCGGCTGGATGAAGGTGCGGCCGACATAGTGCGAGCGGATGATCCCCAACTCGAACGGAATACCGGAAGCCTGGCTGAAGCCCAGGGCCGCCGGGACGCCGCTGTCCGGCACGGGCACGACATAATCGGCCTCGACCGGCGCTTCACGTGACAGCTCGGCGCCGATGGCCTTGCGGACCTCGTAGACCGACTGTCCCTCGGCAATGGAGTCCGGGCGCGAGAAATAGACATGCTCGAAAATGCACGGCCGCGGCGCGAGGTTTTGAAACGGCCGGAAGGAGCGGATGCCGCCATCGTTGACGAGCACAAGCTCGCCTGGCTCGACGTCCCGGATGAACGTGGCGCCGATCACGTCCAGCGCGACGGTCTCGGACGCGAAGATGGTCGCTTCGCCGAGCTTTCCCATCACCAGCGGCCGGATGCCGAGCGGATCGCGGCACGCGATCAGACCATCTTCAGTCAGGACGACGAGCGAATAGGCGCCCTCGACCTGCTTCAATGCATCCGTCAGCCGATCGAGCGTGCTCCCGCGATCGGAAGTCGCGACGAGGTGGATGATCACCTCGGTGTCACTGGTCGACTGAAAGATCGAGCCGCGCCGGTTCAGCGTCCGGCGGAGTTTCATGGCGTTCGACAGATTGCCGTTGTGCGCGACCGCGAAGCCGCCCTCGGCGAGTTCAGCAAAGAGCGGCTGGACGTTGCGAAGGGCAGTCTCGCCCGTTGTAGAATAGCGAACGTGGCCGATGCCGCCCCGGCCGGCGAGTTTGCGAATGATGTCGTCGCGGTCGAAGTTGCCGGCGACATGCCCCATCGCGCGGTGCGAATGGAAGTGCTTGCCGTCAAATGTCGTGATGCCCGCGGCCTCCTGGCCGCGATGCTGCAGCGCGTGCAGGCCGAGGGCGACGAAGCTTGCCGCATTGTCGGCACCCCAGATGCCGAAAACGCCGCACTCTTCGCGCAGCTTGTCGTCTTCAAACGGATGGGTCGTCAGCATGTCCCGAACCCTAGCTGGCGGCGTTGAAATGGTCATATAGGGCGAGGAAGTGCCTTTGTCGCCCCTTGCCTGAATAAAGCGTGAAATCTTAACGGCTTACGCGAGCTTACGCTTTGAAAAGGCTGGGATACTTGGCCTTGAGAGCGGCCACCTTCGGGCGGTCGTTGAACACGATGTACGGGTAGAAGGGGTGCTTGCGCGCGAAGCCCTGATGGTAGGCCTCGGCCGGATAAAAGCCGCCGCTCTCAATGCGCGTCGCGATCGGCTGTTTGTAGACATGCGCCGCATTGAGCCTGGCGATGAACGCTTTCGCGATTTGCGCCTGCTGCGGCGATTGAGGGAAGATCGCTGAGCGGTAGCTCTTGCCGACGTCGGGGCCCTGGCGGTTCAACTCTGTCGGGTCGTGCGCGACGGTGAAATAGATCTGGAGGAGCTGCGGATAACTGATCTGCTTGGGATCATAGCTGATGCGAATGGCCTCCGCGTGACCCGTGCCTTCCGAGCTGACCGTGTCGTAATTGGCGTCGGACGCGCTGCCGCCGGCGTAGCCCGAAACGACGTTGGTGACGCCCTTCACATGCTCGAAGACCCACTCCATGCCCCAGAAGCAGCCGCCCGCGAGAACAGCGGTTTCGGTGCGCGGAGCTGCCGCCGCTGGGCTTGCCAGCACGAGTAGAGGGATCAGCATTCTCGCCAACTTCATGTGCGTTCCTTTCGCATGCAGCCAGTGTCGGCGAAACGACCTTAACAGCGGCTGGACGCTGCCTGAGTTGCGGAATAGGACGTACTGACACGGAGGTAAGCTAATGCCCACTTACACCGCGCCGGTGCGCGAGACTCGCTTCATCCTGAACAACGTCCTCGACATCGGCCGTTATTCCAACCTCCCAGGCTTCGCCAACGCGACGCCCGACCTGATCGACGCGATCCTCGAGGAAGCAGGCAAGTTCGCCGCCGAAGTGCTGCAGCCGCTCAATCGGATAGGCGACGAGGTTGGATGCAAGCGCAATGACGACGGCTCGGTCGTCACCCCTCCGGGATTTAAGGAAGCCTACGATCAGTTCGTCGAGGCCGGATGGCCGACGCTGACCGGTCCCGAGGAATATGGCGGACAAGGCCTGCCGCAGGTCGTCGGAACAGCGGTCACAGAGTACATCCTGTCGGCCAACCACAGCTTCGAAATGTACCAGGGGCTGACTTCGGGAGCGATCGCCTCCCTGCTGGTCAAGGGCAGCGACGAACTGAAGCAGAAGTACGTGCCGACGATGATCACGGGCAAATGGACCGGCACGATGAACCTGACCGAGCCGCACTGCGGCACGGACCTTGGACTTCTGAAGACCCGCGCCGATCCCAACCCCGATGGCAGCTATTCGATCACGGGCACGAAAATTTTCATCTCGTCGGGTGAGCACGACCTCGCGGAAAACATCATCCACCTTGTCCTCGCCAAGATCGCCGGAGCGCCGGACAATGTGAAAGGTATCTCGCTGTTCGTGGTGCCGAAGTTCCTCGTGAAAGAGGACGGCTCGCTGGGCGAGCGTAATGCTTTGTCGTGCGGCGCACTCGAGAAGAAGATGGGTATTCACGGCAATGCCACGTGCGTCATGAACTATGACGGCGCGAAGGGCTGGCTCGTCGGTGAGCCGGAGAAGGGCCTCGCCGCCATGTTCATCATGATGAACGCCGCGCGCCTGGGTGTCGGCCTTCAAGGCCTCGCTCAGGGCGAAGTCGCCTACCAGAACGCGGCGAGCTACGCCCGTGAGCGCAGGCAGAGCCGCGCGCTGAAGCAGGACGAGCGCGATCCGAACGCGAAGGCGGATCCGATCATTGTCCACCCTGACGTTCGGCGGATGTTGATGGAAGCGAAAGCGTGGAACGAGGCGGGGCGCGCGCTCGTCCTTTGGGGCGCGCTGCAGGTCGACCTCATGCGCCGCTCTCAGGACGAGACGGAGCGCTTGCAGGCCGAGGACCTGCTCGGCCTCATTACGCCGGTGATAAAGGGTTACCTGACCGACAAGGGCTTTGAGGCCGCGGTCTATGCGCAGCAGGTCCTCGGCGGCCACGGCTATATCCGCGAGCACGGCATGGAGCAGTTCGTCCGGGACGCGCGCATCACGCAGATCTACGAGGGGACGAACGGCATCCAGGCGATGGACCTGGTCGGCCGCAAGCTGCCGAAGGATGGCGGCCGGGCGGTCCGGGCGTTCTTTGAGATGGTCGGCCGCGAGATTGCCGAGGCGAAGCAGGCCGGCGATCCAGCCGGCGTTGCTGCGGCACTCGAGCCGGCGGTGCAGGACCTCCAGGCGGCGACGATGTGGCTGGCGCAGAACGGCATGGCCGATCCGGACAATGCCGGGGCGGGCGCTTATGCCTTCATGAACCTGATGGGCCTGGTGGCGCTCGGATGGATGTGGCTCAAGATCGCGGCGGCGTCACAGCGCGCGCTCGATGAAGGGACGGACGACGAGCCCTTCCACGATGCCAAGCTGGTCACGGCTAAATTCTACGCCCTTCGCGAGCTTCCGCTTTCGACCGGGCTTCGGAAGAAGATCGAGGCCGGCGCCGAAACGCTGATGAAGATTCCCGCCGAAGTGTTCTGATTTCGAACGCCTTCGCCAACTCAAACATAGGTTAGCGCTCTCGCTCGCATTCGCGGGTTATCTGGAATGCGACAGGCTGGTCGCCCCTGCCTGTCCGAAGAAGCGATCCGGCGAGTAATCGTATCCGGGTCGCTTCTTCGATCTGCCTCCGCGACCTTGTCTCGGACGGCGTTTTCGTGAAGTGCGGTTGAGCGATGCGCGCGCTTCTGTCCAACAGCCCCGGCGGCCCCGAAACGCTGCAACTGACAGAGTTGCCCGAGCCGCAGCCTCGCGCCGGCGAGGTGCTCGTTCGCGTGCGCGCCTGCTCGATCAATTATCCCGACGTGCTGATCATCGAGGATAAATATCAGCTGAAGCCGCCGCGGCCGTTTGCGCCTGGAAGCGAGATCTCTGGTGAGATCGAAGCCGTGGGGGTGGGGATCGAGGGCTGGTCGCCCGGCGACCGGCTCATCGCCGCGACGGGTTACGGTGGCCTTGTGGAGAAGGTCGTCGTGCCAGCGAAGGGCGCGATCCCGTTGCCGCCGGAGCGAAGCTTCGAGGAAGGTTCTGCCCTTCTGCTGACCTATGCCACGTCGATCCACGCGCTTCTGGACCGCGGTAAGCTGAAGGCCGGTCAAACTCTGCTCGTGCTCGGCGCGGCGGGAGGCGTCGGCATCGCCGCAGTAGAGATCGGAAAGGCCGTCGGCGCACGTGTGATTGCGGCGGCTTCGTCGGAGGAGAAGGCTTCGGCGGCCCGCGAAGCCGGTGCCGATGTCGCGATCGTCTATCCGTCCGGTCCCTTCGATAAGGAAGGACTGAAAGCTCTTTCGCAGCTGTTCAAAGATGCCGTCGGTCCGACGGGGGCGGACGTGATCTTCGATCCGGTCGGTGGGGATTACAGCGAAGCCGCGCTGAGGAGCATCGCCTGGGAGGGCCGTTTTCTCGTCGTCGGCTTTCCCGCCGGCATCGCGAAGCTTCCGCTCAACCTGACGCTGCTCAAGAGCTGCGACGTCTGCGGCGTCTTTTGGGGCGCCTTCGCCGCGCGGGACCCGAAGGCTAACGCTAAGCACGTCGAGCAGCTGTTTCGCTGGTGGGGCGAAGGAAAGATCGCGCCGAAAATCAGCGCGACATATCCACTGGAGCGTGCAGGCGAGGCGATTGCCGCGCTTCGCGATCGCAAAGCTATCGGGAAGCTGGTGGTCACGCTGGACTAAATCACCCGCGACCCCTATCTCGCGCAGCGAACGACCAAGGGGATGCTGAGTGACTCAATTCGACGATCGCGAACGTGCCTTCGAGGCGAAATACGCCCGCGACGAGGAAATGCAGTTCCGCATTACGGCGCGGCGCAATCGCCTGCTCGGCGAATGGGCCGCTCGGCAGATGGGCCTGTCCCAAGTGGAGAGCAAATCCTATGCTAAGGACGTCGTCCGCTCCGATTTCGAAGAAGCGGGCGAGCACGACGTGATCCGCAAGGTGCTCGGCGACCTGACGTCCGCGGGCGTCGACTGTGACGAGGACAAGGTGCACGAAGCGCTCCGCAACAAGGAAATCGAGGCGCGTCGTCAAATCATCGAGGCAAGCAACATCTGATGCCGATGCCTGCGAGCGAGATCGAACGGCTGATTAAGGCGTCCATCCCCGACGCCGAGATTACGATCCGCGATCTCGCCGGCGACGGCGACCACTATGCTGCGCGCGTTATCAGCAGCAGCTTCGAGGGAATCAGCCGCATCAAGCAGCATCAGGCCGTCTATGCGGCACTTGGCGGACGTGTCGGGGGCGAACTTCACGCACTGCAGCTCGAAACTGCAGTGCCTCAATCGGAGACCAATCAGTGAGCGACGCCCAAACCCGCATCGCCGACCTCGTCAAATCGAACGACGTCGTCCTATTCATGAAGGGCACCGCCCTTTTCCCGCAGTGCGGTTTCTCGAGCCGCGCAGTCGCAATCCTCGACCGACTTGGGACGAAGTACGAAACCGTTGACGTTCTTCAGGATCCGGAGATCCGCGGCGGCATCAAGGATTATTCTGATTGGCCCACCGTTCCGCAGCTCTACGTGAAGGGTGAGTTCGTCGGCGGCTCCGACATCATGATGGAGATGTTCGAGAGCGGCGAGCTTCAGCAGCTGCTGGGAGCCGAGGCCTAAAAGAGAGAAAGGGCGGAGCAGGGGACCAGAGAACCGCTGCGCCGCCCCTTCCTGGCGTGGAACCAAGTGGACGCGTTAAGTACAGCAATGGGTGTGCCAATTGTAAGAAACGGCTGATTTCGGCCATTTCTCAACTCTGTCGCAAAAGGAACAGGGGCCTTTGCGTAAAATTTTCCGACACATTCCGGGCCCAGCCGCTGTCGCGGCCGATGGCACTTTGCGCTTCCTTCCGGGTTGGGTGGATTTGTGAGCCGGAACGATCCCGAACCGGGCCGCATCGCGCGCCCGAGCCTTTTCTGCGACCTCACCCAGAGCTGGTCGGAAGTGGGTGGAGGTGTGCGCACCTACCTGCTGCATAAGCGGCGGCACATCTTGCAGGCGACGCCGCACCGTCACTTGCTGATCGTTCCGGGCGAGCGCGACCAGATCGTCGAGGAGGATCGCGCGATCACCGTCACCATCGCGTCTCCGCATGTTCCTGGAAGCCCGCACTACCGGTTGATGCTGCGGAATGGCGCGGTTCGACGGGCGCTGGAGCGCTTCAGGCCCGACCTGATCGAGTGCCAGGATGCATACAACCTGCCCTGGGTCGCCATCGCACACCGCAAGCGCCACCCCGATACCGCGCTGGTCGCCTGTTACATGACCGATTTTCCGACGGTTTATGTCGAACGGCCGTTCTCGAAGATCTTTGGGCGTCCGATCGCCAAAGCGGCTTCGCGGATATGTTATTCCTACTGCGGCACCCTGTACCGGCGCTTCGATGCTGTTTTGGCTCTCAGCGAGAATGGCGGGGCAACCAAGCTCGAGAATCTCGGCATCGGCGAAGTCGACGTGGTTCCTCTCGGCGTGGAAATCGGAGACTTCGAACCGGCGCGCCGCGATCCTCAGCTACGCGCCAAACTGGGCCTCGCCGACAATGAACCGCTCCTCATCTACGTCGGGCGGCTCGACGGCGAGAAGAAGCCGGACGTAGCCGTTGACGCTTTCCGCAAACTTCCGCGGGAGCTGGGCGCAAAGCTCGTGTTGCTGGGTGAAGGCCCGCTGAAGGCGGAAATCGAAGCGCTTCGAGACGAGCGGATCGTGATGCCTGGTTACGTGCAGAATCGCGGCGAACTCGCCCGTTGGCTGGCCAGCGCCGATATTTATGTGTCGGGAATGGCGGACGAGACTTTCGGCGTGTCCATCGTCGAAGCGCAGGCGTCCGGTCTCCCGGTCGTCGGCGTCGCAGCAGGTGCAATGATCGATCGGGTCACTGACGCCGTCGGACGACTCGGCCCAGTCGGCGACAGCCACGCAATGGCGCGCAACATCCTCGATGTCTGGCAGTCGGACCGTGACGCCATGGCGAACCGCGCTCGTACCGAGGCGCTTCGCTTCAGCTGGGACCACAGCATGGAGCGGCTGTTCGGCCACGTCTATCCAACCGCATTCGCGCGACGTCACGCCAATGTCGTTGCTGCGCCCGCCGCCGCCGCAGTTGCCGCTTGACGGTTCAACGCGCATTCACTTGATTCCCAAGACAGTTTAGCCCGCGTCCAAGGGGAGAAGCGAAGATCATGCTGCCGATTTTGCTCGCGCTCATGGCGGCTCAGCAGTCGGCGCTCGACGCGGCCGAGAAGGCGGCGGGCAAGCCCGTTGTACAATCGCCGTCGCAGCGAACCCGTTCGTTAGTCGAGAATTGCGACGCCCATAAGTTCGAGACCATGATCGAGGTGCCAACCGCCGCGGGGGCCACCAAGCAGTCGCGCGTGAGGCTTTGCGGCACTGAGGGTCAGAGCGACGCCGAGTGGATACGTACGCTCAAAGACGCGGTAGTGAAGACGAATACGAACCTCGCCATGCCCGCGGCGGTTCGCGAGCAGATCGTCAGCGCGATCAACGCGGAGATCGCACGGCTGCAAGGCAAGACGGCGCAAGCGACTGTCGCGGTTCTCCCGCCGCCCAGAACCATCGCGAAGCCGGCCGCGCCCGATTATGCCGCGCTTCCCCCGCTGCCCGACAAGCCGCCGGCACCGGTCCAGGTTCTCGCCGGGGGAGCTGCCGGGCTGCCGCTGCTTCCGAAGCCGCGACTCAGCTTCATATGCTCCAACCCGAGCGAGGTCGGGGAAGGACCCTGCACCGATTTCTCCCGTGACACCTTGCTGACCGTCCGAGCCGATGAGGATCTCCCCGCAGGGACAAGCCTCCGGTTCGTTCGGAGCGGCGAACCGAAGGCAGATGTGCAACTCGCTCAGCTCAAGCGCGGCCGCTCGATGCGAATGCTCCTCCCAACCGAGGTGTGCAGCCATGTGGCGGGCGGCCGCCTCGACATACGCATCGTTCGCGCTGCACCCGGGGCCGGTCCCACCGGCCAGGAAGTCGGAGAGGACGGGCCGTACAACCTGCACTGCTAGCGCGCGCCGCAGGCTCGTGGCACAGGCGCAGCCGTGGACGAGCCGTACGCGAAACTTGAGCAGTTGGAGCCGGGGATCGCCCGCGTGCTTGCGCACAATCCGTCAGCCTTCACTTATTATGGCACGCAGACCTACCTGATCGGCGAGAGCGAAGTCGCCGTGATCGACCCTGGACCGGATCTTCCCGAACATGTCGACGCGCTCCAGCGGGCCATTTCCGACCGGCCCGTCATTGCGATCATGTGCACGCACACCCACCGCGATCACAGTCCCGCTTCCCGGCCGCTCGCCGAGCGGACCGGTGCGCCGATCATTGGCTGTGCTCCCCTCGCGCTTGAGACGGTGGGGCCAAGGGCCGATGCGTCCTTTGATGGTGACTACGCGCCCGATCGAATGCTCGAGGACGAGGAAGCGCTGGAAATCGAAGGCAAGCCGATCACGGCCGTGGCAACGCCGGGGCATACGTCGAATCACCTGTGCTTCAGCTATGAAAGCGCTCTGCTCACCGGTGATCATGTGATGGGTTGGTCGACCACGGTGGTGGTCCCGCCGGACGGAGACATGGCGGCCTACATGGCCAGCCTCGACAAGCTCAGGAAGCGGGACGAGCGCATCTATTACCCTGCGCACGGACCCGCGGTGACGAACCCGCAGCAATACGTCCGCCACCTGCTCGGCCACCGCATGCACCGTGAGAAGCAAATACTGAGGCTCGTCGGCGAGAAGCCGAGGCCCATTCAGGACATCGTCGCCAGCGCTTATCCCGGCCTCGATCCGCGGCTGGTGATCGCCGCCGGCGGGTCGGTGCTCGCGCACCTTGTGGACCTTGAGCGCCGCGGCCTCGTTGAACAACGGCAGGACCTATGGACAGCCGCCTGAACAAGCCCCTCGTGCTCGCAATGGTCGCCATCGCCCTGGTGGTCGGCGTGCTTCTTGGCATCAGCACGGGCGTTGCCGACCGCCTGTTCGGTCGCAACCCGAAGACGATTGCCAGCTCGAGCCTCGAATCGATGAGGGCGCAGAATCGGCTCGTGGCCTTCGTCGCCCGGTACGTGTCGGTGGTCAGCAGCGAACAGGAACGGCTCGGCGGGTTGGTCAGCTCCGAACGCACGCTGATCCTTCCCGGGGACGTGCGCTATGAGCTCGACTTGTCCAAGCTTCAGCCGGGCGACGTTACCTGGGAGGGTTCAAGCAAGACGCTCCGCGTGAAGCTGCCGGAGATCGAGGTCGCAGGGCCGGACATCGATATCAACTCCGTCAAGGAATATGGCGGAGGAGGCGTGTTGTCGGCGATTACCAACGCCGACCAACAGCTCGATCAGTCGAACCGTGCGCGCGCCGTGCAAGACCTGCGCAAGCAAGCGACGGCGGAAGTACCCATGCGGCTTGCGCATCAGTCGGCGCGCATGGCCATCGAGCGGAGCTTCGCGATGCCCCTGGCCGCAGCCGGATTCAAGGACGTGAAAGTGATTGCGCGCTTCCCCACCGAAGGCACCGACGATCCTTCATATCTCGACCTTTCGACCCCATATGAGGAGGCGATCAAGGAAGCCGAGCGCAGGCGCGCTGCCGGGGGAGCGAAGTGACGGTTCAGACTCACAGTTTCAAAGGCTTGGACCTCCTCGGTGAGATCCAGCGCTTGAAGCACGAGCGCAATGCGGTGATCCTCGCCCACTACTATCAGAAGCCCGAGATTCAGGACCTCGCGGATTTTGTCGGAGACAGCCTCGACCTGTCCCGCAAGGCGGCCGAAACCGATTCCGACGTGATCGCCTTTTGCGGCGTACGGTTCATGGCCGAGACCGCGAAAATTCTCTCGCCGCAGAAGACGGTGATCCTGCCAGACATGGACGCCGGCTGCTCGCTGGAAGATTCATGTCCGCCCGACCAGTTCGCCGCATTCCGCAATGCGCATCCGGACCACATTGCGCTGACCTACATCAACTGCTCGGCCGCGGTGAAGGCGCTGAGTGACATCATTGTCACGAGCTCGTCGGCGGGAGTGATCCTTGAGCAAATCCCGAAGAACCAGAAGATCATCTTCGGTCCCGACCGGCATCTCGGTGGCTATCTCGCGCGCAAGACCGGCCGGGACATGCTCTTGTGGCCCGGCATCTGCATCGTCCACCAGGCATTCAGCGAGACCGAGCTTCTCAAGCTCAAGGCTGAATATCCGGAGGCGCCGGTCGCGGCCCATCCTGAATGTCCGCCGCACATCGTCGAGCACGCCGACCTGGTCGGATCGACGAGGGCGATCCTCGAATTCGCTCTAAGCTCGCCGGCCGAGACGATCCTCGTCGCGACCGAGCCGCACATTATTCATCAGATGGAGAAAGCGGCGCCGCACAAGACCTTCATCGGGGTCCCGGGCGGCGACGGGAACTGTAACTGCAACATGTGCCCATACATGGCGCTCAACACGCTAGAGAAGCTGTACGTCGCGCTGCGCGACCTGGAGCCGCGGATCGACCTTTCGCCCGAAATCATGGACCGGGCACGGGTTCCGCTGGAGCGCATGCTCGAGATCGCGGGGCGAACTGTCGGGCAGGGTGATGTTGGCAGGCCGATCCTGCCGATCATCGATCATCCCGAAGAAATCGACCCCGCCATCACCGGCGACTGATTGGCTAGTTAGTGCGACTGGCCCGTCGAAGTCGACGGTTGCTCGTGCCCAGACGTTCCGTTGTTCGTGACCGGCACTTCGATCGTCTTGCAGATCTTGCGGCTGCCGAGGCGTGAGTAGGAATCCTCATCGATCTGCTCGCACACCCGCTTCTTTACGGTCTGCGGCTTGGCAAGTTGCGTCGGGTTCGCCGTTGCAGGCGGCGTCTGGTTCGCCGTCGCCGGCGCTGCCTGTGTTGTTTGAGCCGAGGCCGGCACGCTCGCCGCGCCGATAATCGCCAGCGCGACCAAAGACTTGTGCATCACTCACTCCTGATTGTCGGGAAGGCAACCCTCTAGAAACAAATCCCAGAGCGGCAAAGCTGTTTCTGTATAAACCGTTAAGTAACTCTATTTGCCCCAGAATGGCCCCGCGCATCCAGCCTCCGGGGGGTCGTTCATTTCTTCGAAGTTCGCCATTGCTGTGCTTGCGCTCTGGTCCGGCTGCGGCACTCCGGCGCCTGCCGCGACGCTCGCCACGCAATTCCCGACGCGGATTCTGGCTGCGCATAACGTAGAGCGGGCGCGCATGAGCATGCCGCCGCTGGCATGGGACGATGCGCTTGGCGTCGGCGCCGCGACCTACGCTCAGCAAATGGCGTTCACGGGCACGTTTCAACATTCGAACCGCCAGGCGCGGCGAGGCATCGGCGAGAACCTGTGGATGGGCACCCACGGAGCGTTCAGCATCGAAGCGATGGTCGGCGGCTGGGCCGCGGAAAAGCGCTACTTTCTCCCGGGAATCTTTCCGAACAACAGCCGGACCGGCAATTGGGAAGATGTCGGCCACTACACCCAGATGATCTGGCCGACGACCACGCGAGTGGGTTGTGCAATCGCTTCGACGCAGCGCATCGACTACCTAGTCTGCCGCTATGCTACGGCCGGCAACATGGACGGCCGCAAACTCCCGTAGCAGCCATCGCGTGCGGTCTAACGCACGGCTATTGGACTTCGATCTTGCTCGTCTATGGTATCGAACGCTCCGCCGTTACCGTGTTGCGTTCGGATACATCCGTGGCGACGCTCGTTTGAGAGACGAAACAGAGGAACGGAGAATATGCGCAAGATTTTGAACGTGACGATTGCCTGCGCGGTGCTGGCGACCACGGGAGTTCCCGTTATGGCCCCGGCTTATGCTCATTCGACGACCTATTATCACACACATCATTACAAGGGTCATACGCATTACGCGCGAAAATATTGCCGGCAATCCTCCGGTTCGACCGGCCTGGTGGCTGGCGGCGTGACGGGTGCAGTGGTTGGCTCCAAGGTCATCGGCGGAGGCGTCCTCGGTGTTGCGGCCGGTGCAGTCGGTGGGGCCGTTGCCGGTCGCGCGATCGATCGCAGCATGACTGAGCATCGTCGCTGCTACTGGCGTTAAGGGCTCAGCGGGCCCGCTGTGCCCGCCTACATTGACCATAGAAGCTTAGGACGGCCGCGGGAGCGCGCTTATGCGCTCGCCGCGGTCGTTTGCGTTCAATTGGCGCTCGGTTTCGCGCTGCTCACCGGCCTGCGAGTCCCATTGTCGCGTCCGGTCGATGTTGTGCAGCATTTGGTGGATTTGACTCTTCCTCCACCTCCACCTCCGCCAAGGCAGCCAACGCTGGAGCCAAAGCGGGCGAAGGATAGTTCGTCAGCTCCCAAGGCGGAGGCCGCACCCTTGGGCGGTTCCCCAGGCCGCAAGCCTGCGCAAGCCCCACCGTCCGTCACTCCGATCGTGGCGGTGAAGCCCACGGCCGCGCTCTCCGGCGGCGGCACCGGCACGGGACCTGCGCTGGGAAAAGGCGCTGGCGGCGGGTCCGGCGGAAACGGCTTTGGGGCCGGCGGCGGAGGTCATGATCTCGAACTCCTATCCGGCGACATCACGCCGCAAGACTATCCGCGCCGTCTTGCCAAAGCGGGCATCGGCGGCACGGTGGGAATGCGTGGCACGGTCGGCTTGAACGGCAGGGTGACGCATTGCACTGTCATCCGCTCCAGCGGTGTTCCTGAGCTCGACTGATCACTTGCCGATTGATCGAGGAGCGCTTCGTCTATCGCCCGGCGACGGACCGTTCCGGAAGGCCAGTCCCCGACGATGTGGAAATCGACTGGACGTGGGATTGAGCTAGGGAAGCTTCGTCGCCTCTCCCTCGATCGTCGCGCTGGCCGCGTGATGCTTGTTCAGATGTTTCTTGATGATCTTCAGATTCTTGCTGTTCGACCGGAAGAGGAGCGTGGGGACCACGCCGACGACGGGCACGACCGACAAGAGCCCGAGCAGCCAGTTCACGCCGACATTGCCGCTCATTCGCGCTAGCTGCCATTTCGGCATGCCGAGGTTCTTCGCCTCCCACACAATGTAGGCGCCGAGCGCGGCAGCAGCGATGTCGCCGACGACCGGCACGACGTCGAGAACGGCGTCGAGACCGACGGTTTGCTTCGTGCCAGGAATGACGAACAGCCGCTCGAGCAGCTTTTCCATCGCCTCGACACGCTGGCGAATGGATTGCGGATCGGTGTCGAGGCGCGGGAAGGGCAATTTCTCGTCGGCGGGCTTCTGCATTCGTCCTAGTTTCCGGTTCCTGGCCTCTGCTGCAGGTTCGTGAGCGTGTGAATCGCGAAGCGGTTCCCGGCGAAGCCGTCGATGCGTCTGCCGACCAGCGACCAGCGAACCGGTGCAGTGATCGGCAGGAACAGCTGGAGATCGTCGATCCGGGCTGCGGCTTGTTGCAGTAGCGCGTAGCGCTGTTGCGGGACGGGCGTTTCACGGGCCGCATCGATCAGCTTGTCAGTCTCGGGGTCACAGATGATGGCGGCGCCGCACCTGAACCGCCGCACGAACCACGCCGCGGAGGCCGAGGGCGCCACCTGATCGATCAGCGCAAAATCGGCCGAGGCAGGATCTGGCGCACGCTCGACCGTGAAACCCAGTGGTGTCCATGAGCGGGAGATTGCAGCCAGCAGCATGTCACCACCGGGACCCTCCGGCAGCGCGATACTGAGTACGGGCTTCTTGGCTCCGTAGATCCGGTCGGCCTGTGCCCGGAGCCCTCCAATTCGATCGGTGAGCGGCGCTCCCAGCCACGCCGGGGCGACGGGCAGAGCAAGCTGGTCGAGACCGGGTTCGAGAAGCGTGGCGCGCGCGGTCAGGCCAGGAACGTCGAAGGCGTTGACGATCAAATCGCGGTCGATGGCCTGGCTGAGCATCCTTCGCGCGTCGGGGTCGCCCAGGTGATTGTCCGACCGCAATGGAACCAGTCCGAACAGGCCCGAGGCCGGATCGAACTGGAGACTGTTGCGCGGCAGGTTTGCTGCACGAGCGAAGGGCAGGTCCGCGAACGTGCCGCCGAGGACGAGATCGGTCTTGCCGCTGACAAAGGCGTCTACGGCCTGTTTCGCGGCTGCTCCACCAAGCAGCACTTCCTCCTTGGTGGCTTCCTCTTCGTCGGAAGCAACGACATTTCGCGTGAGGCGAAGTTGACCCGGCTCCTTGCCTTTACCGGCGATGCTGAACGGACCAGTCCCGAGGCCCCGTTGGATGATCGCGAGGTCCGGCTGAGCCAGCAGCGCGAGCAAGTTCGGGCGCGGCGCGAGCAGCCGGATTTCGATGACCCGGTCCGTCATGGCGACGATGTCATCGACGGCGCCGAGTGTGTCCTTGAGCTCGTTCTTGGTGCGCGGGCCGATCTCGCGCTTCAAGATCTTTGCGACTTGCTCTGCGGAGACCTTGCGCCCGTCCGGCCAATTGGTCGCCGCGATCCGAAAGATGTAGCTGAGGCCATCGTCACTGACGTTCCATCGCTCCGCGAGCCCGCTGACGATGTTGCCGTTCGCGTCGAACCTTACGAGCCCCTGGCCGATATTCTCGAGCAGCACCGCTTCGGACGTCGAAAGGGAGCCTTTTGCCGGATCGGCGATCTTCGGCGGCTCGCCGATGACCGATGACGCTGATCACGCCTTCGTTCTGCTGCCGGCACGCGGCTGGAACCAACGCGAGCGTCGCGATCAGGAGGGCTGCCACAAGGCGGCGCATGGCGTGGCTTTACCTGCAATGACCCATTCAGCAAGCGTCTGGATATATCGGCTCGAGTGTTTTACTAGACTAAAGCAGTTGGCGCGAGTCCGAGGATGAGGGTGGTCCCGAGAGACGATATCTGGAGCCGCGGCGGAGTACCGGTCGAAGAGCTTCCAGACCCCTTCGTACCTGAGCAACCGCACGATCCGGGTCTACCGCTCGAGCTTGACGAAGGGGCCCTCAAGCCAAAGCGCAAGCGGCGGTGGCCGCTGGCGCTCTACTCGATCGCCGGTCTGATGTTCATCACATTGATCTGGCTGGTCATCACCGCGCCTTTGTCGCGCGCGCTCGAGCCGCTTCAGGATCCGGCGCTTGCTGGTCCTGAGCGACGACGGCCACCCGATCGCGCGGCGAGGCGCGCTCAAGGAAGCGCCGGTCGAGGTCGCGAAGCTCAATCCGCTGACGCCCGCGGCTTTCATCGCCATCGAGGACCGGCGCTTCTACCGCCACTGGGGCATCGACCCGCGCGGGATGGGCCGCGCCTTTGTCGCCAATCTCCGCGGCGGCGGCGTTCGTCAGGGCGGTTCGACGATCACGCAGCAGCTCGCCAAGACCAATTTCCTGTCGGGCGATCGGACGATCAAGCGCAAGGCGCAGGAGGTCATCATAGCTTTCTGGCTCGAGGCCTGGCTGACCAAGCAGGAAATCCTGTCGCGCTACCTTTCGAGCGTCTATTTCGGCGATGGCGTTTACGGCCTTCGGGCGGCAGCACACCATTACTTCAATCGCGACCCGGTGAAGCTGACACTTGCCCAGTCGGCCATGCTCGCCGGATTGGTCCAGGCGCCGTCGCGCCTCGCGCCCACACAGCACCTCGCCGCCGCCCAGAAGCGCAGCAAATTGGTCCTGGCTGCCATGGCCGATACGGAAGTGATCAGCCCGGGCCGAGCCCGTGCGACGGTGCTCGCGCGACCGGTCTACCGCAGCTCCAAGGTCCCGACCGGTACCTATTTCGCCGACTGGGTCACGCCTTACGCGCAGAAGGCCTTTGAAAGCGACTTCGGCGAGGTAAAGGTCCCGACGACGCTCGACGCGACGCTGCAGCGGATCGCCGTGCGCGCCATGGGCAACGCCCGCATTGGTGATGCTCAGGCCGCGCTGGTTGCAATGCGCCCCGATGGGCGCGTCGTCGCGATGGTCGGCGGTCGACAGCTACCGCGATTCTCCGTTCAACCGTGTCACGCAGGCGCGCCGTCAGCCAGGGTCGGCGTTCAAGCTGTTCGTGTATCTTGCCGCGTTTCGGTCCGGGTGGGCGCCCGACAGCATGATCGACGACAAGCCCATCACGATCGACGGCTGGACACCGGTGAACAGCGATCGCGTGTACCGCGGGCAGATGACGCTGCGCGAGGCATTCGCTCGTTCGAGCAATGCCGCCACCGTACGCCTCTCGCAGGCGATCGGCCGCAACAATGTCATCCGGGCAGCACGCGACCTCGGGATAACGACGCCGCTGCCCGACAACCCAAGCATAGCGCTGGGCACCGCAGGCGTGAGCCTGCTCGAGCTGACCTCAGCCTATGCCGCCATTGCTGAGCGGACGTTATCCGATTGTCGCGCGCGGTTTGCCGGAGGAGCAGGCGACCGAAGGCTTTGGCGCATTCTTCCGTCCCGGCGGCCGACTCGACGAGGGGCGCGACCGCGCGCCGATGCTCGACTTGCTATACGCGGCAGCAAACAAAGGCACCGGGCGTCGCGCGGCCCTCGTTGTTCCCACCTTCGGGAAGACCGGCACGACGCAGGAGAACCGCGATGCGCTCTTCGTCGGCTTCGCCGGCAATCTTGTCGTCGGCGTGTGGGTCGGGCGGGACGATAACAAGTCGCTGGGGAGGATCAGCGGCGGCACCGTTCCCGCGGAGATTTGGCGCAACTTCATGACTTCGGCGCTGGCTATCGACCGCCAGCGCGGACCCGACCTTCCGGGGCCATTCAACGCAACGCAGCGGCGACTGGCGCAGGAACGTCACCGCGACCTTCAAAGCCCTCTTCCACCGGAGTGGAGCAACGGCACGAAGGAACTCCGCGACGTTCGCGACGCTCTCGAAGAGATTTTAGGCCGTTAGTAACCCGCCGCTTTAAGTCTTTTTCAATCTCTCTCGGCGCAAATTGCATCGAGCCTGGCGCGAAGCGTGGGGCTGAAGTCGCGTTGGATTGCGCCTGTGGGAGACCGGAAATGGCGAAGTTTCTGAAGCTTTTTAAGAATGAAAAGGGTGCGACTGCCATCGAGTATGGCCTGATCGCGGCCTTGATTGCCGTCGCTGCCATCGGTGCGATGACCAGCATCGGCAATTCGTTGAACAACACGTTCAACAACGTTTCGAACCACCTCGGCTAAGACTTCCTTGGTGAGAGGGGTGGGGCGGCGGCGCCGAAGGGTGCCGCCGCCTTGCCTTTGTCTGCGTTCCAGTGATGCCCGGCATTTGCCCAAATATCACAGCGGGCAAGAGTCTCGCATGAGGCAGTCGTGAGCGATTGCCGTTCGAGCACGGCGGTGTCATCCTTTGCAACGGTGAGGTGGGCGATTGCGGCATTTTTGCTTGCAGGGGGGACCGGTGCATTCGCTTCCGGGGCGCCGATCTACGATTCCATTCAGCTCAACATTGGTCTGAATTGCCGCTGGGAGCGCCATTGTATCGCGGGTCAAACCCACGCGATGCGTCGTGCACTCTCCTACGTGAATTCACGCCATCCACCCGAATCGCCGATTCACCTGTGCAACCGCAACGCCCAGCGCAGCCGTCATCGTGTGGACTGGATCGGCTTCGACAATTGCATCCGTAATTCGCGGCTGGCCTCTCGCTAGTGCAAAGCTGAACGGCGCCCGTCGCGGCCGTTCAGGATTGGTTACAGGCGTGAAACGGATAGGCGCCGTTCCTTTCGGCTTGTAGCTTAGCGCCGCCTCCCTCAGACAGAGCCACGCCATGCTGATCATCCTGCTCGCGTATTTCGGCGGCATCCTGACCATTCTCAGCCCGTGCATCCTGCCAGTTCTGCCCTTCGTATTCGCGCGTGCTGACCGCAGCTTCGTTCGAAGCACTCTTCCTATGCTGGCCGGGATGGCGGCCACATTTGCGATTGTGGCCACGTTGGCCGCAGTCGGCGGTGGTTGGGCGGTCCGCGCCAACGAGGTCGGCCGCTGGGCGGCGCTCCTGCTGCTGGCGCTGTTCGGAATCGCACTCGTTTTCCCCGGCATTTCGGACCGTTTGACGCGGCCGCTGGTAGCCCTGGGTTCGCGCATGTCGGAGCGAGAGGGGCAGAAGGACAGCGTCTGGTCGTCGGCCGTGCTGGGCGTCGCGACCGGGTTGCTCTGGGCCCCTTGTGCCGGACCGATCCTGGGCATCATCTTCACCGCCGCCGCTCTCAACGGGGCGAGCTTCAACACGACTTTGCTCTTGCTTGCCTACGCCCTCGGTGCAGCGACCTCGCTAGGCCTCGCGCTGGTCATTGGCGGCACGGTTTTCGCGCGCATGAAGAAGTCGCTCGGGGCAAGCGAGCGCATTCGTCAGGCCCTTGGCGTGCTGGTGCTGGTTGGCGTCGCAGCCATTGCCCTCGGGCTCGACACTCGGGTGTTATCGAAGCTGTCGAGCGCGCAGACCGCGAGTTTGGAAACGGGCCTCGCCCGCAAGCTCGGCGCGAGCCAGCCGATGGGTGAGACCTCGGCCCGCACCAACAGGATGGGCGAACTGGTCTTGCCGGTTGAAGGCGAACTCCCGCCGCTTACCGGCCTTGGACCGTGGTTCAACAGCGCTCCGCTGACCCGCGAGCAGTTGAAAGGCAAGGTCGTCGTGATCGACTTCTGGACCTACAGCTGCATCAACTGCCTGCGTTCGATTCCGTATGTAAAGGCGTGGGACGAGCGCTACCGCAAGGACGGTCTGGTGGTGATCGGCGTCCATGCTCCCGAGTTCGCGTTCGAGCGGGAGCCAGCGAACGTCGCGCAGGCCATCGAAGAATCTCGGCATCCGCTATCCGGTCGCGCTCGACAATGGGTATGTGCTGTGGCGCGCTCTCCAGAACAACTATTGGCCTGCTCACTACTTCGTCGATGCGCAGGGCCGCATCCGCTACCACCATTTCGGCGAGGGCGATTACGATGTCTCGGAGCGTGTGATCCGTCAGTTGCTCGCCGAGGCTGGGCACGCACCGGCGGGGCAGCCTATGGCCGCAGGTGCAGCGCAATCGGCGCCGAGGCCGCCGCAGATGTTCGACGGGATCGGATCGCCCGAAACTTACATCGGCTATTCGCGAGCCGAGCGCTTCGTTTCGCCCGGCGGGCTGATGCAGGACAAGCCGAAGACTTATGCGGCCAGCGCCGCTTTCGCTCAATGAATGGTGGCTTCACGGGCCATGGCAGGACGGCCGCCAGAGCGCTCGCTCGCTGGCGCCTGGAGCGCAGATCAGCTTCCGCTTCCACGCGCGCGACCTTCACCTCGTGCTCGGCCCCGGAACTGCCAAGCCGGTGCGGTTCAGGGTGACGGTCGACGGAAAGGCGCCCGGCAACGATGCTGGCGTTGACATCTCAGCGGCGAGGGATGGGCGTGGTAAAAGAGCAGCGTCTGTATCAGCTGGTGCGACAGAAGGGCCCAGTGCGCGACCGCACATTTACCATCGAATTCCTCGATCCACGCGCCGAGGCCTTCTCATTCACTTTCGGGTGACCTGAGAAATTCGGCGCTGTTGCCCGCCGCCCACACAAATCTCGGGAAAAACCCCGATCCCCCGCGCTGAATCGCAACATCTACGGTTTTCCCCTCAATCGAACGGGGGTTGATGATGTTGAAGAAACTGACGCCGAAGCAGTGCCTTAAGCTCGGAACGGTGCTGGCTGGAACCACTCTTCTCATGCCTGCAGCTGCGTATGCTGACTGCCTTCCGACCAACGCTCCGCAAACGGACGTTCAGTGTTCCACCAATGATCCGGACGGGTATCAGACGACGACGAATGGTGTCGGCATCACCGTCTTGTCCGGCGTCACGGTCGGCACCGGCAGCGGCACCCCAGTCCCCTTCTCTCCGCGGGGACGGGTAGCCTCGTCGGCAATTTCGGCAACGTCAACAGCGGCCTGGCCAGCACGGCGATCTCGCTGGGCGGCGGAAGCACTGTCAACAACGCCGCCGTTCCGGGAGGCATCATCACTGGAGATGTGCTTTTCGGCGGGACGATCACGGAGTCGAAACGTTTTCAACAATCTCGGCGGCACCGCCACTCTTAACGGCAACATCAACTCCACTGGTGCTCTGACGGTCAACAACACTGGGGCCGGCACCGTCATAACTGGAAACATCACTTCGGCCGGCGCGCTGACGGTCATCGACGACGGTGGCTTCATCGGCGGCAACATCTTGGGATCCGGCGTCAACGACGTCATCACCATCATCAACGGCGGAACGATCGCAGGTGCGATCTCCTTCGGATGCCGGCGACGACATCTTCAACATCGGAACGGGTACGACCTACACCGGCAACGTCGACCTCGGCGACGGCAACAACGCCTTGAACAACGACGGAACGCTCGAACGGCAACGTGACCGCCTTGGGTGGCGACGACGCGGCGAACAACACCGGGACGATCAACGGCGACGTCGACCTGGGCGACGGCGACAATTCGCTCGACAATTCCGGCATCCTCAATGGCAATTTCACGGTCGGAAGCGGCAATGACATTGCCAATAACAGCGGAACGATCAACGGCGACGTCGACCTCGGCGATGGCGATAACTCGTTCGACAATTCGGGCACATTGAACGGCAACTTCGCGGCAGGATCGGGCGACGATAGCGTCAACAATAGCGGTTCGATCAACGGCGACGTCGCTCTCGGCGACGGTGACAATTCGCTCGCCAACAGCGGCACGATCGTTGGGAACATCACCGCCGGAGCGGGCGACGACACGCTGACCAACACGGCTCCAGGAACGGTTACGGGCAACATCGACCTCGGGACAGGCGCCGACGCAATCAGCGACCTCGCGGGGACCGGGACTGTCACGAAATCGGGTTCCGGCACGCTCACGCTGAGCGGCGACAACAGTGGCTTCTCAAATGGCGGTACCGTCTCGACATCAACACCGGCGGCACGGTGTCCATCGGCGCCTCGAACAATATGTTCACCGGCGGCATCAACATGGATGCCGGCACACTTCAGACGACGGGCGTCGCGTCGCTTGGCAACGCGATCACGCTCGGCGCGGGCGGCGGCACGTTCGATACGGGTGGCGACCTCGACCTTACCGGGATCATCTCTGGGACCGGCGGCCTTACCAAGATAGGAACCGCGATCCTCACCTTGAGCGGCGCGAACACCTATAGCGGCCTGACGACGATCACGACCGGAACGCTGGTCCTGCAGGACGCCGCGATCAACAACGGCAGCGACATTGCCGATAATGCCCATCTGATCTTCGACGATTCGCTCGGCGGTACGTACGGCGGCGACATCAGCGGCAGCGGCGATGTCACCAAAATCGGAGCGGCCACGACCACGCTGACCGGCCTCAACACATATACGGGTGCGACGTTCATCAATGACGGCACGTTGGCGGTCGGTGGAACGGGCATCGGTGACATCTCCGCCGTCACGGTCACGGCTCCAGCCTCCCTACAGCTTCCTCGCTGACGAGACGATCGGAAGCCTCGCCGGCGACGGAAATGTCCTTGGCGGCTTTGCTCTGACCACCGGCGGCAACAACGGCACGACGATCTTCTCGGGCGACATCAGCGTCGACACTATCAACAAGGTCGGGACCGGCACGTTTAGTCTGACCGGGACGGGAGCGATGACGACCGGCATCAACGTTAACGCCGGGGTCTTGTCATTGGAGGAACATTCACTTCACCGACGAACAATGTCGCCAGCGGAGCGACGTTCAACCTGCTGGCCGCGGGGGATCTGACGGGCGACCTGAACGCAGTGGCGGGGTCGACGTCGATCATCAACGGTCTGCTGACGGTAATGTTGCCAACGCCGGCGCCTTGTCAGGCGCCGGAACTGTTGTCGGTGCCGTGGTCAACAATGGGACTCTTAACCCCGGCAACAGCGGCACGGGCATCTTCACCATCGACGGTTCGTTCACCCAGAGCGCCACGGGAGTGCCTGGCCGCGATGTCACGCCGCTGGCTGTCCCGGGCACGGGCTATGACCAGGTGTTGGTCATCGGTACCCCCGGCACGGCCTCGCTCGACGGGACGCTGGCGGTGTCAATGACCACCGGGCTCAGTACACCACTCGGCCCCTACGTCGCGGGCAATACCTATGATGTCGTCGACGCGCTCGGCGGGATCACAGGTACTTTCGCTACCGTAACCGGCAATGTCTTGTCACCGTTCATCACCCTCACGCCGACGGGTGTAGTCAGTCTGACGGGTACCGAGCAGGTTTACCGTTTGACCGTAACTCGTACCGATTATGCGGTGGGCATTGGTACTGGCGCGACCCCGAACCAGATCGCGGTTGCCAACGGCTTCCAGGGACTCGTCAATGGCGCCACTGGCGATGCGGCCGTGGTCGTGACGGGCGTCGACGCGATGACCGCACAGGAGGCTCAGCTCTTCTTCGACGAAGCGAGCCCGGAACCTTATGGAGCGTATGCGCTGGCTTTGCTCCATCAAGGCGAGCTCTTCTCACGGCAGATCCACCTGCAGATGCATGAGACGCCGAATGTCCTTCCCGGATTCGACGTGTGGGGCCGCGGTTACAAGCTATGGGGTAACGGCAAGGACAGCGGTTTCCGCAATGGATCCGACATCGACACGTGGGGCATCACGGCGGGCGTTACCTATCGCTGGCCGGAATTCTTCCTGGGCGCAGCCGGCGGATGGTCGAAGTCAACCGTTGATCACAACCGCGGCTTCAGCAGTGGCGATAACAAGGGCTGGCAAGTGGGCCTGTATGGCGGCTGGCAAGGAGGCCCGTGGAGCGCCGACCTGCAGGTCGACTATATTCACGGCAGCGTGAATGCGCACCGCGTGATCAATGTTGCCTCGATCGTCCGCGAGGCGAGCGGCAGTCCGAGTTCTCACGGTTGGAAGTTCGTGGCGACCGGTGGCTATGACTTCGATCTCGGTGGAATGAAGCTCAGGCCATTTCTGGGCGTGGACTACACGAGCGGAAAGGTCAGTTCGTTCACCGAGACTGGTGCCGGGGCCCTTAACCTGACGGTTGACAGCATCGACGCCAAGCGGACGGACCTGATGGCAGGCTTGGACCTCAAGGCGAACCCGAACTCCCAGATTTCGCCTTATGGCCGGCTGGTCTATCGGTACAACGTCCACAGTCAGAGTGGCCACATCAACGCGCTGTTCAACGGCGAAGCGGATACTGCATTCCAGGTCAGCGCGGTTAGCGACAACAAGAGTTCAGATCGACCTCGATGCCGGGGTGAATTTCCAGGTCAATCCGAACTTCGCGATCTTCGCGGGATACGAGGGATCGTTCCGGAAGAACCTGGGCAGCAACGGCCTCTCGGCGGGGCTGAGCTATTCGTTCGGTGCAGCTCCGCCTCCCCCGCCACCGCCGCCTCCACCACCGCCGCCTCCGCCGCCGCCTCCGGCGACTCAGACGTGCCCGGACGGCTCGGTGATCCTGGCAACGGATGCGTGTCCGGCTCCGCCGCCCCCGCCGCCGCCTCCAGCGCCGGCTCCGGAGCGGGGAGGGTAATCGGCTAGCCGATCAACCGCAGGCAAAAGAAACGGGGCGAAGCAGCAATGCCTCGCCCCGATTTCTTAATGTTTTGAAGGTGGTGGAGCCGAGGGGGATCGAACCCCTGACCTTCGCAATGCCATTGCGACGCTCTCCCAGCTGAGCTACGGCCCCACGTTCTTTCGCCTTAGGCGAACTCTCCCCCGCTGGAAAAGGGGGAATTTGGGCAGCCCTTAGACTTCGTCGTCCTCGCCGGCAGTCTCGACACCGAGGTCGTCGTCACCCGTTTCGAGATCGACTTCCTCGTCGGCGCTGATCTCCGCATCCTCGTCGACCGCCAGATCCTCGGCCTCGAGCTCCGGGTCCGCGACCGGCTCCTTTGCGGCGACAGGCGCGGCTTCAAAGGCCAGCGGCTGCTTGGACTTCAGCACCGGCTCGGGCACGAAGTCCGTGCCGCACTCGATGCAATGGACGGGATCGTCCTTGCCAAGGTCATAAAAGCGGGTCGAGCACTTGGGGCAAGTGCGCTTGGTGCCCCATTCGGGCTTCACCATTTGGGTCTTCTCCAAAAAAGAATTCGGCGAGCCGCTCACAGTGCTGAGCAGCGTTCGGCGGGGCGCCTTGCCATAGGCCTATGCCCCTGTCAAAGCGGCGCGCGTGAGCCTTCCAAGTCGTCCCATCTGGTGCTCGCAACTCCCTGACGCAAGCCTTCCCGACCGACGGGCGTGTTCGGCCGCCTGGCTCCGGCGCCGCGACCCTGTCTCATGCCTGTGATCGCAGTCGATGGCCCCGCCGCCAGCGGCAAGGGGACAATTGCTCGGGCGATCGCTCGAGAACTTGGCCTGCCGCACATGGATACGGGGCTGCTTTATCGCGCCGTTGCATTGAACCTGTGGCGTTGGGGCGGCGATCCTTCGAGCGAGTTCGAAGCATTGCGAGCCTGCAACGACCTTGGCCTCGATCTGGACGATCCCGAGCTGCGGACGGAACCGGTTTCCAAGTTCGCTTCTTCGATTTCGGCATATCCGTCGGTGCGGGCCGCTCTGCGGGAGCGCCAGGAGGAATTTGCGGGGCAGCCCGGAGGAGCGGTCCTCGATGGGCGCGATATCGGAACCGTCATCGCGCCTAACGCGGACGTAAAACTGTTCGTCACCGCAAGTGCCGAGGTGCGCGCGCAGCGACGCCTGCGCGAGTTGCTGCAGCGGGGGATGAAGGCCCACTACGAGGACGTGCTCGCGGATATTCGCTCGCGCGATGCGCGGGACTCCGGGCGCGAGGTTGCGCCGCTGAGGCAGGCGACGGACGCCATCCTGCTCGACACCAGCGACTTCGACGTCGACGAGGCGATTGCGGAAGCCCTGCGGCTCGTGCGGGAGAAGGTCGAAGCCTGAGCGGCTTTATTGCGCCGTCGCGGCAGTCGCCATGACCGCCTTCGTCGCGCCTGGCGTGTCGAGCCCGTAGACATCGTCGGCATAGGCAATTGTGCCGTCATCGGCAGGCCGCGCGGTCAGGTAGCTGAGATAGATCGGAACACCCGTCTTCACCCGGACCAGCTCCTCCGGCTCGCCGCTCGGCGGAGCCGCATCGCTCCCAAGCAGCCAGCTTGCCAGCGCGTCGGGCCGTTCGAGGCGGATGCAGCCATGGCTCAGGAACCGTTTTTCCTTGTCGAACTTCTTCTTCTCGGGCGTGTCGTGGAGGAAGACGCCATAGTCGTTCACGAAGCCGAACTTCACCTTGCCCATCATGTTCTGCGGACCGGAAAGCTGCCGAACGTGAACTTCGGCCGTCCCGTTGGCGACCGCTTTCCAGTCGACCGTCGTCGGATCTATCGGCGTTTCTTTCTCCCCGCCGAAGGCCTCGACCGTCTGGTAGCGTGCGAGCTTCAGGTAGCCGACGCCGCGCTTAATCACGACCGGGGCCACGCGGACGCGGGCAATGTCCTGCGGGATGTGCCAGACGGGATTGAACGTCACGTAATTGATGGTGCTGGCAATGATCGGCGTGGCGCCGCTCGGCTTGCCGACGATGACCTTCATGGAGTCGACGACTTTGCCGTCCTCGATCATCATTAGCTTCGCAGCCGGTATGTCCACCACGATCGCGCGGCCGCGAGGCGGGATCAGCCTTAGGCGAGCGAGTGTCGCGCGGACGCGCGGGTCCGGCGTTCCGCCAGCTTTGACTGCGTCGTCTCGAAGTTGCTCGTAGAGAGGGTTTACCGACGAGACTTCCTGGACTTGGGCCAGTAGCGAAGGCGCATTGGCGGCTTGAGCGAGGATCGCGCCCGCCGACGGAGTCTTTGGCGTCAGCGCCGCATCCCCGTAGCTCACGCCCTCGACGGGTCCCTTAAGCGTCTGCACGTAGCGCACCCAGGCGTTTGAGATGGCCTTGTCGTCATTCGAGGCGATCGCCGTTTCAACCTTCGAGGCCAGATCGGGGCCATCTGCCAAGCCATCGAATTGTGCATTATGCAGAGCGTTCGCGAACGCTTGCGCGGCGGCGCGGCCGCTGTCGTCCTTGAGCCAGATCGGTGCGCCGTTCCGTGCCACGTAGAAGAGATCGATCGGGTCGCTGACCACCGCCGGAGCCGCCACGGCGCCCGCAGGCGCCGGTGCCGGCGTGGAGGTTTGCGCGCCAGCCGGCGCCGCAATCAACGCCGCCGCGGTGGCAGCCATTACAAAGGTCTGCGCTCGACTCATGTTGCCCACCCTGTCGTTAATGCGCTGGATTGAACGCCAAATAACCTAAGGACCGGTTGAGCGGGAGCCTGCATTCGGTGGGGACGGCGATTTTCTTCCCTATGTTGCCTCTGATAGCCGCCGCTGCGAGGAGCCGCGCATGACTTCAGCAGTCTTTATCAGACGCGCTCGGGCTTCCGACGCCGAGCCTTTGGGCCGCCTCGGCGCGCTGCTCGTCGCCGAACATCATGAGTTCGATCCGCAACGTTTCATCGTGCCGGTTGCGAACCTGGCCGCTCGGTACGGCGACTTCCTCGTCTCTCAGCTCAAGCGGCCCGAGATGATCGTGCTGGTCGCCGAGCGGGAAGGAGCCCTCGTCGGCTATGCCTACGCCGGCATGGAGGGGAACGACTATATGGCGCTGCGCGGGCCGGCGGGCGTGCTTTACGATCTGGTCGTGGACCCGGATCACCGCCGGCAGGGAGTCGGCACGGCGCTACTCGATGCCGCGTTGGCGGATCTCCGGAAGCTCGGCGCGCCTCGCGCAATTCTGTTCACCGCTGAGAAGAACCGCGTCGCGCAAGCCATGTTCGACCGCGCCGATTTTCGCCGGACCATGGTTGAGATGACGCGCGAGCTCGGCTAAATCAGGGCTTGCGGCGGACACTCCAGACGAAGGCGGCAAGGCTGCTGATCAGTGCAGCGAGAGCGATCAGGGACGCAGGATCTAGGATGAACATGGCAGCAACTCCGCAGGACCATTGTTCCCTATATGTTCCCTATATGCAATAGGAAAATGCCTATCCCGGTAGCCGAGAAGTCACGGTTACGCGGTCGGTAGGAATATTTTCACCTATGTTACCTAATGGTGTGCCTGCCACACGTGGGGTCGCGAGGCATGTCGAATCAATCTGTCCGGATTGCCAGCAGCAAGCTGATTATCAGCTGTGCGACGATTGCCGCCCTCATCCTTTTCGTTGGGCTGGGCAGCCAGGTGCTCGGCCCCGCGTTCAGAGGCACCCGCGTGCCGAACACCAGCCTGACGGTGGCGTTCCTGCTCAATATTGCGATCATCCTGTTCGGCTGGCGCCGCGCCAAGGACCTGCAGAACGCGCTCGATGCCTATGAGAAGGCGGAGCGGCTCGCCCAGCGCAACGCAAGCATCGACGTCGCGACGGGGCTGTCGAACCGCAGGGAATTGTTGCGCTCGATCCGTGACGCCCTTGATGCCAAGAAGGCGGGATCGCTGCTCCTCGTCGATCTCGACCATTTCAAGCGGGTCAATGACCTGCACGGCCACCTCGCGGGCGATCAGCTGCTGAGGAGCGTGGCCGAGATCCTGCAGGAATCCGCACCGCAGGCGGCCTGCTGTGCCCGCACTGGCGGGGACGAATTCGGAATCTTGCTGGTCGGGGAGTCGCCCAAGAAGGCGGAAGAAATCGCGGGATCGATCATCGCACGGCTCGCCACCCCGATCTTTGCCGCGGGGGCGGAGGTGCAGGCATCTGCATCCATCGGCATCACTTCCATCGCCAAGCTGGCGAAGCAAGAAGACGTGCTCCGCCAAAGCGACGTCGCCTTGTTTGCCGCCAAACGCGACGGGCGCAATCGGTTCGCCTGGTTCGACCAGCAGCTGAATGACGAGCTCGCCGATCGGGTGGCGTTCGAGGAAGAGATGCGCGCCGGCGTCCGCAATGGCGAGTTCGTGCCCTTCTTCCAGCCTCTGATCGACCTCAACAGCCGCGACTTGGTCGGGTTTGAGGCTCTCGCCCGCTGGCGCTCGTCAAAGCGCGGCTTCCTCGAGGCGGAACAGTTCATCGAGCTCGCGGAGGCGACCGGTCTCGTCGGCCCATTGACCATGAACGTGATCGAGCAGGCGCTGAAGGAGGCGGCCACGTGGCCGCCGCACCTCAAGGTCGCCGTCAACATCTCGCCGGTCCAGTTCCGCGACGTGCGCCTGGCGACCAACATCATCAAGCTGCTGACGGAGACGGGCTTCCCCGCCAAGCGCCTCGAGGTCGAGATTACCGAGAACTCGCTCCTCGAAGATCGGGACCAGGTTCTGAATACGATCCAGAGCCTCAAGAACCTCGGTGTCAGCGTCAGTCTCGACAATTTCGGCACAGGCTATGCGTCGCTCGCGCAGGTCAACTCGTTGCCCGTGGACCGCATCAAGATCGACCGCAGCTTCATCAGCACGATCGTGAAGAGCGAGCAGACGGCTGCGATCGTCGGAACCATCGCGAACCTCGGCCACAAACTCAACGTTCCGATCACGGCCGAAGGTGTCGAGTCCGAGCAGATCCGGAACGCGCTTGCCGAGTTCGGATGCTCGGAAGCCCAGGGCTGGCTGTTCGGCCGTGCGGTGTCCGGCGAGAGCGTCCGCACCTTCCTCGGCCTCAAGCAGAAGGGCGCACCGCCCGCATCATCTTCCGGTGAGAGTGACGAGCACCGGTTCACGCCGCGAATCAAGCGGCGCTGAGCGACCGCTCAACTCTGGAGCCGCCAGGCCCGGGCTGAATAGGTGACGAAGGCGATCAGTCCGATAATTACCGCGACGCGGAGGTAGAATCCGCTGACCAGCCAGTAGAACAAGGCCGCGACTAACGCTGAGGCGGGGATGGTGATGAGCCACGCCACGGCGACATTGCCAGCAATGCCCCAGCGCACGGCCGAGGCCCGCCGCGCGGCGCCAGCGCCAATCACGCAACCCGTGATCGTATGCGTCGTCGACACCGGGATGCCGAGATACGAAGCGGCGAAGAGCATGATCGACCCGCCGGCCGACGCCGAGAAGCCCTGGTGCTGCGACAGCTTGGTGATGCGGGTGCCCATCGTCTCGATGATGCGCCACCCGCCGCTCAGCGTACCGAGACCCATCGCGATGTAGCAGCTCAGGGCGACCCAGCCGGGCACGTGGAATTCGCCGTTCAGATAGCCGGTCGAATAGAGCAGGACGCTGATGACGCCCATCGTCTTCTGGGCGTCATTGAGGCCGTGGCCGAGCGAGTAAGCTCCTGCCGAGACAAGGTGCAGGCCGCGAAACATTCGCTCCGCGCCGCGAGCACTGGCGCGGAGGCCAAGCCAGCTGGTGACGAGCATGATCGCCATGGTGAGGATGAGCCCTAGCATCGGCGACAGTACGATCGCGATGAGGGTCTTGTTGAGCCCGATCCACTGGATGCTCGGAACTCCCGCATGGGCAACGCCAGCTCCGACGATTCCACCGACGAGGGCATGGCTCGACGACGAGGGGATGCCCTTCAGCCAGGTGACGACGTTCCAGAACATGGCGCCGATAAGCGCCCCGAACACGACCGCGGGCGTCACCAGGTCCTTGTCGATCAGGCCGCTGCCGATCGTGTCGGCGACCTTGTGCAGTGCAGGCCACTTGAGCGCCAGGAAGAAGGCCGCGAAGTTGAAGAAGGCGGCGAAACCGACCGCGGCCACTGGGCTGATCAGCCGAGTTCCGACGACCGTTGCAATCGAGTTGGCTGCGTCGTGCAGGCCGTTCAGAAAATCGAATGCAAGCGCTACGACAATGAGGCCGACAAGCAGCGGAAGCGCAAGTTGGTGCATCCGCGTCGGCTCAGGCGTGGTCGATCACGATGCCGTCGATCTCGTTTGCGACGTCTTCCATCGCGTCCGTGATCCGCTCGAGATGCTTGTAGATCTCGCGGGCAACGATGAATTGCATCGGGCTTCCGGCATGCTCCTGGAACGCCTTCTTTAGCCCGCTCGCATGCTCGTCGTCGGCGTCGCCTTCGAGGCGCACGATCCGCTCGGTGATCACGTGGATACGGGGGCCATTGCGGCTGATGTCGCGGAGCAGGGGCATGGCCTCGGCAATCAGACCAGCAGCCTCCGCAATAATCGCGACCATCCGCTTCATGTCCGGCTCGAAGTGATCGAGCTCATAGAGATCGATGGCGCGGGCCGCGGCCTGCATCTCGTCCACCGCGTCGTCCATCGAGGCGATGAGCGAAGTGATCGCGCCGCGGTCGAACGGCGTCAGGAAGGTCCGGCGGACTGTCCGGAGCACCTGGCGGATGATGTCGTCGGCCGCATGCTCCTGCCGGTCAACTTCCGCGATGTGCTGCTTCTGCGGCGTGCCGCCGTCGACCAGCCTGGTCATCGCACCCGCCGCGCCGACGATCGTCGCCGCATGCGCCTCGAACATCCCGAAGAAGTCGCCTGTCCTCGGGAGGAGGCGCTGGAACCAGTTGAACATGACCACCCCTGCTTCGACCGCGATGCGATTAGGCGACCGGTGCGGCGGCGGCAACAGTAGCGTTCGGGGTCAGCTCTTCCTGACCAGCGCTGCGCCGACCAGCACCAACGCAAAGCCGAGTGCGCGGGTTACGGTGACCGGATGGCGGGCGAGGCCGAGCAGGCCATAAAGATCGAGCACCAGCGCCGCCGCGAGCTGTCCCGCGATTGCCGCCGTGAGAAGCACGCCGATGCCGACGCGGGGGGCGCCGAATGCGGCGACCGCCACGAAGAACGCGCCGTAGAAGCCGCCTAACCAGGCATACCATGGCACTTGCTTCAGCCCCGGTGCGAACAGCTTGCCCGAGCTCACTCCGATGGCAGCTCCAAGCGCAACCGTGCCGATGAGGAATGAAATGAACGCGGCTACGATCGGGGAACCGGATGCTTTGCCGAGCAGTGCATTCGTCGGCGCCTGAATCGCCAGCAGCGCGCCCCCGATCAGCGCCAGAATGAGCGACAGCAGCGCACCGTTCATATCATTCCCCCCAGTCGAACAGGTCGCGGTGCTGGCGCGGTTGCGAGCGCAGATACTGCACCGGTCCCTTCACCTGTGCTCCCAGTCGGGCGGCCGCATGCCATGGCCAGCGCGGGTCGTAGAGGATGCCGCGGGCCAGCGCGACCATGTCCGCGTCGCCAGTCCCGATGATCGCCTCGGCCTGTTCGAAATCGGTGATCAGGCCGACTGCCACGACCGGCATGCAGACGGCGCACTTCACTTCCCGGGCAAGCGGCACCTGATAGCTCGGGCCGACGGGGATTTCCTGCCGCGGGTCGAGGCCGCCGCTCGATACGTGGATCGCGGCGCAGCCACGCTGCTCCAGGGCGCGGGCGAACTCGATGGTCTGCTCGATGTCCCAGCCGCCCTCGACCCAATCGGTCGCGGAGACGCGCATGGTCACCGGCCGCTCCGCAGGTAACGCGGCCCGCACTGCGTCGAACACTTCCAGCGGGAAGCGCATGCGGTTCTCGAGGCTTCCGCCATATTCGTCGGTGCGCCGGTTCGAGAGTGGCGAGAGGAACTGGTGGAGCAGATATCCATGAGCGCCGTGCAGCTGCACCGCGGCGAGGTCGAGCCGCGCCGCCCGGACTGCGGCATCGGCGAACCCTTGGCGGATGCGATCCAGCCCTGCGCGGTCGAGCTCCACAGGCGGGTTTTCGCCCTCCATGAAGGGGAGCGGCGACGGCGCGACCGTCTGCCAGCCATTCGGCTCGCCCGGAGCGATTTGCGCTCCGCCGAACCACGGCTTGTCGGTTGAAGCCTTCCGGCCGGCATGGCCGAGCTGGATGGCGATCGGCATTTCCGACCAGCGGCGAACGCTCGCCAGCACGCGAGCCATCGCCTCCTCGTTCTCGTCGGACCACAGGCCAGTGTCGCCGTAGCTGATGCGCCCCTCCGGAGTGACGGCGGTCGCCTCGATGGTCAGCAGCGCGGCGCCGGACAACGCGAGATGCCCAAGGTGGATCGTGTGCCAGTCGGACATGCAGCCGTCCTCGGCCGAATATTGGCACATCGGCGCGATCACGATGCGGTTGGCGAGCTTGAGGCTGCCGATTTCGAGCGGGCTGAAAAGGGCGGACACGGCAATTCCTTACTTGGCGAGAGCGGGCGAGGGCTGCGACACGGCCTGCATCAGCAGCTCGTAGGACCGGAGCCGCGCGGCATGATCGTAAACCTGGCTCGTGACCATCAGTTCATCCGGCTTCGTTCGCTCAACGAACTCGGCGAGCTGCCGCCGGGCCGTCTCCGGGTTCCCGATCGCGCTGGCCGACAGCACCGAACGCAGGATCGCCCGCGCTTCCAGCGGAAGCTCGTCGGCGTAGCCGGCCTTGGGCGCCGGCAGCTGGATCGGCTTGCCGGTGCGCAGTGACACGAACGCCTGCTGCACCGAAGTCGCGAGCAGCTCGGCCTCCTCGTCGGTGTCGGCAACGATCGCATTGAAGCCGAGCATCACATGGGGCTCGTCAAGCTGCTCCGACGGCTCGAAGCGCTCGCGGTAGACCTTGATCGCCTCCATCATCATTTGCGGCGCAAAGTGCGAGGCGAAGGCGTAGGGCAGGCCGAGCATAGCCGCGAGCTGCGCGCCGAACAGGCTTGAGCCGAGGATCCAGATCGGAATGTGCAGGCCCTCGCCGGGGATGGCGCGCACCCGTCCGTTGTCACCCCGGAAATAACCCATCAGCTCGACGACATCGTTGGGGAACCGGTCGGCGTCCGACGAGAGGTTGCGGCGCATCGCATAAGCCGCTGCCTGGTCGGTTCCGGGAGCGCGGCCGAGCCCCAGGTCGATGCGGCCGGGAAAGAGCGATTCCAGGGTCCCGAACTGCTCGGCGATGATCAGCGGCGCATGGTTGGGCAGCATGACCCCGCCCGCGCCGATGCGGATGGTTGAGGTCTGCGCGCCCACGAACGCCAACGCTACCGCGGTCGCCGCGCTCGCTATCCCCGGCATCGAATGATGCTCGGCCATCCAGAAGCGCTTGTAGCCGAGCCGCTCGGCGTGGCGGGCGAGGTCGGCGGAGTTGCGCAGCGACTGACCGGCGTCGCTGCCCTCGGTGATGGGTGAGAGGTCGAGAACGGAGAGGGGGAGCATGCGCGCCGATGTGGGCGAGGGCGCGGGGGATTCAATGTCCTGCAAAGGGCGCCCGCAGGGGCGCGTTCAGCCGCTTAAGGCCCCTAAGAGTCACGCGAAGAGGCGCCATTTCTCCGCCGATCTTCACCGATCTTCGCAGTGACGTCGGGGACTTCGCGCCGGCGAATGCTTGAAAACTGGGGCCCTTCTACTTCCTCCACTTTGTTGGAATGCGCGCAGGCGAGCGGGGAGCTTGGGCCGACAGGGTCAAAGAGCCGCGATCACGTGAGCACAATTGATGGGGTGTAGGAAAGACTAAGTAGACATTGGCGGACCGCGGCGCGTCATGCCAGACACATCTGCGGCGCTGTGTTCATTTGCCCATGAACCTGATGATTTGTTTGGCGACGGCGCGGGGAGCCTCTTCAGGAATATAGTGCCCGCAGGCAGCAAACACAGCGCCCCGCACATCGGCCGCGACTAAGCTCATCGTGTCGATCAGCGTTGCACCAACTCCGTCCTCCGCGCCGACAGCGAGTACCGGCATGGCGAGCTTGCGCTCGGCGCGGGCCCGGGTGTCCGCGATTCCCTCGGGCGCGAGATTGTGTCGGTAGTAGGAAAGCGCCGCCCGCGTCGCGCCGGGGGCGCGTTGACGCGCGCATATTCACTTAGATCCGCCGGCGTAATCGTCCAAGGACGAGTGGCTTTGTTTCTGAACAACCAACTCAGCAACTCTCGCTCGCGTCCCTGCAGCAGGATCTCCGGCAGGTCATCGAGCCGGTTGAAGGCCAACTGCCAGGTCTTCATATTGACCTCCGCCGAGGGAATGCCGGCCGGAGGCGGCGGGGTGATGCCGGGCAGCAATGCATCGAACACGGCGAGCCGCTTTACGTCGCCCGGCCATTCGGCCGCATAGGCATAGCCGATCCAGGTGCCGAGATCGTGACCGACGATATCCACGGGCCCGTTCGCCGTCAGTCTGAGCGCCTCGACGACGCCATGAAGCTCGGCGGCGACGGTGCGCATGTCGTAGCCGGACGCGGGCCGATCGGAGTCACCCATGCCGCGCGGGTCAAGCGCGATCACGCGCCGGCCGGCCTTGGCGAGCAGCGGCATCACATAACGCCATGCGTACCAGCTCTCCGGCCAGCCAGGCAGCAGCAGGATCGGCGCGCCGCTGCCGCCTTCGACGAAATGCAGCCGCACGCCCGCGACAACGACCGTATCGTGGTGGAACTGCGTCCAGAAGGTCGGTGGGTCGAAGGGCGGCAACGTGTCCGCGGCGGAGGTTTGCACGCTTTCATGTGTCATGGTCTAATCCTACGTCCCTTGAACGCCTGCCATGTTCCGGCGAGCCTCCTCGCAAGATTGTCGGGCTCTAACCCACCGCCTCGAGGATGAGACGGGTAATCTCGTCGGGGTGCGAGATCAGCGACAAATGGCCCGAGTTCACCTCGATGGTCATGGCGCCCATTCGCTTAGCCATGAAGCGTTCGAGGTCCGGATTGATGGTTCGGTCCTGGGTGGAGACGGCGTAGAAGCTGGGCTTCACGCGCCAAGCGGCGTTGGTAGTCTTGCCGTTCAGAAGCGTCTTATGGAACGGCTGCTGGACGGCGTAGAGCGCCATGGCTTTCGCACGCGGAAGGTCTCCTGCGAAATCGCGCAGGAAGGCTTGCTCGGTTAGTCGCCCTTCATCGCCGTCGTAAACAATGCCGGCGGAGGCGGGAGGCGTCGGGTATCTGGCGGCGAGAGCGGTATAGTCCTCGCCCGCGTCGGGGGCGCGCGCGGCGACGTAGACAAGGCCGCTTACATTCGGATGCACACCGGCTTCGGTGAGGATCATGCCGCTAAAGGAGTGGCCGACGAAGACAGTCGGTCCATCCTGCCTGTCCAGCACCTCGGTTGCTTCGGCGACGGCTTCTGGGAGCGTGGTCAGGGGGTTCTGGACCGAGGTCACGTTGAAACCCTTTGGTTGCAAGCGTGCGATAACTTCCGACCAACAGGAGCCGTCGGCGAACAGGCCGTGAACCATGGCGATATTGCGCGCCTTCGCCGGTGAGGTCTTGGCCGCGAATACGGCAGCGGGCGAAACCGCCTGCGTAGTGGCCACTGCAATGAGGCCCGCGTTGAAGCTGCGTCTGCCAAGCATCGCGATCTCCCTTGGCTGGAACGTGACAGCTTTGTGGGAATCGACTTCGAGCGAATTGGGCAATGCGGCCATCGGCCGTGTTGCGCAAGTGCAAGCGCAGACGCTGCAGGCAATGACAGATTTGGGCGGAGAGCTAGACTCTGGCGCTCAGCCCGACCGTTTGACGAACACTCCGTGAAACTGCTGAAGCTCCGCTGCCGGAATGTCTGAGACGGCCGCGAACCGAAGGCCGTTGCGGCTCCACTCTGAGACCGCAAAGCCATCCTTTACGAACGATCGATCGGCCGCCTCCTTTGCCGGCCAGACGAACAGGTTCACCGTGTGGAGCCTGCGATGATAGACGATGGCGGCGACGGTCTTGCCGTTGATGGAGTTTAACCGGCCGCCAGCCAAAGGGAATCCCTGGTCCGCAAGCTCCGGCACCGGTGGCGAGAAGTCGATCCTTCCGTTGAACCAGGGCTTCACGATGTGCTGGTTGGTCGTCTGAACGTCCGTCAGGTGACCCGGCTGGAGCGAACGAACGTGGCTGGAGACGATCTCGTCGTCGAGAGCGGCCGTGGTCGACGGAGTTATAAAGGTCACCATTGCCAGGGATGCGGCAAGGGCGCCGCCCACCGCGGGGCCAAGCCATCGCGGCATCCTGTTGTCATTCGCGGTTTTCAGCGCGATCTCCGGCATCGATTCGATCCGAGCAACCAGCGATTGCGGAGCCGAGTGGCGCGCACCGTCAGCGCGCATCAGGTTGCGTACAGCCTGCAGGCGATCGAGCTCTTCGCGGCAGCCCTCGCAGCGCGCGACATGCGCCTCGACCATCGCGGTGTTCGCCGCGTCGAGCTCGCCATCGATGAGCCCGCCGAGAAGCAGTTCCTGATCAACGCAGGCGGCCATCATTTTGCGCTCCTCGACTGGTCGCTGTCGGCTCTTGCGGGAGGAAGCAGTTCCTTCGCAAGCATCCCCCGCGCGCGCGACAAGCGCGACATGACTGTACCCACGGGAACCCCGGTCACTTCGGCAATTTCGGCGTAAGACAAGTCCTCGAGGTCCCTGAGCACGATGGTTTCACGGAAGGGCTCCGGAATAGCTTCGATCGCTGAGCGCACACGGTTGATGTCCGCCTTGCGGAACACTTCTTCCTCCGGGGTCGGGCCTGGGTCAGCCTTATGTGAAAGTTCGGCCGCGGCTTCGTCGCTGAGCCCGCTTTCAGTGATCACGAGTGAGACGGCACCGCCGCGGCCCGCCTGCGCCGTCCGGCAGCAGTTTCGGACAATCGTGAACAGCCATGCGCGAGGCGAACCACCGCGGAATTGTCCGAAGCCCCGGAAAGCGCGGAGGACGGCGTCCTGCACCACATCTTCGCTAAGCACCGCGTCGCGCGTGAGATAGCGCGCGAGATTATAGGCACCCTCGACGTGCGGCAGGATCAGCCGCCGAAACTCCTGGTTTTGGCCGGCACCGGGCGCGTGTGAACCCGGCGCCGGACCGTTGGCCGCGAGACGCGGCGCGAAGAAGGGAGGGGGGAATTTCTTCACGGCGGTCACGGCCAGTCTTTGCCTCAGGCCTTCACGACGATCGTGCCGGTCATGTGCGGGTGGATGGAACAGAAATAGCCGAATTGTCCCACCTTGGCGAAAGTGAAGGAGAAGCGGTCTCCGGTGTCGAGCACTTTGGACTTGAAGCTGCCATCCTTGGCGACGACGGTGTGCGGGATATCGTCGCCGTTGGTCCAGGTGACGGTTGTCCCGGGTTTCACCGTCACGACGGGATCCTTGAACGTGAAATTGTCGATGCGCACAGCGGCCGCGCCGGGGACCGGTGCAGCCTTGGTAATGCTGGCAACCGTCGTCATGACGAAAGCGCTCCCAACAAGAATGGCAGCCTGAAAGGCGAGAATCTTAGATCCGCGTGTCATTGTGATTCCTTGGGTTAGGCGGACAGGGTGGAGTTGATCAGGGCGATGCGGTTGTGACCGCGCACGAACATCGCGTCGGTAATTCCGAGCATGTTGCGGAGCTGATCGGGCGGGACCTTCAGCGGCCCCGGCGACGGAGCAGTGCCTGGCACGGGCTGAGGGAATGCGGTGGAGCGCGCCGTGTGGAAGGCGATGCGGCCTTCAACCTTCTGCGTGATCTGGTGGATGTGCCCGTTGAGGACCGTCACCGACCCGAACCGCGCGAGCAGCTTCAGCGCTTCGGCGGAATCGTCCGTACCCCAGCCCCAGTCGGCATAGACAGTCCACAGCGGGATATGCGCAAAGACGACGATGGGTGTCGATGATGAACGGCCTGCGAGGTCCACTGCCAGCCACTTGAGCTGTTCGGCGCCGAGATTGCCCATTCCGCCCGGCTTCAAATCGGCGACGTTGACTAAGGCGACGAAATGCACGCCGCGGTGGTCGAAACTGTACCAGCCGGCGCCGAGCGATCCCTTTCCGAAGCGACTGAGGAAGGCCTTCCCGCCATCCGGATCGAGCATGTCGTGTTCGCCCGGTACGTAAAATACCGGCAGGCCGGTCGCCTTCAGCATTTCCTCAGCATCGTCGAACTCGTCGTCGCGCGAGAGCTGTGAGACGTCACCGGTGTGGATGATGAAGTCCGGCCGAACAGGCAGCGCCTTCACCTTTGCAATTGCTTCGCGGAAGGTCGCGCGGGCGTCGGCGTTGGGCGGCTTGTTGAAGCCGATGTGGCTGTCGCTCAACTGAACGAACGTGAAGGGTTGCGCGGGCGTGCGGCGCAGCGGCGCTCCTATCGCAGCATCGAGTCCGATCGATTGCCCGATCCCCCCGTCGAACGCGAAGAGCGCGCCTGTCCCGGCCCACGCCATGCAGGAGAGAAATCCCCGCCGGTCGGTTTCTAATTGGTCATCTCGCATCGCTCGTCCTTTTTCATGAGGCGCGATGAGATGACCGTGGGCCCGACGACTTTATTCCCGCTTGAGCGAAAAAATTGCGTACACGTGTCCGCGACGCCTTCCCGAGAGCGGGATGCGCAACTGGGCCCGGGAATCGGGCCTGGGCCTAATATTCGCAATGGCTCGAAAATCAGCGCACTACGCTGGCGTCCGTCGGCGTCGCTGCGCTCGGCGGCTCGAAGCCTTGCCCCTTGCGTCCCTCTAAGCTAATGCGCGCGCCGTCCGGCGGGCGGTGATCCCCTCTGGACAGCCCGTCCTTTCGGCGAGCGCGTGCGGTGTCCCGGCATTCGACCGGCACCGGAACGCGCTTTTTGTCATTGGTCGAGCTGTCCGCGGCACCACCCCGAAGACGCCGCTGCGGCATGGTGCCGCGGCGGCAGTGCATGCAACCAGGTCCGCATGTGAAGGCTCGCCATGGTGGCGCGCCACGCGGCAGGCCCGAATTAGACTGACTAGGACACACATACTCATGGCGACAACGACATTCCCGACCCGCGACGATTTCGCGGCGCTCCTCAACGAAAGCCTCGGCGGAGAGAACGAAACCTTCGAAGGCAAGGTGGTGAAGGGCACCGTCACGGGAATCGAGAACGACATGGCCGTGATCGACGTCGGCCTGAAGAGCGAAGGCCGCGTGCCGCTGCGCGAGTTCGCCGCGCCGGGCCAGAAGGCCGACCTCAAGATCGGCGACGAGGTCGAAGTCTATGTCGACCGCGTCGAGAATTCCGCCGGCGAAGCGATGCTGTCGCGCGACCGCGCGCGCCGCGAAGCCGCCTGGGACAAGCTCGAGAAGGAATTCGCAGCCGGCAACCGCGTCGAAGGCGTGATCTTCGGCCGCGTGAAGGGCGGCTTCACCGTCGACCTCGGCGGCGCCGTGGCCTTCCTTCCCGGCAGTCAGGTCGACATCCGCCCGGTCCGCGACGTCGGGCCGCTGATGGACATTCCGCAGCCGTTCCAGATCCTCAAGATGGACCGCCGCCGCGGCAACATCGTCGTGTCGCGCCGCGCGATCCTCGAAGAGACCCGCGCCGAGCAGCGCAGCGGCCTCATCCAGAGCCTCGCCGAGGGCCAGGTCATCGAGGGCGTGGTCAAGAACATCACCGACTATGGCGCGTTCGTCGACCTCGGCGGCATCGACGGCCTGCTCCACGTCACCGATATCAGCTACAAACGCGTCAATCACCCGTCCGAGGTGCTCAACATCGGCGACACGGTGAAGGTGCAGATCATCCGCATCAACCGTGAGACGCAGCGCATCAGCCTCGGCATGAAGCAGCTCGAGAGCGATCCGTGGGAGGGCGCGGCCGCCAAGTATCCGGTCGGCGGCACGTTCCAGCGGCCGCGTGACCAACATCACCGAATATGGCGCGTTCGTCGAGCTCGAGCCGGGCATCGAGGGGCTGGTCCACGTCTCCGAGATGAGCTGGACCAAGAAGAACGTGCACCCGGGCAAGATCGTCAGCACTTCGCAGGAAGTCGAAGTGAAGGTGCTCGAGGTGGACGAAGAGAAGCGCCGCATCTCGCTCGGCCTCAAGCAGGCCCAGTCGAACCCGTGGGAGGCCTTCGCGGCCGCTCACCCGGTCGGCTCGGTCGTCGAGGGCGAAGTCAAGAACGCGACGGAGTTCGGCCTGTTCGTTGGCCTCGAGGGCGACGTCGACGGCATGGTCCACATGTCGGACATCGCCTGGGGCGTCTCGGGCGAGGAGGCGCTTCAGCTTCATCGCAAGGGCGAGACGGTCAAGGCGCAGGTCCTCGACGTCGATGTCGAGAAGGAGCGCATCTCCCTCGGCATGAAGCAGCTCGAGGCCGGCGGCGCTGGTGCCGGTGCGGGCACCGGCGCGAGCGTCGGCGGCTGGCGGCGTGAAGAAGGGCGAGGTCGTCACGATCACCGTCCGTGCGATCCAGGACCCGGGCCTCGACGTGCAGGTCGGCGACGACGGCGCGGTGGGCTTCATCAAGCGCATCGACCTCGGCCGCGACCGCGACGAGCAGCGGCCGGAGCGCTTCCAGGTCGGGCAGAAGTTCGATGCGATGGTCATCGGCTTCGACCGTTCGAAGAAGCCAAACTTCTCGATCAAGGCGATGCAGATCGCCGAGGAGAAGCAGGCTGTTGCGCAGTACGGTTCGTCGGACTCCGGCGCGTCGCTGGGCGACATCCTCGGCGCAGCGCTCAAGGAAAAGGCCGAGGCCGCCGAAAAGCCCGCCAAGAAGAAGAAGTAATTCGAAAGGCGGCGTTTCTTGACGGGACGCCGCCTTCACTTCCTGTCTTGCGTGCGATAAGGTTTCCTGACAGCCTGATCGCTGAAGCGGCCCCCGGTTCGGGGGAGTACGGGGCCGGCAATGTCCTTGACGCGGGGATGCACGATGATCCGTTCCGAACTGGTGCAGAAGCTTTGCACCGATTTTCCGGACCTTACGCAACGCGAGGTCGAAGGCGTGGTCAGCGCCATCTTCGATTCCATCACCGACCAGCTGTCCAAGGGCGGGCGAGTGGAGCTGCGCGGCTTCGGCGCATTCTCGACGCGCCAGCGCGATGCCCGCGTGGGCCGCAATCCGCGGACCGGCGAGGCCGTCTCGGTTGACGCCAAGCGCGTGCCCTATTTCAAGCCGGGCAAGGAAATGCGCGAGCGCTTAAACTTATCGGAAGTCACCGCGGAATAGTCTCGGCTGGCACTACCGTCGCCGTGGCTCGCGGAGCGGACGTGGCGGAACGGTAGACGCTGGGGACTTAAAATCCTCTTCCCGATTGGGAGTGTGGGTTCGACTCCCACCGTCCGCACCAGACTCATCCGCAGGGCGCACGCCCTCGCGTAGCGCCGACGAGGCGCCGCTAGATTGCGCCAAGTTGCTGATTTCCCCAATTCGGAGAGACAATTTATTAAGCGTTTACGGGTTAACGACACCATGTGTGTCTAGCGTTAGCGAAACCAGGGTGACGTCGGTGACGCAAATCGCGGCTTGAGAGTGCGCGCCGCGATGCGGTCGTGCTTGACGGTACTGATCACGGCCGTGATGCTGCTGATCTGGAACGGCAGCTCGCTCTTTCACCATCTGCAATTCGCGGGCCAGTTCGGGCCGGAGTTGCGCATCGTACAGCACTGCGCTGACGCTCAACGTTGCGCTGATCCTGTTCGGTTGGCGGCGATACGTCGACCTGCAGCATGAGGCCGAACTGCGTGCCGAGCAGGAGCGCCGGGCGGCCGTGCTCGCGACCACCGATCCGGTCACCGGCCTGTACAATCGCAAGGGCTTCGCGGACGAGAGCCGCCGAGTCTTGTGCGCAGCGCGGCAAGCCCGGGGCGAGAGCATCGTCATTATTTCCTTCCAGGTGCAGCGGTTCAAGACGGTCAACGACCAGCACGGCTATGAGACCGGCGACCGCCTGCTGAAGAGCATTGCCGGCGCGGTCTACCGAGGCCGCTCGGATCGGACGCCATCGTCGCTCGCTTGAGCGGCGACGAGTTCGCGATTGCATTGCTGCTCGGCCGCAGACCAAGGTCGCCGAGGCAGAGCAGGTCGCGGAGTTGGTCCTGCGCGCCGTCACTCGTCCGTTCACCTTCGAAGACCGGATCATCCAGGTCGGCGCCTTCGCCGGGATCGCTTCCGCCGTCGGCGGCGGACGCCAGGGTGCCGGATCTGCTCCGCCGTGCTGACATCGCGCTCGATCACGCAAGGCGTGGACGGGTCGGCCGCCCCGTCTGGTTCGACGCCGGCATGGAGCGGGCGCTTGCTGGCGCAGGGCGAGATCGAGCAGGGCATCCGCTTCGGCCTCGAGCATGGGCAGTTCCTGCCGTTCTTCGAGCCGCAGGTGGATCTCGCGACCGGCGAGATCGTGGGTTTCGAGGTCCTCGCGCGCTGGAGCCACCCGCTGTCCGGTATCATCGGTCCGGACGTGTTCATTCCCGTTGCCGAGGAGATCGGCGTCATCGGCCGGCTGTCCGAGCAGGTCATCAGCGAGGCGCTGCAAGAGGCGTCGAACTGGGATCAGGCGATCAAGATTTCGGTCAACATCTCTCCGTCGCAGCTTGCCGACGGGTGGCTTGCGCAGCGGATCGTGCGGATTCTATCCGAGACGGGTTTCCCGGCCGATCGGCTGGTGGTGGAAGTCACGGAAAGCTCCCTGTTCGCGGACATGGACCTTGCCCGGACCATCGTCACGAGCCTCAAGAACCAGGGCGTGCGGCTGGCGCTCGACGACTTCGGCACGGGCTTCTCGTCGCTGTCGCACCTGCGCTCGCTGCCGTTCGACATCATCAAGATCGACCGCAGCTTCGTCAGCAACATGAATGCCAAGCGCGAGAACAGCGCGATCATCCGGGCGGTGACGACACTCGCCGGCGCTTTGTCCGTACCCGTCTGCGTCGAGGGCATCGAGAACGAGGCGACCTACGAAGCCGTCATCGCGCTCGGCTGCGCGATCGGGCAGGGCTGGTATTTCGGCAAGCCGATGCGCGCAGACCAGGTCCGCGAGCTGCTCGCCGGACGCGAGCGCAGCGAAGAGCCGCCCGCCTCCACAGCCGTCAACGGCTGAACATTCCAGACCTGACAGATGACGGTCGTCCCACCGCGGGACGGCGGGATCGGTTCGTCGCATCGGTGAGTTGAGCGCATGGTAAAGATTGCGTTAAGGATTTGCCATGCAGCTCGCGCGTTCAGCCAGTGCAGTGCACCCGCGTACCTTCGGTCGCGGACCGCGCAAGCACCTGCATGTATCCGAACCGGGCTATCAACTGATCAGCGATGACCTGAAGCTGTTCGCCACCACCTTCGCTGCGGGTTTCCTGTTTCGTCTCGGTGCTGCTGGCCTAATCGCAGGCCAGATGCAGCTTCCAGCCTAGCCAAGCTGCGATGAGGCACATCGCCGCGACCAGCAGCAGCTGCCCGGCGGGGCCGACACCGAGGCTGCTGAGCGCAAAGGCCAGCAGCGATCCGATCACCATCGCGCCTGAATTGACGATGTTGTTGGCGGCGACCGTCCGCGCGGTCTCCGTTTTGGGTACCGTCGTCGTCAGGAAGGCATAGAGCGGCACCACGAACATGCCGCCGGTGATCGCGACGCCGAGCAACGCAAGGATCATGAAGCCGGCCATCGGGTGAAGGACGAAATTGCCCAGCGTCGTCGAGCCCGGGTCCGTTCTTGCCCCAGGCGAGCGCGACGAAGTGCAGGAGCAGCACGAAGACGCCCATCGCGATGACTGACGCCGGAGCGTAGCGCGCCGAGACCTCGCTCTTCAGCAGGCGGTTGATCGCGACCGAGCCGATCGCGATCCCGACGGAGAAGATTCCGATGAACAGGCTTGCGACGCGTTCGTCGGCTCCAAGGACGTTCTTCACGAGCGGCGGGAAGATGATGATGAGCACCGCCCCGATGGTCCAGAAGAAGCTGATTGCGAGGATGGCGAGGAAGAGCCGACGAGATGTGCATCGTCCCGCTCACAAGCGCGATCGAGGCGTGAATGATGTGCCAGTTGAACGGAATATGCCCGGCAGCGGGCGGAGCGGGGGGGACCTGTCGGGCGGCGAGGAAACCCAGGATAGCCAGTCCGACCGTGCAAGCCACCGCGATGTCCGGCGTGGGCACGAGAACGCCCGCGAGGATCGTGCCGCCAAGAATCGCGAGATAGGTGCCCGCCTCGACGAGACCCGTGCCCCCAAGCACCTCGTCACGCCGCAGGTGCTGCGGAAGGATGGCGTATTTGATCGGCCCGAAGAAGGTCGAATGGACGCCCATCGCGCAGACCGCGGCGAGCATCAGCGGGATATTGGCGAGCATGATTCCGGCGCCCCCGCAGACCATGATCCCGATCTCGGCGAGCTTGATGATTCGGATCAGCCGCGCCTTGTCGTGGTCGTCGGCGAGCTGGCCCGCGAGAGCGGAAAACAGAAAGAAGGGCAGGATGAACAGGCCCTGCGCGATCGCGCTGAACTGAAACTCCTTCGCCGCATTCGAATAGAGCTGATAGGTGACGAACAGCACGACCGCCTGCTTGAACAGGCTGTCGTTGAAGGCTCCGAGGAACTGCGTCGCAAAAAGAGGCAGGAAGCGCCGCGCACGCAGCAGGTGAGTGACGTTCTGGATCAAGCTTGAGCTGCGCGGCTGTCATCGAAGGTGATGAACGAATAGCCAGCTTTGCGCTTGGCTCCAAACCCTATAACGGCCCTGTCCCGGAACGATGCTGCACGCTGCCCAACCTGCTGACGCTCTCGCGCATCTTCGCGGTGCCGATCCTCGTGTTCCTGCTGTGGCGGCCGTTGCCGATCGATTATGCGATCACATTCGTGCTCTACTGCATCGTCGGCATCACCGATTATTTCGACGGCTATCTGGCGCGGGCGCAGGGGCGGATCTCCCGGCTCGGCCAGTTTCTCGACCCCATCGCCGACAAGATCATGGTCGCGGCGGTGCTGATGATGCTGATCTCCAGCCGCAAGGCGAACCCCGTGCCGGAGATCGATGGACTGAACATCATCCCGGCGCTGATCATCCTGCTGCGCGAAATCATCGTGTCGGGGCTTCGCGAGTATCTGGCGCCGCTCAATGTCTCGATGCCCGTCAGCCGCGCTCGCGAAGTGGAAGACGACCTTTCAGCTGGTCGCGCTAGGCGCGCTCATCCTCGGCGGTGCGGTCCCGAACGCACCCTGGGTCCACGAAGTCGGAATCGCTTGCCTGTGGGTTGCCGCGGGCCTCACCCTGGTGACCGGCTACGATTATCTGCGCATCGGCATCAGGCACATGGACTGAAGCGGCGAGCCGCTGATCGATTTTGTGCGTCTGACTGACGAACTTTAATCGTTTCCGCCGTTCTGAGCCGCGCCTAGCGTCGCCTTCACTGACAGCGAGAGGAGAGGTGTGACATGGACGCGAAAACCGGCGAATCGATGGGCTGCCCGGTGGACCGGCCGACAACCGTGCGCTCGCTGCTGGGCCGCACCAACCGCGACTGGTGGCCTGAGTCCCTGCCGCTCGACATCCTTCATCAGGGCGGCGTCTCGCCCGACCCGATGGGCGACGATTTCGACTATGCCGACGCGTTCAAGCAGCTCGATTACCAGGCGCTCAAGCGCGACCTGACGGCATTGATGACCGACAGCCAGCCGTGGTGGCCGGCGGATTACGGGCACTACGGGCCCTTCATGATCCGCATGGCCTGGCACGCGGCCGGCACCTACCGCACGGCGGATGGGCGCGGCGGCGCCAACAGCGGGCAGCAACGCTTCGCTCCGCTCAACAGCTGGCCGGACAACGGCAATCTCGACAAGGCGCGGCGGCTGCTGTGGCCGATCAAGCAGAAGTACGGGAAGAATATCAGCTGGGCCGACCTGTTCATCCTCGCCGGCAACGTCGCGATCGAGTTCGATGGGCGGGCCGATCTTCGGCTTCGGCGGCGGACGGCCGGACGTGTTCGAGCCTGAGCGCGATGTCTATTGGGGCGCCGAGGAGAAATGGGTCGAGGCGACCGAGACTCGCATCCAGCCGGAACGCGAGATGGAGCTCGAGCATCCGCTCGCGGCGATCCAGATGGGCCTCATCTACGTCAATCCGGAAGGGCCGGGCGGCAATCCGGATCCGCTGCAGTCGGCGCGCGACATCAAGATCACGTTCGAGCGCATGGCGATGAACCATGAGGAGACGGTAGCGCTGACCGCGGGCGGCCACACGTTCGGCAAGGCGCATGGCGCGGGCGACCCGAGCCTGGTGGATGCCGCCCCCGAAGGTGCCGACATCGCCCTGCAGGGCCTCGGCTGGTCGAGCTCGTTCGAGAGCGGCGTTGGCGAGCATACGATCACCAGCGGCATCGAAGGCGCATGGGTGAACACGCCGACGCAATGGTCGGAGAATTATTTCCGGCTGCTGCTCGACTATGAATATGAGCTGGTGCGCTCGCCCGCGGGCGCACAGCAATGGCAGCCGATCAACCAGAAGCCGGAGGACATGGCGCCGGCCGCGCACGACCCGTCGAAGCGCGTGCCGACGATGATGACGACGGCCGACATGGCGCTGAAGATGGACCCCGAGTTCCGCAAGATCTCGGAGAAATTCCGCAACGACCATGAAGCGTTCAAGGACGCTTTCGCGCGGGCGTGGTTCAAGCTGACCCACCGCGATATGGGGCCGAAGGTCCGGTACCTCGGGCCGGAAGTGCCGGCTGAGGACCTGATCTGGCAGGATCCGGTTCCGGCCGGCTCGGCGCCTTCGGACGGCGACGTTGCTGCGTTCAAGGACGAAGATCCTCGGCGCCGGCTTCAGCATCGGGCAGCTGGTGAAGACGGCCTGGGCTTCGGCTTCGACCTTCCGCAAGTCGGACTTCCGTGGCGGGGCCAATGGCGCGCGCATCCGGCTGGCTCCGCAAAAGGACTGGGCGGTCAACGAGCCGGAGGAGCTGGCGCGCGTGCTCGTCCAAAGATCGACGAGCTGCGCGGCGGGCTGTCGATGGCGGACGCCGATCGTCCTTGCCGGCACGGCGGCGGTCGAGAAAGCGGCGAGGGACGCGGGCTTCAACGTCGAGGTGCCATTCACCGGCGGCCGCGGCGACGCGACGCAGGAGTGGACCGACGTCGAGAGCTTCGAGGTGATGGAGCCGGCAGCCGACGGCTTCCGCAATTACCTGAAGACCAAGCATTCGGTGCCGCACCGAGGAATTGCTGATCGACCGCGCCCAGCTGCTCGGGCTTTCGGCGCCGGAGATGACGGTGCTGCTCGGCGGCCTGCGCGTGCTCGGCGCCAACTACAAGGACCGGCCGGAGGGCGTGTTCACCGACCGCAAGGGCCAGCTGACCAACGACTTCTTCGTCAACCTGCTCGACAACGACACCTTCTGGGAGGTGATCGACGAGAGCGGTGACGAGGAGTTCATCGGCTATGACCGCGGCGGCAGGCAGCGAGAAGTGGCGGGCGACCCGGACCGACCTGATCTTCGGCTCCAACAGCCAGCTGCGCGCGACAGCCGAGGTCTATGCCGAGAAAGGCAGCGAAGAGAAGTTCGTGCGGGACTTCGTCGCGGCGTGGACCAAGGTGATGAACGCCGACCGTTTCGACCTGTCTCGCAAGGCGGCGCGGTCATCGGCCAGCGCTCGGGAACCTGCAATGGCCAAGTAAGGCGTACCCTTCGGCCGCCGCGGCGCCAACGCTCCCCTCCCCGGCGTCGCGGCGTGTCCGAAGTGAAATCAGACGAGTTCGGCCGCGGGCTCCGGGAAACGGGAGCGATCGTCTCGAGCGCGGGACTGATGTCGAGCATGATCTGGCGCAGCGTCGCGGCGAGCAGCTGGAACTCGCACTTCGCGCGGGCTCGACCGGCGCCAGATCAGCGCGATCTGCCGGTAGCCGTGGTCGGAGCGTAAGCGGCTTCGCGTCGACCTGCGTGCCCTCGAGGATGCCGGCCTCGATCGCCATCGACGGGATGAAGGTCACGCCGAGGCCGTTGTCGACCATCTGCACCAGCGTGTGGAGCGACGTTCCCATCATCGCGGCATGCGCGCGAAGGTCGGGCCGGTTGCAGGCCGACAGGGCGTGGTCCTTCAGGCAGTGGCCGTCCTCGAGCAGCAGCATTCGGTTCTCGTCGATCGCCGGCGACGTCGACGTCCTGGCCGCGCGGGGCTTCGCCGCGCGGGAAGGCGACGAACAACGGATCGTCGAACAGCGGCGCGGAATCGATCTCGCCGCAGGCGTAGGGGAGGGCGAGCAGCACGCAGTCGAGCTGTCCGCGGTGGAGCGCCTCGCAGGCGGCCTGGCTGGTCTCCTCGCGCAGGTAGAGCTTGAGGCTCGGCCATTCGCTCGCGGAGGCGCGGGAAGCATCGCGGGCAGCAGGAACGGGGCGATCGTCGGGATGACGCCCATGCGCAGCTCGCCATGAAGCGGCTGGCCCTCGGCGCGCGCCATTTCTGCGAGCTCCTCCGTCTCGCGCAGGACCCGCAGCGCCTTGTCGGCGATCTTCTCGCCAAGCGCGGTGAAGCGCACCACGCGGCGGGTCCGTTCGACCAGGGTGCATGCCGAGCAGGGTCTCGAGCTCGCGAAGTCCGGCGGAGAGCGTCGACTGGGTGACGAAGCAGGCTTCGGCGGCCTTGCCGAAATGGCCGTGCTGCCGCAGCGCGACCAGATATTGCAGCTGTTTGACGGTCGGCAGATGGACGGTCATCGTAATCGAAAATTCCAATCAGTCTAGACCGACTATAATGGACTTGAACGATTGAGGCCAGACACCATAGATGCGCCGTGCAACCGAATTTCGTGCAGTGCAACAACAAGGAGTATCTGAATGCTGACCGTTGGTGACAAGCTTCCCTCCCTCAAGCTTCCCGTCCAGCAGGGCACGTCCGCGCTGCCCGGCGGGCGAGACGATCGATCTCGGCCAGACCAACGGCAAGTGGAAGGTGCTCTTCTACTGGCCCAAGGACTTCACCTTCGTCTGCCCGACCGAGATCGTCGGCTATGGCGAGCTGAAGGCCGACTTCGAGGATCGCGACGCGGTCCTGATCGGCGCTTCGACCGACACCGCGCACGTCCACTTCGCGTGGCGCCGCTCGGACGAGCAGCTGGCGCAGGCGGACTTCCCGTGGATCGCGGACAACAAGAAGGAACTGGCCGAGACGCTCGGCATCCTCGACCGCGAAGAGGGCGTCGCGTTCCGCGCGACCTTCATCGTCGATCCGGACAACGTCATCCAGCACGTCACGGTCAACGGCCTCAACGTCGGCCGCAATCCCGGCGGAGACGCTGCGCGTGCTCGACGCGCTGCAGACCGACGAGCTGTGCCCGTGCAACTGGACGCCGGGCGAAGAGGTGCTGAAGCCGCAGGCGGCGTAACCACCTTAAGCTATCCTCGCTCGCCCCTCCGGAGGATCTTCGGCCGGCGCGCCCTAGCCGGCCGTTCTGAAGGGGCGGGCGCTTCTTCCCCAGGCCCGCCCCTTTTCTTTGCCAGTCCCAGGAGCATCCATGTCCCTCAAGCAATTCGCCGAGAGCCTTCCCGATTATGCGAAGGACATCCGGCTCAACCTCGGCTCGATCCTCAGCGACCAGCTGATGGGCGAGGAGCGCAAGCTCGCGCTGCTGCTCGCCTGCGCGCACGGGTCGGGCTACAAGCCGCTGGTCGACGCCGCCGAAGCGGAGGTTGCGGGCAAGCTTTCGAGACCAGGTGGCGAACGCCGCGCGCGGCGCTGCTGCGGTCATGGCGATGAACAACGTCTATTACCGCTTCGTCCACCTCACCTCGAACCCCGAATATGGCAAGCTAGCCGGCGCGGCTTCGGATGAACTTCATCGGCTCGCACGGCATCGCAAAGGAAGAGTTCGAGCTGTTCGAGCCTCGCGGTATCGGCGATGAACGGCTGCGGCATGTGCATCGACAGCCATGAGCGCGTGCTGCTCGAGCATGGCGTGAAGCCGGACGTCATCCAGTCGGCGGTGCGGATCGCCGCGGTGATGAAGGCGATCGCGACGGTTCACGCGACGCTTTAAGGCGCGATCGGATCCAGCCCGGGGTTCTGCGACAGGAAGATCAGCGGCAGTGCGAAAGCCTGCGGGATGACGACCAGCCCGATGAGGGTGCCCGCTGTGCAGATCGCGAGCGCGAGCGCCGTGACGCACGAGACGCCGGTCAGCAGGACGAAGAGGATCAGCGCCGAGTTCTCCGCGACCGTCTGGCCAAGCTGACGGCGGTCGGCAAACAGGCGCTGGAGCGACCCGACGGCGCGGCTGCAGGTGGTCTGGCAAATGCCCGGAACGATCGCGTGCAACATGCAGGCGAGGCCTGCCCCCGCCGCGAGCGCACCGACCAGCAAGGCGAAGCGCATATGCTCGAAGTAGCTTTCGCCAACCTCGGCAAGATGGGCGCGACTGGACGTCAGCATCGTTCGCATCTCCCTCACAGCGGCGGCGATGTTAATCCCGAGCGCCAGAGTAGACAATTGGGGTCGAAACGGACTGGCTTTACCGCGCCTCGGGTCGGCGATGGATCGACACTCTAGTGCCTGCTTTCGACCCATTGCAGAGACATTAACCGAGTGTCCGCCTTCGACCCAAGCGGACGCTGGCGAGTTACAGCCGATCCGGCACTCACGACTTCGTATTCGACGGCGAAGACATCCATTGGTTTGGGTACCTTATGAGGGCAGGAACGCGCTATCGGCGATTTGTTGACCGATAGCTCGAACGAAGGAGCTGCAAGCATGACAAACGTCACTCGCAGAGGTGCATTGGGCACACTTGGCACCGGCCTGGCGGTTATCGGAACGGGCGATCTGGTATCGGCTTCGACCATAGCTATGACCGTTTCACCGGCCTTTGAGGGCACGCATCAGCCCAAGCCCCTGAAGTTCGACCCGGCGAAATTGAACGGCCTGTCGGACAAGCTGATCACCTCGCACTGGGAAAATAACTACGGCGGGTCGGTCAAGGCGCTCAACATGGTGCAGGGGCGGCTGGCGGCGGCGATGGCCGACAAGGATTTCCCGTCTTTGATTTACGGCGACCTTAAGCGCGAGCATCTCCACCGAACCGGCTCAGTTGTGCTGCATGAGTTCTATTTCGACAATCTGGGCGGCAACGGAGCCGCCGCCGGAGGCGTCAAGCAGGCGCTATCGAAAGCTTATGGCTCGTTCGACGCGTGGGAAGCCGAGTTCCGTCGCACAGCGACATCGCTCGCCGGCGGCTCCGGCTGGTGCCTGCTCGCGCTCAACATTCACACCGGCGAATTGCAGAACTACTGGATGTGGGACCACATGCATGCACCCGCGACCGGAATGCCCCTGCTGGTGCTCGATATGTACGAGCATGCCTACCACATAGACTACGGCGCCGCCGCGGCGCGCTACATCGATGCGTTCATGAACAACGTCGACTGGCAGGAAGTGGATCGCCGATACAATCGTGCGGTAAAGATAGCCGCTTTGGCTTGACGGCCAGATCAGGCGAACGCGAACATTCGTGCACCTGCCGACAGTGTCTGCTTTCCACCCATTGCTGACATTAGCGGGACGCTAGATTAGCCAGCCAATATCGTCGCAGCGGTTTCTTCGATAGTTCCAGCAACGAGGATGGCATCGCTGCCGATAATACCAACTTTCGTCTGGTTGTTCTCGTGGGACCGGAGCCACGCTACGTTCTGAGCGATGACCATGTAATCGCCGCCGCGCGATTTGAGCAAAACAAATTTCATGCAGGTGCCTCCTGAACTTGAGGCCTTACGGCAAACGGCTCTGCTTCCCGTTAACGCGGTGAAGGGTCTGCTTTCCACCCATTGCAGACATGGAACAGCCAAAATAGGCTCGAATGATTCAACTAGCGGGCCGCTACGTTCCAGTCCACGTGGCCGCGTACTCCGTGGAGCCGGCGGGTGTACGATGCCTGCCAGAGGGACCACGATCGTGCACCGAAGCTTGGCTCCGAGCGGATGCTGCGAAGCCAGAGAGGACGGTGGAAGGCTGTGCTGATCCGATAATGTTTGTCGAACCGCCTGGTTAGATAAAGAACGGCACGCTTGCCGTAGCGCGCTTCCACGATCCGCAGGAAATTGCCGAGTTCTCTGTGGACCTTCGCCTGCGAAGGGCGGCGGCTGCAGTTACCGGGAAATTCGAGGTCTATGGCTGGCGGCAGTGCTGCCACGTCGAACGGCACAGTACGCACGAAATTCGCCGCCTGCGCTCGACCGCTCCCGCAGAGCCTGAAGAAATGGTAGGCGCCTCTGCGGATGCCCGCCCGATGCGCGGCATGCCAATTGATCGAGAACCGCCTGTCGACGTGATCTACACCTTCAGTCGCCTTGATATAGGCAAAGTCGACGCCCTGGCGGGGCAATTTCGCCCACGCGATGTGCCCCTGATGGTGGGAGACATCGACGCCTTGATAGGGGTATCGTCGCTCTGAAGGATGCCATCCGCCCTCTCGCGCAACAGCGGCGCTCGAAACTGCGATGAGCGCTAGTGAGGCGAATACGATCCAATTGCGGCGAACGGCCATGGATCAAGGCGTAACGCGGTCATTTCGACCTTCAATCGGGACAATCATCTACCCAATCCTGACTGCGGCAACATCAGTCCGCATGTCCTAACTGTGGGAAATGGATTGGGGTTACGACCGCCGCTGAGTTTGCTTTCCACCTATTGCGGACGTTCGGAGCGGATGCGACACTCCGCCAGTGCGTTATGTCAGCCTCATTGCGGCACTCGCCCTCAATTCGGGGACAGCTTCTGCGGCGAATTTTTGGCAGGAATGCCAGATCGAAACGGTCACGCTTTGCACCCCGGACGGGTGCGGGAATGTCGCGCCAACACTCAAACTATACTTGGGCGATTTCGCGAACTCACAGGGTAAACGCGCCGGATATTATTACCGCTGCCGTCGGGAGGGAGCCTGCGACAAAATCGAAGATCCGTGGATTGGCCGTAACGACAGATACCGGGTCTTCGTCATACGCGAGGCAGCTGTCATTTCCCGGGTCGACCAGGACGGCAAGGTCACGGACGTATCCACACTCGAGGATCATGTACTGATTTCGCGCGGGACCTGCTGGAGTGCCAAGCCCCAGCGGATCAAAGGGCAAGTTTCACCAGCCAAGTGAAGGCTCGGCAAATGTCAGCTTTCAACCCAAAGCTGACTCCAGCCGAACGTCTGCTCATCTCTCGTCGTCAGGATATTCCCCGATTGTTGCCCGACAAGACGGAGCAGATGACGCGCAAGCGGCGTGCGTCCGTGGGGTCCCCGGTCAGCGTTTCCATCCGCGCAGACCGACACATCCGCGTCAGGCGCGCGCGCGTAGAAAGGCAGGTGCCCTGTGCCTCGCCGTCTGCTTTATGGACGAGCTTTCGTTTTGGCGGGTCTGCTGACCGCCATGCCAAGCGAGCTGACCGCTCAACATCATGGCGCAATTGCCCGCGCCGGAGGCTGGCACGGGGGATGGCGCGGGGGAGGAGGCAGCCAAGTTTACTACCGCGGCTACGGCGGCGGTTATGCCGGTCCATACGGCTACGGCCGTTACCCGGCGTACTACGGTTATAGAGGCTATGGCGGTTACGCGCGCTACGGTTACGGATATCCCGCCTATTACGGTGGGTATTACGGCTACCCCCACTATTACAACGGTGCATGGATCGCGGCTGGCGCGGGCATCCTGGGAGTGATGCTCGGCTCGGTGCTCGTGCCACGTCCTGCTTACGTTTACGTCTACCCCGTCCCCGCACCGCCGCCGCCGCCGGCGACAGCGACCCAGCAATGCCCGGACGGTTCAATCATTCAGGTAGGAAGCTACTGCCCGGCAGCGCCGCGAGCCGCCCCGCCGCCCATGCCTGCGCCGGAAAGAGGCTAGCGGAGCTGACGGAAGACGGCGGGTCCGCTCAGCGCATCAACAGCCGGATCGACACGACGAGCAGCGTCACGGCAAGAACCGGTCTCAGAACCGTGTCCGAGGAGCGGCTGGCGAGCAGGCTGCCGACGATGATGCCGGGAATCGAGCCGACGAGGAGGCCGAGCATCAGGCCGAAGTCGACGCTGCCCATCAGCCAGTGGCCCGTGCCTGCAATCAGGGTGAGCGGCACGGCGTGGGCGATGTCGCTTCCGGCAATGCGCGCGACCGGAAGGCGGGGGTAGAGCAGGAGGAGGGCGGTCGTGCCGAGGGCTCCGGCACCGACTGACGTGACCGACACGAGGATCCCGAGCACTGCGCCGAGAAGCACGGTCCAGTGCGAGATGCGGGCCTCGGGCAAGCCGCTGAAATGCGGGCCTGCGCGCCTGATGATCCATGGCCGGAAGAATACTGCGAACGCGGTCAGCAGCAGCACGCTGCCGAGTGCGACGTCGAGGACGAACGGATCGCCGCTCAAGGTGTTGAGCCGGCTCATCACGAACAAGGTCGCGATCGCCGCCGGCACGCTGCCGAGCGCGAGGCCGCCGACGATATGCCAGTCGACGGTCTGCCGCTTCCCATGGACTGCGGTCCCGACCGTCTTGGTGACGGACGCGTAGAGCAGGTCCGTTCCAACCGCCGTCACCGGATGGAAGTTGAACAGCAGCACGAGGATCGGCGTCATCAGGGACCCGCCGCCGACACCGGTCATTCCGACGAGTATGCCGACCAGGAAGCCGGCCACCGAATAGAGCGGATTGTAGGCTGAGAAGAGGGCGGTTCCCACTAGTTCATACGATCGGAATGCATGGAAATACCGCGGTTCGCCCCTGTTTCGATGCGCGATGTGCCCTAACGCCGGGCCATTGGGCAAGCTCCCGTCCTGGGACGTTTTTCAACTCGGCTGGAATTTGTCGCGCTTCGCACTTAAATTGGTCGCAGCAACGGCAAGAGGTTGAAGAGCTTGCAGTCTGGGCTGACCGCCTATCTCGATTCCGTCAAATCCCGCGATCCCGCCGCTCGTTCGCGATGGGACGTGCTGTTTTATCCGGGTGTCTGGGCGCTGGGCCTGCACCGCGATCGCGCACTGGCTGTGGGAGGGAAATCTCACCTTCGTCGCGCGCCTGGTCAACCATTTGGCGCGCTTCCTGACGGGGATCGACATCCATCCTGGCGCGAAGATCGGCAAGCGCTTCTTCCTTGATCATGGGTTCAGCGTGATCGGCGAGAGCGCCGAGATCGGCGACGACGTCACCATCTACCAGCACGTGACGCTGGGCGGCACCAATCCGACCACGGGCGTCGGCGGCAAGCGTCACCCGACGCTTCGCGACGCCGTGGTGATTGGCTCCGGCGCGCAGGTGCTTGGGCCGATCGAGGTGGGTGAGGGCGCGAAGATCGGCGCCAATTCGGTCGTGACCAAGGACGTCGCGCCTGGCCAGACCGTGGTCGGCATTCCGGCCAAGCCGGTGCCGGTCGACGTCGTGCATTACAGCCCCGGCTTCATGCCATACGGCACGCCGTGCGGCGAGGACATGGACCCGGTCCGCGCTCGCCTGGCCGAGCTGGAGAATGAGATCGAAGAGCTGCGAAAGGAGGTGGCGGTGCTGCAGGACCGCTCGTCAGCCGCAGCCGAAGGTGAAGTCCGCTTGAGCGTCATCGCGCCGTTCCCGAGTATATGGGACCGGCGCCCAATCGCGAGTTTCGATCGCAGGGAGCTGACGCGGATCCTCGACCTCTACGGCCGGATGGTCGCCGCCGGCCACTGGCGCGATTATGCGCTGCGGATCGATCCCGATGTCGCTGTCTTCGCCGCCTTTCGCCGCCACTCGCGAACGCCCGGAGATCCGCATAGAGAAACGCCCCGCGCTTCGGTTGAAGCAGGGGGCGTTTGCCTTGGTCGGTGAGCACGGCGTGGTGCTGAAGCGGGGCCATGAGCTTGCGCCCGTGCTGGCCCCGCTAGAGCGCCGCCTTATGCGGCTGGTTGGGTAGCAACCACCGGACGGTCGAGGTTCGGCAGCCGCTCCTGAAGGTTCGACGGCAAGCGGGTGACGATCAGCCGGCGTGCCTGGTGCCAGTAGGCTGACAGCAGCAGCAACGCCGAGCCGATGACCAGCGCCGTCAGCGCGACGTTCAGCTCTACCGCTCCGAAACTGCTTGAACAACTCGGTCAGCGCGAAGAGCACGTAGGCGAGCGCCGAGACGAGCAAAGCGCGGCGATCGATCGCCAGCGCCGTCAGGCCGAACAGCACGTACAGCCCGACGACCACGCAGCGCTTCGCCGGTGCCGACCGCGCCGTTGTTCAGGCCCATCAGCGTGAAGATCGGGTGTGCGATCATCGGCGCCGCGAGCAGGTGGAGCCAGAAGGCGACGTCCGAGCGGCGCGTGACGCGCGCGCGGTCGGATGCGTCCCACCACATCGCGAAGAGGAACACGCCGATGCCGAGCAGCAGGACGAAGCCGAGGATCAGGTTCGTTGCGGTTTGCGCGTTGGCCGGCTGGACGATGCCAAGGACGATCGCGAGGAACAGGCCGGCGACCGCAGCGGCGCCGGCAGCAACGGTGATCGGCACATGGAAACGGCGCCAGTGCAACCAGGCGGCCGCGGCGGCAAGCGCTGCGCTGACGCCCCCGACGGTGGCTCCGAGAAGCTGGTTGTCATTGTTGAAGCGGTCGGGGCCAATGATCTGCACGAGCAGGAAGCCGGAGGCCGTGAGGACCGCCGACGACGAAGGCGAGAAGGAGAAGGATCGACGGCAGGGCCATCCGGCGTTTTGCCGTGAAGAACAGCGCCAAGCCCCAAGACGTGGTGGCGATAGCGAGCGGAGCGAGGAAGCTCGGCCCCGGCTCGCCATTGTCGCTGACGTAAGAGACCGGTCGCTTGCCCGATGCTCTGGCCGATCCAGCCAACCGCGAAGAGCAGGATCGCTGCGGCGATCGATACGAAGATGTCGTTGAAGCCGGTCAAGAGCCGGAACTGCTCTTCGTCCGGGATCGCGCTGTGGCGCTGCTGCTCCACATGCGCGCGCAGCGCGTCCGCGTCCTCGGCGCTGATCACGCCTGCGGCAACGGCGTCGTCAAGCTCTTGCTGGCTGTACATGCGGCATTCCTCCTGTTTCGCAGCAGGATAGACAGAGTGTATTATAGTGTCAACACACCAAGGCAGTTGACGCTTGCCTCGCGCATCCACATGGCCGTCACGGATACCCGGCGCATCGCGTGAGTTAAGCGTCCAAAGCTTTGGTCACGAGGAGCAATGAAATGGCGAAGAAGGCAACGAGCGGCAGCGGAAGGAGCGGCGGCTCGAAGGGCGGCAGCGCGAAGAAGTCCGGTACATCGGTTGCGCGCGTATCGTCGAGCAGTGGCGGCGGACGATCGAGCTCCGGAGAAAAGTTCGACGCTAGCGAGGCGTTCGTGAAGCTCCTGCAAAGCCCGTTGGTCGCGGAACTGGTGGCGGTGGCGGCCACGGCGGCGCTTGCAGCGCTCGCCGCGGAGGGTTTCACAACTGGCAGCACGCGCGGCAGGCGCGCCGGCAATGCGGTGAAGGCCGCCGGCAAGGCCGCGGCGGCGGCGGTCGGTCGGCGCCTGGGCACCGAAATGGACGAAATCCGGAAGGCGGCTAAGGCTTCCGCAGCAGCGTAAGGCGCGCGCGGCCGACATCCCGCACCGTCTCGATGAGGAGGTCGCGAGGGTCGACCTGGTCGTCGCGGCTGGTCTCGATGCTGATCCAGCCGCCGTGCGCAAGCCAGCCGGCACTTTCGATCGCCTGCACGGCAGCGCCGCCCGCACCCGGCGCGTAAGGAGGATCGGCGAAGATCAGGTCGAACGGCTCGGCGCGCGGAAGCGCTAGCGCCGAGCTGCCGAGAACCTGGACGGACGCGCCGAGCTTGTCGGCGTTGCGCCGAATGACGGCTGCAGCCTTCGCGTCATTTTCGACAAAGGTTGCGCTGCCCGCACCGCGCGAGAGACCTTCGAGCCCGAGGGCCCCGCTGCCCGCGAAAAGATCGGCGACGCGCAGATCCTCGAATGACCCGAGGCGGCTGGCGAGCATCGAAAATAGTGTCTCGCGGACGCGGTCGGCGGTGGGGCGGGTGGCCTGTCCGGGCGGCGCGTCGATGGTTCGCCCGCGCCACTTGCCGGCGATGATCCTCACGCCAGCGACTTGCGGAACTGTTCGAGGTCCGCCGGATCGATCTCGTCCACCGCGCCCGCTTCCAAGCCTTCGAGAGTGAAGGGGCCGTAGGCGGTGCGGATCAGCCGCGACACCTGTAGGCCGAGGTGCGCAAGGACGCGGCGAACCTCGCGGTTCTTGCCTTCGGTGAGGCTCATCTCGATCCAGCAATTGCGGCCGGTGCGGCGTTCCAGGTTGGCGTTGATCGAGCCGTAGTTCATGCCCTCAATCGTGACCCCGTCGGCAAGCGCCTCGAGCTGCGCCTGGGTGACGTCGCCGAATGCCCGGGCGCGGTAGGTGCGGACAACGCCAGTGCGCGGAAGCTCCAGCTGGCGCTTGAGCTCGCCGTCGTTGGTGAGCAGCAGCAGGCCTTCGGTCATAAAGTCGAGCCGGCCGACCGGCACGAGCCGCGGGAGTCCCTTGGGCAGGCGATCGTAGATTGTTGCGCGGCCCTTCGGATCGTTCGCCGCCGTCAAGGTCGCCGGCGGCTTGTAGAAGCGGTAAAGGCGCGTCGCCTTCGCGGGTCGAACCGGCCTGCCGTCGACTGTCAGTCCGGTGACATCGGCCAGAAGGGTCGCGGGCGTGGTGATCTTTTCTCCATTGAGTGCGATGCGTCCTTCAGCGATCATCCGCTCGATTTCACGGCGCGACGCGATTCCAGCACGTGCGAGCAGTTTGGCAATGCGCTGGGGACCGCTTTCGCGCGGTTGTGGCGCTTTGGGCGCGACGCGGCTGTTCGCGCGTGGACGCTGCGGAAACGGTTGCCGCTTGGTTCGTTGCTTGGGTTGTTTCGGGGGCGAAGTCATAGGTTGGAGTAAAGATGCTGTTCGGGAAGCGTAAGCAGGTCGTCAAGCGGATCCTCATCGTTGAGGATGAGCCGCTGACCGCGTTCGACAATGAAAATACGCTCGGTGACGCCGGTTACGTGGTCGTCGCGACCGTCGACGACCTCGATGAAGCACTGGACGTGCTGGACCGCGAAGAGGTGCATCTCATCCTCAGCGACGTTCGCCTGCGCGGCGACCGGACCGGCATCGAGCTTGCCCGCGCCGCGAAGGAGCGAGGCGTCCCGACCTTGTTCGCGACCGGCCACCACTATGAGGGCGCGCACGAGATCGCGATCGGTTGCGTGCGCAAGCCGTACACGGAGCGCCAGCTGTGCAAGGCCATCGAATGCATCGATCGCCATCTGCAGGGCCACAAGATCAAAGTTCCGAAGGGCGTCGAGCTCTACATAATCGGCGACGAGGAGGGCTGACGCTACGGCCGTTCATCGCGGGGCTAGGCAGGTCGTGAAACCAAGCTAAAGCTCGATCAAGCAGCCTGGGAGGGGAACGGTGGCAGCTCAGCGTCCAAAGGGATGGAAATTGCTCAGGGCGGCGCTGTCGACGCGCAAATCGTCGACCATGCTGGCCTTTCGGATTCTCGTCTGGTCTGCCTTACGCGCTGCTGATCGGCACGCTGAATGCCTGGCTCGGCGAAGCGAAGATCAATCTCGCGACCATCGGCGTGCTGTCGTGGATCGGGCTTTCCTATAGCTTCAAGTTCCTGTGGTCGCCGGTTGTTGACCGGCTGCCATTGCCGATCCTTGAGCGCGTCGGGCGGCGGAAGAGCTGGATCGTGCTTTGCCAAGCGGTGATGATCGCTGCCTTCGCCAGTCTCGCCGCGACCAACCCGGCGACGAATATCGGCACTTTCGCGATCTTTGCTGTGATCGCCGCGCTTGCGTCGGCGACGCAGGATGTTGCCGTCGACGCTTGGCGGATCGATGTCGCGGATGAGCAGACACCAGTCGAACTTCTCTCTGCCATCTACCAGTTCGGCTACCGCATCGCATCCATCGTCGGCGGAGCGCTCGCGCTTGTGCTCGCCGCGCGGATGAGCTGGTCGCTGGTCTACCTGCTGATGGGCGGACTCATCGCACTGATGGTGATCGTTGCGCTCCAGGCGCCTGACACTCCTCGACCGGACACTGACGTCCTGCATAAGGAGCTGGAGGAACCGGGCGCGCTGGAACCGAAGGCCCGCGCCGCGGCCCTGGCCATCGTCGGCATCAGCTGGGCCTGGGCTATTTTCACGATCGGCCATTTCATGGTCTCGATGTTGACAACCGCACCAGGGGGCAAGCAGCCGTCGGTGGCCGATTTCACCAAACTTTATGGACCGTGGATCATCTTCGCGACGGTGATCGTGCCGCTGATCGTGTCCTCGCTGATCAACTGGATGCGAGCGCACAAGCGCCATGTGTTGAGCAAGGCGGACCATCGGCACACGCCCGGCAGGAATGCGCTCAACCACCTGTACGTCGCGCTCGTCGCGCCCCTGGGAGAGCTGTCCGCCCGCCTCGGCTGGGGGGTGCTCATCGTGCTCGGCCTGATCTTGACCTACACGCTTTGCTACAACATCTGGTCGAGCTTCGCCTTTCCCTTCTACCTCGACTTCCTTCACTATTCGAAGGACGAGGTGGCGTTCGCGTCGAAGGTGTTTGGCATCTTCATGACCATGCTCGGTATCGCGCTGGGCGGCTATCTTTTCGCGCGGATCGGGCGACTCCCCACGATCCTCATCGGCGCGATCCTGCCGGTGTTCGGCAACTTCGTTTACGCCGACCTCGCCGGGGGTGGCGCTAACCTCGACGCTGTGGCGGGGGCGATCGGTCTGACCCAGCTCTTTGGACTGTTCGGCTTCGACGAGCGCATGGTGCGCTTGCTACTCGCCATCTCGTACGAGAACATATCAACCGGTATCGCCGGCGCATCCTTCGTTGCCTACCTGTCCGGCATCGTCAGCAGGCGGTTCACTGCTGTCCAATATGCGTTGCTGTCCTCCCTGACTTTCCTGATCGGTTCACTGGGACGGGGGATCGCGGGCGAGGCCTTCGATACCTACGGCTACGCGACCGTCTTCCGCTGGACTGCGGCCGCAGGGGCTTTCGCGGTTCTGTTCGTGATCCTGGAGTGGATGCGTGTTGCCAACGAGGGACGGCGTGCCGAGCAGGACACTGCGCCGAAGGTCGACCAACCGGCGAAAGCCTAGTCCGGCACCTGATCGTTCGCTGCGAGGACCTGCCCGGCGAGATAGAGCGAACCGAAGATCAACACGCGGGCGTCCTGCGGAATGGCGCCAAGCGCTTCCTCAACGCTGTCGTGCGCTTCGGCCTTGAAGCCGAGATCCTGCGCGATTTCGCTTAGGTCGCCGGGCGCGAAGCTCGCGTGGTCGGGGATGGCGACGGTGTGCACGCGTGCGATCATGTCCTTGAACGGTTCGATCATCCCGGGCGGATCCTTCGTCGCCAGGCTGGCGAAGATCATGTGCAGCGGCTTGCTGTCATCGAAATGGTGTCTGGCGTAGGCTGCCACCTGCCGGGCGGCCGACGGATTGTGGCCGCCGTCGAGCCACACCTCGCGGCTCCCCACGAGCGGTCCCGGCGCGAGGCGCTGAAGCCTTGCCGGCCAGTCAGCCCAGCCCATCGCCGCGTTCAGAGCCGACGGCGGCACGTGCAAATCCTGCTGATGGCGGAGCATTGCGACCGCCAGCCCCGCGTTCATTCCCTGATGACGGCCTCGCAGCCGCGGCAATGGCGGGTCGAGCATGCCTTGCTCGTCGACGTAGCGCAGCGTGCCCTGGCGGATGATCGCATCCCAGATGGCCCCGCGCGGCAACCAGATGGCGCCTTTCTCATGCGCGATCTCGTTGATGCGGCTGGCGACCGCGGGCGGATAGAGCTGCGTAATCAGGGGAACGTCGCGCTTGGCGATGCCCGCTTTTTCCGCCGCGATGTCGGTCAGGCCGTGGCCGAGGAATTGCTGATGATCGAGCGCGAGGTTGGCGATGCCGGTGATCAGCGGACGGTCAACGACGTTCGTCGCGTCGAGGCGCCCGCCGAGCCCGACCTCGAGGATGCAGGCGTCAGCTGGAGTGCGGGCGAAGGCGACCAGCGCTACCGCGGTTGCGACTTCGAAGAAGCTGGGTTCGATGCCGGCGCTTGCGTCGAGGACCTCGGTCAGAAACGCGGCGAGATCGTCGTCATCGATCAGCCGGCCGGCGACGCGGATTCGCTCGTTGAAGCGGACCAGGTGCGGGCTCGTGAAGGCGTGAACCTCGTGGCCGCTCGCCTCGAGCGCGGCGCGGAGGAAGGCGACCGTCGAGCCTTTGCCGTTGGTGCCTGCGACATGAAAAACGGGCGGCAGCCGATCCTGAGGACGATCGAGCCGCTCGAGCAGCTCCAAGATGCGCTCCAGCCCCAGGCGGTCGCCGGCGGGCGACAGCTTGGAGAGACGGTCAAGCTGCGCCTGAACGTCAGGATGGGTCGAGCGCGCGAAGTCGGCCATCAGGCCGCTTCCTTCGCCTCCGGCGCAAGGTAGGACACCAGCAGCGCGAGCTTCTCTCTCAGCTGGGCGCGGTGAACGACCATATCGATCATGCCATGCTCGAGGAGATATTCCGCGCGCTGGAACCCTTCCGGCAGCTTCTCGCGGATGGTCTGCTCGATGACGCGCTGGCCGGCGAAGCCGATGAGGGCGCCTGGCTCCGCGACCTGGACGTCGCCGAGCATTGCGTAAGACGCGGTGACACCGCCGGTGGTCGGGTCCGTCAGAACGACGATGTAGGGCAGTCCGGCCTCCTTGAGCTCGGCCAGGGCCACGGTCGTGCGCGGCATCTGCATCAGCGAGAGGATGCCCTCCTGCATCCGTGCGCCGCCGGCTGCGGTGAACAGGATGTAGGGCGTGTGATCTGCGATTGCCGCGCGGACGCCGGCGAGAAAAGCTGCACCGACGGCGATACCCATCGATCCGCCCATGAAGGCAAAGTCCTGGACGCCGATCACGACGCTGCTTCCATCGAGCTTGCCTCGCGCATTGATCAGCGCGTCGCGTTCGTCGGTCGCGGCTCGAGCGGTTTTCAACCGGTCCGTATAGCGCTTGGTGTCCCGGAAGCGCAGCGGGTCCTCGCGGACTTCAGGCGTGGGCAACAGCTCATATTCGGCGGCATCGAACAATTGCTCGAAACGCTTCGGCGGGCCGATACGGTCGTGGAAATCGCAGCGTGGGCAGACGCTGTAATTCTCTTCCCATTCCTTGACGAAGACCATCGTCCCGCACTTGATACACTTGTGCCAGAGGTTCTCGACGGTCTGGCGCTTGGGCAGGAACGGAATCCCGCTTCGGACTCGGCTAAGCCAACTCATGCGATCGTCTCTTTCTTCAGGCTCGCGGCGATTTCGCGGATTGCCTGGGCAGGATCTGCCGCGCCCGTGATCGGCCGGCCAATGACCAGGACGGACGCGCCATCGTCCAATGCGCGACGTGGCGTGACGACGCGCTTCTGGTCGGCAACGTCGGCACCGGAGGGCCGGACGCCGGGAACGACGAAGAACGCCTCGGGCCATGCCTCCTTGGCGGCAGCCATTTCCGCGCCCGAGCAAACGATCCCGTCCACACCTGAGTCCCGAGCGACCCACGCCAGGCGCGCGACCTGATCGTCGGGAGAGCCGTGGACGCCGATATCGCGCAGGTCACTCTCATCCAGGCTCGTGAGCAACGTGACGGCAACCACCTTGGTCCTCGCCGGGGCTGCGGCTTTCGCTGCCGAGAGCATCTCGCGGCCACCCGCTGCATGTACGGTCAGGATCGCTGGCTGCAGCGCCGCGAGCGCCGCGACAGCCTTGGCGACGGTATTCGGAATGTCGTGAAGCTTGAGATCGAGGAAAATTGGGAGCCCGAGCTGGGCGATCCGCCGGTAGCCGTCTGGGCCTTGCGCGGAGAAGAACTCGAGCCCGAGCTTCACGCCGCCAGCTTCATCGCGTACGGCTTTCGCGATGCTGACGGCGTGCTCGAGATCGGGTGTGTCGATGGCAACGAAAATGGGCTTCATATGACCGGGCTTTCTTCCTCGACGACCGGAGCAGGCGCCGTAACCTGCTGGCGCTCGATTGCCTCAAGGCGACGGCGGTGCGACCACAGCCTTGCGCGCATGATCAGCCAAGGGGCAGGAAGCCGATCAGGAACACGATCAGCAGCAGCACGGGGATTTTCACGTCCGCCTGAATGTCGCCCCACAGGCTCAGCGTGACGTCGTTCCAATTCCGGCTGGCGAACAGGACGACAATCACGGCCAGCAGGACCCAGAACAGGGTCGAAAGAAATCGCATAGGGCGCCTTTAGGCGAGCAGTGCGTTGAACGCCAGAATGCCGTTCGTCCCGCCGCCCCATCGCTTTGGCGCAACTACGGTCAGGCATGCGTTGAGCGCGTCGCCGCTGCAGGTCACACCGGTATCGGGTGGGGAGTGGCAATAAATTGAAGACTAGCAATAAGATCGCCATCGGCGCGGGTGTTTTGCTGATAGGCGGCGTACTTCTCGCCATGCGCCCGCATTCGAGCCCGGATCAAACGGCGGCGCGGGTCGCGAAGGCCCATTTCAAGCTCGCATCATTGTCGACGGAATCACGTCGCGACGTTGACTATCCGCTACTCGACAGCCGCATCCGCCAGCTCATGACCAAGCCGGCTATGGTTGGCATGGCCGTCGGCGTGGTCGAGAACGGCCGCATCACCTTTCTCAAGGGTTACGGTGAGACGCTGGCGGGGTCGGGAGACTCGGTGACGCCGGAGACGGTGTTCCGCTGGGCATCGACGTCGAAGGGCGTTGCGGCGACGATGGTCACCAAGCTCGCCGAGCAGGGCAAGATCAACCTTCAGGCGCCGGTCGCGAATTACGCGCCAGACCTCAAGCTGCCTGCAGGCAATGAATATCGGGCAACGGTCGGCGACCTGCTCTCGCACCGCCTCGGGCTCTACCGGAACGCCTATGACAACAAGCTGGAGGAAGGCCAGGACCCGAGCTTGCTGCGAGCAAGCCTGTCGGAGCTGAGCGCGACCTGCCTGCCGGGCACCTGCTGGTCGTACCAGAACGTCGCCTACGACGCTTCGAGCGAGATGGTCAGTCGCGTCACGCGCCTGCCCTATGAGCAGGCGGTCAAGCGCTATCTGTTCAACCCGATCGGAATGAGCAGCGGCAGCGTGTCGATGGCCGGGCTCCAGTCGAATGCCAGCTGGGCCAAGCCGCACAGCGCAGGCCGACGGCCGGAGCCGATCGTCGACACCTACTACAAGGTCCCCGGCGCTGCCGGCATCAACAGCAACATCAAGGACATGGCGCTGTGGATGGAAGCGCAGATGGGCGAAATGCCCGACGTGCTCGACGCCAAGGTGCTCGATACGATCCACGCGCCTTACGTCGTCACTCCGACCGAGCGCGGGCGGCTGCGCAAGTTCCTCGAGCGAGCTCGGGACCGCATGGTACGGCTACGGCTGGCGCAGCTACGATTATGCCGGGCACCGCATCATCGGCCATCGCGGCGGAATCCGCGGCTATCGCTCCTTCATCCTGTTCGATCCGGTGAAGAGGAGCGGCGTCGTCGCGCTGTGGAACAGCGATACGTGGCAGCCGGGCGGGCTGGAGTTCGAGGTGATGGATATGATCTATCACCTGCCGTTCCGCGACTGGCTCGAGCTCAACTCGAAACCTGGCGTGAATACCCAGGAAATCGCAACCGCGGATTCTGAGATCGAGAGCGGAAGCGGCGATTCCGCGGATGCGCCAAGGCACAGGAAGGCGCGGGGCCGCTAGCGGCTTTTCGCCTCCCGCTTTCTCCTCGATTCCTGCGCGTTTCAGGTGTGCCGTGTGGCGCTCGTGGCTCAGGAACAACCAGGCGCTACCGTTGGTTTCTCTTTCAAAACAGGAGGATGCCAATGGCCAGTACCAAATCCCAGGATGCGATCTCGCTGCTTAAGGAAGACCATCGCACGGTCGAGAAGCTGTTCAAGGAGTTCCAAGGCGCGAAGGGCGACGGCCGCAAGGAAAAGCTCGCCCAGCAGATATGCCTCGAGCTTTCGGTCCACGCGTCCATCGAGGAAGAGATCTTCTACCCGGCCTGCGAGGGTAAGGTCGAAGAGGACCTGCTCAAGGAAAGCTACGTCGAGCATGACGCGGCTAAGTTGCTGATTGCTGAGATCGAAGCCGGCGAACGGCGCGGACGACGAATATTTCGACGCCAAGGTGAAGGTGCTCCAGGAGGAAATCGAGCACCACGTCGAGGAAGAGGAGCAGGCAGGCGGCTGTTCGCCAGGCGCGCAAGGGCAAGATCGACCTCGATAGCCTTGGGGAGCAGCTCGCGGCCCGCAAGAAGGAGCTGACCGCAAGCTACAAGGCAACCGGCGTGCCTCAGCCCGAGCTCACGACGATGGACGAAGTGTCCGTCTGAGACCCCTTGTAACCTCGGTTAAGTCGAAATGTTGGTGGCGCGCGGTTTTCCGCAGGATTCGCTTCGCGCCCGTAACCGATGGTATATCGCCGGTACGGGCGCAGGTTCATTTGCAGGCATTGCGCCCCGGACAGTCGCTACAGGGAAACCCGGCCGCTGCCGCTTGTAAGAGGGCAGAGGGCGCAATGAGTGACGAGCACCACGTCTATCACCGCGAACGTGAGCGGCATTGCCGCGAGATGGCAGGGCTCGCGAGCGATCCGGACGTCCGCCGCCGGCATGAGGAGCTCGCATCGCTCCACGCGGGGCGCGCTGCACTTTACGGCGAAGCGGCCGGCGCTGGGCTAGGCACCAACTAAGCGCGATGCAATCCGGGGCGGTCGAGGACGGCTTGCCGAACGTGACGGCCGCACGAACGCCGCGCATCCAGGCCTTCTTCGACGAGGCCACGAACAGCGTCAGCTATCTGGTTGCCGATCCGGCGACCGGCGAGGCTGCGATCATCGATCCGGTGCTCGGTTTCGACCCGGTCAGCGGCAAGATCGACAACGAGGCGGCCGGCCGGATCCTTGCCGACACCGATGCTGCCGGCCTGTCAAATCGTTTGGATGCTCGAAACCCATGCCCATGCCGACCATTTGTCGGCGGGCAATCATGTCCGGGAGCAGACTGGGGCGAAGCTCGGCGCGGGCGCCGGCATTCGGGAGGTCCAAGAGGTCTTTGGCGCCGAAGTTCGGCGCCGACGACATGAAGCCAAACGGCGGCGACTTCGATCGCTGCTGGAGGACGGCGACAAGCTTCCGCTCGGCGGGCTCGAGATCGAAGTGATCGCGACACCCGGCCATACGCCCGGCCTGCGTCAGCTACCGGATCGGCGATGCGCGTGTTCATCGGCGACACATGTTCATGCCGGACTATGGCACCGCCCGCTGCGACTTCCCCGGCGGCGATGCGCGGCAGCTTTACCGGTCGATGCAGCGGATCCTTTCGCTACCGCGCGAGACGCGGCTGTTCATGTGCCACGACTACAAGGCGCCCGGCCGCGAGGTGTTCGCGTGGGAGACGACCGTCGGCGAGCAACTCGACCGGAACGTCCATGTCGGCGGCGGTGTAGCCGAAGAAGATTATGTCGCCATGCGCGCAGCCCGCGACGCGACGCTGAAAGTCCCCAAGCTGCTCTATCCGGCAATCCAGGTGAACATCCGCGGCGGGCGGCTGCCGCCGGCCGGACGCGAACGGCGTACAGCTACATTAAGCTTGCCGCTGAGCGCAGGCTTAGTTCGCCATCGACGCGATCTGCGCGAGGCGCTGCGTGTCGCGGCCGTAGACGTCGTCGACGAACGCCAGCTGACCGTCCTTCGCCTGCGCCGTCAGGTAGGTGACGATAGATCGGCACCGGCGTCGGCAGCAGCGCATGCTGCTCGGGCTCGTCGGATGTTGCCTGCGGATCGCGCGCCGAGTAGCCAGCGGCCGAGGCGCTCAGCATCTTCGAGCCGGATGCAGCCGTGGCTGAGGCTTCGGTCGTCTGAGTTGAACGCCGTCTTCGACGGGCGTGTCGTGCAGATAGATGTCGTCCGCGTTGGGGAAGCCGAACTTGAGCTGACCCATCGAGTTCGCCGGGCCCGGAAGCTGACGGACCCGCACCATCGCGCGCGCCCGTCCGCGACCGCGTGCCAATCGACCTTCGTCGGATCGAGCAGGCTGTCGTCCGTCGCGATCGGCCGGCATGACCTGATAGCCGCTGCCGATTGAGATAGCCGACGCCCTGGCTCGAGCACGTTGCGCGCGATCAGTGAGCGAATGAGCTCGGGCGCGACGTGCCAGTAGGGATTGAGCGTCGCGTAGTAGATGGTGCTCGCGAGCATTGGCGTTTGGGTGGAAGGGTCCGCCTTGCCGACGATGACCTTCATCGTGTCGGCGATGCGGCCGTCCTCGATCATGTAGAGCTTGGCGCCCGCCGGCATCGACGATGACGTAGCGCTTCTGGAACGGCATATCGCGCACCCGCTCGAGGCTCGTGAGCACGCGCGGATCGAGGCGTGCCGCCGTTCGCCTGCATGGCCGACCAGGCCGCGTCGCGAAGCTCGGCGTAAATCGGATTGACGTTCGGAAACGGACCGGACGTGGGCTGCCAGCGACGGAGCCGCCGCTGCCTTCGCGAGGATTTGCGCAGGTGTGTCCTGGTGCGGGCGTAACCCATTTGTCGGCATAGGTCATGCCGGCCGGCGGCCGTTGGAGCGCCTGGACGTAGAGAACCCAGGCGGTCGAGAGCAGATGATCGGCCTGTGCGATTGCCGCGTGTCATCGCCGGTGCTTGCGCGCGCCATCAGGGACTGAGCCTGAAGCGCGATCGCGGGACCGCTCGGCAGGCCATCGAGCGACGCCTTCTGCAGGACTTCGATGAGTGCGGTCGCCGCCGCTGCTCTGACGCCGCTGCGCAGCCACAAAGGCGCGCCGCCGCGCGATGCATAAAAAGCGCCGACAGCCTGGTCGCCAGAAACCGCACCGGCCGCGGGAAGCTCCGGATTGGTTGCCGCTGCCGCCGAAAGGGCAGGCGCAGGCAGGGCCGTCAGCGCCGCAAGCGCGGCGCCGGCCAGGATCCAGTTTTTCACTTCGGAAACCTTTAAAGCTCTTTTGCCAGCAACAACGCTACAGTCGCGCTCGGTTCAAAATTACCGTTTAACAATGTGGTAAATGCAATTTCGCTTCAAGGGACTGTGCGTAATCGGGACTCTCCGACCCCAAAGGCCAGCTCGGCGACAGGGGCCGCGCCAACGCGCGGCGCGGCCCTCTCGGCTGGTTACGCGCCGATATAAACCGGCGTTCCGACGTCGGTGACCGAGTAGAGTTTCTTGGCGAACGGCGCCGGCAGGCGGACGCAGCCGTGGCTGGCCGGTTCATCCCGGATTGGAGCCCGCGTGGAGCGCGAATCCCGTACCGGATCGAAGAATTGCGGCAAACGGCATCGGCGCATTGTCGTATTTCTTCGAACGGTACATCGGCTTCTTCTCGAGGACCGAGAAGATGCCCGTCGGAGTGGGCTTGTCGTCCTTGCCGCTCGAGATCGTCGTGACCGCCATCAGCGTGTCGCCGCGATAGACGTAGGCGAGCTGATCGGAGAGGCTGACGACAACCCGCTCCGCACCGGCTTCGGCAGGAACGTCGCGCCACAGATATTGGCCGGGCCGCAGCATCTTCGGACCGAACACCTCGACCATGTCGATACGCGCCTGGGACGCGGCATCGCTGGCCTCCATCTTGGCTTCGTAGGTTTCGAGCGCGAGCGCCGGCGAGGCCGCCGCCGTGAGCTCAAGTGTACACATGCCCGCAAACGCGAGCACAACGCTTAGACGCCTCATTTCACACCTGAAATTCGTTGTTGACTTTTGCTGCGAAAATGCATCGAACCCGAAGTCGAGTTCCTCGGCCCACCGTTGTTTCTCTTTTCGGAGGCGTGCGGACGTCAGCCTTTTGGACGTGCTATGCAGATCCCGATGGCACGAAAGATCACGACCGCGATCGCCGCAATCGCTGCCGGCACGAGCGTGTTCGCGGTCGTGCGATGGCTCCGTTCCAAGTCGCAATCCACCGACCTTCAAGGCGCTGTCGATCGCGACAGCCTGGTCGAGGAAGCCGACATTGAATCCTTCCCGGCGAGCGATCCTCCGGCCTGGACGCTGGGCGAGGACTCTGATCCGTGAGCGATCAGCCACCCTCCGCTGTTATCGAGACCGAGAGCGGCCGGATCCTAAGCACCATGAATTGGCTGCGGGCCGGCGTGCTCGGCGCCAATGACGGCGTAGTCTCGACGGCGGCGATCATCTTCGGCGTCGCGGGCGCCTCAGCGAGCCACGCGACGATCATGCTCGCGGGGATCGCCGCGATTGCCGCCGGCGCCTTGTCGATGGCTGCTGGCGAATATGTGTCGGTGTCGACGCAACGCGACATCGAACGCGCCGAGCTGGCACGCGAGAAGAGAGATCTCGAGGAGGATCCGGAGCGGGAGCTGAACCTGCTGGCGCGACTCTTCGAACAGCGCGGGGTCGAGCCTGCGCTCGCGAAGGATGTCGCGCGGCAGATGACCGCCAAGGATGCGCTGTCGGTCCACGCCCGCGCCGAACTTGGCATCGACCCCGAGGCAGTCACCAATCCTTGGGCAGCCGCCTTCGCCTCGTTCGTTGCATTCACGATTGGCGGCCTGGTGCCGATCCTCGCCATGCTCTTGTCACCGCAGTCGACGGAGATATGGGTCGCGGGGATCGCGGTCGTGGTAGCGATGGCATTGACCGGCGTGATCTCGGCACGGCTCGGCCATTTTGCCGTAGGTCCGTCGGTTGCGCGCAATGTTGCCGGCGGGCTGCTGGCGATGGCGATCACGTATGGCGTCGGCAAGATCGCCGGGACGCAGGTTTAAAGCGACGAACGCCAGTGGAAGGTGACGGCGTTCCCGAGGAGGAGCGCGACCGGACCTACAGCTGACGCTCAGCTCAGTCCGAGTTTCTCCCGCCAAGATGGCGTGAGCAGGTCCTGCTCTTCCGCATGCTTGCGGATGTAGGCGTCGAAGAAGGGGCAGACCGGGATGACCTTCAGTCCCCGGTCACGCGCAGAGCGGAGCGCGAAGCGGATCAGCTGCGAGCCAATGCCGTGGCCCTCGTGCCGGGGCGGCACTTCGGTGTGAGTGAAGGCGATCCGGTCGGGGAACAGCTCGTATTCCGCGATCGCGAAGGTGCCGTCGCCAAGATCCGCCTCGAACCGGTTCTGCGCGGGGTCATCGCGAATGGCGAGATTCATGCCTTGGTCGATCATGCTGGCGCTCTAGCCATGCCCGTTGGAGCTTGCCAGCCGTCCAGCGCGGGCTGTTAATTAAGCGTTGTCACTGGCTTGCCAACAACTGTTAACGGTGATTATCTCCGCCGCCTGACGACACCGTCATCCAACAGGTTGCGCGCATGACGGCGCCGCCGGCCCACCAACCCGCCAATGGTGACGGGTCGTGGCGGAGAAACGGGGAGCCTTTTCAATGCACAGGACGATCACGGTGGCGATGGCCGCCGCATCACTGCTCGCGCTTTCGGCCTGCAGGCAGACGACGGTAAGCGGCAACGAAGCCGCAAACGAGACCAGCGGGAATGCGACAGCCGCGGCGGGCGACGGAATTAACGGGACGTGGAAGGCTGACCTTGCGACGGTCAAAATCGATCAGAAGCCTGATCAGCTCCTATTGAAGGACGGGCAGTTCTCCTGTCCGACCTGCACGCCGCCGATCGCGCTTGCAGCGGACGGTGCGTTCCACCCGGTCACCCGACCCTATGCGGACAGCATGTCAGTCAAGGTCGACGACGATCACAACGTCACTCGCACCGCCAAGAAGGGCACGGCTGTAACGGGCATCAGCAAGTATAGCGTTTCGAGCGACGGCAATACGCTGACGATCGACTTTACAGACAGCTCAACGCCTAATGCGCCGCCGGTGAAGGGCAGCTTCGTCGAGACCCGGGCGGGACCGGCGCCAGCCGGAGCGCACGCGATTTCGGGTTCGTGGAAGCCGGACAAATATTCGAACATCAACGACGAGGCGCTCACGGTCACCTACAACGGCGATGCGGGCATGCTTCACATGACCTCGCCAGCCGGACAGGGCTACGACGCGAAGCTCGATGGGACCGACACGCCCATCAAGGGCGATACGGCGGGCACGACGGCCTCGGTCAAGAAGGTCGGCGACAACAGCTATGAGGAAACCGACAAGCGCGACGGCAAGGTGGTGTCGGTCACGACCATCACCATCGGTGCCGACGGCAAGATGCACGTCACCTCGGTAGATAAGCGCAACGATTCCACGATGACGTACGACGCCAACAAGGCGTCATAACGCACAGGGGCGGCTCGCATCCGCGGGGGCCGCCCCGTCACCCCGCGCTGACGAAGCTGTCGAGTACCTTCTTCCGTCCGGAATGTTCGAAGTCGATCTCGAGCTTGTTGCCTTCGATCGCAGCTATCGTGCCGTAGCCGAACTTGCCGTGGAAGACACGCTGGCCCAGCGAGAGGTCGGTGCGGCCCTGATTGCCTAGCGACACTGCGGATGCGCGGGCTTCGATGACGCGCTGCGGCTGCGCATTGAAGCGGCCGTCGCGGCTGGCGCGCTGCCAGCCGGGGCCGCGGGTGCTGGCGCGCATCGATTGGGCCGGGCCGAGGTGGGCGAAGGGATCGGCTCGTTCGGACCATTGGGCGCGCCACAGGCTTTCGCCGCCGGTCATCGTCGTCTCTTCCTCGATGTGCGCCTTCGGCAGTTCGGCGAGGAAGCGGCTCGGGATGCTGCTGGTCCATTGGCCGTAGATCCGGCGATTGGCGGCGTGGATGATCGTCGCGCGGCGCCGGGCACGGGTGATCGCGACGTAGGCGAGGCGCCGTTCCTCCTCGAGGCTGGCAAGGCCGCCTTCGTCGAGCGCGCGCTGCGACGGGAAGACGCCTTCTTCCCAGCCGGCGAGATAGACGATGTCGAACTCCAGGCCCTTCGCGGCGTGAATGGTCATGATGGTGACGCGCTCGCCCTGGCGGGACTCGTCGTTGTCCATGACGAGGCTGACGTGCTCGAGGAAGGCCTGGAGCGATTCATATTCTTCCATCGCGCGCGTGAGCTCGGCGAGGTTCTCGAGACGGCCCGCGCTTTCGGCCGAGCGGTCGGCCTGGAGCATCGCCGTGTAGCCGCTCTCGTCGAGCATGATCCGCGCAAGCTCAGGGTGAGACAGGGTGGCCGACATCTCTCGCCAGCGGGCGATGTCGGCGACGAAATTCGTCAGGCTGCGGCGCGCCTGTGGCGTGAGCTCGTCGGTGCCGAGGATCGAGGCCGCGGCGAGGAGGAGCGGTTGTTGCATGGCGCGGGCGTGGGCGTGAATGGTCGCCAGCGCCTTGTCGCCGATGCCGCGCTTGGGCTGATTGACGATCCGCTCGAACGCGAGGTCGTCGGCCGGCTGGATGATGAGGCGCAGGTAGGCGATCGCGTCGCGGATCTCGGCGCGTTCGTAAAAGCGGAAGCCACCGATGATCTGGTAGGGCAGGCCGATCGCGATGAAGCGCTCTTCGAACTCGCGGGTCTGGAACTGGGCGCGGACGAGGATTGCGACGTCGTCGAGCGAGCCGCCGCTCCGCATGTGGGACTCGACTTCCTCGCCGACGCGCCGCGCTTCCTCGGGGCCGTCCCAGACGCCGATGACGCGGACCTTTTCCCCCTCGCCGGCGTCGGTCCAAAGCGACTTGCCGAGTCGGCCGGCATTGTGGGAGATGAGGCCGTCGGCGGCTGCGAGAATGTGCGAGGTCGAGCGGTAGTTCTGTTCGAGCCGGACGGTCTTCGCGCCGCGGAAGTCCTTTTCGAAGCGAAGGATGTTAGCGACTTCCGCGCCCCGCCAGCTGTAGATCGACTGGTCGTCGTCGCCGACGCAGCAGAGATTGCGGCGCGGCTCGGCGAGGAGCTTCAGCCATTCGTACTGGGCCTGGTTGGTGTCCTGATATTCGTCGACGAGCAGGTAGCGGAAGCGGTCGCGATAGCCTTCGAGCACGTCCGAGTGGCGGCGGAAGATCACCAGCATGTGGAGCAGCAGGTCGCCGAAGTCGCAGGCATTCAGGGTTTTGAGACGCTCCTGATACTGCGCATAGAGTTCCGCGCCGCGGCCGGCGGCGAAGGCTTCAGATTCGCCGGCGTCGACCTGCTGCGGTGTCCAGCCGCGATTTTTCCAGCGGTCGATCAGGCTGGCGAGCTGGCGCGCAGGCCAGCGCTTCTCGTCGAGGTTGGCGGCCTGGATCAGCTGCTTGAGCACGCGCAGCTGGTCGTCGGTGTCGAGAATCGTGAAGTTGGAGTGGAGACCGACCAGCTCGGCATGGATGCGAAGCATCTTCGCGGCGACCGAGTGGAACGTGCCGAGCCACGGCATCCCCTCCAGCGCTCCGCCGGACAGCTTCCCCACGCGCTCGCGCATCTCGCGCGCGGCCTTGTTGGTGAAGGTGACCGACAGGATCTGGCTCGGCCACGCCTTGCGAGTTGCGATGAGGTGAGCGAGTCGCGCCGTTAGTGCGGCGGTCTTTCCGGTGCCTGCGCCCGCGAGGACGAGCACTGGGCCCTCGGTCGCCAGGACAGCGTCCCGCTGAGGCGGGTTCAGGCCCTGCAAATAGGCGGGCTCGGGACTTAATGCAGGCGATTTAGGCACTTGCCCGAGGTAGGGATAGGAGAACGGATCGGCAACTCAACCGACGGTTTCGGAAAGGTTCCAATTGTTGTTCCCGATATCCCCGTTATCCACAGGCTTGTTACCGAAAATTTTGCTTCCGCGACTTGGAACGAAGGTGCATGGTCTTCAAGTGATCGGGGCGGAAGTCCCAGTCTCCCCGGAAAGGCCGGCAACGGCAACAAGGGCGAGGAAGGGGCAGAAGAACCGATCTCCGCCGGCAGGAATGGGAAGAACTTTCGGGTTCTACTCGGGCCAGTCGGGAAGAGGCGCCGGAAGAGGTGATTGCCTCTCGCGCGACGCGGCTCCTGGGGTTCTTTGGAACTTCGGTGAGCAAAGCGGGACGCAAGAGTGGTTACCCCAAGAAGGGCCGCGGAACATCGGACGGTTTTGACCGGACGAGGACGTAGGTTTCAGGACGCAGGTCGCAAGATTTGAGTTCAGGAAGTTGGGTTCTCAACGGACAGGCTGGACATCGAAAGACAAGCGAACCTTCGGGAGGCGCAGTCAAGTAGAAGTCAGGGCTTCTCTTCGGAGAGAGCGGTACGATGGAAAGCGACGCCTGAGCTGGTGAGCCAGGATCGAGAAGCGGGGTGCCAAACCTTTCGAGGAGCGGGACCAGGTAGACCGAACACCGGCATATCCTTCGCTCGGCGCAGTGGGGGCTGGCAGCAATGCCGGCCCCCATTTCTATTAGGGGCTGGCGAGGCACTCACGCCCCATTAGCCGCCCGATGAGGCGGTGGCCCTTGGCAATCAGCCACAGACGCCTCACTTGAAAATCGCGAGCTCCCGCCGCTGATGGAGCGCCTCGACCGCTTGACGTAACGCCGGTCAGTCTTGGGCTAGGGCTGGAACTTGCGCGGGTTCGCCCGCACGGTTGTTCGCGGCTCATTTGATAACGTTCATGCGCCCGAGCGATGGAGTTGCGCGTGCTGTCAGCCTTGCTTGCCCTTACCGTCAGTATCAGCCCCGGGCCGTCGGCCCTCGGAAATCCCTCTCCGGTTGGGGGCTCGCTGACAGGCATCTTTACGGCGGATGATTATCCGCCAGACGCGCTCGATCTTAATCAGGAAGGAAGCGTCGGAGTGCTCGTGCGCGTCGATCCGAAAGGCGCCGTGAGCGATTGCATGGTCACGTCGTCTTCGGGGTTCCCCGCGCTCGATGCGCAAACCTGCCGAGTGGTTTGGCTGCGAGCGGTATTCACCCCGGCACGGGATGCCAGCGGTGTGCCGGTGACATCGACGTACCAACAGAGCATTCACTGGGCGATCGGCGACGATGACGAAGGCGAGACGAGCGATCCTTACATGGTTCGCTGGATCGTCAGCGGATGGCAGAACGATTACCCGTCATGCCGGACGGAATTGGGCGGCGCCGCCGAGAGTGACCGTGCCGGAGCAACTCGATGCCCTCCCTATGTTGCAGGCATTCCGGCCTCCCTACCGGGACGCGCCAAGACCGCTTCCGATATTGTTATCGAGCAGCGCTTCTCCGTGGGCGCATCACCCACCGTCACGCTGGCACCCGCAGATACGTTCATCGGCCGGGAGCTGGCTCGCCTCGATATCGATGTTGCGGGCAAAGTCTCATCTTGTAAGGTCGTCGAAACAACCGGCACGATTCCTCCTCAGCTTTCCCGCGCCTGTCTGATCACCGCGAAGCAATATGCGAGGAAGAAGGACGCGAAAGGCACGCCTGCCCCGTTCACGGCATACTTCATGATCAACTTGTTCGGCCGCTAGCGGCGACTTGCGGCGCGGGGGGGTCGGCCAGCTTGGTGCGGCCGCGACCGGACGATTTCTCGCTACCCGCACTGAAACAAACCTCGACTTGCGCGTTTGGCGAGTCAGGTGGGATCGGCATTTTGCCGGCGGAGCGGCGGGGCACGAAGGAGTGACACGTGTTCCGCACAACGCTTGCTCTCGCACTGGCTTCGGTCACCTCAATCGCAACCGCAGCAACCGCCAATCTTTCGACCCTCGATTTAACTTCGCCCTGGTGGGAACGGGTGACGGTCACCATCGCCGGTGACGGCCAGCCCAAGTCCTGCCGCTTCGAATCCAGCAATGGTCCGCAGACGGCGAAGGACTGCCAGGTTGAGGCCAGCGAGGCAGCCGTCGCCAAGACCTCGACCGGATCGAAGGAAAGCTACACCCGCCTGACCTTCGAGCGGCGGTTCAATCCGAGCTGGCAGCCCCAGGCCAATGAGCCGCCGACGGGCGACATGCTGCTTGGACGGCAGGTCATGTCGCTGGCGATCGGCGCCAGGGGCACGGTCGAAGGCTGCCAGATCGTCGCCGCGTCCGGCGAAATGAAGCCGGATTACGGCTGCAAGGAAGCGTCGGCCGAGAAATTCCAGGCAAGCGCGTCAACCGCGCACGCCGCGCCGCGGCAGGCGTACATGACGATCCTCGTCTACGGCCATCAGGAGCATGTCGTTTAGCTGAGCCGCGCGATGACCGGCCGCTGAGCAGTTTTCAATTTCCCAGCGGCCTGGCGATAATCAGCTGCTTGCCTGGATCCTGTTGCTCAGCTCGTGCCGCTCGATCGCGAGGTACCGGCCGGCAAACCGGTTGAATTCCGCCATGGTCCACTCACGCAAGTGACTGGGATTGTCGGGAGGGCGAGGCAGCTCGCGCTCCGCATACATCAGCTCGCGCGCGGGGGCGGACAGCTCGGGCACCCGGTTGTGGCTTGAGCCTCGGGCCCCGTGCGTGTTATATGCTTAATACAGCTGGAGGTACGAGTTATGAACCTGGGTGTGAGCCTCGGAGAGTTCATCGCGTTCATGACCGTATTCGTCATTCCGGCGATCGTGATCATCTACATCGCCAATCGCTTCTTCAGGCTGCGGGAAAGGAAGCTCGAGATCGAAGCGATGAATGCCGCTGAAAAGGCTGCGCAATACGCAGCGCAGACTGGCGAGATCGAGCAGCGACTGCGGGTAGTTGAGCAGATCGTGACCGATAGCGGAGTTCACACTGCCGCACAGATCGAAGCTCTGCGCCAACCACCCCAGATCGGTAGAAACCGAGAGCGCGCCGCAGCTGCCGAGGACTCGTCAATTTCTCGACCGTAAGCGGCCAATGTCAGCTTTGGGTGATGGGGTGGAAAGCGGACATTGCGTTATCGGTCCGGCGGCGTGCCTAATCGAGGATTGTTTGGCCTGACGAGTTTGACCCGAGGCGAGGAGGGGTAACGCAATTGCCATAGTGCGCCTGCGCGGCGCGAGCATGGTGTTCGACGAAGCGCTTGGACAGGCGTAGGTTCATCATCTTCATTCGCAGGAGGACAAATCTGGATTCTCTCGCGAACGTGTCATTGTCGAGTTTGAGCGCCTCAACGGCGGCGAGCTCTGAAAGCTTTTCATCACTAGTGAGCTCACCGCCGCTGGCTGGAAGTGCGCGGAAGCGTCCAAGATCGCCGAGCTCCTTCTCCGCGAGCCGTTGCATGTCGGGTATCATTTCATAGGCAATGCGGTACTGAAGCATCCGCTGGTGCGGCATGTGCGCCGCCACGTCCGCGGTGTTTGCTGCATCACGAGCAAGCGAGTCCCAAGTGCGATTTGGGAGCCAGAACCGATCGACAAGCTTCCGACTCTCCGAGCGATCGCCGCGCTCTACCAATTCGCGGACGCTGTCGAGATGCCGCGCGACACAATCGTGTAAAGCCAGGCGTTCATAGGCTTCCGGTCCGTCCCCTGAACCGAGCTCGTTGTTCATGTCGGCGACGGCCGCATCGACCTTTTCATACCAGTCCAAGTTCTCGACTAGCTGCTGTGCGGCGAGAGCGATCAGCACGCCCAGAACAATGACGCCAACTTCCCCGACGAAGGGACGCCATCCGTGCAACGGCTTCGGCAGTTGAACGTGGATTCTCCCGCTCTCCAACAGTTACGGCAAGGTACCAGAAGAGCTTGGGTCAGCAATGGGTCGAAGGCTGACGCCGGCGGGTCAGGGGAATCGCTGATTGTGGTCGTTGCGCGAGCGGTTCATTATGCGTGCGATCTGGAGGGAGTCCGATGGCTGCATCCAACGCACACAGCCGCAGGTATCTGATCGCTGCCGGGGCAATTCTTGCCCTCGGCGCAAGCGCTTACGGGTTCGAGCGCTTTTACCCGGCGCTCGGGCCGATCGCCGGCGCGGTCACTCCGCAACTGTACGTCGATTCGCTGCCCGGTGCGCAAATCCCCGTCCATGGCCGCTATGTGCTGGTCGATGCGGCGTCCGCCCGGCTGTACATGATCGAGGACGGGCGCGTTCGGGACTCGATGAAGGTGATCGTGGGGAAGCCCGATACGCCGACCCCGGAGCTGAAAAGCGTCATCAACTATGAGACGCTGAACCCCTATTGGCACGTGACTGCCGATCTCGCGAAGACACTGATTGCTCCGCGGGTTCTCCAGGGCGGCGACGCCTATCTGACCGAGCGCGGTTATGAGGTCCTGTCCAGCTGGGGACCCGATGCGCACGTGATTTCGCCCGACAGCATCGACTGGAAAGCGGTCGCGGCGGGCAATGCGCACGTTTACGTTCGCCAGCGGCCGGGCCCGGCCAATTCGCTCGGTCACTACAAGTTCGACCTGCCGAACGGCGACGGCATCTACCTTCACGATACGCCGAAGAAGGAACTGTTCGCGCAGGACGCGCGCAACCTCAGCCACGGCTGCGTCCGCCTGGAGGACGCGCAGAGGCTGGCGCGGTGGCTGCTTGGCAAGGATCCGCCGGCGGCTTCGGCGCCGGAGGAGAACATCCTCCTGCCGCAGCCGGTGCCGATCACGATCAGCTACCTTGATCTGCGCAGCCAGATGCAGCTCGCTTCTCTGCAATAAACGATCGCGGCGGCTTCTGTAGTTCGGAGCTTTAGCGAAGCTCGTCGAGGGCAGCACCGAGACGATCGATGCCTTCGCTCAACAGGTCCGTTGGGCAGCCTAAGCCGATGCGGAAATGGTCGGGCATTTCAAACCAGAGGCCGGGGACGACGGCGGTGTCGTAACGCTCGCGAAGCAAGGCATCGAGCGTGGCGGTGTCGCCTCCGGTCCAGCGCGGAAAGGCGACGATGCCGTGCTCGGCGGGCATACAGGCGAGGTCGTCGCGGGCGGAGGCGAAGCGGTTGAACAGCTCGCGGTTGCGCTGGAGCATCGCCGGCGTGTCGCCAAGCACCTCGTCGAGCCGCTCGAGGGCGATGCAGGCCAGGCGCTCGGCCTGGTGCGCCTGGTTGACGCCGAACAAGTCGTTGAGGCGCCACATCCGCTCGGCGAGCGCGGGCTCGGCAAGGATCCAGCCGCAGCGGAGGCCGCTGAGGCCATAGACCTTGGTCAGGCTGTTGGTGCAGACGAACTCGGGGCCGAAGTGGACGGCACTTCGCCGCGGCGGGACGGCGGAGTTGAGATAGACTTCGTCGATGAGGATGCGGGCATTCGACCTGCGGGCGAGCTCGGCGAATGCGCGGAGGTCGTCCTCCTCGGTCAGCGCGCTGCTCGGGTTGTGGAGATTGGTGATGACGATGAGGCGCGTGCGCTCGCTGATCGCGGCGGCCACCTTGTCGAGGTCGATGCTGAAGCCTTGTTCGGCGTCGCGTTCGAACCGCTTGATTTCGGCGCCGAGGAAGCTCGCGGCGCCGAGTAGCGGCTCGTAGGTCGGCATTTCGATGAGGATCTCGTCGCCCGGGGCGATCAGCGCCGCCATCGCGAGAAAATTGGCCATCGAGGTGCCGTCGGCAGCGACGACCTGCTCGGGCGTCACATCGTAGCGCCGGGCGATGGCATTGCGAAGCGGGGCGTAGCGCGGGTGGCTGGCGCCATCGAGATCGAGGTCGGCGGGGGTGATCGGGAAGCGATCGAGGCGGAAGTGCGGGATTTCGCTGGCGGTCAGTGGGAAGCGCACGAGCGGCTTGAACTTCGCCCAGTGCATGTAATCCGACTGCATTGTCCTCACGCAGCGCTCCGCCGGTTCTTGCGCTGCCAGTAGAGGCAGGCCGGGACACCCGCGAGCAGGATCGCGTAGCCGATTAGGCTGTTCGTCAGGTTGTTCCAGACGGTGGCGACGACCGTCATCGCGCAGGCCGCGACGAACAGGCCTGTCGTGATCGGGTGGAGCGGGGCCTTGAACGCGACCGGTTGCTGGGGATCGCGGCGGCGGAACACGAACAAGGCCGCGCCGGTCAGGCCGAAGAAGATGAAATCGACGGAGACGACGTAGCCGAGGATCTGGCCGAAGGTGCCGGACAAAGCGATTACCGCGGCCGCGACGCCCTGCAGGACGATCGCCACCACCGGCACGCGGGTGGTCGCGTTCACCGCGGCGACGCTGCGGAAGAAGAGGCCGTCCTCGGCCATTGCGAAATAGACGCGCGGCGCGGTGAGCATGCCCTGGCTGAGGAAGCCGAGGGCGGAGATCGCGATGCCGATGGAGATGAAGGTCGCGCCGCGTTCGCCGAGCGCGAGGCGCATGACGTCGGTCGCCGGGGTCTTCGACGCGGCAAGCCCGGCGGGGCCGAGCGCATGGACGCAGACGAAGGCGACCGACGCGTAGAGGATGACTACGCCGGCTACGCCGAACAGCAGGCCGCGCGCGAGGTCGCGCTGCGGATCGCGCATCTCTCCGGCGACGAAGCTGGAGGTCTGCCAGCCGCCGTAGGAGAACATCACGGGCGTCATGGCGGCGCCGATCGCGGCGAGCGTCGAGATGGACGCGGTGTGCGCCGGAAGAGGCTGCAACACGCTTGCCGGAGCGAACAGCAGGCCCGCGAGAACGAGCGTGGCGATCGCGAGGATCTTGAGCACCATCAGCCCGCTCTGGACGTTGCTGCCGGAGCGGACGCCGAGGCAATTGATGAGCGTGAGCAGCGCGAGGACCGACACGGCGATGAAATTATCTCCAACGGACAGCTGCACCAGATTGCCGAAATAGCGCGCGAAGGTGATCGCGACGGCGGCCATTCCGCCGGACTGGATCACGAGCAGCAGCGCCCAGCCGTAGAGGAAGGCCGGCATCGGTCCGTAGGCGTCGCGAAGATAGGCATATTGGCCGCCGACCTCGGGACGGCGGGCGGCAAGCTCGGCGTAGACGAAGGAGGCGGCGAGGGCGACGAGGCCGCCAAGGATCCACACGCCGACGATGAGAAGCGGGGTATCGACGTGCTGCGCGACTTCCGCCGGTGTGACGAAGATCCCGGAACCGATGATGCCGCCCATGACGAGCATGGTTGCGTCGAACAGGCCGAGGCGGCGGACGAGGCCGTACAGGCCTGTCGCCGGGTCAGCGGATTTGCTGGGCATCCATGACTTCGTACATGCGGCAGATCGCCGTGCGCTCGGTCTCGCTGAGATAGGGATTCCAGGTATCGATGATCAGCACGGCGCGGTCCTCGGCCGTGGGATTGTGCGCATCGTGCTCGATCGTGTCGTCGAAAACGAACGCTTCGCCTTCAACCCATGGCCGGGTCTCGCCGCCGACGCGGAAGGTGCAGCCTTCGGGAACGATCAGGGCGAGGTGAACGATCGAGCGGACGTTGGTCACGCCGGTGTGGGGCGGGATGTGCTTCCCGGCCCTCAGGATCGAGAAGAATACCGCGGGGGCGCGGCCGGGGATGCGGCACAGCGGCAGCAGGTCGACGAGCGCTGCAGTCTTCGGAGCGCGGGCGCAGGCTTCGTCGACGCGGTTCCCGTCCAACCACAAATGCAGCGCGCTCCAGTCGAGCGAGCGGTCGAGCGGGGTCCATTTGTTCTTCGGCACGCCGGACGGTTGCGTGATGTAGGGCAAGAGGCCGGGGTCGGGGTTGGCGAGGATCGCCCGGAGCTCGCGCCGGATCTCATCGGTGCCGGCTTCCAGTTGCTCGAGCCAGGGAAAATGGTCGCGATCGAAGAATTCGTCGGCGGGGAGGAACGGGTAGTGAAGTCCGTGACACTCGTTCACGAAGACCCGGCGGCGACCGGACATCACGTCCGCTGCGGCGTGCACGCGGCGATTTTCCCGAGTTGACGCGGTCGCGAGATCGTCTGCCAGCGCCTTTTCGAGTGCGCTCGCCAAGCCCTCGCGTTGGCGCGCCACATAGTCACGGGCGTGAGTGAGCAGCTGCTGCATCTCGGGGGAGGACTGGTCGAGCGACGCGGTCACCGCGAGGACATTGCTCCACCGCTCGGCCGCGGCCGCATCCTGGCCAAGCCGCTCGTGCAACTCAGCCACACGGATGAGTGCAGGAAGGTAGCGCTGATCGAGCGCGAGCGCCTTCTCGAGCGCGGCGCGCTCCGCGTCGGCGTTTTCGAGCGCCTTGTACGCCGACGAGAGGTTGATCCACAGCTCGGGCGCATTGGGATCGCCGCGGCAGGCGTGCTCCAGATGATCGGCGCCGGCACGGAGGTCGCCGTTGGCGATCGCGTCGAGGCCGAGGACGTTGCGAGCGACCGGCTGGGTGGGGTCGATCGCAATTACCGCTTCGAAATGCCGGCGCGCTTCGGACGTGCGGCCGGACTGCCGGGCTCGCATGCCCGCGCCGAGGTGATCCTGGATCGAGCCCGCCGTCGCCATTCCGCTGATCGTGCCGTTCGACGGCCTGAGGTCAAGGCTTCTCAGCGCAACCTAGCTAACGACGATGACGTCCTTCATGCCGAGCGATTCGTGCAGGAAGTGGCTGCAGTGAGCCGGATAGGTTCCTGCGCGCGGGATCAGAAGTCACGGTTTTCGTTTCATGTCCGTGAAGCTCGATCTCCCCTTCGGGAGCGGCGCCGGCGACGATCTTCGAGCTTTCGAAGAAGCGATGCGCGGTGAAGTCGTGGCTGGAGCCCGACTGATTGACGAACTGCAGCGTGACGGGCTGGCCGGCGACGAGATGGATCGGGTTAGGCGCGAAGCCGAAGCTCCAGACGCGGATTTGTACAGCGGACGGAGAAGGTTGCGCCGTAGCGGGAGCAAGCGAAAGCGCCGAAACTGCGGCAAGTGCGAGAAGACGAACACCGGTCATTAGCAACTCCTGATCCCCTGCGGCGCGCGGCTTAGCATGGCTGTCGGAAGAGTCGTAGAGGGGAGAACCTGGAGCTTGAGCGAGAAGGCCAATACCGCCTTTCGAGGGTAGGAACTAGTTAACCATTGTAGAGTTAACACGGCCGCACGCACCTCGCCTCCCTGCGATAAGCGTCAACTTCTGGGGCGGCCTTCCGGGTCGCCCTTTTTCTTTAGTTAGTGCTAAGGTGGCGTACGATTTGGCGTTAGCTGCCGCTCAGCTCAGACTCCGGGCGCAAGGGCCCGCAGATGTTCGCTCCGAGTGCTTCATATTCTTTCGCCAACTCCAAGAGGAGGGCTCTTGTTGCCGGGTGCAGCGTCCATGCCGCTTCGATGCGACAAATTCGTGCCCGTTCCCACGGTGTCTTGTTGGGCATCACTGAGTTGTAAGACCAACGTTAGCCTGCCGCCACAAAGTGCATTAGCTTTTTGATACCCATTTCGGCCACGCGCCCCCGCCGCAAACGAAAGTTCGCGCATTAATCTAAATCACTCGATTACGGCATCGAAACGATTATAGCGACGTCCGAGACTCGCAATCCGCTTCGACACGGGGGCGAGTCTCCGGCTCGGCGTGGGTCGCCCCCGCCGAGCCGTTACCCTTCATTCTCAATGCACCGCTCGCGGCCTAACTGCTTCGATCCTCCAATGTGGATTGGTGAGCGCCGCAAGCGATGAACGCCTAAGGAAAAATCCCGATATTTGATCGGCTTGAAAGGGCGCATTCAAAGGCCGTCGCGTCGGCACTCCAAGGTCCGCGCGGCAAAGAGCGGCCCGGGTGAAAAGGATTCCCCTCCTGGTGCATCTGGGCCGTTCGCTTGTCCACTGGACTCGCACCTAACAACCTTAGCTTCATGCTGCTGTGCTGCTTAGATTTGAATGGGATAGCTGACTGCTCGTACTAACCAAATAGGAAAATATTGCTTGACAGCGTGACGCTGTTTAGGTACATGGAAGGCACAGTGAAGAATTGTGATTCGGGCGGCGCTTTTCGGGGCGGCCGCCCGATTTCGTTTGGGAGTGGGGCGTTTGCGGGGAAGCGGAAGAGCGAAGGCGACGATCGCGCTGAAGTTCGAGGCGGGCAAGGCGTTCTTCGCGGGTGCGTTCCCGGAGCTGGAGGCGGAGCTTGGCGGCATGACTGCAGGCGGCGGTTACGAGGGGCCGGGGCGCTCGCGACTGGGCGGACGCGATGGTGCGGGCGATGACGGTGCTGAGCTAAACGCGGAGCGGAGTGCCGCGGGTGAGGAGGTTGTGACTGGCCCATGTCGGCCAGTCGACATGCGGCATTTTCACTCATTAATTTGGGTGTTAGGGTGAGCTTTCAGTCCAAATGCGAGGGGGTACGCGATGGCGACTGTAGCAGCACCGCTTTACGAGAAGAGAAGGGCTCCGGACGCTTTGTCCGGGACACCGCGAGCGCATGCAATCGACCGATGGATCTTCGTGTTCATGGCCGCGTGGTTCATCGCGATCACGCTGGCCGGGTTCATTCCGGATTCGATCATGAAAGTCGGGATGGTTCGCGCGGGAGCGCGACCGCCGTTCCCGGCCGTGCTGCATATGCACGCGGTGCTGATGGGGTCATTCCTGCTGATGTTGCTGACGCAGACCTGGTTGATGGCGACCGGACGCCGAGCGCTGCACATGCGCATCGGGATCCTTGGGATGGCGCTTGCGGTCGCGCTCGTGGCCGTGGGCTTGGTGCTCGCGCCGACGATGTATTACGAGACCTGGAACGCGCTCCAATCGGCTCCGCCGAGTGCACGCGCGGACCTGCAGCAACTGCTCTCAATCAAAGAGAACATCCTGCTGCTGCAGCTGAGGATCGGGATCCTGTTCCCGCTGTTCCTGGCGATCGGTCTGCGAGCGCGAGGCGGGAATGCCGGGCTACACAAACGAATGATGATCCTGGCGACGGTGATGGCGCTGCCTGCGGGGATCGACCGCATTCCGTGGCTGCCCTCGGCGATGCCGGGGAGCCCGATTTTCGTCGATTTCTATACGGTACTGGCGATTTCACCGATGCTCGCCTGGGACGTGATCCGCAACCGCAGCGTTCACCAGGCATACTTGATCTGGTTCGCCGTCACGATCCCCCTCGCAGTGGCAGTGAACCTGCTGTGGGATACGCCAATGTGGCATGTGACGGCGCGGCAGATCATGGGCGTTTGAGCCGCTGAATTACTAACGGGACGGTAGTGAAGGCCGTCACGGAGTAAATCCGTGACGTCCGTCCGGTCGCCTTCGGCGCCGGCTGGCCGGCTTTCGTGCACTCTTCGACATAAAGGCCGCGCTTGCTTCGCAATCGCGTCCTTATGCTCGGGCACTCAAGACTTAAGGAGCGAGCGATGGCTCCTCAGCGCCGGCCAGCCGCAAAACGAAATCTTTGTGAACGAGAGCTTGCAGACGCTGGATAGTCTCGTCGCCGGAAGCGTGGGAAACCGCCGCGGAACCATCCTCCAAGCGCGCCGGCGATCGGCGCCGACAGGTGCGTGGGCAGGCAATCCGCTCTCCATCGCGGCCTATACGAATGCGGGCTGGAGGTTCGTAGCCCCGGCTGAGGGAATGAGCTTTTACGTCCGATCTGACGCAACGACTGCCGCGTATCGGACGGGCGTTTGGGAACTCGGAAAAGTGCGGGCTTCAGCCGTCACAATCGGTGGTCAGTAGGTCGTCGGAAGCCAGGCCAATCCCATCGCTTCGGCCTCGGGCGGAGCGACGGTCGACACCCAAGCGAGAGCGGTCCTCGACCAAATTCTTGTCGCGATGCGCCAGCACGGTTTGATCGCGCCGTAAAAAAGACAAATGATCACAAGCGCTTCCGCGTCGGCCTCCGGATGAAGTGAGGCTTTTGCGCAACAGCGGCCGACCTTGCGCGGCAAAACGCCCTCTCATAATGTGTCGGAGCGGTTCAAACTTAGAACGCAAGTTGAAAGGGGACATATATGCGCAAGCTGGCCTTTGCGGTCGCGCTCGCATCGACGGCTCTGGCGACACCAGCTGTCGCTCGGGACCATTCATTCTACGCAGGCCTCGAAGGCGGTGCGATGTGGATCGAAGACGCTGACTTCGATTACGCGGACTCCAACGGCCTAACCATCACGTCCGGCGTGACGGTGATTAATAATGGCGGCTACGATATCGATGCCATTGCGGGCTACGATTTCGGCATGCTCCGGCTCGAAGGTGAGCTTGGATACAAGCACGCGGGGGTCAATGAGGTCAGGCTCGACTCTGCGGCTTTCCGGTGCCGGTCCGCTGAGCAATTTCGATGCCAATGGCAGCAGCCATGCGCTTTCACTGATGATCAACATGCTGCTCGACTTCGGCAATGAAGACGGGCTGAGCGGTTATGTCGGGCCGGGTATCGGCATTGCAGATGTCCATATGAGCCCCGAAGCGGATACTCCCAACGGGATCGTTGGCTTCTCCGACAGCCACACCAATCTCGCGTGGCAGGGTATCGCGGGCCTGCGCTATGCCGTCTCGCCGAACATCGACGTCGGCCTGAAGTACCGCTTCTTCAACGCCACGAACCTCAGGTTCGGCGGACACAGCGCGGACGGCCTGACGGACTTCGACCTCAAGGGCCGCTGGCGTTCGCACAGCATCATGGCGAGCGTGATCTACAACTTCTGGTCACCGCCGCCGCCGCCTCCGCCACCTCCGCCGCCTCCGCCGCCTCCGGCGACGCAGACGTGCCCGGATGGATCGGTGATCCCGGCGACAGACACCTGCCCGGCGCCGCCGCCTCCGCCTCCGCCACCACCACCGGCGCCAGAGCGCGGCCTCTAAGCGGCAACGCGAGCAAAGAAACACCGGCCCGGGCGATCCCCGGGCCGGTTTTCTTTTGTGCGTTAAGTCTTCGAAAGCGGCGTGGCGCCATCGCCGCGGGCGACTAGCTCGCTGAGGCGAAGTGGGGCGCGGCCTGGTCCCAGCCGTATAAGTCCGGGAGGTAGCTCAACTTCCCGTCGCGCACCTGGGCCGTGATGTAGGTGAGATAGATCGGCACGCCGCTCTGCACCCGAACGCGCGTCTCGGCGTCAGTGCCTGGCGAGACCGGGTCTTGGCCAAGCAGCCAGCGCCCCAGCCGCTTCGCATCTTCGACACGCACACAACCGTTGCTGAGATTTCGCTGCTCCTTGGCGAACAGCGCCTTGTTGGGTGTGTCGTGGAGATAGATATCCTCGGGATTGGCGAATGGGAATTTCAGGTTTCCCATCGAATTCAGCGGACCGGGATCCTGACGGACGTGAAGATGCAGCGTACCAGCGGCAGCAGCCTTCCAGTCGATCGTGGTCGGGTCGATCACGTTCGCCGTCTCGCTCCATTCGTCGATGACATGGTAGCCGTGCGATCTCAGGTAACCCATGCCTTGGCGCAGAACGGTCGGCGCTATGGTCTTGCGCACGAGATGGTCAGGTGCGTGCCAGTATGGATTGTAGGTGATGTAATACATCATGCTGGCAATCAGCGGCGTCGGCAGTTCCTTCGTGCCGGTGATGACCTTCATCGAATCCACCGGCTGTCCGTCCTGATACAGCGTCAGCATCGAGGAGCCGGAATCGACCAACAGGAAGCGGCCGCTGGCCGGCAACGAACGCACGCGATCGAGATTAGCGAGCAACCGCGGATCGGGCACCAGATTGCCGGTCGCTTGTGCCTGGGCCCACCCGGCATCGCGAAGCTGCGCGTAGATGCTGTTTACGTTCGACGTGCTGGCGAGAAAGCGCTCGAGCGAGGGAGCCGCCGCCGTGGTCAACAAAATCTGATCTGGGCGAGAACTTTGCGGCGCCAGAACCGGATAAGCGTAGATCATGCCGTCGGTCGGCCGCTTGATCCACTGCACATACTGGACCCATGCGGCCGAGACCGCCTGTTCGGCAGCGGCGACGTCGGCCGGATTGCCGCTTCGCGCCTGAGCAACAGCGGCCCGGACCTGGGCGGCTAGCTGCGGGCCCTGCTGAAAACCGTCGAATGGAGCCCTCTGAAGGATGCTCGTCAGTTGAGCAATGGCGGCCTCGTTGACGCCGCCGCGAAACCAGATCGGCTGGACATGGTAGGCATCATATGCTGCGGCGACCGAGACGGATGAGGGAACAGTCGCCGGCGGTGCACTGACCGTTTGAGCAAGCGCCGGCGTGGCCGCCACCAACCCTAGCGCTGACGCTCCCTTGAGGGTCCACCTGCAGAAGCTCGGCATGGTTTGTTCCAATCACGACGGTATGTAGCGTGACTTGTTTACAAACCAAACCTGCATTCGGTCTTAATCTCAACTAAATGTCAGGCTGCCGTCCTCTCGGACCGCGGGCCGGATCGTCGCGGCCTTGTCTTCGACGCGGTTCGGCGCAAAGGCGCATGCTGAAACGCGAACAGAGGAATTTGCATGAACATCAACGGAGTGGCCGCTGTCGTGACAGGTGCGGCCTCAGGGCTCGGTGAAGCGACGGCGCGCGAGCTTGCGCGACGCGGGGCCAAGGTCGCCGTCTTCGATCGAGATCCGGAACGCGGACAGAAGGTTGTGTCGGAGATCGGGGGAGTCTTCTGCGAGGTGGACGTAACCTCCGACGAGAGAGTCGCCTCGGCTTTTGCCCGGGCGCGCGAAGCTCACGGGCAGGAGCGCATCCTGGTCAACTGCGCAGGCGTCGCGAATGCCGCCAAGACAGTCTCGCGTGATAAAGAGACCAAGGCGGCGAAGATGTACCCCATTCAGCAGTTCGAGCTGGCCATCCAGATCAACCTGATCGGGACCTTTCGCTGCATTGCGCACAGTTCCTACGGAATGGTCGACCTCGATCCGCTCGACGATGGCGAGAAGGGCGTGATCATCGACACGGCTTCGGTTGCGGCGGAGGACGGCCAGATTGGGCAGGCCGCCTATTCCGCATCGAAGGGCGGCGTGCTGGCGATGGCGCTGCCGATCGCTCGCGACCTGATGGGAGAAGGCGTGCGCGTGAACACGATCCTGCCGGGCGTGTTCAAGACTCCGATGGTCGCGATGATGCCGCCCAACGTTCAGGAGGCTCTCGGCGCGCAGGTGCCCTTCCCGAAGCAACTCGGGACGCCGGAGGAATATGCGCAGCTCGCCTGCTTCCTGATCGAGAACCGCTACATGAATGCCGCTTCGGTACGCCTTGATGGCGGAATCCGGATGGCGCCGCGTTGAGCAGAGATTACGGCGAGCTCATCGACGAACTCGCCGATGCCGCCCGGGAAGCGGGCGAGGCAATCCTTACGGTTGTTCGTCGCGGCTTCGAGGTCGAAGCGAAGCACGACCAGTCGCCGGTCACCCAAGCGGATCGCGCGGCCGAGCTGGTGATCCTCGCTAGCCTGGCCCGGATCGCCCCTGGAGTGCCGGTGATTGCGGAAGAAGAGGTCGCAGCGGGGCGCATCCCAGCGCACGACGACACCTATTTCCTGGTCGATCCGCTCGACGGTACGAAGGAGTTCGTGCGCGGTGGTGACGACTATACGGTCAACATCGGCTTGATCGAGCACGGTGTTCCGAAGCTTGGCGTCGTATTCGCGCCTGCAACCGGGATCTTGCACGGAGGATCCGTGGGGGACGGGGCCTGGGTTGATGAAGGCGTAGGCCGCCGTCCGATCCGGACGCGCGCGCGCGGGGAAGAGTTGACTGCAGTCGCTTCGAAATCCCACCTCAACCAGGCGACGATCGATTATCTAGAAGCCGCGGTGGGCACGTGCGGCTACATTTCGGTAGGCTCGTCGCTCAAATTCTGCATCGTCGCTGAAGGCAAGGCGGACATTTATCCGCGGGCGTCTCCCACGAGCGAGTGGGACACGGCCGCAGGTCATGCGGTGCTTCTCGCCGCCGGCGGGATCGTGGACGGACCCGATGGCGGTCCCCTGCGGTACGGTAAGCGCGCCTTTCTGAACCGCGCGTTCGTGGCGACTTCGGGCTGGAAGGCGCCGCGGCTCGAGCCATTCCTCGAGCCATTCTCGGGCGGTGGCGACCTCCCGGCCGGAGTCTAACAAGCCTCGCGCGTTGCATGCTGCCACGGTGCGACTTCAGTCCAACCCGGATCTTTTTGCTCGCGCCGATCGACAATTCGGTTGAATTGAAGCGATTTCGAGCTCGTATATCGCAGCCGCGGTCCCGGCGACGACGGCGCTCCGTTGGCTGAAAATGCTCGTCAGCCAGGACTTTTCATTCGCCGCCCCGATCCGCACGGCGGGCGCCGAGCTTATGTGGAGCTCGCGCCGGACACGAGCCATGCGCTCAGGCGCTATTTCGCCGAAGTCAGCCCGGTCGCGGTGGTTTGACCCGGGTTGCGGCCCGGCCCGGCGCATGGCACTTGGCGGCGGCACGGGCGGTTAGCTCAGTTGGTAGAGCATCTCGTTTACACCGAGAGGGTCGGCGGTTCGAGCCCGTCACCGCCCACCACCATTCCTGGTCGCTAGAGCGACCGCACGAGCTTCGACGCGACTGCGAGCCACGGCGGGTTAGCGACGACTTGCTGCCGTCCACCGGCCTCGAGCGGCAGGACCTGAAGCTTCTCTTCGTCGCGGTTGATCAGGCGGCCGAACAGGAAGCGACCTGCGGGCCGTGGCACGAGGACGTCGCGATTGAGTGCGTGCGCAAAGTCGCCCGGCTGGAGCGTGTCGCACCAGATCTCATCACCCGAGCGGTAGTCGCCCATGCTTGCAGCAACGGTTATGCCGACCTGGCTATCCTCGATGCGAGGGGCGACCACGATCGCCGACCGCCTCGGAGCGATCGCGCCGCCGGGGCCGAGGACGGCTGCGACGTTGATCTGAGCGCTTTCACCGGCCTGCACCAGGTCCTGCGCATCGACGCCCAGTGCCTTCGCGATCCGATTGAGCCATCCAACCGAGACCGTCCGCGTGCCGGTTTCGAGACGGCCGATCGTCTGCGGGGTCGTGAGCGGCACGCACTTTTGGGCGACGTCATCGAGCGTCATTCCTCGAGCCCGCCTGACCTCCCGAATACGCGTGATCATCCCGCCTGTCCTAACCAATGAGGTTTTTCAACTGTCCTACACTTTTGCCGTTGTGGCAAGGCCGCGGCCGACTTCGGACAGGAGATTCGATGCGAAACATTGGGCAAGCGCGATTGCTGATCGAGCGACGTATCGAGAATTCGCGAGGCGGCGAGCCGCGCCCGCGGCCGACGCGCCCAGTCACCGTGAACGTGGCGGACTCGCCGCTCGGATGGCTATTTGCGCGAGGCCTCGTCAATCAGCGTCAGTTCGGCGCCGGCGAGCGCCTGCGAAGCGACTGGGAGCCCCCCGTGACCATGACCTTGGACGCCGCTCCGGTCGCCAAGGGCCGCGGCGGCTCGGCCGATGCAATCGACCCCACTGCTGCGCAGATTGATGCGAAGCGGCGGTTCCACGATGCCGTCTCTCATGCGGGCCCGGGCTCGCCGACATTCTATGGCGCGTGGTTTGTGCCGGTGAGGGGATGCGCGATGCGGAGACTGCGCTCGGCTGGCCAGCTCGAACGGGGAAGCTCGTGCTGACGTTCGCCCTCGACCGCGTCGCGAACTATTACCGCATCCGCTGAACTTCAGTCCTTGCGGCCCTTGCAGTGATCGGCAGGCGCCTTTGGCTTTCGCTCTGCGGTCGCCGTGTCGCCGCGACCGCGGAGCGTCGGATCGTGGAGATTGTTGCGGGCTTCATCCTTACCGCTGTTGCTGCCCATGTCGTCCTCTCCTACTGGTCGCAACAACGGGTGAGCGCGGCTTAATCTCCGCCGTTTGCCGCTGCAGCGGAGGATCCTGGCCATGATTTTGTACGGGTCGTCATTGTCGCCGTACGTGCGCAAGGTACTGGCGTTCGCGGGGGAGAAGGGTATCGAGCTCGAAGTTCAGCCGACTGGCTTTCCGAACCCCGGTCCTGAATTCCTTGAAGCGAGCCCATTCCGTAAGATGCCCGCGTTTCGCGACGGCGATTACGCGCTCGCGGATTTAAGCGCGATCATCCACTACCTGGAAGCCAAGCACCCCGAGCCGGCGCTGATTCCAAGCGATCCCCGGCTGCGCGGCAAGACCATCTGGTTCGAGGAATTCGCGGATACGATCCTGGTCACGTGCGGTGCCAAGATCTTCTTCAACCTGATCGTCGCACCCCGCTTCCTGGGCCGACCTGGCGACCAGGAGGCTGCGAGGCAGGCGGAGCTCAATGATCTGCCGCCGATCCTCGATTATCTGGAGCGGACCGTCCCGGGGGATGGTGACTACCTGGTCGGTGACGGGTTGACGCTGGCGGACATCGCCGTAGCCGGTCCGTTCGCGAACTTCCGGCACACCAAGACCAACGTCGATCCGGATCGCTATCCGCGGACGGTGGCCTACGTCGATCGCATCCTCGCGCGTCCCAGCCTGGCGCCGTGGATCGAGCGCGAGGCAGCGATGCTATCCAAGCAGGCGGCATAAGCGCGCCTTATCGGGCGAGTGCCGTGTTCGATTGGCGCGGCAAACCGGTTGAGCAGTAAGAGACGTCCGCCGCTGCGGGCCGGGGCTGCCGAGCGGCCGGAGACCGGTCATGAAATTGACTGTTATAGGCATCGGCGTCGCGGCGCTGATCGGTGGCACAGCGCTTGCTGCGTCTCCAATCTCGATCATACGCGAGCCTGTTCGCGTGCAGCGCGTGAGCTTCGCCGATCTCAATCTCGCAACGTCGGACGGTCGGGCGGCGCTGGACGGGCGAATCCGCGCTGCGGCCCATAACGTTTGCGAACGCGACGGTGAGAGCAGCGTCGAAGCGCTGGTGAGCGCGCGTTCCTGCTTCACGGCAGCCGTAGCCAAGGCGCGGCATCAGGCAGATGCGGTAGGCGTCGGTAACCGGGACGTCGCGTTGGGCTCGGCAGTCGTGACGGTGCGCGGTCAGTAAGAGAGAGCGCCGCGCTCCCTCGTGGGAACGCGGCGCTTTTCCGTTGGACGGAAGTGGGCCTTAGAAGGACCCGCCGCCGCCGGAGCTGCCCGATCCGCTGCCGGTCGAGCCGCTATCGTCTTCGTTGGCGTTTTCTTCGTCGAGAGCACCGCGGCCCTGGTTGGCGAAGTCCGACCCGCCGGTAGCGTCAGCGGACGAAGAACCGCTGCTTCCGCCGGAAGCCGAGCCACCGGCACCGCCGGAGGAATCGTCACGATCCTGAAGGTAATCGTTGGAGATTGTGCCCTGCGATCCGATGAAGCCTTCGCCCGAGGAGGCACCCGACGATCCGCCGGTGCCGGTGCCGCCGCCGATGCCGCCGCTCTGTCCGGTGTTGCCGGAGCCGGCGCCCGAGCCCTGATCGGTCGTTAGCGTGTCGCCACTGCCGCCGCTTTGAGTCTGTCCGCTCGAGCTCTGACCGCTGAAGTCGGCGCCCTGGCTCGCGGTCGTTCCCGACCCGCTGTTGCTATCGTTGCCGCCGATCGGCCGACCGCCGCCGCTCTGGCCACCGATGCTCTGGTCGTCAAAGCTGTCTTCGCTGCCTTGGTTGCTCATCAATTGCTGCGAGCCGGAGCTGCCGGACTGCTGTCCCTGCTGCTGTCCCAGCTCATTCGGCTGACTTTGCTGACCGGTGGTCTGCTGGTCGCTGTTGCTGCCCTGGTTTTCACCGAATTGTTCGTCGTCGCGTTCTTCAGCCATTGCGAAACACTCCTCACAAGGCCCCCGCTTTGCTCTGGTCGTTAGAACAAGGCCGCGCCACAAACCGTTCCGATCACGAACGAGCGATGCGACGAACGGCTGGGCGCAAAGAAAAAGGCCGCCAGTCATTCGACCGGCGGCCTTCCTGTACTAGTTATGCTGGGGCTTAGGCCTGCTCGCCTTCGCCTTCCGCTTCGGCAGGAGCGCCTTCGGCAGGAGCTTCGGCCGTCGCGCCAGGCTCGGCGTTCGGATCGTACTCTTCAGTGAACGCGGCCGTGTCACGCTCGAACATCTGGGCCATGACGTCGACGCCCTGCGCCTGCAGGTCCGCCTCTTCGGGCGAGCGCGCCACGTTGACCTTGACCGTCACTGACACTTCGGGGTGAAGAGCGACCTTCACCTCGTGCACGCCGATCGCCTTGATCGGGCGGTCGAGAACGACCTGGCTCTTGCTGACGTGAGCGCCCTGGCCTTCGAGCGCGTCGACGATGTCGCGGGCGCTGACCGAGCCGTAGAGCTGGCCCGTGTTCGAAGCCTGGCGGATCAACTGGACCGTCTTGCCGTCGACGTCCTTCGATGCCTTCTCGGCGTCCGTCCGGCGGTTGGCATTGTCTTCCTCGATCTTCGCGCGGTTGGCTTCGAAGACCTTGCGGTTCGCTTCGTTGGCGCGGAGCGCCTTCTTGCGCGGCAGCAGGTAGTTGCGGGCAAAGCCGTCCTTGACCTTCACCACGTCGCCGATGGCGCCGAGCTTCTCGACGCGCTCAAGCAGGATCACTTCCATTTCGAGTTCTCCTTACTTCACGACGTAGGGAAGCAGGCCGATGTGCCGGGCGCGCTTGATCGCACGGGCCAACTCACGCTGCTTCTTGGAGGAAACCGCAGTGATACGGCTGGGGACGATCTTGCCGCGCTCCGAGACGAAGCCCTGCAGCAGGCGAATGTCCTTGTAATCGATCTTCGGCGCGTCCTTGCCCGAGAAGGGGCATGACTTGCGGCGCCGGAAAAATGCGCGGGCCATTATTCGACCTCCTCTTCACGGGGTGCGCGGAAGCTCGGGCGGTCGTCGCGGTCGCCGCGATCCGAGCGGCGCTCGCGCTCCTTCTCGCCGCGGCGCATCATCGCCGACGGGCCGCTCTCATGCTCGTCGACGCGGATGGTGAGGAAGCGGATGATGTCCTCGTTGATGTTCGACTGACGCTCGAGCTCGGCGATCGCGGCCGCGGAGGCGTCGATGTCGAGCGCAACGTAGTGCGCCTTGCGGTTCTTGGCGATGCGATAGGCAAGGCTGCGCAGACCCCAGGTCTCGGTCTTGGCGATCTTCCCGCCATTGTCGGTGATGATCTTGGTTGCGTTTTCCGCGAGCGCATCCACCTGGGCCTGGGCCAGGTCCTGACGCGCGAGGAAAACATGCTCGTAGAGCGGCATGTTTCTTCGTCTCTCTTTTGGCCGATCGCTGACGCCGCCCAATGCGGCGCCCCTCCGGCTGTCGTTCAAAAATTACAGGCGCAGCGGCAGGGCCGTGCGCCAGTGGCGGGCATATGGCGAAATGCGGCCTGATTGGCAAGTTCGGACCCGAAGCTCTCATGGGCCCCCATTCAGCGTCCGTTTCATTGCCCAATCTTAATGTTGCGTTCGACGGCCGCTCAGGCGCGGGAGCTAACCGCTGATGGAGCCGCCATCGACTTTCTCCGTTTCCGCTCCGAGAGGAGCAACTTATGAATTTCGTATCGATCAGGGCCGCGGCGGCATCTCTCGCCGTCATCGCGGTTGCGGGATGCACGACCACAGGCATCGGTACCGGCCAGTCGCAGAACGGAAATCTCGGAGCGACCTTCAGCTGGACCGAGACCGGAGGCACGCAGGGCACGATGATCGCCCACCTCAGCAACGGCCAGGTCTATCAGGGCCCGATGTTCCAGATCACGCAGGAAACGCGCGTGGACTATGGTCCCTTGTGGAGTGGGTGGGGCCCAGGATTCGGCTGGCATCGTCCATGGAACGGCTGGGGCTACGGCTGGGGCGGCTGGGGCCCATGGGGACCCGGACCCGATACCATTACACAGTACAGCGGCCAGGTGCTCGCCAACCTGCAGGGACCGGGCGGCTTCATGCGCTGCCATTTCACGCTGATGAGCCCGAGCTTCGGGATGGCCGGCGGCGGCGTGGGCCAGTGCCAGCTGCCGACCGGCACTATCATCAATGCGCAGTTCCCGCGGCGCTATTAGTCGTCAGCGTCTAACTCCGTAACCTCCGCCGTGCTCCTGCCCGCTCGGCATGCGTTACGGCGCGTGAGCTAATGTCTGCTTTCGACCCAAAGCTGACTCTAGTAATCGTAGCTCGCGGTTGCGAGGACGCGGCGTCCGGACAGGCGATAGTATTGGCCTTCGCCAAGTTCGCTTTCCGTCACAGGATCACGGCGGTTCGTGAGGTTCTGGCCTTCTACGAAGAAGCCCCACCGGTTCTTGAGCCGCCATCCAACCCTGGCATCTAGCGCCGCGTAGGATCCCGCCTTGATCGCATTCTCGCGGTCGAGGAAGCGGCTACCGATGTAACGCATCGTCGCCGATGCCTGCGGACCCACTTTGGGTGCATAGGTTACAATCGCGCTTGCTAGATCTTTGGGCGAGAGTTGGAGACGGTTGCCCGAGAGTTGCTCTACCAATCCATCATCAAGCAGCACCTCGAAGTTTGTGAAGCGCGCGATGTGATGCGCATAGCTCAAGCTAAGCGCCAGATTGTCCGTCGGTGACCAACGGGTCTCGAACTCGAAACCTCGGAATCTTTGCTTCCCGCCATTCGCGAGCCCGGGCAAGCCGTCGATGTTCTCGGGAATGACGAGGTTCTGAAAGTGGGTGTCGAAATAGCTCACCTCGGCATGCAGCTTTCCGGCGAGCGCCTGCCCCTTCAGTCCCGCTTCCCACGTCTCCGCCGTCTCGGGCTTTAAGATGTCCGGTTCGGATTCAGGGCCGAAATCAATGGCCGCCGGTTTATAGGTGTTCCGGTAATCAGCAAAAGCGACGACGGTCGAGCTGGTCGAGCGCAACAACGTGTAGCTTGCGCCGACTGACCCGGCGAGGCGCGTCTTGCGACGAGCCTGGCATTCGTCGGCATCGGGCGTGATCGAGCCATCGGCTTCACCGCCGCAGCGATGTTCGATCGTCCGGTTCAGTCGAATGCCGCCAAGCAGTGTAAGTGCCGATGTGGGGCGAAGCACGCCTTGGGCATAGATGCCGCCAAAGTTGCGGCGGTCATTGAGCAATGTCGTTTCATCGATGGGCAAGGTCGTGGACTTCGGAGCATTCGATCCGTCCGGAAACACGAAATACTCGAAGTTCGCGCTTCTCTGGCGACCGCGACCGTAGAGCCAGTCGGCGCCTACAGCCCAGTCCAACACAGGACTTTCATGAGAGAAATGCGAATCGAAATAAACGTCAGTTGTCTTCACGCGCTGCCGGAATCCGTCCGCATTGGAGACACCGACCGGCGTCAGATCGAAATCGTCCCGCAGGAAGCCCCGAATGTTGTGCGACCAGGTGCGAGAGGCTGAAACGATTGTCGACCAATTCACGGCGCCGACCTTAACATCGTATCCTAGGTTTGCCTGAAGGCGGTTCTGATCGGCCGCTGCATCGCGCGGATTAGCGTTCGCATCGAGCGGGAAGGCACGGGATAGGCCGGTATCGTCGACAGGATGCGGGCTAAAGGGCGCCTGCTTCAGAATGGTGCCATCGAGATCGAAGTGAAGCCGCCCGGAACCCAAGTCTGTCGCAGCACGGTAGAGCAGATGCGCGCGACTGAAATGGCTCCGGTCTTGAGAGAAGCTTCGATGCTCAAGGCTGGCGAGTACGGATTGTCCAATTGGGCCCGTCGACAGGCTTGTCGCGAACGCGCCGAGTACGCTGTCTCGCGTCCCAACCTGAACAAGGCCGCGCGTCGCCTGAGCGCCCGCGTCGGGATGAATTACATGAATGACACCAACAAAGCTGGTCGCGCCGAACGTCACTGGTGCGGCGCCTCTGATCACTTCAATGCGGTCGAAGTCGAAGAGATCGAGCGTCGCGGTCGCGGGGTTGAACGACCCGCCGTAGGGCACGCCGTCGACCACCAGTAGATAGGCATCGAGTTCGGTCAGACCCTGCATCGAGACTACGCTGCTGCTCGGTCCTTGGTCGCTTCCGGGCAGCACCTCGACGCCTGCGGCAGGGCTCAGGGCGCTGCGGAGATCGATTGCGCCACGATCGCGCGCATCCTGTCCGGAGATCAGCGTGTCGGCTACCGGTGTGGTAAGTTCGGGCTCAGGTGTTCGCGTTGCCGTTACGATGATGGCTTGCTGCGCCGACGCTGGAGCAGAGGCCGTGGCAGCCGCCATCACCGAAATCCATACAAGCTTCAAGTTCATGCAGACCCCCTGAACAGAGGGTCATCGCCACGGGCCGCCTCGCTAGCAAGTCAAATCATCCACCAGCCATTGTTTCGTTTCGCGAACGGATGCCGCCAAGCCTCGCCGCCCCGCTAACGTCAACTTTCTACCCAAAGCAGACATTAGCCAGGAGTTGATTGGGCTGTCCTAAATCCCACTTAATCCGTCATGGGGTGGCCGCATGTCTGGACCGACCATCGGAGGTGCGTGTGGGCGACGAGCGTGCAATTGCACGTTGCGATTGCCAACATTCGCGAAGATCGAAGAGCGCAATTCCAACAAAGTGGAAGAAGTGGAAGGACCCCCGTTTTCACCCAGTCGGGGTTCCCGCGCGCGTCCGAATGGCGGTATAGCTCGCTAATGGCCACGCACCTTCGTTCCGTCCAACCCACGCCGGATCCGCTCGACGGCATGAGCCTGCCCGGCTGGCTCTATCACGACCCCGAATTCTTCGAGGCTGAGAAGAAGGCGTTTCTGCGCGCGGCGCCGCAGGTCGTTTGCCATGTCAGCGAGATCCCGCAGCCGGGCGACTGGCGCACCCTCGAATATCTCGGGGAGAGCGTGATCGTGATCCGGGGCGACGATGGGCAGGTGCGCGCGTTTTCGAACGTCTGCCGGCATCGCGGCTCGCGGATCGTCGATGGACATGCCGGCTGCGCGAAGGTCCTGACCTGTCCCTATCACGCCTGGAGCTATGCGCGGGACGGGCGGCTCGTCGGCGTCCCGCACCGGAATGAATATCCGGGGCTGGAGACCGAGAAGCTGGGCCTGTTCCCGGTGGCGCTGGAGACCTGGCGCGGATTTCTATTCGTGACGCTGGAGCCGGGCGCGCCTTCGGTGGCGGAAATGATGGCACCATACGAGGACGAGGTTGCGCCATACTGCTTCGACGATCTGCGGGCGATCGGCCGCGTGACGCTGCGGCCGCGCACGCTCAACTGGAAGACCATCGCGGACAATTATTCGGACGGGCTGCACATCCCGGTCGGGCACCCGGGCCTGACGCGGTTGTTCGGTAAGGGCTACCGGATCGAAGCGAGCGCTCACGTCGACAAGATGGAGGGTGACCTGCTCGACAAGGAATCGTCGAACACGTCCGAGCGCGCTTACCAGCGCCTGCTTCCGCCGGTCGAGCACCTGCCGCCCACGCATCAGCGCAAGTGGCTCTATTACAAGCTGTTTCCCAACGTCGCCTTCGACATCTACCCTGACCAGGTCGACTTCATGCAGTTCCTGCCAGTGAGCTCGACGGAGACGGTCATCCGCGAGATCAGCTATGCGCTGCCCGACGAGCGGCGCGAGATGAATGTCGTTCGGCATCTCAATTGGCGCATCAACCGCAAGGTCAATGCCGAGGACACCGAGCTGATCACGCGCGTGCAGCTCGGAATGCAGTCGCCGGCCTATGTCGCAGGGCCGCTCGGGACGAGCGAGGTGTGCCTGAGAAGCTTTGCGCAAAAGCTGCGCCGGCTCATTCCAGAGGCGCGGCTGGACTCGCCTCCACCCGCCGGCTGGAGCCGTTCAGCCAACGCGAGATAGTGCGGACCGGAAGGCCGGCGATGGCAATCGCGCCTGCCCAGAGCAGCACGTTCAGTCCCGAGCCGACGAACATCGCGATCGAATAGGGAACGCCGATTGCGACGACTGCCGTCCACTTCCCACCGACGCGCAGCTTGAGCGCGGCCGCCGCGCAGACGATGTAAAGGACAAGCGCGAGAACGGTCGAAACCAGCGTGATGAAGACATAGACGCTGACGAAGTTCTTGGACGTGCTGGCAAGGACGATCAAGGCCGCTCCCGCCGAGCAGATCATTAGGGCGCCGGCCGGCGCGCCCAGCTTGTTGGCGCGGGCAAAGACCGGAGGAAGATCTCCCGCTTCGCCCATGGTCCGGGCGGTCTCGGCGGCCATCAGCAGCAGCGAGTTGGCCGTGCCGAAGGCGCTGACGGCGGCAATGAAAGCAACAAGGATGCCCGCGGCGTTTCCAAGCAGGGGTCCGATCGCATCCGCGAACGGCGCACCGCTCTTCGCTGCGACGGCGCTCGGAAGCAGCATCAGCGTCGCGACCGTTGCCAGAAGATACATGACGGCCGTGAAGCCGGTCCCGAGGATCGTTGCACGCGGAACGGTCGTCGTGGAATCCCTCGTCACTCTGGCCGTCATCGCGGCGCCTTCGAAGCCCGTCAGCGAAAAGAGGATGAGCGCTGCTGCGGCGGTCACGCCGGCAAGGCTGAGGGGAACCGGCGCGAGCGACTCCAGCCGCTGGCCCGAACCGAAGCGGGCGAGCACCAGTGCGATGACCGCGAGGAGAGGGAGGAGCTTGATCAGGACCGTGACGATCTGGAGCGCCCCGGCGGACCGCGTTCCGCGCAGGTTGACCAACAGGAGCGCGACGATCGAGCCCAACGCGACGGCAATGAGCGGCGGACCGGATACGACGGCCGGATAGACGTGGCCCAGCGCTCCGGCCACGGCGATTGCGACGCCGCCGACGCCGGTTACCTGGGAGAATGTATAGCACCACAAAGTCACGAACGCGGCCGTTTCCCCGAATGCATGGTCGACATAGGCGAACGGACCGCCGGGGATCTTCGCTGCCAGCCGTGCCAGGGCGAGCGCGAGGCACATTGTGCCGAACCCCGTCAACAGGAAGGCCGTGACGATGTTCGCACCATAGGGAGCCAGCGTCGTCGGCAGCAGGTAAATGCCCGAGCCGACCATGGATCCAACGACCATGGCCGCGCTCATCCACTTGCCGAGCATTCGTGATCGCGGCTCTGGTGCTGTCTCTAAAGCGATGGATCCGTCTGACATCGGCCCGGCTTTGCACTCCCCGGCGGGGTTGGCAATCCGCACGCCCGCGCCTAACCCGCGCCGCCACAAGCAGGGGAGTTTATGCGCGCATTCATTTTTCCGGGTCAGGGAAGCCAGGTCGTCGGGATGGGCGCAGTCCTGGCGCGGGCGAGCCGGGCCGCGCAGGACGTGTTCGACGAGGTCGACGAGGCGCTGGCTCAGAACCTGTTTAGGCTGATGCGCGAAGGACCCGAGGAGGAGCTCAAGCTCACGGAGAATGCGCAGCCGGCAATCATGGCCCATTCGATGGCGGTCTTCCGGACGATGGGGGTTCAGCTTGCCGACGTGGCGAGCTTCGTCGCCGGTCACAGCCTCGGAGAGTATTCGGCCCTCTGCGCAGCGGGCTCATTCGACCTTGCGACGACGGCCAAGCTGTTGAAGCTGCGCGGGCAGGCGATGCAGCAGGCAGTGCCGGTGGGGCAGGGCGCGATGGCGGCCTTGCTCGGCGCGGATCTCGCCCTGGCGCAGAAGATCGCCGAGGCGGCAGCCCAAGGTGAGGTCTGCACGGTCGCCAATGACAACGACCCGTCGCAGGTCGTGATCTCCGGCCACAAGGGCGCGATCGACCGCGCGATCGAGATGGCCAAGGAAATGGGCGCCAAGCGCGCGGTGCCGCTGCCAGTGTCGGCCCCGTTCCACTGCCCCCTGATGAAGCCTGCCGCAGATGCGATGCACGACGCGTTGAGCTATGTCGTAGTGGCAGCGCCTGCAGTGCCTGTCTTCGCCAACGTGACGGCCCAGCCCGAGACCGACCCCGACGCGATCCGCAGCCAGCTGGTCGAGCAAGTCACCGGCATGGTCCGTTGGCGCGAGAGCGTTGCGAACATGTTCGATGCGGGCGTCGACGAGTTCGTCGAAATCGGCGGAAAGGTTCTGGGCCCGATGGTCAAGCGCACCGTTCCCGATGCCAAGGTCACGAGCGCGGTGACGATCGAGGACGTCGAAGCGCTGGCGAAGGAGATCGCGTAGATGTTCGACCTCTCAGGGATGACCGCGTTGGTCACCGGCGCGTCAGGTGGCCTCGGAAGCGCAATTGCCAAGTCGCTCGCGGCCCAGGGCGCCCGCCTCGCCGTTTCGGGCAGCAACGTCGAGAAGCTGGAGAACTTCCGCGCCGGCCTGGGTGGCGATCACATTGCATTGCCGTGCAACCTTTCTGATGGCGCAGCGGTCGACAGCCTTGTGCCGCAAGCGGTCGAGGCGCTGGGCGGCAATCTCGGCATTCTCGTCAACAACGCCGGTGTCACGCGCGACAATCTCCTGATGCGCATGAAGGACGAGGAGTTCGAGGAGGTCATCCGCATCAATCTCGAAGCTGCATTCCGGCTGATGCGATCGGCGGCCAAGCCGATGATGAAGGCGCGGTTCGGCCGGATCATCTCGATCACCTCGGTCGTCGGAGTGACCGGCAACCCCGGTCAGGCGAACTATGTAGCGTCAAAGGCCGGCCTCATTGGAATGACCAAGGCGGTCGCTCAGGAGCTCGCGAGCCGGAACATCACCGTGAACGCGATTGCGCCCGGCTTCATGACGTCCGCCATGACCGATGCGCTCAACGAACAGCAGCGGGCGGGCATCCTGGCGCGGATTCCGATGGGCGCGATGGGCAGCGGCGACGATATTGGCGCCGCCTGCGTTTATCTCGCGTCGAAGGAAGCGGGATACGTCACCGGCCAAACGATCCACGTCAACGGCGGAATGGTGATGCCGTGAGCCGGCGCTAAGCTTCCTTACCGCACTCCTTGTCGCCCAATTCATCGCACCTATATCCCCAGAGATATCAGCATTTCGGTCGCCTCTTTGGGGCCGAATGGGGCTTGTAGAAGAGGGATAGAGAACCATGGCCAAGGTCATCGGAATCGACTTGGGCACGACCAACAGCTGCGTCGCTGTCATGGAAGGCGGCAAGCCGAAGGTCATTGAAAATACCGAAGGCGCTCGCACCACGCCTTCCGTCGTCGCTTTCACCAAGGACGGCGAGCGTCTCATTGGCCAGCCGGCGAAGCGCCAGGCGGTCACCAATCCGGACAACACCATTTTCGCGGTGAAGCGTCTTATCGGCCGCCGATTCGACGATCCGATTACCAAGAAGGACACCGAGCTGGTGCCCTACAAGATCGTCAAGGGCGCGAATGGCGACGCGTGGGTTCACGCTGGCGGCAAGGATTATTCGCCGTCGCAGATCTCCGCCTTCATCCTCCAGAAGATGAAGGAAACGGCTGAGGCCTATCTCGGCGAGACGGTCACGCAGGCGGTCATCACCGTTCCGGCCTACTTCAATGACGCGCAGCGCCAGGCCACTAAGGATGCCGGTCAGATCGCGGGTCTTGAAGTGCTTCGCATCATCAACGAGCCGACCGCGGCCGCTCTCGCCTACGGGCTCGAGAAGGAAGACGGCAAGACGATCGCCGTTTACGACCTCGGCGGCGGCACTTTCGACGTTTCGATCCTCGAGATCGGCGATGGCGTTTTCGAGGTGAAGTCGACCAACGGCGATACATTCCTGGGCGGCGAGGACTTCGACGCCAAGATCGTCAATTGGCTCGCCGACAAGTTCAAGGAAAAGGAAGGCATCGACCTCCGCACCGATCGGCTCGCCTTGCAACGGCTGAAGGAAGCCGCGGAAAAGGCGAAGATCGAGCTTTCGTCGGCACAGACGACGGAGATCAACCAGCCGTTCATCACTGCCCGTATGGAAGGTGGCGCGACCACCCCGCTGCACCTTGTCGTGACGCTTACCCGGGCTGAGCTCGAGAAGCTTGTCGGCGACCTCGTCGATCGGACGATCGATCCGTGCAAGAAGGCGCTGAAGGACGCGGGCATCGACGCCAAGGATATCGCCGATGTCGTGCTCGTCGGCGGCCAAACCCGCATGCCGCTCGTGCGCGAGAAGGTGAAGGAGTTCTTCGGCCGCGATCCGCACACGGGTGTGAACCCGGACGAGGTCGTCGCCATGGGTGCAGCGATCCAGGCCGGCGTTCTGCAGGGCGACGTCAAGGACGTTCTGCTGCTTGACGTGACGCCGCTGTCGCTCGGCATCGAGAACTCTGGGTGGGGTGTTCACTCGGATGATCGACCGCAACACGACCATCCCGACCAAGAAGAGCCAGGTCTTCTCGACCGCCGAGGACAATCAGAACGCGGTCACGATCCGCGTCTTCCAGGGCGAGCGCGAGATGGCTGCGGACAACAAGCTCTTGGGTCAGTTCGACCTTGTCGGAATCCCGCCTGCGCCGCGCGGCGTGCCGCAGATCGAAGTCACCTTCGATATCGACGCCAACGGCATCGTCAACGTGTCTGCCAAGGACAAGGGCACCGGCAAGGAGCAGCAGATCCGCATCCAGGCGTCCGGCGGCCTTGCCGACACGGACATCGAGCGCATGGTCAAGGAAGCCGAGCAATTCGCCGAAGAGGACAAGAAGCGGCGCGCGCGCGGCCGAGGCGAAGAACAACGCCGAGAGCCTCATCCACACGACCGAGAAGCAGCTCCAAGAGCATGGCGACAAGGTCACTCCGGAGATCAAGACCGAGATCGAGACTGCCATCAGCGAAGCCAGGGCTGCGGTTGAGAGCGGTGATCCCGACCAGATGACGGAAAAGACCAATGCGCTGACGCAGGCGGCGATGAAGCTGGGCCAGGCAATGTATGAGCAGGGCCAGGCGCAGGCGCAGCAGACCGGCGGCGAGGCCGGCACGGCTGGCGAAGCTTCCAGCGAGCAGCCGAACGAAGAAGTCGTCGATGCGGAATTTTCCGAGGTCGACGAAGGTGAGAACAAGGCGTGATGATTCGGCGCGGCTCCTTCCAGGGAGCTGCGCCGAATCCTGTGCTGCGTAGGGAGGGGTAATGGTCGAGCAGGATTATTACGATCTGCTGGGCGTCACGCGTAGCGCGGACGACGCGACCATCAAGGCCGCCTACCGAAAGCTCGCAAAGGAATGCCATCCCGACCGTCATAATGGCTGCCGCGACCAGGAGGCGCGGTTCAAGGCCGTCAATGAAGCCTATGATGTGCTCAAGGACCCACAGAAGCGTGCTGCCTACGACCGCTTCGGCAAGGCGGCGTTCCAGAACGGCGGTGGGCACGACCCATTCGCGGAAGGGGGCTTCAACGGCTTCTCGGACATTTTTTCGACCATCTTCGGCGAGTTCATGGACCCGCGCGCGCGGCAGAACGCAGCGCGTGGTGCCGACCTCCGCTACGATCTCGAGCTGACCCTCGAGGAAGCGTTCACGGGTGTCGAGAAGACGATCGGCATCGACGCCAACGGGACCTGCGAAGTGTGCGAAGGCCGGGGCTGTAACAGCCTCGATCGCTGCACCACCGCCTGCAAGACCTGCGGCGGCATGGGTAAGGTCCGTGCCCAGCAGGGCTTCTTCGTGGTCGAGCGCGGCTGTCCGACCTGCCGCGGCTCAGGCGAGGTCATCAACGATCCTTGCCCGAACTGCCACGGCGAGGGCCGCGCGCTGAACAAGCACAAATTGTCGGTGAAGATTCCAGCCGGCGTCGACGAAGGCACGCGCATCCGCGTTGCAGGTGAAGGCGAGGCTGGCGTTCGCGGGGCGGCGAAAGGCGACCTGTATCTGTTCGTCCACATGAAGCGGCACCCGATCTACGCGCGCGAAGGCACGACTTTGATCGCCGATTGCCCGGTGAGCTTTACCACGGCGGCGCTTGGCGGATCGCTCACCCTGCCCGGCGTCGACGGAGAGACGGTAGAGATCAAGATCCCCGCCGGAGTGCAGTCGAGCGAGCAGCTGCGCCATCGCGGCGCGGGTATGAGCGTCTTGAACGGTCGTGGGCGCGGCGACCTGGTCGCACGCATCCTCGTCGAAACGCCGACGCGCCTCAGCAAGGAGCAGAAGAAGCTGCTCGAGGAGTTCCAGGCGACGGAGACTGGGGACGAATGCCCGAACGCGAAGAGCTTTTTCGCGCGAGCGCGGGACTTCCTCGGCGGCTGATCAGCCGTTCTTCAGTTGATCGATTTCCAGCCGCATCGCGAATAGCTGCGCGAACAGCTCGGCGGCTGCGTTAAGCTCGAAGCTCGGCGCACGCGGAGTTCGGGACTCGCAGCGGAATTCGCCCTGCAAATCGTCGACTACTGAAGGGTACGCGCATCGCTGAGCGGACACCCGCGGAAGCGAGCGAGCCCAGGAATTCGTTCGCTGGCGCGCACAGCAGAGCTTCGGCTCCGGACGTCTCATCTGCATCGCGCGGGAAGATTGGAACTGTGGGCGCCTGCGCATCTGCAATGATCACCGGAAGATCGGCGGCCATGTCCGTGGGAACTGCAAAGGCATTGCGATTGCTTTCGGCGCGGCGCTCGCCGCACACGATCGTGACACGATCGAAGCCCGTCAAAGCCCGCATCCGCCTCGCGCCGCCGTCGAGAAGAGCCTGGCCTTGGCTGTTCGAAAGGCCTGAGATCAGCCCGCCGACCGTTCCGAATGCCTCGCCATACGCGCCGGGCGAGGGCACCGCTTCCAGAAGCACGCGACCGTCGCTGAGCTGGAAGGCGATATCGAACAGGTCGGGATCGTTCGTCAGACGAACCGCGTAAGCCCGTCCGATCCCCGTGGTCCCGCTGAGGCGCGAGAAAAGGTTGCGAAGGTCGTGCAGAGCCTGGCTGTGGACGAAGCGGCCGAGCGGCTCATCGATCAGCGTGACGTGCGATTCGCCGAGCAACCGGTGCACATTCTCGGATGCGCGCAAGACCATCCAGTCGAGCGACAATTCGAGGAAATAGCCCGCGGACTGAATCCGCGTGACTTCTTGCGGCTGCGGCTGGACAGCGGTGTCGGCAGTCAACTCTTCAACGTTGGTCATCGGCCCCCCGGCTTCTGAACCCGATCAACATAGTAGCGCCATGCCGCAGTGCACGCAAAAAATGGTGCTTCGCGAAAGAGTTAATCGCGCGAGCCGAACAGCCGGTCGAAAATCGTGTCGACGTGTTTGAAATGATAATCGAGATTGAACAGCGCGTTGAGCTCGCCGTCTGAGAGACGCTGCGAAACCTCGGGGTCGGCCTTCAGCAGGTCGAGCAGCGAGAGCTGGCCGTCCGATTCCCATACTTTCATCGCATTGCGCTGCACCAAAGCGTAGGATTCCTCTCGGCTGAGTCCGGCCTGGGTCAGCGCGAGCAGCACACGCTGGGAGTGTACGAGGCCGCCCATGCGGTCGAGGTTCTTCTGCATGCGCTCGGGATAGACGACCAGCTTGTCGACCACGCTGGTGAGCCGCGCGAGCGCGAAGTCGAGGGTGATAGTGGCGTCGGGGCCGATGAAGCGCTCGACCGACGAGTGCGAAATGTCCCGCTCGTGCCAGAGGGCGACGTTCTCGAGCGCCGGCGTCACATAGCCGCGGACCATGCGCGCGAGGCCCGTTAGATTCTCGGTCAACACCGGATTGCGCTTGTGGGGCATCGCCGAGCTGCCTTTCTGGCCCGGCGAGAAATACTCCTCCGCCTCTAGCACCTCCGTACGCTGGAGGTGGCGGATTTCGGTCGCCAGGCGCTCGATCGACGACGCGATCACGCCGAGTGTCGCGAAGAAAAACGCGTGGCGGTCACGCGGGATCACCTGCGTCGAAACCGGCTCGGGCGTCAGGCCGAGCTCAGCTGCGACATGCTCCTCCACCGCCGGCGGGACGTTGGCGAACGTGCCGACCGCACCGGAAATCGCGCATGTCGCCACCTGGTCCCGCGCGGCAGTTAGCCGCTCGCGGTTGCGGACGAACTCGGCATAGGCCTGCGCGAGCTTGAGGCCGAAGGTTGTCGGCTCGGCGTGGATACCGTGGCTGCGGCCGATCGTCGGCGTGGTGCGGTGTTCCAGCGCACGGCGCTTCAGAACCTCCAGCAACTGGTCGATGTCCTTGATCAGTAGGTCGGCGGCTTGCTTCAGCTGCACCGCGAGCGCGGTGTCGAGCACGTCGGAGCTGGTCATGCCCTGGTGCAGCCAGCGCCGCTCCGGCCCCAGCTTCTCGCCCGCCCAGGTCAGGAAGGCGATCACGTCATGCTTGGTGACCGCCTCGATCGCGTCGATCGCCTCGATGTCGATCTGCCCAAGCGCGTCGCGATTGTAGGCGGCGCGGATCGTCGTCGCGTCCTCGGCCGGGATCATGCCGATCTTGCCCATCGCTTCGGCGGCAAAAACTTCGATCTGCCACCAAATGCGGTAGCGGTTCTCGGCCGACCAGATGGCCGTCATTTCGGGGCGCGAATAGCGGGGGACCATGCCTTGGGCGGCTAGCAGAGCCGGACTAGGGGTTCAAATGCGCGCCGATCTTCACCGATCGTCGCAGTGACAGCAGTTTGACCTGTCCTGGCCGCTCGACGTCACAAATCGCGCTCATAGACAACTTGTGCTAGGAACGCTTCCACAGCCGTTCCCCGGGAGGACGCGGTGTTGATAAAAATGGTCAGAACGAGCATGGCCTTGATCCTGCTCGCGAGCACGCCAGCCCTTGCACAGGTTGTTCGGATGGAAACGAACAATCCCGCTCCGATGGGGCACGATCCGAACAGGATCATATGCGAAGTGGAAGAGACCACGGGCACACGACTGGGCGCACGCCAGGTCTGCAAGACTGCTCTGGAGTGGTGGCAACTGCGGACTGAGCACCGCGAAACGGTCGACGCTTTTGAGCAGAGGAATACGAGTGTCGGCTGTCAGACTGGCGGTGCGTGCACCGGAGGGATGTCACCGCACTGATCTGGCGGCGACTGCCTGTCGATGTGTCGAAAGCTGACTTTCGGCGATAGAGTCAGCTTTGGGTGTCCAGCTGACCTTCGAATGGAAGCCTCGTTGTCGTAAATTGGCAAGAAACTGCCGCCAGCGGCAAAACACACAGTTGTCACCTCGATTAACGCTCCATACAGGCCTGTGACAGTTGCGCTCGGTTAAGACACGCCCTCGCCTGGGAGAGGTGCGTTTCGCGCTTGTTCTCGGTCGTCGAGCGAGGGTGAGCATGATCCGGCGTGAAAGTATCGATCAATTGCGCGCACGAGCCGCGCGCTGTCGCGAATTGGCAGACAGGGCGACGGACCCGGACGTTACAGAAGCTCTCCTCCAGACCGTCCGCGACATAGACGCAGCGATAGCCGTCCTCACCGAACAGGATAACTGAAACACTTCGCTCCTCAAAGAGCGGCGGATAAGCGAACGGCCCGGAGGCAGAGGAGGGGAAAATCCTTTAGTCCGGGCCGTTGCGGGTGTCGCGGCGCGGAAACGAACGCGACCTTACATGAATGCGCTTTTTTGCGTCCATTCTATATCGGGTTTTTTCCCGAGCCCGTCGCACCGCTTGCGGCTGAGGAGAGCCGCCACAGCCCATTGGTGGCCGGTCGCCGACACGGGCACGGCCGCACTCCTTGGGAGTTTACCACGTGACGGAAGTGCGCCGTTGCAATGACGGCCCCTTGCTCGTCCTTTATCCTTCAGATTCGGCTGCTTCGCAGCAAAGGTCCCTCGATGACCGGTTCTGAGGGTTTTCACCAATTCCGAACTGCTCCGCCTAACATAAGGTCTCGGAAGCGATCGGAGGAAGGGCGATGACCGAGTCTTTGGGACGAACTGCATTTTTTGCGATCACTGCCGCATCGCTGTGGGTCGCGCCCGCAAGCGCGCAGGAGCAACGGATGGAAGGCATCATCGTCACGCACGGCCATGGGCAGCTGACGATCAAGACTTATTCGGGGAATCAGACAATTGCCCTGGCGCATGGCGTCCGGGTGCGTTCGATTTCGGGCGCATTCAACGCGAACAAGCAAGTGATGCCGGAGAGTGCGCTCATCCCAGGCCTGCCGGTCGTGGTCGACTACACCCACGGACCTGGCGGGCACGTGGTCGCGCACGAGGTCGATTACAAAGCCAAGGACTACAAGGTCGCCATGCAGGTGAATGCCGGCGTCGAAGAGACGGCGCGGCGAGAAGCCGAGCTCCGGGCCGCTTATTCAAAGCTTGGGCAGTGGGAAGTTCGAAGTGAGAAGAACGTTTACTTCAAAACGGGAAGCGCGGTGATTTCCCCGCAAGGGAAGGAGACTTTGACGGAGGTCGCGCGCGAGGCCCCCAAGGTCAAGGGGTACGTCATTTCCGTGCTCGGCTATGCCGACCCGCGCGGTACAGCCAAGGCGAATCAACGGCTTAGCCATCTTCGCGCGCAGGGCGTGATCAACTATCTGAAACAGAGCGGACATGTGCAGCCCGGCAGGGTGCTGTCCGCCTCCGCCATGGGCGAGACCTATCTGCACGCCGCTCAAGCCGCGGATAAGCAGGCGCATGCCAATTCACGGCGCGTGACCGTGCGCGTCGTGACCAGCGCCGCACATCTCAAGCCGTAGGGAGCGGCATGGAGACGCCGGGTTGAACGCTGCCCTGCGGCGCCAAGGTCATTTTTGGGTCACGTGCAGTTTCGGTGTCAGAGTGCCTGCGCCGGCTCACGTTCCCGAACTACTCGGAGTGCCGGCATTCGGGCGACATTTCGCCAGAACTGCTCGAGGCTTCTCGTTCCTCCGAACAAGTGTCGTGAAATGTGTAGAATCCACGAGGACAATATCACCCAGCCGTTCGCCTTCGGGCGGCATCCAGAGGACGACGTTGAATTCGGTTTCTCCGGCCGCGGTGAACGGGTGCGGACGTTCGAGATCGACAGGCTGGCGGGCTAACACGCGGATGCGATTGCTGCCCGGCTCCGTGACTTCATAGTGAGGCAGGTGCGGATGGAAGTTGAGCGTCGGGCACGTCTTCGAGAAGTCCCAGCTGCGTCAGCTTCCGGGAACGTCGTCAACGGCGCGATATCTCCGTCCTTTCGGGCTGGTCTCAAGCCCCACACGTTGCGCACGGGCACGTCGAGCGCCTTCATCAGGTCGCGCGTGAACGTCGTGAAACGCTGTTGCCGGGGCACCAGCGCATCGCCGTGATGGAGATATTCCATCTGCCGCTGGTCATAATCGTCAGTGAAGCCGACATCGTGATGCGGCGCGAGCAAGAGGCAGGTGCCGTCGCGTTTCAGCCATTGCGCGTGAGGGCCGTCGATCTCACCGGCTTCCGCGTGCTCGTCAGCCGGCAGGTGGTCGAGCCCAAACACCATCAGCGTGTCGCAATCGGCAAGGATCGCTCATCGATCGGCTGGCGGAAACCGGCCTGGTCGACGCGCTGGAAAACTGCCACCGGATGGCCGGTTACTTCCTCGGCAACGCGTTGGAAGCTGAGCGCGGAAACGTGGAACAGCTCGAGCGTCCCAGCGATACCCTGGAGAAAATTGTCGGCTCGAATATTGCTCCGTCTCGTAGGCGGGCCAGAGGACGTTGCGAACCTCGGTGATCGTGGAAAAACGGTTTTCCATTAACGCCGGGTCACGCTGCACCTCCCATGGATAGCTCCAGGTCCAGTAGATGCTGATCCGCCTTTTGCCGTCGGTCGTGCCGGGCGACATGCGACTGGTTGTAGGTGCGCGCTGGATTGGTCATGCGCTGGCTCCTTCGAGTCTCGTGGGATGCGCCGCTCGTGCAGTCGAGCCGAGACCTGCGAGATAGTTGAGTGCCTCGATGCCGGGCAGGAAGAAGTAGGCGCCGCCGCGGACGGTGGTGAAGGCGGGCAAGCCGACGATCTTCTTGCGAATCGGCCGCTTGGGAATCTTGTATTCGAGCGTTCCCTCGTGGTTATTGCCGATGATCGGGTCGCGCTCGTTGCCAAGCTCGTGGAAGTTCTTGTCGTTGGCCCAGACGTTCTGCGCAAACTCGAATTGCCGGATAAGGCTCGCGCAGATGACGAAGGCCGCGATGCCGCGCTCCCGGCCGTCGTCGGCTCTGGCCTTCGGGCAGCTGCGGTCCGTAGGTCGCTCCTCGGCGGATCATGCGCCGGCGGTTCATGTTCACTGCCGTGTCGCGCGGATTCATTCGCCGCATGTGCGAGCCCAAGCGGCACCGCGTAGCCGTGCGGGTCTTCCTTTGCGTAATTGAAGTCGTTCGCCCGATGGAGATCGGCCCCGAGCTCCGGGTCATCCTTTTCAGGGCAAAGGGTGAGCGGCGCTCCGCTGCGCCAACGGCCCATCAGCTTGGCCGCGATAAGCTCCTGCTCCTCCGGCGTCTCGCCATGCTCGCGCGAGGAAAGCGCGGAATTTTCCGACATGCTCTTCCAGCCGACGATAAGCCATGTAGCTGCCGTTCCTCGACAGCTTCGGATCAGGCATCGGATAGGGTTGGCTGCTCTCGTCCGGATAGCCCAGGATGAACTCGCCGGCTTTCAGCGGTCCCGCCGCAGCCCGCATAGGGAATGTCTTCGGTCCCCTCGATCACCGGCTGGGATAGGCGGTCGCGATAGCCGAAATGGTCGTGGGCATAATGGTACGGCGGAGTGGCATCGAGCTCGAGGCTGGAGATGACCTCGACGCCCGGGCAGCGCGTCAGGAGCTCGTCATGCTCCACCTCGCAGCGACCCCGCTCTTGCGCATCGCGGGCGAACAGGATGGCGATCGCGTGCAGGTCCGGGCGGTTGGTTCCATCCACCCAATGCTCCGGCGCGTTCGGGCCCGTGTCGCCGAGCATCTCCGCCCGCGCCGCCATGCCTTGCCGGAATTCGTCGGGGAAGCTCGGCCAGCGCCTCCTCGTCGACGCCGAGCGCCCGCAGGCCATTCCAGGTGAAGGCGACAGTCACCCAGCTGCTTTTGTCTTCCGACGTGTCCACCGCCGCCGCCGACCGCACCGTCGCGAAGAATCTCCGCGCAAGCCACGCCCGTCCGGACTCCGGATTGCCGAAATTGACGAAGACGTAGCGGCCGGTGAGCGCCGGCGTTCGAGTCAGCAGGATGTGCTGGATGTCGTCGAGTTCGAGCACCGCGCGCCCTAAAGCTGCATGTTGTCGAGGACGTTGGCGAGGCCGTTCTTGACCTCGAGCGCGCTCTTCACCTCCTTGGCGGTGACGTAGGAATATTCCGCATATTCGAGGAAGCTCGGGCGATGATGCTCGCGAACGAAACGGATGAACGCTTGCGGGTTCGATTTCCAGTCCTCCGGGAAAGCCTTCGAGGTTCTCGAACACCGTATCGAGCCCGGTCGAGGAGAAGATGTTGACCGCGTCCTCGGTATATTTGTCGAAGTCGGTGTCGAAGATGCCCTGGTACATGAAATAGGTGTCGCCCTTGATGTCGAACAGCGCCCATTTCAGCGTGTGGAGCTTCAGGACGTCGAGCAGATCCGGCGTTCCCGCAACGCCCTCCTCGATATTGCGGGCGTACTGGTAGAAGTTCTCCTCGCGTCCCCGGCTTGATCTTGGCGATGATCGTGAAGCCGTAGTTGAGCGGAGTGCGCGGGAAGATCGGCCCGAACCGGCCCTGCTCGACCTTATCCGGGAAATAGCCACCCTCGGGGATCGCCACCGCGGACTGCCGCCCCTTCACCTTCTCCGGCGGAAGAGCCTTGGAAACCTGGGGCCGTTCGAGAACCGTCGCCATTGATCCTTCTCCTTTAGAAAACGGTGCCGATGATGGTGCGGAGCCATCCATCCGTTCGGGCCATGTTCGTTGCGCGCCACGACCTTGCCGGCGCTGAGGCGCAGCGAGGCGTTCGCCGGCAGAGCGAAAGTGCCGGTGGCGCCAAGCGAAAGGGCGCTTTGCGCATTGTCGGCTCTGGTTCCGTCGACATCGACGGGCCGCCTTCGCGCCAGAGCAAGATCGAGCGAGCCCCAGAAGCCGCTGCGCGAAGCCGTGGGTCAGATGTCCTTCGAAAATGAAGAGTGGTTTTTGCTTGGTCCGGTCTGCGCCGAACGGCCGGTCGTTGGCGCCATAGAAAGTGACCGTCGGCATTGCCTCGATCGTCGTCAGATGCGGATCCGCCATCCGCTCACCGATCGCATAGACGATCGGCACTCCGAGCCTCAGAGCCCAGCGGTTCGCGCCGATATTGACGGACCTTTGGTCGCTATACTTTCCAGTCGGAAAGAACAGTTTCGCCAGCAAGTTGACCGCGAGGCCCGGTGCATGCGCGGCATAGTCGGCGGGCTCGAGCGCTGGTGTCCCGGTCAGTCCGTAAACGAAGCCGAGCTGAGCATCGCCGAAGCCAGTGATCGAGTTCGTGTGATGCGCCTGAATTGGAAATCCGGCTAGCGGGGACGACCAGAAAGACGAACGACTGGTCGCCGCCGAACCTCAGCGCCTGCACGAACTGGAAGACGAGGAGATTGGTATCCAGGTCGTTATCTTCGTTGACGGTACCCTCGTCGGAAGCGACATTGCTATGAAGAAGGTGGTAGCGAAGCGACGCAATCGTCGTCTTGTCGGGCACCATCATGTAGAGCCTGGCGCCATCATCCTGGGCGACAGCCGGACTTCGCGAAGCTCATGACCGCCGCCATGAGAAGCCACCGAAAAGCTGATTTCGGATACGCAGACACATCGATGAGCTAAGAGGAACTCATGACCGCAGCCATCAGTCTTAACCCCGAGGAACCGCGACTCTTAATGGACACGGACTGTGAGAACTCGACGCAAACTTAAGTGTGACAAATGATTAGGATGCCGGCACGGGTTTCCACCCATCTAGTTCTGCAGCCTAGATCAGCCCCATCGACCTCATACTGGTCCGCCCCTTCGCGCCGACGATCACATGGTCGTGCACCGTCACCCTCATATGCCGACCGGCCTCCACCAGATCGCGGGTCAGGCGGATGTCCTGGCTGGACGGCGTCGGATCGCCGCTTGGGTGATTGTGGACGACGATGATCGCTGTGGCGCCAAGGGCGATTGCGCGGGCTATGACCTCGCGGACGTGGATCGAGGCTTCATCCACTGAGCCCTGCCAGAGCGCTTCATTGGCTAGCAGCATGTTCTTGGCGTTGAGGAAGAGGATACGCACTTCCTCCGTCCGCCGATGCGCCATGGTCGCGTGTAGATAGCCGCACAGCGCATCCCAACTGGAGAGGACCGGCTGGTCTTCGATGCGGCTTTCGAGCAGCCGCAGTGCGGCCGCATGGGGGATCTTGAGCGCGGCAATCGTTGCATCCGTCAGGCCTTCGCGGCGCAACGTGTCTGCGTTCGAAGAGAGCAAAGGGCCAATTCCGCCGAACTCTCTGAGGAGCTTCTTCGCCAGCGGCTTGGTGTCGACGCGCGGGATCGTGAGGGTGAGCAGATATTCGACCAGCTCATAATCGTGGAAACCCTCGGGTCCTGCGTCGAGCAGACGCTGTCGGAGGCGTGCGCGATGCCCGCCCGCCGTCGATCCTTCCTTAATGATGGCGCGCCCGTTCATGCCGCTCCCTTGCGACCGATCCGAGCAGCTGGACGACTAGCCAGACTTGGGCGAGGTGGGAAGGGTCATGCCGCATCGGAACGGTCACCGGCACCACGGGTTAGTAAGAGCCAATGAGCGAGTGGCGGCCTAGCGAACAGGGAAAGGGCGAGCCGGACGTCTCCGGCTCGGACGTCGTCGTGCGCTCGTCTCCCTGGGGCAGGATTGCGATGTTTGCCGCGCTGGGGCTGCTGATCCTGCTCGCGTTGGCGATTGCGGTGGTCTGGGTCCAGCGGCGTCCGATCGCGACGCATTTCCTCAAGGGCGAGTTCGAGCGGCGGGGGGTTACCGCAAGCTACCACCTCGACCGCATCGGCTTTCGTACGCAGCAGGTCAGCGAGCTGGTGATCGGCGATCCCAATCGGCCGGATCTCGTCGCGAGGCGTGCCATAATCCAGATGCGGCTCAAGTGGGACGGCAGCTTCGAAGTCTACAGGGTCGTCGCGCGAGGCGTGCGGCTTCGGGGGCGCCTGATACATGGCAAGGTCAGCTGGGGCCAGATCGACAGGCTGCTCCCGCCGCCATCGAACAAGCCGTTCGCGCTGCCCGACATCGTTCTGGATGTTGCCGACAGCAGCATCTCGCTTGCTACCCCATTCGGTCCGGTCGGACTTGCGCGGAAGGCACCGGGCGGCTTACCGGCGGCTTCAAAGGACACGTGGCGCTTTCGAGCCCGTGGCTGGTGCCCGGCAAGTGCGCGGCGAAGGACCTTCGGGCCAATCTGGCTGTCGCGGTGGTTGCCGGCATCCGCTAGGCGAGGGGCCTGTGACGCTGAGCGGCTTGAGCCTGCCCCGCCAGCCGCTTCGACGTGGTTGCTCCGAGGTTCGACGCGAAGGCTAGCTTCAACGAGTCGTTCACGAGTGTCGACGGCAGCGGACGGATGGCGATCAACTCTCTGGTCGCCGGCGCCAACGGCCTCGCCAATTTCACGGGCGACATCACTTACCAGGGCTCGCTGGAGGCGGTCGACGGACGGGTGAAGCTGTCCGCGCAGAGGTCGCGGATGGCGACGATCTACGCCGATCGCACGCGGCTCGACGGGCAATATCACCTCGGCCTCGCATCAGGCACATTCAGCCTGATGGGCGGCTTCGCGGCCGACAGTGCGAAGCTCGATCCGTCGATGCTGGCAGGCGTGACGCAACCGCTCGCGGCAGCGGGCAAGACCCCGATAGGGCCCGTCGTCGCAAGCATCAGCAATGCGATCGGCCGCACGACGAGCAACTTCAATGCCGGCGGACAGATCCGCGTCGTGAACTTCCCCGGCGGCGGCGCGGCACGGATCACCGATGCCGACATCGTCGCGCCCGCAGGCGCCCGCGCCCGCGTCTTGAGAGGCAGCGGCGTGACCTACTACTGGCCGTCGGGCGGCCTTAGGATCGACGGCAATATCGAAATGGGCGGCGGCGGACTGCCGAACGGCCGAGTGTCGTTACGCCAGCCGGCCGCCGGCGCGCCGATGAGCGGTGTCGCGGACCTGGCGCCCTACTCTGCGAGTGGGCAGCGGCTGGCGCTGGCGCCGATCCGCTTCGGGCCGGGACCCGGCGGATCGACCGCGCTCAGCACCGTGGCGCAGCTCGATGGACCGTTCTCCGGCGGGCGCGTGCAGGCCCTTCGACTGCCTATTCAAGGCCAAATCGGCCGCGGCGGCGTCTTCGCCTTCGGCACCAGCTGCGCGGTGGTCAGCTTCAATTACTTCCAAATGGGTTCCATCCAGCTCGGCGCGGCCCGCCTGCCGGTCTGCCCCATCGGCGCAGCGATCGTCTCAAAGGGGCCGGGCGGCGGCGTCCGCACTGCGGCGCAGATCAATGGCCCGGTGCTCAATGGCCGCATCGGCAGCTCGCCGCTCCATCTTGCGGCAAGCAGCGGCCAGATCATCAACGACCGGTTCGGCTTCAAAGACCTCGCCATGCGGCTCGGCAAGCCCGCATCGCCCGTCATACTCGATGCGGCGCGGCTTAACGGCATCTTCTCCGGTCCGGCGCTTCGCGGCGATTTCGGAGGCGCGAAGGCGACCATCGGCAATGTCCCGCTGCTTCTGAGTGACGGCGCGGGGACCTGGCGGTTCCGCAAGAGCAACCTCGATGTGAGAAGTGCGATGACGGTCTCCGACCGCGACGCCGACCCGCGCTTCTACCCGCTGCGCAGCCGGACACCCACTTCACCCTCGCCGGTGATTACGTTCACGCCACCGGGACCCTGCGGCATCCGGCGAGCGGCGCGCTGGTAACGGATGTCAGCATCGAACATCGCCTTTCGATGGGCGCCGGCCACGCGACCTTCAATGTGCCGGGGCTCAGCTTCGGGCCCAATTTCCAGCCTGACGAACTCACGCGCCTGACCCAGGGTGTCGTGGCCCTGGTGAACGGCACGATCAGCGGCCGCGGCCGGATCGACTGGTCCGCGAACGGCAAGGTGACTTCGACCGGCGACTTCTCGACAACAAGCCTCGACTTGGCTGCGCCGTTCGGCCCGGTGACGGGCATCCGCGGGACAATTCATTTCAACGACCTGTTGGGCCTGACGACGCCTCCGGGCCAGGTGCTGACCGCTCAGTCGATCAACCCTGGCATCCTGGTTGAGAACGGCGTGATCCATTACCAGCTGCTGCCCAACCAGCTGGTGAAGATCGAGCGCGGCGACTGGCCCTTCATGGGCGGCCGCCTGATCCTCGACGAAACGGTGCTCGAATTTCGCGCGGCCGACGGCGAAGCGGCTGACGTTTGAAGTCCAGGGCCTCGACGCGCACACGTTCGTGCAGTCCCTCGGCTTCAAGGAGCTGGATGCGACCGGGAAATTCGACGGTGTTCTGCCGATGATCTTCGACGAGAATGGCGGACGAATCGTCGGCGGACGCCTCGATTCAAGGCCCCCGGGCGGGTCGTTGTCTTACGTCGGCGTTGTCAACAAGGCGGACCTTGGGACAATGGGGAATATCGCCTTCAACGCCCTTAGGGACTTGCGCTTCAAGTCGATGATCATCCGCCTGGACGGCGATCTCGCCGGCGAATTCGCGGCGCGGCTGGCCATCGACGGTGCCGGAATCGGACAGTCGAACCAGACGCAGCGGATCATCCGCAGCCTGCTTGCCAAGATCCCGCTGCAGCTCAATGTGACGATCACGGGCCCATTCCGCGCTCTGATCGCGACGGCCAAGTCGGTCAGCGACCCACGGCAGGTCATCAAGGACGTGCTGCCGCGTCCACTCGAAGACGTGCCGGGCATTACGACCGAGGTCCGTCGCATCGAGGATCAGCAGCAACAGACGCAGACGCCTGTGAACGAGCAGGTCAACACGGCCCCGCCCAGCCCCACAAAGCCGAAGTGAGAGAGAAGATGAGAAAGCCTCAAATCGTCCGACCGGGATTGCTCGCCGCAGCGGTCCTCTCCGCGCCCCTTGCGAGCTGCATCTCGGTCAAGGCCCCGGACAAGCCGATCGACATCAACCTCAACGTGACGATCCGGCAGGAGGTAATCGTGCGCCTCCAGCGCGACGTCGAGCAGTTGATCAACCAGAACCCGCAGGCCTTCCCGCAACCGACGAAGCCGAAGCAGTGAGCAAGGCGTTGCTGCTCCTCGCCCTCCTGCTGGCGGAGCCGGCGGCCGCTCAGTCGCCGGCCGTCGATGTGGCGCGCTCCGGCGGACAGGTGGGGGAGCGGTATGACGGGTATCTGGGCGTTGCGGCGCCTGTGGCCGGCGTGGTCAGGAGCCAGGTGGCGACGATCAACATCCGCCGCCGCTCGCTCTACAGCAATCTGGCCGCGAGCAAGGGCGTCAGTCCCGCAGATGTGGGGATCACCGCGGGGTGCCAGCTGCTGGCGCGGGTTGCAGTGGGTGAGGCTTATCTCTGGAACGATGGCGTGTGGCGCAGGCGGGCCCCCGGTCAGGCCGCGCCCGTGCCGGGCTACTGCCGCTGACGCTCGAAGGAATTGCGGTAGGCGGGCTTTATCGCGGCGATGAGTTGAGAGGTCACGGGTAGCGTGGTCTCATATTCTCCTTCCGCGTACGGACCGGCGGTGTAGGGCGATGCGACGAAATCAACACTGTCGAAACGGGCATTGTTGTTCTTGTCGACTAGCGCGATCGCGAGCTCCGAATATTTGGGACAGGCGTTGAAGTCCGGCAGATCGAGCTTCTCGCCCTGACGCCGCTTGTTCCGTTCGGCGTTCAACGCCGAGCAATAGTGCGTCCGGGTCAGTGCGTCGAAGGCCTTCCCGCGCAGGAACAAAGAGTCGATCTTAATCTCGCGCTTCAGGGAGCGATCCCAAAGAAGCGCGCCGTGAACGGTATTGGGGTGCGCTCCGCCTTCGAAGCTGCCGAGCTCGCTCTGCAGCGAGAGCAATCGCGGCGTCTGACCCGCGGTCGTCCACTGCATCGAATAGTCGTGCTGGTTGAAGTCGCGCTTCTGCTGCTTTGCGAGCTGCTGATCTTCACGCGCGTTCGCCTGGGCTTCGGCCAGCGCCTTCTTGGCATCCGAGTAGAAGCGCGCGTCGAGTGCGGGCACGGTTGCCGCTTCCGGCGACCAAACATAGCTGAAGTCGAGCGCGGGCGTGGTGCGCACGACCTTGTGCGGCACGGGCGCAGCTGCTGTCAGGGCGAGTGCGCCAAGCACCATCAATGCCTGCTTCATGGTACCGAAGCGTACAGCCGTAGGCTGCGGTTGACTATCCGCTGCCCCGTTCATAAAGGGGCGGCGCCTTGGCGGTGACGCTTTCCGCCATGTTTCTCGTCCCTAACTCGACCCTTGAGATTCACGAGGGGCGACGCACAGGGGAGATACATGGCTGAAGACGAAACCGATGAGGTCCCAAAGCTTTCACCGGACGCACGTTTAGAATCGCTCGATGAGCGGCTCGATCGTTTGCAGCAGGCGGAAGCGAAGCGGACCGGCAGAGTGGAGCCAAACGCGAGCGACAAGCTCTGGCAGCAGCTCTTCGGTCATCTAATCGGCGCTCCGGTGGGCGGGGCGGTGATCGGATGGGGTCTGGATAGCTTGGCCGGAATGTTCGGCCACAAGACCTTCCCGCTGTTCTTCTTGCTGATGCTGTTCTTCGGGTTCGGTGTCGGCGTGAGGAACATCATGCGAATTTCCAAGACCCGGACTCCTCCGGGCAACTGAGTAGAGGCGAAGAGAAGCGTGGCGGCCAAGATCGACCCGATGCATCAGTTCACGGTGGAGCCGTTGGTTCCGCTGCACATCGGGAAATACGACATCAGCTTCACGACCAGCTCGCTGTGGCTGCTGGTCGCACTTGCGGTGATCTTCGGGTTCATGGCGCTCGGAATGCGGCGCGAGCTCGTGCCGGGACGCTGGCAGGTCGCGGTCGAGGGCATCACCGGGTTCGTCGACGACATGGTCCGGGTGAACATCGGCCCCGAGGGCAAGAAGTATGTGCCTTACATCTTCTCCCTCTTCATGTTCATCCTGGTATCGAACCTGCTGGGGCTGCTCCCGCTGGCTGTCATTCCCGGTCTGCACAGCTTCACGACGACCAGCCACTTCAGCATCACGGGCGTGTCTTGCGATTCTGAGCTTCTCGATCGTCCTGATCGTCGGCTTCTGGCGGCAAAGCTTGCACTTCTTCTCGCTGTTCGTTCCGCACGGAACGCCTGCGATCATGGTGCCGCTGATCGCCGCCATCGAGTTCATCTCCTTCATGGTGCGTCCGTTCAGCCTCGGTCTCCGGCTCTTCGTCGCGATGATCGCCGGTCACATCCTGATGGAGGTCTTCGGAAGCTTCATCGTCGAGCGGCTTGAATGGCGGTCCCGTCGGAATCGGCGTGGGCGATTCTCAGCTTTCTGTTCATCGTCGGTGTCGGCTGCGCTCGAACTGCTGGTCTGCGCGATCCAGGCCTACGTGTTCGCGCTTCTCACGACGCTTTATCTCAACGACGCAATCAACCTTCACTAAGCAGTTCAAACCAAGGAGTTTTCACATGGATTTCGCTTCCGCTCAGGTCATCGGTGCCGGTCTTGCGGCGATTGGCGTCGGCGCTGCGGCCGTCGGCGTCGGCAACGTCTTCGGTTCGTTCCTCGAGAGCGCGCTGCGCAACCCCGCGGCTGCCGACAGCCAGCAGGGCCGACTGTTCATCGGCTTCGCCGCTGCGGAGCTTCTGGGCCTCATCGCCTTCGCCGTGGCGATGATCATTCTCTACGCGCGTCTAATCGCCTGAAGGCGTAATCGCCGGGGACAAGAATGCCTCAGATCAACCAGCTTCCGCTCATCTTCTGGTCCCAGCTGTTCTGGCTGGCCGTGGTGTTCGGCATCATCTTCTTCGTCATCGGACGCGGGATGCTGCCGAAGATCCAAGGCACGGTTGAGCTTCGTGACGCGAAGATCGCCGAGGATCTCGAGCGCGCGCAGACCGCGCGCTCGGAGGCGGAAGCGACCGAGGCGGAGTGGCGTGCCCGCATGGACACTGCCCGCGCGGAAGCCGCCCGCCTCGCACAGGAGGCGAAGCAGGCCAGCGCCCACGAAACCGAAGCGAAGATTGGCGCGGCCGCGGACAAGATCAACGCGAAGGTCGAGTCCGCCGAAGCTCGCATCCGCGACGCGGTCCAGTCGGCACGCGCCGAGATCGAGGCCGTCGCCGCGGAAGTCACGCAGGAAATGGTCGTACGCCTAACCGGCATTCAGGTCGATCGTGCGGAAGCTGCCAACGCGGTGAAGGCGGAACTCCATGTCTGAGCAACCGACCACCACGTCGACCGAAGTACCGTCGCACGAGGGTCCGGAGCCGACCTTCCTGGGCTTGAACGCGCCCGCCTTCATCTCCCTGGCGATGATCGTCGTGATCGCAATCATCGTCTGGAAGAAGGTGCCGGCCGCCATTGGCAAGGCCCTGGACGACAAGATCGCCGTAATTCGCGATCAGCTCGCGGAGGCCGAAAGCCTGCGCAAGGAAGCCGAGGCGCTGAAGGCGGAGTATGAGTTCAAAGCCAAATCGGCCGACAAGGACCGCGAGGCCCTGCTCGAGCGCGCGCGGCATGAGGCGGATGAAATCGTCGCCAAGGCGAAGACTGACGCTGAGGCCCTCGTCGAGCGGCGCACGCGCATGGCCGAGGACAAGATCGCCGCCGAGGAACGCTCCGCCATCGAGCAGTTGCGGGCCTCGACCGCTGATGCCGCTGCAAAGGCTGCGGCAAAGCTGATCGCCGAGCGCCATGATGCCGCGACCGACGCTCAGCTCGTCGATCGCGCCATCAAGGAAATTGCAGGCCGCTAAGCCTCACTGCTGATGCTGACCACCAGGCTGACTGACGCCCTCTAGCGCTTCAGCGGCACAGTCGATGTCGGTCTCGCGGCTGAGATCGCCGAGGCTGACGATCCCGCAGAGCCGTTCCTGCTCGTCGACGACCGGGAGGCGGCGAACTTGAGCTTCACTCATCTTGGTCGCGGCGTCCTCGACGTCGTCGTCGACCCGTGCGCAGACCATGTCATTGGTCATCAGCTCGCGGACGGGCGTGTCCGGCCCATGGCCTTCGGCAACGCCACGAACTGCGATGTCGCGATCCGTGATCATGCCGAGCAGCCTGTCACCCTCGGCAACCGGGATGGCACCGGCGTCCGCGCGCAGCATGAAGCTGGCCGCCTCGCGCACGGTCTGGTCGGGACGAATGGTCTGGACGTCGCGAGTCATCACTTCGCTGACTTTCATGAGGTTTCTCCTCTTCCGGAAATCCAACGCCCACAACGAACGGCTGAAGAGCGACGTTCCTGTCGTTACGGTGTGTTCTCGGTCAGGAGGTCATAGGTGGCGACCAGTTCGTCGCGTTGGTTGAAGATTTCCACCGCCCAGCGCACGACGCCGGTGTCCTCGCTCTTGAGCGACTTGGAGCGGACGCTGAGTTCCACGCGCATCGAATCGCCCGGGTAAAGTGGGGTCAGGAAGCGCAGATCCTCGAGACCGGTGTTGGCCAGCACTGGGCCGGGATCCGGATCGACGAACAGACCCGCCGCGAAGCTCAGGATCAGATAGCCGTGGGCGACGCGACCCTCGAAGATCGGCGAGGCCTTCGCGGCTTCCTCGTCCATGTGAGCGTAGAATTTGTCGCCGGTGAACTCGGCGAAATGCTCGATGTCTTCGATCGTCACCGTGCGGCTGTCGGTCTTCCACGTATCGCCGACGTGGAGCTCGCTCATCTTCAGCCGGAACGGGTGCACTGCGATGATGTGCTTGGGTGCGCCCGGGATGTACTGCTCCGTGATCGCAGCAATCATCGTCGGTGACGACTGGATCGCGGTGCGCTGCATGTAGTGCTTCACCCCGCGCACCCCGCCCATTTCCTCGCTTCCGCCCGCTCGGCCCGGTCCGCCGTGGACGAGCACCGGCAGCGGTGAGCCGTGGCCGGTGGATTTGGCGGCATTGGTGGCGGTCGATCACGAGCATGCGCCCGTGATAGGCTGCAGCGCCCTGGATGAACTGTCGCGCTGCCTCCGGCGAATGAGTGAAGAGCGATAGTGCGAGGCTGCCCTTGCCGCGGTTCGCTAGCGCGATCGCGTCGGCGATGTCCTTGTAGGGCATGATGGTCGAGACGGGGCCGAAGGGCTCGCAGTCATGCACGGCAGCAGTGCCCCACGGGTCGTCGGTCCGAAGCAGCACGGGCGGCAAGAATGCGCCGCCCGGAACCGGCGGCTCGGCGTTCGGATCGCCGGCAACGACCCGCGCGCCGGCGGCTTCAAGCTCGGCGATTCGAGCGCGGACGTCATCGCGCTGACTGATGCTGACGAGTGCGCCCATGCGCGTGTCTTCGGCGCGTGGATCCCCGACCTTGGTTTTCGCCAAGCGATCGGTGAGCGCCTGCTGGACTGCGTCGAGATACTCGGCCGGAGCCATTGCGCGCCGGATCGCGGTGCACTTCTGCCCCGCCTTGACCGTCATTTCCGTCGCAACCTCCTTGATAAACAGGTCGAACTCCGGCGTGCCGGGCGCGGCCTCGGGGCCGAGGAGTGACGCGTTCAGGCTATCCTGCTCGGCGACGAAGCGGACCGACTCCCGGATGACGGCCGGATGGGTGCGCAGCTTCAGTGCGGTATGTGCCGAGCCGGTGAAGCTGACGATGTCCTGTCCGGTAAGATGGTCGAACAGGTCGCCGACGCCGCCGACGATCAGCTGGATCGCGCCCGGCGGCAGAATGTCCGCCTCGATCATGATCTTGAACGCCGCCTCGGTGAGGTAGGACGTCGCCGACGCCGGCTTCACGATCGCCGGCACACCGGCAAGCAGGGTTGGCGCGAGCTTCTCGAGCATCCCCCACACCGGGAAGTTGAAGGCGTTGATGTGCACCGCGGCGCCCTGGAGGGGCGTGTAGATGTGCTGGCCGACGAAGGTGCCGTTCTTCGACAGGCCTTCGAGCTGACCGTCGAGCAGCACGTGCGCGTCGGGAAGCTCGCGCCGCCCCTTGGACGAGAAGGAGAAGAGGGTCCCGGCGCCGCCCTCGATATCGATCCAACCGTCCTTTCGGGTGGCTCCGGTTAGATAGTTGAGCTCGTACAGCTCCTCCTTGCGAGCCATGATCGCGAGGCCGAGCGCTTTGATCATTCGGGCCCGGTCGTGGAACGTCAGCTTGCGCAGCGCCGGGCCGCCGACCTCGCGGGCGTGGCGGAGCATTCCACCGAAATCGAGGCCGCCGGAGCCGGTGGTTGCCACCGGTGCGCCGTCGATCGCGCTCGGGATCTCGACTGCGCCGTCACCAGCGACCCAGCGGTCGCATTCGTAATTTAGGAGCTTGAGAGTTTTCATGCCCGCCCCTTAGAGGAACTTCGCTGCAAGCAGGAGAGGGCAGGACATGATCGATCCGGTACGACCGATTGCGATCGAGGACATCGAGCGGGCGCGGGGACGGATCGCCGGGACGGTGCTGCGCACGCCGCTGGTGAGGCTCAATGTGGACGATCCGCGGGCAATCTACCTGAAGCTCGAAAATCTGCAGCCGACCAACGCGTACAAGATTCGGGGCGCAACGAACGCCGTCGCGCGGCTTTCGGACGAAGAGCGGGCCAAGGGCGTGTGGACGATCAGTGCCGGCAATGCGGGCCAGGGCGTCGCCTACGCGGCGCGTCAGTTCGGCATTCCGTCAACGGTGGTCGCGATTGAGACTGCGCCGCAAACCAAGCTCGACAGGATGCGGGCGCTTGGCGCTGAGATCGTGCCGGTGTCGTACGAACGAGCGTGGGTCGCGGCGGAGGCGCATGAATTTCCTGGGCTCGACGGCACCTTCGTCCACCCCTTCGACAATCACGACTTTATCGCCGGACATGGGACAATGGGCCTCGAGATCCTCGAAGATCTGCCTGAAGTCCGCACGGTCATCTGCGCGATCGGTGGCGGTGGGCTGATCACCGGCGTCGGAAGCGCCATCAAGGCGAAGCGGCCTGACGTGAAGGTATGGGGCGCCGAACCGGAGACGGCGGCGCCCTACGCCCTGTCCCTCCGCGAAGGCGGGCCGCGCAAGTTCGAGAATTGGAAGGCGTCATTCGTGGACGGCGCAGGCGGGCAAAGCGTCGTCGAGCGCATGTGGCAGCGAATGCGGCCGGTGACGGACGGCGCCATTACTGTCACCTTGGACCAGACGCGCGACGCCATGCGGCTGATTGCCGAGAAATCGCGGACAGTTGCCGAAGGCGCAGGCGCGTTATCGCTCGCAGCTGCGCTTGCGGATCAATCGCTCGAAGGTCCGATCGTCTGTGTCGTTTCGGGGGGCAATATCGACCTCGGCAAGTTCGCTGAGCTTGTGAGCGATTAACTCGGTTTGCGTCGTCTGAGGCCAATTGCGCCTGTCGCGATGAGGGCCAGGAGACCGAAAAAGCTCAGCGCCCCGCCCACCTTCTCCGATGTCGTGATCCCAAGCGTTCGCACGCAGTCCATGCCTCTGTAGGAAAGCAGCTGTGTGCGGGGAGCGGCGAAGGTCACGGCGGGCGCTCCGCCGCACTGGACGCTCCATGCCGGGAAATAGAAAACAGGCTCCGTCGTCACGCCGCCGGAAAATTCCATTCGCGAATGAGCCTCCGCGACCTGGAGCGCCCAAATCGATGGCCAGCCATACGGCCGTTCACCCGGCGGAAGGTTCTCTGGCACGTCCGGATGAAGCATATTCAGCTCCGCTATCGTCACCGGATAAGGCGGAACTTTAGCGACCATCACATAAGCGGTTGCGACAAGCAGCGGCGCAAGTGCCTCTGCCAGCTTCCGTGGCGTCCATGCGGCTTGGGCGAATGCGGTCGCCAGGCCAAATTCTGCGAGCGGCATGATGCGAAATGGGAACTGTACCGAACGAAGTATCGGCGCGGTCCAAACAAATGGAACGAGACCGATGCCGAGGAGTATGCAGGCAATGGCATAGGCTGCCCACCGCGAGCGGTTTCGCAACATCGACGCAGCAGCCGGTATCGCAAGTGCAACGCCGATCCCGACAATCACGAGATAGATTCCGGTGCGGAAATCCGCGTTCCAAAACGTCCAATGGCTCGGCTCGAGCATGCGCGTTCCCCACAGCGCCGAGGCATCGCGATATTTTTCAAGCCCCAGTGCGGGGACGAGATAGATGCAAGCCAATGCAAGGCCGATCGCCAGTCCGGCTGCCGTCGCAGGGGAGTGTGCGAGGTGCCCGATATGCCCGCCAGGCCGCATAGGGGCCGATGAGGAACACTGACGCAAGAAGAGCGAGCGGCAGGTGCGAGCAGATAAGCGCAGCATAGGCGACAGCCGTGACGGGAATGCCGCTGGTACGTCCTTCGCGGATTTTGCGAAGGCCAAGCATCACAAACGGGATAGCAGCCACCCCAGCCGCTTCGGCGAGGGCACCACGGAAGTAGAAGTCAAACACATGATAGGGAGCGATCACGTAGACCAGGGCGCCCACTAATGGCGTCCGCGACTGTCCCTCGGACCAGAGATAGACACCCACTCCAGATAACATCGACGCGGCGATGAACGTCGCAACAATCGCAGCGTAAGTTGAAAGGCCCGCGAACTCGAAGAGTGAGCCAAGATAAAAGCCAAGGGGCGGATAGTAATAAAAGACGGGCGACCCGAGGCCATGATGGGACAGTGGAAGCCAGCGCGGATAGAGATTGCCGTGCGCCAGCTCGCGCGCGAACTGGTCAAGCCACACCCAATCGATCCAGAATGACTCGTTGAGACGCGGGGCGCCAAACATTGCGGGCAGGAACACTCCAACGGAAACTGCTGCTATCGCAACGAAAACGAGTGGCTCCCGAAGCCGGTAATCGGTCGTCAAGAAGGAACGTCCAGCATCCGTAGGTTGAAGCGGTGGGCGGTTGGGTGACTGCTCGACAGCCCGCCGTCGACCACCAGCGCCGTGCCGTTCACGTAGCTTGCTTCGTCGGAGGCGAGGAACAAGGCGGCATGGGCGATTTCGGCGGGTTCGCCGCCGCGCTGTGCCGGATTGAGCTCGCCGAGCCGCTCCTCGCGGCCGGTGGCCCGCGCGAGTTCATAGAGTGGTTTGGTCATGCCGGTCTCGATCAGGCCGGGGCAGATGGCGTTGACCCGCACACCGGAGCCCGACAGCTGCTGCGCCCCATTCTGGACGAGGTTGATCACGCCGGCCTTCGACGCCGAATAGGCCGCGCCGCCGGCGCCTGAACGAAGCCCGGCCACGCTTGCCGTACAGATGATCGAGCCGCCGCCGCGCTTCGCGATCATCGGCCCCGCATATTTGATCGCGAGGAACGGCCCAATGAGATTGACCCGCAGGATCTCGGCCCAGTCGGCTTCGGTCTGTTCAGCGATGGTTGCAAAGCCGCCGGAGATGCCCGCGTTGGCGAAGAAAATATCGAGCCCACTGTGCTGCCGAACGACCTGATCGACGAGGTCGCGCACTGCCCCTTCGCTGCCCGCGTCCGCTCGCACGTCGGCGCCGTCTCCGACGTCCGCGCCGACCACCGTCGCGCCTTCGCTGCGGAACAGCTCGACGGTCGCCTTGCCGATTCCCGATGCCGCGCCGGTGACGATCGCGACCTTGCCTGCCAGTCTCTGCATGGCTGTCTCATAGCCAACTGACACTGTTGCTGATAGGCGGCGCCGATGGATTTCAGCCAGGCACCGAACGAGACCGAATGGCGCGACCGCGTTCGTGCTTTCATGGACCAACATGTGCGGCCGCGCGCGCCCGATTATGAGGCTCAGCAGCGGGGGGGCGAGCGCTGGAAGGTCCTCCCGGTCGTAGAGGAATTGAAGGAAAAGGCGCGAGCGGAGGGCTTGTGGAACCTCTTCATGCCGCCTTCGCACGGCGCCACGCCGGTGGATGACAGCTTCAAGTTCGAGGGGCCGGGTCTTTCCAACCTCGAATATGCGTTTTGCGCCGAGGAGATGGGCCGCATTTTGTGGTCGTCGGAGGTGTTCAATTGCTCCGCGCCGGACACCGGCAACATGGAGGTCATCAACCGCTACGGAACGCGCGAGCAGAAGGACGAGTGGCTGAAGCCGCTGATGGATGGCGAGATCCGCTCGGCGTTCCTGATGACCGAGCCGGACGTCGCCTCGTCCGACGCCACCAACATCCAGTGCAGCATCGAAATGCGCGGCAATGAATATGTGATCAACGGCCGTAAATGGTGGTCGAGCGGGGCCGGCGATCCGCGCTGCAAGGTCGCGATCCTGATGGGCAAGACCGACCCGTCGGCAGAGAAACACCAGCAGCAGTCGATGATCCTGATGCCGCTGGACGCGCCGGGGGTCACGATCAAGCGCCACCTGCCGGTGTTCGGCTATGATGACGCGCCGCACGGGCACATGGAGATCGTCCTCGAGGACGTGCGCGTGCCGCCGTCGAACATGCTGCTGGGCGAGGGCAGGGGCTTCGAGATCGCGCAAGGGCGGCTCGGGCCGGGCCGCATCCACCATTGCATGCGCACGATCGGCGCGGCCGAGGAAGCGCTCGACGCGATGGTGAAGCGACTGATGTCGCGTGTCGCGTTCGGCAAGACGATCGCTGAACAGGGCGTGTGGGAAGAGCGTGTCGCCAACGCGCGCATCGACATCGAGATGACGCGCCTGCTGTGCCTCAAGGCCGCGGACATGATGGACCGGGCAGGCAACAAGGCCGCGCAGGGCGAAATTGCGATGATCAAGGTCGCCGCGCCGATCATGGCGTTGAAGATCATCGACGACGCGATTCAGGCTTTCGGGGCAGCGGGCGTGTCCGAGGATGCGGGACTAGCGCGGACCTATTCCCAGATCCGGACGCTGCGGCTCGCGGATGGGCCGGACGAAGTGCATCGCCGCGCCATCGCCAGGCTGGAGTACAAGAAGCATCGATGAGCGAGCAGCAGCTCGACGAAGAATCGCTCGGCCGGTGGCTCGAGGCGAATGTCGAAGGGTTTCAGGGCCCGTTCGAGCTGACCAAGTTCCCTTCGGGCCAGTCGAACCCGACCTACCGCATCCGCGCTGCGTCCGGCGACTACGTCATGCGGCGCAAGCCGTTCGGGAAGCTGCTCCCCTCCGCTCATGCAGTGGATCGCGAATATCGGCTGCTCTCGGCCCTGCATCCGCTCGACTTCCCCGTTCCGCAGCCGCTGGCCCTGTGCGACGATCCCGAGGTCATCAGCGCCATCTTCTACGTGATGGAGATGGCGAAGGGACGGCCTTACGCGAATGGCGCTCTCCCGGACTTCGACCCTCCGACGCGCCGGCTAATGTACGAGCAATTGATCGATACGCTGGCCGACCTGCACGTCATCGACCCTGAGGCTGCAGGCCTCGGCGACTTTGGCAAACCGGGCAATTATTTCGAGCGGCAGGTGATGCGCTGGACGCGCCAGTATCGCGATTCTCAGACCGACTATCTGCCGGAAATGGAACGGCTGATTGCGTTCCTTCCGGAATCCCTTCCAGGGCAGTCGCGCACATCTATCGTCCATGGCGACTATCGCATCGACAATGTCGTGTTCGACGGCGACGGCACCCTAACGGCGGTGCTCGACTGGGAGCTTGCCACGCTCGGCGATCCGGTCGCCGATTTCTCTTATCTGGCGATGCAGTGGATGATGCCTGCCGACGGTGCTGCCGGGCTGGCCGGACTGGATCTTGCCGCGCTCGGCATCCCTTCGCTCGAAGATGCGGTCGCACGATATTCCGAGCGTTCCGGCGTGCCGGTCGGCGACAAGCTCGACTGGTATTTCGCGTACAATTTGTTCCGCCTCGCCGGCATCGTCCAGGGCATCAAGAAGCGGGTCATCGACGGCACGGCGAGCCACGCGCAGGCCGAGGAAATGGCGAAGCGCGTGCCGATGCTAGCCCAGGCGGCGTGGAGCTTCGCGGTCAGGGCCGGGGCCTGAGGGTTGGAGTTGCGCTAGCCATTCCGGCTCGGGCTGGTCGAGGTCGTAATATTCGAAGATCAGGTGGATGCGGTCGGTCGAGCCGCGATTTTCGACCCCGTGCACGCCCATGTTGTTGACCTCGACGGCTTCGCCCTCAGGCAGCCGGTAGCCGACACCATCTACGAAGAAGGTGACTTGATCGTTCGTTACGATCGGGACGTGGATCTTGTGCGGCCACTTCGCGGCGGGGTTCTCGTCGCGGTGCGGGTGGATGACGCCGCCGGGAGCCATTCGCGCAAGCATGACGCGTGGGAAAGCGCCGCGCGCATAGCCGTAGGGAGCGGTTGCAGCGGCGAGTACCGGCTCGATCAGTGACTTCCATTCCGGCCAAAGCGGCCGGTCATGCGACTCCCGCCAATCGCGGAAGTTCGACACGAAGCGCAAGACGATGTGGCGGGTCGCGTCGAGCGCTCCGAAACGATTGGGCTTGCTCGCATTCTCCGCATCCCAGAGTGGCTCCGGGATTGCCAGCACCGCCTCGCGCAGGTGCGCGATATCCACGGGCCCAAGCGGCCGGATAGTGCTGGTCTTGCGCGGGTTCGGGTACATCGTCGTCAGAACTCGTAGCCGAAACATTCTAGGTCGCGCGCGTAGAGCTTGGCTACCCCGTCGATCAGCGGCTGGTCGTAATAGTCGCGATAATCGCGACGGCTGGACGCGTTGACCCGCTCGAGCGGGCGGTTCGGAATGCCGATGCGCTGGGCTGCTTCATCATATGATGCCTGCATTTGCTCCACGCGGCCGAGATAGTCGGTCAGCAGGTGTCCATCCGGCCCGGCGACGAATGTGTGCTGCGGCTGAAACAGGATGTGCTGCCACGGGGGGTTCTCGATGAAGTGACGCATGACCCCGTGCGGGTTCTGCTCGAACTGCCCGCCCTCGCGGGTCATGAATGCGCAATAGGAAATGAAGCGGTCGAACGGGTTGCGGACGAAGGCGAATTTGAAGAAGCCGTCGAAGTCTTCGGGCCGGAAATAGGGCCGCACCTGCTGCAGGCTGAGGTGGCCGTGGCCGACCTTCGCGAGGTCGGGGATCGGGAGCTTGCGGTTCACGAACAGCCCGACCTGCTCCATGTCCTGCGGTCCCATATGCTCGCGCAGCGCCTGCCGGACGGCATGAGTGCCGGTCTTCGGAATGGCGGCGAAAATGAAGCGGTGCTGCGGGGAAATGATCATTGGCCGGTAAAATTTGGCTTTCGTTTTTCCAGGAACGCCGCAACGCCCTCGCGATAATCTTCGGTGAAGCCGAGGCGGCGCATCGTGCCAGCCTGCCGCTCGAGTTCCTCGTCGAGACTGTATTGCCAGCTCGAGCGGATCATCTCCTTGGTGGCGGCGAGGCCGAGCGGCGGGAGCGACGCGAGTTTGGTCGCAATAGCGTCCACCTCGGCATCCAGCGCGTCATCGTCGACCGCCTTCCAGATCAATCCCCATTCGCGCGGCTTTTTCGGCTGGTAGCGGGTCGCCGGTGAGCGCCAGCCCGAGCGCACGGGCCTGTCCGGCGAGGCGCGGGAGGTGCCATGTGCCGCCGCTGTCGGGGATCAGGCCGATCGCCGAGAAGCTCTCGATGAACTTGGCCGATTTCGCTGCCACGACGATATCGCAGGCGAGCGCGATATTGGCGCCGGCGCCTGCGGCGACGCCGTTCACCCGGGCGATGATCGGCTGCGGCATGGTCGCGATCGTGCGGACAAGCGGGTTCCAATAAAGTTCGACCGTCTCGCCGAGATCCACCGCCTGCCCCGGCGAAACGGCCCGGTCGTTGAGGTCCTGCCCCGCGCAGAAGCCGCGTCCCGCTCCGGTAAGCACCACGACACGCGCTTCGCGGAGGTTCGCGAGCGCGTCGCGCAACTCCTCGTGCATCTGCACCGTGAAGCTATTCAACCGGTCCGGGCGGTTGAGCGTGATCCGCGCGACGGCCCCATCCGCCTTGAAGTCGATAGTCTCGTAAGCCATGCCCGCCGAGTAGCGAAGGAGAGGGCGTGGACGCAAACGAACTTGCCAAACGTGTGGCACACCACATGCTCGCTGCCGAAGGAACGGGTCCAGCCTGGGGCATCACCATCGAGGAAGCCCGCGAGGACTATGCGCGGGTGTCGATGGTCGTCCGGGCCGAAATGCTCAACGGTCACGGCTTCGCGCACGGCGGGATGATCTTTGCGCTCGCCGACAGCGCATTCGCTTACGTCTGCAACGGCGCGAACCACGCGAGCATGGCCGCACAGGCCTCGATCGTCTTCCTCGACAAGGTCCGCGAAGGTGAGACTTTGATAGCCGAAGCGATCGAAGTGGCGCGCGAGGGGCGGGCCGGCGTCACTCGCGTGGCTGTTCGCGCGGGCGATGGCCGGACCGTGGCCGAATTCACGGGGTATTCGCGGACGCTCGGTGGACCCGTTATCGGCTGAGTGCTGCCGACCGGCTCCTCAGCCGCAGCGCCTGGACGACAAGCACGAGACCCGTCCCGAACGCAAAAAAGGCGATCAGCCATGCGGCCGATAGGATCGATGCGGCGGGATAGGGAAGCACCAGCGCAATGACCGCCACCCCAAGAAGGACCGATATCGCTCCTGAGATCCCGAGCAGCCACTCACCCTCGATCTCCTTTCGAAGCCTGACCGCCGCGGCGATTTCCAATGCTCCGGTGAGAATCGCCCATACCGAGAGCATCAGAAGCACGACGAAGGAGTAAGCGACGGTCGCGACGAGTGGCATTACCAGGAACAATATGCCGATGAGGATTCCGATGATCCCGCTCAGGATCAGCGCACCCCATCGATGGCCCGGCTCGCTCGCCCCCCGGACACCCGCCACGAGGGAGGCGATCCCGTCGATGAAGCAATAAGCCGCGAACACCATCGTGAAGGCGAAGACGGCGCTCAATGGGAAGACGATCGCGCCGATGCCCAGCGCGAGGGCGATAACGCCGCGCACCATGAACCATTTCCAATTGTGTGCTGGAAGGATGAGGACCCCGGAAACCATCATCGTCTCCCCGATTTGAACCATGGCAAGGCAAACGCTACATCGCCCCTATGTACACGACCGAGCTGCAGAAGACTGCGAAAATCGAGAATCTCGAGGACCCGAAGCTTCTCGAGGCCTTCGAGGCGCGGGTCGCGGCGGACGAATTCATCGAGCCCAAGGACTGGATGCCCGAAGCTTATCGCCGCACGCTGACGCGGCAGATCAGCCAGCATGCGCATTCGGAGATCGTCGGAATGCTGCCGGAGGGCAACTGGATCACGCGTGCGCCGTCGCTTCGGCGCAAGGCAATTCTGCTCGCCAAGGTGCAGGACGAGGCCGGGCATGGGCTATATCTTTATTGCGCGGCAGAGACGCTCGGCACGAGCCGCGAGCAGATGATCGAGGCGTTGCACAGCGGCAAAGCGAAATACTCGACCATCTTCAATTATCCGACGCTCACCTGGGCGGACATCGGCGCGATCGGCTGGCTGGTCGACGGCGCGGCGATCATGAACCAAGTGCCGCTGCAGCGCACGAGTTACGGTCCCTACGCCCGCGCGATGGTGCGCGTCTGCAAGGAAGAGAGCTTCCACCAGCGCCAGGGCTACGAGATCATGATCGCGCTGGCGAACGGCACGGCCGAGCAAAAGCGCATGGCGCAGGACGCGCTCAACCGCTGGTGGTGGCCGAGCCTGATGATGTTCGGGCCGCCCGACGCCGACAGTCCGAACACGGCGCAGTCGATGCGCTGGCGGATCAAGCGCGAGACCAATGACGAGCTTCGGCAGAAGTTCGTCGATATCACCGTGCCGCAGGCGGATTTCCTTGGGCTGACCGTCCCCGACGCGGCTCTCAAGTGGAATGAGGAAAAGGGCGGCCACGACTTCGGCGAAATCGACTGGGACGAATTCTACGCCGTCGTTCGCGGTGAAGGCCCGGTCGCCAAGGAGCGGATGAAGGCCCGCCGGGAGGCGTGGGACAATGGCGCATGGGTCCGCGAAGCCGCGGCCGCGCACGAAGAGAAGCGCCGCGCGAGGAAGGCAGCGTGAGCAGTGACTGGCCGCTCTGGGAGGTTTTCGTCCGTGCCAAGGGCGGTCTTTCGCATCGCCACGTTGGCAGCGTTCATGCTCCTGATGCGGAGCTCGCGCTCCGCCACGCGCGCGACACCTACACGCGGCGGCTCGAAGGAGTGAGCCTGTGGGTCGTGCCCTCGGCCGAGATCGTCGCGAGCGATCCTGACGAAGCCGGCGAGCTGTTCGAGCCTGCGGAAAGCAAGATCTACCGGCACCCGACCTTCTACGACATCCCGGACGAGGTGAAGCACATCTGATGGCGTCCCTGCCGCCGATCGACGTGCCGAAGGGAGCGACCGGCGCGGGAGCTTTTGATGCGCCTGCTGCGGGCAAGCGCGATCCGGCGTATTTCGACTATTTGCTGCGCCTTGGCGATGACGCGCTGGTGCTGGGCCAGCGGCTCGGCGAATGGTGCGGTCACGGGCCGGTGCTCGAGGTCGACATCAGTCTCGCAAATCTCGCGCTCGATCTCGTCGGACAGGCGACTTTGCTTCTCAACGAGGCTGGCGACGGCGACCGGCTCGCCTTCCACCGCGACGTGCTCGACTTTCGCAATTGCCTGCTGGTCGAGCAGCCGAACGGCGACTTCGCGCAGACGATCGCGCGCCACCTGCTCTATACGACGTGGCAGCACATACTGCTGCAGCGGCTGACCCAGTCGAGCGACCGGTTTCTGCGCGAATTCGCCCACAAAGCCGTGAAGGAAGTCGCCTATCATCGCGACCTCGCGTCCGAGTGGACGATCAGGCTCGGCGACGGAACTGAGGAGAGCGCTCGGCGGATGACCGACGGCCTCGAGTGGTGCTGGCGCTTCGTGCCCGAACTTTTCGAAGTCGACGAGACGATGCAGGCGGCCATCGACGCAGGCTTCGCCCCCGATCCGCGCGAGCTTGAAGAGGAATATCGCTCCGCCATTTCCGCCGTACTCTCCGAAGCGGAATTGCAGCCGCCGCCCGACCAACGTCCGATCCTCGGAGGACGGCGCGGGCATCACAGCGAACATCTCGGCCATCTTCTCGCGGTGATGCAGTTCCTGCCGCGCACCTACCCCGACGCGACCTGGTAATGAGCGTTCACTTCCATTCGTTGAAGGTCGCGGAGATCGTCCCCGAGACCACGGAAGCCAATTCGATTCGGTTCGAGATCCCGCCCGAGCTTCGCGAAGCATTTGCCTTCAGAGCGGGGCAGCACCTGACCCTTCGCGCAACGATCAACGGCGAGGAAATCAGGCGAAACTACTCGCTGTGCACCACCCCCGCTGACGCCGATTGGATGGTGACGGTCAAGCGTATTGGCGGCGGGCTCTTCTCCAACTGGGTCGGCGACCAGTTGAAGCCCGGTGACACTGTTGAAGTGATGGTCCCACACGGCAGCTTCACAACGGATTTCGACGTCGCGAGGCAGCGCCATCTCGTCGGCATCGCCGGCGGCTCGGGCATCACGCCCGTGATATCGCTGATCAAGACGTTGCTGCGCGAGGAGCCGCAGAGTCGCTTCACCTTGCTGTATGGCAACCGCGATAGCAGCTCAGTTATCTTCCTCGAGGCGCTCGCAAATCTGAAAGACAAGCATCTGGGGCGCGTGGAAATCTATCACTTCCTCGACCAGGAAGAGCAGGACATCGATCTGTTCAACGGGATGCTCAATCGCGAGCGGCTGGAGGAGGCGATCGCGGCGCTCGTGCCCGACGCCGGCGAGGTGGACGGCTGGTTCATTTGCGGGCCCGGCCCGATGATGGACGCCGCCGAAGGCGCGCTGCTCGATCGAGACATTCCGAAGGACCGGATCCACATCGAGCGCTTCACGGCGGACCGCCCGCCCGAAGCGGTATCGCGCGAAATGGCGGAGCTTCAGACGCAAGCTGAAGGTGTCAGCGTCGCCGTCACGCTCGATGGCCGTACCCGGCGTGTTCCGTTCACGGCCGGCAACATCCTCGACAGCGCGCGCGCTTCCGGGCTGCCCGCTCCGTTCGCCTGCAAGGCGGGCGTCTGTGCGACCTGCCGCGCAAAAGTCACCAAAGGCAAAGTCGAGATGGCCGCTCGCTACGGCCTCACGGACGAGGAAGTCGCGGCCGGCTACGTGCTGACTTGTCAGTCGGTGCCGCTCGGAGACGGCGTCGCTGTGGATTACGACGCCTAATTTGGCTAATCGCGTTTCATGCTGGACCGAACCGACGTGAAGGCCAAAGGGCTCGCCGATCTTCCGCCCGTCGAGAGCGATTCGCTCCTGGCGCTGATTGCGCTCGCCGAAGCCGATCCGCGACCTGAAAAGATTGATGTCGGCGTCGGCGTGTACCGCGACGGAGCCGGGCGTACGCCGATCCTGCAGGTGATCAAGGAAGCGGAGCGCCGCCTCGTCGAAACGCAGGCCAGCAAGTCCTATCTCGGAAGTGCGGGCGACAAGCGCTTTGCCGAGCTTCTGCGCCCCATCCTGCTTGGCGAGCATGCGTACGACGAGCGAATCGTCGGCGTTCAGACGCCGGGCGGCACGGGCGCAGTCCGGCTCGGCATGGAGCTGATCGCCACGGTCAATCCTGACGCACGCGTCCTGGTTGGCACGCCGACCTGGCCCAATCACCCGCCGATGATCCGCGCGTCGGGTCTCGAGATGGTCGAATATTCCTATTACGAGCGCGCTCAATCGATCGTCCGCTTCGACGCTATGACGGAGGCGCTATCGAGTGGGCGGCCGGGGGACATCGCCTTGCTCCACGGCTGCTGTCACAATCCCACCGGTGCCGACCTCGACCATGAGCAATGGGCCAAGGTGACCGGGTTGATCGTCGAGCGTGGGCTGATACCGTTCGTCGACATTGCGTATCAGGGTTTCGGCCGCGGCCTGAACGAGGATGCGCACGGGCTTCGTGGCATTCTATCCGCCTGCGATGAAGTGGTCATCGCGCAGAGCTGCGACAAGAATTTCAGCGTGTACCGCGATCGCGTGGGCTCGCTGTTCCTGAAGACAGGATCCCGCGAGGCCAGCGAAAGAGCCATGGCGCATGTCTACCAGCGCGCGAGAGAGATGTGGTCGATGCCGCCTGACCATGGCGCGGCCGCCGTGCATATCGTGCTCGAAGACGACCAGCTTCGAGCGCGGTGGCATGTCGAACTCGCCGCCATGCGCGATCGCATCAATTCGGTACGCCAGCGCATCGCGGCGGCGCATCCGCGGCTCGCTTTCATCGGCGGTCAGTATGGAATGTTTTCGATGCTCCCCATCTCTAAGGAGCAGGTACTCGGCCTGCGCGCCAATTACGGGATCTACATGGCCGATAGCGGTCGCTTCAACGTCGTGGGCATGAGCGACGAGCAGATCGATCGATTCATCGAAGCCGTCGCCGAGTGCCTCGATGGCTGATCGGGACCCCGGCCGCGTATCCGCCGAAGTCGATTGGCGGGAGGTCGCGCGGCTCGTTCTGACAAGCCGGGAGATGGACCGGATCGAGGAGCAAGAGCTCGTTCCGGCCAAGAAGGTGCTCTATCAGTTCAGCGCGCGCGGGCACGACCTGGCGCAGGTGCTGCTCGGACTTCAGCTCAAGGATGGCGATGCAGCGTGCGGATACTACCGCTCGCGGCCGCTGCTGCTGGCGCTCGGCGTTCCGCTGGCCGATGCGCTCGGCTCCGGAATGGGCCTCGCCGGCGGCTACTCCGACGGTCGCGATATCGGTGTCGTCTTCAACTATCCGAACCCCGGCGGCGCTCATGCTTTGCCGATGTGCGGCGGGGTAGGTGCGCAGTACGCGCCCGCCGCCGGATGGGCGCAGGCGATCGCGTACAAGCAAAAGGTGCTCAAGCAGGGGCCCTCCGACGCCATCGCATTGGTGCTCGGCGGTGATGCGAGTTGCGCAACCGGCGGATTTTGGTCTGCGCTAACTATTGCTACTACGCAACAGTTGCCGCTGTTAATGTACGTCGAAGACAATGGCTACGGTATCTCGGTTCCGTCGGAATATCAGACACCTGGCAAGGATATTGCCGCGAATCTCGCGAGCTTCTCCGGCCTGACGATCTTCAACGGAGACGGCACGGATCCCGTCGAGGCGTCAAAGCTGATCCACGATGCGGTTCAGCATGTCCGCACCCGGCGCAGCGCCCGCGCTGCTCCGCCTGACCGTTCCGCGGCTCGAAGGGCACAGCTTCCAGGATACGCAGACCTACAAGTCCGAGGCGGAGATCGAGGCAGAGTGGGCGTCGCGATCCGCTGCCCAAGCTCAAGGCGCATGGCGCGGGGCACCAGATCGGCGAAGAGCAATGGACGGACCTGGAGCGCGGAGACGGCGTGGCAAGTGCAGGCCGCGCTCGCCGAAGCCGAAGCACGAGGCGTTTCTTCGCCCGAGAAGGTCACGACCAACGTCTTCTACGAAGGCGAAATGCAGCAGGTCGGGGGCCTGTGGAACAGTGGCTACGAACCACCGCCTTCGACCGACGAGCCTTCCGGCGCGGGCCAGCGGATCAACATGGTCACCGCGATCCGCCGGGTTCTCGAACAGGAACTCGAAGCCAATCCACGGGTGCTGGTTTTCGGCGAGGACGTCGGGCCGAAGGGCGGCGTCCACGCGGTGACGCTCGGCCTTCAGGAGAAGTTCGGGCGCGACCGGGTGTTCGACACGTCGCTCAACGAGGAGGGCATCGTCGGCCGCGCGGTCGGCATGGCGCTCGCCGGACTGATGCCTGTGCCCGAAATCCAGTTCCGCAAATATGCCGAGCCGGCGACCGAGCAGATCCACGATGCGGGCACGATGCGCTGGCGCACGCAACAACCGCTTCGCCGCGCCGATGGTGCTGCGCGTGCCCGGCGGCTTCTTCAAGTGCGGCGACCCGTGGCACTCGATGACCAACGAGGTCGAGTTCGTCCACAATCCCGGGTGGAAGGTCGCGGTGCCGTCGAACGCCGAGGACGCGGTCGGGCTTCTGCGCGGCAGCCTTGCGCGGCAACGATCCGGTGCTGTTCTTCGAACATCGCGCGATGCTCGATGACAGCTGGGCGCGGCGGCCGTGGCCGGGCGACGATTACGTCCTGCCGTTCGGGCGGGCGAAGAAGACGCGCGAGGGCGACAAGATCACGATCGTCACCTGGGGCGCGATGGTGCCGCGCTGCGAGGCGGCTGCGGAAGGCTTCAGCGCCGACGTCATCGACCTGCGCACGCTGCAGCCGTGGGACAAGGAGATGGTGCTCGACAGCGTGCGCCGCACGCGCCGCTGCCTGATCGTGCACGAGGACCTGCGCACCGGCGGCTTCGGCGCGGAAATCGCCGCAGTCGTCGCCGACGAAGCCTTCCTCGACCTCGACGCTCCGGTCGCTCGCGTGACGATGCCCGACATCCCGAGCCCGCATCATCCCAAGCTGATGGAATGGGCGCTGCCGAGCCCGGCGAGCATCCGCGCCGAGATCGACCGGCTGGTGGGGTTCTGAGATGATCGAAGTCCGCGTTCCCGACGAGCAGGAGGGCACCAAGGCGGTCGTCCGCGCCTGGCTCAAGCAGGTCGGCGACGCGGTCGCCGAGAACGATCCGCTGGTCGAGCTCGAGACCGACAAGGTGACGCAGGAGGTGCCGTGCGCCGGCTGCGGGAGTGCTGGCGGAGATCGTGCTCGACACGGATGCGGAGGCGGTGCCGGGAGCGCTGCTGGCGCGGATCGAGACGGAAGGCGCGCTGGACTAAGTCGAGCGCCGCCTGCGAAGGCAGGGGCCCAGCCGGAAGTCGACGAGAAGCCTGGCCTCCTGCCTTCGCCAGGAGCGCGGTCATGCTGAGACGCGGCTTAGCCCCTCGGTCCGCCGCGCCTGCCTGCAGCACGGCATCGATCGCGTCGCGCATCCAGGGAACAGGCCGCAACGGCCGGGTGACCCGCGAAGACGTCGATCGCGCCGTCGCGTCCGCGACAGTGGTCAGCGTCGGCGAGCCGGCGACCGCGCAGCCGCGGCAGTTCTCGCCGCAGGACATTCCGCACGATCGCATGCGGCTGGCGATCGCCGAGAACATGGTCCGCGCGGTCAGCGAAGCGCCGCACGTCACGGCGCTGTTCGAGGCGGATTTCTCGGCCAGTCGCCGCGCACAAGGCGGCGATGGCCGCGACGCGGCGTGAAGCTCAGCTACACCGCCTACATCGTGAAAGCCGCGGCCGAGGCGATGGCGGTCGCGCCGGCGATCAACGGCCGCTGGGAGAAAGACCGCATCGCGATCTCGCCGACGATCGACATCGGCGTCGGCACGGCGCTCGGCGAGAAGGGCCTCGTCGTTCCCGTCGTGAAGGACGCAGGCGCGCTCAGCCTCGAGCAGATCGGCGCGAAGCTCGACGACCTCACCCGCCGCGCCCGCGAAGGGAAGCTCGAGCGCTCCGACGTTTCCGGCGGGAGCTTCACCATCTCCAACCATGGCGTGTCGGGCTCGCTGCTCGCCGCGCCCGATCATCCTCCATCAGGGCCAGGCCGCGATCCTCGGCGTCGGCAAGCTCGAGAAGCGCGTCGTCGTCCGCGAGATCGATGGCCAGGACGCGATCCTCGTGCGGCCGATGGCCTATGTGACGCTGACCATCGACCACCGCGTCGTGGACGGTCACCAGACCAACGCCTGGCTGTCGCGCTTCGTCGAAATCCTCGAAACCTGGCCCTCGGCCTAGACTTCCAGCACCACGTACGGTTTTCCGAACAGCGGCCTGAGCACGAATTGCGCGACATTGTAGACGGGCGTCCCGCGGGGCGTCCGTCCTTCGTATGTGCCGTGGTGCGCGTGGCCGTGAACGACCGCCTTCACATGGTCGAAACGGTCGATCGGTTCACAAAGACGCTGGGACCCCAGATACTGGAAGATCGCCGACGGTTCGCCCTCGATCGTGTCGATGATCGGCGAATAATGAAGCACGGCCACGCTGCGCTCGGTGCGCAGCGTTCTGAGCTGGTTCTCCAGCTTGCGGGCCTCGTTCATGACCTCGTCGACGAAGGCCTTGGCAATCGGCTCGCCGAAGGGCGCAAGCTCGCCGCGACCGTATCCGCCCATGAAGCCCTTGACCCCGGCAAAGCCGACGCCGTCGATCTCGACCGCCTGCTCATCCAGTACGGTCATGCCGGCCGAATGCAGGATCTCGCAGACTTTTCCGGGCTGCCCGCATTCGTAGTCGTGGTTGCCGAGGACGCCGAGCACCGGGATCGAGCAGGACTTGATGTCCTCCGCCAGGATCTCCGCCTCGCTCGTCTTGCCGAAGTTGGTGAGGTCGCCGCACAGCACGAGCACATCCGCGTTCGCCGAGATTTCGGCGAACATCTCGCGATAGGGCGCGACGCTGTTCTCCTGCACGTGGAGGTCGCCGATCGCCGCCACCCGCATCTTTCCGTTTTCACTTGCTGGCATATTGTTCTTCGAGATTTCCTACGGCGTCCGAAAAGCCCCACTGGTCGACGTCGATCGCATAGTCGCGCGGCGAGAAGATGCGGCCGCGGCAGACCTTCTTGCCCGGCCCCTTCACGTCATATTGGTCGCGCAGCCGCTCGAGCAGCTCGTCCATGATCCAGCGCGGTACGACGTGGCGCTCGCTCGGATAGACGAAGCGGAAGTTGAGCAGCGCGATGAGCAGCACTTCCCAATAGAGCTCCATGTGGCTCAGCAGCTGCTTCCAGTCGATCTCGTCATGTTTTTTGAGGATCATGTGCGCGACGTCGGCGCCGTCGTAGCGGTGATGGTCCTGCACGAAGATCTTCGACCAGATGAACTGCGTCGGCGGGACGAGCCTGACCTTCGCGCCGAACAGCTCGGCTTCCGGAGCGCCGACGAACCATTCGTCGGTGACGTGCGTCGTGACCGTCGGCATGTTGGTGATCACGTCGACGAACATCTCGCCGCGCGTGATGCGGTAGAGCCAGCGCTCGTCAACGATCTCCACGTCGAAGCCGTGCTCCTTGAAGAAGTGGAGCATTTTGAGCGCGTCTCCGGCCTTGGCGAAGACGTCGACGTCCTTGGTCGGCCGGTCGATCCCCGTGTAGCTGGCAAGCGCATAGGTCCCGGACACGAGGAACGGGATTTTCGACTGCGCCATCAGCTGCAGCACTTCCGAATAGAAGGCTTCCGCCGCCGGTGGCGGCTGGATGAGGGTGCGTTCAGGCCGCGCGAGCGTCTGTTGGTCCATGCGCGCGCTAAACGGGAGGGGGGAGGGGACGGTTCCGAAGGAGCTGTTAACTACGCGTTTAACGCGTTATAATGTCACTCGCCGACGGGATCGCCCCGCCTGAAAAACTTAGAGGGGCATATGAGCGTCCAGCAACCTGACCTGGAAGTTCTCGAAGCCGCAATCCAAGGAATCCACCGCGCTCGTGATGAACCACCCCATCCTTTCGATTGTCGCTACCCGAACAGATTCGGTCGTCCTGGCGCAGGCTGCGCTCTCCGCCATCCGCGCGGGCGGGTTCAAGATCGTCCGGGATGCCGAATTTGAAGTCGCGCTGTTCAACGACAGCTAGCGGGCGTAGTCCGACGGGCAGTGCAGAAATTACCCGCCGCCCCAGATCTCCTCCGGCACGAAGATGTTTCCGTCCGAGTAGATTTGCGCCGCTAGCGGATCCTCGGCGAGGCCGTAGGGGCCGTCGAGATCGACGACGTCGCACAGCTGGCCGAGAACGAAGCCGGGCGCCATGGCTAGCGTGGAGCCGCCCATGTTGCCGACCATCACCTGCTTGCCGAACAGGCGAGCGGCGCGTGCCATTTTCAACGCCTCCGTGAGGCCGCCGCACTTGTCGAGCTTGATGTTGATGACGTCGAAATATTGGGCGCGCTCTTGCAGCTCGGCGAGATCGAGAATGCTTTCGTCGGCCGCGACGGGAATGCCGGGGCGCCAGCCTTCAAGCGCTGCTTCGTCGCCGCGTTTCAGCGGCTGCTCGATCAGCGAGATCGAATAGTTCGCGAGCAGCATCGGCGAGCGCGTCGAGATCGGCGGGTACGAAACCCTGGTTCGCGTCCACCCCGATCCACGCGTCGGGCCGAGCCGTCCGGACAACCCGCATCCGCTCGCGGTCGACATCGAGATTGCCGTCGAGCTTCAGCTTGATCGACTTGGCGAAGGACAGGCGATCAACCTTCGTCGCAAGCACCGACGGGATCGTCAGCGGGCAGGGTGAAGGTCGTCACCAGCGGCTTCGGTCGCGGAACGCCCGCGAGCTGCCACACCGGCGATTCCGCTGAGCTTGGCCTCCAGCTCCCACAAGGCGCAGTCGAGCGCGTTGCGGGCGCCGCACGGGGGAAGCACGATCTGCAGCTCTTCGCGCGTCATTCCGCCCTTCGATCTGCAGCGCGGACTTGCTCGATCGTTTCGAGCATGCGCTGCTGATCATCGCCGAGATAATAGACGCCCGCGGCCTCGCCGCGGCCGACCTGCTCGCCCTCGGCAATCTCGCACGACGACCGAGGGCATCGCTTCGAACACATAGCCGGTGATTCGAAACGGTTCGGCGAAGCGGATTGCGGCCTTTTCGACCTTGAGAGCACGCGCTGCGGTGGTTGTTGCCATGCGCAGTGCATAGCAACGGAAACGTAAGTTTCAAATACAGAAACGCTAATCGGGCCGATCGGCTCCCTGCAGACAGCCGCATGCGCTTGCCCGCCGTCTCGGCCAGCTGCTGGATTCCCTGGCCCGCGCAAACGGCAAGGACGGTGCACGGATCTTCGCTGGTGCGAACGTAACCGTGAGCCATGCCGCTATCGAAATAGATCGAGTCGCCGGCGCCTAGCGTCAGCGGCGCATAAAGATCGGAGTGGAGCTCCATCGATCCGCGCAGCACGTAGAGATATTCTTCGCCCCCGTGGCGGACCAGGCCGCCGAGTTCGTCTACGCTTCTCGCCTGCACGTCGATGATGATCGGAATCATCATTTTCCCCAGCAAATCCGCCGCGGGATAATGATGAACATGCTTCTCGGACTCGGCGTCCAGCGCCTCGCCGGCGCGGGTCACGCTGCGGCGCCCGACGGCGACCGGTGCGGCGCGCTCGTCCGGGCTTGCGAGAATGTCCTTGAGGTCGACGTTGAGTGCCTGCGCAAGCCTGATCAGCTTGTCATAGGTGAGCGCCATCTTCCCGTTCTCGAGCTTCGACAGCGTCGAATAAGGAAGGCCCGCTCGCGCCGAAAGCGCCCGCAGGCTGAGGCCCTGGCCAATGCCGCACGTCGCGAATCGCCCGGCTCGGCGCCGGGACGTCATCCCCGTTTGAGCCGCGGTCATTCGTGCCGTTTTCTGCTCTAGATCCAACCATTTACGCTCGCCTAGAAACCAGTTGCTATTCCGGAAACATCGTTGCAATGATGTTGCACGAAATTGCTTGGGGAGGCTAGTGTGATGATGAAACGCTCGGTCGCTGTTTGGCTGGCAGGTGCATGCGTGGCAGCGATGGCGCTCGGGGGCTTCGGCGCAGAATGCGCCGCGTCGGCAGCAAGGCGCAAGATGCGTCCAGCGCTCCGATCAAACCGATCAACGAGAACATCGTCATCACGGCGACAGAAGCGGCCGCAGGTGCTGCTCGACGTTCCGCAGTCGGTCTCGGTTGTCTCCGGCGCGAACCTGGAGGCGCAGCATGCGACCAATTTCCAGGATTATCTTAAGCTCGTCCCGGGCCTCCAGCTCAATCAGGACACACCCGGCGAGGGTCGACTGATTGTGCGCGGCGTCAATACCGGCGGCGTCGCGTCGACCGTCAGCGTCTATGTCGATGAAACGCCGTTCGGATCGAGCAGCGGTCTGGTCAACGGCGCCGTTCTGGCCGGCGACTTCGACACGTTCGACCTCAACCGGATCGAGGTTCTGCGCGGCCCGCAGGGAACGCTCTATGGCGCCAGCTCGCTCAGCGGCGTGCTGCGGTTCGTCACCAATGCGCCATCGACGACCGGTTTCGAGGCTCGAGCGCGGGCGGGCATCGAGGGCGTCGACAGCGGCGGGCCTCGGGTACAACGCCAATGCGATGGTGAACGTCCCGCTGGGCTCCACGCTCGCGTTCCGCGCGTCGGGCAATTACCGCAAGGATGCCGGCTTCATCAATTCCATCGGATACTGGGTGGCTCGGACCACGCCAAGAACATCAACGATGATCGGGTCTACGGTGGCCGCGCGTCGCTGCTGTTCAAGCCGAGTCGACGCTCGATCATCCGGCTTACGGCGATCGCGCAGAACATCGATGTGGATGCGCCAACGCTGATCGAAGCGGACCCGGTAACGTTGAAGCCGCTGCACGGCCTCACCGGCTCGCAGTTCGTGCCGCAATTCTCGAACCTGCATTATCGGGTGTACAACGCGACCGGGACGTTTGACCTCGGCTTCGCCAATCTGACCACGCTCAACAAGCTTCAGCAAGCAGAACCAGAACTTGCGCGCCGATCTGACGACTGCGCTCAGCGGCTGTCATCGCAGGCTTCGGTCGGGCCCGAACGAATTCATCGAGCCGCAGCAGACCAATTTGAGCAAGTTCACCCAGGAAGCTCAGGCTTTCGGGTCAGACCTCATTTGCCGACTGGTTGATTGGCGGCTTCTACACCCACGAAAAGGGTCTGATCGAACAGGATCTGGTCGCGGTCCAGCCTGGAACGCTGATCGTCGATTCCGCCGCCATCCTTCTTTGGCCCTACGTGGGCGCATCTCGAGTTGAAATCCAAGTATAAGGAAATCGCGGGCTTCGCGGATGCGACCGTCCACGTTACGCGACAGTTCGATCTTCAATTCGGCGGCCGATACAGCAACAACAAGCAATCGTCGCACCAAACCACAGAGGGCGCGTTCGCCGGGGGGACGACAGACTTTACGAACACGTCCTCTGAGCACGTTTTTACTTATTCGGTCGCGCCGAAATATCAAGCTGAACTCGAACACGACGCTCTACGCGCGGGTCGCGAAGGGCTTCCGGCCTGGCGGTCCAAATGTGATTGCGCCGAACGCACCGCCTTCGGTCCCGCGCACCTATCATTCGGACTCGACCGTCAGCTGGGAAGCAGGCGTTAAGGCGCAGTCGACTGACCATCGCTTCAGCCTCGACGCAGCCGCCTTCCATATCGTCTGGCAGAGACATTCAGCTGTTCACTGTGGTCGTGGCGAACGACATCCCGTTTGGCGTAAACATCAACGGATCCGGCGCGAAGAGCGACGGCGTCGAGGTGACTGCGACAGCGCGGCCGCTCCCCGGCCTCGATCTGTCGTTGAACGGCGGCCTACACGAATGCGCGTCTGACGGACGACACGCCTCCGGAAGTTGGCGGTTGCAAGGGCGATCAGTTGCCCTTCACGCCAAAGTTCAGCGTGGCCTTCAACGGCGATTATCATTGGCAGATCGGTTCAGGGACGCGGGCTCATGTCGGCGCGTCGTGGCGGCATCTGTCGGGTCAGACGGGACCTTATGATCTCGGCATTCGTCACGGCGAATGGCCGCCAGCGGCATATCCGAGCCTTATGGCGTCATCGATCTGAACGCCGGCGTCGATTTCGGGCGGTTCGACCTCGAGGCTTACGTGAAGAATCTCGGCAACAGCCGGGGTGTGACGTCAGTCGCCGGGACCACAACGCCGATCTTCCCGAACGGGGCGATCGGAACCGGTATCATTCGTCCGAGAACCGTCGGGCTGTCACTCGGGTTCAATTACTAAGAGGGAATTCGCACGATGCGTCTGATCTGCCTGGCTCGTTGCGATTGCGACGGCGGTCGCCATTCCGGCGAGCGCCCAGTCCCCGACGCAGCTCGCGCCGACGAAGCCGACCACCGCGGTGCTTCCGACGCTGCGCCGCCCAGCGACGTCGGCAACCGGCACAACCTCGCACGATCTCACCAAGGCCGACGTCGATGCCTGGCTCGACGGCTTCATGCCCTATGCGCTGAAGGCCGGCGGCATTCCGGGCGCGGTCGTCGTGGTCGTCAAGGACGGCCAGCCGCTGACGATGCGCGGCTTCGGCTATTCGGACCTCAAGACCGCCAAGCCGGTCGATCCCGAACCTGACGCTGTTCCGTCCGGGCTCGGTCTCGAAGCTGTTCACCTGGACCGCGGTCATGCAGCAGGTCCAGGCGGGCAAGCTCGAACCTCGACACGGACGTCAACACCTATCTCGATTTCAAGATTCCGCCGCGAAACGGCAAGCCGATCACGCTGCGCAACCTGATGACGCACACGCCTGGGTTCGCCGAGACCGCCAAATATCTGATCGATTTCGGCGAGAAGCACCCCGAGCCGCTCGGCCAGGTGCTGTCGCGCGCGGTTCCCGACCGGATCTACGCTCCGGGCACGATGCCGGCTTATTCGAACTACGGCGCTTCGGTCGCCGGCTACATCGTCGAGCGCGTCTCGGGCGAGCCGTTCGACGCCTATGTCCAGCGGCACATCTTCGCGCCGCTCGGAATGACGCATTCGACCTTCGATCAGCCGCTGCCGCCGAAGCTGCGGCCGCTGCATGTCGAAGGGCTACAAGCCGGGCTCCGACGACCCGCAGCCTATGAAGTGATCGCGCATGGCGCCGGCCGGAGCGCTGGCGTCGACCGGCGCCGACATGGGCAAGTTCATGATCGCGCACCTCAACAACGGCGGCCTCTGCTCAATCCGGCGACGGCGCAGCTGATGCATGCGACCGCCAACAAGCCCTATTCCGGCGCTGCCGGCGATGGCGCTCGGCTTCTACCATGAGGACCGGAACGGCCTGAACATCGTCGGGCACGGCGGCGACACGGTCTTCTTCCACTCCGACCTTCACCTGTTCCTCGACAAGAATGTCGGCCTGTACATTTCGATGAACAGCTCGGGCAAGAACGGCGCGGCGCACGCAATGCGCGAGGAATTGCTTCAGCAGTTCACCGACCGCTATTTCCCGGCGCCTGCAGCAAAACCTGCCGACCGTCGAGCACTGCCAAGGCGCATGGCGCAGGCGATGTCGGGCCATTATGTCAGCAGCCGCGCGGGCGGGTTCAACTTCCTCCGCCTTGCAGCGCTGCTTGGCGAGACCAGGTCGGCGTCGACAAGGACGGCATGCTGATCGCCTCGATCGATCACCGATCCTGTCCGGCTCGCCGCGCAAGTGGCGCGAGGTGAGCCGTGGCTGTGGCAGGAAGTGAACGGCAGCCGACAAGCTGCAGGCGGTCCCCGACGGCAACGGCGCGATCAAGATGTTCTCGATCACGCCTTATGCGCCGATCATCGAGTTCCTGCCGGCGCCGGCATCGCTCAATGCCGGCTGGATCCTCCCGGTGGCGCGGCCTCGCCTTGCTCATCATCGCTGATCGCCGCGCTCGGCTGGCCGATCGTCGCGCTCGTCCGCAGGCGGTACAAATATGAGTCGGACATCAGCGGCCGTCCGCTGCAGCTTCACCGCGCCACGCGCGTCACGGCTTGGCTGCTCATCGCCCTCGCGGTCGGCTGGATGCTCGTGCTCACGGCGGTCAACAACGATCTGACGGCGCTCAACGGCGGGCTCGATATCTGGATGCGGCTGCTGCAGCTGATCCTCATCGTGGCCATCGTCGGCACGCTGTTCGCGATCTGGAACGCCTATGTGGTCGCTACGGCGCCGGGCAAGCATCGGCTTGCGACGATCTGGGCAATCATCGATCGCGCTGGCTGCGGCGTTCCTCGTGTGGCTGTGCCTCGACCTGGGACTGCTGACCGCGTCGCTTGAATTACTGACGACGTGAACCGGGCCGGCGCGAACTCGGGAGGGGAGAAGCCGGCCCGGACCCTGTTCGGGCATCCGCCGGGCCTGACCGTCCTGTTCACCACCCAGATGTGGGCCGAATTCTCGTTCTTCGGCCTGCAGGCGCTGCTCGTCTATTACATGACCAAGCATCTGGGCTTCACGCAGGCCAAGTCGTCGCTGATCTACGGCGCCTATGGGGCGGCGGCGTTCTTCAGCCCCTTCTTCGGCGGACTGATCGCCGACCGCTGGCTCGGCCGCACCAAGAGCGTGATCATCGGCGGCGCGATGATGATGTTCGGCCATTTCGCGATGGCCTTCGAGGCGCTGCTGTTCCCGGCGCTGGCGCTCGTCGCGCTCGGCAACGGGCTGTTCATCCCGCCGCTCGCGATTCAGGTCGGCAGCCTCTACGCCGACGACGATCCGCGCAAGGCCTACGCCTACAGCGCCTATTACATGGGCATCAATCTCGGCGGCCTGCTCGCGCCGTTGGTGTGCGGGACGCTGGGCGAGCTCTACGGCTGGCATTGGGGCTTCACCGCGGCCGGGCGTCGGCATGGCGATCGGCCTCGTCATCTATTGCAGCTTCCTGCGCCTGCTTCCGCCCGAGCCCGAACGCGCGGCGCTGCTCGCGGCCGAGGCGCAACCCGACGCCGCGCCGGTGATCCGCGAGCATGTCGCGATCCTGCTGCTGATGGTCGCGATGGTCGTGCTGTTCCGCGTCGGCTACGAGCAGAGCGGCAACGTGATCGCTCTGTGGGTGTCGGACTTCACGGATCGCTCGCTCGACCTGTTCGGAATGCGCCGGACGATCCCCGCGACCTGGTTCCAGTCGATCAACCCGCTGCTGATCATCATCGGCACGCCGATCCTGATCAGGATCTGGCGGCGACGGAAAGCGCAAGGAGACGACGCGCGCATCTTCTGCGGCGGATGGCGATCGGCTGCGTCATCGCGGCTGCGGCCATGCTGACGATGGTCGCTCGCTGCGGTGGCCAGCGGCCCGGAGGGGGCCCGGGTCAGCTCCTTGTGGGTCTTCGCTTATTTCGTCCTGCTCACTCTTGGCGAGCTGTTCGTCATCCCGGTCGGCCTGACCTTGATCGAATCTCTCGCGCCGGTCCGCTTCGCTTCGATGGCGATGGGCGGCTGGTACATCGCGAAGTTCCTCGGCAGCCTGCTCGCAGGATTCATGGGAGCCTATTGGCTGGTCATCCCGCCGTCCGCGTTCTTCGCTTTGGGAATGACCTCGACCCTGCTCGCTGCGGCGTGCCTCTACGCGATGTCGCGGGTGGTCAGGTCCAAGTCGGCGGCAGCTACGCAATTACCATCATGAATATAGCTAAGACGGCGAGCTTTGCGACGCAGGCGCGGGTGAGCCGCGCCAAAGGCCCGGTACTTTGCCCGATGTACCTGAGCACCTTTGCTCTTCAGTGATCAATGTAGTTCGTTCGGAGCGTGCCGAGCACGCGGAGGTATGTGACGTTGCTGGCCACATGATGAGCGACCGACAAATCAATGACGACATCGAGATACTCGCCCGGATGGCCGCGAGGCTGGCAGGTCGCGACCCGGACGACAGGACCACCGTCAAGCTGGGGGACATCACAGCGTTCGACGACCTCGCCTGGCGCTATCCCGATTTCCTTGCCCGTGCGAATGCGGCTTACGATCTTCTCAAGAACGCTACCCTCACATGCCGCTCGAGGGTTGCGGGCCCCTAACTAGAAATCAACCTGCGCGCGTGCGCCGAATGTATCGACGCCGTATTTGCGTTTGTTGATCGGACGAGTCGTACCTTCCGGGAATATCCCGGGAATGGGCGGGGGGCCGGGCACGGCCGCGGTGGCGGTGGGACCGCCGGTCACGTCAATGTGAGCATATTGCGCAATGAGGCGAACGGAGTCGGTCGGATCCCAGATTAGACTGCCTTCATAGCCGACTTGCCTGCCGCCATTGACGTAGTAGGGCGCGGCCAGCGAGGGCGAGCTATTGTCGACACGATCCCTCAGCTCAACATAGTCGATCCGGCCGTTGATCTCGAGGGCGCCCCAGCCACCTTCGTTCAGCGGATGAAGCACCTTGGTGTGGGCCCACGCGCCATTCTTGTAACCGCGCGTCTCGCCGGTGAAATAATAGCCGAGCTCCGCATATCCACCCGTAAAGCTGGGATTGCCATTGAGAGCGACAGCTCCCGCAGGGATCGTATTGTTGCTGTTGCCGACCGCATTTTGTGCCGCGATTTCACTGGCGTCATAGGCATGACGCACCCAGAGCTTCTGCGCTTCCGAAGCGACGTGGAAGCTCTTCAAGCGCGCACCAAATTCCACGCCGACCACGTCATCACCCTGCGAGGCAATGTTGCCCGTGTTGACGAACCGCTGGTTGGTGATCTGGTTAAGCGGTCGCTCCTGGTAGGTCTGGGCCAGCAACTCCCGCGTGTTCACCCGATGCTGGTAATTCGCACCGAAATGCAGGCGAGCCGCACCAATCGTGGGGGAGAAGACGCCACGCGCCGAGGCCTGCCATCCTGTGCGAGTGAAGTTTCCATTGTTGATCGGCTCGTTGAATATGCCGGCCTGGAATGTCCACTCGATCCAACTTCTTGTCATTCGCGCTGAATGCGATGCCAAGCCGGCGGTTGTAGTTGAAGGCATCGGTAAATCCTGCGCGCTCCAGGAATGACGTGACCTTTGAGCTGGTCATCGTCTCGAGGCTGGAGAACGGATAGATGTTGCCGACCTGGGCCGTCACAGGGACGTTCGGAAAATCATACGCGATGAAGATGTCTTCGTAGTCGACCGAGCCCTGGGCGAAGTTGACCTCCGCGTTGTAACGGAAGCCTCCAGGGAGCGTCCCCTCGGCGCCGAGCGTCAGGCGGCGAGCCCGACTGTTCCATCCGAGGTCCTGGAAGTTGATGCCGCTGACCGTACCGCGCAGCTGATTTCCGCGCGGGTAGCCATTGTAGCCCGCATCCCACTGAATCAGCCCCTTTGGCTTGAATGTGAAGCCGGACTGCTTGTCCTGGAGTTCAGGCGTGACCTTGGGCCGTTTGGTCAATTCGCCCATCGAGGTCTTCACTTGCTCGATCGAAGCCTGCAGCGCTTCGACTTGTGCCTGCAGCTGCTCGATCTTTGCCTCGGCGCGGCAAGCGCCTTCGCGTTGTCGGAGTCAGCGGTCCCGCGGGATGATCCGAGGCGCTTTAGCCGGGCCGCCCGGCAGGGTTGAGCTCTGCGCGTGAGCGGGAGCAAAGAAAGCGAGGGCACCGCCAAAAGCCGCTGTCAAAACCAGCTGCCGTCTCATCGCGCCCCGGCTTTCTCAGGTCCCGCTCCAGTTGGAGAGCTCAGTTTCGCAGACAAGCAGGCCTCCTCAGCGATGCAAGTGAGCGCGTACCAGAAGGGCAGCCGGTCTCGCTCTTGTCAGATCAGGATTGGTTTTGAACAGGGGGTCTGCCCCGTCCGAATGAAGGGGACCATCAGCAATAACCCGCATCGGGTCGTGCAGAACGAAGTGGTGACGAAGGTCCGGAAGCAGCAGGACCAGAAGCCTAACGCATTCTAGGAATGCGATGCAGGCCTTTCGACGGCGACCCCTCGGCATTGTCCGCCGAGCCAATGGTCGAGATCCCGACCGATGAGTCTGGCAAGCCTACTCACATCATCTCGCAAGAGATTACGGATCTCATCTTGGAGTTGCGGTGACAGCATTGGCTTGCAAGCCTCGCGCTGGTTCCACTTCAACAACTTGCGTCGAATGAGCGTCAAGGCGCGTTCAGGATAGGATGCATTTTTGGGCGCCGTTGCGCCAAAGCGGTACTGAAATGATCTGCCGGCAAGCGCTGCTTTGGTAACGACCGTGGGGCGTTTCAGTGCTCGTTGCAGCCACCCATAACGGAAGCTGCGTGAAGGGCGATTTACCCGGAAGTCTCGAAACCCATCATCATTCAAACCAAGGAAGCGCAGCAGGTTGCGGTATGCGGCCGCGGGGTCGTCGCGAAGCTCGTCGAAAAGCGTGATGTGGCATTTCTCGCGTCCAATCACCTCGAAGAAACGGCTTACGTGCTTACCCAGACGCGCTACTTCCAGATATTGCAGTTGTCGTGCGTCGATGCAGCTGCGCGGGATATTGCGCCCTTGCGACCGCGCTTCCTGTAGGCGCCACGCCTCGGCAAAATCCGCAACGACCTCGTCGCCCTGGAAGAGCAACCGCTGGTGAACGGACGGAAGCAGTTCAAACGGATCCCGCAGCGCGATGATGAACTTCGCCGAAGGCCACATTCGCAGCATCGGCAGCAATTTTTCCGGCGCGTAGAGGTACGAGATCGACCCCTCTGCTAGCAGTCCGGTGCCCGCATGACGGTGAGGGAAGAAGCGTTCCAAATAGCGCTTCTCGATCGTCTCTGCGAGTTCGTCCGCCGGAACATCGGCTAGATCCACCAAGGTGAAGAAGTGCGGCTCCTTGATCTTGGAGAAGCAGATCTCCTCTCGCCGCTTCAGCCAGCGCGCGAAGGTTGTCGTTCCGCAGCGGGGCGCGCCAACGATGCATGCGATTGGCGGTAATGCTTCGTTGTGCCCGATGCTGCGCGCATTCGCTTCTCCCTCTGTCGAGGTGGCGTACGACTGCCTGAGCTCAAGATCCCGCGGGGGTGCCATGACGCGCCAGCATCAGTTCGACGAAGCGCCCGGTGAATCAGTAATTATCCCGATCAAGCGCCGATCTTTCCGTGCAGATTATATTTTACTGTAGTCCTCGGGTCTAGTTCTGCGGTGGTTTAGCGGCGGGTGCCACCGCGGCCGTCGCCGGGAACTTCAGCATCAGCTTGTTGACCGCAGCATCGATGGCCTTCGTGTTCGGCTTCTGCGGATTGACGGTGTCACTAGCCTGGCCGTGCCAAAGCGCACGCTGCGTTTTGGTGTCGAAGGCGTCGAGTGATAGCTGGCCTTCCGTGTATTGGTAAACGCTCGTCTGCAAGCCGAACCGACCCCAACTTTCAAAGTCGGTTTTGTTTTGCGCTCCCGTCGTCAGGACGAGGCTTAAGTCGCCGCCGGTCTCCGCTTTGATGTAGCCCAGCCCCGCCAGAGCCTGATCAAAGTCAGCGAGCAGCTGCTGCGCGAGTACGGGATTGCGCAGGGCCCCGTTGGTCGTACTTACCCATGAGTAGGTCTTATAGGCACTGAAATTCACGCCAGGCGCGGTGTTCGTCGAAATTGTCGCGCCAGCCAGTGCACCCGTTGAACAGAAGAGGCTCGAAGCGACGCCGAGCACTAGCCATTGTTTGCGGTGCATGTTGGGCACTCCTCCCAAAAGGTTTGCTGTGGTTCGGCGGTTATCTACAATTCGGGAAGCGGGCGGCATCGGGCAAAACCCGAAGCCAGAAGGTTTATCGATTTAGCGCGCTTCCCAGGATGACCGGAACATGCACCCACTCCTAGGGCTGCGAGCCTTCTCTGCTTCACCCCCGCCCCAGACGGATCCCCTCAAGGCCGAGCAGATACTTAAGGCCATGTCTGACTACATGGCGAGTCCGAACAATCTATATCCAGACCGTAGGGAGGCCGCGCTTATTCTGGATGAGGTTGAAACCTGCCCTCAGGAGAACCCGCGGCTTGAAGTGCGGCCAGCTCATTTCTTCGGGTACAGCAGCGTGGTGACGACGCGTACGCCCCAATGAGGGCCGAAGTCGGGCGTTGCGACATAATAACGGCCGCCAAATCCGATCGAGACGGGCTGCTTTCCGATGCGCACGAGCTGAGCGATTGCAGCGTTGATCGGCACCGACCACTGCTTCGACTTCCAGTCGTAAGTGCTCTCGGTGTTGAGGCTGTAGGTGGTGGCGCCCTTGGTCGTGTACGCCACGAACGGCTGCAGGAAGGTTGCGCTGACCGCGGGGCGGTTGTTCGAGCCGGCGACGGACCAGATGTGATTGCCAAGGAATCCCACGGTCGTCTGGCCGAACTGCTTCAGCACGACGATGGTCGGACCCGCTCCCCATTTCTTGCCCGTCGTGTATTGGCTCGTCCCCGTCGGATAGAGAAAGACCGGGCCGACGCCCCAGATGATGCCGCCCGCGGTTGGCTTTTTGGGCGAGTAGAAGAAGCTTTGCACCACATCGCCGAGTCCGAAGTCCGTGTCATGGTCTCCGCGAATGTTGGCCTGAGCGATGACCGGGACGATCGTCCGGACGATGATGTTGGCATTCGTGGAGATGCTGACCGGGACGACAGGCTGGATATTCAGTGTGAACTTGCTGCCGTCACCGGTGACCCCGGAGCCGACGTCCCAGTTTCCCTGAAAGGGCACGCTGATCAGTGAGGCGACCGGGTTCGATAACTTCTTGGCCAGCTCTTGTGCGTCGTCGGCGGGAGCTTCTCCGGCAGTCGGTTGGGCCCGGGTCGCGACCTCCTGAGCGTGGCCTGGGGCGGCAGTCGCCGCCGCAAGGAGCAGTCCGGCCCGACACAATGCAGGACATCGCAATGAGCGATCCTCTTCGATGCGGATAAGGATCGGCCAAGCTAGATAAGCTGCAGCGGCGGGATATCAGGGGAAACCCCAGCGGAGGCGAAGGAGCTAGACTTCTCGCTTCAGTCGACCACCTCGGGCACGACTCCGGGCGGCGTCTCCATCTTGTTCAAAAGCGCGCGAAGGACGCTGAGCTTGTCCTCCTCGCGCCTTCGCGCCAGGCGAAAGCGACTGCTGTCCCATCCACAATTGCCGCAGTTGCATGGGCCGCCCAGGTGGCATTCGGGAGTCAAGCTCGAAAAGCCGAACGCTGAAGCCATGGCCAACCCGCCGCACGGACTGAATGCGATAGAGATGACCTGCCTTGGGCATGATCGCGCTCTGCTTGAGAACCGGAGCATCATCTATGCACTCGACGACATCCAACGCTCGTAAGTCGCACATGGCATTTGGTCCGTAGTTGGTGACGACACAAACGTATCGTCGCCGGCAAGATGAATGCCCGGAATCATCAGTCGTTCCGGCGCCTAACCTATGATGACTGTCGGGGTATCACCCGATGGAGCCGCTCCCCGGGCACGCCTAGCCGAACAGCAAGCGCTTACGCCCGAGGAGAATCCGAATGTCTGACTCGACCGACAAACTGTCGCGCAATGTCCTGCCAATTCCGTCCAAGCCTCGGGTCGGCCTGATCACCTACGACGCCAAGGATCCCGATACCCACTTTGCTCCGATATCGCAGCTTCGTCCGCCCAAAGGCGCGCCCAATGTGCTGGTCATCCTGATCGACGACGCGGGCTACGGCTCTTCAAGCGCATTCGGCGGGCCGTGCCAGACGCCAAACGCGGAGAAACTCGCCGCTGGTGGCCTGAGATATCGCCGCTTCCATACCACTGCCCTTTGCTCACCGACGCGGCAGGCCCTCCTCACAGGCCGCAACCACCATTCAGTTGGCATGGGCGCCATTACAGAGGTTGCGACCGGTGCGCCCGGCTACTCTTCAGTGCTCCGCAACACCGCAGCGCCGCTCGCCAAGACGCTCAAGCTTAACGGCTACAACACCGCGCAGTTCGGCAAATGCCACGAGGTGCCGGTTTGGCAGACAAGCCCGGTTGGGCCTTTCGACCAGTGGCCGAGCGGTGGGGGCGGCTTTGAATATTTCTATGGATTCATCGGCGGCGAGTGCAACCAATGGTATCCAGCACTCTTCGAAGGCACGACTCCCGTTGAACCGGACAAGACGCCCGAGGAGGGTTACCACCTCGTCGACGACATGACGAACAAGGCGATCAAGTGGGTCGGCCAGCAAAAGATGCTCGCGCCCGACAAGCCTTTCTTCGTCTATTTTGCGCCTGGCGCAACGCACGCTCCGCACCACGTCCCGAAGGAATGGGCCGACAAATATAAGGGCAAGTTCGACCAGGGCTGGGACAAGGTGCGCGAGGAAACCTTCGCCCGGCAGAAGAAGATCGGCGCGATCCCGCCTGACAGCGAGCTGACTGTTCGCCACAAGGAAATCCCTGCCTGGGATGACATGCCCGAGGATCTCAAGCCGATTCTTCGGCGTCAGATGGAAGTCTACGCCGGCTTCCTGGAATATACCGATCATCATGTCGGACGTCTGATCGACGCGCTCGAGAAGCTCGGGATCCTCGACGACACGCTCATCTATTATATCATCGGCGACAATGGCGCGTCGGCGGAGGGTACGCTCAACGGCACCTTCAACGAAATGCTCAACTTCAACGGCCTGGGCGCGTTGGAGACGCCGGCGTATCTGACGAGCAAGATCGACGAGCTCGGCGGGCCGACTTCGTACAACCACTATGCGGTCGGGTGGGCTCACGCGATGGATACGCCGTACCAGTGGACGAAGCAGGTCGCGTCGCACTTTGGCGGGACGCGCAATGGCACGATCGTGCACTGGCCGAGCCATATCAAGAGCAAGGGCGAGAACCGCGATCAATTCCACCATGTGATCGATGTCGCACCGACGATCCTCGAAGCGGCTGGTTTGCCGCAGCCGGATGCCGTCGACGGGGTGATGCAGACGCCGCTGGAAGGTGTCAGCATGCTTTACTCGTTCAACGACGCCAAAGCGCCCGATCAGCACGAGACCCAATATTTTGAGATGTTCGGCAATCGGGGCATCTATCACTGCGGCTGGACCGCAGTGACGCGCCACAATACGCCATGGCTCCTCGTCGGCGCAAAGATGCCCGCGTTCGATGACGATGTCTGGGAACTCTACGACACGACCAAGGACTGGACCCAGGCCAAGGACATCGCCAAGGACAATCCGGAGAAGCTACACGAGCTTCAGCGCCTGTGGCTCATCGAGGCGGTCAAGTACAACGTCCTCCCGCTTGATGACAACCTGGCATCCCGCATGAACTCCGACACCGCTGGGCGGCCCGTCCTGGTGACCGGGAATAGCCAGGTGCTTCTCTCAGGCATGGGTCGGCTTGGCGAGAATTGCGTCCTCAACCTCAAGAACAAGTCGCATTCGGTGACCGCGGACGTCGTAGTGCCGGACGACAAACCCGCGCAGGGAGTCATTATTGCCCAAGGCGCAAATATCGGCGGCTGGTCGCTCTACGCGAACAACGGCAAGCTCAAATATTGCTACAATCTGGGCGGCCTCAAATGTTTCTTCGTCGAGTCCGATAAGGCAATTCCTGCCGGCAATCATCAGGTGAGGATGGAGTTTGCCTATGATGGCGGTGGGCTCGGGAAGGGCGGCGAAGTGAGCTTGTTCATCGATGGCGCAGCGTCCGGCAACGGACGCGTCGACGCCACTTTGGCGATGGTCTTTTCGGCCGACGACGGTTGCGACGTCGGAGTGGATAACGGCGCGGCCGTTTCGCCGGATTATGGGCCCGCCGGCAACGCGTTCAACGGCACCGTCAAAGGCGTGCAACTCGCAATCAACGCCGAGGCGGAGTCATCCGATCACCTTGTAACGCCGGAGCAGGCATTGGCAGTCGCTATGGCGCGACAATAGTCGTCGAGGACTCTCAGCGGCTGACGCCCATCGCTGTCTCGAACGCTCGCAGCAGGCTCAGATAGGGCCGGGCACAAGCTGCGTGATAGGCGCCATTGATCTGGTGAACCTGATGGACGCCATCGTAGCCGACGTCGATCGTCTGCATTTGCTCACTGGCGGCGATCGGCCGCATGCATGAGCGGCACAAGCTTCGCCAGGGATTTTCCCACGAGTTGTATCCGGGGTTTCCGTCGAAAGGCATGAAACGTTCCTTGTTCGGATTGCGCCAGCAGACGCAATTTCGCGGACGGAAACTGCCTTCGCGGGTAGGGGTGCCTAATGCTGATTTTCAAATGGGACCGGTTGATCGTGCGAGCGGCACAAGGTAGCGTAAATTGGCTAGGGCTTTCCTGAGGTCCACATCGGCAATTCCCCCGATGTCTAGCCCCAAGACGCAGTCATAGGGATCGTTCACAGCGCGGAAGCGAAAAGCATGCGAGTCTCCCCAGACCCGGCGGCTTCGGTGAGAACGCGCGCAATAGGAGATCGACATGCCCGCGAAGAAGCCAAATATCCTTATTCTCTGGGGTGACGACATCGGTATCTGGAACATCAGCCACTTCAGCCGTGGCGCGATGGGTTACCGCACGCCGAACATCGATCGCATCGCCGAAGAAGGCGTCACCTTTACCGATTACTATTCACAGCAGAGCTGCACAGCGGGGCGCGCGTGCTTCATTTGCGGCCAGAACCCGATCCGCACCGGCCTAACCAAGGTCGGCATGCCGGGCGCCAATGTCGGATTGCAGAAAGAAGATCCGACCATCGCCGAGCTGCTGAAGCCGCTGGGATACGCCACTGGCCAGTTCGGCAAGAACCATCTGGGCGATCGCAACGAATATCTGCCGACCGTGCATGGCTTCGACGAATTCTTCGGCAATCTGTATCACTTGAATGCCGAGGAAGAGCCGGAACTCCCCGACTATCCGAAGGACCCTGCATTCAAGAAGATGTTCGGTCCGCGCGGAGTGCTGCATTGCAAGGCAACCGACAAGGACGACGCGACGGTCGATGAGCGCTTCGGCCGAGTCGGCAAGCAGACGATCGTCGACACCGGGCCGCTCACCAAGAAGCGGATGGAAACGGTCGACGAGGAGATCACTGCGCGCGCGATCGCCTGGATCGAAGAGCAGGTGAAGGCCGACCAGCCGTTCTTCCTCTGGTACAATTCGACCGCGATGCACTTCCGGACGCACGTCGCCGAGAAGAATATCGGCAAGAGCGGCCAGGACCCATACAGCGACCGCATGGTCGTGCATGACGAGCAGATCGGCGAGATCCTCGACAAGCTCGACGAGCTCGGGATCGCCGACAACACGATCGTCATGTACTCGACCGACAACGGTCCCGAAAACGATACCTGGCCGGACGGCGCCAACACGCCTTACCGCGGCCAGAAGGACAGCAATTGGGAAGGCGGCTGGCGAGTTCCCGTCGTTCATTCGCTGGCCCGGCAAGATCAAGGCCGGTTCAGTCCTGAACGGCATCGTCTCACATATCGACATGATGCCGACGCTGTTGGCCGTTGCCGGGGCTGACCCCGACGACATCACGAAGAAGCTCCTGACCGGCTACAAGGTCGGCGACGTCACTTACAAGGTCCACCTCGATGGCTACAACATGGTCCCATACATCACCGGCAAGGTGAAGGAGAGCCCGAGGAAGTCGCTGGTCTACTTCAGCGATGACGGCGAGGTCGTCGCCGTGAGAGTTGGCGACTATAAGTTCAACCTGTCGCGTCCAGCGCGCGCACACGATGCAGCAATGGGCTGAGCCATTCGTCAAGCTTCGGGTGCCGCACATCGTGAATCTGCGTCGTGATCCGTTCGAACGCGCGGACTTCAATTCCAACACCTATTGGGATTGGATGGTCGATCACGTCCCGCAGATGTATCTCATGCAGGCAGTCATCGCCGAGCAGATCGATGGGTTCGTGAAGTATCCGCCGCGGCAAAAGCCCGCGTCGTTCAATCTGGACTCGGTCATGGAGCAGGCACCAGCAATGGGCAAAGCGGCCCAGAAGCCGAAAGCCGATGCGCCGCAGAGCTCCGCGCCTGCGCCGCAGAAGGTGCCCGAGCCGGCTAAATAACCCCTCCCGTGGGTTTATCGGTTCGCGCAACAATGGCAGCGCTCGGCGACCAAGTCGCCGGCGCTGCCATTGGCGTCGCGGGTCAGGGACTTTTACGAGAAGCACCCGTACCCGCTCGCGCTCGACGATCTGAAGGGCTACGCGCCGAGCCTGGAATCGTGAGCGCCGGCGCGCCGAAGCGCACCTCTTTTGGCCAGATGAAGCCGTTTCGCGACGACCGCAGCATCCTCGTCGTCGGGATGCGGAACGTCCCAGGCTGCGAAATATGCGCTGCGCTGGCCGAACGCGCATGTGACGGGCATCGACGTCAGCAATGCAAGCATTGAGGCGACCGCAAAGCTCAAGCGCAAGCACAGCATCCACAATCTGGAATTGAGGCAATTGCCGCTCGAAGCAGTCGCCGAGCTTGGGCCGGAACTTCGATCAAATCGTGTGCACGGGCGTGCTGCACCATTTGACCGATCCGTTGCTTGGCCTTTGCGCGCTTGCGCGATGTTCTCGAGCCGAACGGCGCGATCAATCTGATGGTCTACGCGCCTTACGGTCGCACAGGCATCTACATGCTGCAGGATTATTGCCGCCGGCTCGGCATCGGCACGACGACTGGCAGAGATCCGCGACCTTGCCGCAGCCTGAGCGCGCTTCCGCCGGATCACCCTTTGCAACCGCTGCTCCGCCAGGCGCCGGATTTCCAGAGCGAGGCCGGATTGGCCGATGCGCTCCTGAACCCGCAGGACCGTGCTTATTCAGTGCCTCAGCTGTTCGAACTGATTGGCGCCGCCGGATCTGGAGTTTGGCCGGTGGGTTCACCAGGCGCCTTATCTTCCGACGTGCGGCGCACTGGTCAGGTCACCCCATCGCGCGCGACTGATGGGCCTTGCGCCCGCGGATCAATATGCGGCGATCGAGCTCTTCCGCGGCTCCATGATCCGACACAGCATGATCGTGTACAGACCTGATCGGGCGGTAAGTCATGCGATCAGTTTCGACGGCGACGTGTGGCTCGACTACGTACCGATGCGAAGGCCTGCCACAACTCTGATCTCGGAGCGTTTGCCGCCGAGCGCCGCGGGCGTTCTGCTGAACGCAAGCCACAGCTACACGGACATTTATCTGCCCATCGATGCCCGGCAGAAGACCATGTTCGAAGCGATCGATGGAGTGAGATCCATACGCGAGTTGGCGCCCGACGATGATCGCCGATCCACCGCGAGAGTTTTGTTCGAGCGATTGTGGGAATACGATCAGGTCGTCTTCGACACATCCGCCGCCACCGCTCCCAGCCGTGCCTCTGCGTAATTACCCTGATAGAGCCTGAATGCCCTTCACCTTAGCTCGGATCGGAATGCCCAAGGATGAGCCTGATGTCCGACCCTGCCTCTGTAGTTCGTACGCGCTCCGACGAAGCATCGACTGCCGAGGAAATGGTGTGGATCGCAGGTGGCGAGTTCGACATGGGATCGGATCACCATTATCCGGAAGAAGCGCCGCGGCACCGTGTTCGGGTCGACGGCTTCTGGATGGATCGAACTCCGGTAACCGTACGCCAGTTTGCCGAGTTCGTTCGCGCGACCGGCCACGTAACGACGGCCGAGATCGCGCCTAATCCCGACGATTATCCCGGCGCGCTGCCGGAATTATGCCATCCGGGTTCGTTGGTGTTTTCGCCTCCGGGTCATCCCGTGGATCTGTCAGATTGGAGCCAGTGGTGGGAGTTTCGGCTCGGCGCCGATTGGCGCCATCCCGATGGGCCGGAAAGCAGCAGCGCAGAGATGCTCGACCACCCCGTCGTCCACGTCACGCACGGCGACGCCGCCGCCTTCGCCGAATGGGCCGGGAAAAGACTGGCGACGGAAGCAGAGTGGGAGATTGCGGCCTGGGGCGGAACTCGAAAACGCCGAGTTCGCCTGGGGCGATCAGCTCGAGCCAATGGGCGCCACTTCGCCAATGTCTGGCAGGGGGAATTTCCGTGGCAGAACCTCGCCTCCGACGGTTTTGAAAGAACGTCGCCGGTCGGAACATTCCCGCCCAACGGCTTCGGGCTGGCCGACATGATCGGCAACGTCTGGGAATGGACGGACGATTGGTATCGCGCGCGGCATCCGGAAGCGGCGGACAAGCCCTGCTGCATTCCCGCAAACCCGCGTGGCGGACCCAAGTCAGACAGCCACGACCGCTGCGATGCTGTGGCGATTCCACGAAAGGCGCTGAAAGGCGGATCGCACTTGTGCGCCCCCAACTATTGCCGCCGCTATCGTCCGGCCGCTCGCCACGCGCAGCCGATTGACACGTCCACGGGTCACATCGGCTTTCGCTGCGTCAGGAGCGGGCCGGTTCCAGCCTGATCAGACTGAGCCCGCCGCCGGAACTGTTCTGGAGGGGGGTGAACGGTTCCCGGCGGCGGACACGCGGACGGTGAAGGACCGATTACTTCCTTTGCATCCCGGCCGTATTGATGGGTGACAAGGCGCGAAGCTCATCGAAGCCTTTTGCGCTGATTTGCGCCCAGGTTTTGAACAGCGTTCTCGAAATCGGAGACATTGCTGCTGAATAAGTTCGCCGGTAGGTGCCATTGTCGCCGGCCGCCTGCGCATCCACCGCCCTGCCGAGCAGCTGTCCACGTCTGTGAGTCGCGCGCCTCGATCGCGAAGGTTGCGGTCCCGGCATCGGCCAGAAGGTCGTGCCATGTCCTGGGCCACGTCGGGCGCTGCGACCGACAGGTCGACGATATAAACTGCAAGCCGAAGCACATGGGGCCCCGGCGCCGTTGCAATGGTAATGCCGAGCGCGCCCGAAGCTTTCGGGGAAGATCTTCGCCAAGTATTTCTGCGCCAAGCGCGACGCGTTCTGTCACATAATTGCTTCGACACGTAGGTCATCGGGGTCGTCCTGGCTAGAGTTATAGTCCAGCCCCAGTCCTTCCGGAACGCGACCTGCGGCGGATCGAACATGACCTGGGTATACGCCGGAAGTCCGCGTTCGGCAGAAGATAGACTGCCTGCACCTTCTTCGAATTGACGTGGACAAGTCCGTCCCAGGTGGCGGGCGCTTTGGCAAAGCTTGGAGTCGCCGCTGATCGTGAGCGCTGCGGCAGCCAACATCCATTGGATTGCACGCATCATAATTCTCCCATTCAACAACGCTGCGTACGAGCGCGGAGCATCCTAGCTCCATCGGTGAAAGGCCGGATACGAACCGGTCGGTGGTCCCCACTCTAGGTTCGGTCCAATGATCGACAATATCGTGCAAATCTTCAGCTCGGCGGCCGGCGTCATCGAACTGGCCGTCGATGCACTGGCGGTCCTGATGGTCGGCGTGGCTGCAATGGACGCCGCCTTCCGATCGCTTCAGAATGCGTTCCGCCCATCAAGAGCCCTCAAGCAGCGGGCGATATGGCTCAACTTCGCAGGCTGGATTCTGCTTGCGCTCGAATTTTCACTCGGCGCCGACGTGATCGGCACTGCGATCGCGCCGACCTGGGACACAATCGGCAAGCTTGGCGCGATCGCTGTGATCAGGACATTTCTGAGCTTCTTCCTTGCTCGCGATTTCGAAGACGCGAGGAAACTTGCCGCAGTGGGCGCACCTACATCTGATACTCTGAGGATCAAGATCGGTCCGTCCAGCGTCTGCGCCAGCTTGAATCCCCTGTCGCTGGCGCGGCCATAATAATGACGCCATCCCCCTCCGAGCTGCCAATGCTTGCTGAGATCGTATTCGACCGTTCCGAGCGCCTGCCACGACAGGTCGGAGCCGATGCCGAAGCCGCCTACATCGCCGTAGACGGTCGCTCCCCACCTCCCGCCCAAGAGGGGTTCGAAAACGCGCTCCAAAGACCGGCGCAAGGTGAGTCTTTTTATAATCGGCTTCGTGCGTGTTCAGCGGGCCCGTAATTTCAAGGTTCGCCTTGAGCCCGGTGATCCGACCTCCGGCAAGAGATCGAAGAACATGGGTCCGCGATCGACTGCGCGATAACCGACAAGCCCCGTGACCAGCAAAGTTTTGAGATCGACATCGGCACTGAGCGGTATCGGTCCGAGATGGCCGTGCGCGGAGCTGCCAAGTTTGACGAACATGAGGTCGCCCAACAGAACGAGACGCCCATGCCTCGCTTCCGAAGCGCCCATCAGAGCAAACTTCAAATCCCCCAGAAGATCGAAAAAGGAATCCTTCGTCGTTAGTGTTTCGCCCTGGCGGGTCGTGAATACCGACTTGCTGCCCGAAGCCCAAACATACGGGATGCTAGTAAATACCCATTGGGTCTTGCCAGTGTCGGAAGGGGGCGCTTCGGCGGCCGGCGGTGCCGGCGCTGTTGCGGTCGACGAGTCAACTTGAGCGGCCGCAGGCGCCGCAGCCTGGTCCGCGGCGTAAGCGCTGGCTGAATAGCAACACGCAGCGGCGGCAGTTAGAAGCATTGTTAGCGTCTTCGTCATCGTGCCCTCCGCGGCGGATTTGCCAGCGGCAGGTTAGGGCTTGGCCAGGCCGTTATTGATCCGGGTAAACCCGGAGTTGCGGTGAGAGTATGTTCTCAGGGAAATCGCTCTATGCGGGAGCGGCTGCTGGGGTGGCCTTTGCGTCCTGGCGGCGGAGCCAGAACTCATAGATCAACGTTACAAAGACGCTCGTAAACAGGAAGAGGGCGACCGCGAGCATGACCCGCCGATCGGTGAAGTTCTCTCGCACGACGAGTGCTGCAATTCCTGGGTGACGGACGGCGGCTGCCATCGCCAAGGCATTGCTGCGTCCCGGATCCGGTCGTCCAAGCAGGTGGCCCGCAATGATGCCCGCCGTCACGGCCAAAACGATCGCGAGTACTGAGCCATCTCCGATCAATCCGATGATGGCCCTGCCCTGAGCGTAAAGAACAAGAAGCACCAGCACGACTATTCCGCCGAAGCCCAGGATGGCCGTTACCCGACCAACGGGACGCGCTAGGCCGGGAGCCCACGTGCCGATCGCGAGACCGACCAAAATAGGAAGCAACACTGTGAGGCCAACAAGCTTGGCCAGCGCGGTGACTTCAAGCGAGGCGTTGGCGGGGAAAATTGCGCTCAAGAGCGCAACAGTCAGCGGAACGAGCACCACGGCAACGAGGATCAGTGCAACATACAGACCAACCGCGCGCGACGTGTCGAACTCGCCGCGACTTATCTTGGCCGGGAGGACCGGCGCGAGCGGAGAAATTGCCATGATAACGATGCCAATCCGCACCGAATGGTCGATCGGCAGGAGCAGGCAGGCGACGACCGCGACCGCGGGCACGACGACGTTCACGGCCAGAACGCCACGGAGAATGAGGCTTGTGTCGCGCAGCGCGGCCAGCACTTCGCCGGCGCGGGTTTTCAGCCCAAATGACGCCATGACGAGGAAAAGCGCCCCTTGGGCAAGCAGTGGAACGAGAGCTTTGATGTCCATTTAGAAAGGACCCACGCTGAAACCGACCCTGAGGATCGCGAAAACGCCGATCATGAGTAGCAGCACTGCCGCGATCATCGAACTGTTGGGTCCCAGAGGCTCCGCGTGCCCGATCAGTCCCTGATCGAAGAGAGCCTGACGCCGTCGACGGCGTCCACTCGCCTCTTTGAGATGGCCGAAGATTCCGGCGGTCAGCAAAACGAGGCCGAGCGTAATCAGGGCGAGTCCGAAACGTCTTGGTGCAGCCGCCGGCAGGCCCTTGGCGTCTTCGCTGATCCTGCGGAAGAACTCAAAGATCGTGAAGCCGAACCCAATCAGGGCGAGGGACGTGCGGACAACAGCCATCAAGGTCCGGTCCGTCGCCATCGCCGTTCGTTCGAACGACATTGCCGTGCGCTGCGACGAAAGATCATTGCTGATGCTGTCGCCAATCAATCGCGGCGCGACGCTGACTTCCTCGTCCAAGGCTTGTCGCCTCCAATCTACATTGTCGCTTGAGGCCCGAAATGAGTAATCGCCATCGGGGAAAGACCGGAGAGTCCCCTGTCGCCGTCGCCAATTTGGCGCGGCGCGGCGCATTCGGTCGGTTCGACCACGGGTTTACCCCGATTGGACGCCGTGGCCGACTAGCTAATCCTCTCACCGGCGCACTTCGAATTAGCGCCCGAGCGCGTGAGTGCGGTAAGAGGAACTGCTGCTGATCGAACGGGGGTCAACGTGAAACAGATACCCGAGAAAGTGAAGGTCCGCGGATGAGCACGCCGATCAAACGGATCATCATCGTCGACGATCACGACGCCGTGCGGCGCGGCGTTCGCCAGCTCATCGAAACGAAACCTTATTACCAAGTCGTCGGGGAAGCGGCGGACGGACGAAGCGGTCTCGAAGTGGCCAACGAAACGAAACCCGACATCGCGGTGCTGGACTATTCCATTCCGGAGCTGAATGGCTTGGGTCTGGCGCAGGCTCTGCGGCGAGCGTTTCCTCGGATCGAAATTCTCCTCTACACGATGCACGACCGCGAGGAGATCGTCATGGAAGTCCTGCGGGCCGGAGTTCGCGGGTTCATCCTGAAATCCGATGCCGAGCGGCATCTGCTCGCAGCGCTCGATGCATTGTCGATTTACCGGCCGTATTTTTCGGCCGCGGTCTCAGAGACCCTCCTCGAGAAATTCCTTCAAACCAAACCACTGCTGAATACGGGCAGCCTAACGCAGCGCGAGCGGGAGATCGTTCAGCAAATCAGCGAGGGACGGATTAACAAGCAGATCGCGGAAGTTCTTCAAATCAGCGTCAAGACGGTCGAGACGCACCGGGCGAGCGCAATGCACAAGCTGAAGCTGCGCACCACTGCCGATCTCGTTCGCTATGCGATCCGCAACAACATCATTCAGGCATAGCGTTCATGCTGATTGATTGGCCCTCATGCCCTCTGGAAGCCGCACCGGAACCGTCGCGACGATCTTAGTGCCATGCTTCAGACGGGTGATGTTGAATTCACCCCCAAGCCGTTCCGCGCGGTGTCGCATGCCGATAAGTCCTACGCCATGGCTGCTGCCAAGGCCCGCCGTCCGCGGCATCCCGCGTCCGTCATCCGTGACCGTGAGCTGCAGCTCTCTACCGTGCCGCTCGAGCATGAGATGGACGACCGAAGCATCAGCGTGACGGTAGACGTTTACGAGCGCTTCCTGCCCGATGCGCAATAGCGCCAACGCAGTTCTCGGATCGGCAATTTCTCCCACGCCGCTGGCTTGGAACTCCACTCGCAATCCGGTGCGCTTGGCGAATCCCCTGGCGAAACTATCGAGCGCGGCCGCTAGTCCACCGGCCCGCAATTCCGCAGGATATTCGAGAAATGCAAATGTGCGGATCTCGCGCGAAATCTGGCTGATCGTTTCGGAAATCTCGTCGAGGCTCGGATCAAGCCCGCTGTCGTGCGGCGTTTCTCTTAAGTGCGCAAAGCTCAGCGACAGCGATAGCAACAATTGTCCGGTCGAATCGTGCAGGGCTCTTCCAACCCGGATGCGCTCGTCCTCCTGCGCGTCGAAGTAAACGCCGCAGAAAACTTCCCCCTCGCCGTCGGGTGGATTCGGGTCTTCGACGCGCGACTCAGCGTGACCGTCGGGAAGCTCGCAAGCACTACACATGAAGGCAGCCTTCGCTGCGCCAGGAGAAGGTGACGATGTTCGCACGGTCACGACCGTAGGCTTCGGAAGTGACAAAACAGATGCATTGCGTGACCCCTGAGTTTCGGCTCGATCTCCCAAAACAACAGGGGAGGCCGAACTGCGGCGCTCCATCAGCAATTCTGCTAACCTATATCAGGAACGTTCGCCTAACACACCCTAATTCGAACCCCGCGTAAAGCCGAATAAACCGTGCTTATCGCTATTCACTTCACTATGGAGTGGGCGTTCCGGTCATGGTTTCCAGCTGGTGGCGCGCCGCAACGGCAAAGTCCCGAGCCACAGCTTTGACGGTGTCTGTCGTGGACAGGGTTGCCGGGATGTCGAGGGGATCCGGAGTCCGGCGCCGAACCGCCGCGAACAGCAATTTGCCGGTCTTGGCATCATATGCCTGGACGGAGAAAAGGACCGAGCCGGTCAATGTGCCCTGTCTGCCCGTGATGGCTTTTAGAGCGCTAATGCCGAAGCCGATCGGAGTGACCCTCGTTGCTGTTGCGATGCCGCCGACGGTATTCTGGATACCGATCAGATCGAAATGAACGCGGATGGCGTTGGCACGAGCACCGGTAGAAGCCGGAAAGGACTTCGCGATCTCCGTCCTCAATGCATCGGTCATGATCGCTGCGTACTTGGCCCGATCATATCGTTAACCCCGTCGAATTGGGCATCGGGGCCATCGTAAACCACCCCCGGATCGACGCTGACGGTCTGGTATTTGGTCAGGACCGCGTCGGGGTTGATATAGGTCCAATTTTCCCTTCCGGCCTGGTCCTGCGTGAGCTCCGGCGCAGACTGCAAATCTACCGGCGCATGATCACGCGTTTGAGCAAATGCCGGAGAAGCGATCGCGCAGGTTCCAATCGCCAAGGCGCTGGTCAGAATGAGCTTCTTGGCGGAACGGTATCTGGTCATTGCTCAGTCACTCCATGCCGTCCACTTCGTTGCGCCGGCTTTGGGACAACCTGGCATTGGCGCACACCGTGCTCCATCCGCACAAACCCTGATCCTTGGAGGAGCTTGGCGGAAGTTAATCCCTAATCCCGCCGGCATTGAGCAATAAGAGCAAAGCGCCCGCCGCAGGACCGCTCATTTCGCTTGAAGGTCGGCGCCGACGGGTCGTTCGTAGCCTGGAGGGTACTTTTCCCATTTGTAGCCCGCGGCCGCCATTCGCTCTCCTGCCGCGTAAAGCTCCCGCATGTAGGCCGTGTTGAACTCTTCCTTGGGGTGCTGCGTGAAGGTCGACGGGATGTATGCCAAATTGAATTCGACGCCGTCACGCTGCGCGCTGGAATAAATGCGGTACAAGTCTCCGATCCCCTGCGTGGTGGTAAGCGAACCGATGGCGCGGGCTGCGATCGTCATTGTCTTGCGGGGGACACTCTCCCACGGAGAGTCGAAGCGCGCATTGCGGATCACGTAGAGAACGCGCCGGCGCGGCGCCGTCTCTCGAATGAGGGCGACGTTTATCGACGGAGGAAAGACGAAGACCTGGGCAACGGTCCCCCCGTCTGAGTGCATTTCCTGATGGTGCGTGCCGTCGGCATTCACATCGAGCATCACTGGCGGAAAAGCACCGGGGATCGACGCAGACGCCAATAAGACATTCCGAAACAGCGCGAGAGACCCGGGACTCTTGCTCGCGGCGATTGCAGTCATGTTCCAGATGACCGGCTCGAGCGAGTCCATGTCGGTAGTGCCGACCAGCAGGATGCGGCCCTTGGCGTATTCCGCGGCGATCGCGTCCAGCAACGCCTGGTCCGTGTTTTGCGCGATCAAGTTCGCAAGCGGCCGCGAATCCGCCATCGCGTCGCTCATGACTCCCTTCAGCATGCCGCGAGACTTGAAAATGTCCTTGGCAGAGATGGTTGTATAGAATTTCCGGATTGCGCCATCGTACCGTGACCCGAGGAAAGCAAAGGGAGCGATCAGTGCTCCGGTGCTGACACCCGTCACCATCTTGAATTCGGGCCGCGTTCCTGAAGCTGTCCAGCCATTGAGCAGGCCAGCGCCGAACGCGCCGTTGTCGCCGCCGCCCGAAATGGCGAGGAAATATGAGGGCGGAAGCGGGCCGGTCGAGCCCTGGGCCGCCAACCACGCTTTTTCCTTGGCCAGGGAGCTCAACGCCTCAGCTTGGAAGGCAGCCGTATCACGGGCTACGAGAAACCTAACGTTGCTGACGCCCACGTTCGCTTGAGGCATGGATGCATAAGCCGGCGCGACCATGCGCTGCGGTGTCGAGCAAGCAGGGGTGATTAGCGGGAGGAGAACGGCTGCTAGAATGAAGTCTACGCGGAATTTCATCACGCCCTCTCCCTGAATGGGGGCCTTCATCTGCCGGGCGCAGGCCGGCCGCCATCAGGGTTATTCCTAAAGCCGCGATCAATCTGCCGGACTATTCGGCTGTGGGGATAAATCCGGCTGCAACTTGACCTTGTCGAGTGCGGCCGCAAGGTCGGTTAGCGCCTTTTGCGGGACTTTGATCGCCCCTGCCTGCGCACTGTCCAGATCAACGATCATCATGATGGCCATCGCGAAAAGGACGAACATAAGTGCGGAAACGACCCGCGTTTGCGCGGATCCGCTTCCGGTGACGAAGCCCAGGACGACGCTCGCAACGAGAAGATAAACAAGCAGAGAATTGAAGATGCGCGCGGGGATGTGCGCTTGGCCGGCCAATTCGCGGCGGGTGCCGATATCGAGCGTGTTGTTCATCGCTTCCACAAAATAGGACGCGAGCTCAGTTTGCCGCACGGGGTACACCGCAGCCCGGGTTTGGTCCCACAATTGACCCTGGAGCACATGGCTATGCGCCACCCTGGCGGTCATATCGTCGTTCCAAATGCCCTCTGGCGAGATCCGGCTGTGCGCATATTCTCTCAACGTCGATTGCAGCTTCGAGCGCATGGGTTCATCCAGCAGGGAAGCGCGCAAGTAGGTCGTGCTGATGGCGTTCGCTTCTTGGGCCACCCATCCACGTCTCTCGTCAAAACGATTGATCGCGATGGTAAATGTCAGGCTGATCAAGAATGCGAGCAGCCCGAAGACAGCCCCAACGACATATGCCTGTGCATCGGACTTCATCCCCGCCTCGGCCGGCGATACGAGCCTCCTTCGCGCGCCGCGCCCCAACTCGCTCGCCAGAATGCAGGCGAGTACCAGCGATAGCCCGAAGAGCCAGAAAGGGACCAGGCCGAGGATCCACTCCGACATTATGCTCGCTGCTCCCCTTGCTGCAGGTTTGGCTCTTGATGCAGACTTAAAGCGGCACGACTGGCAGGTTATCCGGCGAAATACCGATAGCGGGCGCCTCGGCCAGGAGTGGGCTGCCCGAGACCTGCCGGCAAAAGACCCAGGCCGCGCGTCTGCCGACAAAACCGTTTCCGGGAGCGGCTCAGGATGATTGGGCAAAAACCCCGATAACAAAGCGCCTGGAGGGCTGCGACAAAGGTCCAAGGCGCGTCGCACGGCGTGACCAATTGGGCTCCTGAAAGGTCATTTTTCTATGCGCAAAATGTTACTCGGCACGGCTGTCGCGATCGCGATGGCGTCACCGGCAACCGCGAAAGATCACAGCGGCTACGTTGGCATAGACGTCGGCGCCGTTTGGCCGAAGAGCCAGGACATATTCGGCAATGTCGCCTTCAGCGGGCCGGTGGTCTGCAATGCACTTCCGCCCGCGACTTGCACTTTGCCGGTGGACTTTGCCAATTCCAACATCGGCTCGATCAAGTACAAGACCGGCATCGATGCCGATCTCATCGGCGGCTACGATTTCGGAATGTTCCGCATCGAAGGCGAGGTTGGTTACAAACATGGGAAAGTAAGCAATTCCCACGTCAACCAGCCATTCCTCAATTCGCTCAATCTTGCGGCTGGCACGCTCCTCGCCAATAGCGACTTCAATCTCGACAAGACGACGAACGTCTGGGACGCCATGCTCAATGGCTGGGTCGATTTCGGCGGTGAGACCGGGATTGGCGGCGGCCTCGGCGCCGGCGTCGGCTATGCCGGAGTTCACCAGTTCGGCCAAAGCAAGGGCAAGCTTGCGTGGCAGCTGCTCGCCCAGGTCTATTACCCGGTCAGCCCAAACTTCGATATCGGCCTGAAGTACCGCTACTTCCATGCCGGATCGAGTTCGGGAACGGAGACGTTCGCCTTTACCGGACCGGCGGTCTGCAACGCGCTTCCGCCAGCGGTTTGCACCGGCGGAGTGGCCACGTTTGAAGACCGCAGCAAATGGACTTCGAACAGCCTCCTGCTGAGCGCGACGTACAACTTCGGCGCGGCTCGCCACCGCCGCCACCGCCGCCGCCACCACCGCCGCCTCCGCCGCCTCCGCCGGCGACGCAGACGTGCCCGGACGGTTCGGTGATCCTGGCAACGGACGCGTGCCCGCCGCCGCCGCCGCCGCCGCCGCCAGCGCCGGCGCCCGAACGGGGCGATTGAACTTAGCGACGTGAAACGGCCCGCCGGACGATACTTTGGTCGTCCGGCGGGCTTCGTTTTGAGAAGCTGGGTCGGCCTTCCGGAGAGCGATGTCCGGGCATAGCCGGCCGCAGAAATCTTCAGTATCGGTCGGGTTCGCCGAGGCTGATACTGACCTCCTGCGCGAACCGTACGAGGGCTATTCCCAGCAACAAAGTAGCTATGACGAACAGGAGACTGGCGCCATAGGCATATTTCAGGCCCATAAATTCGCTGATGAACAGATCGGCGAGGAGTAAGGTCGCACAAACGCCCGCGACGAGCGCCGATAATATTCCGCCTTTTAAAAGTGTCGCTCGCCGCAACAATCTTTCCAGATCGACCTTCAAGTGAGCGCGGTGAACATCATCGTCCGGAATGGCATTCAATGCCCTGGACGCGATCCATCGCTCCGGACATTCTTGAAGTCATCAACGACGCAAAGGCCGCGACGGCGCCCAGAAAGAACGTGGGGGAAGTTGCGGACGAAAAGATTCGGAGAGGTTGTCCGTATCGGGCACGAAACTCGGTAACCCCGACAAGAGTGTCGAACCTATCATTGCCGTCCCCCGCTGGCGAAATCCCGGCGCCTGACGCACCGATGGAGCGGTCTGGAGCGTACCAGCGTTGGGCAGAGCAATCGTTCGGGATTTACCCTGAGGGCCCGCGGTAACTGTGCGGCGCACCTTAATCGGGACCAAGGTTTCGCGCCGGAGATGGCGCACCCGACAGGATTCGAACCTGTGGCCTTTGCCTTCGGAGGGCAACGCTCTATCCAGCTGAGCTACGGGTGCTTAGCCGCCGACTTAGCGACGCGAACAATCAGCGGCAAGGCATCAGCGAGGCTTTCAGCGCTTCTTGAAGCCGACCTCTCGCCGAGCCTACGATCATCCCGACATGTCCGGCGTCTATGCCGACCAGGTCTCCGTCGGCGGCCGTGACAGCGGGCGCGATGTGGTCGCGATCGGCGGTCAGGTTGACGAGCGGAATACCGAGTTTGTCCGTCACCTTTCGACCCTCTACCTGCCAGACGCCGGAGCCGGGCAGGTCGCGATCGAAGAGATCTTCAATGAGCTCGCGCGCAGCCGGGTAGGGCAGGGGCTCGCCTTCGTTCGCCCAGTCTTCGAGATCGACGAAGCGGCGTGCCTCGGCGCTTGTCGGATCGAGCCTGGCGAACTCGGCGAACTTGCGGACGGTGCGTTCGGGGTCGAGCGACCAGAAGCTCGCCTGCAGCACCTCCATCGGCAGGGCGCCGAGCTCGCGGCTCGCGGCCTGCGAATGCCGCCACATGTCCTGCAGCGCGGTTCTGGATTCTTGCGGATAAAGCGAGAAACGCCACGGCGCCGCGAGCGTGATCACGCGCTCGCAATCGACGAGGTTCGCGGCCGCGATCGCCATCGTACCCCCCAGGCAATAGCCAACCAGTGCAGCGGGCTCGCCAATGCTGCGCAGCAAAGGCAGCAGCAAATGTTCGATGTGTCCGGCAACGTCGAGTTCGGCGCGTTGCTTCGCTTCACCCCAGTCGAGGAGCAGCGACCGCCGCCCCATGCGCGCGATCGCAGAGGCCAGCGACACCTCCTCGTCGAGATCCAGAATCCGCGGCGGATTTATGAGGGACGGGACAAGGATTGCCGGCGTGCCTGCCCCGCCATGATCGCGCAGGCACGCACCTCGAACGCGCGCGATTTCGGGCTTTGATGCCGGACGTTCCCGGCGGGGGGCCTTTTCGTAGGCACGCAACCCGGCGAGCGCATCATGCGCCAGCTCCCGATCCTGCTCCGACACCTGCCGTACCAATTCGAGAAACAGCGGAAGCGGGCGTGGCGCACGCTCGTTTGTGCGTTCATGTTGCAGCGCACTATGCTGCGGTAGTAGAGCGTCGGGCGGTTTGCTGGAGTGGTTCATGGTGAAGTCGACGGGCAAGGTGACGATCAAGAAGTACGCGAACCGGCGTCTCTACGACACCGAAAGCTCGACATACATCACGCTTGACCGCCTTGCGCAAATGGTGCGCGAAGGCCGCGAGTTCGAGGTCGTCGACGCCAAGAGCGGCGACGATATCACGCGGCAGGTGCTCACTCAGATCATCGTGGACGAAGAAGCACGCGGCGCAACCATGCTGCCGATCAACTTCCTCAAGCAGCTGATCGGGCTCTATGGCAATTCGATGCAGAATTTTGTTCCGTCATATCTTGAGGCTGCGATGGATGCCTTCCAGCGCAACCAGAGCGCGGTCAAGGACGCGTTCAGTGGCAATGTCTTCGCCGATCTTGCCAAGCGCAACATGGCCATGTTCGAAGGCGCCAGCCGCGCCTTTACCGCTAAGAAGACCGAGACGCACACGGCGACCGGCAGCGAAATGGATCAGCTCAAGGCTGAGCTCGCCGAGCTGCAAGCCAAAGTCGACCGCCTGAGCCGATAAGCGCCAAATGAACCTTCGCATTGCCGCAGCGCTTGCGCTGACCGCCGCCTCTTCACTCGAAGCGCAGACCGTTCCGCCGACGATCGACTACAGCACGGCCACGCCGGCCGAAGGCAACTGGTCCTATGTCCCGGTAGCCGGCGGCAGCTACGCGACGTTCACCAGCAACGCCGCACAGCCGCAGCTGACGATCACCTGCGCGCGAGCAACTCGTCAGGTTACGTTGTCGAAGCCGGCAACCGGCGCGGCTCCGTTCATTAGCGTTTGGACGACAGCCGAAACGCGCAATCTGCCGTCGAGCTACAATCCGGCGACGGGCATGGTCAGCGCGTCTTTGCCTGCATTCGATCCATTTCTCGACGCCATCGCATTCAGCCGGGGCCGCGTAGAGTTCAGCGTTTCAGGCCAAGCCGCGCTCGTCGTGCCGTCCTGGGCGGAAGCTGCGCGGGTCATCGAAGACTGCCGCGTTTGATCGGCACGAAGCAGTAACGATTGCCGAATGTTCACCTCATTACAAGTCTTGCTTTGAACCAGCATTAAACTCATCATCACCTCGGCTTCAACGCAGCGAAAGGAGGTGATCCGATGTCTCATGGTTCAGCAGGGAGGTCGGAAAGGGGTGTTCGCAGGCCCTAAGAGCTGACGGACGGCCACATCTCCGGCCGCTGACCATGTCGAAGGGCATCGCTGCATCGCGCGGCGGTGCCCTTTAACATATCTGCATTCCACGAAATGGCGCGCTAGCAACTTTGCCGTTGTTTCATTAGGGAACTGTCACGGCATTCATGTGTCTTTCCGCCAAACGCAGGGAGTTAAGTGATGGCCAAATCCCCAAAGAAAGCTTCTGCGGGTTCTTCGTCGCGCAAGGATACCGTCGAAAAGCTCGCCAAAGCCGCGATGAGCAAGGAGATGCTTGCGGCAGGTCTCGCGGCAGCAGCTGCGGCGATCAGCGCGAGCCCGGCCGCGCGCCGCAAAATCCGCGACGCTGGACTCGACGCCGCCGATACTGCCTCGACCGCTGCGACGAACATGATGTCGAGCGCGACGAAGCTCGGTTCAATTATCGCCGAAGCGGTCGCCGAAGCCGCGCAACGCGTGATGTCCGGGAAATGGTCGATGGAAGGCGAAGCGAGCGCAAGCACCGGTTCGTCGTCGGGCGCATCGCGCAGCAGCGCCGGCGCCACGCGTTCAGGCGGAGCGCGCAAGAGCACGGCACGCAAATCACCTGGGCGGAAGAGCTCGGGCGCGCGCAAGACTTCGACGCGCGCCAAGTCAACGGGCGCTGCTTCGACGCGTTCCTCGGCCGCGAAGAAGCCCGCCACGAAGCGCTCGACCGGTGCCGCGAAGCCGGCGCGCAAAACTGCCACACGCTCGACCGCTAAGCGCAGCACCAGCGCGCGTTCGCGCGGCGGCACTCGCGGGCGCACTACGCGCGGACGCGGCGGCTCGGGCGGTACGACCGGCGGCGGAAGCTCTGGCGGCGGCGCGAACGCCTAAGCGGCGCGATCTTCGAACTGCAGGCGAGCGAGACGCGCGTAGAGTCCTCCGCGCGCATTGAGCGTCGCGTGCGTGCCTTCTTCGACGATCTGGCCCTGGTCCATCACCACGATGCGATCGGCGGCGCGAACTGTCGCGAGGCGGTGCGCAATGACGATCGTCGTGCGATGCTCCATCAGGCGGTCGAGCGCGTCTTGCACCAGTCGTTCGCTTTCCGCATCGAGCGCGGAGGTCGCTTCGTCGAGCAATAGCAAAGGGGCATCGCGCAGCAGCGCGCGGGCAATGGCGATGCGCTGACGCTGCCCGCCCGAAAGCCGCGCGCCACCTTCGCCCATATATGTATCGAGGCCGTTCGGAAGAGATCGGAGGAACTCCTCGGCATTCGCGTCGCGCGCGGCTTGCCACAGCTCATCCTCGCTCGCGTTCCAGTTGCCATAGCGAAGATTGTCCCGGGCCGAAGCGGCGAACATCACCGTGTCCTGCGGCACCATCGCGATTCGCTGACGAACGTCGGCTGGGTCCGCGTCACGCAGGTCGACGCCGTCGAGCAGCACGCGCCCTTCCTGCGGATCGTAAAAGCGCTCGGCGAGCTGGAAGATCGTCGTCTTGCCGGCACCTGACGGACCGACGACCGCAAGCCGCTCGCGCGGCCTGACGACGAGGTTGAAATCGTTGAGCGCCGATGCTTCGGGCCGCGTCGGATAATGAAAGGTGACATCCTCGAACGTGAGCTCGCCTTGCGCGGGCTCGGGCAGCTTCACCGGATTCGCAGGCGAGCGAATGTCTGGCTTCGCATCGAGCAGCTCGCCGAGCCGCTCCGATGCACCCGCGGCGCGCAGCAGGTCGCCATAGACTTCGGACAAATTGCCGAACGCCCCAGCGAGAAGCCCGCCGTAGAGCACGAATGCCGCGATCGTGCCGCCGGTCATGCGCCCCGACGAAACCTCGATCGCCCCTCCCCAGATGACCCACGTGATCGCGCCGAAGATCAGGAACATCGCGATCGCGGTCATGATAGCGCGCAGCAGCATCCGCCGCTTGGCGGTCGAGAAGACGCGCTCGACCGCTTCGGCGAACCGCGAGGTCTCGCGGCCCTGCTGATTGAATGCCTGCACGATCTTCATCGCGCCGAGCACTTCGCTGGTGAGGGTGCCGACGTCGGCGATGCGGTCCTGGCTGCGCGTCGAGATTGCGCGCACCCGGCGGCCCAGAACTGCGATCGGCAACACGACTACGACCGAACCAAGGAGCACCGACAGCGCGAGCTTCGGCGCGAGCGCAAGCAGGATGCCGACGCAGACGAAGCCCAGGATCGCGTTGCGAAGCGCCACGGACACGGTCGTCCCGACGACCTGCTCGATGATCGTCGTATCGACCGTCAGGCGGGACGTGATCTCGGCCGGGCGGTTCTCTTCGAAGAAGCCGGGCGACAAGCGCAGCAGGTTGCGGTGCACGGCAAGCCGGATGTCGGCAACGGTCCGCTCGCCGAGCCATGAGACGAAATAGAAGCGCGTCGCGGTCGCCAGCGCCATCATGCCGACGAGCAGCAGCAGATATTCGAACCAGCGCGCGATGTCGCGCGTGGTGCCGGCTCCGGCCGCGAAGCCTTTGTCGATGATCAGCTTGAATGCGTAGGGCACGCCCGACGTCGCGCCCGCCGCGACCAGCAGCGCCAGCGCGGCGATCGCGATGTGGCCCGGGTAGCGGCTGGTGAAGCCCCAGACCATCCGCAGGTTCTTGATCGATCGGCCCTTGGGGCGGTTGGGTCTTGTGGCCATGCCGGTTCCCTAACAGCCGGACCGCAGCGCCTCAAATGGTTGTGAAGCCGTAAGGCGAGGTCTGCTCCGAGAGAACAGCGGACTTCGTGCGCTTTTGTTGGCCCGTCAGGCGTCTTGCGCCAAGTTAATAACCTCGCCATGGTGAGAAACGGATGCTCGGCCCATGGTCCCGCTTGTTGCGTTTGGGGTTTAGTTTTGTTTTCCAGTGCGTTGCGGCGGGAGGAGTCCCGCACGGTCGATTGCCTTCCTGGTAACGACAACGATCAGTTTTCCAGTTCTGAGCCGTCCGCACCGTCCGCGGCTGATCGCTTTCGCGCGACCGGCGTTTGGCTGGTTCTCGCAGGTGCGATCATCGCCATTGTGATGGCAGTGACGCTTCGGGTGCGTGTCGATCCGCACGGAACGACTGCGTTCAACTTGCTTGTGGCAACGCTGCTATTGGCCTCGCGAATGTGGTGGGATCGGAAAGGGCATCGCCGCGTCGCTGACGCTTTCGGCACAGTCGCCGTCGCCGGACTAGGCGGAATGGTCTGCGGCGCTGTCGCAATGCTCGAACTCAGGCTGCACTTTCCGATCGTGGACGGCGCACTGCGAGAGTTCGACCTGGCGCTGGGCGTCGACGGACTTGCCATAATCGACTGGCAACTGAGGCAGGGAGACTGGCTCTTCGCGCTCATGAGACCGGCGTACAACTTCACACTGCAAATGTTTTTCGTCAGCATGGTCGTCCTGGCCTTGTTGGGCGATCGAGTGGAGGCGTGGCGTGGAGCCTTCTGCTTCGTTGGCACCCTTCTGACCACCTGTCTCATAGCGATTTTCATGCCTGCGAAGGGACTTGCCGTCTGGGCAACCCCGGAGCTTTTTTCGCGCTTGCCGGAGCGTGCTATGCGCAGCTTCTGGCCTCGTTTCGACGATTTCTATTTCGGCTTCGATCCCGTGCTTCGGGTCCAGGTCATCGACGGAGTGATCTCCTTCCCCTCGTTCCACGCTATCGTCGGCTTCCTAACCTTCGCAATGTGGCGGAAGAGGATTTGGACCCTCATACCCGCCAGCGCGTATCTCGGGATCCTGCTCCTCTCGACCCTGCCAGGCGGGGGACACTATATCGTCGACCTCGTTGGCGGCTTCGGCGTTTGGGCCGCGTGGTTCACCTGCTCCCGATACATCGAAGATCGAATCGCTGGGCAAGCGGTATTCGCGAGGATTTGAGGCAGGAGCGGCGAAGTCCCGAACGGTCAAAACGGGCGCGGGCCTGTCCCACTTATCCACACTCAATGCTGCATTGCGGCTTTTGCGGCGCAGCAATGGCTTGTCAGGGGAGCAAAGCACCGCCACATCTGTTTGTCGCTGCACCGAATAGTGAGGTTTGATGCTCTACGACGCTTATGAGGTCCAGCGCTCCTTTCTCGCAGGTGCGAGCAAGCTAGCAGGGCTTGGAGCCGGCTGGCTCAACAATCCGTCGAATCCTTGGGGTTACAGCTCCATGAGCCCACTGGTGGCGGCGAGCCTCGAGGTGTTTGCCCACGCGACCGCGCCCCATGGCAAGCCCGAGTTCGGCATCGAGAGTGTGCACGTCGGGCGCAAGGACGTGCCGGTCCATGAGGAGATCCTGCTCCGCAAGCCGTTCGGCCAGCTCAAACACTTCTATCGTGAAGGCGTGCACAGCGGGCCGCGGCTGCTGATCGTCGCGCCGATGTCGGGCCATTATGCGACTTTGCTGCGCGGAACGGTGCAGCGGCTGCTGCCGAGCTTCGACGTCTACATCACCGACTGGCGTGACGCGAAATGCGTATCGCTGGCGGAGGGCAGCTTCGATCTCGACGACTATATCGATTACTTGATCGAGTTCCTCGAGACCATCGGCGAGAGGACCGGCGAGCGGCCGCACATGCTCGCGGTCTGCCAGCCTGCAGTGCCCGCCTTCGCGGCAACGGCGCTGATGAACGAGGACAAGAACAGGTGGCGGCCGCGCACGCTCACCATGATGGGCGGGCCGATCGACACGCGGATGGCGCCGACGGCGGTCAACACTCTAGCGACCGAACGGCCGTTCGGCTGGTTCGAGAACAATGTGATCGCGACCGTGCCGATGATCTATCCGGGAGCAGGGCGGAAGGTTTACCCCGGCTTCCTGCAGCTCGCGGGGTTCATGACCATGAACCTCGGCTCGCACCTCATCAGCCACTGGGAGATGTTCAAGCATCTCGTCGTCGGCGACGAGGAAAGTGCGTCCGCGACGCAAGAGTTCTACGATGAATATCGCTCCGTCTGTGACATGACGGCCGAATTCTACCTGCAGACCATCGACACTGTGTTCCAGCGGCACGCGCTTCCGAAGGGCGAGATGGAGCACCGCGGCCGGCTCGTCCGGCCCGACGCCATCCGCGACACGGCGCTGCTCGCGATCGAAGGCGAACGCGACGACATCTCGGGTCTTGGCCAGACCAAGGCCGCGCTCGACATCGCGACCAAGCTGCCGAAGACGGACAAGCAATATTTCATGGCCAAGGAAGTCGGCCATTACGGCATCTTCAACGGCCGCAAGTGGCGCGAGAACATCGCTCCGGTCTTCGAGAAGTTCGTCGCTGCGCATAGCTGATCGTGCTCCTGCGAAGGCAGGAGCCAGAGCTTCTTTCCTTAAGTCTGGGTTCCTACCTCCGCAGGAACACAACCTCTTGAAATCTAGTAGGTAATGTCCCATTTTCGTCGCTGGTGTGCAACTAGCGAAAGGAGGTGGTCTGATGTCTCATTGTCAAATGCTGAACGCGGCTCTGGTGAGCGCAGCCTCTGCGGAGGTTTCCGCTTAACGTCAGTCCGCTTCAGGCTGGACAATGGAAAGGCCGTTCGGGTTCGCCCGGGCGGCCTTTTCGTCTTTCTAGCTCTTTTTCATCTTCACGCCGCCAAGCATCGTCAGCGCGACGACACTGCTGAGCGCCGCGACGATCGCGGAGACGACCATTGCGCCGTGGAAGCCCGCGAACAGCTGCTCGCCATCGCTCGACAGGACCGCGCCAAGGAGGGCGGTGGCGATCAGCCCGCCGGTCCTCGCCACGGCACTGTTGAAGCCTGACGCCATCGCGACATGCTGTTCTTCAACCGACCCAAGCACGGAGGAGGTGAGGGGCGCGACCGCGATCGTCATTCCGATCGCCATCACCAGGATCATCGGGAACGCGCCCGTCCAGTAGCTGCTACTGGGGGTCACGAGGAAGGCAAGCAGCATTCCAAGCGCAACGACTGTTGGACCCACGGTCAGCGGGATCCGCGGTCCGATCCGCGCGGCGAGGCTGCCCATCGTCGGCGAGATCGAAGTCATCAGAACTGGCAGAGGAAGCATCGCCAGACCTGCCTGGACCGGCGAATAGCCGCCGCTCGTAATCAGCACGTAGGGGATGAGCAGCATCGCCGCGGAGAAGGCGCCGTAGAGTAGGAATGTCAGCAGGTTGAGCCCGGAGAAGCAGCGGCCGGCGAAGAGGTCGAGCGGCATCATCGCGCGGTTTCCGCGGTGGTGTTCGTTCCACAGGAAAGCCGCGAGCGTCACTGCGCCAACGGCAAGTGCGATGGCGGCCGCATCCGTGAAGTGCCGCGTCGCAGACCAGAGCGTGAGCGCGTAGGTGAGCCCGCCGAGGCCCATCGTCGCAAGGAACGCTCCAGCATAATCGGTGCGTCCCGCACCAGCTTCCCGACTCTCGTCGACGAAGCGCGCGGCAATCAGGATGGCCCCCAGCGCAAGCGGCAGGTTAATGTAGAAGATCGCCGGCCAGCCCGCGGTCCCGACCAACCATCCTCCGATGAGCGGCGCAATCGCCGCCGCCGCGGCTCCCGCAGCAGCCCAAATCCCGACGGCGCGCCCTCGCTTCTCCCCCTGGAAGGCAGCGTTGAGCAAAGCGAGACTGTTGGGCAGCAATAGCGCCGCGCCGACGCCCTGCGCAGCGCGTGCGGCGAGTAGCACCGGAAGGCTCGGCGCAAGCGCGCACACTAGCGACGTGATGGCAAAGATGGTGGTGCCGATCAGCAGCAGCCGCTTGCGCCCGAAATGGTCGCCGAGCGCTCCGCCGAGCAGGAGCAGCGCCGACAGCGGCAACAGGTAAGCGTTGACCACCCACTGCACTTCCTGCGCGCCCGCGCCGTAGCTCTGGCGGATCGCCGGCAATGCAACGCTCAACACCGATCCTTCGACGAAGGATAGGCTCGACGCCAGAACGCACGCGACGAGGGTCCAGCGCGGGTCGGCCCGCGCCTTGCTCGCCCCGCTCGCGTCGCGCGGGCTCAATCGACGTGTTCGCCGATCGCGACTTCGACCATCTTGCGCCAAACTTCGGGATCGCCTGCCGCCGCCATGTCCTCGTCCGCCTCGCGCATGGTGTGAAGCACCGCGAGCGCCTGGTTCACATGCTCGCGCCACGCCAGGTCGACCTTGTCGCCGGCGGAAGGGTCGCTCCCCTCGGCATTGCTGCTGAGGGCAGCTCCCGCGAGCACCCGGGCAATGCGTTCGACGAGCGGCTTTTCCGAAACGGGCATTTGCGTTCCTCCCTTTTGCCGCCCTCAACCCGCCTGCGACCGTTTGGGTTCAAGCAGCCGCTTCAGCAAGCGCCGAGCCGAAAGAACGAGCCATAGCGAGAGGATGACGAGGATCAGAGCGATCAGCGCGGCCGCAATCGGGATTCGCGATGGCGAGGCCGAGCAGGCCGGCGGTCGCGATATCTTCGCCGGTGGAGACGATGACGTTGGAGAACGGCTCCGGGCTCGCATTGACGAGCGCCCGCGCGCCAGCCTTGCCGGCATGTGCAAGCAGTGCCGCACCGCCGCCGAGGAGGAAGCTTCCGACCTGCCAGGCGGGGTCCCCGCCATCGATGATCGCCATCGAAAGCAGCGCACCCCCGACCGGCCGCACGACCGAGTGGATCGCGTCCCACAGGCTGTCGACCCAGGCGATCTTGTCGGCGAAGAACTCGGCGACGGTGCCGAGCGCCGCAATGCCGATGACCCAGTTGTTAGCGAGCACGTCGAGCGCGTGAAGCTGGTGCGGAAGCGCGACCCAGCCGAACTTCATCGCCAGCCCGACGGCGAACGTCACGAGATAGAGCCGCCAGCCCGCCAGCAGGCTGACCGTCGATGCGAGGGCGATCAGCTGGACGGCGGACATCAGCCGACTTATTCGTCCGTCGCCGTGGCTTCGGGCATGCCGGCGATCTTGCGCGCCGCATGGATCAGCTCGACCGGAAGCATCGCGACGATGGTCGTGTTGTGCTCAACCCCGATCTCGCTCAAAGTCTGCAGGCGCCTGAGCTCGAGGGCACCCGGCGCCCTGCTGATCGTTTCCGCCGCCTCAGAGAGCTTCGCAGCAGCTTCCTGTTCGCCTTGAGCGCGGATGATACGGGCGCGTTTCTCGCGGATCGCTTCCGCTTCCTTGGCGATCGCCCGCTGCATCTGCTCAGGGATGTCGACATCCTTGATCTCGACGGAATCGATTTCGACGCCCCATTTGAGCGATGCCTCGCGAAGCAGCTGCTGCAGCCGGTGGTTGATGGATGCCCGGTCCTTCAACATGAGGTCGAGCTCGCTCTGGCCGATCGCGTCACGGAGCGCAGTCTCGGCCGCCTGGACGGTCGCTGCCTTCCAATCCTCGACTGAAGTCACGACCTGAACCGGGGATTCCGCCCTGAACCAGAGGACGGCATTAACTCGAACGGCAACGCCGTCGCGCGTGATCGTCTCCTGCGTCTCCAGCTGGTAGGTGATGATGCGCTGGTCGACGCGAACAACGCGGTCGATGAAAGGGATCATCCCGTACCATCCCGGTCCCTTCATCGGGCCGAGCCGGCCGAGGCGGAACAGCACGCCGCGCTGATACTCCTGGTTGATGCCGAAGCTCTTCAGCGAGAGCACCAGCAGCAGGACGAGTACGAAGATCGGAAGCCCAAACAAGAACGCCATCGATTCGCCTCTCAAAGGGACGGCAACAACTATAGCACTTCGAACAGTCCCGCTGCGCCCATGCCGCCGCCGACGCACATCGTGACGACACATATTTCGCGCCGCGGCGCTTGCCTTCGATCAGCGCATGTCCGGTGAGGCGCGCGCCGCTGACATGCCGTATGGGTGGCCGATCGAGATCGCGCCGCCGTTGACGTTGAGCAGCTCGTCCGGGATGCCGAGCTTGTCCTGGCAATAGAGCACCTGCACGGCGAAGGCCTCGTTGAGCTCCCACAGGCCGATGTCGTCGACCTTGAGGCCGAAGCGCTTGAGCAGCTTGGGCACCGCGAAGACCGGGCCGATGCCCATCTCGTCCGGCTCCGTGCCGGCGACCGCCATGCCGATGTAGCGGCCGAGCGGCTGCAGCCCGCGCTGCTCGCGCCAGACGCTGCTCCATCACCACGCAGACCGACGCGCCGTCGCTGAGCTGGCTGGCATTGCCCGCGGTGATGATCTTCTCGGGTCCGCGCACCGGCTCGAGCTTCGCAAGGCCCTCGAGCGTCGTCTCGGGGCGGTTGCCCTCGTCCTTGGTGAGCGTGACCTCCTGCATGGAGACCTCGCCGGTCTCCTTGTTCTTGACCGCCATCTTCGCGGTGACCGGGATGATCTCGTCGTCGAACTTGCCTTCGGCCTGCGCCTCGGCGGTGCGCTGCTGCGAGCGCAGCGCATATTCGTCGCAGCGCTCGCGGCTGATGTCGTAGCGCTTGCCGACGACCTCGGCGGTGTCGATCATCGGCATGTAGACGCCGTTGTGCATCGCTCAGCAGCTCGGGGTCCGGGCCGAGGCGCATTTCGCCGGTCTGGACGAGGCTGATGCTTTCGACGCCGCCGGCGACGACGACGTCCATGCGGTCGACGATCACCTGCTTGGCCGCGGTGGCGATGGCCATCAGGCCCGACGCGCACTGGCGATCGATCGACATGCCGGCGACGGTGACCGGAAGGCCGGCGCGAAGAGCGGCGGTGCGGCCGATGGTCGTCTGCACGCCCTGCTGGAGCGCGGCGCCCATGATCACGTCGTCGACCTCCGCCGGGTCGACCTTCGCGCGCTCGACCGCCGCGCGGATCGGATGCGCGGCGAGGGTCGGCGATGGCGTCGCGTTGAAGGCGCCGCGATAGGCCTTGCCGATGCCCGTTCGGGCGGTGGAAACGATCACGGCGTCGCGGGCCATTCGATTCTCCTCAAGTGAATATCAGTCCGAGCCACAGTGCGGTGAGGGCGGGCTTGTCCTCGCCCTCGATCTCGACCGTGACATTGTGGCGCATCAGCCATTGTCCGGGCGCTTTCTCCTCGATCGAGTCAAGCGTGAAGCGGCCGCGGACGCGCTTGCCGGACCGTACCGGCGCAAGGAAGCGAACGCGGTCGAGGCCGTAGTTGACGGCCATCTTGAGGCCGTCGGGAACGAGCATCGCTTCGGCCGCCATGCGCGACAGCAGCGACAGCGTAAGAAAACCGTGCGCGATCGTGCCGCCGAAGGGCGTCTGCGCCGCCGCGGCCGGATCGACGTGGATGAATTGCCGGTCCTCGGTCGCGTCGGCGAAGGCGTCGATCCGATGCTGGTCGACAATGAGCCAGGACGAAACGCCGACCTCCTTGCCGACTGCGGCGCGGATGTCGTCGAGGCTGGCGAGAGGCATTGATGCTATTTGCAGAGGTGTGAATAAGCGCGCAAGCGGCGATCAGAAGGGCAAAGGCGCGGTCGGCTGGTCGGACGCGCGCGCCAGCTGGAGCTTGTTGCGGCCCGAGCCTCTCGATAAGCGCGCGCAGGATTGCCGAGCGGTTGGCGGCCATCACCGTCATTGTCGCGGGTCTTGTCGTCATAGACGAGGTCGTAGGTCAGCGCGCCCGCCGCCGGCGCCAGCGAGCGCGCAGCGGACGAGCTTGCAGCCCTTCTGCGCTTCGACAGCCGCCGCTGCAGCTGCCGCTACCGCATCGATCGACCTCGGGCGAGGCGTCGCCGCCGACTGCCAGATACAAGGTGATCCGCCGCGCCTTGGCTTGCGCAAGATTGTGGATTTCGCGCTCGAGCAGCTTGGTGTTGGCCATGATCAGCTGCTCGCCGGTGACGGACCGCAGCCGCGTCGTCTTGAGGCCGATGCGTTCGACCGTGCCGGTGCTCTGGTCGTAGCGGATCGTGTCGCCCTTCTTGAAGGGCTTGTCGAACAGGATGGAAAGCGCCGCGAACAGGTCGGAGAAGATGCCTTGGGCGGCGAGGCCGATCGCAATGCCGCCGATGCCCAGGCCGGCGACCAGCGCAGTGACGTTCACGCCGAGATTGTCGAGGATCAGGATGCCCGCGATCGCGAACAGCGCGACGCTGACGAACACGCGGATGATCGCCATCGCGTTGCCGAGCGAGCCTGATCCCTTCTCCTCCGCGACGCGGCGGCCGATCAGGCCGAGGATCAGCTCGCGGCCCCAGATCGCGCCCTGCAGTGCGAAGGCGATGGTGAAGCCGATGTCGACGAGGTGCGCCGCGCGCCGCGGCAGGTCGGCGTAGGTCGCCACGACGTCGGCGGCGGCGATGACCATGAACGCGAGGCTGGTCTTGGCGAGGATGCGGCCGATGACCGTTCGCCAGCCGAGTCCTTCGGGCTCGCGCGGCGACGGCGCGCTGCCCGAAGGTCCGCGAACACCAGCATGACTGCAACGAGGGCCAGCGCCGACGGCGAGGCCGAGCAGCAGCCCGTCGCGATTGACTTCGCAGCCAGTCGTGAAGCGAGCGACCCCCATTGCCGGCTCTTGGCGGCCGGGCGAGCGGCAATCAAGCGGCGCGCTTTCCTGTGCCTTTCTGCCGACCTTCGTCGAGGAACGGGATCAGCGCGACTTCGCACGTCGACAGCCATTTGCGCGCGCGCGGCCGTCCAGGCCGTCCAGCGGGTCGCGCGGCCGCTCCTTGACCGCCTCGATCAGCGCCGGGTGGACATAGGCCTTGCGGCTCATCGCCGGCGTATTGCCGAGCGCCTCGGCGACCGGCTCGACCATCGTTTGACGCTGATCCGCGCGTTCTCGGCCTTGTCGAGCATCTGTTCGAACGCCAATGACGGTCGCGCCCCAGGTGCGGAAATGCTTGGCGGTGAAGTCGCCGCCGGTCGCCTCGCGGATATAGTCGTTGACGTCGCTCGAGGTGATGTGGATGCGGGTTGCCGTCGCCGTTGACGTACTGGAACAGCATGCCTGGCCGGGCAGTTCCTGAAGCTGGCGGACGATCCGCCGCAGGGTGCGGTCGGTGATCGTCACCTCGTGCTCGACTGCCGCTCTTGCCCTTGAAGCGCATCTTCACCTTGCGGCCATCGTCATGGACCTGGCGGCTCAGCAGGGTGGTCGCGCCGAAGCTCTTGTTCTCCTTGGCATATTCGTCGATTGCCGACGCGCAGGTAATCGTCGTCGAGCAAGCGGACGACGGCGGCGAGCGACCTTGTCCTTGCTCAGCGCGCGCCGTCTGCAGATCCTTGTCGACCTTGCGCCGGATCTTGGGCAGCGCCTTGCCGAAGTCGGCGAGGCCGGCGAACTTGCTCGCCTCGGCCTTGGCGCGGAAATCGCGGATGGTAGCGATATTGCTTGCGTCCGCGGTCATCGATGCCGGTCGCCTGCAGATGGCCGTCGGGGTCCTTGCAGAACCAGGCGTCCTTATAGGCCGGTGGGAGCGCGATCGCGTTCAGGCGGTCGATGGTCGCGCGGTCGGTGACGCGCTTGTCGCCGTCGAAATAGGCCCAGTAGCGGCCCATGCGCTTGCGGCGTGTAGCCCGGCTCGCTGTCGCTGCTGTGCCTCAACACGGCGTGTTACGCTTCACTCGGCCCATCGAGCGCGCATAGGCGAGCGGCAGGCGGGCGAGTTCCTGTGATTGTGAAGGAGGTGCCCAATGCCTCTGATTCCGAATTCGCGAATCCTGATCGTCGCGACCGACGGCTTCGAGGAATGGGAGCTGTTCGGGCCGCGCGAGATTCTCCAGAAGCGCGGCGCCGAGGTCGTGCTCGCGTCGCCCAAGCGCGATCCGATCCAGGCGACGGTCCACGACGATCCGGGCAAGACGATCCGCCCGGACCTGACGGTCGATGAGGCCCATGCCGACGACTTCGACGCGCTGATCCTGCCCGGCGGCGTGCGCAATCCCGATCATCTGCGAATGAACGTCCGAGTCGATCCAGCTGATCAAGGACTTCGCCGAGCAGGGAAAGCCGATCGGCGCGATCTGCCACGGACCGTGGCTGCTGGTCGAAGCGGATCTGCTGCGCGGACGCACCGCGACCAGCTGGCCGTCGATCCGCACCGACCTGCGCAATGCCGGCGCGCAATGTCGTCGACGAGGCCGCGGTCACCGACGGCAATATCGTCACCAGCCGCAATCCGCAGGACGTCGAGGAGTTCACCAATGCGCTGATCGACCTGATCGAGGATGCGCCCGCGGTCACGGAAATCCGGCAGCCGAGCGAGCTGCCGGCCTAACCGACTGGCAAGGATTGGCTGCTATCCGCCCTCTTATGCGGGGCGGAAAGCGCGAACGGATCGAAAAGGCGGTGGACATTGGGGCGGCGACTGCCCTTGCTGCTGCCGTTGCCTTCAGCCTGTACAGCTTCTGCCCGGCACTGTCAGTCGGCCATACTTCAATTTCGTTGACGCTTGCCTGCGGCCTTGTCGCTTTTTTGCTCTCTTTTCGCTCCCTGCGCGGGTTGGGTTCGAAGGCTCCGGACTTCGAACTGCGCTTGTTCGAGCTTCCACAGCTGAGCTTCGATGAGCCCGACGAACTTCTACTCACCCAACAGGTCGAGCTGCTCCTGACCGACGCGGACCGTGTGAAACCGCCCCGTTCGACTGAGGAAGAGCTAGTGCTCAACGACATCCTTGCGAAGCTCGGTCCGCAATCGCGCGTGGTGCGGCTGTTCGACCCAGCTGCAATGCCGACACCCGCTCAGCTCAACGACCGGATCGAGCGGCATCTTCGGGGGTCTACTCGGCAATCCTTCCCGGCCGACGCGTCGGAAGCTCTTTATCAGGCGCTGAACGAGTTGCGCCGGTCGCTTCGTTAGTTATTCGCCGACCTACGCGGCCTCGATCATGATGCTGGTCGACCCGTCACAGCCGTGCGCCGGCCGCCCGACAACCGCGATGTCCGCGACGATCTGGCCCCGGACACTGAACTCCGCATCTTCCAGTCCATCGCAGATCCGGTCGACATCGAGCTAGGGTCCGGCCCCGGAATGGGCAGGTGGTATTGGTGGCGCTCGCCTAGGAAGACCAGCGATTGCCAATCGGTTGAAAGAACTTCGGTAAGCAAAATCCTATTGCGGGAAACGCTCGCCCTCGCGATGATGCAGCGAAGCAGACCTGACGCTGCCGGCGACATGGCAATGCGGTTCATTGAACGGTCTCCAGATAGGCGCGGACGCGCGCAACGGTCGTCGGCCGCGGGTCCCGCCCGTTCCTGAAATCGAAGACAAATCTCGGATCACCCACGTGTCGCGACCTAACCGGGTCGGGGCCACGTGACTTTGCCGGAGGAACTTTTCTACTTCTCTCAACAGATGCACAGATCGAAATCCTTCTTCGTCGAAAACAACTCGGCGACCTGTCCATTCCCAATGCAATTCCTACTTGTCTGGCAATGTTATACTTTGCATACCCATCGGCGAATTGATATTACACGCCGTATGAGCCTCACCGTCATTGCTCACTGGCTGATCATCGCGTCGTCTGCCGTGGGCGGATTGTGGCTTCTCATAGAGGCGTATGATGCGTTCACGCACTTCGGAAATCCCACAAGAGGCGCATGGAAACTCGTCTCGGCAGCACTTTCCTTTGCTGTCACCGCAATTACCTACCTTCACCCACCGAAATAGCTTAAAATGGGGACTCTCGGTAGGTAAATTCCTACGATGTCGCTCGCGATTGAGCCCCATATGCCGCAGTTTCGCTCTCGCGGTGCACACAGGCCCAGAATTTGAAGCTCTGGCAGGGGCGACCATCGTGCGCATTGGCACTGTGCCGGAGCTACGCCTTGAGGGCGGCGGCCTTGTGATTGAATACCGGAGGCCAGGCGAACCGAGCCGCACCTTGAAACTGGCTTTTAACGAGTGTGGCATGTGGATCGATAGTTGAGAACGGCGTTCCGATCCTAGGCTTCCAATCCGGCCTTTTCGCTAGGATTGCCCAGCGCAGGATGTACGGAAGCTGGTCAATGCAATACGTGATCGTTTCTTCGGTTTCATAACGAAAATCTACGAAAGCCCACGCTGACTGTTTCAGGGCGTCCATAACGTCGGTCGCCAAACGGCCACCAGCGTTAGACCAATTAAGCTTAGCCTCCTCTTTCTCCCAAACTTCCTCGATTTTATCCCTGAGGTATTCTGGAAGATCTCCAAACAGGAGTGTGAGATCGTGCGTACTTAGGTGGTTGTCTCCGCATTCGATGTTGCGAAGAACCTTTAGGTAAAGCTCGGTGGCGAATGTCATTGAAGTCGCATACGGCGATGTAACGCACGCAAAGCGCTCCCGCTCTGCCGGAGTTGTTGGCTTCTCGCCCTTTATCAAGTGCGATGCATAGAGGGAAGCTATCCCCTCTCCAGAAGAGGAGGGCGTGATTGATGGGACCTTCGACACGCTGGGGGCCTTTAGGCATACGACTCGCCATAGCGGTTGTTTGACGCAATCCATTGATTGTGGGTAGCCTCCGCTCGCTCGGGTGAGGGGGACTGTAATGCTGCCTAAGCGCGTTAAGCATATGTCAGATTATGCTTGGCAGGTTCTATTCGGCTCGTTCGGGTTTCTGGTCTTTCTGGGTGTGGCGCTCATTTTGGCCTTTCTCGTGCACTGGATGGAGGGCCAAACATGGGTGCGCTGTTTGGCTGATTGAGGGCACGAGGGCGTAGAGATGTTCCTTTATGCGGCGGATGTCTTTTTATTCGTCTGCTTGGTCCTATTTGAGATATATGTGTTTTTGACAGGCTTATGGGCGAGTAGAAATGTCCGACGCAGAAACCCTAGAACGAGAGCGCCACGCCAAGGTGGGGGCTCCAGTGGAGGACAAGCAAATGCCTGATTCTGAGGAAACGTTCGAGGTGAATGGCGAATATATCGCCGAGCAGGCCCGAGAGGCGATGCGGCTTTTTTTCTTGCCGCTGACGAGCGTCTACCGCGCCGCACGCGCGAAGGGACGCTGAGTCAAACGAGAGGTTCGGCGCTAGGCCTTACCGCTTTTCCTAATCAGCGCCTCAAGCGCGGCGTCTGCGGCGCTCTCATCGAAGTCGCCATCCGCTTTTCGCTTTCGGATTTCTTCCTCGAAGCGCTTGCTGCGCTCCTCCTCCGTGATCGGGTTTTTCGCCTTCGGCATCAGGCCCTCGCAGCAGCTGTTTGATAGGTCAGGCGCTTGCCAACGATACCACGAAGCATCTTGTCGGCGCGAGCCGCATCGTCGCAGCCGGTCGCGATGCGGTGCGAGTAGCGGAACTCGAACTCGGCCAGATAGCGGTGCAAGTGCTTCTCGCCGCAATGCTGATAGACGCCGCGCATGCCGCGCTTGAAGATCGAGAACGCGCCTTCGACGGTGTTGGTGGTAACATCGCCGCGCACATATTCTTTGTTGTAGTGGTGCACCGCGCTGAGTGCTCGGCGAACTCGCGACCAATGTTGCGATACATGCGTCGCTTCGTCGGTCATAAGCCGCGCTTCGCGGGAAAGGTTCGCCGAGAACGATCGGCTGAATGTTGCGCGCCAGCGGCCTTGTCGACATGGAACAAGCGGCTGCGGCCAGTGTTGCGATCGACAAGGCCAAGCACGGTCATTTTGTGGCCATACCGCACCTGCGGATCGGCATGCCATCCTTGCGGCCAATGTAGGTTTCATCGACCTCAACCGCGCCGCCGTCCTGCCCGAACGGGGCAAGGTCGCCCTCGCGCATCGCTTCGCGGATGCGGTGCGACAGGAACCACGCGGTTTTGACGGTGAGGCCCAGGGTGCGGGCGAGCTGGTTGCGAGCTGATGCCCTTCTTTGCTCCCGGCGATCAGATACATCGCCTGCAGCCACACATGCAGCGGAACCTTGCTGAACTCTCGAAGATGGTGCCCATGCGGACGGTGAACGGCTTGCGGCACTGGTAGCACTTGTAGAGGCCCATGCGGGTTGATTTGCCCTGCATCTTGCTGATGCGCTCGACGCCGCCACAATGCGGGCAAATCGGGCCTTCCGGCCACACGCGAGCCTCTACATAGGCAAATGCCTCGTCTTCATTGTGGAAGTGCGGTTGATGAAAGAACGGAAGCCACTGATTTTTCTCCTGTGCCTCCCTCTGTAGAGACTAGGAGCGTGGGTATGTCAAGTATAACATCGCCACTTGTCTAGGCAGATACCTATCGTTAAATGAGGCATTAATGATGACTCAGACCCGCGCCTCGTCCTTGAGCGTCTCTGTGCCGAGCGCGGGGAGGATTTCGCCGGCCTCTCGCGGATGCTCGGCCGCAACCCTGCCTACATCCAGCAATTCGTGCGACGCGGCGTGCCAAAGCGACTGAAAGAGGAGGAGCGGCGCAAGCTCGCCCGCTATTTCGCTATATCGGAGGCGCTGCTCGGCGGCCCGGCCGAAGAGCCACGCGATCCCGGCGCTTTGGTGAGCATCCAGCGCCATCCCGTTCGGGCCTCGGCCGGTCCGGGTGCGATCGTCAACGAAGGGCTTGGAAAGCCCTATTTCGCGTTCGACGAGCGCTGGCTGAAAGCCTTGACGGCGACGCCCGCCGCCAGCCTCTCGATCGTCCGCGTGGAAGGCGATTCGATGTCGCCGACGCTCAACGCACGGTGACGACATCCTGGTCGATCTCGGCGATTGCGGCGACCGCCTGCGCGACGGCATCTACGTGCTGCGGGTCGACGAGGCGCTGGTGGTGAAACGTCTGGCGCTGAACCCGATGGGCCGGCGGGTGACGGTCCAGTCGGACAATCCCGCTTACCCCGACTGGCCGGACTGCGGGCTGGATGAGATCAACTGCATCGGCCGCGTGATCTGGTCGGGAAGGAAGGTCGTCTAGCCCTTCCTGCGGCTGTCGATCAGCCACAATGCGACGGCAATGGTGATGCCCACTCCCGTGCCGATCAGGATGCCCTTCATCGGATTGCCGATCGACAGGCCGAGCGGAAAACCCGCGAGAATGCACAGGGTAAGGAAGCAGCCGCCGGCCCGGGACGAGTTTCGCATGCCCGGCCCATGCCCGCCGCGACGGAATATGGTCAACGCCGCATTGACGACATTTGTCGGCACTACCTCAACCGGCGCTCGGTTACTGGCGTTACATGGACACGCTCTTCATCCACGGAAGGGCCGCGCTTTCCGACGCGGCCGAGCTGATGGAGCGCTTCGGCGACGATGCCGGCTATGAAGCCGCATCGCGTGCCGAGCGCAGCCGTGATGAGGGCAATGTCGCGCGCTTTTGCCACTGGCGGCAGATCGAACGCGTGATCGCGACGCTGAGCAGCGACGAGGTCCGCGGGACTCATCCACTAAACCATTGGAATGAAAGCGCCCGTCGGCGCCTGCCGTGCGCCCGCGTGAAACCTTCATACTGGCGCGGTTCAGGACCGCTGGCTAAGGCTGTCGATGAATGACCGGGCGGGTTTCAGTGGGGAGGGCCGCACGGCTGCTTTGCGCGGCCGCGTTGGTACCGTCGCTCGCCGTTCCCGCGCTCGCCCAGACGGCACCGCAGCCTCAACCACCACCCCCTCAGAATCCCCGATTGATCCGGCCGAACTCGATCCGTCGGCGCCGCTCGCTCCGATGCCCGACCTTGGCGTCGACTGGCCGGACCTCAATGCAAAGGACGCGATGGAAGCGGTGACGCCGGCACCGAATTCGAAGGCGCAGACCGCGGCTGCCCTCGCCGAGGGTGGAGGACAGACGCGCTATGCGTGGACGATCGAGGGCATCTCCGGTGTCGGCAATGCGGAGGAGCTTCTCAAGTCCTTCCGCCGGCAATCGGCTCTCGATGCTGACCGCAAGGACCCGGCCAACGCCGCGCAGATCGGCCGTCGATCCCGCGCCGACGCCGATCTTCTTGTCCAGCTCCTGCGCAGCCAGGGCTATTATGACGCAGCGGTCGAGCCGCGGACCGAACGCGTGGACGGCGGTCTTCGCGTGGTGCTCGCCGCCGATCCGGGTCAGCAATATCGTTTCGTGACTGTCGATCTGCCGGGGCTGGCGGGAGCGGGTCCTGAAGCGTCGAAGCTGCGGGACGCCTTCGGCGTGAAGGCGGGCGATCCGGTGATCGCCGCAGACGTGATTGCCGCAGGGAATGCCCTGACACGTGCGCTTGGGCAGAGCGGCTTCGCCGAGGCGAAGATCGGCGAGCAGCAGATCGAGATCAATCACCAGACCCGGCTTGCCAGCCTGATCCTGCCAGTAGATCCGGGGTCGGTCGCGCACTTCGGCGCGATCCGCGTCACCGGCAAGCCGCCGTTCAGCGCCCGGCATGTCGCGACCATCGCCAGGTTCAAGCGCGGCGACCTGTTCAAGCAATCCAAGGTGGACGATCTGCGCCGTGCTTTGATTGCGACGACCCTGGTGTCGAGCGCCGACATTCAGCTCGTGCCGCTGGAAGGTGGGCGCGTCGTGGATCTCGCGGTGAAGTTGGAGCCCGCGCCTTCGCACACCATTGCGGGCGAGCTTGGCTACGGGACAGGGCAGGGCGCGCGGGTCGAGGTCAGCTGGACTGATCGCAACTTCTTCAATCCGGAGGGCGCGCTCACAGTCCGCGGAGTGGCGGGTACCAAGGAGCAGCTCGCTGCCGTTCAGTTCCGGCGCAGCAACTTCCTGCAGCGCGATCAGGTCCTCAACATCCTGGCGTCGGCCGGCCACCAGAAGTTCGACGCCTATGAGGCGAAAACGATTTCGCTGTCGGCGAATATCGAGCGGCAGAGCAATTTCATCTGGCAGAAGAAGTGGACCTGGACCTACGGCCCTGAGTTGCTCGCGACCGATGAGCGCGGCGTGTTCAACCTGTCGGGCGTCAAGGATACACGCACCTTCTTCATCGCCGCGCTTCCGGTGAGCCTCGGCTACGACGGCAGCGACAATCTGCTCGATCCGACCCGCGGTTTCCGACTTGCTGGACGGCTCAGCCCCGAAATCTCCATGCATGGCGGCAGGTTCACCTATGCCCGCGCACAGATCGATGCGAGCGCCTATCATCCCGTGTCGGACAGCGTCGTCGTCGCGGGGCGCATACGGCTAGGGACCATCTTCGGCACCTCGGCCTTCGACGTCGCTCCGTCGCGGCGCTTCTATTCAGGCGGCGGCGGGTCGGTGCGGGGATACGGCTATCAGCAACTCGGGCCCAAGGACGTCGACGGCGATCCGATCGGCGGGCGCGGGTTGGCCGAGTTTGGCCTCGAAGCGCGCATCCGCCTGAAGCAGTTCGGCGGGAACTTCGGGGTCGTGCCATTCTTCGACGGCGGTTCGCTGACAACCAAGTCTCTGCCGACCTTCAGCCACTTCCGCTACGCGGCCGGTCTCGGCGTCCGATATTATTCGAGCTTTGGGCCAATCCGCATCGATGTCGGCGTGCCGCTCAATCGCCAGAAGGGCGACGGGCCGGTCGCGGTGACAGTGTCGCTCGGCCAGGCTTTCTAAACGATGGCCGAGGCGGTTCTCACAACGGAAGGTCCTGCACCTCCTCCACGGAAGCTCCGTCGCGACTGGAAGTGGCGGCTGCTCAACGAGCTGTTCGCGGCCTTCGTGGCGCTGCTGTTCCTGCTGGCGGGCGCACTGGTGCTGCTCGACACAGCGCCGGGGCACCGCTTCATCGTCGATCGCATCCAGGGCCTCGAGACTGCGTCGGGCCTCAAGATCCGCATCGGACGCATCGACGGGTCCATCTTCGGAAAGTCGCAGCTAAAGAACGTCGCCGTATCTGACCAGCGCGGCGTCTTCCTGACATCGCCCAATATCAAACTCGACTGGGCGCCCGGCGCCTGGCTCTACAGCAAGCTTTCGATCGACAGCCTGACGGCCGAGCGGGTTTCGCTTTATTCGCCGGCCGGAATTGAAGCCGAGCCTCAAGAAAGGCCCTGTCCTCCCCGGCTTCGACATCCACGTTGGTGAGTTCAGGATCGATCGGCTGGACGTTGCTGCAAAGGTGAGCGGGAAACCGCGCAGCGGCCGTTTGCAGGGCAAGGCCGACGTTCATAGCGGACGAGCGCTGGTCGAGCTTTACGCGCTGATGAACAATGGCGGCGACCGTCTCGCCTTCAAGCTCGATACCGAGCCGGATCGCGACAAGTTCGTGCTTGCAGCGCACCTCGCATCGCCAGGGGATGGCTTGGTTCCGGCACTTGTCGGCACGAGGCGGCCGATAAATCTCGACATCGTCGGGAATGGCGGCTGGACGCATTGGCGGGGGCAGGCGGCGCTCGATCTTTCCGGGCGGCCTACGGCTCGACTGTCGCTCGGCGTCGAGAAGGGCCGTTTCCTGCTGCAGGGAGAGTGGAACCCGACGCAGTTCCTGACGGGCAGGTTCCATCGCCTGACGATCCCAGTCGTGAACATCCGCGGAGACGGAACCCTGAAGGATCGGGTCCTCGACGGCCAACTCGTCGCCTCGACGCTCGAGCTTCGCGCTGTCGCCCGAGGCGCCGTCGACCTCGCCAACAACCGCTACCGCGGCATGCGCCTAGGCGTTGACCTGCTCAAGCCGCCGGCGCTGTTTCCGAACATGACGGGCAAGAACGTGCGCATGGTGTGGACGCTCGACGGTCCTTTCGCGACCGCCGATTATTCATACCGCCTGAGTTCCCCGCATGTTCAGTTCGACGACACCGGCTTCGACGACCTTCGTGCCGAGGGTCGCGGCAGGCTCACGCCATGGCCGATGCGAGTGCCGATCCGGATCGGTGCCCGACGGATCACAGGCATCGGCGACGTCGCCGGCGCGATGCTTGCCAACCCAAGCATCGAAGGTTGGCTGGCGATCACGCCGAAGCTCGTGCGCGGCGACGGCCTCAAGCTCACCAGCGCCAAATGGAACGGCAAAATCTCGCTCCTGATCGACCTCGTGACCGGCCGCTTCGATCTACTCCTGTCCGGCGCGATGCAGCGCTACCTTATCCCCGGGCTCGGGGTCGTGGACGTGATCACTGACCTGCATGTCGTTCCCGGCCCGAACAACAAGGGCTCGCACGTGGTCGGCACGGCCAGGGCGTGGGTGCGCCGGCTCGACAACAGCTTCTTTCGCGAGCTGACCGGCGGCCTGCCGTCGCTCACCACCAACCTCGAGCGCGGCAATGACGGCATCGTCCATTTCACCAACCTGCAGGTCTTTTCGCCCAAACTCAGGCTGTCGGGTGCGGGCCAGCGCTTCAAGGACGGCACCTTTCACATCGTCGCGGCGGGCCGGCAGACGAAATACGGACCGCTCAAGATGGTCCTCGACGGCCATATCGAACGGCCCAGGCTCGACCTTTTCTTCGACCGCCCGAACGATGCGCTCGGGATCACCGGCGTGCGGCTGCTGCTCGATCCCACACCGGCGGGCTTCAACTACCGCGCCAGCGGCGGCTCGAAGCTCGGCCCCTTCACCGGCAACGGGCAGATCCTTCTTCCGCGCGACGCTCCGACGGTCATCGCGATCGCAGCGCTTGATGCCGGGGGAGCGCATGCGACCGGCCAGTTGCGCTCTGATCCGGGGGGGGTCCGCGGCCGCCTGACGCTGGCCGGCGGAACGCTCGGCGGAACGCTCGATTTCGCGCCGGCCGGACAAGCGCAGCGGATCGACGCGCACCTCACCGCAAACGGCGCGAGCTTTCCCGCCTTTGCGGTTCGCAGCGGCCGTGCCGACGGCACCATCATCCTCGCCGACGAGCGGACGACGATCCAGGGTAGTCTCGATGCGCGGGGCATCACGGCTGGAGCCATCTCGCTCGCCCGGCTCACCGCCAACGCCTCGCTCGTCAACGGCAGCGGCCAGGTGCGCGCCGCCTTCGCCGGCCGGCGCGGGGCGGCTTTCGCCTTCACCACCGCCGCGAACGTCAGCCCGAACGAGATCCATCTGACCGGCAGCGGCCGCATCGAGCGCCAGCCGTTGGTGCTGAACCAGGCCGCCGTCCTCACCCGCTCCGGCGACGGCTGGGAGCTCGCCCCGACGAGCCTCAAGTTCGCCGGAGGCACAGCCAACGTCTCGGGCCGCAGCGGCTCGCATCCTGAAGTGCACGCGCAGGTCCAGGCCATGCCGCTCGAAGTGCTCGACATTGCGTGGCCCAAGCTCGATCTCTCGGGCTCGGCCAGCGGCCGCGTCGATTATGCCTGGAAGGGCAATCGCAACGGCAAGCTGAACCTGACCATCCGCGGCCTCAGCCGAGCCGGCCTTGTGCTTGCGTCCAAGCCGATCGACGTTGGTATCGCAGCGGCCGTGAATAACAGCCAGGGCGCCCTCCGCGCGGTCGCCGCCAGCAATGGCCAGATCGTCGGCCGTGCCCAGGCGCGCTTCGCACCCATGGGCGGGGGGGCGCTGATGGACGAGCTGATGAAGGCGCCGCTGTTCGCGCAGCTGCGCTTCGTCGGACCCGCCGACACCTTGTGGCGTTTGACCGGGAGCGAGGTGCTCGACATGTCCGGCCCGCTCGCGGTCGGCGCCGACATCGGCGGCAGCTTTGCTAACCCGGTCATCCGCGGCTCGCTCCGCACGCAGAACGCGCGGCTCGAAAGCTCCGTCACGGGTATGGTCATCGACAATGTGGTTAGCCAGGCGCGTTTCTCTGGACCGCAGCTGATCTTTTCGCAGATCACCGGCTCGACGGCGGGCGGCGGTTCGATCTCTGGCAACGGGAGTGTGACCTTCTCCGGCGGCCGCACCGCGCTCAATCTTTCCTTCAACGCCAACCAGGCGCTGCTCCTCAATCGCGACGATGTCGCCGCACGAGTGACCGGACCGGTGCAGATCCACTCGGACGGGCAGGGCGGCACGATCTCGGGCGACTTCAAGCTCACACAGGCGCGCTTCCAGCTCGGCCGAGCGAGCGCCGCCGCTGCCGTTCCACAGCTCAATGTGCGCGAAAGCGGCCTCGAGCCCGAGGACATCATCGAACCGTCGAACCTTCATCCGTGGAAGCTCAATCTGAAGCTCGCGGGCAGCAACGTTCGCGTGACGGGCCTCGGCATCGACAGCCGCTGGACGACGAACCTGCAAGTCGGGGGCTTGGCCGATGAGCCGCGATTCACCGGCCGCGCCGAGCTGGTTCAGGGCAATTACGACTTCGCCGGACGCATCTTCCGCCTCGATCGCGGAGTCGATCCGCTTCCTCGGCGAAAGCCCGGTCAATCCGCTCCTCGACATCCACGCCCAAGCGACGGTCCAGGGTCTCAACGCAGACGTGTCGGTACGTGGCACTGGCCTCAAGCCCGAGATCACCTTCGCCAGTTCGCCGCCGTTGCCGCAGGACGAGCTTCTCTCCCGCATCTTGTTCGGAACATCGATCACCAACCTGTCCGCCCCAGAAGCGCTGCAGCTCGCCTCGGCCGTCGCCGCGTTGCAGTCGGGCTCGGGCAGCCTTGACCCGATTAACGCGCTGCGGAAGGCGATTGGCCTCGACCGCCTGCGTGTCGTCCCCGCCGACATCGCGACCGGCCAGAAGACCGCGATCGGCGCCGGCAAGTACATCACGCGCAAATTGTTCGTCGAAGTCGTGACCGACGGTCAGGGCTATTCCGCGACTCGCGTCGAATATCAGATGACGCGGTGGCTATCCCTGCTGTCGACGGTCTCGACGCTTGGCCGGTCGAGCGCGAGCGTGCGGATTTCGAAGGATTATTAGCTAGGTACCCACTGGAAATGGCGGTGCGGCCAGAATAAAATATCGCGCTTGCGGCGGAGTGTTCCTGGCTCTGATGCCCGGAAGGCGAACTATGGAACAAGGTTTCGCATCTGAAGCAACTTTTCGCGCGTCACATCGGGCCGCGTGGGATCTCGATACAGTCTTGGAAGCCACTCAGGAGCTCGACTTTTCGCGCAATTTCCTTCCGCAAAGGCTGGCCCGCACCGCCGAACTCAGTTCACTCAGCAGCGACGAACAACGCATTCTCAACCAGGTGTCAGCACACGAATATCTGTCGCTCTTCATAATCGTCGAAGAATTCATCCTCCCGTTCCTGCTTGATCATGCGCGTGAGGCGGCGAACGAAGACGCTTACGCACTCCGCGCGTTGCTCAATTAAGCAGATGGGGTGCTGTTTCGGAGCAGCCTAGCCCTTTTGCGCCACGCAGCCGTCGTAGCTCTTTTGCCAGGCATCCTGATCTTGCCTGCCCTGGCGACGATCCTGCCGATTCCGCGATCCCGCCACAGCCATGCCGGCCGCGGCTCCGTTCTTGGCCTTGTTCTCCTGGTTTGCGTCCTGAACGCGCCCGGAAGCATTGTCGTACTGGTTACCCTGCACCGCACCGACTGCCGCTCCCGCCGCCGCGCCCTTCGCCGCTCCGCTGACGCGGCCGCCGGCTTGCGGCCCCGTGTCCGCGCCGGGAGTGTACCCCGTCGCCTGCGTTGCTGCCGCCGAGCAATCCGCGTCGAGCGGCTGCTGCGCCGCCAGGGGAAAAGCGAACGCGCCCGCGACAACCAAAAGGATTCCATACGTATGTTTCATGACGGTCTCCAATCTGGAGGTACCGATAGGCTCGCCCATTCCTCGGCAATATCGGGATAATGCGGGAGTTTTCGCGAAAGCGAAGCCAGGGCGCCAATTTCTGCAATGGGTCGAAAGCAGACATCGGGTGTGTCGTGCATAAAATGCTGTCCTCCAGGCACCGACCTGGGCCTTATCTGCGCACGATGTAGCGGCCCGCAAAATCCAATAAAGTGGAGGAAGTGGAAGCACCCCCGTTTTCATCTATTCTACTTTCACTTCGTAATGCCGAGGCTTGACCCGGCAACCGGCTTCTCGTTCAACTGCTGAGACAAATAGACGCATCCCGGCTGGCGGCAGGGATGACGGCGAGGGGGATCAGAACACATGGCTGACTGGCGGTTCCGGAAGAGGGTCGTTCCGCACGACGAAATGCCCGAGGAGCACCGGCTGAAGAGATCGCTGTCCTGGCCGCACCTCGTCGCGCTCGGCGTCGGCGCGATCGTCGGAACCGGCATTCTGACTCTCATCGGTGTTGGAGCCGGCAAGGCCGGACCCGCCGTCATCCTGAGCTTCGCGATCGCCGGATTGATCTGCGCCTGCGCGGCGCTGGCCTATGCCGAAGTTGCGACGATGATCCCGGCGTCCGGCTCGGCCTACACTTATTCCTACGTGGTGTTCGGCGAGCTCATCGCTTGGATGATCGGCGTGGCGCTGATCCTCGAATATACGTTGGTGGTGAGCGCGGTGGCGGTCGGCTGGTCCGGTTATGCCACGGGATTCCTGAAATCGATCGGCCTCGGCCTGCCCGACGCGCTCATCCAAGGGCCGGAGCTCGGTGGCGTGATCAATGTTCCCGCGATCTTCATCATCTGGGTGGTCGCAGGCCTGCTCATCGCCGGTACCCGCGAGAGCGCGACCCTGAACGCCATCCTGGTCGCCATCAAGATCCTAGCGCTCGCTCTGTTCATCGCGGTGGCGCTGCCGGTGTTCAATCCGGAGCACTTCCATCCGTTCATGCCCTACGGGTTCCCGCGCAGCGGTCCGTCCGGAAGTGAGGTTGGGGTGATGGCCGCGGCGGCGATCATCTTCTTCGCCTTCTACGGCTTCGACGCGATCGCGACCGCCGCGGAAGAAGCGAAGAACCCGAGCCGCGACCTTGCCATCGGCATCGTCGGATCGATGGTGGTTTGCGTCCTGATCTACATGGCCGTTGCGGCAGCGGCGATCGGCGCGGTCGCCTACACCGGCTTCGCAAATAGCGCTGAGCCGCTCGCGCTCATCCTGCGCGAGATCCATCAGCCGTGGGCGGCGCGCGTGCTTGGCGCATCGGCAGTCATCGCCTTGCCCACGGTCATTCTCGCCTTCTTCTTCGGGCAGAGCCGCATCTTCTTTACGGTCGCCCGCGACGGCCTGCTGCCGCCTGTGCTTGCACGTGTCTCCCGGCGCGGCACTCCGGTGCGGATCACCGTCTTCACGGCAGTCGTTACGTCGGTGTTTGCGGGACTGATCCCGCTGACCGCCATCGCCGCGCTTGCCAATGCGGGTACGCTTGCGGCGTTCGTCGCCGTGTGTGGCGCGATGCTGGTGCTTCGCCGGCGGGAGCCGAATGCCGAGCGCAAGTTCCGCGCGCCCGCCGCGACGCTGGTCGGCATCTTCGGCATTCTCGGCTGCATTTATCTTTTCATTAGCCTGCCCAACCGTACGCAGATCTTCTTCTTCACCGCTCAGGCGATCGGGATCGTGCTTTACTTCATCTACGGCGGACGTGCGGCGGAGCGGGCGCGCTCCCATGGCTGAGGCGCTTGCCGACCCGGCGATGGCGCCGGCGACGGAAGTCACAAAGGCGAACGGTCCCGGCAAGCTCCTTCTCCCGGCGCTCGTTGGCGTTCTTCTGCTTCCGGCGGCGCTCGGCAGCTCGCAGATGGTCTTCAACGACGGCGACGTCAGCTGGCACATCGCCACGGGGCAGTGGATCCTCCAGCACCACGCGATTCCCAGGACCGACCCTTTTTCCTTCGTCTGGGCGGGCAAGCCCTGGGTGCCGATCGAATGGCTGGCGGAAGTGATCTACGCGACCGCTTATCGGCTAGGCGGCTACAGCGGTGTAGGAGCCGTCGTTACGGCCGCCCTCATGGCGCTCAACGCCATCGTCTTCTTCAACGCCGTCCGCTGGACCCGCTACCCGCTGCTTGTCCTCGTCGCGATGGACCTCGTGCTGATCCCCATGATGCTGGCGCGGCCGCATCTGCTGGCATGGCCGATCATGGCCGGGTGGATCTGGGTGATGCTCTGGGCCCGCGAACGCAACCGAGCGCCGCCGATCTGGACGGCGTTGATCATGACGCTTTGGGCGAACCTGCACGGGGGCTTCGTGTTCGGTCTGTTGATCGCAGCAGCGTTCGGGCTCGAAGCTCTGATCTATTCGCCGGACAAGGCGAAGGCGCTTCGCCAGTGGCTGGTGTTCGGAATTGCCTGCGCAATCGCCGTCTGCATCAATGCCAACGAAGTCGAAGGCGCTCTGCACCCGCTGCGCTTCACGCAGTTGCAGATGCTGCCGATGATCGACGAGTGGAAGCCGTCCAGTCCGAAGGTCACGCCCTGGTTTTTCGGCGTGCTCGCGTTTTCGGTCGCTCTGGTGGTCTGGAAGCGCCCGCGGCTTCAGCCCGTCAGGGGCCTGCTGCTCGCCCTTTTCCTGGCGGCAGCCATGTTTCAGGCCCGGCATCAGGCGATGCTGGCAATCGTCGGTGCGATGCTGCTTCCCGGCGCGTTCGCGGAAGGGGTCGAGCGCGAGGAGGGCGGCGATCGGCGCGCTGCAATGGTGATCACGTTCGCAGCCGCGTTGCTCTTGATCGCGGTGCGGGCGATGCTTCCGCTGACCCCGCACGAGAGCGAGACCAATCCCTGGAAGCTGATTGCCTCGGTCCCGCCCGAGCTGCGATCGCAGCCGGTGCTCAACGATTATTCTATGGGTGGCCCCTTGATCCTCTCCGGCATCCGGACTTTCATCGATGGGCGAGGGGACATGTACGGCGATCCCCATGTCCTCACTTATTCGCGCCTCGTGAACGGCGACACCCGCGAGCTAGCTGAAACCGTCAACCGCTGGAACATCCGCTGGGCGATCGTCGCGCAGCGCGACAAAAAGCTCGTCGCCATGCTGGACCACACGCCGGGCTGGCGGCGTATCCGTCAGAACAAGATCGGAATCGTCTACGTCCGCGGTTAGGCGCCGAGGTCGCGGGCAATCTGGCTGAGGGTCGACCGCCGCCACCCCGGCGCCCACGGTTCCTGCGTTCCAAATTCGGCCGATGGCGAGTTCTTGGCGCAAGCGATTTCCGGGGTTTCATCGGCGAGCTGGCGGATGTCGAACGGCTCATCGAACTGCAGCCCCGACTGATCCCCGCGAGTCCATTTGACCGTAGCCGCAGGCCGGCCAGCAGCTTTCATGTCGAGATAAACTCGCACGCCTTTGGGAAGGGGATTTCCCGACTGCACCAGCGCACCCGTTTCGGAGATATTGCGGAGCCGGACCGGCTCCGCATCATAATCGTGCAACTCGTCGTAATAGACGACACCGTTCCACACGAGCGGGTGGCGGTCCGCCCGGCGTTGTACGACTTCTGCTGGGTCGAGCAGCCGCTCAACTTCTTCTGGACGTTCGAGCGAAACCTCGACGTCGGGAAAGCTCTTGCGGATGACCGCGCGGAGCAGGTCGTCGTGTGCATGAGGATCGCAGTCGATCCGCGTTTCATGGGCGAACTCGAGGCCGGCTGAATTGTCCTTGAGCCAACGCACCGCGCAGTCGATCTCGCCATGATCGCCGAGCACCAGAACAACATGATCCCACAGCATCAAATCGAGCTCGCCGCGGATCATCGCGCCCCCGGCCGACAGGTTCACCAGCTCGATGACGTGCTCGTGCTCGTTGTGCCTTAGAACTGCCTGTTCGGCTGTGAGGCGGTGGCGGTCGCGGCCACGTCCGTCGGCTCGGCGGGTTTCCGCACGAGGCACAGTCACACTGTCGAGCATGTCGTTCTTGGCGCCTTTGGGCGCCTTGGTACGCAGCAAGGGCTCGTCGGCCCCCGGGCCGAAAATCCTCGTCCTAAGACTCATCACTCGAACTCCGCACTACGCGGAGCCGTTATGCCGCTGGAACGGTTACAAATTAGTGCACTGATTTAAGTTAGTGCCCGACGAAACTGCGATGCCGATGGAAGACTGTGGGAGGTGGGAGGGATTGTCCTCCACCGGCGTCGCGTAGCAGCCCCTGTACGCGTGCTGCCTATGACGAATAATACATATCAAATTCGACAGGGCTAGGGGTTGTTTCCCAACGCATTACCTCTTCCCACTTCAGATCGATGTAAGAGTCGATCTGGTCTTCGCTGAAAACGTCTCCGCGCGTCAGGAACGCACGGTCGTTCTGGAGCGAGACGAGCGCTTCACGAAGCGAACCGCAGACCGTTGGCACATTCACCAGCTCCTGCGGCGGCAAGTCGTACAGGTTCTTGTCCATCGGGTCGCCCGGATGGATGCGGTTCTGGATGCCGTCGAGGCCCGCCATCATGATCGCAGCGTAGGCGAGATAAGGATTTGCCATCGCGTCGGGGAAGCGGAACTCAACTCGCTTGGCCTTCTCGCCGGCCCCATAGGGGATACGGCACGATGCCGAGCGGTTACGGCTCGAGTAGGCGAGCAGCACCGGCGCTTCGAAGCCCGGGACCAGGCGCTTGTAGCTGTTGGTCGTCGGGTTGGTGAAGGCGTTCAGAGCACGGGCGTGCTTGATCACGCCGCCGATGAAGTAAAGCGCGGTTTCGCTCAGGCCTGCATAGCCGTTCCCTGCGAACAGCGGCTTACCGGATTTCCAGATCGACATGTGGGTGTGCATGCCGCTGCCGTTATCCTGCGCAATCGGCTTGGGCATGAAGGTTGCCGTCTTGCCGTACGCATTGGCGACCATGTGCACGACGTACTTGTAGATCTGCATGCGATCGGCGGTTTCGACGAGTCCGCCGTAGGTGAGGCCGAGCTCGTGCTGCGAGGCCGCGACTTCGTGATGGTGCTTGTCCATCGGCAGCCCCATTTCGAGCATGGTTGAGACCATCTCACCGCGGATGTCCATTGCGCTGTCGACGGGCGCGACGGGGAAATAGCCGCCCTTCGCGCGGGGCCGGTGGCCGAGGTTGCCGCTCTCATATTCGCGGCCCGTGTTGGTAGGCAGCTCGACGTCATCGATGCGGTAGCCCGAGGCGTTGTAGCTGTCCTCAAAGCGCACGTCGTCGAACATGAAGAATTCGGCCTCGGGACCGACGAAAACGGTGTCCCCGATGCCCGTGGCCTTTAGATAGGCTTCGGCGCGCGTTGCGGTCGAGCGGGGATCACGGGTGTAGAGCTCGCCCGTCGAGGGTTCCACGACGTTGCAGAACAGGATCATCATCGGCGTGGCGCTGAAGGGATCGAGATAGGCGCGAGAGATCCGGCTTCAGGATCATGTCGCTCTCGTTGATCGCCTTCCAGCCAGCGATCGAGCTGCCATCGAACATGAAGCCATCGGTCAGCTGGTCTTCGTCGACCACGCCCGAGGCCATGGTCAGATGCTGCCACTTGCCCTTGGGATCCGTGAAGCGGAGGTCGACCCACTCAACCTCCTGATCGTTGATCTGTGCGAGGATGTTGCCAGCCTCGTTGACGACTGGGCTCGCGCCCTTCTTCTTCGTCACAGCATCCCTCGAGCGGTCCAGAACTTCGGCCATTGTCAGCATCCTTATCGGCTGGAATCGAATCGCCGCTCCCGCAGCGTTGTCGACAGGGATTCCAGCAAGGGCGTGAAGAGTCAGGAGGCCGGTGAGGATTTCACTGGTTAACGGCTGCGACGATCAAGCGGGTGGAACCGTTCCACGAGCGAACCATTTAGCTCAGCCGAGCGGGCATAACGAGGAGACTGTTGCGAATGCGCTCCATCCTGCTGTGGCTCATCGGCGTGCCGATCCCTCTCATTCTGCTTCTGGCGTTCTGTACGCACCACCTCTGAGGTAAGACCTAGTCGGGAGCGACGGCTTCGGCTTCCCAGCGCTTCAGCTTGCGGCTGCCGGACCAGAGCTCCATCGGCTGACCCGTGCTCCATTTGATGGCGATGGTTATCGCATGGGCATCGTGGTCCGCGAGGAACTCGCGGCGATGCTCGATGTGGCCGCTGAAACGATCCATGAAATAAAGCCGGTATGCGGCCATGTGCGTACCCCCCGGCAAGCAATTCGCATCATATCACCGATGCAACGACGGGGCGACAAGCCGAAGAACCATTAACGTTCAGCCGACAGGTGACGGGGAACGAAACCGATTCACATGGGTTACAAGCGAACACCGCTTCCCGAAGAATTTACCGTGACTGATCAGCAGGATAATTCAGAAACAGCTCACCTCAAGAAGGTGAACGCAGAACTAACCCGGAGCCTTGAGAAGTGCCGGGAACTGGTCGATGACTGCCGGACCAAGCTCGCGGCAAACTCGAACGAGCCGATGCTGTTCAACAATGACGACGAAGAGGAAGAAGGGAGCGGCCGCGCTTAAGCGTTCGCCTCAGCCGCTCGCCCATTCCTTCGTCTTGTCCAGGATCGTGAGCTCCCGAAGCAACGCGTCCACGTCGCGGGTCAACTCGGAGAGAAAGCTCACCTGGTGGCGAGCGCCGCGGTAGCTTTCGGCCATCAGGATCGCGTCGAGCAGGATCGGCACCACCAGGCTCTCGGGATCGTCGAGCTCTGCGAGCGAACGCAGCCGCTCGAGCGCCTTTCGCCTCGCGCCTTCGGGGTTGGACAGCGCTTCGGTACGCCCGATAAACCAGCTCATACGCTCACTCCTTGAGACCTCCGCCAAGATATCGTGTGGAGCGGGCCAAGGAAGTTCGAGCCGCCGCGCGTGGAGCGCATTTCGGCGCTGGCGCGAAGGCCGCAGCAAGCGTAGGAACTCGCGCCGCGCCGGCGAGTTTGCCTGTGGGGCGCGCGTTCGTCTTCGCGTTCCACCAGCAAGCGGGATGGGGCCTCCTGAATTGAACCAGGTGCCGAGCCGTTACGAGACAACTCTCCGTGCCACAGGCGCGCTCGCGCTGCTCTTACTCACGACTGGCTGCAATCGTGGCGTCCTCAATCCCATCGGACCGGTCGCCGCGCAGGAAAAGCAGATCCTCATCAACTCGACCGCGATCATGCTCGCGATCATCATCCCGACGATGATTGCCACGGTCGCGGTCGCCTGGTGGTTCCGCCGCAGCAACAGCAAGGCGTCCTACCGGCCGGACTGGGAATATTCCGGGGCGATCGAGATGGTCGTCTGGGCAATCCCCGCGCTGACGATCATGCTGCTCGGCGGGATCGCCTGGATCGGTAGCCACGACCTCGAGCCGAGCAAGCCGCTGGCGTCCAAGGTCGCGCCGCTCAAGGTCGACGTCGTCTCGCTCGATTGGAAGTGGCTGTTCATCTATCCCGACCAGGGCGTCGCGACGGTCAACCAACTGGTCGTGCCGGCTGGCACTCCGGTCAGCTTTCGACTGACCTCGGCGACCGTCTGGAACAGCTTCTTCGTCCCGCAAATGGGGACCATGATCTACACCATGCCGCGCATGACGACGCGCCTGAACCTCCAGGCGGACCGGCCCGGAACCTACAACGGCCTATCGTCGCATTTCAGCGGTGACGGCTTCCCCGGCATGCAGTTTGAGGTACAGGCCCTGCCGCCGGCGCAGTTCGCGACCTGGGCCCAAGGCGCGCACGGTCAGCGTACCACGCTCGACGGGCGCGGCTTTGCCGAGCTTTCCAAGCCCAGCAGCTATGTGAGGCCGATGACCTATGGCGCGGTCGCACCGGGCCTCTTCGACGCGATCGTCGCGGGTAGGGCACCGCAGCTCCACCAGCCGCAAGCAGCTCCGCCGGCGAGGCAAGCGTCAGCGGTGCCGCCGGGGGGCTAAGAGATGTTCGGAAAACTCACCTGGGACGCGGTCCCATTCAATCAGCCCATCCCGCTGATTACGTCGCTGGTCGTGATACTGGCGCTCGGCGGAGTCGCGATCTGGGTGACCCGGATCCGGGCATGGCCGTACCTGTGGCACGAATATATCACGTCCACCGACCACAAGCGCATCGGCATCATGTACATCGTGCTTGCGCTGGTGATGCTGGTCCGCGGCTTCGCCGATGCGATCATGATGCGCGCGCAGCAGTCGCTCGCGATCGGCGCGTCGCAGGGCTATTTGCCCCCCGAGCATTACGACCAGATCTTCTCCGCCCACGGCACGATCATGATCTTCTTCGTCGCCATGCCGTTCGTCATCGGCTTCATGAACTTCGTCGTCCCGCTTCAGCTGGGCGTTCGCGACGTGGCCTTCCCAACGATGAACAACGTCAGCTTCTGGCTGACCGCCTCGGGCGTGCTGCTGGTCAACCTCAGCCTGTTCCTCGGCGAGTTCGCGCGTACCGGCTGGCTCGGTTTTCCGCCCTTGAGCGAGAAGGCCTTCTCGCCCGGAGTCGGAGTCGATTACTACCTTGTTGCGCTGCAGGTATCGGGTGTCGGGACCGTCCTCACGGCAGTCAATTTCGTGACGACGATCCTCAAGACGCGCGCGCCCGGCATGAGTTACCTCCGAATGCCCGTCTTCTGCTGGACGTCGCTTGCCTCAAACCTGCTGATCCTGGCCGCCTTCCCGGTCCTGACCGTGACTTTGGCACTCCTGATGCTCGACCGCTACCTCGGCTTTCACTTCTTCACCAACGATGGTGGCGGCAACTCGATGCTCTACATGAACCTCATCTGGATCTGGGGTCATCCCGAAGTTTATATTCTGATCCTGCCGGCGTTCGGCATCTACTCGGAGGTCGTGTCGACCTTCTCCGGAAAGCCGCTGTTCGGCTACCGCTCGATGGTCTTCGCGACGCTCGCGATCTGCGTCCTTTCGTTCACCGTCTGGCTCCATCACTTCTTCACCATGGGTGCGGGCGCCGACGTCAATGCGGTGTTCGGGATCGCCAGCATGCTGATCGGCATCCCGACCGGCGTAAAAATCTACAACTGGCTGTTCACGATGTATGGCGGCCGAGTCCGCTTCAACGTGCCCATGTATTATGCGGTCGGCTTCATGCTGACCTTCGTGGTCGGTGGCCTGACCGGCGTCCTGCTGGCCATCCCCCCGGTCGACTTCATCGTCCACAACAGCCTGTTCCTGGTCGCGCACTTCCACCAGGTAATCATCGGCGGGGTCGTCTTCGCGCTGATGGCTGGTTACACTTACTGGTTCCCAAAGGCCTTCGGCTTCACGCTCGACGAGCGGCTCGGCAAGGCGGTCTTCTGGTGCTGGTTCATAGGCTTCCACCTCGCCTTCATGCCGCTCTATGTGCTCGGCTTCTGGGGCGCGACGCGGCGCATGCAGCACATCCCCGACCCGACTTGGGCGCCGTGGCTGAACATTGCCTTTGTCGGAGCCGCGATCATCGGCCTCGGCATCGTCCTGACCGTCGTGCAGCTGCTCTATTCGATCAGAACGCGCGACCGGCGCCGGGACGTCACCGGCGACCCGTGGGACGGCCGCACGCTCGAGTGGCTGACGCTGTCGCCGCCGCCGCATTACAATTTCGCGGTACTTCCCGATGTGCACGGCGAGGAAGCCTATTGGACGCGCAAGCAGACCGCGATCAAGGAAGAACGGCTGATCGACGAGCCCAATTACCAGCCCATCGAAATGCCGTTGAACACGCCGGTCGGCATAATCTGCGCCTTCTTCGCCTCGGTCTGCGGATTCGCGGTCATCTGGTACATCTGGTGGCTGGCGATCCTCGGCCTCATCGGCGCCTTCGCGATCTTCGTCTGGTATGCCTGGCGCGACGAGCATGAGCACATCATTCCGGTCGAAGAGGTCCGGGCGAATGCCCGCGAGCGCCGCCGCATCCGCATGGAACATCTTCACGAATTGAGCCAATCCGTATGACGACCGTGAGCGAAGCACCGGCCGTTGGGCTGACCCACCAAGGCTCCGAAGACACCGGCCTTGGCCATCGCGGGCCGGCATCGAAGAGCATCGTCGTCCCCTACGGCTTCTGGCTGTTCATCCTGTCGGACATGGTGCTGTTCTCCGCGCTTTTCGCGACCTATGCGAGCCTCGTCCACGCCACTGACGGCGGTCCGATCACCAACCAGCTGTTCGATCGTAAGCTGGTTGCGATCGAAACGCTTGCACTGCTGCTTTCGAGCTTCGTCTGCGGGCTGGCGATGATCACCGCCAAGCGTAAGAACATGCTCTGGACGCAAGGCTGGCTGCTGCTGACCGGACTGCTGGGCCTTGTCTTCGTGTCGATCGAGCTTTTCGAATTCGGCAAAATGATCGGCGAAGGCGCGGGGCCCCAGCGGAGCGCCTTCCTTTCGTCCTTCTTCACCCTGGTCGGCTGCCACGGCGCGCACGTAACTGCGGGACTGCTGTGGCTCGGTACCATGATGGCGCAAATCTGGACGAAGGGCTTCCGCCAGGACATCATGCGGCGCCTACTTTGCTACAGCGTCTTCTGGCACGCCCTCGACATTATCTGGGTGGCCATCTTCACCATCGTATACCTGATCGGGACATTGCCATGACCGAGCACGACCCCGAACTGCTCAACGTCGCTCCAGGCGAACCCCACGACAACATGTTCAGCGAGACTCTGAGCTACGTCATCGGCATGGGTCTCGCGCTGCTGCTCACGGCAATTTCGTTCTGGGTGGCGTCCACCTCGACTCTGTGGGGACCGGGAGTGGCCGTCGGTCTCGTCGTGCTCGCGATTGCCCAGATGGGCGTCCACCTGGTCTTCTTCCTCCACATCACCAGTGGTCCGGACAACACCAATAACGTGCTGGCGCTCGCGTTCGGCGTGCTCATCGTCTTCCTGGTAATGGTCGGCACCATCTGGATCATGGCGCACATGAACGCGAACATGGGTCCGACGCCGGAGATGATGAACCTGCAGACGCAGCATTGAAGGGGAGGCTGATGCTTCGGTGTGACAGCCGCGACTGTTGTCTGCGCGCCGCCCTTGAACCCCTTGTCGCTCTCAAAACCCCTCGCTAAAGGCCACGCCAATCGAGCCGGACGTCCTGTCCGGCGCGGCGTCGCAAGCGTGCCGATCCCGGCACCAATGCAACAAGCGTCAAAAGGGGAATGATGGCCACCAAGGCACAATCCGCTGAGGTTTCCGGCACCACAGGGAACGAAGGACCCGACGGCTATCGCCGGAGGGACTTTCTCAACGTTGCCGCGGTCAGTTTCGCGGGCGTCGGCGCCGTGGCAGCGATCGCTCCGCTGATCGTGCAAATGTCGCCCTCGGCCGACGTGCTGGCGCAAGCGACGACTGAGGTCGATATCTCCAAGATCCAGCCGGGGCAGGGCATCAAGACGATCTGGCGCAAGCAGCCGATCTTCATACGAAACCTGCTGCCCAAGGAAATTGCCGAAGCGAATGCGGTGCCGCTGAGCGCGTTGCGCGATCCGCAGACGCTCGCCGAACGGACCAAGCCGGGCAAGGCGAACTGGCTGATCACGCTCGGTGTCTGCACGCACCTGGGTTGCGTGCCGCTAGGCATCGGCGAAGGCGAGAACAAGGGGCCTTACGGCGGCTATTTCTGTCCATGCCACGGCTCGATGTACGACACGGCGGCCCGCATCCGTCAGGGGCCGGCACCGAAGAATTTGGAGGTCCCGGACTACAAGTTCACCGGACCGACGACCGTCCTGATCGGCCAAAAGGGGTAGACCGACAGATGAGCTTTTCCTGGGCCAAGCCCTACGAACCCAAACATCCGGTTATGCGCTGGATCGATGAGCGTCTGCCGCTCCCGCGCCTCGTCTACGGGGCGATCGGCGGCGGCTATCCGGTGCCGCGGAACCTCAACTACTGGTGGAACTTCGGCGTGCTCGCCGGGATCTTCCTGACCATCCAGATCATCACCGGCATCGTCCTGGCGATGCATTTCTATGCGACGACTGACGGCGCGTTCAACAGCGTCAACCAGCTGATCATGCGCGACGTCAACGCGGGCTGGCTGCTGCGCTACTCGCATATGAACGGCGCGAGCTTCTTCTTCATCGTAACCTACATCCACATCTTCCGCGGGCTCTTCTACGGATCGTACAAGGCGCCGCGCGAGCTGGTGTGGATGCTCGGGCTTGTCATCTACCTGCTGATGATGGCGACAGCCTTCATGGGCTATGTGCTCCCGTGGGGTCAAATGAGCTACTGGGGCGCCCAGGTCATCACCGGCTTCTTCTCCGCCTTCCCACTGGTCGGAGAGCCGATCCGAGTTCTGGCTGCTGGGCGGTTACGCTCCGGACCAGGCGGCGCTGACCCGCTTCTTCTCACTGCACTACCTGCTGCCATTCGTGATCGCCGCGGTCGTGATCCTGCACATCTGGGCGCTTCACATTCCCGGCTCGAGCAATCCGACGGGCGTGGACGTGAAGGATGAGCGCGACACTCTGCCGTTCCATCCGTTCTACACGGCCAAGGACGGCTGGTTCGCTGCTTGCGTGCTGCTGGCCTACGCAATTGTGACTTATTTCGCGCCGAATTATCTCGGCCACCCGGACAATTACATTCCGGCCAACCCGCTGGCGACGCCGGCGCACATCGTGCCCGAATGGTATTTCTGGCCGTTCTACGCGATCTTGCGCTCCTTCACCGTCGACTTCATCCTTCCGGCCAAGCTCTGGGGCGTGCTGGCGATGTTCGGCTCGATCCTGCTGCTCTTCTTCCTGCCGTGGCTCGACAAGTCGCCGGTCAGGTCAGGGTCTTACCGCCCGCTGTTGAAGCGCTTCTTCTGGCTGCTCGTCGCGGACGTGATCATCCTGGGTTACGTGGGCGGGGCTCCGCTGAACTGGTGGCGTACCGCGCTCGGCCAGGCAGCCGCAGCCTATTACTTCCTCCACTTCCTGGTGATCCTGCCGATCGTTTCGGCGTTGGAGACGCCGCTTCCGCTGCCAAGCTCGATCAGTGAGTCCGTCCTGCACGGCGAAGAAGCGGAGGCTGCACCGGCAGGACAGGCCAAGCGCCGCGGCGGGTCCGTGGCTACCGCAAGCGCCGAATAAGGGGGACGGCAAGCACATGCGTTTCATCCTGGGGTTCATCGGCGCGGTCTTCGCCCTTATCCTGACGATCTCGCTGATCAGCGGGCTGTCGACCTATTTCAGCAGCCCGCCGGCGCCGCTTGCGTCTGACGTGTTCCACAAGGAGCCGAAGGAGCTACACCTCGCCAGCGACGGTCCCTTCGGCAAGTTCGACAATGAGCAGCTGCAGCGGGGCCTTCAGGTGTACACTGAGGTTTGCTCCGCCTGCCACAGCCTCAAGCTTGTTGCATTCCATGACTTGAAAGAGATTGGCTACAGCGATGCTGAGATCAAGGCGTATGCTGGCTCAGGCAAGCAGTGGAAAATCCAGGTTGCGAGCATCAACCCGGACACCGGTGAGCCGGCAACCCGCAAGCCGCTGCCGTCCGACACCTTCCCGCCTCCGTTCCCGAACGAAATTGCGGCGCGTGCGGCCAACAACAACGCGCTTCCGCCCGATCTGTCGCTGATCACCAAAGCGCGTGAGGGCGGCGCGGCATACGTCTACTCGCTCATCACCGGCTATCAGAATCAGCCTGCCGACCTCCTGAAGAAGTTCCCGGACGCCAAGACGCCGCCGAACCTTCACTACAACCCGTACTTCGCGAACCTGAACATCGCGATGCCGCCGCCGCTGACGACGAATGGGCAGGTGAGCTATGAGGATGGCACGAAGCCGACCGTCGACCAGATGGCACGGGATGTCGCAGCTTTCCTGGTTTGGACGGCGGAACCGAACCTCGCACGTCGCCACGCGGCAGGACTCGCGGTTTCGGTCTTCCTGCTGATCGCCGCGATCCTCGGTTATCTCGCTTATCGGAACATCTGGCACGAGGCGAAGCGGGCGGTCCGCGTCACGGGCGCTCTCGATCCGGAGAATCAGGCGAAGAGCCGCCGTGCCAAAGCGAAGGCGGGTGTCGCCGGCTGATTAGCAGGGGATTACAAAGACTTCATCTGCCCACCAGAGGGACGCAGTAGGAACCGCTGGGCAGCACGGTTCGTTTTTGCTGAAAACCTCTGGCTTTCGGCAGGTGTGAAATGCGTATTCCCTATATCAGCCTCATCGCGGCGGGCGCGCTGACGCTCGGCGGCTGCGCCTATGGCGATCTCGGCTACGGCGTCGGATATGGCGGTGGCTACGGCTACGGCGGTTATGGCTACAACAGCTATGATTATGCCAGCCCATATTACGGCGGCTACGGCTCACCCTATTACGGCTGGTACGACGATTATTATTATCCGGGCACTGGCACTTACGTTTACGACTCTTATCGCAAGCCGCACGCCTGGAGCAGTCGCCAGCGTACGTACTGGATGTCGCATCAGAGCTCTGGAACCACAAAGTCCGCGAACTGGACCGGCTTCAGCCACCGCTCCACGACGTCCAGCGGGACCGCAGACAGGCAACGGCGCCAGCGCGACTAACGGCTTCCTTCGGGTGAACGCCGGCGACGCATCAGCACGATCGAGATGAAGGTCATCACCGTCTCGCCGTTCTGATTGGTCACGGTCGTCCGTGTGCGGAAGGAGCCCATTTCGGGCCGGCTGCGGGACGGTGTCTTCTCGAGGATCTGCCCGCGTACATGCAGCGTGTCTCCCGGATAGACAGGCTTCTTCCAGCGGAGCTCGTCGATGCCGGGCGAGCCCAATCCCGCTTGCTCATCGTCCACGACGTGCCGGGCGATAACGGCCATCACCATGGCGGCCGTATGCCAGCCGCTCGCCGCGATACGTCCGAAGTGCGTCTTCGCTGCCTCCTCGTCGGAGAGGTGAAAGGGCTGCGGATCGTACTTACGTGCGAATTCCAGCACTTCCTCGCGTGTTACTTCGTAGGAGCCGAACTCGGTCTCCCGGCCAACCACCAGGTCTTCGAAATAGATCATGGGAAGGGCGCATAGCGGCGCGCAAATGTTGGCGCTACGGTTAGGACGTGGCGACGCAGTCACCCATTGGAGCCAGATGGCACCCGCGCCTGATCGAGGCAGCGATGGCGCTCAACGAGAATCGGCTCGACGTAGCCGAACGGCTCTTGAAACCGCACCTCAAGGAAGACCCGTTCGACGCTGCGGCGATCCGAATGCTCGCGGAACTCGCCGCACGGATCGGCCGCTTGGGCGATGCCGAGAACCTGCTTCGACGAGCGATTGAGATTGCTCCCGGTTTCGCAGCGGCGCGTTCCAACCTTGCACTCGTCCTTGGGCGAACGGGGCGGCCGGCAGAGGCGCTTGAACTGCTCGACGAGATCTTCGAGATCGATCCAGAAGACCTCGGCATCTTAAATCTCAGAGCCGCGACCCTTGGGAAGCTCGGCGATTTCAGCGAGGCTCTCGAGCTCTACGAGGGGCTGCTTCAGAAAACGCCCAACCAGCCGCGGATTTGGCTTAGCTACGGCCACATGCTGAAAACTGTCGGTCGCCAGGCCGAAGGGGTTGCCGCTTACCGCCGGGCGCTCTCCATACAGCCGCGGTTAGGCGAAGCGTGGTGGAGCCTCGCGAACCTGAAGACGGTCAAGTTCGACCAGTCCGACATCGCTGCAATGGAGTTAGCCCTGAAGCCGGAAGGCTTGTCGGACCAGGACCGTCTTCATCTCGACTTCGCGCTCGGCAAGGCAATGCATGAGGCGGGACGCGTGGAAGAGGCGTTCGCTCATTATTCCAAGGCCAATACGCTACGACTGAAGAATGAGCCATATGATCCGGTTAAGCTCACACGGACTGTTGACCGGTCCGTTGATCTATTCACGGCTGAATCCTTCGCGGAGCGACCTGGCGGCAGTGATGTTTCCGACCCCATATTCATTGTAGGCCTTCCTCGCGCCGGCTCGACTCTGATCGAGCAAATTCTGAGCAGCCACAGCCTCGTTGAGGGCACCGCCGAGCTACCGGACATACCCGCCATGATCCGGAGAATCGGGACATATCCAGATGCTGTCTTGAGGCTTGGACGCTCAGAGCGGGTGAAGTTGGGCCAGGAATATCTGAAGAGGGCAGGCGTACAGAGGCGGACACAGCGACCATTCTTCATCGACAAGTTGCCGAACAACTGGCTCTACGTGCCCTTCATTCATCTGATCTTGCCGAACGCAAAGATCATCGACGCGAGACGGCATCCGCTCGGCTGCTGCTTTTCCAATTTCCGGCAGCATTATGCCCGCGGTCAGCCCTTCACTTACGATCTTGACCATCTCGGCCGTTACTATGCCGACTATGTCCGGCTGATGGGCCACATCGACGCGGTGCTGCCGGGCCGCGTGCATCGCGTGATCTACGAGCGGATGGTGGAGGAGACCGAAGCGGAGGTGCGGGCCTTGCTCGATTATTGCGGTCTCGAGTTCGAGCCGCAGGTTATGGAGTTCTACAAAACCGAGCGCGCCGTGCGCACTGCCAGCTCGGAGCAGGTCCGTCGGCCGATCTATCGGGAGGCGACAGAGGAATGGCGGCCATATGAGCCGCATCTGGGGCCGCTCAAGAAGGCGCTGGGGTCGGCGCTCGACGCTTAGCCGGCCGCACCCGCGTCCTGAACGCAACGGTCGCGTAATAATCGACGTCGGTGTCAGCGCCTGCCGTTGACATTCAGCGGACCCTCTGTCGCAATGCTGTCACAAAGACGGATGGGGGCATTCGGGATGGTCGACCGCAAGTTTCGCGCGCTGACATTGGGCCTGTTGACATCGACGGCATTGGCGTCATCGGCATGGGCGCAAAATGCGCAGCCCCAGGCGACCGGCCAATCCCCGGCTCCAGGAACCAACGCAACGGACGTGACCGCGCCGCCGCCGGCCGTGCAACGCGCTCAGGATGGGCAGGTCGCAGACCAGACCGAGATCATCATTACCGCGACAAAACGCGAAGAAAATGTCCAGAACGTCCCGATTAACGTGATCGCGCTGGGCACTCGCCGTCTCGATCAGCTGAACATTTCCAACTTTGAAGATTACACAAAGCAGCTTCCGTCAGTCTCGTTCCTGACCACCCAACCAGGCGTGACGACGGTCTACATGCGCGGCGTCTCGGCGGCGGGTGGAACGAACGCAGAGGGCAATCACTCCGGCCCACTTCCGCAGGTCGGTACCTATCTCGACGAGCAGCCGGTGACCACGATCGGTGGGACGCTCGACATCCACATCTATGACGTCGCGCGCATCGAAAGTCTCTCGGGTCCGCAGGGCACCCTCTACGGTGCGTCGAGCGAAGCAGGCACGATCCGCATCATCACGAACAAGCCGGAGCTTGGCAAAACCTACGGCCGAATTGATGGGGATCTAAACGCAGTCGATCACGGCGGCGTCGGCGGCAAGCTCGAGGGCATGCTCAACCTGCCGATCGGGAAGAACATCGCATTCCGCGGCGTCGCTTTTTACGAGCATGATGCCGGCTTCATCGATAACGTCTTTGGTGCTCGGCAGTATTGCGGGACCACCATTTACGACAGCGATGACTCGGCCATCGGCTGCGTCCATAACGGCATTGCTTTCAACAACGCCAACCTCGTCAAAAAGAATTTCAACGATCAGGATATCTACGGTGGTCGCGCCGCGCTGAAGATCGACCTCGACGACAATTGGACCGTCACGCCGACTTTCATGTATCAGAAATTGAAGGCGAACGGCGTCTTCTTCTACGATCCCAACATCGGTGACTTGAAAATTGATCGCTTCTTCAAAGAGGTGAACAAGGATCGGTTCTGGCAGGCGGCTTTGACCGTGCAAGGCAAGATCGCCAATTTCGATGTAACCTATGCCGGCGCGTACATGGACCGGCCGACTTATTCGACTGCCGATTACACTGATTATTCGGATGCTTACGATCGTCTCTACGAGGACGTTGGCGGACTCGCTTATTACTTCTATTTCCACGACGCGGCCGGCAACACGATCTCACCGCAGCAGTTCATCGTCGGCACGAACCACTTCAAGAAAATGAGTCAGGAGCTGCGTTTCGCATCTCCTGCCGACAAGCCATTCCGAGTGATCGGCGGCGCCTTCTACCAGGACCAGAAGAATTTCATTCACCAGGATTATCAAGTCGCCGGTCTCGCGCCCGAGTTATCGGTAAACGGCCATCCTGGGACGTTGTGGCTGACTCAGCAAAAACGTCAGGACAAGGACTACGCGCTTTTTGGCGAGGCGAGCTATGATATTGTCCCGCACGTCACGCTGACTGCGGGCGGCCGCTGGTACAAATATGACAACACGCTCATCGGCTTCTTCGGCTTCGGTCGGAACCCGGGCGGCAACTTCACGGACAAGCCATTCAATGGTTCGGGAAGCTCACATAGCGGTGTCATTCAGTGCTTCACGGTCGACGGGGTAAGGCTCACAGATGCCCTTGCCGCTGGTCTCGACACGACGTTGATCGCGCCAATCGTCCCTGGAAGTCCTTGTACGGACCTCGGCGTTTTCAAGAATGGGAAGATCCAGCCCGTCCGCGCCAAGAGCAGCGGCGTCACATACCGCTTTAACGGGGAGTGGAAGCCGCAGCAAAATCTCATGTTTTACGCCACGTGGTCCAAAGGCTTCCGGCCCGGTGGCGTGAACCGGCGCGTCGATGTGCCGCCGTACGCCGCTGATTTCTTGATCAACTACGAGATCGGCTGGAAGACGACATTCGGACCGTTCCGCTGGAATGGAGACATCTTCCACGAGAAATGGAAGGCGTTCCAGTTCGCTTTCCTCGGCTTGAATAGCTTCACCGAAATTCACAATGCCAAAGATGCTCGAAATCAACGGCCTTGAAACGGATTTCAGCTACATCCACGGCGGCCTGACTTTGAATGCGGCAGCGGCCTACACTGACGCGAAAACCAAAGGGAACATCTGCACCCTAGTTGGCGACCCCGATCCGAATTGCCTCGGTGTTGTGGACGGCGTTCAGGACTTTCCATCTGCGCCGAGCGGCACGAGATTGCCGATCACACCGAAGTTCAAGGCGACTGCGACCGCGCGTTACAGCTGGCCGGCTTGGGGAGACGTCAAAGCGCACGTCCAGGGCGGAATAAGCTATCGTGGATCTGCGCCCTCGTCGCTGCGAACGGCCATTGCACTCGTCCACACAGGCGAAATCCTCGACCCCAACGACTTTCAGGGCAGGCTGCACGCGGCAACGTTGGTCGACTTGTACGCCGGATTGGATTGGCCGAGATGGAACGTCGAGCTGTTCACCACGAACATCTTCGATAAGCGGATCGACATCAGCCGGCAGACAGCCTGCGGAAGCTGCACTCGGGCACTTGTTGTTCCAGGTCAGCCCCGGACAATCGGTATTCGGGCGGGGATGAAGTTCTAGCTCGCGCCCCGGGAAACTGCCGCGCCGCTTTTCGTTCGAAGCTGACATGAGTGCTCTCGTGCGCATTTCTGCGGCGCAAACCGGCTACGCATTGTCGATCGTGGCCTTGGCGGCGATTTGGCTGGCCATGCTCATCTGGGGTGGTGGGCCGCTCGACCGCGCCGTCTACGAGGCACTTTACGCCGGAAACCGCCCCGCGCTGGCGACTATCGCACGCATGTTGACTGCCTTCGGCGAGCCGACCGTCCTGATTGCCGCGGGACTTGCGGCTGCGTTCCTGCTGTGGCGGGCCGGGCACCGGCATCTGCCGTGGATCTTGATCGCCATTACGATGATCGGTCGCGGCTTGAGCGAATTGCAGAAGTATTGGATCGCGCGTGCGCGTCCCGATGTCGAGCCGCATCTCGTGATCGTGAAAACCTCATCCTTCCCGAGCGGCCATGCCGCCAGCTCGATGATCTTCTACCTGACGATGGCTCTGGCTCTAACCGCGGGTACGCGTTGGCATCGAGCCGCCGCCGCGGGCGCAATCCTTTTCTCGTTCCTGATTGGCACGAGCCGCGTGATGCTCGGCGTTCACTGGCCGAGCGACGTCATAGGAGGATGGGCATTTGGGATGTTATGGGTCCTGCTTACCCTGAGGCTCGCCGGACGGCTCGATTCAGGCCTAAGATCGGCGCAGAAAGGGGGAGGTCTCAATGGATCGCTCAAGACCCTTCACTTGGATCGCCTCGGCCATCTTCGCGCTCATGGCGCTCGCTCATATCTACCGGCTGATCAGGCCTTTCGAGCTGGTGATCGGCGGCTGCCACGTCCCTCAGTGGGCGAGTGGGGTAGGAGCGGTCATTGCCGCCGGCCTGAGCTGGATGCTTTGCCGTGAAGCGCGGGGTACCGCCGGACTTTAGACGTTGAAGCGGAAGAGCAAGACGTCGCCGTCCTGGACGACGTATTCCTTGCCTTCCGAGCGCATCTTCCCGGCGTCCTTCGCCCCGTTCTCCCCGCCGCACTTGACGAAGTCGTCGTACGCGATCGTCTCGGCGCGGATGAAGCCGCGCTCGAAGTCCGTGTGAATCTCGCCCGCCGCTTCAGGAGCGCGGGCCCCGCGATGGACCGTCCACGCCCGCGCTTCCTTCGGGCCCGCCGTGTAGAAGGTGATGAGCCCGAGTAGCTCGTAAGCCGCGTGGATCATGCGGTTGAGCCCCGTTTCGTGAAGACCGAGGTCTGATAGGAACGCATCTCGCTCGTCAGCTGGCAGGGTCGCGATTTCGGCTTCGATCGCCGCGGAGATCACGACCGCCTTCGCACCCTCGGCTGCGGCTTTCTCGAAAACCCGCTGCGAGAGTGCATTGCCGCTCGCCGCTTCGCCTTCGTCGACATTGCAGACGTAGAGCACGGGCTTGCCGGTCAGCAATTGCGCTCGCTGCAGCGCCTTTGCTTCCTCGGCATCCTTTGGTTGAACCAGCCGCGCCGGTTTCGACGCGCGCAGGAGGTCGAGCGCCTGGCCGAGGACCGAGGCTTCGATCTTTGCTTCCTTGTCGCCCTGCTGCGCCTTCTTCACGAGATTCGGCACGCGCCGGTCGAGCGGATCCAGGTCCGCGAGCATCAACTCGGTCTCAACGGTCTCCGCGTCGGCGATCGGGTCCACGCGCCCTTCGACGTGGGTCACGTCCCCACCTTCGAAGCAGCGCAAGACATGAACGATCGCGTCGACCTCGCGAATGTTGGCGAGGAACTGGTTGCCGAGGCCTTCGCCCTTCGACGCGCCGCGGACCAGCCCTGCGATATCGACGAACTCGATCTGCGTCTCGATTTCCTGCGCTGACTTGGCAATGCGCGCGATCTCGTCAAGGCGCTTGTCGGGCACCGCGACGCGGCCGACGTTCGGCTCGATCGTGCAGAATGGGTAGTTCGCCGCCTGTGCCGCGGCCGTCTCGGTAAGAGCATTGAAAAGCGTCGATTTGCCGACGTTCGGCAGGCCGACGATGCCGCAGCGGAAGCCCATGATTGTCCTGGTAGAGGGAGGGGGAGTTGCGGCCCTTTAGGCGAAGTTGAAGGAAATGCTCAACCGCTCGCCTTTGCCGGTGCCGGGAAGCACTTCATGCCGCAGCCAGCTTTCCCACATCAGCAGCAGACCCGGTCGCGGTTCGACGGTGACGAAGGCTTCGGAGCGCGGCGGTGCGGCCATCATCAGCGGCAGGCGCGGATCCTCGAAGCGGATCGAGCCGGAACCGTTCGGGACTTCAACGTAGAGCGTGCCTGAAATGATGCTGTGCGGATGGATATGTCCACTGTGGTGTCCACCGGATTTCAACAGGTTAACCCACAGGCTGTCGAGCCTCGGCTTGCGCGTGAGGTCGAACGCCACTGCTCGGGCAAACTCCGTGGCGTGACGCCCGAGAAGCTTCGTGAGATCGGCGATGGCGGGATCGCGGCGCTGCAAATCGTTGAGGGATGCGTAGCTGGTGTAGCCCGGGATAGCGATGCTGCCGCGACCAGCGGCGGCCGGCTTCGTCATCCATCGCAAGCGAGCGGATCGAATGCGCGAGATCGCCCAGCAGGGCCGCATCACCGAGCTCGGCTTCATAGAGCTGCGTGACGAAGAGCGAACGGACAGGCACGCTGGTGCTGTGCGGCTCAACGACGGCCCGCGCAAGGGCGTGGACAGCCCTCACACGCCTATCTAGCGTGCCCGCTCTTTCGGGGAGACTTCCATGCGTCGGCACCTGTTCGCGTCTTCATTTTCGCTTGGCCTCATGCTGGCCATTTCTTCGCCCTGTCAGGGGGCGCCTGTGACGCGCCCTACCGCGAATGCGGAAACCCCTCTGATCGACGTTAAGGCAGACACGAAGACCGGCAAGATCATCGCGACCTTCCCCAAGCCCGGTCCTGACGGAGTGTCGGCCCGCTACATCTATTTGACGCAGGTGGAGACGGGACTCGGTTCGGCACCCACGCAACTCGACTACGGTGCCGCGAGCAATTCACGCATTCTGGTGTTCCGCCGTCTCGGCAAAAAGGTCGTCGCTGACGTCGAAAATACAAAGTTCGTGTCGAGCAATCCCGCCGAGCAGCTGACGACGCTGCGCAGCTTCCCGACCTCGCCCCTGTGGATGGGCGACGTGGTCAAGGATCTGCCGGACGGCTCGTACCAGGTGGATCTCGCCGGTTTCCTTGCGCGAGACGATATCGGCATTCCTCGCGTGGTGAAGGCCGTCGGCGGGGGCGAGTTCAAATTCGTGCCGGAGCTTAGTGCGGCCGATCCGACCTTCGTCAAAGTCTTCCCGAAGAATGCGGAGTTCGCGGCACGGATCGCGTTCCGCTCGGACGAGCCGAAGGAGGAGATGAACAACATCCTCCCCGGCGAAGACACGCTCAGCATCATCGAGCGGCACTCGCTCATCGCGCTGCCTGAGCCCGGATACTTGCCCCGCACCGACCCCTACGGCTATTCGATCGGCCGCCAGCAGGTGGATTTTTCGAAGCCGCTTGGCGCTCCGATCGTCAACGATCTCGCGCGGCGCTTCCGGCTCGAGAAGGCCGACCCATCTGCCGCGCGCTCGCCGGTCAAGAAGCCGATCGTGTTCTACGTCGATTCGGGCATGCCGGTAGCGATCCGCAATGCCGTCAAAGACGGCGTGAGCTGGTGGAGCGCAGGCGTTCGACGCAGCGGGACTTCGTCAATGCTTTCCGCGTGGAGGTTCTGCCTGCTGACGCGGACCCGCTCGACGTGCGGTACAATGTCGTCAACTGGGTCAACCGCGCGACACGTGGTTGGTCCTACGGCCAGCCGATCGACGATCCGCGGACGGGCGAGATCATCAAGGGCGCAGTGGTCCTCGGCTCGCTTCGCGCGCGGCAGGACATGATGATCTTCCAGGCGCTCGTCGGTGCTGGGCTGACCGGCACGGGCGATCCCAATGACCCGATCACGGCGACACTCGCACGCCTGCGGCAGCTCGGGGCGCACGAGGTCGGCCACGCAATCGGCCTCGCGCACAATTTCGCGGCGAGCACGCAGGGCCGCTACTCGGTGATGGACTATCCGGCGCCGCGGATCAGCCTCGAGAGCGGAGCGCCTTCGCTGAAGGATGCGTACGGCTCAGGTTTAGGTCCTTGGGATCGCTGGGTCATCAAGTGGCTGTATGGCGCCAGGACCGACGCAGAAGCGAAGCCGGCCCTCGCCGAAGCGCGGGCGGCAGGACTGCGCTTCGTCGCCGACAATGATGCGCGGCCGGTCCGCTCGGGCCAGCCGACGGGCGCTATTGTGGGACGACGGCCCCGACGCGATCGGGCGAGCTTCGGCGCATGATGGAGGTGCGTCGCGTCGCCGTTGCCCGGTTCGGAACCGGCGCACTCCCGCAGGGCGAGCAACTCGCCGATCTGCGCCGCGCGTTCGTACCGATCTGGCTGCTCGACCGGTATCAGGTCGAGGCCGCTGCAAAGTCTGTCGGCGGCGTCGATTTCCCGTATGCCGTCAACGGCGAGCCGATGGAGGCGCGAACCGTCGCGGGCTCGGCACAATGGGCTGCGCTTTACGCGTTGCTCGATACACTCACTCCGGCGGAATTGACCGTCCCCGGCGCGACTTCAACCGATGTTGTCGAGTGCCTTTGGCGGCAACGATGACCGGCAGACCGAGATCGAAATTATTCCCAGTGCCAGCGGACCGATCTTCGATCCGCTCAAGGCCACGGAAATCGGCGCCGTGCAGACGCTCTCGGCTTTGCTGGCGCCCCGAACGCCTCAATCGTCTCGAAGCTCAGCATGCGGTAGATGCCTCGGTGCCTGCGCCCGCGCAACTGTTCGACCTGCTGCTCGATCACACTCTCAGCCAGTCCGCTTCGGAGGTCGGACGAAGGATCGAGACCGCAACGGTGCTTGCGCTGGCCCGTGTCCAGCGCGACCCGGCGCTCTCGCCGACAATTGCCCTGCAGCTCTCCGGCCGGCTCGACCGATTGGCGGATCAGCTTAACCGCGAACGGGGGCCGCAGCAGGATTGGGGCAGGGGCTTTGCGGCCTTGCTCAAGGACCGCGAGGCGCTCGACAAGGCAATTGCCGATCCGGCCCGGCTTCCCCGCGTGCCGCCAGGCATGCCGATCGGCATGGACGACGTCTTTTGAGCGCGCACAAGACTCACTCGCTAAAGTCCTGATATCCAAGCCCAAGGGCTGGATGACAGACGTATTCATCTCCTATGCGCGGCCGGATGAGCCGCAGGCCAAGCGCGTCGCTGATGCGCTGACCGCCTTGGGTTATCAGGTCTGGCGCGACGATGAGCTTCCTGCCCATCGCGCGTATGCCGATGTGATCGAGGAGCGGTTGGCGTCGGCAAAGGCGGTCGTGGTCATATGGTCCCAGGAAGCAGCGAAATCGCACTGGGTCAGGGCGGAAGCCGACGCCGCGCGAGCGGCTGGGTGCATCGTCCAGGCAATTCTCGACGGGACGGTTCCGCCGATGCCGTTCAACCAGATTCAGTGCGCCGACCTGTCGGGCTGGAGTGGTGACATAAACGCTCCAGGATGGCGTAAGCTTTCGGCCAGCGTTGAGGCACTGGCAGGGCCAATCCAGCCTCAACAACTAAAGCGGCCAAAGCCTCACCAGGTATCGGTATGTGTCCTGCCGTTCCAAAACATGAGCGGTGAGGCTGAGCAGGAATATTTCAGCGATGGGATCAGTGAGGACATAACAACGGACCTGTCCAAGGTGTCGTCGCTTTCGGTCACAGCGCGCAACACGGCCTTCACCTTTAAAGGTCAATCCGTGAACGTGTGCGACGTCGCGGCTAACCTGAGCGTTAGCCATGTCCTCGAGGGCAGCGTGCGCAAGGCCGGCAACCGTGTGCGCATCACGGCGCAGCTGATCGACGGCGCAACGGGCGACCACGTCTGGGCTGAACGCTACGACCGCGACCTTACGGATATCTTCGCGATCCAAGATGAGATCAGCGAGGCGATCGTCGATGCGCTGAAAATCAAGCTGCTGCCACGCGAGAAAGCAGCCATCGAGAACCGCGGCACGAACAACGCCGAGGCATACAATCTCTTCCTCATGGCCCGCCAATCATGGATCGACGGCGACTTCGGCCAAAGCGGGCGCGAGCGACGGGTCATCCGCATCTGCAGGCGCGTGACGGAAATTGATCCTGACTATGCCCGGGCGTGGGCCCTCATGGGATTGGCCCAAGCAAATCTCCGCTATGCCTATTACTCGACCGGGGAAGAGGACGACGGGCTCGATGCGGCGAACCGCGCGCTTGCCCTCGATCCGACGATCGCCGAGGCTCATCTGCCGCGCGCGTGGCATCAGGCGATGCTCGGCAGGAACGATGAGGCTCAGGCGGAAATCGAAATGGCGCTTCGGCTGAATCCGGACTCATGGGAGGCCAACAAGGAAGCGGCGCGGGTCTACTACCGGCAAGGCAAGCTTGAGGTGGCCACTGGTCATCTCGAGCGGGCGGCGGAGCTCGCCGAAACCGATTACCATAGCCGCGGGATGCTCGCTGCTTTGTATCTTGCGCGAGGCGACGAAAGGCGAGCTCGTGAGTGCGCCGCGCAGATGATTGAGCATGTCGAAGGTGCTCTGGCACGCGACCCGGACAATGGCGCGGCCCTCGCGTATGGCGCGTTGAGCTTCGCGGCGATCGGCAACGGCGCTCGCGCTCAGGAATGGATTGAGCGCGCGCTGCTGCTCGATCCTGAGAATATGTACATGCGGTACAATCTTGCTTGGCCGGTACTCGCTTTCTTTGGCGACAAGGAACAAGCGCTGCGGTTGCTGGAACCCGCGCTGAAAAAAGCAGGCAAGACGCTGATCAGTCTCGCATGCGCCGATCGCAACCTCGATCCGCTGCGCGATGACCCAAGATTTCAATACATGCTTGAGGCGGCGAAAGAGCGCGTTTCGGGAAGGGTCGGAGCAGATCAGCCCGGCGGCTGCATCCTCAGCGCCACTTCGCTCATGAAGCGCGCGTCATCACCATCGGCGAGCCATTCGGCGTCGGCAGAGATGGCAGCGAGCATGTCGGACAGCGGCTCCATCTCCGCCTTGGCGTAATTGCCGAGCACGTGCGGGGTGACGAGATCCTTTCGCCCGGGCCCCGGGTGCCCGATGCCGATGCGCACCCGCCTGAATTCGGGCCCGAACGCCGCGTCGATCGAGCGCAAGCCGTTGTGGCCTGCGAGGCCGCCTCCGACGCGGACCTTCACCTTGAACGGCGCGAGATCGAGTTCGTCGTGAAAGACAGTCAACGCGTCCATGTCGAGCTTGTAGAAGCGCAGCGCCTGCTGAACCGCGTCGCCGCTGTCGTTCATGAACGTTTGGGGCTTCAGCAGCAGCACTCGCTCGCGGCCGATCCGGCCTTCGGCGATGAGGCTGCGGAACTTCTTCTGCCACGGGCCGAAATCATGCGTCTCGGCGATCACGTCAGCCGCCATGAAGCCGACGTTGTGCCGGTGGAGTGCATATTTCGCACCGGGATTTCCGAGGCCGACCCAAAGCTGCATGGCGCATCCCTAGCGTGAGCCAAGCGCAAAAAGAAACCGCCCGCCGGTGAGGGCGGGCGGTTCCTGATTTCTAGGCCTGAAGCCTTACTCGCCGCCCTCTTCGCCGCCCTCGGCTTCGCCACCTTCGGCAGCTTCCTCGCCCTCGACGGTCGGGACCTCACCAGCAGCCGCCGCCTCTTCCTCTTCGGCCTTCATCGCCGACGGAGCGACGATGGTCGCGACCGTGAAGTCCTCATCCATGTTCGCCGGGTTGACCCCGTCAGGAAGCTTCACTTCGCTGATGTGCACAGAATCGCCGATTTCGAGACCCTCGAGCGAGATGTGGATCTCGTTCGGGATACTCGCCGCGTCGCAGACGATCTCTAGCTCGTGAATGATCGTGTTCAACACGCCGCCGCGCTTGAGACCCGGCGAAGCGTCTTCATTGTCGAATCGCAGCGGGACCGCGACGTGGACCTTGGTGTGCTCGCCGATGCGCAGGAAGTCGACATGGATCGGGCGGCTGGTGACCGGGTGGAAATCCACGGCCTTCGGCAGGGTGCGGTGCGGCTTGCCCTGGAAGTCGATCATCACGACCGAGTTCATGAAGTGGCCCGTATGAAGCATTTTGCTCAGGAGCTTCTCCTCGACATGGATTGAGAGAGGTTCCTTCTTCTCGCCGTAAACCACGGCGGGTACCCGTCCATCGCGGCGCAGTGCTCGGGAGGCTCCCTTGCCAGCCCGGTCGCGCGCTTCGGCGGGCAGCGTCAGCTGATCGCTCATTTCGCTATTCTCCGATTACAAAAAAGGCCCCGCCACGCCTCCAGGGATGACCATGGCTAAGGGATGTGGCGCCCTAGTGGAGAGCGCTCGGAAAAGCAAGTTTCGGGCCTAGTTTACCCGAGTGGAATAGATTCCGCGTTCGCCGAGCTGGGCTAATACGCTGTCCTTGCCCGCCAGATGGCCTGCCCCGACGGCGACGAATACCGTGCCGGGCGTCTGCATGCGCGCGCGAATCCAGTCGGCCCAACGCGCATTCCGCTCGATGAACATCATGCGATAAGTATCAGGTGACGCGCGCTCGAGCTGGCGCAGGACGCGCACGAAGACGCTTTGATCACCGCGTTTCCATGCCGACTGCATCTCCGCCATGGATTTTGTGAGGCTGTTCATTGTCGGTGCGGGGCTGGCATTTGTCGAAGCGGCCGGAGCAACCGGGGCCGGTGGCATCCGAGTGAACATTGCGAGCTGAGATTCGAGCGTCTCGAGGCCCTCCACATCCTTGCCTTCGGCTTCGGCAGTGCGGCGGAGCACCATGTCGGCGCCGTTGCTAACCTGCATACCCTGCGAACGGCCAGCGCTGATGGCCATGCGCGTACTGGCAAGAAACGAAGCCGACGGCGTTACCGATAGGCTGCGCAGTTGCGGCAGCGGTTGTGCTTTCGGGAGGGCCGTAGCTGGGTGTTCCGGAACGAGCGTCTCCAGCACAAGCTCGTCCGATTTCTCGAAGGCGTCCTTGACCTGGTCGTTAAACCATTCGGACTTGCCGTCGAGGGCATGAAAGGTGCCGAAGATGTAGACGGTGGTGTCCGCGTCTCGGACCACGAAGATGGCCGGATTGGCATTGGTCGGGGCTTCCGTCGCCGGGGTGGCGGCAGGCATTGCTGCGGCGATCGCTGCGGCAATGAGAAGACCCATGCGAGATCCTTCCGTACGCTCGGGGGCGTAAGGAAGGCGATGTGCGCGAGGTATCCGTTATTTACCGGATAAGGGCGTTGGACTCGTCCTATCCGTAGCGATGAAATCCTCGCTCCGTCCTCCTCACACGCATCAGACCCCCCAGCCCGATACCCGGCCAGAATGCTCCCTCACCCATTAAGAAAAGTCTAGCGGAGGGTTAAGATTTATCCACAGGGGATAGGCGGTTAGCTGATTATTGCAGGCGTCGGACGCGATAGCCGTCGCGTTGAAGCAGATCGATCACCGAGTCACGGCCGGCCAAATGGCCCGCTCCTACCGCGACCATGACTGCGCCCGGCCGCGACATGCGCTCCTCGATCCACGTCTTCCAGTTGGCGTTGCGGGTCTTGAGTAGCGCCTGCCGAAGCTCGGGCGAAGCTGCAAGGTCGCGGTTGAAGCTCCGGGCGATCGCGTTCACGTCGCCGTGCACCCACGCGCTCAACATTGCGTTGAACTGATCGCGCGTTTCGCTGGTTTGATCGAGCGCTCCCTCGAGCAGCTGCCGCTGCGCGCCTTCCGGCAGCTTGTCGAAGAAGCTGAGCTGTTCAAGGTTGCTCTCCAGTTCCCCGATCGGCTTGCCCTGACCTGTGAACGTGTCGCGCAAGATCATCTCCACGCCTTGGTCGCCCTTCAGGCCCATGTCGCGGAACTGATTGCCCAGAAGGATGAAGGCCGCGGCCCAGGTCTCCATGCGGTCCAGCGCCTGCGGCGGAAACCCGCTCTTGCGTACAGCGTCGGCAAGCGCCGCCCGCTTCTGCTCCGGAACACGTGCAGCGAGCGGGGGCAGCCCTGGGGAAAAGGCAAGCGACGTCAGCGCCTGCATCAGCTTCATCGGGTTCTTCTCATCGACAATGGTTTCCACAACTAGCTGCTGAGAACTTCCAACGGCTGCGTCGATCTTCGGTGTGCGCCACTTAGTGTTCTCCGGGAGGAGGTGGATCGTCCCGAAGAGATAGATGGTCGTATCGGCATCGGAGACCGCCCAGAGGGCAGGGCGAGCGACTTGCGGTGCCTTGGCTGCACTCGCGGTAGGAGCGAGGGCGAGAAGAGCCGCAATGGGCGCGAACAGGCGATGGAGCAGCTTTTTCATGTGAACTCCGAAGTGGGACCTTGGGTTTAGGGGCGCAAGCTTGCCGATTGCTGAAGAGGTCTCGTGACTTGCGAGCGGCACAAGCATTCGCCAAAGCCCCGGTGAACCTACTGGTACGGGGCATTCTCGATTGAGCCTGAGCTTCCAGGACCTGATCCTTACGCTCCATCGCTATTGGGGCGCGCAGGGGTGCGTCATCCTTCAGCCGTACGACATGGAAATGGGAGCAGGGACGTTCCATCCGGCGACGGTGCTGCGCGCGCTCGGGCCGGACGCCTGGAAAGCGGCCTATGTCCAGCCTTGCCGGCGCCCCACCGACGGCCGCTACGGGGAGAACCCGAACCGGCTGGGGCATTACTATCAGTATCAGGTCGTGCTGAAGCCGAGCCCGGATAACTTGCAGGACCTCTACCTCGGCAGCCTCGTCGAGATCGGAATCGATCCGCTCAAACACGACATCCGCTTCGTCGAGGACGATTGGGAAAGCCCGACACTCGGCGCCTGGGGGCTTGGCTGGGAAGTCTGGTGCGACGGCATGGAAGTGACGCAGTTCACCTACTTCCAGCAGGTCGGCGGTTTCGAGTGCCGGCCCGTCACCGGCGAGTTGACGTACGGGCTCGAGCGGCTGGCCATGTACATCCAGGGCGTCGACAATGTCTTCGACCTCAGGTTCAACAATGAGGGCGTGACCTACCGCGACGTGTTCCTCGAAAATGAGATCGAGATGTCGACCTACAATTTCGAGGTCGCGGACACCGGCACATTGTTCGATTCATTCCGTAAAGCCGCCGACGAATGCGAGCGCTGCCTCGAAGCGAAGCTGCCGATTCCCGCCTATGAGCAGGCGATTAAGGCGAGCCACGTGTTCAACACGCTGCAGGCGAGGGGCGTGATCAGCGTCGCCGAGCGCCAAGCCTATATCGGCCGGGTCCGCGACCTCGCGAAGGCCGCGTGCGGCGCGTGGATGGACGTAAAGGGCTACCCCGCCTGATGGCCGACTTCCTGCTCGAGCTTCTCTGCGAGGAGATCCCGGCCCGCATGCAGGCGAAGGCGCGCAACGATCTTGCGCGGCTGTTTGCTGAAAGCGCAAGCGCGGCCGGGCTGGAGGCGGGCGCAATCGACACCCATTCGACGCCGCGCCGGCTGGTGTTGATTGCGCGCGACGTCGCGGAAGTCACCGAAGCTGCGCGGGAGGAAATCAAGGGCCCGCGCTCCTCGGCGCCGCCCCAGGCCCTCGAAGGGTTCCTGCGCAAGACCGGATTGACGCGCGAACAGCTCCAGGAACGCGATGGCGTGTTTTTCGCCATTATCGAGCGGGACGGACTGTCAGCGCGAGACGTGATCGCCGATGCGGTGAAGCGGATTGTCTCCGACTTCCCCTGGCCCAAGTCAATGCGTTGGGGTTCCGGGTCGCTCCGCTGGGTACGGCCGTTGCACGGCATCGTCGCGATCCTTGGCGAGGAGATCGTGCCGGTCGACATCGAGGGCATCCAGTCGGGCGCCACCACGGTCGGTCACCGTTTCCACCATCCCGGCCCGATCACTATTGGCGGAGCGCACGACTATGCCGAGAAGCTGCGCGCGTGCCACGTCATCGTCGACCAGGACGAACGCGAACGGCTGATCCGCGAGCGAGCGCAGGCGGCAGCTGAAGACGCGGGCCTCATCCTACTCGATGATGAGGGCCTGGTGGTTGAGAATGCCGGCCTCACGGAATGGCCGGTGCCGCTGGTCGGCCGTTTCGATCCCGACTTCCTCGATGTGCCGCGCGAGGTGATCGTGCTCACGATGCGCACGAACCAGAAGTATTTCGCGTGCCTCGATCAGGACGCGAACCTCGCTCCTGCGTTCGTCTGCGTGGCGAATATCGGCGCGACCGATGGTGGCGACGCCATAGTCGAAGGCAACCGCCGCGTCCTCGCTGCGCGGCTCTCCGACGCGCGTTTCTTCTGGGAGCAGGATCTCAAGGTCCCACTTAAGGAGCAGACGAAGAAGCTCGATCAGATCGTCTTTCATGAGAAGCTCGGCACGGTTGCGGACAAGGTCGAGCGCGTCGCGAAGCTAGCGCGGTGGCTGGTTGATCAAGGTGTGGTCAAAGGCGCCGATGCTGATCAGGTCGGGCGAGCTGCGCGGCTAGCCAAGGCTGACCTCGTCAGCGGAATGGTCGGCGAATTCCCCGAGTTGCAGGGTGTCATCGGTGGCTATCTCGCCGAAGCTCAGGGCGAGCCAAAGGCGGTCGCTGCGGCCATTCGCGATCACTATAAGCCCGTGGGGCAGGGGGACGATGTTCCCCACGCGCCGACCAGCGTAGCGGTCAGCCTAGCGGACAAGCTCGATACCATCTGTGCTTTCTTCGGCATCGATCAGAGGCCCACCGGTTCCAAGGATCCGTTCGCTCTCCGGCGTGCCGCGATCGGATCGATCGAGCTCATTATCCGCAACACCCTGCGCCTGTCGCTTGCGGAAGCGGTGCGTGGATCGTTCGCAATGAGCGCCGGTCAATCCGCTGATACGGAGTCGGCGCGCCGACTGGATCGGACAGCGCTAGAGGTGCTCGAGTTCTTCGCGGACCGCCTGAAGGTTCAACAACGCGACGCAGGAGTGCGGCACGACCTCATCGACGCGGTGTTCTCTCTCGGCGGCGAGGACGACCTGGTGCGGTTGCTAGCCCGCGTCAGCGCTTTGCAATCCTTCGTGGAGACGGATGACGGCGCGGACCTGCTGACCGCATACAAGCGCGCGGCCAATATTCTAAAGAAGGAGAACTGGGCCGGTCCGCAGGTGATGAGCTCGCCGGCGTCTCAGGGCATTCCGCAAACGGGAGAAGAGGATCCGCTGGTTCTTGTCGACGATCCGATCCTCAAGGACGCCGTCGCGGAAATCGCATCAGGGCGGGCGGGCGCCGATCTGCCGCAGGAGAGAGCTCTAATCTCCGCGCTGGACGCTGCAGAACCCAAGGCGGCTGCGGCGGTCGAGGCCGAGGACTTCACCGGTGCGATGGCTGCCCTCGCGTCGCTGCGGCGTCCGATCGACGAATTCTTCGATCACGTAACCGTGAACGATCCGGACCCTGTCAAGCGCGAGCGCCGGCTCAACCTGCTGATGCGCTTCCGTGAGGCCGTGAACCGCGTCGCCGATTTCTCGAAGATCGAAGGCTAAAGCGGCCGGTCGTCGGCGGGGTCGCGGCCGCTCTTGACCGCCGCGGCACGCAGCGAATCGCGTTCGCGCCAATCCTTCTCCTGGTCGGCCCAGTCTTTCTCTCGCTCGGCATGCGCTTTTTCGAGCTCGCGCCGCCGATCGACTTCGCTGTTGTAGCGCTCCTTCCACTTCCGGCGTCCGCCGGACGTCAGGAATATTCCGATTAGAACGCCCAGCACGAAGATGAGGGCGTAGATCACCCAGACGTTCGGATCGTTCGTGATGGTCATTTCTCGTCCCCAACAATGTAGAACCGCGGCGACTACGCTTCAGCGTGCCGCCGCGTTCCACGTCGAGGATTAGTGTATGAAGTTGTCGCTGATCGAGCAGGCCGCAGGGCCAAGGATCACGACGAACAACGTCGGGAGAATGAAAAGGATGAGCGGCACGGTCATGATTGCCGGCAGACGGGCTGCCTTTTCTTCCGCGCGCATCATGCGCTGGTGACGGAACTCGGCTGAGAGCACGCGAAGGGCTGAAGCGAGCGGCGTACCGTATTTCTCGGTCTGGATCATGGTCGTGACGACGCCGCGCACCGCCTCGAGGTCGACGCGGTTTGCGAGGTTCTCGAACGCCTGACGGCGCTCGCTGAGGAACCCGAGCTCGATCGCAGTCAGGCCGAACTCGTCGCCGAGTTCCGGGTATGCCTTGCCCAATTCCCTCGAGACGCGGCCGAAAGCGGCGTCCACCGTGAGACCTGCTTCCGCGCAGATGACGAGCAGGTCGAGCGCGTCTGGAAGACCCTTGCGGATCGCGTGGCTGCGCTTGGTGACCTTGTTCTTGAGCCAGATGTCCGGCGCCTTGTAGCTGCCGACCAGCACGCCCGCGACGGTCATATATTGACGGATCCACGACCAAGTCGGGAAGTAGTTGATGCCGTAGATCAGCACGACAGCCGTAATGCCCAGCACCACCGGCAGGACGAATCGCGCGAAGATGATGAAGAAGGCGAGGTCCTTGGTCCGGATACCAGCCTGCATCAACTTCTGCTGCGCCTTCTTGACCTGATCGTCCTGAAGCATCTTGAACTGCGACAGGAGTTGCCGGACGTTATCGGCGGCCTGGTTCCGGTTCGCCAGCCGCTTACGCTTGTTGGTCGAGGCGACGATGCCGGCCTTGAGCTGCTCGCGCCGCTCGTTCAGTGCCTTCACGCGGCGCGCCATCGGGTCCTTCACGGTCGTGGCGGCGTAGATCGCGAGCATCACTGCAAAGGTCGCGACGGCGCTGAGCATCGTCGCGATCCAGATGATGTCGAAACCCAGGATCGTTGGGCCAGAGGGCGGCACAGCCTGCATGTTCGTCCCTTGCTCCTTAGATCTCGAAGTTGACCATCTTGGCCATGATCAGGGCGCCGATGCCCATCCAGATCAGCCCGCCGCCACCAGCAACCATCAGCCGCTCATCGGTGAAGAATTTGGCCATGTAGCCAGGGTTGATCATCCACACGAGCGTGAAGACCACGAACGGCAGCGACCCGACGATGTATGCCGAAGCCTTCGATTCCGAGCTCATCGCGCAAATCTTGAGTTTCATCTGAGCGCGCTTGCGCAGCACGTCGGCCAGGTTCGACAGAGTCTCGGCGAGATTGCCGCCGGTCTCGCGCTGGATCGCCAGCGTGATGACGAAGAACTGGAACTCCGCAGTGGCAAGGCGGTCGGCAGTATCCTGCAGCGCGGATTCCATCGTCCGGCCGATCTTCATCTTGTCCGAGACCATGCGGAACTCGAGTCCGACGGGACCAACGATTTCTGTGGCGACGATACCGAGAGTTTCGGTGATCGGCAGACCGGAACGAAGACCGCGGACCATCAGCTCGATTGCGTCCGGGAAGTTGGAGTTGAACTTGTTGATTCGGCGCTTGATCATCTTGCCGATGACAAAGTGCGGCACACCGATGCCGACGAACAAGCCGAGCAGGAACGACAGCAGGAACGGCGCTCCCTTCAGCTTCAACGCCAGCGTCGTGAAGAGGATGAGCCCGATGCACACCATGGCGTATTTGCCCAGCGTGATATCCTTGCCGGTCTGTTCCAACCGCTTGCGCAGTAGCGCAGGCTTCGGGATCAGCGTTGAGGCGTAGCCTTCGAGCTTGCTGGAGCGCTCCGCGAAGAGCTTGCGGATCTGCGCCTGCGCGCTGCCGGCGATGACGTCGCCATGGCGCTCACGGATGAGCTCCATCCTGCGCTTCACGGATTTGCCGGGTGAGGGGCCCTGCATCGCCAGGAAGGCGAGTCCGAGAGCGCCGCCGCCGCCGATCAGGATGAGCCACATCAGCATTATGTTGCTTCGCCTCTCACTCGCGCCCGGCGGTGCATTGCTGCGTCGCCCGGCAATTCAACTTACGGTCAGGCAGCCGTTAGGCGGCCTTCTCCTGCTTCGGCTGTTTCGCCAGCATGCCCTTCAAATTGTCGAGCAGCGACTTGGCGCCCGCGGCGGCCTTGTTGTCGGTCGCGACGCCTTCCTCGCTCGCATGGCTGAGCACGACGCTCGAAAGCTGGCTGAACGGAGCGGCCATCTTTCCGCTGGCGACTTCAGCAAGCGGCTTGCCCAGCTTGGCAGCCTGCGCCGCGAGCTTCGCGTCGTACGGGAAGACGATGTCCACCGCGCGCTCGATCGACTGCTCGAAGTCCTTGCGGTTGATCTCCAGGGCGCCGCCCGAGGGCACGCCGTTGGCCACCACGACGACCTTCGTCTGCGGAGCGTTCGACTTGAGCCAGGCGAGGACGCGGATGGTGTCGCGGGTCGCTGCGAGCGTCAGCTCGGCGCAAACCACTGCTACGTGCGCGTCGTGCACCAGATGCGGATATTGGATCAGCATGTGGCGCGGCAGGTCGAGCACCGTGGATTCGAACGCGTTCCGCATCTCTTCCTGCAGCGCAAAAAAGGCGGTGCCGTCCGTATGCAGCGGCTGGTGGATCGGCGCTTCCGCCGAAAGCACCGACAGGCGTTCGTTGGCGCGAACCATCGCGCGCTCGATGAACAGACCGTCGATACGGCTCGGGTTTTCGATCGCGTCTGTCAGGCCGCGGCCCGGCTCGAGGTCGAGCGCAAGAGCACCGGTGCCGAAATGCACGTCGAGGTCGAGCAGTGCAGTCGAACGGTGAGCCTTCTCGCCTAGAAGCCAGGCGAGGGAGGTCGCGATCGTCGAAGCGCCGACGCCGCCGCGGACGCCGATGACGGCTGCCATCACGTGCGGCTTGTCCGCCTGAGCTTCGCCGCGTGGACCCGAAAGGATCGCCTGGGCGTGAGCGAAAGTGTCGCGCAGCTGATCGACGGTGAACGGTTTCAGCAGGTAGTCGTGGATGCCGCTGGCGACGAGATCCCGATAGAGCCGGACGTCGTTGACGGTACCGGACGCAATCACGATCGTGCCTGGCTCGCAGACCTCTGCAAGCGCGTTGATATCGTTGAGCGGGTCACCCAACTCGCTGAGATCGACGAACAGGATGTTCGGGCTCGCCGAGACGGAAAGCGACTGCACCGCGTTGCGAAGGCCACCCTTGTTGACCTTCTCCGGCGACCAGCCATGCTCGACTGCGACCGGCCGAAGCATGTCGGCGGTTGCGTCGTCGCAGACGAACGCGGTGAACGGATCACGCAGACCCGCGCGTGCCTGGAACGGAGCGTTCATTAATTACCCCCCTTCGGGCTGACCGATTGCAGACCACCCTTGCCGGTCGGCGTAGCTGAGCGGTAGGCATCAACTGCCTTAACTCCGGGCAGCGGATCGCCAACGATGTTGCCTTCGCGGCCGTGAATCAGGTCCTCCGGATTGGCGACCATCGCTGCGATGTTCGAATTCACGCCGCAGCCGAAGTTTGACATCGTGCGGTTGTTGTAATTCGGCTGGGCCTGACGGCTCCAGTTGGGGCAATTCGGAACCTCGGCACGCGACCGGCTGACAATGACCCGCACCGTGCCTGGTGCGACCGGCCCCGCCGTTACCGGGGCACCATGCTCCAGCAACATGCCGTATTTGCCGGCGATCTGCGCGACTTCGAAGCGCGCCGTGTCCGCATAGGTCGCATCGATGTAGATCGAATCGCCATATCCGAGGCCGAGACCGCGAAACCAGGCGTCGAGCCGAGCCTGCTCGGCGGAGCCAAGCGACCCTCCTGGAGCTGCCGCGTCGAACACATAGTCGGTGCGACTGACGACCGGGACGTTGACCGGCTCGACTCCGCGGTCGGCCAAATCGCCCTGCTGAGCATGGTAGCTGCAACCCGCGAGGGCAGCCGAGGCGATCAGCAGAAGACCGAATTTCGAGCGCATGGCAGCATCCTTCCTGAACGAGCGGCGGGTCACAGCTTGAACCCCGGGGCGGCGGTCGCGGCGGCGCCGGTTACCATGCCGGGGGCTGGGGCCGAGACGCGGGCGGCGGGGCCGCTGACGCCTTTGAAAGTTTGGCCTTCGAAGATCCGTTCCGGGTCAGTTGGCGCGCGATAGCCGCTGGTCGGCGTCGCGAGTTGGGTCGAGACCGGCCGAACGAGGAACGGAGTGACGATGATTACCAGTTCCGTCTCTTGCCGACGGAACTTGGTCGAACGGAACAGCGCGCCGAGAATCGGCAGATCGCCAAGGCCCGGCGCCTTGCTGATGTTGTTCGAGTTCGTGTTCTGCAGCAGGCCGGCAATCATGAAGCTCTGGCCGGAACCGAGCTCGACCGTCGTCTCCGCGCGGCGAGTGGTCAGCGCCGGCACAACGAAGCCGTTGAGCGTTACGCTGCCAGCGTCCGACAGCTCACTGACTTCAGGGCGAACGCGCATCGAAATGCGGCCGTCCTGGAGGACGATCGGAGTGAAGGCGAGGCCGACACCGTACTGCTTGTACTCGATCGTCACTGCGCCGAGAGACTGTGAGACAGGGATCGGGAACTCGCCGCCCGCGAGGAAGCTGGCGGTTTCACCGGAGAGCGCCGTCAGCGTCGGCTCCGCAAGAACCGTCGCAAGGCCATCCGTCTCGGCGAGATTAAGCGTGGAGAGAAGGTCCAGGCCGAAGAGGTGGCCTGCCATTCCCAGCGTAGTGCCGGAGGCAAGGATGTTGAAGCGACTTTGGCGTAGCAGCCGTGAGCCATCCGGCGAGCCGCGGACCCAAACGTCCCGGGGCTGCCCTGGCCGATTCCGAACTGGAAGCCACTGGTCGGGTCGCGGGACAGAAGGTTCACGCCGATCTGCTTGAGCAAGTCGCGGCTCACCTCGGCGATCTTGACCTTCAGCGTGACCTGCAGCGGCGTCGCCACCTGAGGCGATTGATGACGCAGATCTTGCAGTGCCGCGCCGGCTTGGAGATATCGACGCCCGGGTTGAGCTGCGAGCGGCGAGCTGCTTCGCGAAGGCTGCGTCCTCAGGCGATAGCGACAGTGCCGGCAGAGGATGGCGGTCTGACCGACGTGCGTCACGCGGACGTCCGCTTCCGGCATGGCCGCGTGAAGCACCTCGTTGATGGACGGCAGGTTCTGGCTGACCCGGACCTGCGCGCCGTAGACGACGCGAACCGTCGGCTCCGGTCGCGATAACCGTGGTCTCGCCGTCGTCCTTGCCGAACAGATTAATCTGCCGGGCACTGTTGACGTAGACGTCAGCGACTTTCGGGTTCGAGGCCCAGACGCTCGCGACGTTGCGCGGCAGATTGATCATCTGACCTTCGCCAACCGAGAGCTGGACGTGTTACGTCGGGCGATAGGTGCCGGAGGCGTGCCTTCGGCTGTGCCGCCTCGGCCGGCGCGGCGCCGCGACCGCGGCGAGGCCGATGGCCAGCGCGGCGAGCGCGGTGCCGAGGCGAGCCCGGCTGGTGATGTTGCTGAGTCTTCATCTTAGCGAGCTCCCACCGGATCAATCGTTGACGTCATTGCCGCGAACGACACGGACGACCGTACCGGACTTCGAGGCGGACCCGGCACCGCGGCGCCGATCGCCTGGCCGAGACCCTTGCCGACGCCGGCCATGGCATCGGCCATTTGCGGCTGCGGCAGGGACGGTGCGGCGCTGGAAGCGCGACACGTCGCCGCCGGTCGAGAAGGTCGTGTTGTGTCGATCGGCCGGTTGGCCATCGCGAGCAGCAACTGCTTTTCCTGCGCCGGATTGGTGCCCGCCGGGACTTTGACGTCGCCGGATGCAACCGCACGCTCTAATCGGCGTCGTTGTCGGCGATCGAGCGAAGCGACAGGGACAGCGTGCCGAGGCTCTGCGCGACCGCGATCTTCTCGGCGATGCGCGGAGTGACCTCGAGCGTCACGTTGGAGAAGGTCTTGACTGGTGTCTTGCCGTCCTTGTTCTTGTCGTTGATGCGCTGGTCGGTCGCGAGGACCCGGATGTTGCGGATGATCGTTTCGGAAACCTTGAGCGGCGGACCGTCGCCGCCGCCCTCGACCTGCTGCGGTCAGCACGAGATCGACATGGTCGCCCGGGAAGACGAAGCCGGCAACGCCGGACGAGACGTTCACGGGAACGGTGATGGCGCGCATTCCGGCGCCAGCGCCGCGGCGAGGAAGCCGCGATCCTGCGGGCCGACGAGCGAGCCGCGAGTGACCGGCTGGCCGGCCGTGATCGGATAGCGAACGACCGGTGCCGAGCAGGCTCTGCGGGATCGCCGTCGGGCGAGCCTTCGATGTAATAGGCGCTCTGCATGAGCTCCTTCGGCCAGGGCTGGAAGGTGAAGCTGTCGGCGTCGATGATCGTGCCGACGGGCAGCGCCTTCTTCGCGACGAGCACCTTGGGCCCGACCGGAACGGCTGGCGCAGCAGCGGCTTGCTGCGCGCCGGCGCCGGCGAACATGTTCTTGGCCATGATGGCGGTAACCACCGCAATGACCAGCGCTCCAACGAGCAGCGCGAGCTTTTTCACATCCATGGCGAGATCGCCTCCCCTAGACGGGCCCTTGAACGGCCTCAGACATCAGGCAAAATGGTTAAGAAAGCGTTGGGCGAGAATCGCGAGGCCGCCGAACGCGATCGCGACACCGTACGGAATTTCCGGACGTCCTTCCCGGTGCTTAGCGCGATGCCAGACGAAAAGGCCAAGCGTCAGCACGCCGCCCGCTAGCGACATCAGGACAAGAAACTTGATTGTTACAGCAGGTGGGAACCACAGCGCGAGCGCCGCGGCGAGCTTGACGTCGCCGCCGCCCATCATGCCGGCGTAGAACGCTGCCGGCGAGAAGCGATGAACACGATCAGCGCCGCCGGCAAGCTGGATCGCGCACCGCCGGCCAGGGCGCCAGCGGAACGGCCAACCAGTAGACAGGCGCAAGCAGCGCCACCGCCAGGTTCAGCCGGTTGGAGATGGTGAAGGTCCGCACGTCGATGACCGCCGCCACGACGAGCAGCGCGGCAAGCGCGATCAGCAGCAATTGAGTAAATACGCCATTGAACATGACGTCAGGCTCTAGACGTTGCGGCTTTCCAATTCGTAACCGCGCCAAAGGGCTGATAGGCGAATGATTGACTTGGACATTATGATCGTCGGCGGCGGCATCGCCGGAGCCAGCCTCGGGGCGGAGATCGCGGCCAGACGTCGCACGTTGATCATCGAGGCGGAGGAGCATTGCGGCTATCACTCCACCGGTCGCTCGGCGGCATTCTTCCTCGAGAGCTATGGCGGTCCCGATCGTCGCCAAGCTGTCCTCCGCGTCAGCGGACTTCCTGAACAATCCGCCGCAGAGTTTTCGTGAGCACGGCTTTCTTCAGCGATCGCGGCGCTCTACATCTTGCGCGAAGGCGACTGGCCGGAGCTTCCGGCCGGCGTCACCGCGCGACGCGTCGAGCGCGACGAGCTCGAACAATGGTGCCTGGGCATCAGGCCGCGATGGACGCAGGGCGCTTGTTCGAGCCGGGGTGCGCCGACATCGACGTCGCCGGCCCTGCACGCGGCCTTTCTGCGCAGTTCCGGCGGCGCGGCGGCACGATCGGCGACCGGCGCGCGGCTGCGAGTCGGCCGTCGAGACGGTGACGCATGGGAAGTCGACGCTGGAGGACGGATCGAAGCTGACGGCGCGGGATCCTCGTCAACGCGGCGGGTGCCTGGGCGGATCGGTGTGGCAGCGAGTTGCGGAGTGCGCGCCGCTTGGAATTGCTCCGAAGCGGCGGACGATGGTCCAGCTGCGCGTCGGCCGGACGGGCCTGCAAGGACCTGCCGCTGGTCAACGATTCGGACGGGCAATTTCTATTTCAAGGGTGAAAGCGACCGATCGATCTGGCTCAGCCCGCACGACGAGATCGAGACCGATCCGTGCGACGCCGCGCCTGAGGAAATCGACATCGCGACGGCGATCGACCGATTCGAAGGGGTGGTCGACTGGCCGGTCGAGCGCGTCGAGCGCAGCTGGGCCGGCCTCAGGAGCTTCGCGCCGGACCGGTCGCCGGTCTACGGATTCGATCCGGAAGTGGCCGGCTTCTTTTGGTGTGCGGGGCAGGGCGGCTTCGGGATCCAGACCTCGCCCGCGGCTGGCAAGCTCGCCGCTTCGCTTCTCCTCGGCGAGCAGCCCGATCCGAGCGTCGCCGCACATCGATCCGCGCGATTTTTCGCCCGCACGATTCGCGGCTGAGAGCAGATGGGGGAGGCCGGTGTGAGCCTCCCCCCACCGGCTTTCAACGAACAGGGGGAACGAGAGAGTCGGTGAGGCGCCGATAAATGCCCCGCGAGGCCCCTCGGACAAGTGAACTTTCTGTTCATCACAGTCGATGTAATGTACGCTGCTTGTCGGCCTCTTCGCAGGCGAGCGCGTCGACGCGGTCGTTCTCCGGATGGCCGCTGTGGCCCTTCACCCAGTGCCACTCGACGCGGTGCGGAGCGGTGGCTTCGATCAGCTCCTGCCAAAGCTCGGCATTCTTGACCGGCTTCTTGTCGGAGGTCCGCCAGCCGTTGCGCTGCCAATTGTGGACCCAGCGCGTGATCCCGTCGCGGACATACTGGCTGTCCGTGTGAAGCCGGACCCGGCAGGGCTTCTTCAGCGCCTCAAGCCCTTTGATCGCCGCCATCAACTCCATGCGATTGTTGGTGGTCAGCGGCTCGCCGCCGGAAAGCTCGCGCTCCTTGTCGCCCATGCGCAGCAACACCGCCCCAGCCGCCCGGCCCGGGATTGCCGCGGCAGGCGCCGTCCGTGAACATCTCGACGGTCAGGAAGCTCGGTCAGGCGACGAGCTCGCGCGGAAGCTTGAAGATCATGCGCTCGGGCGTGTGGTCGGCGATCTCTTCGCTGACATCGAAGCGCGTCCGCAAGGCGTCGAGGACCTCGCGGACGAGAACTTCAGGCGCAGATGCGCCGGCGGTGATTCCGACAGTGGTCGGGGGGCCGAGCCAGTCCCAATCGATATCAGGTCGCCCGCTCGATCAGCCGGGAAGGAACGCCCATCCGCTCGGCGACCTCCGCCAGGCGGAGCGAGTTGCTGCTGTTCGGCGCGCCGATAACCAGCATTCGGTCGCACTCAGGGGCGATGGCTTTGACCGCGGCTTGGCGATTGGAAGTCGCATAACAAATGTCTTCGCTCCGCGGGGCGCGGATGTTCGGGAAGCGAACTTTCAGCGCATCGACGATCGCCGCGGTGTCGTCGACCGAAAGTGTCGTCTGAGTCAGGAAGGCAAGACTTGCCGTATCCGAAATGTTGAGGTCGGCTACGTCGTCGACCGTCTCGATCAAGCTCATTGAGCCCTCCGGCACCTGGCCGAAAGTGCCGATGACCTCCGGGTGGCCGGCAGTGACCGATGAATAGGATGTGCCGGCCTTCCTCGATAAGCCGCTGGGCTTGGCGGTGTACCTTGGACACGAGCGGGCATGTGGCATCCACATAAGTCAGGCCTCGGTCCTGCGCTTCGGCCGGAACCGACTTCGGAACGCCATGCGCCGAGAAGACCACCGGCCGGTCGTCGGGAACCTCGTCCAGCTCGTCGACGAATATGGCACCCATGCTTCTTGAGCCGCTCGACGACAAAGCGATTGTGGACGATCTCGTGCCGTACATAGACCGGCGCCCCGAACCGCTCGAGCGCCAACTCGACGATCTGGATTGCTCGATCCACCCCTGCGCAGAAGCCGCGCGGGGCCGCGATCAGCACGCGAAGGGGAGGAAGTTCAGCCACGGTGCAGGCCATGTAAGGCATCGCTTGCAGCCTTAGAAGGCCCTTCCTATGAACGCGCCAACGGCATTCCGCCCTCGTAAGGACACATCGCAAGTGAAGCTTCGCCTCGCCGTCATTGCCGCAGTGATCCTACTTAGCGCCTGTCGCCACACCGGCGATGTCACGGCCGAAAACGGCGGCGGCATCTACTCGGTTCGAAGCGCTTGTCCAATCGCCGGTATTCCGGCGGGCACCGGCGACATCACCTTGTTCAACCCAACGGGCAGCACTGATGCGCGGGCGATCGATGTTAGCGCCGCGATTTCGCAGGTCCGCACGAGCTGCCAGGACGTAGGCAATGACGTCGTTTCGACCGCGACCTTCACGATTACGGCCTTGCGCCGCGATGCGGGAGCCGCACGGCAGGTTGTGCTCCCTTATTTCGACGTAGCCCTTCAGGGCGGCCAGAATGTCGCGGCGAAGAGGATCGGTCAGGCAGTGCTCAGCTTTCCTGCCGGTGATTTCCACGCCCAGACGCGGGTGCAGGCCACGGTCCGTGTCAATCGGGGGGCGGCTACCCTTCCGGAAAACGTCCGCCGGATCCTAACTCGTCCGCGCAAGGCGGGCGGGGCTGACGCGGCTGTGGATCCGCTCGCCGATCCCGCGATCCGGACGGCCGTCGCCAATGCGACCTTCGAGCATCTGGTGGGCTTCCAGCTGACCCAGGATCAGCTCAAGTATAACGCAACCCGCTAAGGGGCCGGCGAAACTCGCGTTGACTCCTTTCCGGCGCGCGGCCAAGGCACGCGCGTCGCCGGCGGGCAACCGTCGGATGGCTGCGCGGGAGAGACCGTCGAGTCTTCGTAACGGAAGGCTTGCCGGCGCCGAAGGAGCAACCGCCCCCGGAATCTCTCAGGCCCAAGGACCGCGCAAGCCAAGACAGTCTGGAAAGTGTCCGTACCGCGTTGCGGAAACGGGCCGCCGAAGGGGCAAAGCTCTCAGGCGCTAGGGACAGACGGGGGCGGCAGGTCGAAACCGGGAGGGGTGGAGGCTGTCGCTTGACCGCCCAAGGAGCGCTTTGATGAGCCGTGAAGTCCACTCAGGTCCGACCGACGAAAACCAGGCCCGGGGAACGCCCTACAGTGGCGATCCGCAAGGGGGCGAGGGTACCTTGCCTGAACCTCAGCTGGAAAAGCTTCCGCTCAATTCGTGGCACCGCTCTCACGGCGCCCGGATGGTCCCGTTCGCGGGCTACGAAATGCCGGTCCAGTACGAAGGCATCATGGCCGAGCACCTCTGGACCCGCGAGAAGGCCGGCCTGTTCGACGTCAGCCATATGGGACAGCTCTTCATCCACGGTCGTGGCGTGGACGGCGCGCTCGAGAGACTGATGCCGGCGGACTTCCGCGATGCCAAGGACATGAAGCCGAAGTACTCGCTGCTCCTGAATGAGGACGGGGGGATCATTGACGACCTCATGGCGACCCGGCGTGGCGAAGACTTCTACGTCGTCGTCAACGGCGCAACCAAGCACGGCGACATCGATCAGCTCCGGAACCGCATGCCGCCCGATATCATCGTCGATTACATGACGCAGCAGGCGCTGCTTGCTTTGCAGGGCCCCCTCGCAGCCGAGGTTCTCGATGCCGCCATTCCGGGCGTCGCTGAGCTGGGATTCATGCAGGCGGGTCCATTCCACGCTTTCGGTCACCCACTGTGGATCAGCCGGTCTGGCTACACTGGCGAAGACGGCTTCGAGATTTCGATCCCGGCACTCGCAGCCGAGCAATTGGCGAGCTGGCTGGTTGCCGACGAACGGGTGAAGCCGATCGGGCTGGGCGCGCGGGATTCGTTGCGCCTCGAAGCGGGCTTGCCGCTCTACGGTCACGATCTCGACGATCGGACGACGCCGGTCATGGCCGGCCTGAGCTTCGCAATCAACAAGCGGCGCCGCGCGGACGGTGGCTTTGCCGGCGCCGAGCGCATTCTCTCGGAGATCGCCAACGGTCCGCCTGTGCTTCGCGTCGGCTTCGAGGTGGACGGGAGGCAGCCGGTTCGCGAAGGCGCACTGGTGCTCACCGGCGAAGGCAATGAGGTAGGCCGGATTACCAGCGGCGGCTTCTCGCCCTCGCTCCAACGCCCGATCGCCATGGGCTATGTCGGCATCACGTTCGCCGAGCCGGACACCGCGTTGAAGCTCGAGCAGCGTGGCAAGCTGTTCGACGCTCGCGTCACCGCCATGCCATTTGTCCCCCACCGCTACCACCGCAAGGGAGCTGCCTGATGTCGCTGTACTTCACCAAAGAGCATGAATGGATCCGGGTCGAAGGCGACGTCGCGACTGTCGGCATTTCCAACCATGCGCAGGAGGCGCTGGGCGATATCGTTTTCGCCGAAGTGCCCGACGTGGGGCGTCGCCTCAACAAGGGCCAGGACGCGGCGGTGGTGGAATCGGTGAAGGCTGCGTCGGACGTCTATGCCCCGGTCTCTGGTGAAGTGATCGAAGGCAATCAGGCGGTCGCCGACGATCCGGCTCTCATCAACAGTGACCCCGAAGGCGCGGGCTGGTTCTTCAAGCTCAGGCTGGACAATCCGGGTGAACTCGACGGCCTGATGGACGAGGGTGCCTACCGCGATTGGATCAAGACCCTTTGAGTCTCGAGCCGACCTCGACCAGCAAATGGGACGCCGCGGATTATGCGCGCGTCGGCGCCTTCGTTGCCTTGCTCGGCGGCGCGGCGCTCGACCTGCTTGACCCGCAACCGGGTGAACGGATCCTCGATGTCGGCTGCGGTGACGGCACGCTGACGAGGCAGATCGTTCAGCGCGGCGCGACCGTCGTCGGCATCGACAATTCGCCGGAGATGATCGCGGCGGCCCGGGCGAAGGGCATCGACGCGATCCTGCTCGGCGTTGCTGACATGAATTTCAACAGCGAGTTCGACGCCGCTTTTTCCAACGCTACGCTCCACTGGGTGCGCGAGAAGGAGCAGGCGGCGGGTGCCATCTTCCGCGCACTCAAGCCCGGCTGTCGCTTTGCCGGCGAAATGGGCGGTGAGGCCAACCTCAAGAAGCTGCGTGAAGCGCTTGACGAAGAGCTGATCATCCGCGGCTACGTCCCGCCGGCCGAAGCGAGCAACTGGTACCCGTCACCTGAAGAATTTGCCGGCGTCTACGAGGCAGCGGCGTTCGAACTGATTGATGCGCGCCTGATCGAGCGCCCGACACCAATCGAGCATGGCGTCGCTCAATGGGTGACCACGTTCCGGCGCGGATGGCTGGATCGCGCCGGAGTACCTGACGGCGAGCGCGCTGGGATCGGCACCGCCGTTGCCGACCGAGTGGGCTCCAACGTCGCCGATTATGTCCGACTCCGCTTCATTATGAGGAAGCCAAACTGATGCGTTATTTGCCGTTGAGCGACCCGGACCGCACCGAAATGCTGCGTGTCATTGGCGCCGGCTCGATCGACGAACTGTTCCGCGATGTCCCCGAAGAGGCGCGGCTCAAGGGGCCGATCGACGGCCTCCCGATGCACGCCTCCGAGATGTCGGTCGAGCGGCACATGACGGGCCTGTCGCGCAAGAACATGGTCGCGGGTGACGTCCCCTTCTTCCTCGGCTGTGGCGCGTACAAGCATCACATCCCCGCCAGCGTCGACCATATCATTCAGCGCGGCGAGTTCCTGACTAGCTACACGCCGTACCAGCCGGAGATCGCGCAGGGCACGCTGCAGATGATGTTCGAGTTCCAGACGCAGGTCGCGCGCCTGTTCGGCTGTGAAGTCGCGAATGCTTCGATGTACGACGGGTCGACCGCGATGTGGGAGGCGATCGTGATGAGCCACCGCATTACGCGGCGGAAGAAGACGATCATCTCCTCGGGCGTGCATCCCCATTACGTGAGCGTCGCCAGGACGATGGCGAAGTTCACCGAGGATCAGCTCCAGACTGCGCTGCCGGACCTGAGCGCTGCAACGGACGCTGAGCGTCTGATCGCAGGGATCGACGGCGAGACGAGCGCAGTCGTGGTCCAGTATCCAGACATCCTTGGGCGCATCACCGACCTGACGCCGATCGCGCACGCGGCGCACGCGGCGGGCGCGTTGCTGATCGCGGTGGTGACTGAACCCGTAGCGCTCGGCGCAATCCGCTCTCCGGGAGAAATGGGCGCGGATATCGTCGTGGGTGAAGGCCAGAGCATCGGCGTCGGGCTGCAGTTCGGCGGTCCGTACGTCGGCCTCTTCGCCTGCGGTGAGAAGCACGTTCGCCAGATGCCCGGGCGCCTAGCCGGTGAGACGGTGGACGCCGAAGGCAAGCGCGGATTCGTGCTCACGCTTTCAACACGCGAGCAACATATCCGCCGCGAGAAGGCGACCTCGAACATCTGCACGAGTTCCGTGCTCTGCGCCTTGGCCTTCACGGCGCACCTGACGCTGCTGGGCGAGAAGGGGCTACGTCAGCTCGCTTCCTTGAATCACGCGCGCGCGTGCGAGGCAGCGGACCGGTTCGGCGCCATTCCGGGCGTCGAGTTGGTCAACGAGAGCTTCTTCAACGAATTCACGCTGAGGCTGCCGGTCGAAGCGCGGCCAGCCGTTCACGGGCTGGTGCAAAAGGGCATTCTCGGCGGCGTTTCGCTCGGTCGCCTTTATCCCGGCGTCGACGCGCTGCAGAACGGATTGGTCGTCGCAGTTACCGAAACAGCGACCACAGGAGACATCGACGCCCTGGAAGCTGCCCTGAGGGAGGTGGTCCAATGACCGTCAATCCGTCGGGCTGGCGGCCCTCCGCTCCCGCCAATGAAAAGGGCGAAGCCCAGACCGTCACCGGCAACCGCGCGCTGATGCTCGAGGAGCCGTTGCTGTTCGAGATCGGATCGGCCGAGGAGACCGGCGTTGACTTCGAGTGTGCTCCTGCGAAGGCAGGAGCCCAGTCTGTGTCCCTGCCTTCGCAGGGACACAGGTTGGCAGGCCTTGAACGATCACGTCCGATCGACCTTCCGGGCCTCAGTGAGCCCGAAACCGTTCGTCACTACACCCGCCTGTCGCGGCAGAATTATGCGATCGACCTCGGCCTGTTCCCACTCGGATCGTGCACTATGAAGCACAACCCGCGCCTCAACGAGAAGGTGGCCCGGCTTCCGGGATTTGCCGACGTCCATCCTCTTCAGCCGCAGGAGACGGTGCAGGGCGCTCTGCAGGTAATCAACGAGCTCGCCTTCTGGCTGCTCGACCTCACCGGTATGCACGGCGTTGCAATGAGCCCGAAGGCCGGTGCTCATGGAGAGCTATGCGGCTTGCTCTGCATTCGCGCAGCGCTCGAAGCGCGCGGCGACATGCGCGAAGTCGTGCTGGTGCCGGAGAGCGCCCACGGCACCAACCCGGCGACGGCTGCGTTCGCAGGTTACCGGGTCGAGAACATCCCGGCGAATGCTGCGGGCCGTGTCGATTTGGAGGCGTTGAAGGCAAGGCTCGGCCCCGATGTCGCTGCAGTGATGATCACCAACCCGAACACCTGCGGCCTGTTCGAGCCGGACATGAAGGCGATCAGCGACGCGGTGCATGCGGCGGGCGCGTTCGTCTATTGCGATGGCGCCAACTTCAACGCGATCGTCGGCAAGGTTCGCCCGGGCGACCTTGGCATCGACGCGATGCATATCAATCTCCACAAAACCTTCTCGACGCCGCACGGCGGCGGCGGTCCGGGCTCCGGTCCGGTGGTCTTGTCAGAGGCTTTGTCGCCCTACGGCCCGATCCCCTTTGCGGTGAAATATCCCGATGGGACCTTCAAGATCGTCGAGGAGGAAACTTCCGGCGAGGACCACCCGGACGCCTTCGGCCGCATGGTCGCCTTCCATGGCCAAATGGGTATGTTCACGCGCGCCCTGGCTTACATCCTGAGCCACGGTGCCGATGGGCTGAAGCAGGTGGCCGAAGACTCGGTCCTCAACGCCAATTACATCCTGCGCAGTCTTCAGGACGTGCTCGACGCGCCATTCGCTAAGAGCGGACCGTGCATGCATGAGGCGATCTTCTCGGATCGCGGCTTCGAGGGCGGGATTAGCACGATCGATCTGGCAAAGGCGCTGATCGACGAAGGTTTCCACCCGATGACCATGTACTTCCCGCTGGTGGTGCACGGGGCCATGCTGATCGAGCCGACCGAGACGGAGTCCAAGGCGAGCCTGGATCAGTTCATCGAGGCTGTCCGCGCCATCGCCCGGCGCGCCAAGGCTGGCGATCAAAGCCTCAAGTCTGCCCCGGTTTACGCGCCGCGCCGACGCCTTGACGAGACGCTGGCGGCAAGGAAGCCTGTGCTGGTCTACAGGGAGGCGGAACCCGCGCAGGCGGCCGAGTAAGCTTGAACGGGAGGGGGTTCGAATGCAGGCTCAAGTTCATCCGGTTCAACAGAACTGGATCAGTGTCGCCATCACGATCGGAATCGTTGCGATCGTCATGGCGCTGCGGCTGCGGCGGATGGGCAAGATGCGTCCGCTAAAGCTCGAAGTCTTTGTGGATCGTGCCCGCTATCTACCTGGTCGTTGCGGCTCTCATGTTCTGGCAGCTCCCGCCCGTCGGCTGGGTGGCGATCGTGTCGGCAGTCGGACTGGCAATGGGTGCGGCGGTCGGTTGGCAGCGCGGCAAGATGATGCACATCCACGTGGATCCGGAGACGCACGCGCTGAACCAGAAGGCCTCGCCCGCTGCGATGTTCTTCCTGATCGCACTGATCGTCGTTCGATCCGCCGCCCGCGGGGTCGTTGGACAGGAAAGCAGCGTCAGCCCGGCGATGCTGACGGATCCGCTCATCGCTTTCGCGCTCGGGATGTTCACGCTCACGCGCCTGGAGATGTATCTGCGCGCGAAACGTTTGCTCGAGGAGGTGCGCGGACGAAGCTGATGGGCGACACGCGGCGCTTCTACGAGGGAAAGGCGGAGGGACTCCGCCGTTCTGCTCCCGCCGCGCTTCGCAATCGCGGGCCCATCGCCGAGGTGCTTCGCGAGTGGCTGCCGGATACGGGCTTGGTGCTCGAAATCGCGAGCGGAACGGGTGAGCACGTCGTCTATTTCGCCGAGCAGTTCCCCAAGCTCCAATGGCAGCCGAGCGATATCCACCCGGACGCGATCGGCTCGATTGAGGCGTGGCGCTCAGCTTCGGGCGCTGCCAACATCAGGAAGCCGATCGAGCTCGATGCATCGACACCCAAATGGCCCATCGATGAAGCGGCCGTAGTGCTCAGCATCAACATGGTGCACATCAGCCCGTGGGCTTCGGCGCTCGGCCTCCTCGCTGGGGCGGTGCGGATCTTGCCCAAGAGGGGATCGCTAATCCTCTATGGCCCGTGGATGAGCGACACGATCGAGACCGCGCCAAGCAATCGGGCGTTCGAACTCCGACCTCAAGGCGCGCGATCCACGATGGGGGTTGCGGAAAGTCGAAACGTTCGCGGCCGCCGCGCTTGAACGGGAGTTGGTTCTGGAAGAGACGCGGGCGATGCCGGCCAACAATCTCATGCTGCTGTTGCGTTCGAAACGGACCAATCGGTAATCATCAGCCTAGCCGTCGAATGATATCGACGGGCCATGATGCCCGACGGTCAACCTGTATCGGAACAAAAGCGCCGCCGCTCCGCTCGAGCCAGGGCGTTCCTGTCCGCGACACTTGAGTATTCTGACCGGGTCATTCCTGTCGTGCTCCGCAATCTTTCGGAGCATGGGGCGCTGATCGAGGGTCCCGGGCTCGTCGCGAATGATTCCGCGTGCCAGCTCCGGCGCAACGGTCTTTGCGTGGAGGGACAGGTTGCATGGGCGCGTGGCAGCTTCGCCGGGCTCGCGTTCACTATCTGCCTGAGCCCCGAAGTCGTGATGGAGCATGTCGCCCGGCGGGCGGTTCGCGAAGTCGCCGAGCCGGTGCATCGGCGTCCGGGCGTGTCGCAACGCCGCATGTCCCAAGAAGAACGCCGCTGGTTTGAGGAAATGAGCCGCGAACGAAAGTAGCGCGCTAACCGACCGCGCGTTGCCGTTCCTGCTGCTCGCCGACCCACCCAACGAGTTGGGACAGCGCAAGAACGCGGTTGAAGGTGATTCCGCAGGACACTCCGTCGTTCCATCGCACCACGCCTTGCTCCGGAGGCATGCCGGGCAAAGTCACGGTCACCTGCGCCGCGGTAGGCGGCCCATTGAGCGCTTCGACCCTAACGCCGCCCTGGGAGATGTTCACGACGCGCAAGCGGTGGACCACGGCGCCATCTCTTACCCAGGCGACGCAGCTCACTTCGAGGCGCGGCATGCGCGGTCGTGGCGAGTTCGGCGGTGTCGTGATCAGCGACAAAATGTCGATCGGCGCATCGAAGCTCACTCCGACCAGGTCGTCCTTGGCCCACAATGTCGTGCCCGCGACGGGTTCACCCTGCTTGAGTTCGATCGAGACCCGCGTTCCTGCGGGAATGGCCGAATAGGCGCGGATCAGCATGCCGCCTGCCGAGATGTTACGGATGAGGCATAGCTCGCGCCGATCATCGACCAACAACGAACCCACTCGCAGCAAGGTCATGTGGCGCTCGTCGTGCCTGCGCTCGGGCATCCCCGGCGGCACGGTGGCCAGCGAATAGAGCGTAGTTTCAACTGGCTGTTCGTCGTCCAACATGGAAGCTCCGACCGATAAAAGCAGAACACAAGCTTGTCGGCGCCGACCGAAGCCGGGCCGCCCCACGAAGGACCGATTATCCGTTAGTCGATTACCAGTTGGTTCCAACCGGACCATCTTGGATGCAATTGCCCGTCGGCCCGGGCGGGCGTAGTCTCGTTGACGGAGGTGGGCATGCTTCGACGTTACTTGCTGATTTCTGCGGCGATTGCGGTGAGTTCGCCCGTAGTGGCTCAGGAGCAACCCGCCGCGGAGCCGGGAGCGGTTCAGCCCGTCGACAAGACCAGTCAGACGGAAGACGTCCGCTTCCGCGATGAAGCGTACAACCGAATGACGGTGCCGGTTCGCCTGTCGGGTGCGGGTCCGTTCCGGTTCATCGTCGACACCGGCGCCAATCGCACCGCCATTTCCAGCGAGCTCGCATCGCGCCTCAATCTCGCAGCTGGCGAGAGCGGGGAAATGCACAGCACTACTGGCGTCTCGATGGTGGCGACCGCGCGCCTCCCCGAATTGCAGCTGACCCGCAAGTCGGTGAAGCAGATCGATGCACCACTCCTCCAAAGCGAAAACATCGGCGCCGACGGCATTCTTGGCACCAATTCCCTCGCGCTGCAGCGGGTCGAATTCGACTTCGAGGCGCAAACGATGGCGGTCGTGCCGGCTAACACGCCCGATTTCCGCGAGGAGCCTGGCACGATCGTCGTGGAGGCGAGACGCAAGAACGGGCGCCTGATCGTCACCGAAGCGACTGCCAATGGACGCAATATCGTCGTTATCGTCGACACCGGATCGCAAGTGACGATCGGCAACGAGGCGCTACGAAAGGCTCTCAAGCGGAGCGACTTGCTGCCGCAGACCTATCCGGTGGACCTGATCTCGGTCACCGGCGATAAGCTTACCGGCGACTACATGTTCCTGCGCGATCTGGAGATCGGCGGAGTGGGCCTAAAGAACCTCGCGGTCGTCTTTGCGCCCGCGCATACGTTCCACCAGCTCAATCTCGACAACAAGCCGGCGATCCTTCTCGGCATGAATGCGATGCGGGCGTTCAAGAAGGTCTCAATCGACTTCGCGCACCGGAGGCTTCGGGTCATTCTTCCACAGACGAGCGAAATGCAGACCGAGCTTGCGTCAAAGCCCTGGTTCGGAGTTCCGACGATCGGCCGCTAAGTGTCGAACATGAGGATCGCCGACCCACGATCGTGCTGTCGGCCAACAGCTGCTGGAATCTACTCAATTTTCGTGGAGCACTGATCGGCGGTCTCGAAGCTTCGGGGTACCGCATCGCCGCGTTCGCCCCGGAGGACGCGAATGCCGAAGCGTACCGCGAATCGTCGCAGGAGCCTACGAAGTGGCAGCACAGACGCGACGCTTCCCGGCAGCGTATCGTGGACAATTACACTTTCGAGAAGATGGCAAACGCCTACGCCGACATTTGGCGGAAGGTTGCTGCCGAAGCGGCTTGACTGGACCGTGTCAATTCTAGCACGACTGTTTACGCTGCGAGGGCAGCCGCGGGAGCGCATATGCCAAAGGTCGACTTCGATGCCATCGAGCAGGTGAATCGGACGGGATATCCGAGCCCCTTCAACGAGGAGGTGCGCGGTCGGTGGTACCGCCGCCTGGCCCCGGCCAGCGGCCTCACAGACTTTGGAGTTAGCCATGTCACGCTGAAGCCCGGCGCATGGTCGTCGCAGCGCCACTGGCACGATGGGGAAGACGAATTCCTGGTGATGCTTTCGGGCGAGGCGGTGCTCGTCGAGGACGATGGCAGGACCGTATTACGTCCGGGCGATTGCGCTGCCTGGTCGAAAGGAAGCACGAACGGCCACCATCTTTGCAATGAGAGCGAAAGCGACTGCGAGTTCATCGTCGTCGGCGGCGGCACGAATACGGGTGGCGGTTATTCGGACATCGACATGATGTTCACGCCGGAGGGAAGCTACGTTCACAAGGACGGCACGCCTTACGGGGAAGCGACCCGGCCCGCCTGAAATCGTCAGGCGACCTCGTACTGTTCGATCACCCAAGGCTCGTCCTGTGCCTTGTCGATCCACTCCGCGACATGCGGATGCGATAGCACCGCTTTCATGTACACGCCGGCAAAGGACGGGACCGAGACGCCGTAGGTGATCAGGCGCGTTACGACCGGCGCGTACATCATGTCCGCCGCGCACCAGTCGCCGAACAGGAAGTCGCCTGTCCCCCCGAAACGAGCTCGAGCCTGCGCCCATAGCTGCAGGATGCGATTGATCTCCTCCGTGACCTCATCGCTGAGCTCCTTCGCTGGGAAGCTCTTGCGGACGTTCATCGGCAGCTCGCGGCGGAGGTTGGAAAATCCCGAATGCATTTCAGCCGCCATGGAGCGGGCCATCCCGCGGGCGCCTTCTTCCTCGGGCCAATAAAGTGCGGAGCCATAGCGGTCGGCGAGGAATTCGATGATGGCGAGGCTGTCCCACACGACGATCTCACCGTCCCAGAGGATCGGCACCTTGCCGAGTGACGGCGCGAACTCGTCGCCCTCGCGACGCTTCTCCCAGTCCGCGTCGAACATCGGCACGACATATTCTTCGAAGTCGTCGCCCGACTGCTTGCAGGCGAGCCAGCCGCGCATGGACCAGCTGGAATAGGCCCGATTGCCGATAATCAGCTTGAACAAGTGATGCCCCTAGGTGGTTGCCGCTTCGAGGATTGCGGTTCGTAATTCGGGGATGCCGCTACCGGTTTCGCTCGAGGTGGTGAAGATGGACGGATGCGCGGCCGGGTGCTTCGCAGCCTCGACCATCGTCGCTTCGTAGATCGCGCCGAGCGCCGACGCCTTCACCTTGTCGCCCTTGGTGAGAACGATGTGATAGCTAACCGCCGCATCGTCGAGCATGCGCATCACCTCGCGGTCCACCTCCTTCAGGCCGTGACGGGAGTCCACCAGCACGAGCGCGCGCTTCAGCACCGTACGGCCACGCAGATAATCGTTAACCAGGAACCGCCAGCGCTTTACGAGGTCCTTCGGAGCCTCGGCAAAGCCGTAACCCGGCATATCGACGAGCCGGATCTGCGGCGGCGAACCGACGTCGAAGAAATTCAGCTCCTGAGTCCTGCCCGGCGTGTTCGAGGTGCGCGCCAGCCCGTTGCGGTTGGTCAGCGCGTTGAGCAGCGAGCTCTTGCCGACGTTCGAGCGGCCGGCGAACGCAATCTCAGGCGCCTCCGCATCAGGCAGGAACTTGAGTTCCGGCGCCGACTTCAGGAACTCGATCGGCCCGGCGAACACTTTCCGGGCACGCTCCTCGAGCTCCAGGGCCGGACGCCGCATCATGTGTGGACCGGGTGCGTGTCGGACAGGTGGAGCCCGTACTTGCGATACAGCCACCACTGCTGGGCGAGCGTGAGGACGTTGTTAGTCAGCCAGTAGAGCTGAAGGCCTGCCGCGAACGGCGCCATGATGAACACCAGGAACCACGGCATGATCGCGAAGACCTGGGCCTGCGCCGGATCCATCGGTTGCGGGTTGAGCTTCATCGTCGCCCACTGCGACGCGCCGACCAGGATCGGCAGCACGCCGATCGCCAGGAAAGCGGGTGGGGCGAAGTGCAGCAGCCCGAACAGGTTGACTGGCGTCAGCGGGTCAGGAGCGGAGAGGTCCTTGATCCACAGGATGAAGGGCTGGTGCCGCATTTCGACCGACACGAGCAGCACCTTGTAGAGCGCATAAAAGACCGGGATCTGGAGCAGGATCGGCAGGCAGCCGGCGGCCGGATTGATCTTCTCCGACTGGTAGAGCTTAAGGATTTCCTGCTGCTGACGCTGCTTGTCGTCCTTGAAACGCTCCTGGATCGCTTTGAGCTTCGGCTGAACCTTGCGCATCGCGGCCATCGACTGGAACTGCTTCTGGGCGATCGGGAAAAGGATCGCGCGGACGATCAGCGTGAGGCAGATGATGGCCACGCCAAAATTGCCGGTCGCGCGGAACAGGAAGATCAGCAGCGCGAAGATCGGACGCATGAAGAATTCGAACCAGCCCCAGTCGATCGACTTGGAAAGCTTGGGGATGCCTGCATCCTCGTAGCGGTCGAGCCAGGCTTTTTCCTTTGCTCCGGCGAAGAGGCGGGTTTGCGTCGTGACGGTCTGCCCGGGCGCGACGGTGACGGGCGCCAGCGCGTAATCACCCTGGTAGCCGCCGCTCGGCGAACGGCGGAAGTCTGCGGTCATTCCGGCGATGCCGGGTACGAGCGCGGTCAGCCAATATTTGTCGGTGAAGCCGAGCCAGCCGCTGACGTTCGAAAAGGTCTGATCACCTTTCTCGTCGAGGTCCTTCCAGTTGACGTTGTAGTCCGCCTTGCCGCCGAAGACGCTGATCGGGCCCACATGGTTGGTCCAGGTCGACGGGTCGGAAGATTTGGCGCCGCGGCTGACCAGGCCGATAGGACGTACGACTACCGGCTTGCCGCTGCCGTTCATCGCGCTCTGCCGGACGGTGAAGAGATAGCCGTCATCCACCGAAATCTTGATTTGGTAACGCACGCCGTCGGGCATCTGGGTCGTGAGCGTCACGGGGTGACCGGGGGTGAGGGCGGTCGCGTCGGCCGTCCACATGGTGTTGAGGTCGGGAGCCTGCGCCCCCTGCGCAGTCCAGCCGAACTCCGCGATATAGGCGCCAGGCGTGCCGAGCGGCGAGAGCAGCCGGACCGGCGGCGAATTCGCGCCGATCGTCTGTTTCTGCCGAGCCAGCAGCAAGTCGTCGATCTGCGCGCCCTTGAGGTTAATCGAACCCTGGAGCGAGGGCGTGTCGATCTTCACGCGCGGTGTCGAGGCGAGCACCAGACCGCGGTCCTGAACCGCTTTGGGCGAGGACGGTGCCGGTTGTGCCTGTGGCTGCGGGAGCGGCTGCTGACGGCCGTTCTCGACGCGCGTGCTCTGCGGGTTCGAAGTCGGGAAATATCTATTCGCGGCCCACGTCCAGCCGAGCAGCACGAGCGCGCTCAGCACCACTGCGAAGATCAAATTCTTGCTATCGTTCACTTGCGTCAGATCCTCACGGTACCGGGTCGTAGCCCTGGCCGCCCCAGGGATGGCAGCGGCAGATGCGCTTCAGCGCCATCCAGCCCCCACGAGCGGCCCCATAGCGCTGTATTGCCGTAATCGCATAGGCCGAGCAGCTCGGTTGATAGCGGCAGCTTGGCGGTAGCACTTGAGAGGGGCCTTTCTGCCACCCCTTCGCTACCAATATCATGAGCCGTCCGATCATTTGCGGAGACCATCGAGCGCCTTCGCAAGCTCGGTGCGAAGCAATCCGAACTCACGCTCGACGCCTTGGGCACGACCGATCATCACATGGTCGGAGCCAGGGAAACCCTTAACCGGCACGATCTCACGAGCCAGTGCCCGGAAACGCCGCTTCATGCGGTTCCGCACGACCGCCCCGCCGATCTTCTTGGTGACGGTAAAGCCCACGCGCATCGACGGATCGCAGTCCTTGCGATCGCGGACGAGCAGGATGAACCCTGGCATGGACGCGCGCCTGCCGCCGTTCGCGGACAGGAAATCAGCGCGCTTGGAGATCGTGCTTAGGCGCTGAGTTTCTTGCGGCCGCGCGCGCGACGGGCGTTCAACACCTTGCGGCCGCCCGGAGTCGCCATGCGGCTGCGGAACCCGTGCCGGCGCTTGCGGACGAGATTGCTCGGCTGGAAGGTGCGCTTCATCGCTCATGCCTCAAATACTAAATGAAAAAGGGCCGCCTAAAGAGGCAGCCGCTGTCCTGCGCGCCGATAGTGGAAGCGCATTCCCAAGTCAACTTGGGCCGCCGGATTCTTCGGCCCTGCGGATCGCCTCGCGCCTCTTTGCGGAGCGGCGCTGCAATGCCCAATCGGTCCAGCGCCCGGCCTTCGGTTGCCAGCGCTTGAATTTCACGTATCGGCGCTTGGCCCACATGCTGGTCTTGAGGATCAGCGCCAGACCAATTCCGGCAACGACGATGCCACCTGGGCCCGGGATGGCCCCCACCAGCGGCGACACCACCAACATGAGGACGCCGACCGCAAATAGCGTCCATTCGACCACCGGATTGTCGATAAATCTCCGCCACTGATCACGCGTCAACATTCGCGGAGATGTGGCCACATGACGCGGTTCGCGCAAGCCGCTTGCGGCAGGGCGTCTCGCCGCGCTACGCCCGCGGGCGCCGAGCTAGCGGGAATTCTGACCGGAGTTGCGTATTCGGGAGCTCGCGCCTGATGGCTGCGACCGTTGCCACCGTCGCCTATCTCGGACCTCGAAGCCTGCGCGGTCTAAGTGCAGGTCCAGCTTTCGACGGGCCTACCGCGCTTTACGTAAGCGTCGCGCGCGCCAACACGCACGTGACCTTCCCGGCACGCGTCCGGCTGGTGGCCGCGATGAACCCGTGCCGTTGCGGCCATCTCGGCGACCCCGCGCTCGCGTGCAGCCGCGCGCCGCGCTACGCCGCCGATTAGCTGGCCAGGGTCTCTAGGCCCTTTGCCCGATCGGATCGACTTGCACGTCGAGGTACTTGGCGTGTCCGCGGCCGACATCACGCTGGCCGCCGCCGGCTGAGGGAAGTGCGGAGGTGGCGGCCCGCGTCGCTGGGGCGCGGCATATCCAGGCTGATCGCTTCAATGGCCATGGGCCTCGGACGAATGCGGAAGCCGATGGCGAATTGCTCGATCGCGTCGCGACGACTGACGATCCCGGGCGCAAGCTGCTCGCCGATGCTGCCGCCGCAATACGGCTGTCGGCACGGGGGCTTCGATCACGTGCTCCGCGTCGCCCGCACGATCGCCGACCTCGCCGGCGCTGATCAGGTAGGCCGCATCCACGTAGCGGAAGCGCTCGCTACCGCCGGCAGGCGCCGGGCAACTAGTCCGCGTCGTGCTTGCTCAGGACGGCATTGACGACTTGTCGCGCCGTGTCCTTGATAACGTGCGCGGCATCGTCATCTTTTGCCAGGGACATCATGAAGCCCTTGGCTTGCTTAAAGCTGATGTGCGGCGGCAAGGGCGCGATCTCCGGATCGGTCTTCACCTCGAGAACGACCGGCCGATCAGCTGACAGAGCCTCGTCCCAGGCGTCGGCCAAATCGTCCGGTCTGTCGACGTAAATGCCTCTGAGCCCGACCAGCTCTGCGAATTGCGAGTAGCGGACGTCCGGGATGTCCTGGCTCGCGTCGTAGCGCGGATTTCCGTTCATCACGCGCTGCTCCCAGGTGACCTCGTTCAAGTCCTCGTTGTTGAAGACGCAGGTGATCAGACGCTTGTCCGGCCAGCGGTCCGCATATTTCGCGATAGTGATGAGTTCGGCCATGTTGTTCATCTGCATGGCTCCGTCGCCGACCAGCGCGATTACTGGTCGGTCGGGATGGGCGAACTTGGCGCCGATCGCGTAGGGGACCGCTGCTCCCATCGAGGCAAGACCCCCCGACAGCGACGACATCTGTCCGCGCTTCACGCGATAGTCGCGCGCGTACCAATTGGCGCACGAGCCGCTGTCGCTGGTGACGATGGCATTGTCGGGCAGGCGAGGGGACATCTCCCACACCACCCGCTGCGGGTTGACGGGATGCGCCGTCGTTTTCGCTCGCGCTTCCAGCGTTTTCCACCAATCGCTCATCCAACCGTGGATGCGCCGCGACCAGGCGTGGTCGGTCTTTTGGTCAAGCATTGGCAGGAGCAGCGCCAGCGTCTCCGCCGCACTGCCATGCAAGTTTACCTCGCAGGGGTAGCGCAGCGACAGCATTGCCGGATCAACGTCGATCTGGACCGCGCGCGCGGATCCATTCTTCGGCAGGAATTCCGACCACGGGAAGCCGGTGCCGATCATCAGCAAGGTGTCGCACTCGTTCATCAGGTCAGAGCTCGGCCGCGTGCCGAGCAGACCGATCGCGCCGGTGACGAACGGTAGATCGTCCGGCAAAACGGATTTCCCAAGAAGCGCCTTGGCAACTCCGGCACCCAGCGTCTCTGCGACCGCGACGACTTCATCCACGGCATGGACAGCACCCGCGCCGATCAGGATCGCGACCTTCTCTCCGGCATTGAGCACGTCGGCGGCCTTCCGCAGGTCACGCTCGCTGGGCACGATGATGGGCCGCGAATAGCCCGGCCCTGACCGAGTAAAGCCATGCGCGCGCTTCGGCGCTTCGAAAGCTCGCTCCTGCACATCTTTCGGGATGATGACCACCGATGGTCCGCGCCTCGCGAGCGCAAGACGGATTGCCCGATCGATCACGTGCGGCAGCTGTGCGGGCTGCGACACCTCCTGCACATATTCCGCGACGTCGGCGAACATGCGGTCGAGGTTCAACTCCTGCTGGTAGCTGCCCCCGCGCACGGTCGATTCGGCCTGCCCGCAGATCGCGAGCACCGGCATGTGGTCGAGCTTGGCGTCGTAAAGGCCGGTGATAAGATGCGTGGCGCCGGGCCCGCCGGTCGCCAGGCATACGCCCAGCTCGCCGGAGAATTTAGCATCCGCGACCGCCATGAAGGCCGCCATTTCCTCGTGGCGCGGCTGGATGAAGTCGATGCCGCCGTCACGCTGAAGGGCGCCGATTACGCCGTTGATGCCGTCGCCGGAGTAACCGTAAATCCGATTGACGCCCCAGGCCTTCAGTCGATCTACGAAGAAGTCCGCTGTTTTCATTGCTGCGCCCGCCATTTCCAGGGAATGCGAGGACAACGCGGTCAGCCGACGAATGCTCCTTGAACTGTTTGCAAGGTCAGCCGGGCGCCGCTAGCTAAGCCGAGCCGCGGGGCCCCTGTGGCGGAATGGTAGACGCGCTCGAACTCAAAATCGAGTTCCTTAACCGGAGTGTCCGTTCGAGTCGGACCAGGGGCACCAATGACGCCGTCGCTGGTGGCTAGGCGACCATCTCCCGCACCTTCGCCGCGAGCTCCTCAATGCCGAAGGGCTTCAGCAACAGGTCCAGACCTTTCTCGCCGCGCTGCTCCTTGTCGAGGGCGCTCCGCGCATAGCCGGTCGTGAACAGCACCTTCAGTCCGGGCTGAAGCTTCCGCGCTTCGCGGGCGAGGTCGGCGCCCGTCTTTCCGCCGGGGAGCACCACGTCGGTGAACAGAAGGTCGACCGGCCGGTGGTCCAGCATGACGGCCAACGCGGTCGTCGCGTCGCGTGCTTCGAGCACGTCGTAGCCCAGGTCCTTGAGCGCCTCGCTCGAAAAGAGCCGCACGTCGTCGTCATCCTCGCACAACAGCACTCGTTCGCCGCGTCCGCGGGGAAGCTCCTCGCCACTCCCGCCCGCGCTACGCGCCTCGGCTGCGGCGTCGGAGCAGGGGAGGAATAGCTCAATGCTCGTGCCCTCGCGCTCGCGGGATTGCAGCATCAGATGCCCGCCGGATTGGCGAACGAAGCCATAGACCATCGATAGGCCCAACCCCGTGCCATGGCCGACTTCCTTGGTCGAGAAGAACGGCTCCAGCGCGCGGTCGAGCACCTCCGAGTTCATTCCTACCCCGGTGTCGCGAACGCTTATGCGCACGTAGCGCCCGGGTGCCGCTTCGGGCTGCCGCTCGACATCGTCGCGTTCCAGCTCGGCGAAGTCGGTGCTGATATCGAGACGGCCGCCTCGTGGCATCGCATCGCGCGCGTTGATCGCAAGGTTGAGGATCGCGTTCTCAAGCTGGTTGCCGTCGACCAGCGCGGCCGGGATCCCCGCGAGCAGGTGCGTCTCGATCACGATGGGCTCGCCGAGCGTCCGGTGCAGCAGCTCCGTCATGTCGCCGATGAGCTGGTTCACGTCGACGGGCCGCGGATCCAGCGGCTGGCGGCGTGAAAAAGCGAGCAATCGCTGGGTCAAAGCGGCGGCGCGATCCGTGCCCGTCAAGGCGTTGGCGAGCTGCCGACGCCATTTTTCCTCCGTAGGTCCCCCGCCGCGCTGCAGGAGCGACAGGTTGCCGCGAATGATCTGAAGCAAGTTGTTGAAATCGTGGGCGATTCCTCCAGACAGCTGGCCGACTGTCTCCATTTTTTGTGTTTGGCGGAGGGCGTCTTCGGCCTTGGAACGACGCTGGATCTCCTCCGCCACGCGGCTTTCGAGCGTCTCGTTCAACGCCGTCAATGTCTGTTCGGCACGCACCCGTTCACTGATATCGATAACGGTCCCGATGAAACGTGAAGCCTTGCGGAGGCTGCCTCCTCCCGAGAACACGGTTTTCCCGGTGGCCGCAACCCAGCGTTCAATCTCATCCTCCAGGCCAACGGTTCGATAGCGAACGTTGAATTGGCCCGGACCGTCGGGGAGCAGCGCCTCCTGCACCGCGCGATCGGTGCGCTCACGATCCTCCGGGTGCAGTCCCGCGAGGAATGATTTCGTAAGTGACGTTGGCATCAGCGGGGAGGCCAAACAGCATTTTGCAGCGTTCATCCCAGCGGAGTTCGCCCGTAACGGGATTGAAATCCCACGTTCCGATGTCCGCGGCCTCGTTCGCGAGACGTAGGCGGTCTTCGCTTTCGCGCCGTAGCTCGCCGGCCAGCTTCCGCTCGGTGATGTCGACGCAGGCTCCCGTCATGTAAGACGGGTTGCCGTCCGCGCCTACGAAGGTCTTGCCTCGGTCGTAGAGCCAGCGCGTGGTTCCATCTGGCAATACGATCCTGAACTCCATCTCGAAGTCCGCGCCCTCGCTGGCGCAGCGCTGACAGCGCTCGATCACGTTTTGCCTTTCGTCGGGATGGACGAGTGCAACGAACTGATCGAGACTTCGCGCGGTGACGCCCGGCGCAAGGCCGAACAGTTTGTCCAGAGCTTCGTCCCAATCGAGTTCGTTGGTGCGGATGTCCCAGCGAAAGGTTCCGGATTCACTCGCCTCAACAGCCGCACGCAGGCGGGCGTCGCTCTCGCGAAGGGCCTGTTCGTTCAGGACGCGCTGGGTCGTTTCACCGACTATGCACAGCACGCCCCCCACGGCGCCCGTCTCATCCGGCACTGCCGAGTAGCTAATGTTGAAGTAAACCGTCTCAGGATACCCGTGCCGCTCGATGTAGAATGGCCGGTCCTTTGCAAAGACCGTCTCCCTCGTGTCGCGCACGCGCTGCAGAAGCGGCTGCAGGTCGTCCCACAGCTCGGCCCAATTCTCGCGTGCCGGGCGTCCCAGCGCACGCGGGTGCTTGTTGCCAACCGTCGGCGCAAACGCGTCGTTATAGAGAGCGACGAAATCCGGGCCCCAGAAGAGGACGATCTCGGCAGCGGCGGGAAGCATCAACCCGACGGTGGTCTTCAAGCTTTGTGACCACTGGTCCGGTGCACCGAGCGGCGATCGGGACCAGTCATGCTCCTTGATGAGCCTCGCCATCTCGCCGTTCGCGGGCAGGAAGACGGCCTCCTTCGGGGGCGTGCCCCTCGTCACCGGCATGTCTGTCGCAGCGATCGGCAACGCGCTTGTCTCGGTCATATTCTTTCGCTGCGGCGGTGAGGCGTCTGCTTAGCCAGCGATCTGCTCGAACGCGAACGGAAATTGCTGTCAGCGCAGGCGGTTCCGCCTCATCGGCCCGCCAGCATTTCCCTAGCCGCGTTCGCGGCGGCTCGATATGCTGGGTGCAATGGACGCTCGGACCCGCAAGCAACACCAGATGGTCGAAGAACCGACCGACGAGGCTCGAGTGCTCGCCGAGTCCATCACGGTCAAGCGCGACCGGCTTCTCGCGTCGCTGACCCTGATAGCGGGCATCGGCGTCCTCGTCGGCCTGCCCTTCGCGCTCCGCGCCGGCGCCGAGTTCTTCATGCCGGTGACTGCGGCGCTCGTGGTCGCCATCGCGCTGGTGCCCCTGCTCGAATGGTTCGAGCGGCGCGGCATTCCGTCGAAGCTCTCGGCGGGCCTTTGCGTAGTCATCTTCCTGGCGGCCGCCCTGTTTGCAATCGGATCGATCGTAGTTCCGGCCAGCGATTGGGTCGCGCAGGTGCCCTCTACGATTCCAAAAGTGCGCTCGACGTTGGAGCCCGTCCTCGACCTCTACAAGAATCTCGACAAGTTCATCGATCGAACCGCCTCGCAGATCGCGATTACGCAGGAGCAGACGCGAGCCGTGCGCATCGAGACGCCGAACTCGGTGTCGAGCCTGCTGATCAGCTCGGCGCCGCACCTCCTCATTCAGCTGTTCTTCGCGCTTCTCGTAATCTTCTTCTTTCTCGCTGGCTGGACCGCCATGCGGAAGAAGACGATCGTCAGCCGGGGTAGCTTTGAGGGGGCACTGACGACTGCGCGGGTGATCCAGCAGGTGGTCGATGCTACGTCCACCTATCTCGGCACGATTACGCTCATCAACATCGGACTCGGAGCGCTGACTGCGCTAGTGCTGTGGTGGCTTGGCATGCCGTCGCCGGTCATGTGGGGCGGTATCGTCGCAGTCGCGAACTACATCCCGTACCTTGGCCCGATCGCATCCGCGCTTTTGCTCTTCCTCGGCGGGCTGATGACCTACCCGGACATCTGGGGCGCGTTGTTGCCCCCTGCGGCTTTCATCAGCTTTCACCTGATCGAAGCGAATTTCTTCACGCCGATGGTCGTCGGTCATCGGCTCACGATCAGCCCTCTGTCGATCCTCATTTCACTCTCATTCTGGGCGTGGATCTGGGGGACGACGGGGGCCCTTCTCGCGGTCCCGCTGTTGATCATCATGAAGACCGTTTTCTCTGCTGCAGGCACGCCGGACATCGCCGGATTTCTCTTCGAACACGGCACCTTGACCCATGCGGGAGAGGCCGACGAAGACGAGGTCGAGGAACGCCAGGAAATGGAGCCTGCGATGGTTGACACACCACAGCGCCCCTCCTAGGTCGCCGCCACGCCAAAAACGCGGGTGTAGCTCAGTTGGTTAGAGCGCCGGCCTGTCACGCCGGAGGTCGCGGGTTCGAGCCCCGTCACTCGCGCCACTTCCCACATATCGGCTTTCTGGATTAGAGCGGCTCTCGTGAGTGGGGACGCCGCTGGCTACGCTGCCCTGGGGCTCGAACCCGATGCGGATTCGGCGGACATCGAGCGCGCCTACAAAAGGCTCATCAAGCTGCACCCGGCTCGATCGTTGCGCGGCGTTCGACGATGCCGTCGTCGATCTACAGAACCATGATCCCATGTGGGATGGCGGGCCGTTCGGCGAGCCTGCGGTAACGCGAAGGCAGTGGAGCGCCGCATCGGCGCTGTCGAACGACTATCTGGCGGTGGATGGCAGGCTCGATCGCATTCGCCTGCAGGGGGAGCTAGCGCTCGCGCCGCAGGATGCGCCGGAGCGAAAGAACTAGTGCTGGCCTGACTGCGCGCCTGAGGCGGCAACGGGCGAGGACGCCTTGCCGAGCGGCGCCTGGTTTTCGGAAACCGTATCGCCGGAAAGCGCATATTTGAGATTGTCTGAAGCTTCGAACTTCTGGACGTAATCCTCGTGCTTCACTTCGTCCGAGGCCTTGCGCGCAACGAGGTTGAAGCGAACGGCAACGCGCTTGTCGCCTCGCATTGACGGAGCGAGCTTGATCGTCTCGGCGCCCGGAATGTCCCTGATCGCCTGGGCGACACTCGACGGGCTGCCTGCCGTCACATGGACCGCAGAAAGGGCGGCGCTGCGCAAGGCGCTCGCGTTGGGCTCCGTGCCGGCATAGGCCTTCACGAAAGCTGCGGGCTGACCCCAGCCGCCGGCCCAGCGATAGAAGATGTGCGCTCCAACGATCGCATTCTTGGCGAGCGTCGAGGCCCAATAAGGAACAACGTAATTGGCGTGATAGTGGGTCGCATAACCCACCGGCGCATAGACATAGCCGGCGAGCGCAGCTTCAGCGATGCGATAAGCCCGCTTCCAACTATCCGCATCCGGCTGGCGATACATCGAGCCGTCGCAGGTGAAGGTGAACTGGCATCCGGTCGGACGGGTCGAGCCCTGATAGACGACGCCGCAGACGCTCGCCGGAAAGGCGGGGTGACGGACACGGTTGAGAACGACCTGAGCGACTGCGCGCTGGCCGTTGTCGTCCTGGCTACCGGCTTCGTAATAAACCGCGCTCGCGAGGCACTCGAGCGCCTGCGTCCGCGCAGCATTGCTGCCCGCGAACTTGAAAGGCTGCGCGGCGGGATTCGGACCGCTCGCAACCGGGATCTCTTCGTTGACCTTCACGGCCTGTTCGGGAGCGAGCTGGCGGATCAGGAGCGGCGGCGGAGCCGGTGGCGCCGCTTCCGGCACGGTTCCGGTGTTATCTCCATGCGTGACGGCGGCACCGCCGAGCGCGGCGGCCACGGCAAAGCCGAGCACACCGAAGCCGATCGTCTCGCGCGGATAGGCGCGCGCCAGCGCTGCCGCGCGCAGCTTCAGCTGCCCGGCGCTCCTGCGTAGCCCGTCAAGCGGGCGGGAGAGAGTAACGGCCTGTTGCATGCCCCTCGCTGATATAGCTTTCTAATACACTTACTTCAATATCCGCTGCCTGAACGCGCCTTAGACGCGGTTTCTGAAGGAACCCGTGACCATCCATCTCACCAACGGTTTCAATGGGATGATCCAGATAATTCCTACGATGAGATAGAAAGCCGCTTGCGCCAGAATAGGCCATCGGCCGACCAACTGCGCCAGGCTTGCGACCAACGCCCCCCACAGGACGATGAGCAGCAAAATCAACGCGATTCCGGCCAGGGCCCGGAGACTGGGAGTGCGAGTTGACGCCATGGCGCAGCCGATATCAGGCAGACGCGATGAAGTCTCGCGACCGATCCAGCCAATCAGGTGTCGAGGATCTCATCCCTGGACGACGGCCACCCCTCGAACAGCGAGCCACGCCCATTCAGTGCAACCCGACGTTTCATCTCCCTGGCACAGGCGTCCAGATCGTCCTTCAGCATCTGAATCGCGGTATCGATTTCATCGTCCGCGACGCAGTCGCCAGTGAGTTGATTGGTTCGAGCCATCACCCGCGCGCCGTGCAAGCCATGCTCGACAACGAACTTATCCAGGATTCCGGTCATCTCCGTCTCCAACGCTCGGAAATCGGCCGGGTTATAGCACAGCCCGCACCTCAACCCACCAAGCGATATCCCACCGCCGGTTCATTGATGATGATCTTGGGCTGGGTGGGATCGCGCTCCAGCTTCTGGCGGATCGCTCTGACTGCGACGCGAAGATACTCCGTCTGGCGTTCCTGCGCGGGCCCCCATGCGGCGCGCAACAAATGCGAATGGCTGAGCACGCGGCCCGGGTATTTGGCGAGCTCTGAGAGCACCGCATATTCCTTGGGAGTGAGATGGACCTCCTCCCCGTCCTTGGAGACGAGGCGATTGAACAGGTCGATTTTCACTCCGGCGACTTCGACCGGTTTCTCGTCCGAAGCAGGCCCCAAGTCGATGAGGTTCGAAAGATAGCGCTGAAGTTTGCTTGTCTCGCTCGAGATGGTGGAGACGGTTGACCTTTCCGCCGACCCGCTGCGCCTCAGCTCGGACGCCGCGCTGGCGATCGCCGAGAGTCGCGGCTTCAGGTCCTCGCCGATTGTCGAGAGCAGGGTCGAGCGCGTCCGATCGCGTTCGCGCAAGGTCGCGAACTCCCTGGCCTCCCCTTCGAGGCGGGCGCGCTCGAGCGCGAGAGCCATCTGATCGAGCAGGCTCTGCAGCAGCGAAAGCTGCTCTGGACCGACCGGCAGGCTTCCGTCGTCACGCGCCAAGCCTGCGGCGGCGATGATCGATTCTTTCGACCGGATTGGGTGGATCTGCCACTCGACGGTACTCACGCGCGTCAGCCCGCGACCGGTCGGTTCGCCGGTCGTAAGGACTGTCGCGACCGCGGCGATGTCGGTCGGCGTCAGCTTCGTGCTATCCGGCTGCGACGCGACGAGACGCGGCTCGGGCAGTCCGGTCAGCATTACAGCATTACAATCGAACAATGTGGCGAGTTCCTTTGTTCCCGCTTCGGCGATCTCCTCTTCGCGCGAGCAAGTCAGCAGCCGTCGGGCAAAGCCGGCTATCGTCGCATTGCGATCGGCATGCTCCTCCGCCAGGCGGGCTTGCGTGCGGATCGAAGCGGCGAGATGGGAAGTCACGACCGCCACGCCGAACAGGACCATGACCGTTACGATGTCGCTCGGGCTGTAGATCCGGAACGTGTGGTAGGGCGCCGTGAAGAAGTAATTGTACGCGAGAGCGGAGGCGATTGCCGCCAACAGCGCCGGGCCGAGTCCCGCGAGGACTGCCGTGCCCAGAACGGCCGGCAAATAGATGAGGTCAACCGCTGCGGTGCCCCAGCGCGGAGCGATCAACACCCCGACAAGCGTCGAGGCACCGACAAGCAGCGCCGCCGCCGCATATCCGCGCAGGCCGGCAGCTGGGGTTCGGGTGTTGGTGCCTGCCAACAATCGTATCATGGCCGTTAAGTGCGCTTCCCGATGGTCCGCGTCGAGGGTTCAAGGGTCCGATCCAACCGCGTTTCTTATGGGACCCGCGCAAAATCCGCATAGAATCTTTATACGGGAGAGGCCCACATCCCGGCGATGGCCACCGCAACAGCTGACGCCGAGCCTCTCGCAGACAATTCGTCTGCCCACGCCGGACCCAGAGAGACGCTGCCGAAGCTGATCCTGGGTTCGATCGGCGTGGTCTACGGCGACATCGGCACCTCGCCGCTCTACACGATGAAGGAAAGCTTCCTCGGCCCGCACCCGCTAGCCGTCGACCCGCTGCACATCTTCGGCGTCCTCAGTCTGATCTTCTGGACGTTGATGCTCATCGTAACTTTCAAATATGTCGGCGTGGCGATGAGGGCGGACAATCGCGGCGAAGGGGGTTCATTCGCCTTGCTGTCGCTGATCGCGCGGAATCTCCACGGTAAGAAGAAGTGGACGCCGACGCTTGTGATCCTCGGGGTACTGGCAACTTGCCTATTCTACGGCGACGCAATGATCACACCGGCGATCTCGGTGCTGTCGGCAGTCGAGGGCCTGACGATCGTTCAGGCCGGGCTTCAACCGCTCGTGGTGCCAATCTCGATTGGAATTCTCGTCGCGCTCTTCCTCGTGCAAGCGAGAGGCACTGCAAAGGTGGGCAATCTCTTCGCGCCCGTGATGCTGGTTTATTTCGCCGTTCTGGCGACGCTCGGCGTGATGAACATCGCGCGGCACCCGGAAATCATCGGGATCATCAACCCGATCTGGGCGCTCAAGTTCTTCACCTACAACCCGAAGCTGGCCTTTCTGGCGCTTGGTTCGGTGTTCCTCGCCGTGACGGGCGCGGAGGCCCTGTATGCGGACATGGGTCATTTTGGCCGCAAAGCGATCAGCGTGTCGTGGCTGGCGCTCGTCTACCCGTGCCTGGTGCTGAACTACATGGGACAGGGCTCGCTTCTGCTGGATCATCCAGCCGCCGCAACGAACCCATTCTATATGCTTGCCCCCGGGTGGGCGCGGCTTCCGCTGGTGTTCTTGGCGACGGCGGCGACGATCATCGCAAGCCAGGCCGTAATATCTGGCGCCTTTTCGGTAACGCATCAGGCAATCCAGCTCGGCTTCCTTCCACGCCTGCGGACGGAACATACGAGCGAAAAGGCACACGGTCAGATCTATATTCCGGCCGTCAACTGGGGCCTGCTCGCCATGGTGATCGTCCTGGTTGTTGGCTTCCGCGAATCTTCCAAGCTCGCCTCGGCTTACGGTATTGCGGTCACGGGTACGATGCTGATCACATCGATCATGCTTGGCGTGATGATGCTCTACGTCTGGCGGTGGAACCGGCTGCTGGCGATCGGCGCAACGAGTCTCTTCCTTATTGTTGACGGTGCTTATTTCGCCTCGAACATCACGAAGATCCCCGACGGTGGCTGGTTCCCACTGCTCGTCGCCGCGATCAGCTTTACGGTCCTGACCACCTGGGCGAAGGGACGGCAGTTGATGCGTGAGCGGCTTTCGGAGGCTGCGCTTCCGCTCCCGGTGTTCATCAAATCGGCCGCACCCTCGGTCCACCGCGTCCGCGGCACTTCCGTCTTTCTTTCGACCTCCGCAGACGTTGTCCCCGCGGCCCTACTGCACAATCTCAAGCACAATCAGGTGCTTCACCAGCGCGTGCTGATCCTCAACGTGAAGGTCGAGGAAGTGCCGCATGTCTCCGAGGAAAAGCGAGTCGAGGTCCATGACGCAGGGGAAGGCTTCTACCGCGTGATCCTCCACTACGGCTTCATGGAGGAAGTCGACATTCCGCGCGACCTCGCCAGAATCCGGACCTGCGGCGATGCGTTCAACATGATGAGTACGAGCTTTTTCCTCGGCCGGCAGAAGCTGATCGCGTCGAAGAAGACGCCGGGAATGGCCTTGTGGCGGGAGCGGCTGTTCGCCTGGATGCTCAAGAGCTCTGAAAGCGCGATGGAGTTCTTCAAGCTGCCGACCAACCGCGTGGTCGAGCTCGGAAGTCAGCTGCAAATCTAGATTTCATCTGCCGGTCCATCGTAGGGCGCTGCGATAGATCAAAGAGGAATCCTGTGGCCGCTCAGGAAGAATCCGCTTCTCAACTCATTGACGAACGCATTGCCTCGCTCGGCGATTGGCGTGGTGCGACATTGGCGCAGCTGCGCCGGCTGATCCGCGAGTCCGACCCTGATGTGGTGGAGGAGGTGAAATGGCGGAAGCCGTCGAATCCTTCCGGCGTACCCGTCTGGTTGCACGCCGGGATCATCTGCACCGGCGAAACTTATAAGGACAAGGTGAAGCTCACGTTTGCGAACGGGGCCGCGGTTGGCGATCCGGCGGGGCTATTCAACTCGAGTCTGGACGGAAATACCCGGCGGGCGATCGACGTCCGCGAAGGCGAAAGGCTCGACGAGAACGCATTTAAGGCGCTCGTTCGGGCGGCTGTCACAGTTAATTTGGTGAAAAAGGCGAAGTGACCCGGAGCGGGTGCGCCGAAGTTAACTCTTTCTAAGAAACACGAGGCGCAGAACCTTCGCGAAGGCTTAGCGGAGGCAAAGAGATGAGCGCGCCTGTTGCAGGCATGGAAGCGGGCGACCAGCCGGCAGCGGCGGAGCTGCTGGAAGCATTCAAGACGATCGATCCTGCCGAGCGGCAGAAGCATGAGGCCGTGCTCGACTATTGGCTGTCGATCCGCGGCGAGCGTGAGCTTCCGCCGCTGCGTGATCTCGATCCGCTCGAGATTTCGGATGCGGCCCCTTTATCAGTCCTGGTCGAGCTCATTGGTGGTGGTGAGGATGCCGAGATTCGGCATCTCGGCGAGCAACTGCGGTCCGGCGGTGACTTCGACCGCATTTCGCAAGCGCCGCGGCCGTCCCTGCTGTCGAGCATCGCGCGCAAGCTCTCGATCGTGGCGGTTTCGCGCAATTTCCTCGCGTTCGAGGATGAATTCGCGGCCGACGGCGAAAAGACCCGCTGCTGGGTGACCTTGCTTCCGCTGAGCTCTGCAGGCGCCTGGGTCGATTACGTCTACGCTTTCGTTTCGTTCGGCCCGGCCGATGCTGCGAAGGCAGCTGCGGCGTCGGGACAGGATGAGCCCGAAGCCGCGGAAGTCACAGAGGCCGTTCAGGATCAGACGGAAACGCCAGAAGTCGAGCCGGAGGTGACGGAGGTCACCGATATGGTAGTCGAGGAAGTTGTCGAGGCAGAGCCCGAGGCACTCGAAGTTGAGGCACAGCCAGACGCCGTCGTTCAAGCTGAGCCGGAGATGCTCGAAACCGCTGCGGTTGAGCCTGAGACGCCCGAGATCGTCGCCGAGCCGGAAGATATCGCGGACGCTCCCGAGGATGTGCTGGAGCTGGATAGCCCGGTCGAGGAGCCCGAAGCCGCTGCCGAACAGGCGGGTGAACTGCCGGTTGCCGAGGCCGAGCCCGTTCCAACCTCGAAGAAGGGTGCCGGATTCTCGTTCGATGCGTCGGCAGGCGGGTTCTACGCCACCAAGGCGGTCAACGTGAAACCGACTTTGCCGGAAGGTGCAGTCGCCAAAGCAAAAGCAGCCGCGCCGGCCAGAGAAGAGCAGGAGCACGCGTCGTCGCGCGCCGAGCCGAAAACGGTCGAGCCGGTCATGGAACAGGCTGCCCCGGCAAAAGAGGAAAGTTCCAAGCCCGCGGCCGAGGAAAAGCCGCACAAAGCAACTTCAGCAACGGAGGGATCCTTGCAGAGCAAACTGACCGATGTACGGGCCAAGGCCGATGAGGCGCGTATGGCCAAGCTCAAGGCCAACGTGGCGCTCTATGAGGGTTTGAGCGCCGCCTACGACTTCGCTCTCGACGCCGAGGACAGTCCCGAGGAGTATCTCAGGATCGTGGAGGCGCAGGGTCTGAAGATCCAGCTGCGCTCGCCCATGCGCCCCGTTGTGAAGCTCGCCTTCGATGGCATGTGCGACGATTCGATGATCGCGCAGCTCGAGAGGGTGCTGGCCTGGGCGATCGACCAGGAGCTGCCGCGTGGCTCGCTCGCCAAGTGCATCGAGGAAGCGGGCGGAATCGGCCCGATCCTCAACGGACTGGCCAAGGCCGCGTAGTCTTTTGTCGGGAGCGCGAGGGCTTAGCCCTTGCGCTTCGTTTCGCTCAGCTTGAACCCTTCGACGACGGCGTCGACGGCGCACTTGCGTGAAAGCTCCGCAAGAATGTGGATGTCGGCGATATCGGCTTGCGTTGCGAGCCAGTGCGTGCGGCTGGCGATGTCGCGCAGCTCCGAGATCGTCTTTTCCGGCAGTTGCTCCTGCTCCTTGAGGAGCTTTTCGAACACTGCATTGGCGAGCGGCTTCTCGAACTCGAGGCCGACGAATTCTTGGCAATGCCAGACGACGCGGCAATATTGGTTCTCGAGGCTCGGGATGCTGAGCCAGACGCAGGCATCGACCGGAACAGCCGAGGTGCATTCGATGCGGCACCCCCCGGTAGAAATGTCGATGACGCGGACCTGGACCTTGCTCCGGCTGCCTTCGCGCATCGTCGCGACGATGCTCAGGGCCGCGCGGTTCGCGCGCCTGCGGTCGGGCTGGCCGTCAGGCCGTTTCGTATTTGCTGCCATGGGTTAGTCTCTTCCTCGCGGGCATTTTCCCCCGAGGGAGTGAAGAAATGGTTGTCAAAAGCTGAACATTATGAGGCCGTCGGGTGACGCGAAGCCGTCGAGCGGCACGTCCCAGTCGTCGGCCGGGATGGTGTCGGCCAGCATCTGGGACGTCCAGCCGATGCCAATCAGGCGTGCTCGCGTCTTCTTCAATCGGCCGAGCGCGCGGTCGTAATGGCCCTTGCCGCGGCCGAGGCGGGTTCCGCGACCGTCGATTGCGATAAGGGGGACGAGAATCAGGTCAGGCTCGACGACCGGTGCCCTTCGCTTGGGCTGCATGATGCCGAAAGGACCGGGTTCGAGCGGGTCGCCGGCCCGAAACTTGAATGGCTTGGCGGGGTCATCGAATGCAGGATAGGCGACGATTCTCCCCACGGCGCGGGCTTCTTCTGTCGCCGCCTGCGGGCTGATCTCCGACCCGAGAGGGGCATAGCCGCCGACCACCGCCGCATCCGCGCACAGTGAGGTGAGATGATGAGCGAGGCGCTGCTCGAGCAGGAACCGCGCCGCGTCGCTCAACGTCCGCACATAGGCCTTACGCGAGTCGAGCGCCGCGCGCCGAAGCAATTCCTTTGACAGCGGCTCCATTTCAGGCCGCGCCTGGATCGGGCGACCGCCCGGCGGGAAGGGGGGTGACGGGACCACCATGGCCGTTTGCCCTAAAATCCTCTGACGCCAAAACGTCAGGTGGGCGCCGAATGCTCCAAACCAGGGTCTGGAGCAGGGTCAGCTCCCAAGTGGATTTAATCGCCTCAGGGATTTTCCGAAGGCTCGCACCGGGTAGTGCCCGTCGCGTTCGAACTTAGGGATTCGCAGTCTCGCCCTCAAGTGCCTCCGCAAGCGCTTCGAGGCGCTCGGCGAGCGATTCGGCCCGGCCTAGGAGGCGGGGGTCGGGACCCGCGGCTACGAACGGCGCGCCATCCTCTCCCGGCTTTTCGATCAGCTGGTCAGCGAGAAGCAGCGACGCGAACAGGAATTGGCGCGACTCCGAGAGAGTTCCGAGTCCCGCGAGAGCCTCCCGGCTCTTGCCGTCGACGAGGCGCGCCGCAGAGCGCAGGTTATCCTCTTCGCCCTCGCGGCACGCGACCTGGTAAGTGCGCCCCGCGATCGTGATGTCGACCATCGCGGCCATCATGCGGCCGCCTGCCGGATCAGCTCGTCCAGTTCCTCGACGACTTCCTGGACCTTGGCGCGAAGCTGGTCGTCGCGCGCCGGTGCCGGCTGGCGCCGGGCAAGTGCGCGTTCAATCCTTTGAAGGGCGCGATCTGCGCGCTCGAATGCGAAATCAAGCACTTCGTCGTCCATGCGAATACCGCTACGCAAGTTGTCAATCCCCGGCAAGCATTGACGCTGCACGGCTCACCCGACAAAGGGGCCGCGCCAGCGCCCGTGCTCACGGGCCTCACCGAACCCAGTCCTGGAGCGTCATGCAGCCGTCTGACCGCCGTCTCGCAAACGCCATTCGCGCATTGGCGATGGACGCCGTCGAAGCCGCCAACAGCGGACATCCGGGCATGCCGATGGGCATGGCCGATGCGGCGACGGCTCTGTTCACGCGGCACCTGAAGTTCGACGCAGCCGATCCGTACTGGCCCGACCGCGACCGGTTCATCCTGTCCGCGGGGCACGGATCGATGCTGATCTACGCGCTCCTCTATCTCACGGGTTACGCGCGGCCCACGCTCGACGACGTCAAGCATTTCCGCCAGCTCGGCAGCCCGACCGCGGGCCATCCGGAGAATTTCGAGCTACCCGAAGTCGAGGTCACGACGGGCCCGCTGGGACAGGGCGTGGCGATGTCGGTCGGCATGGCGGTTGCCGAGCGGCACTTGAACGCCGTCTACGGCGACGACCTGGTCGATCACCGCACCTTCGTCATCGCCGGCGACGGCGATTTGATGGAGGGTGTGAATCACGAGGCTATCGGCCTTGCCGGCAATCTCAAGCTCGGGCGTCTGATCGTCCTGTGGGACGATAACAGCATTACGATCGATGGCTCGACGGACCTGTCACGCAACGAGGACGTCGTTGCCCGGCACAAGGCTGCGCAATGGCATGTGACTAAATGCGATGGGCTCAATGCCGACGACGTCAGCCGTGCGATCGAGGAATCGCTAGCGGATCCGCGGCCGAGCCTGATCCGCTGCCGCACGATCATCGGCTACGGCGCACCCAACAAGCAGGGTACAGCTGCGACGCATGGCGCCGCACTCGGCAAGGACGAGGTCGAGGCGGCTCGGGCAGAGCTTGGGCTGGAGCCGAAGGAATTCTCGGTTCCCGATGATGTGCTCAACGCCTGGCGGGCAGCCGGGAAGCGCGGCGCGGTCGATCATGCGCTGTGGAACGACCGGCTGGAGCAGAGCGGCCGGAAGGACGAGTTTCTGGCCCGCCTCAACGGCAAGGTGAGCAACGCCTGGCTCAGACCCTACGTCGACAAGCTGTTCGCCGACCAGAAGTCGGTTGCTACTCGCAAGGCGTCGGAAATGGCGCTGGAGGCGATCAACGCGGCCATTCCGGCCACGATTGGTGGGTCGGCGGATCTGACCGGCTCGAACAATACGAAGACCAAGAATATCGAGCCGCTGACCGCCGAGAATTACGCCGGGCGCTACATCTATTACGGCATCCGCGAATTTGGCATGGCCGCCGCGATGAATGGCATGGCGCTCCACGGCGGGGTCATTCCGTACGGCGGCACCTTCCTTGTCTTCACCGATTATGCGCGGCCGGCGATCCGGCTGTCGGCGCTGCAGGAAGCCCGGGTGATCTACGTGATGACCCACGATTTTATCGGTCTGGGCGAAGACGGACCGACCCATCAGCCGATCGAGCATCTTCAGAGCCTTCGCGCCATGCCGCAGCTCGATGTCTATCGCCCGGCGGACGCCGTTGAGACGGCGGAATGCTGGGCGCTCGCGCTGACCAGCGAGCACCCAAGCATTCTAGCGCTCACTCGTCAGAATCTGCGGCCGGTGCGGATGGAAAAAACGGGCGAGAACCTTTGCGCCCGCGGCGCTTATCGCCTCAAGGACGCCCAGAACGGGCGCAAGGTGATCATCCTCGCGACCGGCTCCGAGGTGGAGATTGCGCTCGATGCCGCCGAAAAGCTTGAAGCGCAGGGGATCGGTACCGACGTGGTGTCCATGCCCTGCACCGAGCGTTTCGACGCGCAGCCGTGGGATTACCGTGAGGAAATCCTGCCGGACGTCAGCAACCGCGAGATTTTGCGCGTCTCGATCGAGGCGGGCACGACCTTCGGCTGGGAGCGCTACACGGGTCTTCACGGGCTTCGCATCGGAATCGACCGGTTCGGCGTCTCCGCACCGGCGCCGGACGCCTACGACTATTTCGGATTGACGCCCGACAAGATCGCCATCCGCATCACCGACTTCATGACAAAAAGAGGCATTCAATGACGAAAGTTGCAATCAACGGCTTCGGCCGCATCGGCCGGCTGGTCGCCCGCGCGATCCTCGAGCGGCCCGACTGCGGACTGGAGCTCGTGTCGGTCAACGACCTCGCCGACGCCAAGGCCAATGCCTGGCTGTTCAAGCACGACAGCGTCCACGGCAAGTTCCCGGGCGAGGTAACGACCGACGGGAACGACATCATCGTCAACGGCAATCGCATTCACGTGACCGCCGAGCGCGATCCCGCCAACCTTCCGCACAAGGCGAATGGCATCGAAATCGCTCTGGAGTGCACCGGCTTCTTCACCGACCGCGCAAGCGCCGAGAAGCATATCGCAGCGGGCGCGAAGAAGGTGCTGATCTCCGCCCCGGCCAAGGGCGTCGACCTGACGGTCGTTTACGGCGTTAACGACGACAAGCTCACCGCCGAGCACCGGATCGTTTCGAACGCTTCGTGCACCACCAACTGCCTCGCGCCGGTGGCCAAGGTGCTCAACGATGCGCTCGGTATCGAGCGCGGGCTGATGACCACCGTCCACGCCTACACCAACGATCAGAAGATCCTCGACCAGATCCACTCCGACCTGCGCCGTGCCCGTGCGGCCGCCATGTCGATGATCCCCACCACGACCGGCGCCGCGCGCGCGGTCGGCGAGGTGCTTCCGGAACTGAAGGGCAAGCTCGACGGATCGGCGATCCGCGTTCCGGTGCCGGACGTCAGCCTGGTGGATCTCACTTTCACGCCCAAGCGCGATACGACCCGGGATGAGGTGAACCAGATTCTCAAGGATGCGTCGCAGACGGCACGCCTGAAGGGCATCCTCGACTACACCGACGAACCGCTGGTCTCGATCGACCTGATGCACACGCCGGCGAGCTCGACCGTCGACAGCCTTGAAACCGCGGTGCTTGACGGCAAGCTGGTGCGCGTCCTCAGCTGGTATGACAACGAATGGGGTTTCTCGAACCGCATGGTCGACACGGCCGCGGCGATGGGGAAGCTGGCCTAGGCTGTCCTACAGTCCTGCTGTGAAGTTATGGGTCTTGGCGTTTGGTTGAATGGCGTTCCGGGGCATCGGCAGCCAGCGCGTCAGTGCGAAGATCAGTGGAGATCGGTGAAAATTCGAGTGCATAAATGACCCGCTTCAAGACCCTCGACGACCTGCCGGAGGATCTGACCGACAAGAAGGTACTCGTGCGTGTCGATCTCAACGTGCCGATGGACGGCGCGTCCGTCACCGACGACACGCGACTTCGCGCGATGCTGCCGACGGTGCTGGAGCTCAGCGACCGAAATGCGATCGTGCTCCTGCTGTCGCATTTCGGGCGCCCGAAAGGCGAGATCCGGCCCGACATGTCGACGGCTCAGCTGGTGATGCCCGTGCACCGGCTTGCGGGCCGCTCGGTACGCTTCATTGAGGACTGCCAGGGGCCGGAGGCGCAACGCGCCATTACAACGATGCTGCCGGGCAACATCGGCATCCTCGAGAACACGCGCTTCCACCCGGGTGAAGAGAAGAATGATCCAGTGCTGGCGAAGCGGATGGCCGCGCTGGGCGATTATTACGTCAACGACGCTTTCTCTGTTTCGCACCGGGCGCACGCGTCCACTGAGGGAATTACTCATTACCTGCCGAGCTTTGCCGGCCGCGCGATGGAGGCGGAGCTAAAGGCGCTCGAACGCGCGCTCGGCGATCCCGAGCGCCCCGTTGCCGCAGTTGTCGGCGGCGCCAAGGTCTCGACCAAGCTTGCTGTGCTCGGCAACCTCGTCGGGAAGGTCGATCACCTGATCATCGGCGGCGGCATGGCCAACACCTTCCTCGCAGCCCGCGGCGTCAATGTCGGCAAGTCGCTGTTCGAGCACGATCTCACGGGTGAGGCCAATTCGATCTTTGACCGGGCCGAGCAGGCGGGCTGCACGATCCACCTGCCTTACGATGTCGTGGTCGCCAAGGAATTCGCGCCCAACCCGCCGAGCCTGCGCATCTGCAACGTGCACGAGGTTCAGTCCGACGAAATGATCCTCGACGTCGGACCTGCCGCGGTCGAGGCGCTCGCGGACGTGCTTAAGACTTGCCGCACCCTCGTTTGGAACGGTCCGCTCGGTGCGTTTGAGACGCCGCCGTTCGATGCCGCGACGGTTGCGCTTGCAAAGACCGCCGCAGCGCTGACGAAGGAAGGCTCGCTCGTGTCGGTCGCGGGCGGGGGTGATACGGTGGCCGCGCTGAACCACGCCGGCGGTGCACAGGATTTCAGCTTCGTCTCGACGGCGGGCGGAGCGTTTCTCGAATGGATGGAAGGGCGTACGCTCCCGGGCGTCGCTGCTCTCGAAGCCCAATGATCAACGTGCGGTCCGTCGACCACGTGGTGCTCCGCGTAGCGGACGTGGAGAAGGTCGGCGCATTCTACATCGACGTGCTCGGCGGCCGATGGGATCGCCGCCGCGGAGACATCGGTCTCCATCACCTGCGTCTCGGCGAGATGATGATCGACTTGGTTCCCGTGGAAGGGCAGCTTGGCCGGTTGGGCGGAGCTGGCCCGGGATCGGAGGGTCGCAACGTCGACCATGTGGCATTTCGGGTCCGGCCATGGGATGGGCACGCCATACTGGCCGCGCTGAAGAGCCACGGCATCGAAGCGGAGATCAAATCACGTTATGGCGCGGACGGTGACGGACCGTCGATTTACTTGAGGGATCCGGAGGGCAATGGGGTGGAACTTAAAGGTCCGCCTTCGGCAGCCGTTCCGAACAGCTGAACAGGGTGAACGATGACAACGACGAATGAAGAGATGAACGCGAAAATGGAACAGGGCGACGGCTTTATCGCTGCGCTGGACCAGTCGGGAGGATCCACGCCCAAGGCCCTCAAGGGTTACGGCATCGACGGCGACGCATGGGCCAGCGATGAGGAGATGTTCGGCCTCATCCACCAGATGCGCTCGCGCATCATCACGTCCCCCTGCTTTGGAAACGGCAAGGTGATCGGCGCGATCCTGTTCGAGCGGACCATGGACGGGCAGGTCGACGGCAAGCCGACGCCGCAGGCGCTGATCGATCAGGGCATCGTGCCGTTCATCAAGATCGACAAGGGCTTGGAAGCCGAAGAGAATGGCGTCCAGCTGATGAAGCCGATGCCGGAGCTCGATGGCTTGCTCCAGCGCGCGAAGTCCCTGGGCGTGTTCGGCACCAAGGAGCGCTCGGTGATCAATCAGGCGAACGCGGCAGGCATCGCCGTGCTGGTCGCGCAGCAGTTTGAGGTCGCGAAGCAGGTGCTCGCCCACGGCCTGATGCCGATCATCGAGCCGGAGGTGAACATCAAGAGTGCGGACCGCGCCGAGAGCGATGATCTGCTGCTGAGCGCGATCCTGGACGAGCTCGATGAGATTCCCGACGGCCAGCGGGTGATGTTGAAGCTTTCAATCCCTGCGAAACCCGGCCTGTTCCAGCCGCTGGTGGACCACCCGAAGGTGCTTCGTGTCGTGGCGCTCTCCGGCGGTTTCAGCCGCGAGGAAGCGTGCCGTGAGCTCGCCAAGAACCCCGGCATGATCGCAAGCTTCAGCCGCGCTCTCCTGTCGGACCTTCGCGCGCAACAGAGCGACGAGGAATTCAACCATACGCTCGGCACGGCGATCGACGAGATCTACCAGGCATCGACCGCGCGGGTGCCGGCCTGACCTTGGACGAAGCCGAGTTCAATCCGCTCGACTTCCCGCCCGCGCCGCGGACCGAGCCTGCGAGGCTTTACCTGATTAGCCCGCAGGACGTTGGCGTAGCGTTTCCGGACCGCCTGAAGGCGGCGTTTGAGCCGGGCCTCGCCGTGGCATTCCAGCTTCGGGTGAAGGACGTGGACGACCACCAGCTGGCACGGCTCGCTGAGCCGCTGCAGCGCATCTGTGCCGATGCGGATGTTGCGTTCATCGTCAACGACAGCATGAGCCTGGCGAAGCGGCTCGGAGCCGATGGCGTGCACCTCGGACAGAGCGACGGCGATATCCGCGAGGCGAGGGCGCTGCTCGGGCCATCCGCTCAGATCGGGAAGACGTGCCACGACAGCCGCCATCTGGCCATGGATGCTGGGGAGGCCGGCGCCGACTATGTCGCATTCGGTGCCTTCTATCCGACGACCACAAAGCCGTCGCACTACCGTCCCGACCCCTCCATCCTGAGCTGGTGGTCGGCCGTGTTTGAAATACCATGCGTTGCGATTGGCGGGATCACGGCCGACAACGCTAAGCCGCTGGTCGATGCGGGTGCGGATTTTCTGGCCGTGTGCCAGGCCGTGTGGGGCAACGATGATCCGGCCGCTGCGGTGAAGGCGTTCGAAGGCAGGCTTACCGGTTCACCTGTCTGCCCATCGACTTGAGCGTCTGCGCGTCGTGAATGGCGTGTCCGTGGATGTCATTGTTGAAATAGCACCAGACGCTGCGGCCCTGACGTGACTGCTCCAGGATCCAGTCGGTCCAGCTGAGCAGCCCTTCGTCCGAATAGCGGCCCCAATATTTGCCCTCGCCGCCGTGGAACCGGATGTAGGCGATCGGGCCGACGGCAATGCGCTCGGTCTTCGATCCCGGCATATCGTGGGCACAGAACGATGCGCCGTAGCGGTCGAGGAGCGTGTAGAGCTCGGGCACGTACCAGCTCTTGTTGCGGAACTCGAAAACGTTGCTGAGGTCTCTGGGGATCAGTTTGAGGAACGTTTCCAGCCGGTCGAGGTCCAGCTTGAGGCTTGGCGGGAGCTGATAGAGCAGGGGCCCTAGCGCTGGTCCGAGCTTCCGCGCCAAGGCGACGAATTCGCCCAGCGCGTCCTCGACGGCGACCAGCTTCTTCAGGTGCGTGATGAAGCGGTTCACCTTCACCGCATATCGGAAACCCTTCGGCGCTTTGTCGCGCCAGCCATCGAACGTTTCCGGCTTCGGAACGCGATAGAAGCTCGCGTTGATTTCGACCGTGTCGAATTCATCCGAGTAACGCTTGAACCAGAGCCGCTGCGGCAGCCCTTCCGGATAAAGGATGCCGCGCCAGTGTTTGTACACCCAGCCCGAGCAGCCGACGTGAATGGTAGGTTTGCGGATTTGGGAAACGTTTGGAGCCTGCATCGTTGCAGCCTCGAACCATTGATTCCCGTGGAGAGTTGCGTTGCGTGTCCTTCTTGCTTCGATTGCCCTCGGCGCCGTTGCTGCCGCCGCGGTGGCACAACAGACGCAGAAGCCTGGTGCCGCAAAGAGCAGCGATTGGTTTCCACCGGGAACACGTGGCTCACCGATCACCGGCGAACTGTTCCACGCGCAGGTGCTGCTCGACAGCGCCGGCTTCTCCCCTGGCGTCATCGACGGGCGCAAGGGCACTTCGCTGACGCAGGCGATCAAGGGCTTCCAGGAAGCGAATGGGCTGCAAGTCTCGGGCAAGCTCGACACGCCGACGCGCCAGGCGCTGCTGCAGCAGAACCGAACGTCGACGATTATGGTCAAGCTGGCCGCCGACGACGTGTCCGGGCCGTTTGTGTACCCGTTCCCGAAGAAGCCGGAGGATCAGGCGAAGCTGAAGTTCCTCGGCTACCGCAACATGCTCGAGAAAGTCGCCGAGCGCTATCACACCACGCCAGACACGGTGGTCGCGTTGAACGGGCCCGACAAGCTGATCGGACCGGGGCAGACGCTGCGTTTGCCGAATGTGAGCCCGGGTTCGCGCGACTATGGCGGCACGATCAACGACAAGCAGAAGCAGCTCCTGAACATGCTCAACGTCGATGGGAACGAGCCGCAGGGCGATTTCATCGTCGTGGACAAGAGCGACGGGACGCTCAAGGTCTACAAGAAGGGAGCGAACGACGCGGCTTCGGATGCTGACGCGTCGAAGGCAGACAAGAATGCCAAGGGCAAAGGCAGTTCGCCTTCGGTCCCGCCGGGCACCCTCGTCGCCCAATTCCCCGTCACCACCGGATCGGGTCACGACCCACTTCCGCTCGGCACATGGAAGACGACGACATATTCGTTCCTTCCGCCTTTCAATTACCAGCCGGACCTGTTCTGGGATGTCGCGGACGACAAGGCGGAGCAGAAGCTTCCGCCCGGTCCGAATGGACCTGTCGGTGTCGCATGGATCGACCTCACGAAGGAGCATTACGGCATCCACGGGACGAACGAGCCTCAAACTATCCAGCATACGGAGAGTCACGGCTGCCTGCGGCTCACCAATTGGGACGTGATGCGTCTTTCGCGGATGATGAAGCCCGGCTTCACCGCTTATTTCGTGGCTTAGGAGGCAAGAGCTGAGGATCGCCGCGACAACCCTGTTCAGCGCCGTTTTCACGGCGGTCCTGGTCAGCGCTTTCTGGATCTGGTTCTACAATTACGTGCCCTCGAAGCCCGCCACCGTCGCGCGCAGTGGCAGCGTCGTGACCGTAAAGCCCGAGCAGGGGGCGCCGGTGACCGTGGCGGAGCAGGTCATCACAGGTCCCTCGGGACTGGCCATACCGGTGACGGGAGTGAAGCAGGACCAGCTCACCGACACCTATGACGAGGCGCGCGGAGCCGGCCGTCGGCATGACGCAATCGACATCATGGCCTCGGAAGGGACGCCGGTCATCGCCGCAGCGGATGGCAAGGTCGAGAAACTGTTCAATTCGGCCCGCGGTGGAATCACGATCTACGTCCGCTCACCCGACCAGAAGTGGATGTACTATTACGCGCACCTCCAGCGCTACGCGCCCGGTCTCCACGAAGGCCAGGACATCAAGCGCGGTCAGGTCATCGCCCTCGTCGGCCACACGGGCGACGCGAGCGCGGCCGGCCCGCACCTCCATTTCGCCGTCAACACGATGGGAAACGGCGAGCGCTGGTGGCAGGGAACGCCGATCAATCCTTTTCCGCTGCTTGCCGGGAAAAAGGCCAGCGGCTAGGAGCCGCGCCGGCTCTTTCCATTCAGTCTCATCAGGTAGGCGATCCATGAAGATCAGCGGCGTGGACATCCGTCCGGGCAACATCATCGAATATGAGGGCGGTATCTGGCGCGCCGTGAAGATCCAGCACACGCAGCCCGGCAAGGGCGGCGCCTACATGCAGGTCGAGATGAAGAACCTCATCGACGGCCGCAAGACCAACGTCCGCTTCCGCTCCGCCGAGACCGTAGAGCGCGTGCGGCTCGACACCAAGGACTTCCAGTTCCTCTACCAAGACGGCGACATGCTCGTTTTCATGGACAAGGACAATTATGAGCAGGTGTCCCTGCCCGAGGACCTGATTGGCGAGCCGGCTGCGTTTCTCCAGGACGGAATGGACGTGGTGATGGAGCTCTACAACGAGCGGCCGATCAGCGTTCAGCTGCCCGACCAGATCGAGGCGACGATCGTCGAGGCCGATGCCGTGGTGAAGGGCCAGACGGCAAGCTCCAGCTACAAGCCGGCCGTGCTCGACAACGGCGTAAAGGTCCTCGTTCCGCCGCACATCACCAGCGGCACGCGGATCGTGGTGGATGTTTACAACCGGGAATATGTCCGGCGTGCGGACTAACCGATGGCTTCCCACTCCGGCCTGATCACCGTTATGACCCGCGCCGCCCGCAAGGCGGCGCCGCGGCTTCGGCGGGACTTCGGCGAGGTCGAACAGCTGCAGGTCAGCCGCAAGGGACCCGCCGACTTCGTTTCGATGGCCGACAAGCGCTCCGAGCAGACGATCGTCGAGGAGCTGCGGAACGCGCGGCCCGACTGGGGCATGCTGCTCGAGGAAGGGGGCGAGATCCAGGGCAATCCCGAGAAGCCGCGCTGGATCGTCGATCCGTTGGATGGAACGACCAACTTCCTTCACGGCGTGCCGCACTTCTCGATCTCGATCGCAGTTGAGGAGCGGAAGCCGGCCGGCGGGACGGAAATCACGCAGGGCCTTGTCTATCAGCCGCTCACCGACGAGGGCTTCTGGGCGGAAAAGGGCCGGGGCGCGTGGCTTCATGACGCCAGGCTCCGCGTTTCCGCCCGTCGGGACCTTGCCGACACTTTGATTGGCACGGGCATCCCGTTCCTTGGACGTGGTGACATCCCGCAATGGGCCAAGATCTACAACGCGGTTGCCCCGCAAGTGGCGGGCATTCGTCGCTTTGGCTCGGCCGCGCTCGACCTGGCCTGGGTGGCCGCCGGACGGATGGACGGCTTCTGGGAAGACGACCTCGACCTGTGGGACACGGCGGCCGGGGTTCTGCTGGTACGTGAGGCGGGAGGGTTCGTGACCGATTATCGCGGCTCGGACCGCTGCTTCGAACGCGGCGAATATGTCGCCGGGTCGTCGGCAATCCACTCGAAGCTGCAGAAGCTTGTCGGGGGAGCTATCCGCTGATCGGGCTGCTGGCCTTGGCTGCTGCAGCCGCGGTCCAGCCGCAGACGCTCTTCACGATCAATCCCAAGCATCGCCTCGTGGAAGGCGTCGCCAGCGACGGCGACACGATATTCGTATCGAGCATTCTCGACCGTCAGATCCTCGCGTGCCGAACCACCTGCCGCTCGATTGCAACCCTGCCTGCGGGACTGCACCCCTTCGGGCTGGCGTGGGATAGGACGCGGCATCGCCTTTGGGTTGCGGCGGACTGCCCGCAAGGCGTTCCGGGTATCACGCCATGCGATCGCGGCGCGCTGGTAGCGCTGACTGCCGGTGGAAAGCTGATGACGCGCATGACGCCCCTCACTGGAAGCTTTCATCCGGGCGACGTCTCCGCGAGTACCCGCGGCGTGTTTGTCAGCGATAGCCAGAACGGAGCTGTCTATGGCTTCGGCAAGAGCGGCTTCAGCCTCGTTCCGTTGATCAAGCCCGGCGTCGGCAAGAGCGCGCAAGGCACGGCGCTGTCGCCTGACGGCAAGCGCCTGCTGGTCGCGGACTATAACGAGGGCGTTGGCACTGTAGATCTGACGACACGAACGAGAACGATCCTGCGGAGGCAGGACGGTAAGCCGCTGCGTGGCATCGACGGAATTGCCGCCTGCGGCTCGGCCTATTTCGGTATCTACAACGGCGCATCCCCCGGGATGCTCGTCGGCATCTCGGCCGGCGAAAGCGCGCTGACCTTTGATGAACTGGCGAACCTCTCCGACCCGACGCAGATTGCCTACGACGGCAAGCAGCTGCTGATCGTTTCGGGCTCGGGCTGGGCCGATATCGAGAAAGAGCCGACACGCACTTCCGGCGCGACCATCCTTGCAGTGCCGCTCACTGCCGACTGCAGGGTGCAATAAGGCGCCATTTTCAGGCCTCCGCGGTGTTGCGGCTCTGGGTTCGCTGTCCTAGAGGGGCGCCAAGTTTTCGAAGCCCCCGGAGTATTCCCTTTGGCAAGCGTCGCCTTCGGCTACCTGCCGATCCTGTTGTTCCTGATCATCGCGCTGGGCCTCAGCACGGCGTTTGTCGTGCTGCCGATGATCGTCGCGCGCTTCACTGGCGCTCACCAGCCGGACCCGGCCAAGCTCAGCGAATATGAGTGCGGGTTCCCCGCGTTCGAGGACGCGCGCGCTGAGTTCGACGTGCGCTTCTACCTCGTCGCAATCCTGTTCATCGTCTTCGACCTCGAAGCCGCGTTCCTGTTCCCGTGGGCGGTCAGCCTGAGCTTCACCAAGTGGACGGGTTGGGCGGCCATGGTGGTGTTCCTGATCGAGCTCGGCCTCGGTCTCGCCTACGCGTGGAAGAAGGGAGCGCTCGAATGGGAGTGATGCTCCGCCCCGACGAAGACCCGATGCCGAACGAGAACGAACTCGCGCGACTGGCCGGGCTCGTTCCTGGGGACATCGAAAGGAAGCATCTCGAGGAGCTTCGGCGAAACCTCGACGAAAAGGGCTTCATGGTCACGACCGCAGAGGATCTGTTCACCTGGGCACGGACGGGATCGCTGTGGTGGATGACATTCGGCCTCGCCTGCTGCGCGGTGGAGATGATCCACGTGAACATGCCGCGCTACGACCTCGAGCGGTTCGGGGCGGCCCCGCGCGCATCGCCGCGCCAGTCGGACGTAATGATCGTCGCGGGCACACTCTGCAACAAGATGGCTCCGGCGCTGCGGCGGGTCTACGATCAGATGAGCGAACCGCGCTACGTCATATCGATGGGCAGCTGCGCCAATGGCGGCGGCTACTACCACTATAGTTACAGCGTCGTGCGCGGCTGCGACCGCATCGTTCCGGTCGATATCTACGTGCCCGGCTGCCCGCCCACCGCTGAGGCGCTGCTCTACGGAATCCTGCAGCTGCAGCGGAAAATCCGCCGTGAAGGGACCATCGAGCGCTGATGGCCGTCCAGCTCGCAACCCACGTTCCGAAGATGGCTTCGGATGAAGGCGTTATCGACGCTGCCAGGAAGGCGCTCGGCGACGCTTTGCTCGATGCCGTAGAGCATGTGAGCGAACTTATGCTGACGGTGCGCCGCGAGAGCATCGTCGAGGTGTGCCGCGCTCTCCGCGATACGCCAGGCCTCGAATATCAGCAGCTGATGGAGATTGCGGGCGTCGATTATCCCGAACGTGCCGAGCGGTTCGACGTCAATTACTGCCTGCTCTCGCTGACCAAGAACCGCCGCATCAAGGTCAAGGTGACGACCGACGAAGCGACGCCGGTCCCGAGCGTCACCGGCCTGTGGCCCGTCGCTGGCTGGCTCGAACGCGAGGTGTTCGACATGTACGGTGTCGCGTTCAGCGGCAATTCGGACCTGCGTCGCATCCTCACCGACTATGGTTTCGAGGGCTATCCTTTCCGCAAGGACTTCCCGCTGACGGGCCATGTGGAGCTGCGCTATTCCGAGGCGGAGAAGCGCGTGGTCTATGAGCCGGTTTCGCTCCCGCAGGATTTCCGCACGTTCGATTTCCTGATGCCGTGGGAAGGCCCTGAATACCGGCTGCCGGGCGATGAGAAGGCGACCGCCGAAGCCGGCGGTGCGCCGTCGCCGGCCCCGGCGCCCAACGCTCCTCCGCCGAAGAGCGAGAACCCGAATACTCGGGCCAGGACGCCGAAGACGACCGAGAAGCCATCCGACACCGGCGCCGGCAAGCCGGGCGACGTCCAGGCAACCAGGGAAGCGCGCAAGCCTCGCGCTGCCAAGGCGGCGAAGGAAGTCAGCAAGCCGAGCGATGTACCTGATCCGAAGCCGCGCGGATCGAGCCGGCGCCGGCCGACTGGAAGCGCGGGATGACCGACACTCGCACCGACACACTTCCGTCCGGCGGCACCGGTGTCAGGCCGAAGAAGCCTCGCCGCGTCGAAATTAGCGTCGGCGGCGCGGCCGAAGGGCAGGAACTCGGCCATCCGCGCGATCCGGGCGACGAGGCGATCAGCAACTACACGATCAACTTCGGCCCGCAGCATCCAGCGGCGCACGGCGTGCTTCGCCTGATCATGGAGCTCGACGGCGAGATCGTCGAGCGCGTCGACCCGCATATCGGCCTTCTCCACCGCGGCACGGAGAAGCTGATCGAGTACAAGACCTACGCGCAGGCGCTGCCCTACTTCGACCGGCTCGATTACTGCTCGCCGATGTGCATGGAGCATGGCTTCGTGCTGGCCATCGAAAAGCTGATGGGCCTCCAGATCCCCATCCGCGCTCAATACATCCGCACCCTGATGGCGGAGTTGACCCGCATCTCGAACCACATGCTCAACCTCGGCAGCCACATCATGGACGTTGGCGCGATGACGCCCAACCTGTGGCTGTTCGAAGTGCGCGAGGACACGCTGCAATTCTATGAGCGCGCGTCCGGCGCGCGCATGCACGCCAATTACTTCCGCGTCGGCGGCGTTCGCTACGACCTGCCTGAGAAGATGCTGGTCGACCTAGGCGACTGGCTCGACCACCGGCTGCAGCTGTTCGAGGACGCCATCAGCCTTGTCGCCGACAACCGCATCTTCAAGCAGCGCAATGTCGACATTGGCATTGTCAGCAAAGAAGACGCGATCGCGTGGGGCTTCTCCGGTCCGATGATCCGCGCGTCTGGCATCCCGTGGGACATCCGCCGCTCGCAGCCTTACGAAGTCTATGACCGGATGGACTTCGACATCCCGGTCGGCACCAACGGTGATTGCTACGACCGCTTCATGGTCCGCGTCGAGGAAGTACGGCAGTCGGCGAAGATCATGCGCCAGTGCCTCAAGGAAATGCCGAAGGGACCGGTCGGAAGCGAGGACCGCAAGGTGTTCCCGCCGTCACGCTCGGAGATGAAGACCTCGATGGAGGCGCTCATCCACCACTTCAAGCTGTACACCGAAGGCTATCACGTGCCGGCGGGTGAGGTGTACGTGGCAACGGAGAGCCCGAAGGGCGAGTTCGGCGTCTATCTCGTCGCCGACGGCACCAACCGGCCGTATCGGTGCAAGATCCGCCCGACCGGCTTCTCGCACCTTCAGGCGATGGACTTCATGATGAAGGGCCACATGCTCGCGGACACCACCGCGGTGCTCTCCGCCATCGACGTCGTGTTCGGAGAGGTGGATCGCTGATGGCCGGCCAGGCGGGAATTCTCGACAGCCCCGAGCAGCGCGCCCGCTGGGAAGGCTTCCAGTGGACGCCCGAAAATGCGCGCAAGGCGAAGGAGTTCATCTCCTTCTATCCCGAGGGGCGGCAGGTCTCGGCGGTGATCCCTTTGCTCGACCTCGCGCAGCGGCAGGTCGGGGCGGAGGCGAACACGCAGGGTTGGCTGCCCATCCCGGTGATGGAGTTCGTGGCGAAGGAGCTCGACACTTCGTACATCCGCGTGCTCGAGGTCGCGACCTTCTACACCATGTTCAATCTCGAGCCGGTCGGCCGTTTCCACGTGCAGGTGTGCGGGACGACGCCGTGCATGCTGCGCGGTTCTGACGACGTGTTCGCGGCCTGCGCCAAGCGCGGCCTCAAGAAGGGCAAGACAACCGAGGATGGGCTGTTCACGCTGACCGAGGTCGAGTGCCTCGGCGCCTGTGCTAACGCGCCGATGGTCCAGATCAACGACGACAATTACGAGGACCTGACCGAGGAGAGCATGGGCGCAGTCCTCGACGCACTGGCCCGCGGCGAGCACCCCAGGCCGGGTCCGCAGGACGGCCGGCAGACGAGCTGCCCCGAAGGCGGCCCGACCACCCTCAAGAAGATGGCCGAACGCAACTACGACTATCGCCCGCAATGGACGGCGACGGCGGGAGAAAGCGCATGATCGGGCTCATCATCGCAGTAATCCTCGGCATCCTGCTGATTGGCGTAGTTCTGAAGATCGCGAAGCTCGCGATCATCCTCGCGCTGTGCGTCGGCATCGTGATGTTCGCGCAGAACAAGCTTGGGACGAAGCGGCTCAAATGACGATCGTCGCCATCATCGTCGCGGTCGTGCTCGCGTTCCTCGCCTTCCGGTTCGTCGTCGGGATCGCGAAGTTCGCGGTGCTCGCCGTCATCGTCCTGGTTGCCCTCTTCCTCGCGCACCAGGCGGGGGCGTTCTGATGGGCTATACCGGGCCTCTTGCGGACAAGGACCGCATCTTCACCAATCTCTACGGCTTCCAGTCGCCATATCTGAAGGCGGCGCAACAGCGCGGCGACTGGGACAACACCAAGGCGCTGATGGCGATCGGGCAGGACGCGATCATCGATCAGGTGAAGGCGTCGGGGCTGCGCGGCCGTGGGGGCGCGGGCTTCCCGACTGGCATGAAGTGGAGCTTCATGCCCAAGGAGCCCAAGCCCGGCAAACCCAACTTCCTGGTCATCAACGCCGACGAATCCGAGCCCGGATCGTGCAAGGACCGGGAAATCATCCGCCACGATCCGCACAAGCTGCTCGAAGGCGCGCTGATCGCGGCTTTCGCGATGCGCGCGAGGGCGGCCTACATCTACATCCGCGGCGAGTTCATCCGCGAGACCGAGGTCCTGCGGAAGGCGGTGCAGGAATGCTACGACGCCGGCCTGTTCGGTAAGAACGCTGCCGGCTCAGGCTACGACTTCGACCTGTTCGTTCACCGTGGTGCGGGCGCCTACATCTGCGGCGAAGAAACGGCGATGCTCGAAAGCCTCGAGGGGAAGCAGGGCAAGCCGCGTTTGAAGCCGCCGTTCCCCGCGGGCGCCGGCCTCTACGGCTGCCCGACGACGGTCAACAATGTCGAGAGCATCGCGGTCGTACCGACCATCCTCCGCCGCGGCGCGGAATGGTTCGCTGGCTTCGGCCGCGAGAAGAACGAAGGTACGAAGCTCTTCCAGATCTCCGGCCACGTGAACTGCCCGTGCACGGTCGAAGAGACCATGTCGATCCCGTTCCGCGAGCTGATCGACCGGCATGCCGGCGGAATCCGCGGCGGGTGGGACAATCTGCTGGCGGTCATCCCCGGCGGGTCCTCGGTCCCGCTGGTTCCGGCCGCCGAGATCATGGACGCGCCGATGGACTTCGACGGCCTGAAGGCACTCGGCTCCGGCCTCGGCACCGCGGCGGTGATCGTCATGGACAAGTCCACTGACATCGTTCGCGCGATCAGCCGGATCAGCTATTTCTACAAGCACGAGAGCTGCGGCCAGTGCACGCCTTGCCGTGAGGGAGCCGGCTGGATGTGGCGCATGATGGAGCGACTGCGCGAGGGCGACGCCGAGGTCCGGGATATCGACAAGTTGCTCGACGTCACCAAGCAGATCGAGGGCCACACCATCTGCGCCCTGGGCGATGCTGCGGCGTGGCCGATCCAGGGCCTGATCCGACACTTCCGCCCCGAGATCGAGCGCCGCATCGCCGAACGCGCCGGCCGGGCAATGCTGGAGGCGGCGGAATGACCCTGGAGTCTGGCGGCATGTTCCTGGCCCCCGCGGCTTCGCCGGCTGGCGGGTTTCACGTCTCGACCACGGTCATCGCCATCGTGGCGGTCATTGTCCTGGTCGGGCTAGTGGCCATCATCGGTTGGCGAGCGCCGGACCGCTCGCCCCACGCCGAGGAAAAGATCGAACGCGAGGAAGAAGAATGAGCACGACGACGATCATCATCATCGTCGCAATTATTGCGCTGATCGCCGTGCTTGCCGCGCGAGGCGGCGGACCGCGTGTCACGCAGATCGACCGCACGGTGCGCAGGGAGAAGGACGACTTGGGGGACTCCGACGATGCCTAAGGTCACCGTCGACGGCATCGAGATCGAGGTCCCGCAGGGCGCGACCGTCCTGCAGGCGTGCGAGCTTGCGGGCAAGGAGATCCCGCGCTTCTGCTATCACGAGCGCCTGTCCATCGCCGGCAATTGCCGCATGTGCCTGGTCGAGGTCGCGCCGGGCCCGCCCAAGCCACAGGCGAGCTGTGCTCTTCCCGCCGCTGACGGCCAGACGATCCGTACCGACACGCCGATGGTCAAGAAGGCGCGAGAAGGGGTGATGGAGTTCCTGCTCATCAACCACCCGCTCGACTGCCCGATCTGTGACCAGGGCGGCGAATGCGACCTGCAGGATCAGGCGATGGCCTATGGCCGCAGCGGCTCGCGCTTCGAGGAGAACAAGCGGGCGGTCGACGACAAGTACATGGGCCCGGTCATCAAGACCTCGATGACCCGTTGCATCCAGTGCACGCGCTGCATTCGCTTTTCCGAAGAAGTCGCGGGCGTCGATGAGATCGGCATGCTCTACCGCGGCGAAGACAGCCAGATCACGACCTACCTCGAGCGCACCATCCACGGTGAGCTGGCCGGTAACCTGGCCGACGTCTGCCCGGTGGGAGCGCTTCTCCAGAAGCCGCAATTGTTCGAACAGCGTCCGTGGGAGCTTCGGCGCGTGCCTGGCATCGACGTGATGGACGCCGTCGGTTCGAACATTCGCCTCGACGTCCGCCAGCGCCAGGTGATGCGCATCCTGCCGCGCATCAACGAGGACGTGAACGAGGAGTGGATCAGCGACAAGACGCGACATCATGTCGACGCGCTGGTCCGTAATCGCCTGGACCGCCCGTGGGTGCGCGAGAAGAAGAAGTTGCGCGAGGCGAGCTGGCAGGAAGCGCTGGGTATTTTCGCCGATTGCCTGAACAAGGCCGAAAACAAAGTCGCGGCGATCGCGGGAGATCTGCTCGACGCCGAGACAATGTACGCGGCGAAAAAGCTGCTCGAAGGGCGGGGCTCAAACCTGATCGAGGGGCGGCAGACGGGGCTCGCTTACGACGTGACGAGCCTCGCGGCCGTGAATTTCAACTCGACCATTGCGGGCATCGAGAATGCGGACGCCTTGTTGCTGGTCGGCACCAACCTGCGCTGGGAAGCGTCGCTGATCGCGACGCGCGTCCGCAAGGTCCCGCGCAAGGGCGGCCGGGTGTTCGGCATCGGACCGGAAATCGATCTTGGAATGAAGGTCGAATGGCTCGGCGACGACCTCAAGCTGCTCGGCAAGCTGCCGAAGGAAGCCAAGGACGCATTCGCGGCCGCACAGCGTCCGGCGTTGATCGTCGGCGCGGGCGCGCTGGCGGCTGGTGGCCTCGGTGCAGCGCTGGCGCTCGCCGGTTCGCTGAACCTCGTCCGCGACGGCTGGAACGGCTTCAACGTCGTCCACACTTCGGCGTCCCGCATGGCTTCGCTGATCCTAGGCTATGCGCAGCCGGGCGGCATCGCCGACCTCGAAGCAGCGGCTCCGGAGCTGGTGCTCCTGCTCGGCGCCGATGAAATGGCCGCGGATCGCTTCAAGGGCGCTTACAAGGTCTACATCGGCCACCACGGCGACGCGGGCGCGAAACAGGCCGACCTGGTGCTCCCGGCCGCCGCCTATGCCGAGAAGCACGGTACCTACGTCAATACCGAAGGGCGGGTGCAGCGCGGCGAGAAAGCGGCCTTCCCTCCGGGTGAGGCACGCGAGGACTGGGCGATCCTGCGCGCGGTGTCGCAGCTCGCCGGCAAGACGCTGCCGTTCGACAGCTTCGGCCAGCTGCGCGAGCAAATGTTTGCTGAACATCCGCAGCTTGCGCGGGAAGGGCTTATCGACCTGCCTTGGTCGCCCCCGAAGCTCTCCGCCAAGTCGGAAGGTCCCATCCGCTACCCGATCCAGGATTTCTTCCTGACCAACGCGATCTGCCGTAACAGCCCGACGATGCGCATCTGCTCCGAAGAGCTGGTGCACGGCGTCGAGACCCGGGAGGCCGCGGAGTGACTGAGACCTTCCAGCACTGGGGCATGAGCTACGATTGGGCGTGGTTCATCGCCACGATCATCGGCATCCTCATCATCGCGCTTCCGCTGATGCTCGCCGTGGCGATGGTCATTTATGCCGAGCGAAAGATCTGGGCGGCGATCGCGCTCCGCCGGGGTCCCAACGTCGTCGGCCCGTGGGGCCTGCTGCAGAGCTTTGCCGACGGGCTGAAGGTCTTCCTCAAGGAAACCATCATCCCGACGAACGCGAACAAGGGCCTGTTCCTGATTGCGCCCATCGTGACCTTTTCGGTCGCGCTGATCGTCTGGGCGGTGGTGCCATTCGCGCCGGGGGTGGTGCTAGCCAACGTCAATGTCGGCCTGCTCTACATCCTCGCGGCGAGCTCATTGGGTGTCTACGGCGTGATCGTTGCCGGCTGGGCGTCCAACTCGAAATATCCTTTCTTCTCGGCCCTTCGCGCAGCGGCGCAGATGGTGAGCTACGAAGTGTCTATCGGCTTCGTCCTGATTTGCGTCGTGCTCTATGCGGGCACGTTCAATCTCAGCGAGATTGTGGTTGCGCAGACTGGTTTCGGCCTCGGCATTGTCAACGCCTATGCGTTCCACCTTCTGCTGTTCCCGATGTGGGTGGTGTTCTTCATCAGCTCGATGGCTGAGACCTTCCGCACCCCCTTCGACCTGGTCGAAGCGGAGAGCGAGCTCGTCGCCGGGCACCAGACGGAATATTCGTCGATGAGCTTCGCGCTCTTCTGGCTCGGCGAATATGCCAACGTCATCCTGATGTGCGCGCTCAATGCCATCCTGTTCTGGGGCGGCTGGCTTCCGCCGGTGAACTGGGCGCCGCTCTACCACATCCCCGGGATCATCTGGCTGTTCATCAAGATGAGCCTGTTCTTCTTCATGTTCGGCTGGGTGAAGGCGACGGTCCCGCGCTATCGCTACGACCAGTTGATGCGGCTCGGCTGGAAGATCTTCCTGCCGCTGAGCCTCGTCTTCGTTGTTCTCATCTCTGGGTGGCTGATGCTCACGCGCTATGGAGCCGGCGCATGATGCACTGGATCAAATCCTTCACCCTGTGGGAATTCGTCCGCGCCCACGCGCTGACGCTGAAGTATTTCTTCAAGCCCAAGGCGACGATCAACTATCCGTACGAGAAGGCGCCACAGAGCCCGCGCTTCCGTGGGGAGCATGCCTTGCGCCGCTATCCCAATGGCGAGGAGCGCTGCATCGCGTGCAAGCTGTGCGAGGCGATCTGCCCAGCGCTGGCGATCACCATCGAAGCCGAGCCGCGCGAGGACGGCAGCCGCCGCACCACCCGCTACGACATCGACATGGTGAAATGTATCTATTGCGGGCTGTGTGCAGAGGCCTGCCCGGTGGATGCGATCGTCGAAGGGCCGAACCTCGAATTCGCGACCGAAACGCGCGAGGAATTGCTCTACGACAAGACGAAATTGCTCGCGAACGGCGACAAGTGGGAGCAGGCGATTGCCGCGAACCTTGCCGCCGATGCCCCCTACCGATAAGCGCGCCGCAACAGGGTCCTCCGCTTGATCGCCATCCTCGCCTTTTACCTGTTCGCGACGCTCACCATCGCTTCGGCGATTGCGGTGATCTTCTCGCGCAATCCGGTCCACAGCGTGCTGTGGCTGATCCTCGCCTTCTTCAATGCAGCGGGCCTGATGCTGCTCCTCGGCGCCGAGTTTATCGCGATGCTGGTGGTGATCGTCTACGTTGGCGCGGTGGCGGTGCTGTTCCTGTTCGTGGTCATGATGCTCGACATCGACTTCGCGCAGCTCCGCTCAGGGTTCACCGCGAACATGCCGTTCGGGATCATCATCGCGTTGGTCTTGCTCGTCGAGATCATCGTCGCGCTCTTCGCGCACAGCGCGGGTCCGGCATTTGCTCACCCGCAGATTGCCGCTGCCACCCAGCCGAATATCGTCGCGCTCGGGCAGCTGCTCTACAGCCGCTACCTGCTCCCGTTCGAAATCGCGGGCCTGATCCTGCTCGTCGCGATGATCGGCGCGATCGTACTCACGCATCGCAGCCGGGGCGACCTGCGCACGCCCAAGGTGTCGAAACAGATCCGCCGCCGTCCGGACGAGGCGGTCAAGCTTGCCGAGCCGGGCGTGGGGGAGGGAATGAAGCTGTGATCGGGTTGGGTCACTACATCACCGTCGCGGCAATCCTGTTCACGATCGGCGTCCTCGGCATCTTCCTCAACCGCCGCAACGTCATCCTGATGCTGATGGCGATCGAGCTCATCCTGCTCGCAGTGAACATCAACCTGGTGGCGTTCTCGGCCTACCTCGGCGACCTGACGGGGCAGGTGCTGGCAATGTTCGTGCTGACCGTCGCCGCCGCCGAGGCCGCCATCGGCCTCGCCATCCTCGTGATCTTCTTCCGCCGCCGCGGGTCGATCGCGGTCGACGACGTCAATCGGATGCACGGCTGATGCAGCCCGTCCTCTTCATCGTCTTCCTGCCGCTCCTCGCCGCGATCGTCGCCGGCCTTGGCGGCCGTTGGATCGGCAAGACAGCGGCGAAGGTCGTGACGACCGGCGCGCTGTTCGTCGGCGCGTTCCTCAGCTGGCCGATCTTCCTCCAATATATTGCTGGAACCGCTCAGCCGACCGTGATCCCGGTCCTCAACTGGATTCAGTCCGGCACGCTGTCGGTAGACTGGGCGCTGCGCGTCGACAGCTTGGCCGCGGTCATGCTGGTCGTGGTCACGACCGTCTCGTCGCTCGTGCATCTCTACAGCTGGGGCTACATGGAGGAAGACTCGAGCCAGCCGCGGTTCTTCGCCTATCTGTCGCTGTTCAGCTTCGCGATGCTGATGCTGGTGACGGCCGACAGCCTCGTGCAGATGTTCTTCGGCTGGGAAGGCGTCGGACTCGCTTCCTACCTGCTGATCGGCTTCTGGTACCATAAGCCGAGCGCGAATGCGGCTGCGCTCAAGGCGTTCGTCGTCAACCGCATCGGCGATTTCGGCTTCTCGCTCGGCATCTTCGGCACGTTCCTGGTGTTCGGGACGGTCTCCATCCCGGCAATCCTCGCCGCGGCGCCTGGTATGGGGGGATCGACCATTGGCTTTGCCGGCATGCACGCAAACACGATGACCGTGCTTTGCCTGCTGCTCTTCGTCGGAGCGATGGGCAAATCGGCCCAGCTTCCGCTGCACACCTGGTTACCCGACGCGATGGAGGGCCCGACCCCGGTCAGCGCCCTGATCCACGCCGCGACGATGGTCACGGCCGGCGTGTTCATGGTCTGCCGCCTGTCCCCGATGTTCGAAGTCAGCGAGACCGCACGAACCGTTGTTACCTACGTCGGCGCCGCGACCTGCATCTTTGCCGCGACGGTCGGCTGCGCCCAGAACGACATCAAGCGCGTCATCGCTTATTCCACCTGCTCGCAGCTCGGTTACATGTTCTTCGTCGCGGGCGTGGGGGCATACGGCGCCGCGATGTTCCACCTGTTTACCCACGCCTTCTTCAAGGCCTTGCTGTTCCTTGGCGCCGGCTCGGTGATCCACGCGATGCACCACGAGCAGGACATGCGCTACTATGGCGCGCTCAGGAAGGAGATCCCGATCACTTTCTGGGTGATGGTGATCGGCACGCTGGCGATCACCGGCGTCGGCATTGAAGGTATCGGGTTCGCCGGCTTCTGGTCGAAGGATGCCATCCTCGAGGACGCCTGGGCCAGCGGCTCGGAGCCCGGGCATATCGCCTTTATCATCGGCGCGCTCGCTGCGCTCCTGACTAGCTTCTACTCGTGGCGCCTGATCTTCCTGACCTTCTTCGGGCCGCCGCGTTGGGCTGCATCCGAACACATCCAGCACGCGCTCCACGGTGAACATGATGCGCCGGACGAGGAGCATGGCGACAGCTCTCACGAGCCGCAGACGGTGGCAATCGGCACCGGCGGCTACCACCCGCACGAAAGCCCTCTCACGATCCTCATCCCGATCATACTGCTGGCAATCGGCGCAATACTCGCCGGTCAGCTCTTCCATCAGGTGTTCGTCGATCCGGAAACCGCGCCCAATTTCTGGCGCGGGGCGATTTCGTTCAGTCGCCGTTTGGCCGTAGCCGCCGAGGAAACCTCGACCTGGGTCAAGCTCACGCCGACGATCGTCATGCTGATCGGGCTGTGGATCGCCTGGAACAATTACATCCGCGATCCGAGCGCGCCGAGCCGCTTCGTCGCGACCTTCCCGCGGGTCTACGCCTTCGTCTCCAACAAATGGTATTTCGACGAGCTGTACGATTTCCTGTTCGTGCGCCCGACCCTGTGGCTCGGCCGCTTGCTGTGGCACGGCGGGGACGAAGGCACGATCGACCGCTTCGGGCCGCACGGTGCGGCAGTCGCGGTCGCAGTCGGCAACCGGGTCACCTATCGGCTCCAGAACGGCCTTCTCTATTCCTACGCGTTAGTGATGCTGCTCGGCCTCATCGGCGCCGCGAGCTGGGCGCTCTGGTGGGCGCAATGACCGGCTTGCCCGTGCTCACCATCCTGATCGCGATTCCGCTCGTGGCGGGAGTGATCGCGATGTTCGCCAATGCCAATGGCGCGCGCTGGATCGCGTTGATCGCGACGTTGCTCGATTTCGCGCTGAGCATCTACCTATGGCAGGCCTACGATCCGAATGGAGCGCAGTGGCAGTTCGTCGAGAATGTCGACCTCGGCGGCGGTATTCACTGGGCGCTCGGGATCGATGGCATCGCGCTCGTCCTGATCGCGCTGACCGCCTTCCTGATGCCGATCTGCATCGGCGCCAGCTGGCGCTCGATCGACAAGCGCGTGCCCGAATACATGGCCTATTTCCTCCTGATGGAGGCGCTCATCATGGGCTCCTTCGCGGCCCAGGACCTGTTCCTGTTCTACATATTCTTCGAGGGCGGCCTGATCCCGATGTTCCTGATCATCGGCATCTGGGGCGGCGCCGAGCGCATCAAAGCGAGCTACAAGTTTTTCCTCTACACCTTCTTCGGCTCGGTCCTGATGCTGATCGCGATGATCTACATGCGGTCCGTCGCGGGCACGACCTACATTCCTGCGCTGATGGCCTACGACTTCTCTCGCGAGGCGCAGGCGTGGCTGTTCCTTGCGTTTCTCGCCAGCTTCGCGGTCAAGCTTCCAATGTGGCCGGTCCACACCTGGCTTCCCGACGCGCACGTTCAGGCGCCGACCGCGGGCTCGGTGATCCTTGCGGGCGTGCTTCTGAAGCTCGGCGGTTACGGCTTTATCCGCTTCTCGCTGCCGATGTTCCCGGACGGGTCGGCGCAGTTCATTCCGCTGATGTTCGCCTTGAGCGCCGTCGCCGCCATCTACACCAGCCTCGTCGCGCTGGTGCAGACGGACATGAAGAAGCTGATCGCTTATTCGTCGGTGGCACACATGGCGTTCGTGACCTTCGGCCTGTTCGCCTTGAACCGGCAGGGCATCGAAGGCGCGATCCTGGTCATGCTCGGCCATGGCCTGGTGTCGGGCGCGCTCTTCCTTTGCGTTGGCGTCGTCTACGACCGCCTGCATACGCGAGAGATCACTCGCTACGGCGGCCTCAGCGACAATATGCCGGGCTATTCGCTGCTGTTCATGGTCTTCACCATGGCCAGCATCGGCTTGCCGGGCACGAGCAACTTCCCCGGCGAGTTCCTGAGCATGGTCGGCACCTATCAGGCGTCGACCTGGGCAGCGATTGCCGCCTGCTTCAGCACGATCCTCGCCGCGGCCTACATGCTCTACCTTTACTGGCGCATCTGCTTCGGCACGCAGCGTCACGCAGATGCCGCGGCGCTGCCAGACCTTTCGGCACGCGAGTGGTGGCTGCTGGCGCCGATCGTGCTCGCCGTGTTCTGGATGGGCATCTATCCCGAAAGCTTCCTCAGGATGACGCGCAACGACGTGGGCCGCCTGCTCGTCCGAATGGAGCGGGTGGTGCCGCCCGGGGATTCGCACCTGACGCTCGGCAAGAGCGCCGCGCACATGAATCACGGAGCGCACTGATGGGCCGGCTCGACGCCCTCCTGCCGGAGCTGATGCTGTCGATTGGCGGCACGATCCTAATGATGGTCGCAGCGTTTACCGGGCGGCGCGGCTCTGCCCTGGTCAACTGGCTCGCAGTCGCGCTGCTGCTTGTCGCAACCGGCGCGCTCGTCGGTGCGCCGTCGCACGCCGGACCCGTCTTCGACGGGCTGGTCACCGAAGACCTGTTCGCAAGTTTCGGCAAAGTGATGATCTTCGTTGCTTCAGCAATAGCGATCATCGCCGCCCACGGCTGGTTCGAACGCGGGACGGAGCACAGCAGCGAATATGCCGTGCTGATCGTCTTCAGCGCCGTCGGCATGAGCGTGATGGTCTCGGCGACAAGCCTCGTCTCGCTCTATGTTGGTCTCGAGCTGCAGAGCCTCGCGGGCTACGTGCTCGCCTCCTACCGACGGACGGACGAGCGCTCCGCCGAGGCCGGGCTCAAATATTTCGTTCTCGGCGCGCTTGCGAGCGGCATCCTCCTGTACGGGATCTCGCTGCTCTACGGATTTACGGGGACCACCAACTTCACCGGTCTTGCTGCCGCGTTCGCCCGCGGTGCGCCGACGCTCGGATTGCTCTTCGGCCTCGTCTTCGTGCTCGCCGGACTGGCGTTCAAGGCGAGCGTCGTGCCGTTCCACATGTGGACGCCGGATGTCTACGAAGGCGCTCCGACGCCGGTGACCGCCTTCTTCGCGACGGCCCCCAAGGCCGCGGCGGTGTTGCTTGCCACGCGGCTGTGCCTCGAAGGACTGGCGCCAGCGACAGACGCGTGGCGGCAAATCGTGATCTTCGCGGCGCTCGCCTCGATCTTCCTCGGCGGGATCGCGGCCTACGGACAGACCAATATCAAGCGCCTGCTTGCTTATTCCTCGATCAATAACGTCGGATTTGCGCTGGTCGGCCTTGCTGCCGGAGGCGCGCGCGGCGGCTCCGCAGTGCTATTCTACATGGCGATCTATGTGGTCATGAACCTCGGCGCATTCCTCTGCGTCTTGTGGATGCGCGACGCGGAAGGACGACCGGTCGAAAGCATCGCGAGCCTGTCTGGCCTCGCGCAGACGCGCCCGGCCTTCGCTTGTGCAATGGCATTCTTCATGTTCAGCCTCGCGGGCATTCCGCCGCTGTTCGGTTTCTGGCCGAAGCTGCTGGTGTTCCAAGCGGCGGTTTCGGCCGGCTATTCCGCCTTCGCCGTCGCCGCGATCCTCGGCACCGTCATCGGCGCTTATTATTATTTGAAGATCGTGAAGGTGATGTTCTTCGACGAGCCGGCCGCCCCCTACGCAAGAGTGCGCGAGCCCATTCAAGGCTTCCTCATCCTCGTCGCCGCCATCATCGTGTCGCCCCTTGGTTATCTGCTGATGGGCCCGCTCGGCGCGATCACCGACCGTGCGGCGGGGTCACTCTTCTGAAGTCGAATCCGCATCGTCGAGCGCACGGGCTCGACCAACGCCGACCTGCTTGCGAACGAGAATGCGGCCGAAGGCGAGTGGCTGGTCGCGTTGCAGCAGGACGCAGGGAAAGGCCGACAGGGTCGCGAATGGGTGTCTGCGGAAGGCAATTTCCACGGCAGCACGCTCGTGCGGCTTCGGCCAAAAGATCCGCCCGCGCAGACGCTTTCGCTTGCCGCTGGGCTGGCCCTGATCGAAGCACTGGACGTGGCGGTCTCCGACGAGCCGTTGATGCTCAAATGGCCCAACGATTTGATGCTGGCGGGCAAGAAACTCGCTGGCATCCTGCTCGAGCGCAGCGGTGATCGAAGTCATCCTCGGCTTTGAAGTCGATCTAGCAGCGGCCCCCGAAGTGCCCGACCGCCGCGTGGCGTCACTCGACGGCCACATGCAGCCCGAGGCCTTCGCGCCGCTGCTCGCCGGCAGTTTTAGCCGCATGCTCACGCTCTGGCGTTCAACCGAACCGTCGGCACTCGTTCGCGCTTGGGAACACCGCGCCCACCTCGTTGGCACCAAGCTCAGCGTTCACTTGAGCAAGGACGAGCAAATCGGCGGCCGTTTCGCCGGCCTCGACCCTGACGGCGCGCTCCGTCTGCTGCTCGACGACGGGTCCATGGAGGTCATCCGGGCAGCCGACGTTTTCCTGAGCTGAATCGTCTGAGTCGTGTCATTTCGCTGACATGGAAATCCTGTTACGGGCCCGGCATCGTCACGAGCAATTCCGGGCGTTTGACGGACCAGTAGTAGCCCGCCATTCCGGCTCATCGAGACCGGCGCCGGCCCCGCCGGTCGGCACACCCAGAGCGGGAGGCATCCCCAATGCCATTCATCACGACCCAAGACGGTGCCCACATTTTCTACAAGGACTGGGGTCCCAAGGAAGCGCAACCGATCGTGTTCCACCACGGCTGGCCGTTGAGCGCTGACGACTGGGACAACCAGCTGATGTTCTTTCTGGGTGAGGGCTATCGCGTGGTTGCTCACGATCGCCGCGGGCATGGCCGCTCGAGCCAGACAGACGCCGGGAACGAGATGGACACCTATGTCGAGGACGTGAAGGAGCTCGCGCTGGCGCTCGACCTTAGGAACGCCATTCACGTCGGGCATTCGACGGGTGGCGGTGAAGTTGCGCGTTATGTCGCTCGCTCGGAGCCTGGCCGCGTCGCTAAGGCGGTTCTACTCGACGCTGTCCCGCCTGTGATGGTCAAGAAGGACTCAAACCCTGGCGGAACACCGATCGAGGTTTTCGACGGCTTTCGCTCAGCCTTGGCGAACAACCGGGCGCAGCTTTACCTCGATATCCCGTCCGGCCCATTCTACAACTTCAACCAGACGGGCGTTGCGCCGATCGAAGGGCTCATCCGCAACTGGTGGCGGCAAGGCATGATGGGAAGCGTCAAGGCCGGCTACGAATGCATCAAGGCGTTTTCCGAAACCGATTTCACCGATGATCTGAAGAAGATCGAGGTGCCTGTGTTGGTCATTCACAGCGAAGCCGACCAGATCGTGCCCTATGCGGACTCCGGACCGCTCAGCGTCCAACTGCTCAAGAATGGCAGGCTCAAGACGTACAAGGACCTGCCGCACGGGTGCCATTCTACCCATCCCGATCTGATCAATGCGGATATTCTCGAGTTCGCCCGCGGAGGCGACGTGGGCTTGAAGAAGGAAGACGCACCCGCTCTCGTCGCTGAGCCAATTCCGGTTGCTTGAGATGTTGATCGCCGGGCCGACATGTCGGCGGCCCGGCGGGATCTACACGGGGGAGAAATGACGAGTATGCCGCGTACGCACCTTGTGTTTGCCATGGGAGCGGCCCTGCTTTGTGCTGCGCCAGCGCTTGCTGCTGTTCAGCCTTATCCCTCTGGATTTCGCACGCAGGAGATCAACACCTCGGGGGCCATCATTCATGTCCGCGTTGGCGGCACGGGCCCAGCTGTAGTGCTGCTTCACGGCTTCGGGGACACGGGAGACATGTGGGCGCCGCTCGCTGCGCGGCTCATGAAAGATCACACGGTTGTGGTTCCCGACCTGCGTGGAATGGGCCTCTCGTCGCATCCCGAGACGGGCTATGAAAAGAAGAACGAGGCGCAGGACATTGCCGCGGTCTTGAGTGCGCTCAAGATCGATGGCCCCGTGGCCCTCGTCTCGCACGATATCGGCAATATGGTCGCCTATGCCTTCGCCGCCCAGAACCGCGACAGGGTCACACGCTGGGTCGTGATGGACGCCCCGCTCCCTGGTCTCGGCCACTGGACCGACGTTCGTCTCGATCACCGGACGTGGCATTTCGACTTCTACGGACCGGATGAGGAACGGCTAATTGCCGGCCGCGAGCGTCTCTATCTCGACCGCTTCTACAATGAACTGTCAGCGGATCCGCGCCACATCGATGAGCAGACGCGGACGCACTATGCGGCGCTCTATTCGCGGCCGCATGCGATCCATAACGCCTTCGCCCAATTCGCGGCCTTCCGGCAGGATGCGGTCGACAACCAGAAATTTCTGGCTGACGGCAAGCTCAAGATTCCAGTGCTCGCGATCGGTGGGGAGAAATCATTCGGCCAGGGCTTCGCCAACGAGATCGGCTTTGCCGCCGACAATGTTCGTGGGCTGAGCATCCACAACTCCGGTCATTGGCTGATGGAGGAGCAGCCGGAAGCAACGATCAACGCCATTCTTTCCTTTCTCGCCGAGACCAACGGGTCATGACGGATCAGCTCGGCGATACCTACGCGACCCGCGGAGCGCAGATGTTCCTGCGCTTCACCGATGATGAAATTGCGCGGCTCGCCCGTTTCGGTAAACCGCGCAATTACAAGAAGGGCGAAATGCTCGCGCGGGTCGGCGAGGTCGGCCCCGGACTGATGCTGATCCTGTCGGGCCGCGTCGACGTGACTCAGCCCAACAGCGGCGAGCCGACGCACATCGTCACGCACGAGCGCGGCAATTTCATGGGGGAGCTCGCACAGCTGTCGGGCCGGCCATATCTCGTGAACGAGAAGGCCTTGACGGATGTCGAGGCCGTGGCGATTCCTGCTGAGCGGTTGCGCGCCCTTCTGATCGCAGAAGCCGATCTCGGCGAGCGCTTGATGCGCGCGCTTATCCTTCGGCGCGTCGGTTTGATCGAGTCCGGTGCGGGGCCGATAGTGGTCGGCGCCGAAGCCGACGGCGACGTGCTGCGCCTGGTGAATTTTCTCCGCCGGAATGGGCATCCGTACAAGAGCCTCGATCCTCAAAATGATTCCTGCGCGCGCACGCTCGTCGAACGCTTCCAGGTCTCGCCTGAAGAACTTCCAATTGTGCTCTGTCCCGGCGGCCAGATCCTCCGCAATCCGAGCGAGGACCAGCTCGCACGGTGTATCGGACTTCTTGGGCCGATTGATGGGACCAAGCTGTATGACGTCATCGTAATTGGTGCAGGCCCAGCCGGATTGGCGACGTCCGTCTACGCGGGATCGGAGGGACTTTCCGTCCTCACCATCGATTGCCGCTCGTTCGGAGGACAGGCGGGCGCATCGGCGAGGATCGAGAATTACCTCGGCTTCCCCACGGGGATTTCAGGAATGGCTCTGATGGGGCGGGCGTTCAGCCAGGCCCAGAAGTTCGGGGTGCAGATGGCCATCCCCGACGAGGCGGTGAAGCTCGAGTGCGGGAACGAGCCGTGCCACATCCAGCTGGCCACCGGCGAGCGCATTCAGGCGCGGTCCGTCGTGATCGCGACGGGTGCGCGATACCGGCGCCTGGGTGTCGAGCGACTGGACGAGTTCGAAGGCGCGTCGGTTCACTACTGGGCGTCTCCGCTCGAAGCCGACCTTTGCTCCGGTCAGGACGTCGCCTTGGTCGGGGGCGGCAACTCCGCGGGCCAGGCGACCGTATTTCTCGCTAGCCGCGCCCGCAAGGTGACGCTCATCGCACGCCGCCCGCTGCGCGAGACGATGTCGCAATATTTGGTTGACCGGATCGAAGCCCAGCCGAACGTCGAGGTCGTGATCGGCTGCGAGATTTCGGCTCTTGAAGGTTCGGAGGGTGTGCTCGAGGCGGTTTGCTGGCGCGACAGCAAGGCCGGCACCAAGACGGAGCGGCCCGTACGTTACCTCTTCTCGTTCATCGGCGCGGAGCCGAACACCGACTGGCTCGGCAGTTCAGGTCTCAAGCTGGACGAGCGCGGGTTCCTGCTGACCGGCATCGACGTCGAGCAAGACCGCTTGCCGCTGGAGACGAGCCGCAAAGGCGTGTTCGCGGTCGGAGACGTTCGAGCCTGCTCCGTCAAACGCGTCGCGGCGTCCGTGGGAGATGGAGCGCAGGTTGTCGCCGCCATTCATGCCTATTTGGCCAAGCAACAGGAAGCCGCGCCGCCGCGCGTCGTTCAGCAGGTTGTGGCGACCGTCTGACCTTTGCGGGACCGCGGTTCTTCCCCTAAGGCGCGCCGATGCTGCTCGCGGTCGATGCCGGAAATACGAACCTGGTCTTCGCGCTGGTCGACGGCGAGGCGATCAAGGCACGCTGGCGCATAGCTACCGATCCTCGGCGCACGGCCGACCAGTACGCCGTATGGCTGCACCAGCTGCTCGAGCTCGAAGGTTATTCGAAAGCCGACGTGACCGATGTGATCATCGGGACGGTTGTGCCGCGTGCGCTCCACAATCTCGAAGTGCTCGCGAGCAAATATTTTCATGTCGAACCGTTGATCGCCGGGCAGGGCAGGGCCGAATGGCCTCTCGAGCTCGACGTTGACGAACCGCAGAACGTGGGCGCCGACCGCGCTCTCAACGTGATCGCGGCGCACGCGAAGCATCCGGGAGACCTGATTGTCATCGATTTCGGGACCGCGACGACGTTGGACGTGGTTGGCTCGACCGGCGCTTACAGGGGGGGCATCATCGCGCCCGGGATCAATCTATCTCTGGATGCTCTCGTCAACGCAGCCGCCAAGCTGCCGCGGATCGCGATCGAAGCGCCAGCGACGAAGACAGTCATCGGCCGCACGACCGAGAGCCAGATGATCATCGGCATCTACTGGGGCTATGTCGCGATGATCGAAGGACTGGTGGAGCGGCTGAAGCAGGAGATCGGCGGCCCGGTGACGGTTGTCTCCACGGGCGGTCTCGCCACGTTGTTCGATAAGCACACGAACGTGTTCGACGCGATTGAACCCGATCTGACCATCCAGGGGTTGAGTTTGCTGCACGACATGGCGGCACGCGTTTCCCGATGATTCCAGGCGAAGAACTGATCTTTTGCGCACTCGGCGGGTCCGGCGAGATTGGGATGAACGTCAATCTCTACGGCTGCCGCGGCCAGTGGATCATGGTCGATCTCGGGCTCAACTTTGCCGGGTCGGACTATCCTGGGATCGATCTGATCCTGCCGGATTTGGAATTCATCGAGGACCAACAGGAGCGGCTCGCCGCTATCGTGCTAACTCATGGCCACGAAGACCACATCGGTGCGCTTCCGTACCTGGCCGACGAGCTGAAGTCGCCGCTCTACGCGACGCCGTTCACGGCAGGCTTGATTGCCGGGAAGCTCGAAGAGGAGGGGCTTACCGGTCAGGTGAAGCTCAACATCGTCCAACGCGGCGGCAGCATCGATCTGGGGCCGTTCCGCGTGAGCTTCGTTGCGCTGTCGCACTCGATCCCGGAAGGCAATGGCCTGCTGATCGAGACGCCGTTCGGGAACGTCTTCCACACCGGGGACTGGAAGATCGACGAGACGCCGGTGATTGGCGAGGCGCCGAGCCCCGAAGTGCTGACGAAAATCGGTGACGAGGGCGTGCTCGCGCTCGTGTGCGATTCCACCAACGTGTTCCAGGACATGCCATCGGGCTCGGAGGAGAGCGTACATGCAGGTCTTCTGGCGCAGGTGCTTGAGGCCAAGGGCCGTGTATTGGTCACCACGTTCGCCTCGAACGCAGCCCGGTTGCAGACGATCGGGCGCGTTGGACGTGAGACGGGGCGGCAAGTGTGCATCGCCGGCCGTTCTCTCGATCGCATCCTTCGCGTTGCCCAGGCGACCGGCTATCTCAAGGACTTCCCACCGCCGATCGGCTTCGACGAAGCCATGCGTCTGCCTAAGCATGAGGTGCTGATTATCGCCACGGGCGGGCAGGGCGAGCCACGCGCGGCACTTGGACGCATCGCCTCGGGCACGCATGAGCTGAAGCTGGGCGCGGGGGACACGGTCATTTTCTCCTCGCGTATCATTCCCGGCAACGAAATCGCGATCGGCCGGATTATGAACCAGCTGTCCGAACTTGGCGTGAAGATCGTCACCGAGCGCCAGGCGCATGTCCACGTTTCCGGTCACCCGGGCCGCCCCGAATTGATCGAGATGTACGATTGGGTCCGCCCGCAGATCGTCGTTCCGGTTCACGGCGAGGCGCGGCACCTGGCCGAGCACGCCCGCGTCGCGCTTTCCCACGGCGTGCCGCATGCGATCGTGCAAAAGAACGGCGATGTCATCCGCCTTGCACCCGATGGGCCGACGAAGATCGACGAAGTGCGCGTCGGCCGGCTCGTGCTCGACGGAGACGTTATCCTGCCCGCGGACGGGGCAACGGTAAACGAGCGCCGCCGCATCGGTTACGGCGGGCTGATTACGGTAGCGCTGCCCATTGGCGACGATGGCGAGCTCGCTGGAACGCCGCTCATCCGCCCGTTCGGCGTTCCGGTGGAGGAGGACCGCGATGACTTCATCAATGACGCGACCGATGCCGCGACGCGCGCCTTCAGCAAGGGCGACGAGGAAGCCATGCGGGAGGCGGTCCGCCTGGCCGTGCGCCGCTGCGCGACTTTGTGGACCGGGAAGAAGCCCGTCGTCGACGTGATGCTGCTCCAGGTCGCGTAGCAAGGCGCTCCAATGGCGTTCACGTCGATCCTGGCGATCTATTTCCTGTTTTTCGCTTTCAGCGCCTTCATCTTGTTGCCTTTCGGCGTGAAGACGGATGAGGACCTGGGCAATCCGAAACAGGCCGGCCACGCCGAGAGTGCGCCGCACAGGTTCAACCTCAAGCGCCATTTGGTGAAGGCGTTGATTGTCGGCGCTCTTCTGTTCGCAATTTATTACGCGAACTGGACCTTCGGCTGGATCACGCCGGACGATCTCGACTTCTACAACGGGCGCTGATTCTCAGCGGCGACGATCGATCTGCGCGAGAGCGGCGTAGAGCTTGCCCATGTCGGACGACATTAAGGTGACTGCAATGATCCCGCCGTCACGCTCCGCAACGACCCGCCGAAGCATCGTTTCGAAATCGGCGATGTAGCGGTTCACAGACTGCTGGAACTCGGGATCGCTGTCATAGTGCGCCTTGATCGCGCGCGTCTCGCTGCCGCCCATCAGGCGCACGGCGCGTCGCGTGAACACCCCACGGTTGCCCTTGATGTAGCTGTCCCACGCCTTGTCGTCGATCTCGTCGGACAGGATCTTGCCGACATCGATCGCGGCCGAGTTCATCGAGTCCATCAACAGCGATACGCGGCGGGCGAAAGCCTCGCTGTCTTTCTCGCGCTGGTTCTCGCTGGTCTGCTCCATGTGCTGCTCGAGCGCCGCTGCCGTCTGGCCCAGCGTCAGCATCTGCTGCGTCAGCCGATCGGAAGCGGCACGAGCGGACTCCACCGCACGCGCGGCGACGTCCTCAACGCTCCGGAGGCGTTCCTCGATGCTTTCGCGAACAACCCGCTCGAGAGCCGCTCGCGTCTCCTCCGACAGTTTCCCGGCGCTTTCCGGGATGATGCTCTCGATCGCCTCACGCGCTCGGTCGGCGGCGTGTGCGGCGGCTTCCTTGACCTGCAGCAGTGCTGAGACGAGCGCCGGGCCAGTTTCGGCACTGAGGCTGGTCGCCTCGCGCTCGACCTTCACGATTACCGAGGCGAGCTCCGTGAGCTTCGACTGTGCAGTGTCGACGCCGTCGTCGACAGAAGCAAGGAGCGCAGCGAAGCGGTCTTGCTGTTCGGCGATCTGACCGCCAGCTGCGGAGATGCGGTCGCTTGCTTCGATGGACGCCTCGCGGATCCAGCCGATCTCCGGCCGGATCGCGGCAGTGCTCGCGAGCAGGCGGTCGGTGCCGCCCTGCGCTTCACCGAGCATCGTGCCGACACCGTCGCGGATCTCGCCTGCCAACCGCCCGATGCTCTCGCGCAGGGCTTCGGTGCGTTCAGCAATCGAGCCGATGGCGTTGTCCTGCATTCCCGCATCGGCGGCGAGCGTGTCGAGCTCGGTGCGAGCGCGAGTGAGGGATTCGAGGAAACGGTTGGCGCGCTCATCGCCATGGGAAGCGAGCTCAGCGAAACGCTCGTCGATGAGAGCAAGTCCGCGATCGATCTCGGCGATCATTCGCTGGGACGCGCGGTCCTGCTCGGCGACGCGGTTGGACAGGCCTTCGATCGAGCTGTTCGCCCTCTCGATGTTCGCCGCGAGCAATTCAGATGCTTCGGCGCCCGCCTTGCCGATGCCCGCGGAAGACTGCGCGACCAGCGCCGCAACAGCCGCGGCCTGCGCATCGATGCCCGATCGAATCTCGTCGAGGCTCGTGGATGCCCGGTCGAGCAGCAGGTCGAGCGAGCCATGAAAAGCCGTTTGCGCCTCGCCAACGCGTGCTGCTGCGGAAGTCCCCGCCGCGTCGATTTCGGCAAGCCGCACCGCAAGACGATCCGTCGCTTCCGAAATCAGCCGATCGGCATCCATCGTACGTTCGGCAAGCGCGGAGACCTGCTGACCCAGTTGCGTTGTCTTGCTTCCGGACTCGCTTCCGACGGAACGAAGCTGCTCGGCGACCGCTCGCGCCGTTTCCTCGGCTCGCGGAAGGTCCTCGAGCAGCACAGCCATATCGTTGCGCGCGGATTCGGCTGCGCGATCGAGAGCTTCGCCATGTCGTTTCAGCCGCTCGGTGCTGGTGTCGAACTCGCGCGTGATGTTGCCGAGCTTGCCGGTCGCGTCGTCTCCGAGCTGCATCAGGTGTTGGGAGATCATGGTCAGCTCGATGCGGCTGTCCTGAATCCGCTGGGACAGGACCTCGAGCAGAGCTTCGAGTGATTGCGCTTCGGTTCGCATCGCGACCACCGAACGAGTGAAGCGCTCTGCCTCCTTGCGGCGGGTGCGGCCGAACATCAGCCATACCAGCCCCAGAAGCGCCAGCGGCGTGGCGGTGGCCGCGATCCATTGCGCAAACGCAGGCGACGCTAGCGATTGTCCGCCGAGCGAACGGCCGGCCGACCAGGCGCTGAAGGCAAGCCAGACCACCGCGAGCAGCCCGAGGACGGTTCCGAGCACCCGCCTCCCACCGGCGCCGTGTTGCTCGGCGCGGCTTTCCGCCCACTGCTCCTGGTCGAACGACGGTGTGTTGGCCACCAACTCATCTGTGAGAACCAGGGGCTCAGCCCCGACGTAGGCCGGAGACAGCGGCTCGGCGCGCTTTGCGAACGGATTCATATCAAGTCAGTTTACCATCTTTGACGAAGCGCGAAAGCAGTTAGAGAGAGATTGCCGCGCATGCGGCAAAGGGGAGGGACGGGATTGGCGGTCGGCGCTCTGATCGGGGCCTATCAGGAGGATGATCAAGGCGGCCTCCGCGCGCTGATCCCGCTCTCCGGACGAACCCTGATCGAATATCAGGTTCGCTGCGCCTCGGCAGCCGGGACTGCGCCCATCGTCGTCATCGTCGAGCGCGTGCCGCAAGCGCTTCAAGATGCGCTCGAGCGGCTGCGGCTCGACGGAATCGGCGTCTTTCCAATCAGCGACGTGCAGGAGGCGCTGAGCCGCTTTGAGGCAGGCGCGACGATCATGCTGATTGGCGACGGGATCGCGCCGCCGGCCGACCTCGTCGCGAGGTTGGCGGAGGAGCCCGAGCCGGTGGTCGTGACGGTCCCTGACGACGAGGCTCACGAAAACTTCGAACGGATCGATGCCGAGTCGCGCTGGGGCGGCGTCGCCGTCGTCGATGCGCATCTCCTCGGCTCGACCGCCGCGATGCTTGGCGACTGGGACTTGCAGTCCACCTTGCTCCGTCGCGCGATCCAGGAGGGCGCGCTGCGGCTTCCGTCCGAGCAAGTGAGCGCCGAACCTATCCTGGTAGAGCGGCCGGAAGACCTGGAGACCTTCCAGCGCCGATTGCTGCAGGCCTCGCGCGGGATGCGGACGGACTGGGTCAGCCGATACGTGCTGCCGCCGATCGAGGAACTGGCGACCGAACAGTTGATGGAGACCAGCGTCCGGCCGGTCTGGCTGATCTGGGCGGCGCTGGCCTTCACCATCGCGGCGGGGGTCTGTTGCCTGAAAGGGTGGCTCGGGGCGGCGCTTGTCCTGATGCTCCTGACGGCGCCTCTCGACATTGTCGCCACCCGTCTCGCGACGCTGCGCCTCCGGCCGCTTTCATCTCGACTAATGAGCCGGCGCTTCCTTGGCCCGGCCGCGGGGTTCCCGCTCATGGCGCTCGCCTGGTGGGAGATGAACCACGGGCATGGCTGGGGAACGCTGCTGGCCGGCGCTGGAACGATCGCCTTCTCCGAAGCGGCGCGAATCGAGAAGGCCGGCTTCCCGCCGGACGCGGATCAGTGGCTCTTTTCGCGCCGAAGCGCGATCGTCGCCGCAATTCCGTTCGCTCTCGCGGGGTCGTGGACGGCTTACCTCGTCGGCTTGCTCCTCTACGCAAGTGTCTCATTTTTCATCATTCAGCGCGTCCGGCATTCAGAGCCGAGTTGACGGGAAGTTAACAGAAATTCGATAACCGTCCCTGAGATGATGCCGGAAGAATGGCCGATCGCTGCCTCGGCAGCCGACCAGTCCCCGCCTGCGCGCCGCGCGGGAGGCGACCGGCTGTCCACCGTGCGTGTCGACTTTTTCCTTAGCTCCGCCGACCGTTTGAGCGAGCAGGAGCGGGCGCTGATGACGGCGATGCTTCATTGCCTCATCAGCGACATCGCCGATGAGATCCGCGCCGCTCTGCCAAACCTTGCCTCGCCGGCGAATGACGAGGGCAATCTCGCGCTCATCGACCTTTTGTCCTCGGTCGGCCTGCTGGATCGAGCGGGCCTGGTTCGGTTGCTGCTGCGCCGCGCCGACGAAGAACGGATCGCCACCGGTGCCAAGGCACGCGCCGGACGGCGGGAAGCCCGGGTGATCCAGGGCTTGGTCAGTCATGGCGACGGGGCGATCGCCGCTGCAGCCATGACCTTGATCATCGCGCGCGGACGGCGTCGCGACCGGTTCGGTCAGTGCCTTTTGCATTTCGACGATCTGCCGCCGGCAGAGGCGCGCGCGCTCCTTTGTTCGCTCGCGGCGTCGCTTCGGCAGAACCTCTCCGCGGGCGGGTCGGCGGAGGCCGATCGACAGCTATCCGCGGCCATTACGCAAGTGCTGGCGCGCCACGACCCGGGAAGCAGCATCGAGCAGCTGACCGCATCGCTCGTTCGTCTACTCGATGAGGAAGGCGGCCTTGGTGACGAACTGATTGCCGGGGCCGCGATGGAAGGCGAGATGAACTTCGTCGCCCAGGCTCTTGCCCGCCGCAGCGGCATTGCCGGGGAGGTCGCCCTCGGCGAGCTCCTGTCCGGCGATGCAAAGCGCATCATGCCGTTGCTGCGCATGGGCCGCCTGACCCGCGAGACCGCCGCCGCTCTTCTTGCCGGCATTGGCGACCTGATCGGGGTTAGCGATCCCGCGCGGGCAATTGCGCGCTTCGACCAGCTGACTGACGCCGACGTGGCAAGCGCGCTCAGCTGGATATCGTCGGACCCGCTGTACCAGCAGGCCGTCGCTGCCTTGGGGGACAAGAGTGGCCAGCGCTCCCTCTGAACCGCGCTCCATCGTCGGCCGCCTCGACAAGGCTGGTCGCCTCGTTGCGGCCGACCCGGAGCTGGAATCGCTGCAGCGGCAGGCCGGATCGGGTCTCGGACAGCGTCTAACGCTGCCGCAGGTCGCTGCGGTGGCGGAACTCGCCCGCAAGCTCGGCACATCTGTGACGCGTTCCGCGGTCGTCGCCTCGACCGATCACGACATCGAGCTGTGGGTCCAGGCGACGCCTGAGGGCGATGAGGTCGTACTTGAGCTTCAAGGCTGGACCGAGCGCGCTCCTGCAGCGCCCCGTCTCTCGGCCTTGCTGGGTGGGGCTTCCGAAGCCGCACCCGAGGCCCTGAATGAGTGGGCCGCCGACGAGGAGCTGCGGCTGATTTCCCTCTCCCCGAGCTGGCTGAGCACCTTGGCGTGGACGTGGCGGAGGCGTCGGGTCAGCCGCTCACTCGAGCGATGCGGCTGATCGAGAACGAAAGCGGCGAAATGCCATTGATCAGCGCTCTCGCCGGCCGCCGCGCTTTCACCGATCAAAAGGCTTGCAGCCGGTCCGATGATCACCGTTGCGTCGTCCTGAGCGGCGAGGTGGTGACTGCCGCGGATGGTCGTTTCGCTGGCTTTCGCGGGGCGGCTGCTATCGAACAAGTCGCACAAGCAAAGGGCGGGGGCTCGGCGGTCGCCGATTTCGACCATGCGCTCGAGGACGTGCTGCGTTCGCCCATCGACCGTATCATCGAAAGCGCCGAGCGGATCGTAGAGCGCGCGGATGGGCCGCTACGCACGGATTATGCAAGCTACGGCACGGACATCGCCGCCGCGGCCCGCCACCTTCTCTCCGTCGTGCGCTCGATGAGCGAGGATCCGGCGCATGGGCACCGCACAATCGATCTCGCGGCACTGGCGGCTGAAGCGGTCGTGATGGTGGAATCGGTGGCCGAAGAGCGGAATGTCTCGATCGCGCCGGAGATGACGGAAACGCTTCCGGCGAGCGGTCAGGAGCCCGCGGTCATCCAGATCCTGGTGAACCTCATCGGCAACGCGCTCAGGCATTCGCCGGATGGATCGACGGTACGCCTGTCGTTCGACCGCACGCCGGCGTCGGCTTCCGTCACTGTCGCGGACGAAGGTCCGGGGATCGACCCGGGCGACCAGCAAAGAATTTTCGAGCGCTTCGAACGCGTGCAATCCGAAGCTGGCGGGACAGGCCTGGGCCTTGCCATCTCTCGCCGCCTTGCCCGTTCAATGGGCGGTGACGTGACTCTGGAAAGCGCGCCCGGTCAGGGCGCGCGCTTCACGCTGACTCTTCCCAGCCCCTAACGCTGGTCCACGGGCACGTAGTCGCGCTGCGTCGAGCCGACATAGAGCTGCCGCGGGCGGCCGATCTTCTGCTCGGGATCTGCGATCATCTCATTCCACTGCGCGACCCAGCCGACGGTGCGCGCTAGCGCAAACAGCGCCGTGAACATGTCGGTCGGGAAGCCGATAGCGTTGAGGATTACGCCCGAATAGAAGTCGACATTCGGATAGAGCTTCTTTTCGATGAAATATTCGTCGTTGAGCGCGATGTGCTCGAGCTCCTTGGCCACGTCGAGCACCGGATCGGAGATGTTGAGCTCTTTCAGCACCTCGTCGGCGGTCGCCTTCATGACCTTCGCGCGAGGGTCGAAGTTCTTGTAGACGCGGTGGCCGAAGCCCATCAGCCGGAAGGGATCGTCCTTGTCCTTGGCGCGGGCGATATATTCCGGGATGCGCTTCACGTTCCCGATCTCGCGCAGCATGTTGAGCGCCGCCTCGTTGGCGCCGCCATGCGCCGGGCCCCACAGGCAGGCGATGCCCGCGGCGATGCATGCAAACGGGTTCGCGCCCGACGACCCGGCCAGCCTCACCGTCGAAGTCGAAGCGTTCTGTTCGTGGTCGGCGTGGAGGATGAAAATCTTGCGCATCGCATCTTCGATGATCGGATTGACCACATAGGGTTCGGCCGGAACACCGAAGGTCATGCGCAGAAAGTTGCCGGTGTAGGTGAGGCTGTTGTCCGGATAGAGGAACGGCTGGCCGAGGCTGTACTTGAACGCCATCGCTACCAGCGTCGGCATTTTCGCGATCAGCCGGTGCGACGCAATCATCCGCTGGTCCGGATCGGTGATGTCCGTGCTGTCGTGGTAGAAGGCGGACAGGGCGCCGACCACACCGCACATGATCGCCATCGGATGGGCATCGCGTCGGAACCCGCGATAGAAGGTCGCCAGCTGCTCGTGCACCATCGTGTGGCGGCTGATCGTGTGGGTGAACTGGTCCAGCTCCTTCTGCGTCGGCAAGCTCGCCGTGTAGCAGGAGGTACGAGACCTCCATGAAGGTCGAATTGCTCGGCTAGCTGGTCGATCGGGTAGCCGCGGTGAAGAAGGATGCCCTTCTCACCGTCGATATAGGTGATCGCGCTCTCGCAGCTTGCGGTCGAGGTGAAGCCGGGGTCGTAGGTGAACATCCCCGTTTCGGCGTAAAGCTTGCGGATGTCGAAGACCTCGGGACCGACGCTTCCTTCGAGCACCTTGTAGGCGTGGTTGGACCCGTTGATGCCCAGGGTCACGGTCTTGGTCGGTCATTTCTTAGGCTCCACAATCTGATCCGCGATGCGGGCGAGGCTCTCGTCCCGGCCCAAGCAACGCAAGAACATCAAAAATCCCCGGAGAGGTCGTCCGCCCTGTGAGGGCGGCGCGAAGCGGCTGGGCGAGTTTCCCAAGCTTCACGCCCCTTTCCTCCGCGACCTCGCGGATGGCAGCCTCTAACGACGGCCCGTCCCAGTTCGCAAGAGCGCCGAGCTTGTCATTTGTGCGGTGCAGCAACTCCCGAGCTTCCGGAGTGAGCAAACTCCCGGCGGCGTCATCGAGGTCCAAGGGCCGGCTAGCGAACAGGAATCGCGCGCCATCGGCAAGCTGAAGCAGCGTATTTGCGCGCGGCTTGAGCTCCGGCATCGCCTTGACAAGCAGCGCTTTCTGCTCGTCCGAAATGCCGAGCTTCGGCGCGATCAGGTCGGCAAGGCGCTGATCGTCGGCCTCACGAATGTAATGGCCATTGAGGTTTTCAAGCTTCTTGAAGTCGAAGCGTGAGGGCGACTTGCCGACATGGTCGAGGTCGAACCATTCGGTCGCTTGCTCCCGGCTGATGATCTCGTCATCGCCATGTCCCCAGCCGAGACGCAGCAGGTAATTGAAATCGCCTCCGGAAGCAGGCCAAGCTCGTCGCGATAGGCGTCGACACCAAGCGCGCCATGCCGCTTGCGACAGCTTCGCTCCGTCGGGTCCGTGGATCAGCGGCACGTGGGCGTAGACGGGCTCCGGCCAGCCCATCGCACGGATGATCGCCAGCTGGCGGAAGGCATTGTTGAGATGGTCGTCGCCGCGGATCACGTGAGTGACTCCCATGTCGTGATCGTCGACCACCACCGCAAGCATGTAGGTCGGCGTTCCGTCCGAGCGCAGCAGGACGAAGTCGTCGAGTTCGGCATTCTGGACGGTCACGCGTCCCTGAACGCGGTCGTCGATAACCGTCTCCCCCTCACGCGGCGCCTTGAGGCGGATCACGAACGGCTTGTCGCCTTGTTCGTCACTCAGGTCGCGCCAGGGGCTGTTGATCCGGAACGGCCGGCGCTCGCGCTGCGCCTCCTCGCGCTGCGCGGCGAGCTCCTCCTGCGTCATGTAACACCGATAGGCGTGCCCGCGCTCCAGCAGGCGATGGGCGACCTCGGCGTGCCGCGCCCAGAATTGCGACTGGTAATATTCGTGGCCGTCCCAATCGAGGCCGAGCCAGCGCATGCCGTCGAGAATTGCGTCGATCGCCTCCGTCGTCGAACGGGCCTTGTCGGTATCCTCGATGCGCAGCAGGAACTTGCCACCGTGGTGCCGCGCGAACAGCCAGTTGAAGAGCGCAGTGCGCGCGCCGCCGATATGAAGGAATCCGGTCGGGGAGGGGGCAAACCGGGTGACGACAGGCGTAAGTGCTTGCGCTCAAGCGCGCTTTCCTCTTCTTTCAATGCTGCAATGCAACGGACGAGCGCCCCTAACATAGGGGAAGCGCCTCTTCCACAGCGTGCTCGGGGCTATTGGAAGACGCGGTTTTCCGCGTTTCACGGGGGGCTGGAAAAGCTCCTCGAGGCGGAGCGCGCCCAGCTTCCGCCCTGGTCGTCGTCGGCTTCGGAAGCGGCATCGCGGCCTGGTTCGGTCTCAATGAGCCGGGGCAATGGGCTTCCTTCCTCTGCCTGAGCGCGGCGTTCGCGCTGGCCGGCTTCGTCGTTGGAAGCGGAAGGGCAGGCCGCGCGATCGGGTCGTTTGCGCTGGCCGCGGCGCTCGGATGCAGCCTGGTCTGGGCCTGCGCGCTTTGGATCGAGCTGCCGAGGATCAAGCATCCGGTCGTCACCCAGGTGTCCGGACGCGTGAAGAGCGTCCGCATCGACTGGGACGAGCTCACTCGCGCTTGCTCGGAAGCGGACATTGTCGTGTCCGAGCTCCGGCTTCCGAAAGGATGCAATCCGCGCTGGCTGAAGCTTGACCCGGAGACCCGCACGCGGACGGGGAGGTCTCACGATTTACCTATCCAGCAACCCTCGCGTCGAAAGCGTCGCCGACCGAATTGGACATCATCCTGGGCACAGACGGCGACCTAGCGCTCGCTCCACACAGCGAGCTCGCTTCCGGACGGGTCGATGAACTGGAAGCGCCGGCCTCCGGGGAAGCTGAAGATCGGCTTGGCGATGACGCCGCCTGCCTTTGTGACAGCGTCGAACGCCGCCTCAAGATCGTCGACACGGATGACCGGCAGCGGCGCCGAAAGCGCGTCGGCCGGATCGCCCTGCAGGCCGACGTCCGTCGTGCCGTTGGTCGTAGCCGAATAGGTCGGGCCGTAGTCGGTGAATTCCCAGCCGAAGGCCTTCGGAGTAGAAGGCGCGCGTCAACTCATGCGCCGTTGCAGTCGGCAGTTCGACATAGTCGATGCGCGCGATGGTCACTCAGTAACGGCTGATCAGTCCTGCTAGCCGCCCCTGGATCTGCACTCGGCCCTCTTCGTAGCGCTGCGGCTCGTAGCGCGAGTTGGCGGGATCGAGCCGGATCATGCGGCCCTCCCGGCGATAGGTCTTGAGCGTCGCTTCCTCATTGTCGATCAATGCGACCACGATCTCGCCGTCGCGCGCATATCGACCTTACGGATGAGCGCGAAGTCGCCGTCCAGAATGCCTTCCTCGACCATCGAATCGCCGGAGACCTCCAAGCGCATAATGCTCGCCCGGGCCAAGCAGTGCGGCCGGTACGGCAAAACTCTCCGTGCCCTGTAGAGCCTCGATCGGCGTGCCGGCGGCGATCCGGCCATGCAGCGGGATTTCGATCGTGTCGTTCGCTGGCGCCGCTGCGACCGGCCGGCTCGGCGTGACCGTTGCCGATGGCTTCGTCTCTGGAAGCTTCACGACCTCCAGAGCCCGCGCCCGGTTGGGAAGACGCCTGATGAACCCGCGCTCTTCGAGTGCTGAGATCAGGCGGTGCACGCCCGACTTTGACTTCAGATCGAGCGCTTCGCGCATCTCGTCGAAGCTCGGGGAAATGCCGCCTTCTTGAGGCGCGCATCGATGAAAAGCAGCAGTTCATGCTGTTTCGCGGTGAGCACGGCGGTAACTCCCGGTAAGAACGAACGGGGAACGTGTAGGCAACAAAGACGCGGCGGTCAAGAGCCGCCCAGCCTTAGCCTCCGCTTGAGGCGAGACGCGACTTCATCGCCTGGATCGCAGCTTCGTTGCGCTTCGTCTTCACGTCGGCGCGGACCGCCGCCACGAACTGGCGCGCATAATCTTCTGCCACGCTCTGCTGAAGCTCGCTTTGCATCTGCCCGATCAAAGCTGGCTGAAGCATCGCATTGCCGGGCACGATCTTGTTGACCTTGACCACGTAGAAGCCACGGCCGGGCTCGGGCGCCATTCTGCCCTTGCCCTGCGTGAGCGTGAACAAGAGCCGCAGCGGCGCCGGGACCCGGCCCTGCGCATTGGCGAGCTGAATGCGCCGCGCGGCGATCGGCTGCACCGGCGGGAGCGGAACTCCCGCCTGTTTCACTGCGTCCACCAGCGAAAGGCCCTGCGATGCCTTGGCTGCGATCGCAGTCGCCGCCGCGCGAGCGCGCTGGAAAGCCTGGTCGTTCAGCCAGTCGGCGGCGATTTGCGCCCGAATGCTGGCGAACGGAGCAGGGGCGGCCGGAACCACTTGCCCCGGAGAGACCAGCGCGTAGCCGGCGTCTCCGCCGAGCGAGACAACCTCCGGCGGATCATTGGCTGCGATCTCGAAGCCGGTCTTCGACGCTGCGGCGAGATTGGCCGGTAGCCTATAGTTCGGGTCGGCCTTCGAGGACCCGTCGGCGAAGATTAGCGGCGTGTTCGTAACGGGAAGCTTCGCAGCGGCCGCCGCCTCGGCGAAGTTGCTGCCCTCGTCGACCGCATTCTGGATCTTGTCGACGGCATCCTCGATCGCATTCTTCCGCTTGTCTCCGGTCAGCTTGGCCGTGATCTCCGGCGTTGCCTCGGCAAGCGATTTGCCGCCCTGCGTCTTTACGCCGTCGATCTTGACCACAACCCAGCCGAAATCGGACTGAAGCGGCCCCACGACGGCCCCGTTGGGGGCGGAGAAGACGGCGGCCGCCACCTTGTCACCCGCGACCGACGAGTAACCCTGCCGGGTCTGGTCCGCCAGCGATGTGACGGCCGCGTTGGAACCCGCCGGCGCAGCGGCCGCGGCAAGCGTCTGCCCCCCCTTGGCACGGGCGGCGATGCCATTGGCGGTCGCCTGGTCCGGAACCACGACTTGGCTGAGACCCCGCGTTTCCTTCGAGCCGTAGGTTGCCTGGTTTGATTTGTAGTAGGCGGCAATTTCCTGCGGCGAAGGGGTGACGTTCGCTACCTGCTCCGGCCCGATGGTCGCGATGCGGAGGACCCGCTGTTCGGGGATCATGTAGCGGTTGCGGTTGGCCGCATAGAATTGCTGCAGTTGTGCATCGGTCGGATTGAGACCCGCCTTGAACGGATCGAGGGGCAGGGCGACCGCCTCGCCCTCGCGCGATTCGAGCATCATGGATGCGTAGGGCCGGGCCATTCCAACCGATATCCGAGCATTGGCCGCGACGGGCGTCAGCATCAGCCGCTGCAGGAGGCCCCCGGCGATGATCTCCCGAACCTGCGGATCGGTGAGCCGCTGTTGGGCGAGGAACTGCTGATACGCCTGCTCGCTGAACTGACCGTTCAGGCCCTTCGCCTGCGGAAGCTCCGCAATCTCCGCGTCGATCAGCCGCTTCGACAGCTTGAACCCATATTTGTTGCCGAACGCGATCAACGCACGCTCGTCGAGCATCGAGCTCAGTAACGGATCGAAGTCGCCGAGGATCGTCGCGTAATCGGCATTCGGATTCTGCTGCCGGACCTGCTGCAGATGCCGCTGCATCTGCTCGCTCATCTCACGTTCGCTGACTTCCTGATCGCCTGCCTTGGCCAGCGTCGAGCTGCTCATGCCGCCGAAGCCGCCGACGTTGCCGGACCCGAAGTTGGAGATATCCGCCACTGCGAAACCCGCCAGGATGGCGATCAGGACCGTGGCCATGATCCACGTGCCCACTTCGATTTTGAGACGCGGCGAAAGAAGGTGAGCATCGAGTTTCCGGACAAATGGGAAGGATTTGCGGCGCAGCTTTAGGGGCGAGCCTTGCAGGCATCAAGGCGCGCCAGCTAGGGGGCCGTTCGAACCACAGGGGAGGACCATGGCGCTGAAGAAGCTCGTCGCGGGCAATTGGAAGATGCACGGGCTCTCGTCCGACTTGCAGCAGGTCGAGGCGATCGCGTCCGAAGCACGGCAGTATCCGCAAGTGGACGTGGCGTTATGCGTCCCCGCAATTCTCATCGAGCGTGCGGCGCGTGCGGTGCCTGGCTTTCCCATCGGCGGCCAGGACGTCCATGGCGCGGAGAAGGGCGCTCACACCGGCTGTACATCGGCGCTGATGCTGCTCGACGCGGGTGCCGTTCTGACGATCGTCGGCCATTCGGAGCGGCGCGACGCTCAGCGAGAAAGCGATGCCGACGTGAAGGCGAAGGCGACTGCAGCGCTGTTGGTCGGCCTCAACGCCATTCTATGCGTCGGCGAGACCCTGGACGTTCGCGACGCAGGCGCGGCTGTGAGCACTGTCACGGCCCAGCTCGATCACTCGTTGCCTGACAGCCTCGAAGGGGAGGCGGAGCTGGCCGTAGCGTACGAGCCCATCTGGGCCATTGGGACCGGCAAGATTCCGACGATGCCGGAAATCGCGGAAATGCACGCTGCAATCCGCGACAACCTGCTCGAGCGATTTGGAGCGGCCGGCGAGCAGGTGCGCATTCTCTATGGAGGCTCGGTCAAAGGCTCCAACTCGGCCGAAATCTTCGGCATTCGCGACGTGGACGGCGCTCTCGTCGGGGGCGCAAGCCTGACTGCCGCCCACTTCGTTCCCATTGTGGCGGCTGCGGCTAACGCGAGCTGAACTGGATTGCATTCAGCAACCGATCACGAAAATCCCGATATCAATTGATTCCCAACAAAGTGAGGTTTCGATGCGTTTGATTACTGTTTTTACTGCTCTTTCCGTTCTCGCTCTCTCGGCACCGGCAGTTGCTCAGGCGATCGCGCCGGGGACGCAGGTCACCGATCCGAACGGCGGCGCCGTCGGTACGGTCAAGGCCGTGCAGGGGGACAATTTGCTGATCAGCACGGGCACCCATGAAGCGCTGCTTCCCAAGGCCAGCTTCACCGCCCAGGAAGGGAAACTGTACTTCGGGCTGACGCAGGCCCAGCTCAATGCCGCGATTGAGGAGAGCACAGCGGCTGCCGATGCTGCGGTGGCGGCCGGAGCCACCGTGAAGGGTGCTCAGGGCAACGAGATCGGCAAGATCGAGTCCTTGACCGATGCCGACGTCGTAATCGCGCTTCCGTCGGGCAAGAAGATCCAGATCGCGCGCAAGGGCGTTCGTGGCAACGCGGACGGCACGGTGACGACCGGCCTGACCGCCGAGCAGGTGAAAGCTGCAACCAGCGGCGCCGCAGCCGCTCCTCAGGGCCAGTAAAGATTGAAACCGTGCGCGGCGGTCTCTAAGTGCCGCCGCGCACCTTTCCGAAAGATCCCTGATGTTCGCCTTCTTCCTGATCGTTCAGTCGTTCATTGCCATCGCTCTCATCGGCGTCATCCTGATGCAGCGTTCCGAAGGCGGTGGCCTGGGCGTCGGCGGAAGCTCGTCGGGCTTCATGACCGCTCGTGGCGCTGCCGACTTCCTGACCCGCTCGACCTCCGTCCTCGGTGGTCTGTTCATCGTCCTGTCTATCGTGATGGCGGCCATCGCCGGCGTCACTCGCGAGCCGGTGAAGATCGACACGTCCCTTGCCGGTAAGACGTCGCAGACCGAGCAGACGGCGCCTGCCCCTGTCCGTCCTCTGCCGAACCCGAGCACGCAGCCCCAGCAGAACCAGCAGGCTCCCGCAGTCCCGCTCGCCCAATAAGCGGCTCTCCCGAAAAATATTTCGCTGGGCCGCTTGCGCGAGTCCGCTGAACACCCCTAAGCCTCAACTCCCATGGCGCGGTTTGTTTTTGTCACCGGCGGCGTGGTTTCATCGCTTGGAAAAGGTCTTCTGTCCGCCTCTTTGGGGGCGCTTCTCCAGGCGCGTGGCTACAAGGTCCGCATTCGGAAGTTTGACCCGTATCTCAACGTAGATCCGGGAACGATGTCACCTTACCAGCATGGTGAGGTCTACGTGACCGACGACGGCGCGGAGACCGACCTCGACCTCGGGCACTACGAGCGCTTCACCGGCGTCAGCTCCCGCCAGTCCGACAACATCACCACCGGGCGCATCTACCGCGACATCATCGCCCGCGAGCGCCGCGGCGACTATCTCGGCGCGACCGTCCAGGTCATTCCGCACGTCACCAATGCAATCAAGGAGTTCGCGCTCGCGGACACAGACAATTGCGACTTCGTGATCTGCGAGATCGGCGGGACGGTCGGCGACATCGAGAGTTTGCCGTTCATCGAATCGATCCGGCAGCTGAGGAACGACCTCGGACGGGGCAATTCGGTCAGCGTCCACACGACCCTGGTGCCGTGGATAGCTGCAGCTGGCGAGCTCAAGACCAAGCCGACGCAGCAATCGGTGCGCGAGCTATCCAGCCTCGGCGTCCAGCCCGAGGTGTTGCTGTGCCGCTGCGACCGCCCGCTGCCCGAGGCGGAGCGCGAGAAAATCGCCTTGTTCTGTAACGTCCGGAAATCGGCGGTCATCCCCGCGCTCGACGCGCGCAACATCTACGACGTGCCGCTTCAGTATCACCAAGCCGGTCTCGACGACGAAGTGCTCTATGCCTTCGGGATCGAGGACGCGCCGCGACCCGATGTCACGCGCTGGCATGAGGTCATGGACCGCATCGACAATTACGACAGCGAAGTGACGATCGGCGTCGTCGGCAAATATGTCGGGCTGCCCGACGCCTATAAGAGCCTGCGCGAGGCGCTCGTTCACGGCGGCATCGCCAACCGCGCCAAGGTCAACATCCAGTGGATCGACGCCGAACTCTTCGAGCATCCGGACTCGGACGTGGTCGCGGAGCTCGAGCCGCTGAACGCAATTCTCGTTCCCGGGGGCTTCGGCGAACGCGGGAGCGAGGGCAAGATTGCTAGCGTGAAATTCGCCCGCGAACGCGACATTCCCTTTTTCGGCATCTGTCTGGGCATGCAGATGGCGTGCATCGAAGCCGCCAGGAACCAGGCGGGTATCCAGGAAGCCTCGACCACCGAATTCGGCGAAACGCCCGAACCGGTGGTCGGACTCATCACGGAATGGATGAGCCAGGAAGGGCTCCAGAAGCGCGCAGCCGGCGGCGATCTCGGCGGCACGATGCGGCTCGGCGCCTATCCCGCGAAGCTCACCGGCAACAGCGTCGTCCATTCGATCTACGGCAGCGACAACATCAGCGAGCGCCACCGCCACCGTTACGAGGTCAACGTCCACTACAAGGATCGGTTAGAGAGCACGGGCCTGCTGTTCACCGGCATGTCGCCGGACGGCCAGCTACCCGAGATCGTCGAACGTCCGGACCATCCGTGGTTCGTCGGGGTCCAGTTCCATCCGGAGCTCAAGAGCCGGCCCTTCGAACCGCATCCTTTGTTCGCCAGCTTCGTCGAAGCGGCGGTCAAGCAGAGCAGGCTCGTCTGATTTCATCCGAGCTTTGGGAACAGGCCCGTCGCCGGTCCGTTAGGGCGTCCGTTGCGCAAGCATAACAACGGGAATTTGCCATGCTTCTAACCATCGCCATCATCCTGCTTATCCTTTGGGCATTGGGCTTTTTCGCCTTCCACGTCGCCGGCAGCCTCATCCACCTGCTGCTGGTCATCGGCATCATCGTTCTCATCTGGAATTTCGTCGTCGGCCGCCGAACCGTTTAAACCTTTGCGTACATGCCAAGCGTTGCGAGGCGCGTCCGCGCGCCCTAGATGCTTGGCATGACGAACAGCATTTCGACGCGGCTCGCGGTGCTGGGCTCCGGGCCCGCCGGTTACACTGCCGCCATCTATGCCGCGCGCGCGGGTCTCAACCCGATCGTGATCCAGGGCATCCAGCCGGGCGGCCAGCTCACGACCACCACCGACGTCGAAAATTATCCAGGCTTTCGCGACGTGATCCAGGGCCCGTGGCTGATGGAAGAGATGCAGGCGCAGGCCGAGCATGTCGGCACCAAGGTCGTCTGGGACCACATCACCGAAGTAGATTTGTCGCGCCGTCCCTTCCGTCTGGTTGGTGACGGTGGGGCTCAGTTTTTCGCGGACGCCCTGGTGATCGCCACTGGCGCGCAGGCGAAATGGCTCAATCTTCCGTCGGAAGAGCATATGAAGGGCAGGGGCGCGTCCGCCTGCGCGACCTGCGACGGCTTCTTCTACCGGGGCAAGCGCGTTGCGGTGATCGGCGGCGGCAATACCGCAGTCGAGGAGGCGCTCTATCTCACCAACCACAGCCACGATGTGACCCTGATCCACCGCCGCGATTCGCTGCGCGCCGAAAAGATCCTACAGGACCGGCTGTTCGCCAATCCGAACATCAAGATCATCTGGGATTTGGAGATTGTGCAGTTCGTCGGTGGAGGCGATCCGGAGGCTCTCGTCGGCCTCGATGTGAAAAATCGCCTGAATGGCGAAGTCACGCGCCTGCCGGTTGAAGGCGCGTTCGTCGCCATCGGCCACAAGCCGGCGACGGAGCTGTTCGCTGGCAAGCTAGAGCTGGACGAAGATGGCTATATCCGCGTCGAAGCGGGCACCACGCGAACGAGCGCGCCCGGCGTGTTCGCCTGCGGCGACGTGATGGACAAGATTTACCGCCAGGCGGTGACAGCAGCGGGTACGGGCTGCATGGCCGCGCTCGATGCGGAGAAGTATCTGGCCGCTATGGAGTATGAGGCCATCGCAGCCGAATAGGCGGGTCAGCAGGGGGCACTGAATGAAGCCGACGGGGCCGATCCCGCCGCATTTCTTCGCAAACGACGCCGGTGAGCTGCTGATTGGCGGCTTGGCGCCCGAAGAGCTGATTGCCGAAGCGGGCGGCACGCCGCTCTTCGTCTACGACAACAATATCGTCGGCGGGCAGATCGCCGCCTTGCGCGCGGCGATGCCGGATGGTCTTGCGATATATTATTGTGTAAGCGCAAATCCTTACGAGCCGTTGCTCAACTTCATGGGAAGATATGTCGAAGGTTTCCGAGTTGTCTCGCGTGGCGAGCTGGAGCATCTCAAGCGGGCGGGGCTTGCCGGCATCGGAATGACCTTTGCGGGACCCGGCAAGCTCGACGACGAACTCGAAGCCGGGATCGAGGCGGGCGCGACGATCAGCGTCGAAAGCGAAGCAGAGGCCGGCCGCGCAATCAACGCGGGAGAGCGGGTCGGGATTCAGCCGAAGCTCGCGGTCCGGGTCAATCCGCCCTTCTCGATCGAGAATGGCCGTGTTTCCATGGGCGCTCATCCCAGCCCCTTCGGCGTCGATGCGGAGCAAGTCCCCGCTCTCGTCGAGGGCTTGATCGAAGCGGGTGTCGACTGGCGCGGCCTGCATATTTTCGCCGCTGCCCAGTCGCTCGACGACAACGCGCTGATCCAGGCACACCAGGCGATCATCGATTGCGCCGGCGACATCGTCCAGACGCTCGGAATTCCGCTGCCCGAGCTGAACCTCGGCGGTGGGTTCGACGTGCCCGTCTTTCCCGGCGAGAAGGCAATCGACGTCTATCGGATGGCGACGGCGCTGCACGAAAGCATCTGTAAGGGGCCCGAACTGCTCGCCACGACGCGCTTGTCGCTCGAGCTCGGCCGCTGGCTCGTGGCCGAAAGCGGTGTCTACCTCTCGCGGGTCCTTGAACGCACCGAAAGCTGCGGCGAGACCTTCCTGACCACCGATGGCGGCGGCCACCACCTGCTCAACGCGACCGGCTGCTTGGCGGAGCGCGGCCGCGGCAACTACCCGATCGCCGTCGCCACTCGCTTCAGCGCGCCGGCCGAGGAGCAAGTGAGCGTCACCGGCTGCCTCGCAACCCCGAACGATGTGTTCGGCGACGAGGTCATGCTCCCCCGCGCAGAGCCCGGCGACGTGATCGCCATCTTCTGCGCCGGCGCTTACGGCTTGTCGGCAAGCCCGCAGTCCTGGGAAAGCCGCCCGCCGGCCCGGGAGCTGATGGTCTAGGGGTAGGTCGCTCCGGCGAAGTAAAGGCCGTGCGGCGGGGCGTTGAGACCGAGAGCTGCCCGGTCGCGCGCTTCGAGCGCCTTGCCGATGTCGTCCGAAAACCATTGTCCGCGTCCGACGAGCACCAGGCATCCGACCATCGACCGAACCTGGTGGTGCAAGAAGCTCCGCGCCGCCGCCTCGACGCGGATCTCCTCGCCGGCTCGGCTGACCTCCAGCCGGTCCAGCGTCTTCACCGGACTGTCCGACTGGCACTGAACTGAGCGGAACGTCGTGAAATCGTGCTTGCCGATCAGCAGGGCTGCCCCGCGCTGCATCGCTTCGACGTCGAGCGGCACCGCAATGTGCCACACGCGGCCGCGATCGAGCGCGGGCGGCGGCCGGCGATTGAGGATCCGGTAGAGATAGCGCCGGCCGGTGCACGAGAAGCGCGCGTGCCAGTCATCCGCGACCTCTTCGACGTCGAGGACCGAGACCGGCTGAGGCCGCACGAGCGCGTTCAACCCCTCCCGCAGCCGGTGCGCGGTGAGCGACTTCATGACGTCAACATGCGCGGGCATGGCCAGGGCGTGAACTCCGGCGTCCGTCCGGCCGGCTGCGGTGAAGACGGTCCGCTCGCCGGTCATCTGCTCCAGCGCTTCTTCGAGCGTTTGCTGAACCGAAGGCCCATGGTCCTGCCGCTGCCATCCCATGAACGGCCCGCCGTCAAACTCGATCGTCAGGCGCCAGCGGGTCACGGCAGGATCGTGCCCTTCGGAATCGGAAAGCCGCGCAGAAGCTCGGCCGGGTCCATCGGTGAGCGCCCCGCGCGCTGGACCTTGAGCGGCAGGATATAGCCCTGACCAGACGCGATATTCAGTCGGTCGTCGAGCACTTCGCCCGGCTGGTGCGGTGCCTCGTTGCCTACGGCTGCTTCCAGCAGCTTGATGCGCTCGCCGTTCGCCTCGAACCAGGCGCCGGGGACGGGGTTGAACGCACGCACCTGGCGTTCGATCTCCGCCGCAGGCTGCCGCCAGTCGATGCGCGCCTCCGATTTGTCGATCTTGGACGCGTAGGTCGCTCCGGCGATCGGTTGCGGCTCGGGCGGGGTCGGGTGTTCGAGCCAGTCCAGCAGCGCCTGCGCGCCGAGATTCGCGAGGTCTTCCGTGACCTGGCCGGCAGTCTTCCCGCGAATATCGAGCGTCAGCCGGTGCAGCATCGGGCCAGTGTCCAGGCCTTCTTCCATCTGCATGATCGTCACACCGCTGACCTCGTCACCGGCGAGGATCGCGCGCTGGATCGGCGCGGCTCCGCGCCAGCGGGGCAGGAGCGAAGCGTGGACGTTGATGGCGCCGGCCTTCGGCACTTCGAGGATCGGCTTGGGGAGGATCAGGCCATAAGCCGCGACGACGGCGAGATCCGCGTCGAGCGCCCGAAACCGCGCCTGCTCTTCCTCATTTCTCAACGACTTGGGCTTCCGCACCTCAATGCCCAGCTGATCAGCCCGGTGATGCACTGCGGTTTTGCGCTCGTCCTTGCCGCGGCCTGCGGGTCGCGGCGGCTGTGAGTATACGGCAATAATCTCATGCCCTGCCTCGACCAGTGCGTTGAGGCTCGGCACTGCGAAGGCCGGCGATCCCATGAAGACGATGCGCAGTTGAACAATCCTCCGTTCGTCCCGAGCTCGTCGAGGGACCGTCTTTCCTTTGCGTCGCTTTGAAGAAAGGGCAGGGCTTCGACAAGCTCAGCCCGAACGGTATTGAGAACCAATGGCCAGTCAGGAAATCGAAGCACTATCCCAAGCGCTCGCGCGCCTGCCGGGGCTCGGCCCTCGGTCGGCGCGGCGCGCCGTACTGCACCTGATGAAGAAGCGGCAGACGGCACTGGAGCCGCTTCTCGTCGCGCTCCGCAACGTCGCTGACAATCTCTCGACCTGTTCCATCTGCGGCAATGTCGACACGTCGGACCCTTGCGCCATCTGCACCGACCCGCGCCGCGACGACAAATCGCTATGCGTGGTCGAGGAGGTGGCCGACCTCTGGGCCCTCGATCGCTCACGTCTGTTCCCGGGACGCTATCACGTGCTCGGCGGCCGGTTGTCCGCGCTCGACGGCATCCGTCCGGAGGATCTCACCATCGACCAGCTCGTCGGTCGGGTGTCCAAAGGCGGGATCGACGAGGTGGTGCTGGCCATGAACGCGACGCTGGAGGGCCAGACCACGGCCCATTACCTTGCCGAGCGCCTTGAAGGATTTCCAATTCGTCTCAGTCAGTTGGCGCACGGACTTCCCGTCGGTGGCGAACTCGACTATCTCGATGAAGGCACGCTTGCCCAGGCACTCCGGGCGCGACGGCCGATTTCTTGAACCGCCAAGCGTCTCTGCGAAGGCAGGGACCCAGATCTGGGCTCCTGCCTCTTGCTTGAAGCAGCAGTCCCTCGCGACTAAATCCCCCCTCATGGCCATTCGTCCGATCGTCGAAGTTCCCGACCCGCGCCTGCGTGAGATCTCCAAGCTCGTCGAGACGGTGGACGATGACGTGCGCGCGCTCGTCGCGGACATGTTTGAGACGATGTACGCGGCGCCGGGCATCGGTCTCGCCGCGATCCAGGTGGGGGTCCCACAGCGCATTCTGGTCATCGACCTTCAGGAGCCGGAGGAAGAGGGCGGCGAACCGGTCAAGGACCCACGCGTCTTCATCAACCCCGAGATCCTCGAGCATTCAGACCAGGACGTTCCCTACACAGAGGGCTGCCTCTCGGTGCCGGACCAGTACGCCGAGGTCGATCGCCCCGACCGGATCCGCGCCCGCTGGCTCGACGTTGAGGGCAAGGTCCGCGAGGAGGAGATCACAGGCCTGCTCGCCACCTGCCTGCAGCACGAGATGGACCATCTGAACGGCGTGCTTTTCATCGATCACCTGTCGCGCCTGAAGCGTGAAATGATCCTAAAGAAGATCGCCAAGATGCGGAAAGAACAGCTGAAAGCAGCCTGATGGGTACCGCGCCCTATCACGCGCATATCTATTATTCCGCCGATGAGTGGCCTGCCGCTGAAGCCCTGCATGCCGATTTCGCTGCAGGCCGGCCCGGGATCCTGTTCGCCGGCCGTATGACCGACCGCGGCGTCGGCCCACACCCAATCCCCCAGTTTGAAGTACACTTCCTCGAAGGATCGCGATCGGCGGTCATCGAGGCGATCGAGAGGTCAGGCCTGCGCGCGCTGGTTCATCCGCTGACCGACGATGATCTTGCCGACCACACGCGCCTGGCCCACTGGATCGGCGAGCCGCTGGAGCTGGACGTCAGCACCCTCGACCCGCTCGGGCACAACCAGGGCGTCGCGCGCTTCGGAAAGTCGGACTTCTAGCCGCCGATCGACGTCGCTGCGTTGCGGCAGTCCTCCGCGCATTCCCGGCACATCTGGGCGCACAGCTTGCAATGCTCGTGGTCGTGCTTCTCGCACTCCGCCGCGCACGCGTCACAAACCCGGGCGCAGAGTTCGAGCATTTCGCGCAGGACCTGCTCGTTGGAGCCGGTTCGCCGCACCGCCAGCTTGCCCGCCGCCTCGCATACGTCGGAGCAATCGAGGCACGTGCGGATGCATTCCCGCATGTCCATCTTCTCCGCGGCGCAGGCATCGGCGCAGCTCAGGCACATGCGGGCGCAGTACATCAGGTGATGCGCTGCATCGCCGAGCGGCTGGTTGACGTGTCCCTGCACATCGGGGTGCAGGGCGATCATCTTGCGGATGGACATGGTTGGAAGCTCCTGAGAATCCTGTGGAGAACCGGGAGGCCGTAGCGCGGTTCCTATTGTCGTTGAACCGAATTCCCTCTAAAGTTCCTGTTCTGTTCCGGGGGAGGTACGATCATGGGATCGGCCGGTGTCGCATTCGTAGTCGTAGCGCTTATCGTCGGTGCAGTCATCGGCTGGCTGATCGGCACGCGCTCTGCCGCGGCGGCAAAGCAAGTGACCGAAAGCCTCCGCCTGCAGCTCGACGAAGTTGTGAGGGAGCGCGACGCCAACCGCGGGGCGGTCACCAAGCTTGCAGCTCTCGAAGCGTCGCAGTTCGAGCGCCAGAAGGGCTTCGAAGTGCGGATCAAGGAGCTGATGGAGGCCAAGGAGGCGCTCTCGACGCAATTCGCGGAGATTAGCAACAGGCTGCTCGCGGAGGCCCAGGAGACGTTCCTGAAGCGCGCCGACCAGCGTTTCCAGCAATCGGAGGACAATGCCGGCCATAAGTTGAAGGCGCTGCTCCAGCCCGTCCACGATCGGCTCGAGCGCTACGAAACGACGGTCCAGAAGGTCGAGGCCGAGCGGCGCGATGCATTCGGCCTGCTGTCGGGCCAGATCGAGGCGATGCGGACTGGTACCGAGCGCGTTTCCGCCGAGGCCGCCAAGCTCGTCAACGCTCTTCGCAATGCGCCGAAGGCGCGGGGACGCTGGGGCGAGCAGCAGCTTCGCAACGTGCTCGAAAGCTGCGGCCTTTCCGAACATTGCGACTTCGCGACCGAAGTCAGCGTGGCGGACGGCGAGGGCGGCCGCCTGCGGCCCGACGTTGTGGTCCGAGTCCCGGGCGGCCAGTCGCTGGTCATCGACGCCAAGGTCTCACTCAACGATTACCAGGACGCGTTTGGAGCCGTCGACGAAGTCGACCGCGCGACGCACCTCACGGCGCATGCATCGGCAATCCGTGCTCACGTGAACACGCTCGGCGCTAAGGCCTATTGGTCGCAGTTCGAGGACGCACCCGACTATGTCGTGATGTTCATCCCGGGCGAGCATTTCCTGACGGCTGCGCTCGAGCAGGACGCCAACCTTTGGGATTATGCCTTCGACAAGAAGGTGCTGCTCGCTACCCCGACCAACCTCATCGCGATCGCGCGTACCGTCGCCGCCGTTTGGCGGCAGGAGAAGCTGGCCAAGGAGGCGCGGCAGATCGGCGAGCTTGGCAAGGAACTCTACGAGCGCCTCGCAAAGGCGGCCGACGATCTCCGCCGCGTCGGCAGCGGACTCTCGACAGCCGTCAACAACTACAACAGCTTCGTCGCAAGCTTTGAGAGCCGCTCACTGGTAACGGCGCGTAAGTTTCGCGAGCTGAACATCGAACCTGGCAGGCGCGAGATCGATGTCCTGACACCGGTCGAGGCGCTGCCGCGCTACGCTGATGAAGAGCTTGAGCTTAGCGAGGATGACGCGAGCGAGCCGCCACAGATTGCGGCTGAGTAGGCCTTTGCTCGCAAGATAGGGTTTTGGCCGCTCCCGGGGCCAAGGCTCTTTGAACAGACGGAAATGATCCGCGCGCAGACTTCAAGACGGACGGTTGCGGCTTAAAGTCACAGCGAAAGCGCTGCTGTCCGTGACTTTAGCGACTTTAGAGCCCGCCGCACCCGTTGAACCGATGCCCATCGACCGTGACCTGCACCTTGTCCGGAAATGTACGGTCGCTCATTCCGTCGCTGCAGGACCCATGGACGATGTTGACGTTGATCCTTGGCGTCTCGTAGATTTCTCCAGCGAAGCCGTTTATCACTTGGGGCGTCGCCTGCAGGACGGGCCGCGAACCGGCCAGCGTGAAGGTCAGATTATGCTCGTCGATGAGCAGGTTCCAGAAGGGCTCCGTGCCCACCGCATGATAGGGCGGAGGGGGAGGAGCCGGGATCGGCAGGCAGGCGCCCGCCAGCGCTGCCAGTGGAACGACAATTAATCCTTTCATGCCCGGAAAAACCTCGCTCCGTCTGCCGGGTTGCGTCATCGCCAGCTGGCCGTGACCGCGAATGCCATGACGGCGGTTGCGACCGCGGCATTCAGGCTGTCCGCACGTCCGGCCATCGGGATCTTCACGAGCAGGTCGCACTCGGCTTCGCAGTCGGCGGGAAGTCCCTGCTGCTCATTTCCAATGAGGAGGAAGCAGGGCTGTTCGTAGCTGGCTTCAAGATAGTCCTCCGTCGCCTTGAGGCTGGTCCCCACCAGCTGGCCGGGTCCTGAGCGCAGCCAGGATATGAACTCGGGCCAGCGCGCCATCGCGACTTGCTGCGTGAAGATCGCACCCATGGATGCGCGAACAGCCTCGACGGAGAAAGGGTCTGCGCAATCGTCGATCAGGATCAATCCGCCTGCGCCGACCGCGTCGCCGGTCCTGAGGATCGTGCCGATATTGCCCGGGTCGCGCAGCGCTTGGGCGACGATCCACAACGGCGCTTTCGAGCGATCGATTCGGTCGAGAGAGGTCTCCGGCTGCCGGTATGCGCCGAGCAACATCTGCGGATTATCCTTGCCCGACATCTTCGAGAGGATGTCCGGATCCGTCTCGATCGCGTCGCCGCCAGCCGCCTCGGTCGCCGCGATGATCTCGGCCGCGAGCGGATGCTTGGCCCCCTCTGCGGAGAAAGCGACGATTTCGGGCAGCCGTCCGCTGTCGCGCGCCTCGGTCAGGATCCGCAGCCCTTCGGCGAGGAACAGGCCCTCGGACCGCCGAGCCTTCTTTTCCCTCAGCGACCGAAGCCGCTTCACGGTCGGATTGGAGAAGGCCGTGATCTGCCGCGGCATTATTCTTCGCCGAAGCGCTCTTCGACCAGCTCCACCAGCTTGGCGAGCGCGCCTTCCGAATAGGGTCCTTCGACGTGGATGACGATCGAATCGCCCTTGCCCGCGCCCAGCATCATCAGGCCCATGATCGAGGTGCCGCAGACCTTGTGTCCGTCCTTCTCGACGTCGATTTTCGCGTCGAGCCCGCTCGCCATGTTGACGAACTTGGCGCTTGCCCGGGCGTGGAGCCCCCGCTGATTGGTGATCCGGACTTCCCGGCTGACCGCGTTCAAGCGGCTGCTTCCCCAAGGATTTCCGACGCGACCGAGATGTATTTGCGGCCTGCCTCGCGCGCCGCGGCGACCGCAGCATGCACGGGCATGACCTTTCGGGCGCCTTCCAACCGGATGAGCATCGGCAGGTTCACGCCGGCGATCACCTCGATATTCTCGCTCTTCATCAGGCTGATGGCGAGATTGGACGGAGTTCCGCCGAACAGGTCGGTGAGGATGATGACGCCCTGGCCCTGATCGACCCGGCTAATCGCGTCGGCGATGTCCTTGCGCCGCGCCTCCATGTCGTCGTCGGGACCGATGCAGATTGGCTTCGATCGCGTCTTGAGGTCCGACCACATGTTCCATTGCGGTGACGAACTCGGCCGCCAGCCGGCCATGAGTCACCAGCACCAATCCGATCATTGACTCAACTGCCTTCGCTCTCGCTTTCCGCGGCGCGTGCCGGATGTCGTTCGATCGTGTCGCTCGGCGGCGAGGCAAGATCGCGGTGGCGCACGTTGGGGCAAAATCCCGCCTTACGCAACCGCTCCGCCATCTCGACGGCCGCGGCGACCGAGCGGTGGCGTCCTCCTGTGCATCCGAACGCAACGGTCACGTAACTTTTGTCCCGCGGCCCAGTAGCGGGGAATCCAGTCGATGAGAAGCGATTCGATGCGGTCCAGCGCCTCGTTCCACTCCGGCTGTCTGCCAAGATAGTCCCGCACCGGGACATCTCGCCCGGTGAGCGGCCGAAGCTCGTCGACCCAGTGCGGGTTGGGCACGAACCGAAGGTCGAACACCAGGTCGGCGGTCCGCGAAATGCCGCGCGCGAAGGCGAAGGAGGCCATGGTCAGGACTGGCTGATCGCGGATCACCGCCGTAGCGCAGGCGCAGTTCGTCCCGCAGTTCGGCGCGGCGTGAGATCGGTCGTATCGAGCACGGTGTCCGCAGCGCTGCGCAGCGGGAAGGTGAGTCGTCGCTCGCGCGCGATGCCGTCCTCGGCCGGCCGGTCCGGCGCGAGCGGGTGCAGCGCGGCGTGTCTCGTCATAGCGTCGGATCAGCTCGGGGCTCCGAGCAATCGAGGTACAGGATCTCGGGCTGGACCCCGCTGCATGCCGATCGGATGAGATCCGGCAGGACGTCGGGATCGAAGCCGCGGCTTCGGACGTCCATGCCGACCGCGGCCGGAACGGTCCGGCATTCTGCGTCGCCCGTGGACGAAGGCTTCGAGAAGGTCGGCAGGCAGATTGTCGACGACGTCCCAGCCCATGTCCTCGAGCGCGTCGAGGACGGTGGACTTGCCCGCACCGGACATGCCGGTGACGAGCAACAGGCGCGGCGGGCGCCGCGCCGCGGGCGGTCAAAACTTCAGGCCCATGCGATCGAGGGCGAGGGCGACCTTCGAGGGCGCGGATGCGGTCATGGCATCAATGCTGATCAGCGGAATGCGAACGCCAAGCAGCGGCCGCTCGCGGTTCTCGTCAGGAAGCCGCTGGATTTCGCTGGTCAGCTCGACGAGCAAGGCGACGGGCATGTTGCGTCAGCGTGTCCATGTCGACGATGCCGATGCCGCGGATCTCGAGCTTGCCGGCGATGTTCGGCGGAGCCGAGGCGATCAGGCGGTCGCCATCGCGCCGGATGGAGCGTCTGGTCGTCACTGACAAGCGTGAAGCCGCGGTCGAGCAGGCGTAGCGCAAGGTCCGACTTGCCCGCGCCCGAGGGCCCCGAGATGAGGACTGCGCGGCCTTCGGTCGGCGACCGTGCTCGCGTGGAGAGTCTCGGCGGAAAGGCGGGCGCCGGCGCTGACTGGATCGAGGCGAGATTCATTCGCGGTCTGCCGCCGGCAAGCGGATGGTGAAGCGGGCGCCCGAGGGTGCGTCGTCGCGGTCCTGCACGTCAATTTCTCCGTCATGTCCTTCGACAATCGCGCGGGCAATCGCAAGGCCCAGGCCCGAATGGCTGCCGAATTCTTCGCCCTTCGGGCCGTACTGAGTGGAAGCGGTTAAAGATTGCTTCCCGTGCTTCGGGGGGAACGCCGGGTCCTTCGTCGTCGATGCGAATGCGCACCTCGTCGCCGACCCGCGCCGCAGCAATCTCGACCAGGCCGCCTGGCGGCGAAAAGCTAACCGCATTGTCGATGATGTTGTTGATCGCCCGAGCCAGGCGATCAGGCTTGCCCATGACGGCTGCAGTGTCCTTACGCGGCCGGGCGAAGGCGAGCCGCGCATCGCCAGTCTCGCGGCGCGTCTCCCAGCTGTGCACGAGCTGCTCGATCAGCGGACCGAGGTCGACACGGTCGAACGTCGCCCGGGCAAGCTCGGCATCGGTTCGTGCCGCCTCGCCGATATCGTTGATCAGGCGATCGAGCCGCCCGACGTCCTCGCGCGCGATCGTCATCAGGCGATGGCGAAGCTCGTCGTCTTCCACCCGATCCAGTCCATCGACCGCCGACCGCAGCGACGCGAGGGGGTTCTTGAGCTCGTGGGTCACGTCGGCGGCGAACGCTTCCATATTGTCGATCCGCTGCCGCAGCGACTGGCTCATGTCGGAGACGGCGCGCGCGAGAAGGCCGATCTCGTCACTGCGCGACGGCAGGCGAGGGACGTTGACTTCGCGCGACCGGCCGAGCCGCACCCGATGCGCGGCGAGCGCGAGCCGCCGCAAGGGCCGGACGATGGTCCGAGCGAGGAAAACCGACAGCAGGACCGAAAGCAGGATGACGGCCACCATCGCCGTGAGAATGCCCGCCCGCTGCGCCGTGACGGCGCGCGTGAAGCTTCGATCGTTGTTCGTGGCCAGCAGCACGCCGCCTCGACGGGACCGCGGCCGAAATGACCGGCGTGAGATCGGGAGCGTTGCGCACTTCAGTCGCCGAGCGGATTGCGTGTTGTGCGCGTGCGGCCTCCGGCCATGCCTGCAACCGGTCGACCTTTGGTTCGGCGTAGTCGTCGAGTGACCGAGCGCCGACGAGCAAGTTGAACCCGCGGTCCAGCGAGCGGGCGACGTCCTTCGTCCAATTCTGCGTGCTCGGATCGCGCAACTCATAAGTCGGGCCGGTCAGCGTCCAGCTGTCGACCAGCAATGTGCCATCCGGCCCGTAGAGGCGCAGGCGATCGCGAGTTAGTCTTTGAAACCTCCGCGAGCACCGCCGGCCACTTCTCAGGCGGGAGTATGCGACAGAGCAGCCGCCGCCGTCTGCGTTTCGATCCGCGTCTGCTGCGTGCGTTCCTTGCTCAGCCGGTTGCGGAAGACGTCGAGATAGAGCGTGCATAGCGCGACCAGCGCGACGCGTGAGCAAATTGAGCGCGAGAATCCGATGCGCCGAGCGTCCAGCGCCCCGACCAGCTCAGCGCCAGGTCGGCTTCGTCGCTATTCGTCGAAGCGGTATCCGACGCCATACAGGGTATCGATTGCATCGAATTCGGGATCTTGGGCACGGAACTTCCGGCGGATGCGCTTGATGTGGCTGTCGATGGTGCGGTCGTCGACATAGACGTCGTCATTATAGGCGATATCGAGCAGCTGGTTGCGAGTTTTCACGACGCCAGGGCCGCTGCGCGAGGGCTTCGAGGATCAGGAACTCGGTTACGGTGAGGCTGACATCCTTGCCGTCCCACCGGACTTTGTGGCGGGCCGGGTCCATCGCAAGGCGTCCGCGCTCGAGCAGCGGAGCCTCAGGCTCGATCGGTATCGGCAGCTGCTTCGCCGCGCGCCAGTTCCTGCCGTCGCAGAAGGGCGCTGATCCGCGCAATCAGCAGCCGCTGCGAGAAGGGTTTGGAGATATAGTCGTCCGCGCCCATCGCAAGGCCGAGCGCCTCGTCGAGCTCATCGTCTTTCGAGGTGAGGAAGATCACGGGGATCGAGCTGAACTCGCGCACGCGGCGAAGCAGCTCCATCCCGTCCATGCCGGGCATCTTGATGTCGAACACGCCGAGGTCGGGCGCGTTGTCAGAAATCGCCTTGAGCGCGACCGCCGGATCCGAATAGACGCGTGTGACGAAGCCTTCCTGCTGGAGGGCGATGGACACCGAAGTCAGGATGTTGCGGTCGTCGTCGACCAGCGCAATCACTTGGCTCATCCCGCTCTTTCAGCTGCTTCAGCCGCCCCTTTAGGGGCGATAGACACCGTGCGCGGTGTGACACAAGGCAGCGCCCGGCGGTTTTGACCCGGCAACTTTTTCGGGGTTATAGGCGTCTGCAACAGAGACATTCACGGCGGCAGGCCCGACCGGCCGTCGCCGTTTTGACCATTTGAAAGGGGTAATCCCAAGTGAGTGACAGGGTTCCGCGCCGCGGACTTGAAGGACAGGGCATCGCGACTGGCGCCGAAATCTTCTGGAATCTGACGACGGCGCCGCTCGTAGAGCATGCCGTGCGCCACGGCGAAGGCCTGCTCGCGAAAGATGGCCCATTTGTCGTCCGCACCGGAAAGCACACCGGCCGCAGCGCCCAAGACAAGTTCACGGTCAAGGACGAGCTCACTGAGGACGTGATCTGGTGGAACAACGGCAACAAGCCGATGGAGCCGGATGCGTTCGAGCGGCTCTACGACGATTTCATGCTGGCGCTCGCCGACAAGGACACGCTCTACGTCGCGGACCTGTATGGCGGATCGCAGCCGGAGCATCGCGTGAAGGTCCGCGTGATCAACGAGTTCGCGTGGCACAACCTCTTCATCCGGACCTTGCTGGTGCGTCCGGAAACGGAAGAGCTCGCGGATTTCGCGCCCGAGTTCACGATCATTGATTTGCCGAGCTTCCGCGCCGATCCGGAGCGCCACGGCTGTCGCAGCGAGACGGTTGTCGCGGCCAATTTCTCGAAGAAGATCATTTTGATCGGCGGCACGTCCTATGCCGGCGAAATGAAGAAGTCCGTGTTCGGACTCCTGAACTTTCTCCTGCCCCCGCAAGGCATCATGCCGATGCACTGCTCGGCCAACATCGGCCACGATGGCGACACCGCGATCTTCTTTGGCCTCAGCGGCACGGGCAAGACGACGCTGTCGGCCGACCCCAACCGCACGCTGATCGGTGACGACGAGCATGGCTGGTCGGATACGGCGGTCTTCAACTTCGAGGGCGGCTGCTACGCCAAGATGATCCGCCTCTCCGCGGAGTCCGAGCCGGAGATTTACGCGACGTCGAAGCGCTTTGGCACCGTGCTTGAGAATGTCGTGATCGATCCCGTGACCCGTGAGCTCGACCTCGACGACGCCACGCTGGCCGAGAACAGCCGCGGCGCCTATCCGATCGACTTCATCCCGAATTCCTCGGAAGCGAACATGGGTCCGCTGCCGAAGAACGTGGTGATGCTGACTGCTGATGCGTTCGGCGTTCTTCCTCCGATTTCCAAGCTGACGCCCGATCAGGCGATGTACCACTTCCTCTCGGGCTACACCGCCAAGGTCGCCGGAACCGAGATCGGCGTCACCGAGCCGCAGGCGACCTTCTCGACCTGCTTCGGCGCCCCGTTCATGCCGCGTCATCCGTCGGTCTACGGCAACCTTCTCAAGGAGCGGATCGCCAAGGGCGGCGTCGATTGCTGGCTGGTCAACACCGGATGGACCGGCGGCAAGTATGGCGTCGGCCAGCGCATGCCGATCAAGGAGACCCGCGCTCTTCTGAACGCAGCCCTCGACGGCAGCCTCAAGAACGTCGAGTTCCGCAAGGACCCGAACTTCGGCTTCGAAGTTCCGGTCTCCGTTCCTGGCGTGGATCAGTCGATCCTCGATCCGCGCAGCACCTGGTCCAACCCGGCGGAATATGACGCGATGGCGGCGAAGCTCGTCGACCTGTTCGTCGAGAATTTCGCGCAATTCGCTGACCAGGTGGACGAGGGGGTCCGGCAAGCGGCGCCCCGGCACGCGCAACGACAAGCGCAACAAAGCCAATCGCAACCCACCGCTGCTTAAGGCCCGGTCGCTGATCGGGCCCTCCAAAGGACCCGATCAATGACCGAATACAGACCCACGATTCTTCCACTCTGACGCCGAGATCGAGCATATCGGTGAAGGCCTCCTTGGCGCGCACCCTGCCGCGCGCGGAATGGACCCACGAGGCACATCTGGCCGCGACCACTTACCTGCTGCTGAAGCGGCCGGACGTCGACATCGACAAGGAGCTTCCCGGGATCATCCGGCGCTACAACGAGAGCGTCGGCGGCGTGAACAGCGACACCGAAGGTTATCACGAGACGATCACGCGGGCTTTTCTCCACGGCGTCCGGCTGTTTCTGTCGGAAGCAGACCCAAAGGAGCCACTGCACGAACTCGTCAATGAGCTGCTGCTCTCGCCCATGGGCCGCCGGGACTGGCCGCTACGCTTCTATTCGCCGGCCAGGCTCTTCTCCCTTGAAGCGCGGCGAGCGTTCATGCCGCCTGACGTCGCGGTTTTTCCGTAAGCCGAGGAGTAATCCGTGCCAGGGGGAAGGAGCACACGCAGTTCCCCGTTTCAGGCGGGAAATGCGGTTACTTTGACCAGCTCCTGCAACGCCGCTTCAAACTGGCTCGCCTCTTCGACGAATAGCCCGCCACCCGTAACAAGGGGCGAGCGCGGCCAATAAGCCTGACGGCTAGGACGCAACGTCGAAGCGCCCCCCCAGCGACTCGAGCGAGGGATCGTGGGTCAGGTCCAGGTGAAGCGGCGAGACTGAGACGTAGCCATCCGCAATCGCTTCCAGGTCAGTCGAGTGGCCAGGGGTCTGCACCATCGGACCGAGACCGAACCAGTAATAATCATAGCCTCGTGGATCAGTACGCTGGACGATGCGCAGGCGCCCATAGTCGCGCAGCCCCTGCCTGCAGACCCTGACGCCCTTGACCTCGCCGGGCGGCAACGCGGGGAAGTTGACGTTGAGCAAAGTCCCTGGACCGGTATCGAAGTCCAGAAGCGGCGCCAGCACCCGCTCCGCCCAGGCCTCGGCCGCGGCGAAGGGCACTGTGTCGCCCATGCCTTCACGGGAATAGGCCTGGCTGAGCGCGATCGACCGAACTCCTGCCAAGGCTCCCTCCATCGCGGCTGATACCGTCCCGGAATAAGTGACATCCTCGGCGAGGTTCGCGCCCCGATTGATGCCGGACATGATCAGGTCGGGCTGCGAGTCCTTCATGATGTGAGCCAAGGCCAGCATTACCGCGTCCGTGGGCGTGCCGGTCACCGAAAAGCGCCGCTCGTCGTGCCGGCGAAGGCGTACCGGGGTGGTCAGCGTCAGCGAATGGCCCGCACCGGACTGTTCTTCGGTTGGAGCGACGATCCAGACGTCATCGCTGAACTTGCGCGCAACGGCTTCGAGAAGACGTAAACCGCGGGCGTTGATGCCGTCGTCATTGGTAAGAAGGATGCGCATTCAATCGCTATGCGGGAGGCACAGGGAGGCCGCAACAGCAGAAAAAATGCGCCATATTCGCAACAGCTTGGCGATTTCTTCACGGTTCTACTGTCAGTGCTTGTTAAGGATCGCGACGGTATTTATAGCGCCGCGTTGGGGATGACCGACTTGCCCGGTAGTAAGCCCCGGGAAAGTCAGTCTTAATCGCCTCCGGCTGCACCGGATGGCCCGGCCGCAGCAGGCGGCGGCGTTTTCAGGACGTTCGCGGGGGTTGCGAGCGTTCAGGTGCGGGGGAGGGATTATGGCTACGGCTCTTGTCGACCTTTATGGCGGCAGCGACTTCGAACCTTTTGATCGGATCATCCTCCCGGAGGGCTATAGCCCGTCGGAGGCCGAAGAGTTCATGTGCTCTAAGCATCGCGCTTATTTCTTGCGCAAACTAAAAGCCTGGAAGGAAGATATCGTCGAGGAGTCGCGCCAGACGATGGCTCAGCTCCAGGTCGACTCGCTTCGCGAGCCCGACATAGCCGATCGCGCGTCGAGCGAGACCGACTGGTCGATCGAGCTTCGTACCCGCGATCGCCAGCGCAAGCTCATTGCCAAGATCGAGTGCGCTATCCGTCGCCTTTACGAAGGCGAATATGGCTATTGCGAAGTGACTGGCGAGCCGATCTCGCTGGCCCGCCTCGAAGCTCGTCCGATAGCGACAATGACGTCTCGAGGCGCAGGAGCATCACGAGCGGATCGAGCGCGTCTCGCGCGACGACTGATCAGGAAATGCGGCGCGGCGTAGTGAGTCGCCGCGCACAAAAAAGGCCGCCTCTAGTGGGTGAGGTGGCCGGCCAGTTCGTCCTTCAGTCTGAGCTTCTCTTTCTTGAGGCGGTGGAGAAGGTCTTCGTCGGGGTGGGTCCGGTGCTCTTCTTCTTCGATCAGAGCGTGAAGAGCGGCATGCTTGGATTCGAGTTCCTCGACCATTGCCTTGTCCATCGGTGCCGTTCCTTTCAGGCAGTGTCACCGCCCGCGTAATAAATCACGAATTGCCGCATTTGTCTCGGCCGTTCTCACCGCTCGGCGGCTGCCGCGAGCGCCGCTCGTCGATCAGCCTGCAGTTGTTCCTGCGCAAGCGTTGCTGCGCTAGGCTCGGTCGCAATGAATGACGACGATCCCGCGCATGCTTGGAGGCTTGAAGGCCGAGCACGCGAGCTCGACGAACGAATTCGGCTGCTTTCGTCGGAGCCGACGGGTGACCAGCTCGAGCTCGCGCGGCTCGAAGCGCCGAAAGCTGATGCTCAAGGATCAGATCCAGCATGATCGTCGATTTCGAACGTGCCCGACATCATCGCCTGATGCGTCCTTTTGCGGGACAAATCCGAAGGTTAGAGCGTCCCGTTCGGAGACAGAACGAGCATGCCGAGCGTTGGCGGCAGCGAGTCAGGCGTTTCCAGCGGGGATTCCAATGGCAATCTCAGTGACGATGGACGAATCGGACATGCACATCAGGCCCAGGTGCGGATCACGTCGCGGCTGATCGATTCGCTTTACACCGAGGCGATGCTGCTTGCTGACGAGGCGCGGTCCTATTTCGACGACGCCGGCCGGGACGAGCGCCCGACGCTCGAGCCGTTCGCCCGCGTCGGCTTCGCCTGCGAGTCGCTGAAGGTCACGACGCGGATCATGCACATCGTCGCCTGGCTGTTGACCCAGCGCGCGATCGAGTTGGGCGAGATCGCCAACATCGAAGGCCGGCGGCCCGAGCGGCGCTTGGGCAATGCGCAGGACAGCGATCCGGTGGTGGTGGACCAGCTTCCGCCGCCGCGCAGAAGCTGATCAACGCCAGTGCCGACCTCTACGCCCGCGTCAAGCGACTCGATGAGGGCAGCGCTCGAGGACGAAGCGCCGCAGAGCCCGGCGCGCGCGCTGATGGGCCGGCTGGAGCGTGGACTCGGCGGTCAGAGCGGCTAACAGGCGGCCGATGCGGCCGTTCACCTTCAATCCCGGGCCACGGCTTCTTGCCGGACCCGACCAGGCGCAGGCGCTCGCCGAAAAGCTGCCGCCGGGCCCGTGCCTGTTCGTGACCGACCCGACCTGGTGCGCTTGGGCATCGCCGAAGCCTATCGCGAAGTGCGATCGGCGCGAACCGCGAAGTGATTGTGTTCGATGCGGTCGAGGCGGACCCGTCGAAGGAAACGCTGCTTGCGGCGACCGAAGCGGGCCGCTCGGCCGGAGTCAGCCTCGGTCGTCGGGTCTCGGCGGCGGCAGCCCGATGGATGTCGCCAAGCTCGCCGCCTATCTGCTCGGGTCCGGGCGACGAGCTCGACGAGATCTGGGGCGTCGGACATCGCGCAGGGGCAGCGGCTGCCGCTGGCGCTGGTCCCGACGACGGCCGGGACCGGGTCCGAAGCGACGCCGATCTCGGTCATCACCTGCGAAGGCGGGGTGAAGCTCGCGGTCAACTCGCCGCCGCTGATCGCCGACTGGGCGGTGCTCGATGCTGGCCTGACGCTCGGGCTTCCGGCGCATGTCACCGCCGCGACAGGGATCGACGCGATCGTCCATGCGGTCGAGGCCTACACCTCGGCGCGGCTCAAGAACCCGCTGTCCGATGCGCTCGCGCGCGAGGCGCTGCGGCTGCTCAGCGCCAACCTGCTGACGGCGATCGAGCAGCCCCGGAATCTCGAGGCGCGCTCGGCGATGCTGCTCGGTGCGCATCTCGCCGGGCTCGCTTTCTCCAATGCGCCGGTCGCCGGCGTGCATGCGCTCGCTTATCCGCTCGGCGGGCTCCATCACCTGCCGCACGGCCTCACCAACGCGCTGATGCTTCGCCATGTGCTCGGCCACAATCTCGAGGCGGCGCGCGAGCATTATGCCGAGCTTGCCGAGATCATCGATCCGGACTGCGCGGGGCAGGGAAGCCAGGCTCGCGCCGCGCTGCTGATCGAGCGGCTCGACGAGCTTGCTCAGCGGAGCGGGCTTGCGCTTGCGGCTGCGCGACCACGGCATGGCCTTCGAGGAAGCGCCGCGTGCTCGCACGAGGAGGCGATGAGGCAGACGCGCCTGCTGGTGAACAATCCGTGCGAGATCACGCGAAAGCGACGCGCAGCGGCTTTACGAGGCGGCCTGGTGAGCCGGGAAGCGCCGGCCGTCGCGGTCCGAGTTCAAGGTCTGGCGAAGCTTCACGACCCGCTGGGCCGACAATGACGCCTACGGCCACGTCAACAACACGGTCTTCTACCAGTGGTTCGACAGCGCGGTGAACGGCTGGCTGGTGGAGCAGGGCCTGCTCGACATCGCAGGCCGGCGATCCGATCGCGCTCGTGGTGGAGACGCGCTGCTCCTATTTCGCGCCGCTCGACATTCCCGCAGGATGTCGAGGTCGGACTCGCGGTCGCCGAGCTCGGGCCGGTCGAGCGTCCGCTACCGCATCGGCGTGTTCGCCGACGGCGACAGAGCAGGCGGCGGCGCAAGGCGAGTTCGTCCATGTGCTGGTCGACCGAACGTCGCGCCGTCCCGTCGAGATGCCGCGAAGCTGGCGGCGAGCGCGCTCGAAGCGATCAGCTAGCGCAGAGCCGCGCCTTCGCTGCGGCATATTGCTCGGCGAGCATGGTCGATATATTCGGCAGCGGGGCGCACGCGGTCGACGGCGCCGATACCCTGGCCGGAGCCCCAGATGTCGCGCCACGCCTTCGACTTGGTCGAGCCGCCGGACCCGAACTTCATGGTGTCGAGGTTGCCGGCGGCGAGATTGTCCGGGTCGAGCCCGGCGTTGACGATCGACGAGCGCAGATAATTGCCGTGAACGCCGGTGAAGAGGTCGGAGTAGACGATGTCCGCCGCGCCGCTGTCGACGATCGCCTGCTTGTACCCATCCGGCGCATTGGCTTCCTCGGTCGCGATGAACGGCGAGCCGACATAGGCGAGGTCGGCGCCGGCGGCCTGCGCGGCGAGGACCGAACCGCCGTTGGCGATCGCGCCCGACAGGATCAGCGGCCCGTCGAACCATTGGCGGATTTCCTGGATCAGCGCGAAGGGCGACCAGCGCCCCGCGTGGCCGCCGGCGCCGGCGGCGACCGCGATGATACCGTCCGCCCCTTTCTCGATCGCTTTGCGGGCGAAGCGGTCGTCGATGATATCGTGCAGCGTAATTCCGCCCCACGAGTGCACCGCCTCATTGAGCTCGACCCGCGCGCCGAGCGACGTGATGACGATCGGCACCTTCCACTTCGCGCAGACCTCCATGTCGTGCTCGAAGCGGTCGTTGGAGCGATGCACGATCTGGTTGACGGCGAAAGGCGCGGCGGGCTGCTCGGGATGGTCGCGGTCCCATGCACGCGAGCGCTTCGGTGATTTCGTGCAGCCATTCGTCGAGTTGCTCCGCGGGCCGCGCGTTGAGCGAGGGAAAGCTGCCGACGATTCCGGCCGTGCATTGGGCGATGACCAGCTTCGGGTTCGACACGATGAACATCGGCGCCGCGATCGACCGGGATGCGCAAGCGCTGAAGGATCGGCGGCAGGCTCACGAGGCCGTGATATTCGCGGTACCAGGAGACGAAGCGTGGCACGCCTTCGTCGATCGTAGTTGTCGGTGCAAAGCCAGGTCGCGCTCGATCGCGCTGATGTCGGCGAAGGTGTCTTTCACGTCGCCGGGCTGCATCGGCTTGCGGATCGAGAAGCGCTTTCCTGCCCGTCGCTTCCTCGAGCAGCTGGACGACGCGCATCAGGTCCTCGCTACGGCTGTTGCCGATATTGTAGATCGCATGCGGCGCGTGGCTTCCGCCCGCTTTGACCGATCCGTCGTCCTCCGGCGGAGCATCGAGGCAGGCGACGACCCCGCGTACGATGTCGTCGATGTAAGTGAAGTCACGCCGCATCTCGCCGCCATTGTACAGCGGGAGCGGCTCACCCGCGAACAGCGCCTTGGTGAAGATCCACATCGCCATGTCCGGACGGCCCCACGGGCCATAGACGGTGAAGAAGCGCAGGCCGGTCGCCGGCAGGCGATAGAGGCTCGCGTAGGATTCGCTCAACAGCTCATCCGCCTTCTTGGTCGCGGCGTACATCGACAGCGGATGATCGACTCGGTCTTCGACCCGAAAAGGGAGGCTCTTGTTGCCCCCGTAGACGGAGGAGGAGGAGGCATAGACGAAGTGCCGGACCTGGGCGTGCCGCGCCAGCTCGAGCATGTTGCAGTGCCCGATGAGATTGGACTGAACGTAAGCTTCCGGGTGCTCGATGCTATACCGGACGCCCGCTTGGGCTCCGAGGTGAACGATGGTGTCGAAGCCGTGCGTGTCGGCCAGTCGCTTCAGCGCCTCAGCATTCGAGAAATCCACTCTCTCGAACTGGAAACGATTGCCGTATTGGTCCTGAAGGTTGTCGAGGCGCGCCTGCTTCAGTGAAGGATCGTAATAATCGTTGAGATTGTCGATCCCGACGACGTCGTCGCCGCGGTCGAGCAGGGCGCGCGAGGTGGCCGCTCCAATGAACCCTGCAGCCCCCGTGACCAGAACAGCCATGAGGCGCCCATAGGGGGTGCAGTCGGCAGCGCAAAGGCCCTAGAGCGGCGGCGTGAATCATTCATGGACCTTCGCCATCGATCGCGGCGGGACGTTCACCGACGTGGTAGCGCGCTCATCGGACGGACGGCTGCGGGTCGAGAAGCTGCTGTCGGAGAATTCCGGGCAGTATGAGGACGCCGCGCTGGAAGCGATCCGGCAGGTGCTCACCGAAGACGGCGGCGAGATCACCGAAGTGCGGATGGGCACGACCGTTGCCACCAACGCGCTGCTCGAACGGAAGGGCGAGCGTGTGGCGCTGGCGATCACGCGCGGGTTCGGCGACGCGCTGCGCATCGGTTACCAGGCACGCCCGGACATCTTCGCGCGGCATATCGTGCTTCCGTCGATGCTGTACGAACGGGTCGTCGAAATCGATGAACGCGTGGGAGTGAACGGCGAAGTGCTTGTCCCGCTCGATGCCGTGCGGGCGCGCGAAGCGCTCGCCGCGATCCGTGAGGCAGGGATCGACGCTCTCGCCATTGTCTTGATGCACGGCTGGCGCTTCAGCGAGCACGAGGCGCAGCTCTCGGGGATCGCGCGGGAACTGGGTTTCACGCAGGTCTCGGTCAGCAACGAGGTGGCGCCGCTGATCAAGCTGATCGGGCGCGGCGACACGACGGTGGTCGATGCGTATTTGTCTCCGGTGCTTCGAGGCTATGTCGACCGCGTGGCGGGCGGCCTGCCGAGCGGTACCGACCTCCATTTCATGCAATCGAATGGCGGGCTCACCGAAGCGCGTGCGTTTAGGGGCAAGGACGCAATTCTGTCCGGACCGGCCGGTGGAGTGGTCGGAATGGTCGCGGCAAGCGCTGTGCACGAAGCGCGGCATTTGATCGGTTTCGACATGGGTGGGACCTCAACAGACGTGTCGCACTATGCGGAGCAGTTCGAGCTTGCCGATGAAAGCGTCGTCGCCGGTGTACGCATCCGCGCGCCGATGATGCAGATCCATACTGTTGCGGCCGGCGGCGGCTCAATCTGCCGTTTTGACGGAATGCGGTTCCGGGTCGGGCCGGAGAGCGCCGGGGCGAACCCGGGGCCGGCCTGTTATCGTAATTCCGGGCCGCTGACGGTGACCGATTGCAACCTGTTCCTGGGGCGGATCGACCCCGCCCAATTTCCGCACGTGTTCGGTCCCGGCGGAGATCAGCCGCCCGATGTCGCGGCATCGCGTTCGAGGCTGCAGGAAGTTGCGGATCAACTCGGGGGCACCAAGCGGCTCGAGGACATTGCAAATGGCTTCCTCGACATCGCCGTCGACAATATGGCGGCGGCGATCCGCAAAATCTCGATTGCTCGAGGGCATGATGTCACGCGCTACACTCTCGCATGCTTCGGCGGCGCGGGTGGGCAGCACGCGTGCCGCGTTGCCGATGCGTTGGGCATGGAGCGCATCCTCATTCATCCGCTCGCCGGCGTGCTCTCGGCCTACGGAATCGGCATCGCCGATGTGAAGGCCATTCGCGAGACCAGTTGGCTGAAGCCTCTGGGTGAGGATTTTTCGAATGCGCTGAGGAAGCTGGATGGGCGCGCTCGTGACGCACTGCTCGAGCAGCGAGTCCACGCCGAGCGGATCGAGGTTCAGCATCGGGTGCGGCTCCGGACGGCCGGCAGCGATACGACGCTCGAGATGCCGGTTGGTCCGACCGATGACATGAGGCGTGGGTTCGCGAAATTGCACAGGAGACGCTTCGGATATTTCGAGGAAGATGTACTCGTCATCGTCGATACGCTGATCGCGGAAGCTATAGCTCGCACCGCTTCATCGGGTTTCGAGCAGCAGGTTTCAGGCGCGGGCGAGGTCGTCGAGGGGCCCGGGCTGATCTTTGATCCGACCTCGACCATCGTTGTCGAACCAGGATGGCGGGCGGAGCGCACATCGGACGGTACGCTGGTGCTCACGCGGGAGACGGCGCTCAATCGCGAGAAGGCGATCGGTACCGACGTCGACCCTGTACGCCTGGAGATCTTCAACAACCTCTTCATGGCCATTGCCGAGGAGATGGGAGTCGCGCTTCAGGCGACCGCAACCAGCGTGAACATCAAGGAGCGGCTCGACTTCTCCTGCGCGATCTTCGACGCTGAAGGCGCGCTGATCGCGAACGCGCCGCACATCCCGGTGCATCTGGGTTCGATGGGCGAAAGCATCCGGCGGATCATCGATACGCGCGGTGCCGCGAAGGACGGGCGCGGCATCAGGCGTGCCGATGCTTATGTGCTGAACGATCCGTATCGCGGCGGAACGCACCTGCCAGACATCACCGTGATCGTCCCCGTTTTCTATGGCGACGAGGCTGAACCATCCGCGTTCGTGGCTGCCCGCGGCCACCATGCAGACATCGGCGGAATCGCGCCCGGCTCAATGCCGCCTGACAGCCGCACGATCGATCAGGAAGGCGTGCTGATCGACAATGTGCTGCTCGTCGATAAAGGGCATTTCCGTGAGCTCGAGATGCGGGAACTTCTCGCCTCGGGCGAGTGGCCGGCGCGCAATGCCGATCGAAACATCTCCGATCTCAAGGCCCAGCTCGCCGCGTGCGTCCGTGGCGCGGAGGTGCTGGTGCAGACGGCGCGCGAATATGGGCCTGAGGTCGTCGCGGCCTACATGCGCCACGTGCTTGCCAATGCCGAGGAATTGGTGCGGCGGCTGCTCGACCGGCTCGACGACGGCGAGTTCGACTATGAGATGGACAATGGAGCACGCGTCCGCGTCAAAATCACGATCGACAAGGCTGCGCGCTCGGCGACCTTCGACTTCACTGGGACGAGCGATCAGCTGCCGGACAATTTCAATGCGCCCTCTTCGATCGTGCGTGCGGCGTCGCTCTATGTCGTTCGGACGCTGATCGACGATGCAATCCCGATGAACGACGGGTGTTTGCGGCCGATCGAGCTGGTTGTGCCGGATGGATCGATGCTCAACCCCCGGTACCCGGCGGCGGTCGTGGCCGGAAACGTCGAGACGAGCCAGGTCGTCACAGATGCTTTGTTCGCTGCCACCGGCCGGCTTGCTCCATCCCAGGGGACGATGAACAATTTCACCTTCGGCAATGAGCGGCACCAATATTATGAGACGATTGCGGGCGGTTCCGGCGCCGGGCCGGACCATGATGGAACGAGTGCGGTTCAGACGCACATGACGAATAGCCGGCTGACCGACCCGGAGATTTTGGAGACGCGGCTGCCGGTGCGCCTTGAGCAATTCGCAATCCGGCGCGGTTCTGGTGGAGCGGGCGCACATAAGGGCGGGGATGGGATTGTGCGCGAGGTCACGTTCCTGGAGCCGATGCGCGCCAACATTCTCGCCAATCGCCGGCGCGTACCGCCGCGAGGCATCAAGGCCGGCGCGGATGCTCGGGCTGGGCGTAATTGGGTGGTGCGGACCGACGGCTCCGTCGAGATGCTGTCGGCAACCGCTTCCGCGGAGGTCGGCGTCGGCGACCGTTTCGTTATCAAAACCCCTGGGGGCGGCGGCTTCGGGATGCCAAGCGAATGATCGATTACTGGCCGCTGCTTGGCATTGCGCTCCTCGTCGTCGGGTTTGCGCTCCGATTCAATCCGCTGCTGGTCGTGGCCACCGCCGCGATCGTTACCGGTCTCCTCGGCCACATGCCGTTCGTGAAGGTGCTCGCGACGCTCGGCCACGGGTTCAACGAGAACCGGTACGTCTCCATCATCTGGATCGTCCTGCCGGTCATCGGGCTGTTGGAGCGCTATGGTTTGCAGGATCGGGCGCGGACCCTGATCGCTGGAATGCGGGGCGCGACAGCCGGCCGCCTGCTGATCGTGTATCTCGTGTTTCGACAGATACTGGCCGCGCTTGGACTTACGTCAGTAGCAGGTCAGGCCCAGACAGTGCGGCCGCTCGTTGCGCCAATGGTCGTCGCCGCGGCCGAAAAGCAACACGGCGAACTCGACGACGAGACGTCGGAGCTCGTCAAAGCCATGTCGGCCGCAACCGACAATGTCGGGCTGTTCTTCGGTGAGGACATATTCCTGGCGGTCGCGTCGATCCTGCTTATCCAGGGTTCGCTCGCGAGTTTCGGGATCCAGCTTACGCCGTTCCAACTGTCGATCTGGGCGATCCCGAGCGCGATCTGCGCCTTCCTCATTCATGGCATGCGGCTGCTGCTGCTGGACCGTCAGCTGGGGCGGCGCAAATGATCGACCTGCACTGGCTCTACGTGCTCGCCGGCGCTGCGTTCGCCGGCTTCGCGATCGGCAGTGCACGCGACGAAACCAATCCGAAGCGCTGGGGTAACGCCGCTTTCTGGCTCCTGCTCGCCGGCAGTTTCTGGTTTGGCGATTTCTTCGGCGACATCGGCAACGGCGTTTTGGTGCTCGCGTTGGTGGCGATTGCGGGTTTTCATCTGATCGGTCGCGGTTCGAAGCAATCGACGACGTCGCAAGAGCGGGAGGAATTGTCCGCCCGGCATGGCAACAAGCTCTTCCTTCCGGCGCTGATCATTCCCTTCACAGCGTTCGTGGGAACGTTGCTGTTCAACTACACGCCGCTCAAAGCACTGAACCTGATCGACCCAAAAGCGGTCACGCTCGTGCTTCTCGGCTGTGGCGTGATCATTGCGTTGGCCGTGTCGTACCTTTGGCTGCGCCCGCCTGCGTTGGCGGCGGTGGATGAGGGTAGCCGGCTCGCCAACGCCATCGGCTGGGCGATGGTGCTTCCGCAGATGCTCGCCTCGCTCGGCGTGATCTTCGCTGCGGCCGGCGTTGGCACGACCATTGGTGCGGTGGTCGGTGCGATCATCCCTCAAGGCAGCGTCTTTCTCGCCGTCTTGCTTTACGCTCTCGGAATGGTCGCCTTTACGATGATCATGGGAAATGCGTTCGCCGCATTCCCCGTCATGGCGTCGGCGATCGGAGTGCCGATCCTCGTCCACGCCGATGACGGCAACGCGGCGGTGATCGGCGCGGTCGGGATGCTGACCGGCTTCTGCGGGACGCTGATGACCCCCATGGCCGCCAACTTCAACATCGTGCCCGCGGCCCTGCTGGAGCTGAAAAACCAGTACGGAGTGATCAAAGCCCAGATTGCGACGGCGATTCCGCTGCTGATCGCGAACATCCTTATTCTCTACTTCGCAGGTTTCCGATGAAGCTCGACACTGCAACTGCTTCGCGAATGGTCGGGATCGCGCTCGGCCATGTGGCGCGGGAGTATCCGCACAAGCTCGACCACGTCTTGCTCGGCGACGAGGACGCGCTCCCGCCGCGGGTGCTTCATCCGATCTTCTTCGGCAGCTTCGACTGGCACAGTTGCGTCCACGGCTGGTGGACGCTGCTGATGCTGCGGCGGCTGTTTCCGGATATTCCGGAGGCCGGTACGATCTCGGCGCTCGCGGACGAAAGCTTCACGCCGGGCAAGGTCGGTGGGGAACTGGCCTATCTGGACCGGCCGCTCAGTCGTGGTTTTGAGCGACCGTATGGCTGGGCGTGGTTGCTGTACTTGCACCTTGAAGCTACGCGGCACGACGCTTCGTGGGGTTCAGAGCTGGAACCCCTCGCGCGCGCCTTTGCCCAGCGGCTGCGCGATTACCTCGTCATTCTCACCTATCCGATCCGCGTAGGCACGCATTTCAACACGTCATTCGCCCTGATTCTCTCGCTGGAATGGGCGAAGAACTTCGACGAGGATCTGGCTGAGCTGATCCGCAGCCGCTCGCTGCACTGGTTTGGCGCCGATCGCGATTGCCAGGCGTGGGAGCCGGGCGGAGACGAGTTCCTCTCATCGGCCCTGACAGAAGCCCTGTGCATGTCGCGCACTCATCCTGCAGAGTTTGCGGCGTGGTTCGGGCACTTCCTGCCGAGCGTTAGTCAGCGCCAACCCGTGACCTTGTTCGAACCGGCAATCGTCAGCGATCGCAGCGACGGCAAGATCGCCCACCTCGATGGGCTGAGCCTGAGCCGTGCCTGGTGCTGGCGGAGCATTGCGCCGTTGCTTCCGGCAGACGAGCGACGCATTGCTGACGCAGCCGCGGACGAGCATCTCGCCGCCGCAATGCCGCACCTGTCAGGCGATTACATGGGCGAGCATTGGCTCGCGAGCTTCGCGTTGCTGGCGTTGCTGACGTAGGTCACGTCGCAGAGCGGAGCGGTCTGAGAGGGAATCGCCGCCCAGCGATTCATATAGCGCGACCCGGTTTTGGCCTTCGGTAAGCTTCGTCTGCACCAGCGCCGTCTGAGCCGTGTAATAGGTCCGCTGTGCGATCAGCACGTTGAGAAACGGGTCGACGCCGGCACGGTAGCGCGCCTCCGTGAGCAGGTAATTGTCAGCGCCGGCCGCCTGCTGACGTTGGGCGGCGGCAAGCTGATCGTCCATCGTCGCACGGCGGGCGAGCGCATCGGCTACCTCACGGAACGCGGTCTGCACTGCGCGTTGGTACGTCGCGAGCGCCGCATTGCGCTGAGCTTCCGTCAGTCGGACATTCGCGTGGCCTGCCCCCCCTGGAACACGGTGTAGGCGGCGTTCGCCCCGCAGCTGCCACCCGAACCCACCCCCGGTGAACAGGCTGGTAAGCGCAGTCGTAGCAAAGCCAAGAAGGCCGGTGAGTGTGATCCGCGGGAACAGCTCCGCGCGGGCAGCACCGATGTTCGCGTTGGCGGCTCTCAGCTGGTATTCGGCTTGGAGCACGTCAGGCCTGCGGAGGAGGACGTAGGAGCTGACGCCCGCCGGCAAAGCTGCAATCGTCGCCGCAGCATCGTCGATCGAACGCGGTAGCAGGGCTCGGTGCGATCGGAGCTCCGACAAGCAGCTGCAGCGCGTTCACGTCCTGCGCGACCGAGGTTTTCTGCTGCGCCAAGTCGGATTGCGCCTGAGCGAGGATTTGCATCGCCTGATCGAGGTCCGTGCGCGGCGCCACTCCGCCTTCCAGGCGAATGCGCGTGAGCCTTACGCTCTTCTCCGCGCTTGTGGCGGTTTGCTCAGCGATGCAGGAGTAGGCTCGAAGTCCGCTCCGTAATTGAGCCAGGCGTTTGCGATATCGGCGACTAGAGTGAGGCGCGTCGAGCGAGCTCCGGCTTCCGTCGCAAGATATTGCTGAAACTGTGCGTGAGTCAGCGAGCGAAGACGGCCGAACAGATCGATATCGAAGGAGGGAACAGTGAGGCCGAGTTGGTACTGGCCGCCCACTTTCTTCGATGTGTCGCCACTCGCCGTTATGCCGGCATTGGCGTTGACCGTAGGAAACTGCGCCGCACGTTGAATGTGATACTGCTCGCGCGCTGCCGCGATGTTGGACGCAGCAATCATCAGGTCGCGATTGTTGACCAACGCCTGGGCGATCAAGGTCTGGAGTCGGGGGTCGGTGAAGATCTCTTTGTAAGTGACGGCAGGCAATCCCGCTTCAGCCTGACTGACGTCGGGGCTGCCGACGGGCCAAGACGAGGGGATCGCCGGATCTGGACGGCCGAGCTTCGGCTCCATCGTCGTGCAGGCGGTGCCTAGCAGTGCGAGAAATGCGGCGGCTCGCTTCATGCCTGCGCCCCCTTACGCCGGCGCAGCCGCTCGCGAACTGCCTTGATCCCGTCGCGCACGCTTCGCCGCACGAGAACGAAGAAGAAGGGGATGTAGAAGATGGCGAGGATCGTCGCGGTGAGCATACCGCCCACCACCGCAGTGCCGATCTCGGCACGGCTGTTCGCCCCGGCGCCGGTGGCGAGGGCAAGCGGAAGCACGCCGAAGATAAAGGCGAAACTCGTCATGAGGATCGGCCGCAGACGAATGCGCGCTGCTTCGATCGCCGCGTCGATCACGCGTTTGCCCTCCCGCTCGGCGCGTTCGGCAAACTCCACCATGAGGATCGCGTTCTTCGCCGAGAGGCCCATCGTCGTGATCAAGCCGACCTGAAGATAGACGTCATTCTGCATGCCGCGCAGCGTGACCGCGAAGATCGCGCCGACAAGGCCCAGGGGGATCACCAGGAGTACGGCAACAGGGATCGACCAGCTCTCGTAAAGCGCGGCCAGGCAGAGGAACACGACGATCAGAGCGACGCCGTAGAGGATGGGCGCCTGCCCCGAGGAGAGTCGCTCCTGATACGATTGGCCGGCCCACGCCACGCTAACGCCCGGGATTTGCGACGCGAGCTGGGTCATGATGTTCATCGCGTCGCCGGAGCTGACTCCGTCCGCGCCCTGACCCGAGAGCTCGTAGGAACGGTAGCCGAGGAAACGCGAGAGGCTCGTCGGCGTCGTCGTCCAGGAGGTCTGCGCGAATGAGCTGAATGGAACCATCGAGCCCTGATTATTGCGGACATACCATTGGCCCATGTCGCTCGGTTCGGCGCGATAATCCGCGTCCCCCTGCACATAGACGCGCTTGACCCTGCCGCGGTCGACGAAGTCGTTGACGTAGCGTCCACCCCAGGCGGCCGCGATTGTGTTGTTGACGTCGCCCGCACTGAGACCGAGTGCCGCTAGCCGCTGCTGATCGATGTTCATCTTGAGGCTGGCGACGTCGGGCAATTCACTGAGGCGAACCGAAGTCAGCTTGGGATCTGCCGTCGCCAGAGCGAGCAGCTTGTCACGGGCCGCGGCGAAATCCTGTTCGCTTATGCCGCCGGTGTTCTGGATTTCCATCGTGAAGCCGGTCGATTGACCAAGCCCACGAATTGCACCGGGAACGAGCGCGAAGACCTGAGCATCCCTGAGCCTGCGGAATGCAGCGGAAGCTCGCGCGACGATCGCATCGGCGGAATTCTGCTTTCCGGGGCGCTGGTCGTAATCGGCGAGGTTGATGAAGGCTTGCCCGGTGTTCTGGCCCGCGGCGCCCTGGCCGCCACCCGCGACGGTGAAATAGGTTTTGACGTTCTTCGTCTCAGGCCCGTTCAGGAAGTAGTTCTCGACGGCGCGCTGCACCTGGACTGTTCGGGTCGTGGTGGCGCCAGCGGGCAGCCGGAACTGGACGAGCGCCGCGCCCTGATCCTCGGTCGGCAGGAAGCCCGTTGGGAGCCGAACGAACAGAAGCGCGAGAATAACGACGACGCCGGCATAGATGCCAAGGAACAGCCACTTGCGGTCGACGACGCGGGTTACCGAGCCGACGTACCAGTGCACCAGGCGATCGAAGCTTTGATTGAACTTGAGCCTGCCTCTTTCGAGCGTGTGTGCGACTTTGGGAGCAGAGCGCCCGAGCCAAGATTCCTCGACCGTCGCATGGGAGCGCCGCAACAGATTCGCCGCTATCGCGGGGCTCAGCGTCAGCGCGATGAAGACCGACAGACCCATGGCCGACACGATCGTCGCCGCGAACTGACGGTAGATCACGCCGGTCGAACCGCCAAAGAAGACCATCGGCAGGAAGACCGCCGAGAGCACGAGCGCGATGGCGACCAACGCCATCTGGATCTGCTCCATCGATACGATGGTCGCCTGATACGGGCTGAACTCGGGGTTCTCTTCCATGAGCCGTTCGACGTTTTCAACAACGACAATGGCGTCATCGACGAGCAGTCCGGTCGCGAGCACGAGGCCGAACAGGGTCATTGTGTTGATGGAGAAGCCGAGCGCGTAGAGGATCCCGAAGGTGCCGAGCAGCACGACCGGCACCGCGATGAACGGGATCATCGTCGCCCGCCAGCTCTGCAGGAAGACGAACATGACGAGCACGACGAGGAGGATGGCCTCGAACAATGTCTTCACGACTTCCCAGATCGACAGCTTGATGAAGCTGGAGGTGTCGTTGGCGTAGGCGTAGGCGTAGCCTTGCGGCATGCGCGGCGCGATTTCCGCGACCTTGGCTTTGACCAGGTTTGCAGTCCGCAGCGCGTTGGCACCGGGTTCGAGCGAAATGCCGATGCCGGCGCCCGGGTGGCCGTTCGCACGAATGATCGCTGAATAATTGTCGGCCCCCAGCTCGACGCGCGCGACCTCGCTGAGAAGAACGCGCGCCCCGCTCGGATCTGCCTTGATGATGATATTGCGGAACTGCTCCGGGGTTTGCAGTCGCGATTGCGCGGTGACAGTCGCGTTTAGCAACTGCCCCTCCGGTTGTGGCATTCCGCCGATCTCGCCAGCGGCGACCTCCGTATTCTGGTTCTGGATTGCTGTGATCACGTCGCCGGGCATGAGCCCGAAGCTTTGGAGTTTGTGCGGGTCCAGCCAGATGCGCATCGCATAAGATGAGCCGAAGACGTTGACGTCGCCGACACCCTGCACGCGCGACAGCTCGTCCTGCATGTTCGTGGTCAGCCAGTCGGAAACGTCATAATTCGTGCTGCGGTCGGTCGTGTCGTAGATGCCGACGATGAGCAGCAGGTCCGGCGCACCCTTGCTGACCCGCACGCCTTGCTGCTGCACCTGCTGCGGAAGCCGCGAGATCGATGCCTGGATGGCGTTCTGGACCTGGACTTGCGCGATGTCGGGGTCGACGCCCTTTTGAAGAATGACGCTGATCGAGACCTGTCCGCGCGAGGTCGACGAAGACTGGAAATACAGCATCCCGTCGATGCCGGTGAGTTGCTGCTCCAGCACTTGCGTGACGCTGCTTTCGAGTGTCGCTGCAGAGGCGCCGGGATAGGTCGCGCGAATGTTGATCTGGGTGGGCGCAACGTCCGGATATTGCGCGACCGGAAGCGAGACGATCGCGCCGATGCCCATCAACATGATGATGATTGCGATCACCCAAGCGAAGATCGGGCGATCGATGAAGATCTTCGACATGCCCTAGCCGGACCTGCGGGAGTCTGCCGCGGGAAGCTTGGCGCCGGGCGGCGGCCCCTTGACGCGCTGCGGCGAGCTGGCCGGCACGGGCTTGATTTCCGCGCTGTCGCGCAGATTCGCCGTCCCTTGCGTAATCACCTTCTCGCCGGGCGCGAGGCCCTGGGTGACGACCCAATATGGTCCCTGCGTCCGCTCGGCGACGACGACGCGCTGGACTGCGCGATTGCCGGGCCCGACGACCCACAAGGTCGCGTTCCCCTTCGGATCGCGCGTGATTGCGGGCTGCGGTACGAGGAAGGCCGACGTGTCGATGGCCTGCGCGAATTGAGCGCTCACGAACATGCCGGGGAGCAGGAGCGACTGCGGATTCGCGAAGCGCGCGCGGATCGTCACCGTTCCGGTCGTCTGATCGACAAGGACTTGACTGAACTCGACAGTGCCGGTGTAGCCATAGAATGACCCGTCAGGAAGCTTGAGGCGTACCTGCGCTGTAGTCGGAACCGCGCCGCCTTGCGCCAGCGACTGACGGATACTGAGCAGATCGGCCGCCGATTGCTGAACGTCGACGAACACCGGATCAAGTCGAGTGATGGTGGTCAGCGCATTGGTCTGATTGGCAGTGACCAACGCGCCTTCAGTGACATTGGAGAGTCCGATGCGGCCGGTGATGGGCGCGGGCACGCGGGTGTACCGCTGATTGATTTGCGCGGTGCGCAATGCGGCCGAATTCTGTGCGACCGCCGCGTCCGCCTGCCGTGCCTGGGCGACGGCGTTCGTATAATCCTGCTTGGAAATCGCCTCCTGCTGAACCAGCGGCCGATAACGCGAGACGAGGGTGCGCGCGGCTTCTGCCTGGGCCCGCGCGCTCTGCAGGTTCGCCTGCGCTTGCGCGGCTTGGGCGTTATAGATGCTCGGATCGATCTGATAGAGCATCTGTCCCTGCCGAACGATCGAACCTTCCTGGAACATCCGCTTCAGGATTACGCCGTTCACTTGGGGCCTAACGTCTGCAACCTGGAATGCAGAGACGCGGCCCGGGAGGTCCTGCACTATGGGCGCGCTGCCCTGCTGCACGACGACAAAGCCGACGGTGATCGGCCCCTTGGCTCCTCCGCGGCCTCCTGCACCGCCATCCTGCGATTTGCTGCTGCCGCACCCGGCCAAAGCCAATGCCGCCGCGACCAATGCGGCTATGGCTGCAGCGCGCCGGGGATGCGGTACCAAGAAGCTCACTTCGGCGCGCCTTCTTCTATTCTATTGATGGAAAGCAAGACTGGAGGGGAACTGGCGAGCCGAACATGAACGTGAGCAGGCCGCTAAGTTAACTTCGTCGTTCGTCGAGCAGAGGTTCGACGAACGGCTTTTCTGAACCGACCAAAGTGCCTCCCGTTCCGGTAGCGTAAACTTTCTTCGAACTAATGTCGGAGCGCATACGCCGCTCGCGCTCGTTCGGCGACGCTGTCCGGTTGATTGTTATCCCCCGGATAGAGCCAGCTCCCGCCCACGCAGAGCACAGACGGCAGAGCTAGCCACTCCGCGGCATCGCCGGCGCGGATGCCGCCCGTCGGGCAGAAACGAACGTTGGCGAAAGGTGCCGACAGGGCCTTCAAGGCCGCGATGCCGCCCGACGCTTCGGCGGGGAAGAACTTGAAATGGTCAAGACCAAGGTCGAGGCCACGCATGATGTCTCCGGCAGTCGCGACGCCGGGGAGGTAAGAAATGCCGGTATCGATTGCCCCCTGGGCGAGCGGCTGGGTCAAGCCGGGAGACACGATGAATTGGCTCCCGGCTTCGATGGCATCGTTGAGCTGGAGCGGATTGAGCACGGTTCCCGCCCCAACGATCGCGCCCGGAACTTTGCTCATCTCACGAATCGCCTCGATCGCGCCCGGAGTACGCAACGTAATTTCCAGCACCGGGAGACCTGCCGCGACAAAGGTCTGGGCCAGCTGGGCCCAGTCGGCTTCACCCTCCAGCACCAGCACCGGGATGACCGGCGCGGCGCGCATGATCTCGTCGATTGTCACGCTTGCTCGGCCTCCATCGCGGCGAGCATTGCCGAGGCGCCCAGCTCGGCCTGGTTGGCGTGAGTCCGCATCAGGGCAAACAATTCTCGTCCGGTCCCGACCGGCGGAGGGGGCGAGTTTGCGGGCGCCCGCATTTCCAGGTCCACCCCGAGCGCTTCCAGCTGGCCCATTCTAGCGTCGAGCCGGATAATATCGCCGTCGCGCACTCGGGCGAGAGGGCCGTCTGGAAGCGCTTCTGGGGAGACGTGGATTGCCGCCGGAACCTTGCCGCTGGCGCCGGACATGCGACCATCAGTGACGAGCGAGACGCGATGGCCGCGGTCCTGCAGCACGCCCAGCGTCGGTGTAAGCTTGTGCAACTCGGGCATGCCGTTCGCGCGTGGGCCCTGGAAGCGGACGACCACGGTTACGTCGCGGTCGAGCTCCCCTGCCTTGAACGCCTCGAGCACTTCGTTCTGGTCGGAAAAACATCGGGCCGGTGCTTCGATGACCCATTCGTCTTCGCTCACCGCACTTGTTTTGAACACTGCCCGGCCGAGGTTTCCCTGCACGAGCCGCATTCCGCCATCGCTTCGGAACGGCTTGTTGGCCGGGCGCAGGATGTCCACGTCGGCGCTTTCCTCCTCGGATTTCCAGACGAGCTCGTCACCATGCAGTTCGGGATTGCCGATCCACGCGTCCATCGAATCCGCGCCGGCGGTGAGCGTGTCCGTGTGAATCAGGCCTTCGCGGCCGAGCGTGTAAGTGACGAACGCCATTCCACCGGCCGCCTGGAAGTCGTTCACGTCCTGTGCGCCGTTGGGATAGATGCGCGCCAGGAGCGGGACGGCGCTCGAAAGCTCCTCAAAGTCTTGCCAGTTGATGATGATGCCGGCGGCGCGCGCGATCGCCGGCAAGTGGATCGTGTGATTGGTCGATCCACCTGTCGCGAGCAGCCCCACCATCGCGTTCACGATCGCTTTCTCGTTCACGACATGGGCGAGGGGACGCTCGCCGGACCGCGCCAGCTCCGCGAGCCGGTGAACTGCCGCACGCGTGAGCGCCTGCCGCAGCGGCGTACCAGGATTGATGAATGCCGCGTTGGGGATGTGCAGGCCCATCAGCTCCATAATCATCTGGTTGGAATTGGCCGTCCCGTAGAAGGTGCAGGTGCCCGGAGCATGATACGAACGGCTCTCGGCCTTCAGAAGCTCATCCTTGCCGACCTTGCCCTCGGCGTAGAGCTGCCGGATGCGCTGCTTCTCCTTGTTGGGAAGACCCGAAGGCATGGGCCCGCCGGGCACCAGCAGGACCGGCAAATGGCCGAAGCGAAGCGCGCCGATCAGCAGTCCGGGAACGATCTTGTCGCAAATGCCGAGAAGGGCGGCCGCGTCGAACATTCCGTGGCTGAGCGCGATCGCCGTGCCCATCGCGATCACGTCGCGACTGAATAGCGACAGGTCCATGCCCGGCTGGCCTTGAGTCACGCCGTCGCACATCGCGGGGACCCCGCCGGCGACCTGCGCCGTCGCGCTGACCTCACGCGCGAAGATCTTAAGTTGCTCGGGGTAGCGGCCATAGGGTTGATGGGCCGACAGCATGTCGTTGTAAGCGGTGACGATGCCGATGTTCGGGCCGGCGAAGTGGCTGATCGCTTCCTTGTCCTCGCCCGAAGCAGCGAATCCGTGAGCAAAGTTTCCACAGCTGAGGCGGGGGCGGTTGATGCCGCGCTCCTTTTGCTCGGCCATGAGATCGAGATAACGGCGCCGCGTCGGCCTGGAGCGCTCGATGATGCGGTCGGTTACGGCCGCGATGGTGGAGTGCAGAGCCATGCCGCGCCTTTACTCGTACCAGCTGATTCCGTCGCGCTCAGTCAATGCGATGGCTGCAGACGGGCCCCACGTGCCCGCGGCATAGGGACGAGGGGTAATTCCTCGCTCGGCCCAGGCCGCACGGATCTGGTCGATCCACGTCCATTGCGCCTCGACCTCGTCGCGCCGGACGAACAGGGTTGGATCGCCTTCGATCAGATCGAGGAGCAGCCGCTCATAAGCAATCCGCCGCCGGTACTCGCTGAAGGCATTTGCGAGACCGATATCGAGCGGAATCTCCCGCAGGCGCACGCCCTGCCGACCGAGCCCGGGTGTCTTCGCCATCAGCCTCAGCTCGATGGATTCTTCCGGCTGGAGGCCAATGATCAGCTTGTTCGGCTTCGTCGTTGCTCCGCGGGAGGCGAAGATCGAATAAGGCACGTCCTTGAACTGGATAAAGATCTCCGTGTCGCGCTCGGGCATTCGCTTGCCGGTGCGCAGGTAGAAGGGAACACCCTTCCATCGCCAATTATCCACGAACGCCTTCAATGCGACGAAGGTCTCGGTGGAGCTCTCGTGGCCGATTTCCTCAGCATAGCCCGGCACCGGCTCGCCGTTGATCGCACCGCGCGTGTACTGGCCCGTCACCGTATGCAGGTCGGTATCGGCGGCCGTAATTCTGCGAAGAGAGCGCAGGACCTTTACTTTCTCGTCGCGCACAGCGGTCGGGTCGAACTCGGTGGGTGGTTCCATCGCAACGAGCGTCGACAATTGGAGCATGTGGTTCTGCACCATGTCGCGCAGGGCCCCGGTCCCATCGTAATATTCGCCGCGGCCCTCGACACCGACAGTCTCGGCGACCGTGATCTGGACATGGTCGATGTGGGCGCTGTTCCAGAGCGGCTCGAACATCGCGTTCGCGAAGCGCAGCGCCAGCAGGTTCTGGACAGTCTCCTTGCCGAGATAGTGATCGATGCGGAAAATGCGTTCTTCGGGAAAGGCAGCAGCAACGGCGTCGTTGATCTCGCGGCTGGATTCCAGGTCGCTGCCGAGCGGCTTCTCGAGCGCCATTCGAACCGTCGGGCAAGCGAGACCGGCCGCTGCGAGTCCGTCAATGGTGGGCTTGAACAGGGAAGGGGCCGTCGACAGGAAAATGGCGACGCCGTGGCATGGGTCGCCGATCTCTTTTTGCAGCCGCTCGAAGCCGGCGGCATCGTTGATGTCGAGCGGCACGTAATGAAGGCGCGACAGGAAGCGCTCGGCGATTCCCTCCTGGAAGAAGCCCGATGGGAGGTGCTCCTTCAGGGCATCGGCCGCTAGGGCGCTGAAGCTCGTATCATCCAGCTGCGTGCGAGCCGTTCCGACGATCCTCAGCTGATCCGGGAGCAGCCCGTCGGAGTTGAGAGCGTAGAGTGACGGCAGCAGCATCCGCCGCGCAAGATCTCCGGTCGCTCCGAACAGCAGCAGGGTCGAGATCTTATCCGGCATGAATTGATGCCTGACGGATAGGAAAGTCGGCGACAAGACCGTTATTGCTCGCGACAGATCAAAGCGATTCGTTCGGAACAATCGGGACCAGGAGATTCTATGAAGTTTTTCGCCGACACCGCCGAAATCGCCGAGATTCGGGAGCTTGCAGAAACGGGGCTCCTGGACGGCGTCACGACGAACCCCAGCCTCGTGCACAAATCCGGTCGCAACTTCCTCGAGGTCGTGAAGGAAATCGCGGGCGTGGTGAAGGGCCCGGTTTCGGCAGAGGTCGTCGCGCTCGATTACGACGGGATGATGCGCGAGGCGGAGATTCTGCGGCGCATCGCGGACAATATCGCGATCAAGGTGCCGCTCACGCCTGCTGGCCTGCATGCATGCAAGGCGCTGACGAGCGATGGTTCGATGGTGAACGTTACCTTGTGCTTCTCGGCGGCGCAGGCGTTGCTTGCCGCAAAGGCGGGCGCGACCTTCATCTCACCGTTCGTCGGCCGCCACGACGATGTCGGCTTCGACGGCATGAGCCTCATCGCTGACATCCGGCTGATCTACGACAATTACGACTTCGACACGCAGATCCTGGTCGCGAGCGTGCGCCATCCGGTGCATGTCGTCGAGGCGGCCAAGATCGGCGCCGACGTGATGACTGCTCCGCCCAAAATCATATGGCAGTTGTTCAAGCACCCGCTGACCGACAATGGCATCGCCAGCTTCCTTAAGGATTGGGAAGCGACCGGGCAGAAAATTGGCGGCTGATGGTCAGGAAAATGGTGGACGCACTAGGGCTCGAACCTAGGACCCGCTGATTAAGAGAAATTTTTCTGCGGATTTTCTCGGCTTTCCTTGGACTCGAAAGGCTTGAAAATCCGCCGTTTTTGATGCCTTGTTGATCCGGCGAGGTCCCGGGGTATCCAGCTCCAAGCGTTACCTAAGGTAACGAGCGCAGGACCCGCTGAAGAGGTCTAAGGTGGTCGCAAGCGTAGGTCTCACGGACGCAAAGATTAAGGGTCTGAAAGCGCCATCAAGCGGTCAGGACGAGTACCCCGACGCACTCGTGCCGGGCCTCAGGCTCCGGGTTGGGTCGAGCGGCGCCAAGACCTTCATCCTGCGCAAGAGGGTAGGGGGACGTGCCCGCAACCTCACGCTCGATCGCTATCACGAGCGGCGTTTCACGCTGGCCGATGCGAGAAAGAAGGCGAGGGCGCTGATCAGCGATATCGAGGCGGGCGCTGAGCCGCAGCCGAGCCGTCAACGCGGCCGATCCGGCCAGACCGGCGGGACCGTGAAGGCGCTATTCGAAGACTATAAAGTAGCGAAGAAGGGCCTTCGCAGCATCTCCGAGGTCAAGCGCATCTTCGAGAAATACGTGCTGCCGGAAATTGGCGGGCGATTGGCGGACAGCATTACGAGGGCTGACGTGACCAGGCTCATCGATGGGATCTCGGCTCCGACAATGGCTCGTGCCGTAGGAGCGCAGCTGAGCGCTTTCTATTCCTGGGCAATGCCACGGCTCGACCGGCTAGAATCCAACCCGTGCCGCGATGCGTGGAAACCACCAAAGCCGCCGTCGCAGAGATCGCGTCCTTTCTGATGACGAAATCAAAGCGCTGTGGAAGGCCTCGCTCGAAGAGCCGGCGCCGTTTGGCCCGGGCATTCGATTGCTGCTTCTGACGCTCCAGCGGCGGGACGAGGTATTCAGCGCAGATCTGACCGAGTTTGATTTGGAGCAGGGCATCTGGACCATCCCTGCGAGCCGCGCGAAGAATAGCGTGGCGCATATCGTGCCGCTATCGCCGCCAGCCTTGGCGGAAATCAAAAAACTCGCGGGCGAGCGTCGTGAAGGTAAGCTGTTCCCAGCTCGAGGCAGTACTGAGAACGGAGCGAGTGGCTTTTCAAAGTCTTGGGCCCGCATTCGAGAGGTAGTGGATAAGGCGCTGGGGCATCCCGTCGAACGTTTTACGATGCACGACCTCCGTCGGACAGGAGCGACTGGGTTGCAAAGGCTCGGCGTGCGGCTCGAGGTAACAGAGGCCGTTCTCAACCATGTCAGTGGCACCCGCGGAGGCATCGTCGGTGTGTATCAGCGACACCATTTTGATAACGAGAAGCGGTACGCGCTCGAGGCATGGGCCACCGAGATCGCGCGCCTCTGCTCAAGCCATTGAAGCCGTGAAAAGTTTGCACAAAAGTGAAAACTTCTCTCGAGATTTGTCACGCACACGTGTGTAGTGACGAGGTCGTCCAAAGAACACCAAGGGCGACCGATCAGTGCCAAAACTACTACGCCTGTCTGCAGTCAAGGCAGTTACCGGGTTATCTCGTTCCTCAATCTACGCAGCTCCGGATTTTCCAAGGCCTGTGAAGATTGGCGCGCGTTCTGTTGCGTGGGTTGATGAGGAAGTAGCCAGATGGATCGCAGCTCGCATTGAGGCAAGGGAGGCCGCCTAGATGCAGGCCCAGTTGCGCGTACCCTGGCGCCGCCGCATTTCCGAAGAACTTCTGCCCAGCTGGTTGCAGTTGCGTTGTGAAACCGGCGATGGAATTTACGCAGCGCGCCGGAGCACTCTACGACAGCTGGCGTGCTTTTGCGCGCAACAGGGCAGCGGAGCCGGGATCACCTGCCCAGTTCGCTTGCGCCATGGAACGGCATGGTTTCCGATGCGACAGAATTCCGCCACTCGAGCGACACCGGATTGTGGGGGCGTACGGCTGCGGTGATCGACCCTTCCGGATTTGGAAGGGTCCGGAAGGGTGTCGGAAAGCAAAAACGGGAGTTTTCTGCGGTGTTGGAAGGGTTGGAAGGGTTAGCGTGATGTTTTCCGTATGTGCGTGCGCAGGCGCATGTGCGCACGACGAAACTTATTTTTATAAACCCTTCCAACCCTTCCAACCCTTCCAGACCAATGAAAATAATAATATAAATCAGTGAGTTACGAAACAGACAAGAAAATCTGACCTTTCCGGCACCCTTCCAAATCCGGAAGCGTCTGAGCAGGGAAGCGGTTTCTTGGATCCTGGGGCAGTCGAGGATCGTCTAGTCGACGCGGCCGGATAGCGATCGGCGGTTTGGCTCACCGGTAATATCTCCTCGCCGTGGTGTCACACCCTCGACGTTCCGCTCGCCCTGGTCGAGCGGGGCAGGCAAGGAAACCGAGGCGCCCGGCCTTGCCTCTCAGCAGTGTCGATATGGCGCGGGCGCATGAGGTGGCCACGGTTCAACGCACCGGGGGGTGGGTCAATCCAGGCAGAAGTACGGGCCAACACCGGCAGAGCAGTCGGCAATTTTTCGGCGCGATATTTCGCGATACTTTTTTTTGCGGTTCGGCGCGCTTGTTGGCCTACATCCGAGACTTCAATCGTCAAAGGAGCGTTAGACTATTCTGGACGGTAGAGGTGTCAGCTAGGAACGGATGCGCTCATACTGTTCCATTATTGCGGACAACCGACCGAGCAGTTCGTCGGCTGGCGCCCTGCGCGCGGCTTCTTCCGGCTTTCCGCCTCAAGCTCGGCCTTGAAGATAGGCCGCTCTAAAGAGGCGAAGGCTCGATAAGCTTGGTCGTAAGCCTTCCGCAGATACATGTCAGTCAGGTCGTCGTCGTCCAGCCAGCGCTGCAGCCGCTTCCCAGCAGAGGTTACGTGGGCCATCGTCTCGTCGAGGTCCTCAGGTCGGCACGTTGCAGCGTCGTGGGTCGCATCTATCAACGAGCGAATGGGGCGCAGGCTCTGTTGGATGGCGTATCGGCGACACGTCTCCGATCACTTCCCGCAACCCACTGGGCGAAGACTACCGCGAGGCTTGCGCCTATTCCTGCACCGAGGATGTTCCCGAGGAACGACAAGAGGTCAGCGCTGAGTGCTGCTCGGTGCAGGTTGACTATCACTGCTGCTGTTACACCCAGGCACGCCCCCAGGAAACGCGCTAATCAGAGTGAGTCGCTTTTCTCTCGCTCATGGCCGCCCCGTCACGACGAGCTGCTCGGGAGCGCTGACTATCTTTGATTGCTCAGGGCTTGTTAACGGGCTGCGACTCGGAACGTTAAGGAGTTTGGGAAGCTTCAGGCGGGGTTCGGGTTCGGATTTGCGGATATGAGGTCCAGTGCAAAAGCGGATCGGACAATAAATGAAGTTCGGAGTTTGAAAAAGAAAATCAGTGGGTATCCTCGTCTTTGTCTTTACCCACTTCGTGTGTGTCGTGGGAAGCCGGAGACCATGCCACAGATGGCAAACCACGTCGGATCAGTGCAATGCGCACCGCTTCCGCGAACAAGCGGGGCCAACTGGCGCACCGCGCTGAATCTGGATAATATGGTTGAAACCGTCGAGATAGAGCGTGCCGCCCGTCGCAAACGCAGAGATTAAGTATAATGGGAAGTACGACGCCTCGGAAAATGAAGCGGATAGCCGTTGTTGGCGGAGGAAACGCCCCTTCCAATCAAACGGAAAACCGAGAAAGAAAACTTCCTGCGAGTAACAGAAATCGTTAACTCCGACGGTGACGTCACTGATGGGCGGCGCCTGGAATGTCGGGGAGCGAAAGAGTGACGCTTCATCAGGATGGTGGCCGACTAGCAAGCACGTCGATTGGGACCCATTTCCCTGCTTCGTACTTATTTCCGAAGGTGCCGGAGGGTCCGAAGCCTTCGACGACAATGCTGAGCTGTGATCAGGTACTGGCACTCGTCAACGTCAATGATGAACATCGAACCAAAACTCTTCTCCATCTCGGATTTTTAACACTCTAACAATGATTGCCTGAAGTACCATGGGCGCTGCCCTACAAAATCATCGAAGGTGTCGAGTTACGACAGAATGTACGGTTATCCAGCTTTCGCTCAAATCGGGCGTTAGACGTATTCTGGACGGGGGCGACGGGCCAAGGACGGTGTGGGGGAAGCGCGACCGGAACTGTCGGGGGGAGTTTTCGCATAAAAGTAGCGAAATCGGGGCCGCGATCGGGAAGGGTTCTGACGATAGCACCCAGCCAAGCCGAGCACGCCGTGCTAGCCACCCCTGGTGACTATCGTGCCTATCATTGGAGTTCGGTGGCAATCGCAAGAACAGTAAACGCCGTAACGGCCATTGCCACAAAACATGCAACTGGCAGCCAAATCACCCATGAAGAGAAGAACAACTTGTGAATCATGGCACCGAAGCAAGCCATGGAGCACACCCGTAATTATAATTTTATCAGAAGCGGTTCATGGTTGTAAAGAACTGGCTAGCTGTTCGCCACCTTTTTGCTTATCGACTTATACGCGACAAAAACGAGGCCGAAGCGCGGCCGCCAGTAATATCAGAGCAAGTACGTACACCCTTTTTCCCCACGCAGACTCACTCGTGATCTCTTCTGCTTAATCGGAGCTGCTCGTTCTCAAACCAGATGGCAGAGGGGGAATGAGCCTTACATTCGGTCAAGTGGGTAGCGCGCGAATCAGCGCGCCCAGGTCGTCGAGCGCGAAGTCGCCGACCTGTCAATTGTGACCAAGCTGTGCTCGTAGTTCATCATGGATCTTGAGTACGCATACCGACGTGGAAAGAGCTTTAGGCAGGCCGAAGGCCTTGCTCGTTGCCGACGCAGCTTAACCTTGGGAAGCTCGTCAGAGCGAGATAAAGCTTGCACTTAGTCGTTATGCAGTCCCTCACCGGGACCGACGCAGGCGGCGAATTTCTCAAGACGCATACAGTCCTCCCCCCAAGAGCAGTTAAGCTAAGCGACGTCTGGCATCGCGGTCCAGAGCTAGTGTCAGCTTTGGGTGGAAAGCTGCTGTCCGAAAATATAGCATTGAAGATAGGAGGGGGAGTGTGATCGTAGTCCTTGCCCCGCTTTTGGTTCTTGCGGTTGCTGATCGGCCAGCTCCCGCGTGCGCGAAGTTGAGAGATAGTGTCTTAACTGATTTGGTCTCGCGCGTGGAGACGGCCCCGAATAACGCTCTGCGTCTTACAGCTCAGGGCGCACTCCTCTCCTATTGGGGTACTATTTGCAGAGCGGAGCGCGAGAGCGCGAGCATTTCAGTGGTGAGCCGGATATCGCGATTGCTGCGAATTGAACCGGCGAGATTTAGCACTTGCGAAGATGCTGTACGATGTCCCGGGAGAACCTCGCCGCAGCTGGCGATGCGATCGACAAGGCGCTCGTTGACCAGAAAGAGGCTCGACGATGAAATGGAAAAGGCTGGTCCGGTCCTAAACGTCGATCAGAGCTATGCTGCGCTCCGATGCATCGAGAGGTTGATCCAGAACCGAGTGAAGGATGCTCACTGGTGCTCCGCGTTGCATCGGGCGCGACTTCACTCCGACTAATTCTCATAGCTGCCTAATGGCAGGAATGGGTGGAAAGCGGACGTTAACGGCCGGGGCTCGCGGAGGTGCACTTCCAGCGGATAGTGAAAGATCAGTTCGTCGCTGGTATTCCAGATTTCGACCCGGTCGACAGTGCCGTCTCTTACCGATTGGCAAAAAGTATCCTGGGCGTCTGCGAGCGTGCCGCTCCAAATCACATCCGTGAATTGGTCGCTCTTGTAGTGCCTTATCAAGAATGACACCGGCACCTCCCCGTGCTTTGGGTTAAGGTGCCGTAACCGACAACATAAGTTAATGTCCGCTCAGCGTGATCTACCTGTCTGAAACACAGATCGCCGATAACCGTTCAATTGCATCGGCGCGCTAATGGCAGTTTTGGGTGGAAAGCAGACGCTCGTCTTCACCTTAGCCGGCAGGCTTGCCCGGGTGAAGTCAGCTGCCGCTGCCAGTCTTCCACCTGCTCACGGTTGGCGTGGCGCAACGCGTCCCACTGGGCGGCCGTCTTGCAGACTCTGGTGCTGCCCAGACGCGAGCCGGTCTCTTCGTCTTTCTCACAGATAACGCGGTTGGGGTCCTTTGGTTTTTGGACCGAGGTAGCCTGATCTGCGGGTGCATTTTGTGCAAGCGCGGGTGTGGCGACCACCAGTGCAGTCCCGGCGAGCGCGATAAGCTTGAACATAGCGACATCCTTCGAGCAATTCTTGTATGATTTAACAAAAGCTTACATTGGTGGCTAAGGGGCGACAATCACGCTTCGACTAGCCGTGTTGGCAACAGGTCTAAACTGCTGATGGCAGGAATGGGTCGAGCAGACCTAAGCCGCAATTCCATTACTCGGTAGGAGGAAAGGCATCCCAGTGCTTGATCTTCCGATCCGCGTCCCAAAGCTCCATCGAAGCCAAACCGCGAGCCTCCTCGGCGTAGGTAATGGCCGCTTCATC
>CAVWET010000013.1:0-486064 GCA_963754245.1 uncultured Alphaproteobacteria bacterium
GTAATTAGGCCAGCTTCCTCTCCCATCGACGGAAAGCAGCTTCTCGGCGCCGATCGTTGTTGGAAGTGCTCAGCATGCAGATCTCTGCGAGAAGCTGCTCTCCGTCGATGGCGAAGAAGCTCGCCTAATTCTTGAGCCTTGCGCGCGGAATACGGCGCCCGCGGTCGTGATGGCGGCGGCAGTGGCGCTCGATCCTACGGTGACGATGCGTTAATCCTCGTGATGCCAAGCGATCATGTCATCGAAAATGTCGACGAGTTCCATCAGGCAATCAAGTTGGGCGAAGCGGCCGCGAGAGCCGGTCGCCTTGTGACGTTCGGTGTGCGGCCGACTGGTCCGGACACTGGCTACGGCTATCTGCAAACCGGTGGTGACGTAGGCGGGGCGCACCAGGCGTCCAAGAATGTGATCCGGTTTGTCGAGAAGCCACAAATGGAAGTCGCTGAGCGTATGCTGGCCGCGGGCGATCATTTGTGGAATGCGGGTATCTTCCTGTTTCGTGCGCGAACACTGCTGGCGGAGGCAGCTCAGACATGCCCGGCGATTGCTGAAGCCGCAGTTCATGCGGTGACAGCAGCTGAACGGGAGGGGATTCGTATCTCGCCGGATGCGGAAGCGTTCGCTCAGTGCCCATCCGAATCCATCGACTACGCCGTAATGGAGCTTTCTTCGCGCGTGGCGGTCGTTCCGATGTCTCCTGGCTGGTCGGATCTAGGAAGCTGGGATGCGTTGGCACTGGTGCACGGCAGTGCGCACCCGTCGGACCGATTACGATGGTAGATTGCGAGAGCTGCTATATCCGTAGCGATGGCGTTCAGGTGGCTGCGCTCGGGGTGCGCGATTTGATCATCGTCGCGTCCGGCGGGCGTCTACTTATTCTGCCGCGCGGCCGATCACAGGAAGTGAAAAAGCTGCTTTCGGCGATGGACTTGCTGGCCGCTTAACCATAAACGGCGCGCTCGCGGGGGCGCCGGATTGTAATTGCTGGTGCGGAGGACACCTCAACCAAGTGTACCATGAGTTCGAAAACGAGGTGGTCGATTTCCGCCCTGAACGTTCGCCGAGGCTGCCGAAGGCAACTGGCTGTTCTTGTTCACGGTCGTGGTGCCGACGGCGCTCGCCATCATCTATTTCGGACTTCATTGCCTCCGACGTTTATGTTTCGGAGTCGCGGTTCGTCGTCCGCAGCCCCGATAAGCCGTCAATGACCGGGATTGGGAGTCTGCTTAAATCGGCCGGCTTTTCAAATGCGGGGGACGAGATCTACGCAGCGGACGACTACATTCAGTCGCGCGATGCGTTGAAGGACCTCAATCGAGATGGGTCCGTCGCCCGGGCTTATTCGAACGGAGGCATATCAGTCGTTGATCGTTTTAATCCGCTCGGTTTGGACGGGTCATTCGAAGCTCTGTTCGACTATTTCCGTAAAAAGGTTCGTGTAGATTACGATAGCACCTCGGCGATCACGACGTTGACCGTTCGCGCGTACACGCCGGGAGACGCGCAAAAATTTAATGCTCAGCTGCTCGGTCTTGCCGAAGAGACAGTCAATCGCCTAAACCGTCGCGGAAGAGCGGATGTAATTCAGCTGTCCGAGCAGGAAGTCCAGGATGCTGAAGAGGCTGCGCGCGAATGCCGCATTGGCCTTGGCGCAATTCCGGAATGCAAGTGGAATCATCGACCCCGAGAAGCAGGCGGCCGTCCAGCTCCAGATGATCTCCAAGCTCCAGGACGAGCTGATCGGTTCGCGAATGCAGCTGCTGCAGCTGCGCGCGATGGCGCCGGAAAATCCGCAGATTCCCGTCCTGCAAGCGCGGATCGCCGGCCTGTCTCGGCAGATCGACAGCAGCTCGGCTTCGTCGCCGGAAGCCGCCGTTCTTTGTCGGCGACTGCCGCTCGCTACCAGCGGCTTCAGCTGGACCGCGACTTCGCTGACAAGCGACTGGCGGCTGCGATGACTTCGCTGCAGGACGCGCGAGACCGAAGCGCGTCGCAAGCAGGCCTATGTCGAGCGTATCGCTCAGCCGAGCCTCCCTGACGAGCCGCGGGAGCCGCGGCGGCTGCGCGGCATATTCGCGACCTTGATGCTCGGCCTCGTCGCCTGGGCATTCTCGACGATGTTGCTTGCCGGGGTGCGGGAGCACCATGGCTGATGAGCGCACGCGTCAAGCAGCGGCATAAGTCTTCCGCGAATCCTGGCGCGTTCAGCGGCGAGTGATTTGGGCGTTGCTGCTTCGCGAAATGATGACTCGCTTACGGGCGTCACAACATCGGTTTTCTATGGCTGTTCGTCGAACCGATGCTGTTCACGCTCGGGGTGACAGCGCTGTGGACCGCGACCAAGTCGTTTCACGGTCAAACCTGCCGATCGTTGCATTCGCGCTGACGGGTTATTCAAGCGTACTCTGTGGCGGAACATGCCGGCGCGATGCATCCGCGCTCTGCGCCGAATTTGTCGCTGCTCTACCACCGCAACGTGCGGACCATCGATATCTATCTATCTCGGCTGCATCCTCGAGGCGGCCGGTGCACCATGTCGTTCGTGTTCTCGGTGAATGTTCTTCCATTTCATCGGCTGGCTCGACCTGCCCGGAAGATATTCTCAAGGTGCTCGCGCTGGCTCATGATCGCTTGGTTCGGATGCGGGCTCGCGCTGTTCCTCGGCGCCTTTCGGAGAAATCTGAAAGCGTCGAAAAGCTGTGGCACCCCGCTGTCCTATATCTTCTTTCCGCTCTCCGGCGCGGCATTCCTGGTCGATGCTTCCGACGCCGCTCAGCATTATGTGCTTCATTCTTCCGATGGTTCACGGGGTCGAAATCTTCGCGAGGGCTATTTCGGATCGCGGATCGTGGCCCATTACAACGTCGGCTACATGGCCTCTTCAACTCGATGCTGACGCTGCTCGGCCTCGCGCAAGTGCGGAAGGTCAGCCGGACGGTGGTGCCGGAATGATCCGGCTGTCGAGTGAACAAGGTTTATCTGACCCGCAGCGGCGCAGTGCACGTGCTCCGTGACGTCGACCTGACGATCCGCCCGGGCGAGCGGGTCGGAATCCTCGGCCGCAACGGCGCCGGCAAGTCGACGCTGATCCGACTGGTGAGCGGTGCCGAGTTTCCGACGAGCGGATCAGTCGAGCGCGACATGAGCGTCTCGTGGCCGCTGGCTTTCGGCGGAGCGTTCCAAGGGTCGCTGACCGGCCTCGATAATTTGCGTTTCATCTGTCGGATCTACGGCGTCGACCCTGAAGACAAAATCGACATTCGTCGAAGAGTTTTCGGAGCTGGGCCTTTACTTGCGCGAGCCGGTAAAGAGCTATTCGTCGGGCATGCGCGCGAGACTGGCATTTGCGATTTCGATGGTGATCGAATTCGATTGTTTCCTGATCGACGAAATCATCGCGGTCGGCGATGCGCGGTTTCACGAGAAGTGCAATCACGAGTTATTCGTGAAGCGCGGCGACCGCGCGATGATCATCGTGTCGCACAATGCTGCCTACATCCGCGAGCACTGCACCCGAGCTCGCGGTGCTGAACGACGGGCAAGCTTCACCACCACGCCGATCTCGACGAAGCGTTCGCATTCTACCACGAGAAACGGCATTGGCGGCATGAGGCGGGCGGTCGAGCTGGGCTGGCGCGTCAGGCGTGGCTGTGGCGTCATCGTCGGCATTCATGCGATCCAGCCATCGAGGCGACGGCCGCGGCTGCTCGTCGATGTCTCCGCAATCATCCGTCATGATGCGCAGACGGGAATTCAGCGCGTCGTGCGGGCGGTTTGGTCCGAGCTTCTGCAGCCGGCGCGCACCGGCTTCAGAGGTGCTGCCGGTCTACGCGACGACAGTCACGGCTATTGTTATGCGCCCATCGATTTCCTCCGAGGGCCAAGCGCCTCCCGATGAACTCCGTGCCGTCGCGTGCGGACCGGCGACAAGTTCCTTGGGCTCGATCTGTCGGCCCACTTGCTTCCCAAGTATCGGCGGCAGCTGCAAAGCCTGGCGCGCCACGGTGCAACGATCCACTTGGTCGTTTACGACCTGCTTCCGCTGCTGCGGCCCGAGTGGTTCACCCCAGCAGCGGTCGCCAATTTCCGCGAAGTGGCTCGAATGCTTAGGACGAAGCGGATCAGGCCATTTGCATTTCCGAACATGTCGCCGGCGAGCTTAGGCAAGCCCTTCACCAGATTGGACGCAGGCGCCTACCTCAAGTTGGGACGGCTGAAAATGGGCGCGGATATCGCCGCCTCCGTCCCGTCCAGCGGTGTATGCGACAATTTGAAAAGGCAGCTTGAAAACCTTCGTTTCAGGCCTGCCATTCTCATGGTTGGGACCGTGGAGCCGCGCAAGGGATACGAAGCCGCGTTAGCAGCCTTCGAGCATCTGTGGCGCGCTCGTCCAACAGAGCTCCCTGACCTCATCGTCGTCGGTAAACCCGGCTGGAAAACATCGGAACTTCAAGAGAGAATACGCTCCCACCCCCAGTTCGGCACGGCCTGCGGTGGTTCGAGCATATGAGTGACGAGGGCCTCTGCCTGCTCTACGAGGCATGCCGAGGGCTGCTCGTCGCATCGCGAGGCGAGAGGCTGGGGCTTGCCCATCATCGAGGCAACAATGCACCGACGCCACATCCTCGCGCGAGATCTGCCGGTCTTCCGTGAGCACGGGCTACTGAACGTCTCGTACTTCACCGACGACACGCCTTCGGTTCTCGGACAGCGGATTATCGATCTTGCAAAGAACGGGCAGCGGCCCGCTCCTTTGCTGAAGCTGCCGACCTGGTCTGAAAGCGTTGACGGCTTGTTGAGAACGCTAGGCATCAATGTTCCGCAGCGGCATTATGCAGACGAGGCTATGCGGAAAGCCTCGTGAGCTTTGTCTCGTACGCGCAAAATTTCGAAGACGTCTTGCTGTGGCGAGCCCTAAGTCATGTTGATAAGGGCCACTATCTCGATATCGGAGCGCAAGACCCGGTCGTCGACTTCAGTCAGTCTCGCTTTTTACGAGGCCGGCTGGCGCGGCGTCCACGTAGAAGCAACGCCATTCTTTGCCACGCGTCTTCGGGAAGCCCGTCCTGATGAGATCGTGGTCGAAGCGGCTGTGAGCGACTGCGAGGGGCTGATCGACTTTTACGAGATCGTCAACACGGGTCTTTCCACCGGCCGTGCCGATATCGCCGAGAAGCACGTCAAACGTGGATATGCCGCCCGCGCGATCAGCGTTCCGACCATCGGACTCGATCAACTTCTGGAAAAGGTGGGTCCAGTTCACTGGATGAAGATCGATGTGGAGGGCATGGAGTTCAACGTGCTTGCGAGTTGGCGGGATAGCCCAGCTCGTCCATGGATCGTCGTTGTAGAGGCTACACGACCGCTGGAGCAGATTCCAACTGATGCCTCGTGGCGCTCGGAGCTCACGACCCGGGCGTATCAGGAGGTCTTTTTCGACGGGCTCAGCCGGTACTTCGTACACGAGGCGGAAAAGGAACTAGCAGGGCGTTTCACAAGCCCACCCAACGTGTTCGATTGCTACCAAGTCACGGCGCGGCACTTTTCCACGTCCCAGCTTGTCAGTGAGGCATCGGAGGAGAGAAAGGCTTCGTCAGAGCGCGTCCGGCAATTGGACGCGGAACGAATTGAACTTGCGGAACGACTTCACGCCGAGACCGAAGCACTTAGGAAGGCGGCGAAGCAGCAAGAGAACTCTTGACGTAGAAGTCACACGCGCCAGGGACGACTTGCGGCGCGCCGAGCAGATTTGCCGAGCCGCCGAAGCACTGTCGCAGCAGTTCGCTGACGAGCTCGCTACAAGTCGCCGCGAGTACGAAAATCTGACACAGAGGCTTTCCGTGGCTGAGGCCGAGCACCGGCGAACCGTCCAAACGATGTCGAAAGCGCATCGAGCTCGTGAATCCCGGATCGCGAGTGACGCTGCCGCTACTGAAACGAAACTGCTTGAACTCACAGCGGGGTTTCAGTCTGATGCGCGCGAGCGTGAGCTCGCGGCGGCTGCGCTCATAGCGGGAGCTTCACTCTCACGCGCGCGAGCGCGAGCTCGCGGCAGCCGCCCTACGCGCGAGAAGCTTACAGCTGCCGAAAACCTGATTGCCGGAGCTATTGCGGTACCGCCTGACCGATGGCAAAGGTTCGGCCGAATTCTGAGGCTCAGCAAGTCAGATCGCGTGCGAGCAATGCTCCATTCATACGCTCAAGCCCGCGGCAGCGACCCCATTCAACATTTGGAGCAGGCGATGCCCACTGGGCCGGCGCAGGAGCGAATTTCGGATCTGCAAACAACTTCACTCGCGGAACTACTGTCGCTTGATGGCAGCGACTTCGTCCAAAGTGCTTACCGACTATGTTGGGACGGGATGCGGACCCACAGGGTGAGATCTATTATGAGGGTCGCCTAACCCGGGGCCATTCCAAGATCGAGATTCTGGATCAGATGCGCCGGTCACCGGAAGCGCGGCTTCTCCCCGATACGCTATCTGGGCTCAACGGTGCGTTCAGGAAGTACCGCATGAACGCGATTTGGCTCGGCAAGAAGAAGTCTGGCGAGCTTGTCGCCAGTAGGATTGTCGATAAGGCGGTTAGACCGCACGTCGGCCATTTCATGCGTTATCACGATGAGGAATTCGTCAGGGTTGCTTACTTGTTCTATCTCGGCCGAGAGCCTGAGCCTGCTGGTCTACAGCACCATGCCGATCAATTAGGCAGGGGATAAGTCGCCAACAGGTTTTGATCGATATTGCGAGGAGCCAAGAGGCCAGCTGTTACAACAGGCATGCCGTTGGTGAGCAAGCACTTGCGACCGCTTTGTCTGTTGAGTGTATTCCCGTGATCGGCACACTTGTAGCCTTGTTGAAGTTCCAGAGCCGAATCAAAGATCATTTGCGTGATATTCGCGCTCTACAGAACCATCTGTATCGCATATCGCGCAAGATCGCTTAGGCGCTCCCATATGCGCATCCTTGTTCTCAGTACCTATCCGCGCCGCCAACCCGATCCATGGTGGCCAGCATCGGCTCAACCAGATTGCAGCAATGTTCGCTGGGAAGGGCCACGAAGTGCATTTGAGAGGCGTGCTCGGGTCGGCGTCTTACCCGTCTCAATCGGGGTACCTCGGGTTCCCCCGGGCCGTGAAACTCTGGCGAAATATATCGCCGATCCGACACTCATGGAAGACTGGGCGATTGGCCGCTACGCAGCGGATCCGCAGGGCGCCTACAAGAAACTAGGGCGCCTTTGTGATGCCACTTACGACCTAAAGTGTTCTGCGAACAACCGTGGCTCTTTGGTTTTGCACATCGCCGGTTTTCAAGTACGAAACGCAGACCAGTTTTCATCTACGGTTCGCAGAATATTGAGCAGCAGCTCAAATTTCAAATCGCGGAACAGTATCTCGCGTGTTGCCGCCGAGCGTGCGGCCGAACTTGTCGCGAAAACAGAGCAATTCGCAATAGCCAACGCAGATATGATTGTTGCGGTGTCCAATCATGATCGCGATTGGCTGGCGTCTGCTGCTCATTCAACTCCCGTGATCCTCGCGTCTAATGGAATGATATTGATTCGTCCATCGACCTTAATCGACGTGGAGCAGAGCAATGCCTTAACGAAGGGCCGAAAATTCGCCTTGTATTGCGCAGCAGCCATCCCGCCAAACATCCAAGGATTTTACGATATGTTCGGTAACGGCGTGGGTTGCTTCGCGCCCGCCGACCGATTGGTTGCAGCGGGCGGCGCAGGGCCTTCCATTATCGCGGGGCGGCACCGCGATTTTCACGCGCATCTGGGCTGGCCGCTAGGGTTACAATCGCTGGCGAAGTGACAGAGACCCAGCTTCGGGGGCTTTTGACTACCGCCCACTTGATTCTTCTGCCGATTACCAAGGGCGGGGGAACGAATCTCAAAACGGCCGAAGCATTGTGGTCCGGACGACGGGTCGTCGCTACGACTACCGCGATGAGGGGCTTCGAGAGCTTCACCTCGTCCCGCGGTCTTACCATTGCCGACGAGGGGCCAGCGTTCCTGACTGCTGTTCAACGAGCCATGCGTCAGCCTCCGCTGCAACTGTCGGCTGAGGCTGGGCGGCGCGTTCGTCGGTGCTTTGGCATTCAACGCTTAACCCGCTCGCGCAGGCGATAGATCAGCTGAAGGCCAATTCATGAGTTCAGGATGCGCGAAATCGCGCTCCCCGTGTGTGGATGAACGTCACGACGACGGCCAATTGGAAGCGGCCACCCGTCGGCATTGTTCGCGTGGAGCAAGAGCTCTTCAAAGCTCTTTTCGTTCAGCTGGGCGAACGCTTCACCCCCTGCGTGCTCGCGGACGGTAACTTCGTTGAATATGCCGGCTCGATCGGCTCGATGCAGCTGGAAGAGCAAAACAAACCAGGTGGCTTCGTTTGGCCCGATCCGTCCTATGACGAATTCCCTCGATCCGCGTCACTAGAACCAAAGGCAGTCGCTTCGTTTGGGTCGCCTTTCCAAGAGCGCCGCGACGTGAGTAAAAGGCGCAACGCCGACATTGGGTTTGGCGATTTCCTGATCTCAGTTGGACTTGATTGGGACTGGGAAAGTCAGCGTCTGGATTTTCTGCTGATACGAGTTGAAGACGCAAAGGGACGTCAAGGTCATTAGTTGCTGTTACGACCTGATCCCGGTTCTCTTCCCGCAATATTGCGTGGGCGACGTTGCGGCGAAGTTCCGCGAGTATTTCACGAACCTAACCTGGTCTTCATCAGGGATCGTTTGCATCAGCGAACGGTCGCAACGCGATTACCGTGGCTTGGCCGACCAGCTCGGCATGCCGCACATTCCGACGAAGGTCATGCGCCTAGGAAACAAATTGCCGGAGGCCGGGGAAGAGGTCTCGATCGACGTCGCGTCGATCTGCGAGCGGCGGTTCATCCTGTTCGTCTCCACGATAGAGCGCAGGAAGAACCACGAGGTTCTTTACAAGGCTCTTCACATTCTCGCCGAGCAGGGTCGGGCTCGGCGAAGACCTCAAGCTGGTCTTCGTGGGAATGCCGGGCTGGGGCGTGGCGGACCTGCTCAAGGACATCGAACTCGATCCGATCGTCAGTAGGCATATCGTCCAACTCAGCCACGTGAATGACGCTGAATTGTGCCGGCTTTACGAGGCTTGTGAGTTTTTCGTTTATCCCTCCTTTTATGAGGGCTGGGGGCTTCCGGTTGCCGAGGCGCTCGCATTCGGCAAATTCGTGATCGCATCCGACCGGGGTTCAATTCCGGAAGTCGGTGGTGACTTGGTCGAATATGTGGATCCTTGGAATGCTACCGCATGGGCAGAAGCGATAGAGAAATATTCAAAACAACCCGAACTCGTGCAGTCGCGGGCCCGGCGGGTGCAGACGGACTATCACTCGATCCACTGGTCCGAGACTGCTCAGGCTGTCATGGATCTGATGGCTGTCTTGGGTTCATGTCAAATGGACAAGATTGAGATTGATCCGGGCTACGACCTCGTCGCCGTGGCCGGAATTGCCTATGGTCCTAAGATCGTGGCGGCCGGTCAGGCAGGCATGATTTGTCACGGTCCATATCGACCGCTGCCTCAAGGAAAGCATAGAATTGAGGTCAGATAACCAAGCTGAGTAGTGAGCCTGTCACTCTGGAGTTCAAGTTCACTGCAAATCACGGAGCTGCCGTTATCCAAAAGGAGAAGCGGAAGATTACCGGCAAGGCCACTCTCAAATTTGACCTTGATTTGGCTGAGAGCATCGAAGAATTCGAAATCGTCGTAGAATGTGCTGGCGAGCCAGATTTTGCGCTCGAGCACATCACCATACATCTGGGCTAAAGGGTTACCATGACGACCGCGATTGTTACCGGCATTACCGGTCAGGACGGCGCTTATCTCGCCGAACTCCTGCTCTCGAAGGGATACGAGGTCTACGGCACGTACCGCCGAACGAGCTCGGTAAATTTCTGGCGGATCGAGGAACTGGGAATCGCCAGAACGATCCCGACCTGCATCTCGTGCGAACATGATCTGACCGATCTATCGTCCTCCATCCGCCTGCTTGCAGCAGACTGGCGCGCAAGAGGTTTACAACCTGGCGGCGCAGAGCTTTCGTCGGCGTATCGTTCGATCAGCCGATGACGACTGCGGAAATCACCGGCATTGGCGCCTCTGAATCTGCTCGAGGCGATCCGGATCGTCGATCCGACGATCCGCTTCTATCAGGCCAGCACGTCCGAGATGTTCGGCAAGGTCCAGGCCGTTCCGCAGACCGAGACCACGCCCTTTTATCCGCGCAGCCCTTATGGCGTCGCGAAGCTATATGCGCATTGGATGACGGTCAATTATCGCGAGAGCTACGGCATTTTCGGCGCAGCGGCATCCTGTTCAACCACGAAAGCCCGCTGCGCGCGCGCGAATTCGTCACCCGCAAGATCACCGACGGTGTAGCGAAGATCAGGCTTCGGCAGACTCGATTGCCTCGCGTCTGGGCAACCTCGACGCGAAGCGCGACTGGGGTTTCGCGAAAGAATATGTCGATGGCATGTGGCGGATGCTTCAGGCGGACGAGCCGGACACGTTCGTGCTGGCGACCAACCGGACGGAAACCGTCCGCGACTTCGTCCGCATGGCGTTCAGGGCAGCGGACATCGACTCGAATTCTCGGGCGAGGCACGACAGCGAGACGGCGATCGACGCGGCGACGCGGGAAGACCGTGTCATGCGCATCGATCCGCGCTTCTACGGCCTGCCGAAGTCGACCTGCTCATCGGCGATCCCGCGAAGGCAAGGACGAAGTCTCGGCTGGGAGCCACGCACGACGCTGGAGGAACTGTGCCGCATGATGGTCGAGGCGGACCTTCGCCGGAACCAGCGCCGGCTTCTCCTTCTGATCGTCAGCGATAAGGATTGCGAGCGTCGCCATGACCCGCATCTTGATCACCGGCATCGGCGGTTTCACGGGTACGTATGCCGCGGACGTGCTCGCCCGAAGCGTGACACGAGGTGCACGGCATCGTTCACGGCGGGGTCAGCGATGCCGATAAGCGATCCCCGGGGTTCAACAAATCTTCGAGGCAGATCTCGCCGATCCTGTCCGAGCACGAAGATGGTCGTAAGATGTGCAGCCCGAATGGTTGCTTCATCTCGCCGGCATCGCGTTCGTCGCGACATTCGGATGTAGAGCAGATCTATCGATCGAATGTGATTGGAACGCGCCAGCTGTTGGATGCCTCACGGGTCTAACGGAGTCCTCCCAAGTTCGGTATCTGTTGGCCAGCAGCGCCAATGTTTATGGCAATGCGCGAGAGGGCGATCTCGATGAAACACTCGGCTTTGCGCCGGCCAACGACTATGGTGTCAGCAAGGTCGCGATGGAGTACGTCGCTTCACTTTACAGCGGGCGCCTCCCGCTGATCGTTGCTCGACCTTTCAATTACACAGGGCGTGGTCAAGCGTACGCAGTACATCATCCCGAAGATCGTGGATCATGCGCGCCGGGGGGCTGCGGTCATCGAGCTCGGTAACCTTGATGTGGCGCGCGATTTCTCCGACGTTCGCGCAGTGGCCGAGATATATTATCGTCTCCTAGCCGCGCCGAAGGCAGTCGGTGCCAACTACAATGTTTGTTCTGGAAACTCAGTTACGCTGCAGGAAGTGCTCAAATTGGTGGGCCGCCTATCTGGAAATCGCCTCGAGGTGCGCGTGAATCCCGCGTTCGTGCGCGCGAATGAAGTTCGCTTGCTAAAAGGGTCTCCGGCCAAGCTTGAGAAGGCGATCGGGCCACGGCCCGTGATCCCGATTGAAGCAACCTTGCAGTGGATGCTCGAAGCCTGAGGCATGCGAGTTACTCTTTGCGTCGATGCGCTGCAGCCGCAACTAAGCGGGATCGGCCGATATACGTGGGAGCTGTGCAATCGCCTTCCCTTGCAAGACGACGTCTCGCGCCTTCAGTACTACAGGGGCCAAGCCATCGTCGAGGAGCCGGGCCGATTCCTGGAGAGAGGGAGTGGCGCAACCCGGCGTGGCGACATTCGGTGGGTTCAACGATTGAGGGTTCAGCGGGCACTTCGGACGTCTCTGGTCCACGGACCGAACTATTTCCTTCCGCATGGTGTCGAAACGGGCGTTGTTACCGTCCATGACCTGTCGGTATTCCGTTATCCGGAGACCCACCCCAAGGTCCGCGTTGACGCTTTCGAGCGGCTCTTCCAAAGCTCGCTCCGTCGCGCCTCACACGTCATAACTGATACGGACACCGTGCGGCGAGAACTCATCGAGACGCTATCCGTCCCAGCGGGGATGGTTTCATCGATCCCGCTTGGCGGTGGAGACCCACTTATCGAGCGCGGGACGCCTCTGAGCTCGCTCCTCAGCTTAGCCGACTGGGCCTTGAGCCAGGCCGCTATGGGCTGAGCGTGGCAGCGTTCGAACCCAGGAAGAAAATCGCTGAGCTTATCCTCGCGTGGGAGCGCTTGTCCCGAACGGTGCAGAATCGATTCCCGCTGGTTTTGGCTGGCGTTGCGGGTTGGCGGAACGAGGCGCTTCACGACAAGATCGCGGCAGCGGAAGGCGAAGGATGGTTAAAGCATCTTGGCTATGTGAATGAAGAAGCATTGCCGCTACTCTATTCGGGCGCTCGATTGTTCATTTACCCTTCGATCTACGTAGGACTTGGGCTCCCGCCCTTGGAAGCAATGGCAAGCGGCGCTCCAGTGATCGTGGCGAACCGCTCGTGTCTGCCCGAAGTGTGCGGCGACGCTCCCCGTTATGTTGACCCCGACGATCAGGATGGTTTCACGAACGCCATCGAAGATTGTCTTCTCGACGAACAGAGGCAGATGGAGCCATTCGAACGAGGTTTGATGCGCGCACAACTCTACAGCTGGGACCGTTGCGTGGAAGACACAGTCCGGATCTATAAGAAAGCCTTAGGCTGAACCGTGCAATTCGCCCCATGGAAGAGCGTGTGGACCGCTTGACTGGCCTGCCCTGCGCAATAGAGATCGAGAGGCTCGATCGGGGGTGAATGTGGACGATCGCGCCATGGTTAGCGCGTTTGTGGAAAAGGGTATCCCCGCAGGGTACGCCAACTGCGGCTGTAGCCTCGCTGCGCTGGAGGGGCCGCGGCGCCCTGCCGTTCTTGCGTATCCCACCGTTTCCCGGCGCGAAGGCGCGAGCTTTCCTCCCCGTTGAGACTGGTTCAGCAACTGATGACGCCGCTCTTGCGGAACTCTTGCGCAGTCGCAGGGTGGGCGGCGCGTATTGGGCGGCTGGACGGATTACCCGAGAATTACGCGGTGGTCCGGAATTCTGAGGCTTCTGCCGATAGCGCGTGCCAGTACGACCGACCCCATTGTGCTTTGGTCTGATTACGTGCCTGCAGCGGTCGATCCGAAAACGGTGACGATTAGCGGAAGAGTGTGACCCGTGGCACATGTTAAGCCGCGCGAGCCTCCTCTTATCGAAGGGCTGGATGAGGTCTGTCTAATCGCTCGCCTCCTGAGCGTGCCCGTGCGGCTGTTTCGACCCGGCGTCGGGTAGCTGGTAGCCGGTGCGCGCTGACCTGCCGGCGCTGATTGGCGACTTATTTTGGCCAAGGCTGTGGTGGACCCGTTCACGGGCGAGCCTTATCAGCTGCCGCGGAGCTGTGGAGCTGTGCACCTTCTGGGGAGATCGCTGATCGACGGCAACCGCCATCGCCGGCGGTCTTGGCTTCGCTTTTTGGAAGCAAGACTGCGTTGCTCCGCTTCTTTGGAGCGGCGGCGTCGGAGGATTTCCGGCGTTTCTTCGATCAACCCGGGACATCGTTCGCGGCTCTTCGGTGGCGGTCTGGCGCGCCAAAACTCCTGCGAATGTGCTAGCGTTGTTGCGTGATGCCGAGATCCCCGTGATCGAAGTCGAGGACGGATTCCTTCGCTCGAAAGGATTGGGGCGCGGACTGCATCCCACCCTTGTCCATAACAGTGGACCGGCTCGGCGCGCATTTCGACCCTGAGCAGCCAAGCGAACTTGAACGCATACTTCAATCCGAAGATTTCGACGAGGGAACGATCGCTCGCGCAGCTCGCCTGCGCAAGGTCATCGTAGATGCCAACCTTGGAAAGTATAACCGGGACGGTGATGGGGTACAGCTCGAGCGCCCGGCTGGCTCTCGAAGACACATTCTCGTGCCCGGCCAGGTTGAGGACGACCGCGCTGTTCTGAGAGGTGGTTGTGGGCTGACCTCCAATCTCGAGCTGCTTCGGCGAGTGAGGGACCAGGCGCCGGAGGCTTATCTGATCGACAAGCCACACCCGGACGTCGCGGCAGGGCATCGACGAGGCGCTATCGCGTCATCAGACTGCTTCCGATTTGCAGATATGATCGCCGCTGACGCACCGATCTCATCTTTGATCGAGCTGGTGGATGAGGTTCACGTCAACACCTCTCTTGCTGGATTTCAAGCGCTGCTGCGCTTTAAACCCGTGACCACCTACGGCGTACCCTTCTACGCCGGATGGGGTCTGAACCAGGATCTCGGCTCGGTGCCGACGCGCCGGACAACTCGGCGTTCTCTCTAATGAATCTGTTGCTGCTGTCCTGCTGCTCTACCCTCGCTATCTCGATCCTGTCACCGGTTTGCCGTGTCCTGCTGAAGTGCTCGTTAGCCGGTTAAGCAGCGATGAAGCTGCTCTGCAGACGGGATTTGTCGTACTCATGCGCAGGCTGCAGGGCCGAGTAAGGCGTAGGCTGGGGAGCGTCGTCGGATGAATTGGCGGGCCCGTGCCGTCGTCCCGGCAACTTGACGCGCTTCGGCCGTGCGGTTTGGTCTGCGATGAGCGAACCGAACCCAGCGCCTGGCCCACCCGCGCTTTCCTGTTCCTTCAGGGGCCGCCGGTCCGTTGTTCCGCCGCCTCGGCAAATCCATCGTCGACCGGGGATTGCGGTCTATCGCATCAATCTGAGTGGCGGCGACCTTCGCGACTGGCCGGACGCGACCGCGAACTTCCGGGGCCGGTTCTCGGAATGGCCGGTCTTCATCGATAAGTTCCTGCGCGAGCATCGAATCACGGATCTTGGTCTTGTTCGGCGATTGCCGTCCCTATCACCTGTCAGCGCATGGTGTGGCCGGCATCCGCGGCGTGCGCACTCATGTGCTCGAAGAAGGGTATCTGCGGCCTCACTGGATGACGCTTGAGCCGGAGGGCGTGAATGCGCGATCCATTCTGAGCCGCGACAAGGATTGGTTTCGCGAGGAGGCGCGGCGGCTTCCGCCCGAGCCGATACTGCCGCCGGTCACGGCGAGCTTCAAACGGCGCGCGCGCGATTCGTACTGGTACTATCATCGCGTGGTGACCGGTCTGCTGCGTTTCCCGCATTATCGCTCGCACCGGCCGGCCCGATCATCCTCGAAGGGTTAGGCTGGCTCTGGAAGTTCTCTTTGGCAAAAGCGGGAGCGCCGCGCGCGCTGCTGAGGTCATGCGGACCTCACCGGGAAGCCACTGTTCGTGCTTCCACTGCAACTGTCGGGTGACTTCCAGATCCGCGCGCACTCGCCATTTCCTGACATGCAGAGCGCGGCGAGCTATGCGATCGAGAGCTTTGCCGCGAATGCGCCGCCCGAGGTCGCATCTGCTGCTGAAGGCCCATCCTCTCGACTGCGGCTTTTTCAATTGGTCGAGGTTCGTTCGCGCATCAGCGCGGCGGTTGGGCCTTGAAGGCCGGCTCCATTATGTAGACGGTGGCGATCTAGAGAGGCTCGATGGCGCTCGAGGGATGGTTTGCGTGAATAGCACTTCTGCTACGCTGGCACTCGCGAAGGGCACACCGGTGTGCACGATGGGCGAAGCCATCTACGACATGCCGGGGCTTACGCACCAAGGCCATCTCGACACGTTTGGACGAATCCAACACCCCCGAAGCCGGCCTTTATAGCGCTTTCCGGCGTGTGCTCGTTGACCGTTGCCTGGTTCGCGGAGGGCTTGCGAGCGAAATCGGCTGTGTCGACGCTCGTGCAGGGGATGGCGGACGGCTATGTCAACCCGGCGACTTTCAGAAGGAAGAAGCCACGGATCCACCGCCGCGAAGTGATCCTCTCCAAGTCGGCGCGCTGAAAGCTGGTCCAGTCGATCCATGAGCTGCCGTTCGCGATCTGGATTCGGATCATCGCGACATAATCCATGATCGCGCGCTCCCAACTGTCGTCGAGCGGATCCAGATAGTCCGGAATGTCGCCGGCAATTTCGCGGAAGACAGGAAGATCACTGGCGATCACCGGCGTCCGGACCGCAATGCTTCAACCAGAGGCAGACCGTAGCCTTCGGCAAGGCTCGGGAAAAGCAGTGCGCGCGCGTTCGCGAGATGAGTCGCAAGGGTCGCGTCGTCGCAGCCGGCTGATCTCGGTGACCGCTCCCTTAAGCGCTCGCTCTGATCGAGAGATTCGAAGAACCTGCTCGCATTCCCACCCGCGCTGACCGATGATCAGCAGCTGCGGCGCTTCGTGGCCCAGCGCTGCACGAGCCGCGTCCAAATATCCAGTAGCATCAGGTGATTCTTGCGCGCCTCGATCGTGCCGAGGATGACGAACGTTGGCTGCTCCCGCTCGGGCTGCGATCGTCGGCTGCTGGCAACGGCATCGCTGCCAAGCGGCGCAGCTATTCCCGCCGGCGGTAGGGCACGCCCTCCGATCTGCGCGAAGGCGCGAAAGGTCATCGACGTTGACGGCGCTGTTTGCGATCACGCCTGCGGCGGTATCCAGGACCGTGCGCATGCGATCGCGATGCTCTGTCGCCCTCTCCTGCTCTGCAGAATTCCGGATGCGAGATCGGGATGAGATCGTGAACGAAGTAGACGGGCGAACATCGGCGCGCCGTGACCCAGCGGCGAAATCCGGGATCGTTGAGTCCCGTGTGACCGACGTTAGATAGAGGCGGTCCGCGCCTCTCGCACGCGTTCTCGCTGCGCAGCGCCATCCGGCAATCAATGCTCGCCGGAAATCGCGCCGCGGTTGGCGCAGCAAGATTCGAATAGCGCCGCCGAAGCTCGCGATCCAAAATCCTGCGCACGGCGGTGCTGCACGACGGCTTGTGCATATCCGCCCGAATCGGTCGAGGTACGCAAGGCAAACTCGGTCGATGCCGGTCGGATAGCGCCCTACCCAACGGCGCCAGATCAGGCGCGTCACATCCAGCAATAATGGCGCGTCGTTAGCAGGTGGCCTCAGGGACGATCGGTGCGGGCGGTTGCGACCGGCAGGATCGACGAGCTCAGGACGTTCAGGAAGCGCTGCAGTTCGGCGACCTGGGAGTTCGGTACATAGATGATGTCCCCGTCGCGCATTCGGAAATGCTGCGCCGCAAAGTAGGTTTCTGGCTGCTTCATGTCGGCTTGGTAGATCACCGGCACTAGCCCGTCCGCATTGGGCTGCAGTCCTTGAGCAAGCGCCCCAAGCAGATCCGGGCTTTCCCAGCGAAACAGAAACACGCCGCGTGGATCTGCCCGCTGTCCTGCAGTCCGCCGACGCGGCCAAGTGCCTGCGCGAGGGTCAGTCCGACGCCTTCGAAACGAACCTCGTCGTTCTTGCCGGTCGCGCCCATGACCGTGAAGCTGTACGGTTGATAGAGGGCGGTCACCACGTCGTCGCTGTGCAGGACGATGTTCTCGCGCGGATCGCGAACAGATCTCGCGCGCGCCATGCGCTGGACAATGCCGCCCCGCATGATTTCGATCGTCATCCGATCAATCGGCTGGCTTGTGCCGCCTGCTTCGGCGATCGCGTCGAGCAGACGTTCGCCTCGAGGCGTAAGCGGCACGCGCTGCGGGTTCTTCACGTCGCCGAGCACCGTCACGTTCGCCGTCGCGTTGTGAGCGATCCGCACCATCGCCTGCGGCAAGATGGGCGCGGCCCGTGAAGCGGCGACGATTTCCTGCTCGATCTCGCGTAGCGTGCGTCCCGCCGCCGGCACCTGCCCAGCGAACGGGATGGTGATCGCTCCGGAGGGACCGACGAGGATTCCGGGCAGAGTATTCGGCCGGCTGGTTGCCACGCCAGAGCCGATCCCAGTGTCCAGATTGGCGGTGCCAAACAGCGCCGCCGGCGCAGCTTCCCAGATGGTCACCTCCAAGTGTGTCGCCGACGCCGACCCGCGTTCCGATCGGCGTGGCATCGCCGAGCCGCTGGTGCGAAGTCGCCGCGAACATCGGCGATGTTCACCTGCTGCGGCAACCTGATCTGTGACTGGGATGACGCGTAGCCCGCCCGCAGCTGCCGTTGTCGAGAGCCTGCTCGATTGCCCGGGTGGTTGGCCCGACTGCTGTGCAGCTCGCGGTGGCCGCGAAGGCGAAGAAAAAGAACGGCTTGAGCGGCACGGAGAGCTTGCAACTGCGCTGAAGCAGCAGCGTGTACATGCCTAAGACCTTGATCAAAATAACTAATCCCACCCGGATTTCATCTCAGCCCTTAGCGGGGTCGAAAGTGATCAACAAGGAGGGACTTTGCGACCGGTGATCAGTGATGAGAAGCTCCGCCGGGCTACTGTCGACGGAGCTTCTCGAGGATCAGCACTGAAGCGCGAGATCTCAGACCCAGCCCGTGCAGATCGGGCTGAGAGTGCCAATGGGTGTCCAAAGCGTAGGTACCACTAGCATTCCAAACGAAACTGCCGTTGCTCTGACCGAGCCACTCCGTCACGGTTCCATCGGTGTTCCGCAGCAGCACGTCGTCCATACCATCGCCATTGAAGTCGCCGGTCTGAGCGACATTCCAGCTTCGATCGAGAGCGTAGGTTGCATTTGCATGGTTACTGGCAAAGGTACCTGCGCCTTGCCCGAGCCAGTCAATCACGGTGCCATTCGTGTACCGGAGTAGGACGTCGTCCCGACCGTCGCCGTTGAAATCGCCGGTGCCGGCTACAGTCCAGCCCGGATCTATTCCGTAAGTTGCAGGGGAATTCCAAGTGAAGCTACCGTTTGTCTCACCGAGCCACTCAGTTATGGTGCCATCAACGTTGCGCAGCAGCACGTCGCTCCGCCCGTCGCCGTTGAAGTCGCCGCTGCCTGCCACGCTCCAGGCGGTGGGCAGTGCATAAGTCGTGTTGGCGTGGTTGCTTGCGAAGGTTCCGCCGGGTTGTCCTAACCAATCAATGATAGTCCCGTTGGTATAGCGGAGAAGGACGTCATCCCGGCCGTCGCCGTTGAAATCACCGGTGGCGGCGACCGTCCATCCGGGATCGACGCCATAAGTCGCCGAAGAGTTCCAGTTGAAGCTACCGTTCGCTTGCCCGAGCCATTCCGTGAGGCTGCCATCGATGTTCCGCAGCAGCAGGTCGCTCCGCCCGTCGCCGTTGAAGTCGCCACTGCCCGCCACGCTCCAGGCGGTAGGCAGTGCATAAGTCGTGTTGGCGTGGTTGCTTGCGAAGGTCCGCCGGGTTGTCCTAACCAATCAATGATAGTCCCATTGGTATAGCGGAGAAGAACGTCGCTTCTTCCGTCCCCATTGAAGTCGTTGGTCGCAACATGGTCGAGACGGATGTCGAGGCCGCCACCTTGAATATCGCTAACGATGGGCCGACCCGGACCTATCCCATCGATCGTTATCGCTCCACCATTGAAAGAGAGGCCGCTCGCAGTGAGCTGCAGATTTGCGGTGGCGGACGTCAAGTCGGTGATATCGATGCGATCACCAATGGAGAAATCTGTGATCCGATCGCCGTTGAGGCCGCTTGCGGTATCGTGGAAAATGTCGGCTCCCGGTCCACCGGTGAAGGTGTCGGCTCCTCCAGGCCCGTCAGGACATCGTTTCCGTCGCCGCCATCGATTGTGTCGGCGCCAGCACCGCCAGTGATTTGATCGTTTCCACCGAGACCGTTGATAATGTCACCGGTGTTGGAGCTATCGATGAATAAGTCGCTGTTGTTGGTCAGGTTAAACGTAGCCATCTCGATAAACCCTTTTAACCCGGGATAGGCCCCGGCGAAAACGCAATAGCGAAGTGGTGGCCCCGCCGCGCCTCAAACGGATGCATCGTGCAAAGTATCCGTCGCCCCACGAGATACACGAAAAATAAAGAAAAACAGGTGATTAGCCGCAATAGGCAGCGCGCTGGCGTGCCAAATCAGGACTGTACCGACGCGCTGCCCCAAGGAAACTTCAAGTCGATCTTCTAGCTAATCAGAAGACCGAGGCCGGAGGCTCCGTGTGCCATGAATTTACTAGGCCGTAAGTCGCTATTGTATGTGGTTCGAGCAAACCCACCGTTAGGTTGGCCGAGCCAGTCGGTGATCGTGCCGTCATCGTTGCGCAGCAGCACATCGTCTCGAGTATCGCCATTGAAGTCTCCAACGCCGGCGACATGCCAGGTGTTGTTGAGACCGTAGCTCGCATTGAATTCCAGACGAAACTGCCATTGGCCTGACCGAGCCACTCGGTGATCGTGCCGTCATCGTTGCGGAGCAGGATGTCATCTCGAGAGTCGCCATTGAAGTCTCCAACGCCGGCGACATGCCAAGTATTGTTGAGGCCATAGCTCGCATTCGAATTCCAGACGAAACCACCATTGGCCTGTCCGAGCCACTCGGTGATCGTCCCGTCATCATTGCGCAGCAGCAGGTCGGTGCGCGTGTCACCATTGAAGTCTCCAACGCCGGCGACATGCCAAGTGTTGTTGAGACCGTAGCTCGCATTTGAATTCCAGGCGAAACCACCATTGGCCTGTCCGAGCCACTCGGTGATCGTCCCGTCATCATTGCGGAGCAGCACGTCGGACCGCGTGTCGCCATTGAAGTCTCCGACGCCGGCGACATGCCAGGTGTTGTTTAGCCCCGTAACTCGCATTCGAATTCCAGACGAACCCGCCATTGGCCTGACCAAGCCACTCGGTGATCGTGCCGTCATCATTGCGCAGGAGCACGTCGGCGCGCGTGTCGCCATTGAAGTCTCCGACGCCGGCCACATGCCAAGTGTTGTTGAGGCCATAACTCGCATTCGAATTCCACGCGAAACCACCATTGGTCTGGCCGAGCCAGTCGGTGATCGTGCCATCGTCGTTCCGCAGCAATACGTCAGCTCGGCCATCGCCATTGAAATCGCCCGCATAGCTGACTGCTGCCTGCATCGAGGTGAGCGCCAACTGCACACCGCCGCCCGACGACGGCGCTCGCGGAAATCGTGCCGTTGGGTGCCGCGCCAAGGTGAACGACCGCGGTGCCGCTGTTGCTATTGATGGTCAGGGTCGTGCCGCTGACGCTGAAGTTGAGTCCTGACAACGACGCGTTGGTGAGGACGATCTTGTCGCCCGCATTGAAATCCGTGATCGTATCGCCGTTCAGGCCTGCGACCGTATCCTGGAACGTATCGTTCCCGACTCCGCCTGTGAGCTTGTCGATACCCAGAGCCGCCGGTGATCACGTTGTCGGCCGTATTGCCGATGATCGGTGTCATTGCCGCTGCCGCCGATCGCGTTCTCAATCACCGTGCCGCGCGCGATACTGACATTGCCGATTCCCGTTCCGACGTTTGAGAAGGTTTCGGGGTTGAGGTTGATCAGCTGGTCCGAAGTAAAGCCGGAATAGTCGAGGGTATCGATCCCAGCACTATCAAAGACCGTATAAGCTAGCGCGCCCATGTTCGCGGCATTGTAGATGCTCGAGCCGGCGTTCGAGTTGAATCCGTAGGTCGTGTTTCCCGCGCGCGTGGTCGTGGAAAGACCATACATCTGCTGCATGGCGACGATGTCGGCGACCATGGGCGTCAGGACGAACTGCCGCGTGAAGCCTTGGTTATGGAAGTACGCATTATCGTTCTGGTCGAAGTACGACATGATCGTCGTCGACCACGCATCGTTCGCGTACAGCGCGTCCTGCACGTAATCGGCAGTATTGTTGTAGTCACCGGCGTGGCCGAGACCGAGCGCATGACCAATCTCGTGCAAGTAGGTCATGAAGCTGTAGCTGTTCAGGCCCATGCCGTAACTGTTCACCCAGGATTGCGAAATCTGGATGTCGGCTGACGTAATGAATCCGCCCGAAGTACGGTCCGACGTTGAGGCCACGGGGCCCCCGGCCGACGCATCCTCAGCGTCACTGAATCTGATCTGGCCGCCCGTCGTGACGGGCGTGAACGTGACGCCGATAATGTCGGACCATTCGCCGAGGGCCGCGGTGGCGAGCGTCTGCTCGGCCGCTGTCAGCGTCGAATAATTGACCGTAATGCTGCCGCCCTGGCTGACGTTGAAGTGCCGCGCCGACTGACCCGTGGAGTTCCAGTAACCGTTGATCAACTGGTCTGCGATTTGGTCGTAGTTCCAGACTGGTGGTGGTGTGTACGGCTGAACGGAGAGCGTATAGTTGCCGGTGATGGCGTTCGGACCCGGATTGGACTGGTTCGAGCCGTCGGCGAAGTGATGTCGAGTCCCACGCGCCAGCATCGATGTAGTACGTGCCACTGGTGGTGGCGGTGAAGACGATCCTTGAGTTAAGGCCGCCGCCACTATCGTCGTTGTGAGCGATTAGAATTCCGCTCGAATTGCGCAGGTTCAGATAGGTGTCCGAGACGCCGCCCGGACCGGAAGTTCCAGACAGCGAAATGGTGATCTGCTGTCCCGCAGTTAGGTTGATGCGATACCAGTCATGGTCGCCCGCGACCTCGAGCGCCCCCTGAACGGTACCCCCGACCGTGATCCCTGACGTCGTGGACGTGCTTGCTGGAACGTCGACCAATTCTCTACTCCCCTCGTCACCCGCGGGCGGAACAGCAGCCCGGGTCCCTCCACCATGTTGACCGATCGCCTCAGCGACCGGTCATGCTCCTCAACCCACCTTCGCCACTTCTTCCGCCAGGCCCTCTGCAAAGCGCTTGATTGCCCATGGATTGAGATTCCGATCCGATTACCGACATGTTCTGGTCGGGAAGCTTCTTGCCGTTCGCGACCACGGTCACCGAGAGGCCGGACTTCGAAAGGACGCGGACCTCGGCAGTGTATCGCACCTTCGGCGCTCGAGCGGCGATCGCCTGCTCGATGGCCGAGCAGATCGCGTCCGCGCCGCCGGATTCCGGCGGCAACTTCTCGCCGTTCAACACCTTGCATGGGCGGGTTTGCGGTGCGCTCATTGCAGGCGCGCTCGCCGCGGCAAGGGCCGCGGACGCGAGGATGCCTGCGAAGATTTTGCTCCACATTCCATCAGCCGTATCCCTGCAATGGTTAACAGTGGCTGACCTAAAAGTGAAATTTGTTCGTTATTTCAACAGTTAACGCGACCGAGTTAATCGCTGCCCGCATCCAGACCTCGGCCCAGCGCGACGAAAGCATAAACCAACGGAGGCACTAGGACAGCTGAAAGCACGACCTTGGCGATCATCTGGCCGACGATCAGCTCACCGATCGGGAAGACGCCGTAGAATGCGACGGTGATGAAGATGAGCGTATCCAGCACCTGGCTGAGCACACTCGCGATCGCCGCGCGCAGCCACAGCAAGTGACGGCCCTCGCTCGCCTTCAGGCGGCTGAAGATGGTGACGTTGAGAAAGGTCGAAATGCCGTAAGCCAGGATCCCGCCGAGCCAGATGCGCGGCGTTCCGCTCATGACCGTTTCGAAGGAGGACAGCCGGGCCGGGTCCATCTGCGGGGAAGCGGGAAGCGAGAGCACGACGACGCTCAGCGCGAGCGATACGAGCAATGGGACGAAGCCGAACAGCACGAGGCGATTGGCAGTCGCTCGACCGTGCAACTCCGCCACCGAGCTGGACGTCACGACAAGCAGCAAAAAGGCGAAGATTCCCGCCTCGACGGCAAGCGGTCCCAGTGCCACCTGCTTGTTGCCGAGAACGCCGGCGATGCAGACCATGCCGCCATAGAAAACCGAGAGAGCGAGGAGAGAACGCGGATACGTGGCCGGTGCGGCCTGAACTTCGGATGCCATGCGGGAGACCTACTTTGTTTCGCCGTCGGCGCAACCGGCGTTGACCGGCCGCGCATGCGGCGGCTAGCGGCGCGCGGGTGACTTCCAGTGAACTCGATGTCGTGGCGATCGGCGATGCGATCGTCGACGTAATTGCCACCTGTGACGACGCGTTCCTTGAGGAGCATCGGCTGCCCAAGGGATCGATGCAGCTCCTCGAGCACGTCGGAAGCGGACGCGCTCTATGCGGCGATGGGTCCAGCGCGGGAGATTAGCGGTGGTTCGGCGGCGAACAGCATGGCCGGGGCTGCTGCGCTCGGCCTTCGCGCGGCTTTTGTCGGTCAGGTGGCAGACGACCAGCTCGGCGACATTTTCGCGCACGACATGCGCGCGCTCGGCGTTCGGTTCGAGACGCCGCCGCTCATGGCTGGGCCGCCGACGGGCCGGTGCCTGATCCTCGTCACGCCCGATGCACAACGAACGATGAATACGTGCCCCGGGGCAAGTCACGAGTTGACGACCCAATCGTTAGATGCGGAGACGATCCGCTCGGCTGCGGTCACGTTCCTCGAAGGTTATCTTTGGGGCCCGGAGCGCCCGCGAGCAGCAATGCTGGAGGCCGCCCGAATTGCGCATGCCGCCGGCCGGACGGTCGCCTTCACCTTGTCGGAAAGCCTCTGCATTGCCGGACGCCGTGAAGGCGTGATGGGGATGATCAATTCCGGCGTCGTCGATGTGCTTTTCGGCAATGAGCATGAGGTGCGGCATCTGACCGGGTGCACTAGTCTGTCCGACTGCATGGACTCGCTTGCGCCCAAAATTCCGACCTTGGTGATCACGCGGGGGGCGGAGGGTGCAATCGCCGTCGCGAATGGAGATCGAGCGGAGGTCAGAGCGGCTCCGGTCGACAAGGTTGTCGACACTACCGGCGCCGGGGACCTGTTCGCCGCGGGCTTTATCGCAGGCCGATGCCGCGGTCGTGATCTTCGCGGCTGCCTTGAAACGGGCTCGATCGCGGCGGCCGAGGTCATCTCACATTTCGGCGCGCGTCCTGAAGCCGATCTCCGGGAATTGGTCGCGCTATGAACAACGTGAAGCGCCTTGCCGTTTACTGTGGCTCCGCGCCCGGGGCGCAGCCGCGTCTTTGCTGACGCGACCAAGGCCACTGCGAGAGCCATGGTCGGGCGCGACGTCGAGCTGGTCTATGGCGGCGGCCGCCTCGGGCTGATGGGCTTGATTGCCGACACAGTGCTGGAATTCGGCGGGCAGGTTTACGGGGTGATCCCCGCGCGCTCTGATCGAGCTGGAAGTCGCTCATGAAGGCGTGACGGAACTCCACCGCGTCGAGACGATGCACGAGCGCAAGGCGAAGATGACGGAGCTCGCCGACGCCTTCCTTGCGCTTCCCGGCGGAATCGGGACGCTGGACGAGTTGTTCGAGGCATGGAGCTGGAATGCGCTCGGCTATCACGCCAAGCCCTTCTGCCTGCTCAACGTCGAAGGCTTCTGGGATGGCATGATCGAGTTCATCGACCATGCGACGCGGAGCGGCTTCCTGTCGCCGCAGCGCCGCAGCCAGCTGCTTGTCGCGCAAACACCTGACGAGGCATTGGAATTGCTGGACGAAGCCGCCGCAGCCGCTACGCAAGGCATGGTCTGGTAGAAGGCCCGGGGGAGGGGCTCAGTGAATCAAAAGCTGCTCGGCGTCGCCGGGATCTTCGTCATTCTTGGTATTGCCTATGCGCTGTCCACGAACCGAAAGGCGATCCGCCTGCGGGTCGTCGGAGCTGCGTTCGCGCTTCAGGCGGCGATCGCTTTCCTCGTGCTCTACACGAGCTGGGGGCAGGGCCGGCATTCAGACGCTCTCCGGCGGGGTGAGCGATCTCCTGGGCTATGCGAACAAAGGAACGGAGTTCCTGTTCGGACCCAGCGAAGCTAATCCCCTCGCGCATACCTTCGCCATTGCGGCCCTGCCGGTCATCATCTTCTTCGCGAGCCTTGTGGCGATCCTCTATTATCTCGGCGTCATGCAGCGGATCGTCCGCTGGGTCGGCGGTGCGATCGGCTGGGTAACTGGCATCAGCCGAGTTGAGGCGCTCTCGGCTGCGGCGAACATCTTCGTTGGCCAGTCGGAATCCCCGTTGGCCGTTCGGCCGTACCTCGCAGCGCTCCCGCCATCGCGCCTGTTCACGGTGATGTGCGTCGGCATGGCCGGTGTCGCCGGGACGATCCTCGCAGCCTACGCAAGCCTGCTCGGCGCGAGCTATCTGCCGTACCTGCTCGCCGCAGCCTTCATGTCCGCGCCGGGCGGCATTCTCATGGCGAAGATGATCATGCCCGACGACCCGACGGACACCGATGCAGTTGAGGACGCCAAGATCGACGTTGCGGAGACGTTCGAGGAAGGCGTGCAGCCGGCAAACATCATCATGGCCGCAGCGCAAGGTGCACAGACAGGCGTGAAACTCGCGGTGGCGGTGGGCGCGATGGTGCTGGCGTTCGTCGCGCTGGTGGCGCTCGCGAACGGGCTTCTGGGCGGCCTCGGCAACCTGGTCGGTATCCCCGACCTCAGCTTCCAACGGCTGGTGGGCTATGTCTTCGCGCCGGTCATGTACCTGATCGGCGTGCCGTGGAATGAGGCGGGGACGGCGGGAGGCCTGTTCGGCACGAAGCTCGTGCTCAACGAATTCGTCGCCTTCATCGACCTTGGAAAAATGGGTGCGGCCGTGCTGTCGGAACGTAGCCGGGCGATCGTGACCTTCGCTCTGTGTGGTTTTGCCAACTTCAGCTCGATCGCGATCCAGATGGCGGTGACCGGTGGCCTCGCGCCCAATCAGCGGCCAGTGATCGCCAAGCTCGGCATCCGGGCTCTGCTCGCCGGAAGCCTCGCGAATCTCATGTCCGCCGCGCTAGCGGGACTGCTGATTTAAGCTTAGAGCGCAACGACATGGCTACGATTTCTGACGACCAAATTGCGTCTGTTTCGCTTGAAGACGCGGACCGGGATCCTGATGGTTTTGCCACAAAGCTGGGCCGGAGCTTCGAGGACTATGGGTTCGCGATCATCGCCGACCACGGAATTCCCGATGAGCTGATCCATCGTGCGGAGGAAAAGGCGAGGGCCTTCTTCGCCCTGCCAGAAGAGGTGAAGCGCAAGTACCTGATCGCGGGCGGTGGCGGTGCGCGGGGCTATACGCCGTTCGGCATCGAAACCGCCAAGGGCCACAAGGCGCATGACCTCAAGGAGTTCTGGCACGTTGGTCGCGATCTGCCGGCAGGCCACAAGTTCCGCGACCATATGCCGGACAACCTGTGGCCGGCCGAAGTGCCGAGCTTCAAGGACACTTTCCAGGAGCTGTTCGCGACATTCGATCGCACCGGCCTCAAGGTCCTGAAGGCAATCGCGCGCTATCTCAAGATTGACGAAAATTATTTCGAAGACGCAGTCCGCGACGGCAATTCGGTCCTTCGTGCGCTCCATTACCCGCCGCAACCGGAGCCGACCGGGGAGCACATCCGCGCCGGCGCGCATGAAGACATCAACGCGATTACGCTTCTGCTCGGCGCCGAAGAGGCCGGGCTGGAGCTCCTGACGAAGGACGGCCGCTGGATCCCGGTGTCACCCAAGGCGGGCGAGCTTGTGATCAACATCGGCGACATGCTGCAGCGGCTCACCAACGGTCGCCTGCGCTCGACCTCGCATCGCGTCGTCAACCCGGCGCCCGACCGCGCGAGCCATGCGCGCTATTCGATGCCATTCTTCCTTCACTTCCGCTCTGATTTCCTGATCGATGCGCTTCCCGAGACGGTCCCGGCCGGAGAAAAGCCAAAGTGGGCACCGATCACGGCCAACGACTATCTTCAGGAGCGGCTTCGGGAGATCAAGCTCGTCTGAGTAGTGGCCTAAGCGTTCCAGTTCCATCGAGGAGGCAAGCCATGGATATCACGCAGCTCATCACGGACGATCATATCGAGCAGCGCCGGCTGTTTGCTCTCATCGACGAGCTTGCTCCGACCGATACCGCTGCGCTGAAGTCCGTATGGACGAGATTGCGGGTGCTGCTCGACACTCATGCGCTGGCCGAAGAACGGTTCTTCTATCCGGAGTTGCTGAAGGTCGGCCAAGGCGCCGATCACGAAGATCCCAAAGAGGAAACGCGCGACGCGATCAAGGACCACAACGAGATCCGGGACACCGCCGCGGAGGTGGATCGGAAGGAGCTTGGCTCGCCGGAATGGTTCGACGCCGTGGGCGCCTGCAACAAGGCGAACAGCGATCATATGGATGAAGAGGAGAGGCAGGGGCTCACCGATTTCCGGCGGCACGCCGATCTCGAGCTGCGTCACCGACTTGGGGTGGAATTCTTACAGTTCGAATCCGAGCACCTGACGGGTGACGGAGTGGTGCCGATCGACCGCGACGTCGACGCTTATGTCCTGGAGAACGGCTAGGAGGCTGCTGTCCTCATCGCCGCCGAATTGTTCTGGACGATCACCTTCCCGAGCGAGGGAAGGCTAGCGAGCGAAGCGTCTAGAGTGCCGCTTGCTGGACGACCATTGCAGGGAAGACTTCGTTCAGAGGCTTCGTATCGGGAAGAATGTAAACGACGGCTGCGGCCTTGTCCTTGAAGAGCGGCCGAACAATCCCTGTGTAGAAGGATGCAGGGACGTTAATGCAGCCGAAGGTGATCCGGTTGTCGTCAGGGGTGGGTGATTTGATCCGCTGCATCCGGTGCTCTTTCGGACTGGAAGTGATGACCGGGTGGAGCGAGACGGCTGTTGCGTAGTCGACCCACAACACGCGGCGGCCACCGCCGAGTCCGAACTTGGCGACAAAGCGTCCTGCCGGCGTTGTGCGATCGGCGACCGGAATCTTGCGCAGCTCGCGCTCGCCAACACCGGGCACCGAGTCATCCCCTAGACTGATGCCAAGAAGCGCCGGCGCCTTTCCGAGCGGCTGGCCCTGAGCATCGAACACGAAAACTTCCGCCCCAAGCTTGTCGACCACGATGAAGGGCAAACCGTTGTTGTCGCCCGACGATTCGATCCAATGCGTGACCTGCTGAACTGCTCCGGAGACCGTTTCAACCGGAGTCGCCTCGGGGGCGGAGGCATCGGCCTGTTGCCGTGCGGCGACGTACGCCTGGACGGCCGCCGCGTCGGCCGCAGCGGCGCGATCCGAATCGGTGCTCGGCTCGACCCGCTGGGCCGTTGCCGGCGCAGCGAGCGAGAAGACGGCGGCGGCCAGCACAAGGCCAGCAGCTTTGCCAACATCCATGACCAACATCACCTCACTAGTTCCACGCCAGATTACGGAGCTCGACGGAAAAGAATTCCTGAGAAACTCCGCGCGGCGCCTTTAGTGCCGCGGATGCTTCGAAGCCATTCTTTGTTCGAGGCTGTCGACGCGACCCGTCAACTGATCGATGCGCTGATTGGCGCTTTGCGCTGCGGCACCCGCTGCCTGCGCTGCCTGGGCGGCGGCTTGAGCAGTCTGATCCACCTGGGCCACCTTCGCATCGAGTGCGTCGATGCGCTGGCTGACGACCGCGATGTGCTCGTCAACATACTTCTCTGTGGCGCAACCGCTCAGGCCAAGGCCGCTGGCGATGGTGATGGCGGCCGCCGCGATGCTTTTTCTCATTGAGGACATTTGCCACTCCTGTTGTTGAGCAGCCTCGCCAACAGTCCGCGCCCGCTGACGCGAATCGATAAAACCGAACGCTGCTCGGTAGCTTGCCTAAGCGACGATTTTACGAGTCATTAAATAAGGGAAATTGCGGATATGCGCCGTTTCAGCCTGCGTCGGTGAGATTCGCCGGGCCGAAACCGTGAGGAATCAACTCACTTATGGTGCGCCGTTCCATCTTTGATCCGTCGCCATTTGCACAGATGATTTCGATATCTGCAGCCGCGAGATGGGCCGCCTCCAAGATGGCCTGGCGGCAACCGCCACAGGGCGTGCAGATTAGGTCCCCGCCAAGGTCTTTCCCCTCTATACCTCCGCCACTCACGGCGATCCGCGAGACCTTCCGCAGTCCGAATTTTTGTTGAGCTGCGGTGAGCGCACTTTGCTCAGCACAAACCCCCAGACGATAGCAGGCGTTTTCCATGTTCGAGCCCGTGACCACCTCACCATCGACAAATTCGATCGCGCAACCGACGTGGAAGCGGGAATAAGGCGCGTAAGCCTTTAGCGCCGCAGTACGGGCGAGCGTGACCAATTCTTCATCCGTCATGCTCTTGTCCTTAAGCGGCTGCACGGGGCATGCGCTAGTCAGCCCAATCTGTGAGTGCCTGTTCGATGAAAATATGGTTGTTCGTTGCCGCCGCGGCGAGCCTGGTTCCATCTCCTGCACTTGCCTGGGGCAAGACCGGGCACCGAGTCGTTGCCGCCATTGCCGACACCCAGCTCAGCGGGCTCGCGCGAGCGCACGTGCGCGAGATCCTCGGCGGTGCCGAGAGCCTGGACGAAGCAGCGAACTGGCCCGACGAGATGCGCTCGGCGCCCGGTGCTTTCTGGCAGAAGACGGCCACCCCCTGGCACTACGTCACGATGAACGGCATCGTATACGATCATGCGCCGGCCGAGGGCGACGCGTTGCAGGCGCTGACCCATTTCCGCGCCGTGCTCCAGGATCCCAAAGCGAGCATCGCCGACAAGCAGTTGGCGCTCCGGTTCGTGGTTCATCTCGTCGGTGACCTTCATCAGCCGCTCCACGTCGGCAAATGCTGCGACAAAGGCGGGAATGACGTGAAGGTCACCTGGTTTGGCAAGCCGACCAACCTCCACGCGGTTTGGGATTCGCAGTTGGTCGACGATGAACAGCTGTCCTTCACGGAGCTCGCCGCGAAGCTTGAGCGGCACATCAGCAACCAAGACGTGCTCAACTGGTGGGACCTCAATCCGCGGGGCTGGATCAGTGAAAGCGCGCAGATTCGCGACACGCTCTACCCGTCGCCCCCCAAGCCGCAGAAGGGCAAGCGGACCACCAGTCCCGGAACTGTCCTACAATTACGTCTACAAGTTCACGCCGGTGATGGAGCGCCGCCTGAGCCAGGCGGGCGTGCGTCTCGCCGCATATCTCAACGATGTCTTCGCTTCGCCTCAGCCGGTAGCGAATCCGGTCGAGCGCTAGCGGAGCGGCGGTTCGTCGAAGCTCCTGAGCTTGCGGCTGTGGAGGTCTTCGCCTTCGCGCTGCAGCAGGTTCAGCGTCTCGATGCCGATGCGCAGGTGCTGGCTAATTGCGCGTTCGTAGAAGGCGTTCGCCTGACCGGGAAGCTTGAGCTCGCCGTGCAGCGGCTTGTCGGAGACGCAGAGCAGGGTGCCGTACGGTACTCGGAAGCGGTAACCCTGAGCGGCAACGGTCGCAGACTCCATGTCGATTCCTACCGCGCGGCTTTGGTTGAATCGCAAAGCCGAGGCGGCGTAGCGAAGCTCCCAATTGCGATCGTCAGTGGTGACGACAGTGCCGGTGCGCAGCCGCTGCTTGACGCTGTCCTCATCCTCGCCGGTGATCGTCGTCGTTGCCTCGAACAATGCTCTTTGGACTTCGGCGATCGCGGGAAGGGGAACTTCGGGCGGGAGCACATCGTCGAGGACATGGTCGTCGCGCAAATAAGCGTGCGCCAGCACATAGTCGCCGATCTTCTGGCTTGGCCTTAGCCCTCCGCAGTGGCCGATCATCAGCCACACATGCGGGCGGAGCACGGCGACATGGTCGCAGATTGTCTTCGCGTTGGACGGCCCGACTCCGATGTTGACTAGGGTGATGCCGGTCCCGCCTTCGGCCATCAGGTGATAAGCCGGCATCTGATGCCGGCGCCACGGACCTGCCGCGATCTGCGCTTCGGCGTCCGTCAACTCGCCTCGCTCGTAAATCCCACCCGGTACTGACAGAGCGGTGAAGCGGCCGTCCTTGCGCCGCAACGCATCGACGGCGACGCCGACGAATTCATCCACATAGCGGACGTAGTTCGTGAACAGCACGAAATGCTGGAAATGCTCGGCGGGCGTCCCCGTGTAATGCTTGAGCCTGGCCAGGCTGAAATCCGTCCGGGGACCATCGAACAGCGCCAGCGGCCGAGTCGTCAGCCCGGCGTTGTTCCAAACGCCGTCGGCAATCTCATCGCCGATATGAACAAGTTCGTTGGAGGGGAAGAAGCGCGACAGCTCAGCCGTGCCGACGTCGCCGACTTCAATGCCGCTATTCTCGATCACATAGGGATAGGGGATCTCGCTTGTGGAGCGTCCGACCGAAATCGTGACGTCATAGTCGCTATCGAGGTGCTCGAGCTGCTCGACTAAATATTCTCGAAACAGGTTCGGGCGAGCGATGCTGGTGGCGTAGATCCCGGGCTGATTGAGCCGGGCGAATGCGCGAGGGACGGACCGCTGAGGCGTGGCGCCGGAATAGCTGATCCGAAGCTCGGGATAGGCAAAGCTACCATTGGAACGTGCGACCGGGTCAGGCTGCGTCCTGTCGTTGATGTACGCGGCCAGTGCGCTGCGAAGGTTGGTAACCAACTCGTCGTAAATACTCGCGAGCTGGTCGACGATTCCAGCCGCATCGAATCCCTTGTTCATTGGACGGGGTTGAAGCGCGAAACCGTGCTATGCAAGTGGAGCTTCATCCAAACAGCGGAGACGAGGCAATGCAATATCTCGTCGCAGGCATACTGAAACCCGGCAACGACGACCGGCTCGTGGCACTCCACAATGAGTTCAACGACCATATTGGCCAGTCGTCGGACAGAATCACCTTGTTTGGCCTGCTTCGGGACAAGAGCGGGCAGCGCTCAGGCTACCTCGCCTTCATCAAAGCGGAGAGTTTCGACGACGCCGAGCGTTTTCTGCAGCAAAGTCCGTTCTATGAAAACGATCTCTACGAGCGAGTCGAGGTAGCGGAATTCATTCCTGAAGTCGGCGCATTCGAACACGCTTGAGGGACAGTTGGCCGCTGGCCTTAGTTTTCCTGCTCGGCCGTCTCCAGGAACTCTGCCAGCTCCTCGCTGCCGCCGATCCGCTCTCCATCGACGAAGACCTGCGGGGTGGTCGCCACTTTATGCTCCGTCTTGAAGGCGTCGACCTCATCGCGGGAGGTCAGGAGATGGTCTTCAAACGGCAAACCGGCATCCTCAAGCATGCGCTTGGCGAGCAGTCCGAACGGACAAACGTGATCCGCCAGGACCATTCGATGCAATATGATGTCGTTATCTTTCGCCATTAGTCTCTCTTAAGTCGCTGATTGTTCGGCCGAATGCATCGGCCAGCCAAAAGTTGCTTCATCGCTTCGCGCTTGCGGCTATTGCGGTCCGGATCAGCGATGAGACCCTCGTGAATCCACTATACGAACAGATGCAGACGAGCGTGTTCGAGCGCATGTCCGGTCTCGCGGCGAAGCACGGCGCAGTGAACCTGGGTCAGGGCTTTCCTGATTTCGGCTGGCGGGAGGAGGTGCTCGAAGCGGCAGCACGCGCGCTGAAGGAAGCATCGAACCAATATCCGCCTTCACGCGGCCTGCCGGCCCTGCGTGAGGCAGTGGCCGCCCACTATGAGCGGCACCAAGGCCTCGACTCTCGACGCCAGCAATATCTGCGTGACGAGCGGCGCAACCGAGGCGCTCGGAGCTGCGATCCTCGCGACGGTCGAGCCTGGCGACGAAGTGCTGATCTTTACCCCGGCCTATGACAGCTACGCGCCGATGATCCGCAGGGCCGGCGGCGTACCCCGGGAGATCGCTCTGCAGCCACCGGAGCTGGAGGCTCGAGCGTGAAGCCATCGAGGGCGCGATCGGTCCAAGGACCCGAGCGATCCTGTTCAACAACCCGCACAATCCCGCAGGACGGCTGTTCGACCGAGACGAGCTGGACGTGCTCGCTGCGATCGCACGAGAGCACGACCTCATGGTCATTAGCGATGAAGTTTGGGAACACATCCTCCTCGACGATCAGCGCTTCACGACGCTGCTGTCGCTTCCGGGAATGGCCGAACGCACCATCAAGATCGGCTCCGCGGGCAAGATCTTTTCGCTGACGGGATGGAAGGTCGGCTGGATGATCGCTGCGCCGGAGCTCGCGAATGTCGTCGCCCGTGCGCACCAGTTCCTGACCTTCGCGACGGCGCCAAACCTTCAGTCGGCGGTGGCATATGGGCTAAGCGATGGAGATGCCTGGCTCGAGCCGATGCGGCACCGCTTCACGCGTGCCCGCGACCGCATGATCGAGGGGCTTCGGGGCTCCGGCTACAAAGTGCTTCACCCAGCTTCGACTTACTTCCTGTGCGTAGATCTTGCTGCATCGGGCGTGACGCTGGACGGCGAGAGCTTTGCGACAGCAGCGGTCGAAAGGGCGGGCGTAGCAGTCGTGCCCCTTTCCGCCTTTGCGGAGAACGACCCGCCAAGGCACCTCGTCCGCCTCTGCTTCGGAAAGAAAGACGAGACGATCGACGCTGGAGTGGCTGCAATGGCCAAGGCCAAGGAGATGCTCGCATGACTCCCGCCGCAGAAGCAGCGCAGATCCTGGAGTTGGCCGGCGTGGCTTCGGCCGGACGACTTGCCAGCTATTCCCCGATTGACGGGAAGCCGCTTGGGCGAGTGACCTGCGGGGACCCTGACGCCGCATGTGAGCGTGCGGTCCAGGCTTTTGAGCGCTGGCGCACGGTGCCTGCTCCGCGTCGCGGAGAGTTCGTGCGCATTCTCGGCGACTGGCTTCGCGAGGCGAAGCCGGTGCTTGCCAAGCTGATCACGCTCGAGACCGGCAAGATCATCCAGGAGAGCCTCGGCGAGGTGCAGGAGATGATCGATATCTGCGACTTCGCCGTCGGACTTTCGCGGCAACTCTACGGCCTGACGATTGCGAGCGAGCGGCCCAATCACCGGATGATGGAACAGTGGCACCCGCTCGGGCCGGTGCTTGTGATCAGCGCGTTCAATTTCCCCGTGGCGGTGTGGGCCTGGAATGCCGCGCTGGCGCTGGTTTGCGGTAATCCGGTGATCTGGAAGCCCAGTGAGAAGGCTCCGCTCTGTGCCGAGCTGGTCATGGCGATCGTCCGCCGTGTGATGGACCGGTTCGGCGAAGCGCCTGATGGGTTGGTGCAGCTGGTCCAGGGCGAACGGGACATCGGCGAGAAGCTGGTGGATGACCCGCGGATCGCGTTGGTCTCTGCTACCGGGTCCACACCGATGGGACGTGAAGTCGGCGAGCGGGTCGCCCGGCGCTTCGGCAAGCTTCTCCTCGAGCTTGGTGGCAACAACGCCGCCATCGTGTGCCCGAGCGCCGACCTTGAGCTCGCCGCACGCGCGATCCTGTTTTCGGCGGTGGGCACGGCCGGTCAGCGATGCACGTCACTCAGGCGTCTCATTGTTCACGAGAGCGTGGCCGACGAATTGGTGCAGGGGCTCAAGAAGACCTTCGCGCAAGTGAAGGTTGGGGATCCACGACAGCCCGATACGCTCGTTGGTCCACTGATCGACGAGGGCGCATTTACGGCCATGAAGAAGGTGCTTGGTGACAGGATCGAGCCCGTCGACGCACTCGCAGGGGGTTTCTACGTTCGGCCGGCCATCGTCGAGGTGAAGGAGCAGGAGGGAACCGTCCTCCAGGAAACCTTCGCGCCCATCCTTTACGTGCTCCGCTACACCGACCTTGAACAGGCAATCGCGCTCAACAATGGTGTTTCACAAGGCCTTTCGTCGTCGATTTTCACATCCGATCTGAGAGAAGCCGAGCTTTTCATGTCCGCCCGTGGTTCGGATTGCGGAATTGCCAACGTCAATATCGGCCCGTCAGGCGCGGAAATCGGCGGTGCTTTCGGCGGCGAGAAGGAAACGGGCGGCGGCCGCGAGAGCGGTTCCGACAGCTGGCGCGCGTACATGCGTCGCCAGACCAACACGATCAATTACGGTTCCGAGCTACCGCTAGCGCAGGGCATCCGTTTCGACGTCGCCCCATAAAGCCAGTTCCTCGTTGCCGATCAGGCGAGGCCAGCGGTCGCTGAACTCGTCCTTCCAGGCCCTGAGCTTGTCAGGCTCGAGCGGCTGCGCGATGAGGTAACCCTGGACAACGTCGCAGCCGAGTTCGTGAACGATGCGGAGCTGCTCGACCGTTTCCACGCCTTCTGCCGTGGCCACCAACCCCAATCCGTGGGCCAAATCGACGATGGTCTGGATGATGAGCCGGCAGTCGCGTGAGCGATCGGCGTCCGCGACGAAGGATTGATCGATCTTCAGTTCGGTGAAGGGTAGGTGACGCAGTTGCATCAGCGTCGAGTAGCCGGTGCCGAAATCGTCAATCGCAAGGCCTATCCCCTTGATGCGGAAGCGGGTCAGCGTGTCCATAAGCTTGACGAGCGGTTGGGTCGCACCTTCGGTCAGCTCGAGGACCAGCCGGTCCGTCGGCACATCGAGCGCTCGGCACATACGCTCGACCAAGTCTGGAAAATCGAGATGCTCGAGGCTCAGCGCCGAAATGTTGAAGGCGAGGTTGGTGTCGATGCCTTGATCGCGCCAATCAAGCCATTGGCGAAGGATCGTCCGCAACCCCCAGTGGGTCAGATCGTCGATCAACCCGTGCTCCTCGGCCAAGGGCACGAACCGTGAGGGCTCGACGCGCCCGAGTTCGGGATCTTCCCAGCGGACGAGCGCCTCGACGCGCGTCAATCGCCCATCGCGTAGGCCGACCTTCGGCTGATAAACCATGTGGAGACGCTGCTCTTCCAGCGCTCGTTTGAAGCCCGCGAGCAGCCGTTCGTTCGCCTTTCGGCTCATATGACGAGCGTCGCTCGAAGATGGTTGAGGACCGCTTCAAGATCTTCGAGGCGGACGGGCTTTTCAACCGGACCGGCCATGTTGAGTCCCAGCGCTTCGCCGAGCCGAAACGCGGACTCGAGGACACGCCGGTCGAACCCGCTGACGATCAGGACAGGCGATCGGTAACCCTGTTCCGCGAGGAAGCGAAGCAGCTCGACGCCGTCCATCCCCGGCATTCCGAGGTCGAGCGCCACGGCTTCTGGTCGGGTCGTTTGAAAAGTCTCACGAAATTCGGTGTCGTTGGAGGTGACGACGGGCTCGAACCCGCACTCGCGAGCCGCATTGGCGAGAAAGTCGGCAAGCGCCGGCTCATCATCGATCAGCAGCAAGCGGGGCTGCGCCAAATCGATCTCCTTCTCCCCGCCGTCGCGTGCACGGCAAACATGTGCGCGGTCAAGCAGAAGAAACGCCTTTTTAACTGCGGTGTCCATAAAGTCCCATTTTGGCGCGAATTACGGCGCCTCGGGAGTTAACCAATGTTCTCATCCTTGATCCGGCGGCGATCCGAGGTGGAGCGCGACCCTGCCCTTGAGATCGAGTTCGATTCGACAACGGTAACTCTTTCGACGGCCGTCCCCCGGCCGGTCGAGCGCCGCATCGACGAGCGCACCTCCGCGATGCTTCGAGTTGCCAAGCTGAGCGATGCGTCCGGCATGCAGCAGCTGATCAAGATCAAGAACCTTTCGGCCGGCGGCCTCATGGCCATCGCGCCTAACATGCCCGAGGTAGGTCAGGCGGTTAGCGTCGAGCTTTCGTCGCAAAAGATTCCGGCATCGGTGATCTGGACCCGCCAAGGCCTTGTCGGATTGAAGTTCGACCAGAACCTCGATCTCGGCGAGCTGCTCGCGGATCGTAAGCCTCGCCACGGCTTTCGTCCTCGTCCGCCGCGACTGGATATCACCTGCAAGGCGTCCGTGCGGGTCGGCAAGCTCTATTACAGCGTCGACGTTCACGACATCTCGCTCGAGGGGATGAAGGTCGAGCCGATCGAGGAATATTGCGTCGGCAAGAAAGTCGATCGTCGTCGTGGAAAGCCTGCGCCCGTGAAGGGTGAAGTGCGGTGGTACAAGGATCGGCTTGCGGGCATCGTGTTCGACAAGCCGCTGGATTTCGAGGAGCTGAGCGAGTGGGTCGGAAAGCGGCTCGAGCTCGCCAGCCTCAAGGCCGCCTACAAGAACTAGGCACCCGGCCCTAAGGGCACTGGTAACCATAACTGCCGGAGCCTATCTCCTCGCTGGCAAGCGAAAGGAGCGGAGCTCATGGCCGAGCAAGTGGCTGTTTTCGCGGGCGGATGTTTCTGGTGCACCGAGGCGGTATTCCTCGATGTCGTCGGCGTGAAGTCGGTCGAGAGCGGCTACACCGGAGGAGATGTTGCCAAGCCGACATATAAGCAGGTGTGCGGTGGCGACACCGGCCACGCGGAAGCCATCCGCGTCACATTCGACCCGGACCAGCTTAGCTACGACGACCTGCTCGACATCTTCTTCGCGACTCACGATCCGACGCAGCTGAACCGGCAGGGCAACGACATCGGCACCCAGTATCGATCGGCGATCTTTCCGCAGAACGAGGAGCAGGAGCGCAAGGCCCGCGAAGCGATCGAGCGCGCGAATCAGGATAATGGCGGCCGCGTCGTGACGACGATCGAGCCGTTGGGCGAGTGGTGGCCGGCGGAGGAGTATCACCAGGACTATTGGGCAGGCGAAGGTCAGCGCAATCCATATTGCATCGCTGTGATCCCGCCCAAGCTGCAGAAGCTCAGGAAAAGCTTCCAGGCGCGGACAAAGAGCGCCAGCGCGACCGCTTAGGCAGCCGCCCGGCGGAGGCGGTCGTTGATCGCGCTGCCGAGTGCTTCGTCAGGAATTGGCGCGACGGCTATGCGGGGCTTTGGAGGATGCATCCGCTCGATGAAGGATGTCGAACAGTCGCGCGGCTGCTTCCACGAGATCGCCATCGACGCTGAGATTCGCATCTCCAGTCACTGGTCCGAAGCCCACGAAGAATTCGTCCGGCTGCGGCCTGCACAACATCGAGCCGTAACGGCTTCGAGGGGGCGTAATGGCTTGTCAGCTGGCCCGGGGCTTCAATCTTGTCGGTCCCTTCGACCTTGAGCATCGAGCTGAACCGGGCCGAGACGCAGGAGGCGCAGCGGACCGCCGGTTGCGGCTACAATGGTCGATTCCAAACCCTGCTCGGTGGGGCCGCCGTCGATGATCAAGCGGGATGCGGCCGCCGAGGCTTGTCAGAACATGCTCGGCCCGTGTCGGGCTGATCGATCCGCTCGCATTGGCCGACGGAGCTGCCAGAGGGCGGCCGACTGCTCGCAGCAGCGCCTGCATGGTGGGATGAGCGGGAACGCGGATTCCGACGGTCGGCAAGTCCGGCCGTCACAATCGAGGCAATCGCTGACATTGGACGGAGCGGAACGACAAGGGTCAGCGGCCCGGGCCAATGTGTTTCGGCGAGAGCCCGCGCTTCGCCGCTGAACTCGCCGATGCGTTCGGCAGACGCGAGATCCGGCACGTGGACGATCAGCGGGTTGAAGCTCGGCCGTCCCTTCGCTTCGTAGATTCGTGCGACGGCTTCGGCGTTGGTCGCGTCGGCGGCGAGGCCATAAACGGTCTCAGTCGGACACCGCGACCGGCTCGCCAGCGAGGATCAGCCGCGCGGCTTCGGCGATCGCTTCGTCGCTGAATGGAAGGACCCGCGTCTCCATGAGACGCGGCTAGAGGATTACACCTCGTGCGTGAATTTCAGGCGCGTTCGCGCTCGATGAGTTCTGCGGCATCGATGCCAAGACGCTGCATGCGCGCGCGGATCTCCGGCCATTCCTCCTTGAGGAAGCGGTTACGCTCGGAATTCGCGCAATCGTGCCCGCGCGCCCGGCGGCGACGAACATCCCGACGCCACGCTTCACGACGATCAGGCCCTCGTCCTGGAAACCCTGATAGGCCTTGGCGACGGTGAGCGGGTTCGCCTGCTCTTCTGCGGCGAGCGCGCGCACAGACGGCAGCGGGTCGCCGTCGTTGAATTTTCCGGCAAGGATCGCATCGGCGATCGTCTCGCGGAGGCGGACGTAAACCGGCTTGTCGTGCTGGGTCCGAAGCGTCATGCTGTCATAATACAGCGGATCGCGATAAGTTTCAACCGGAAATCTCAGGTTGCCGGCGGTTGCCACGGCTTCCAGACCGTCGCGAGCTCGGGCCGCTCGCGCTCTTCGATCTCTCGTCCGGGATGGCCGATGAAGATGAAACCGGCGATCCGCTCGCCCGGTCCGCAGAAGGCGCGCCGCACGCGCTCTGAATAAGCGCGCCAGCCAGTCACCCATCCGCCGACATAGCCGAGCGCATGAGCCGCGAGCAGCAGGTTCATGCCCGCCGCTCCGCACGACAGCTCCTGCTCCCAAACCGGGATCTTGTGGTCCTCGACCGGAGCCGAGATCGAGCACGACGAGCTGGCCCTCGTAGTGGGCGAACTCGTCTTCCTTCTCATGGTGCGCGATCGACGCGCACGGATCATGCTCGACCAGCGCCTCGCGCAAGAGCGCTCCGAAGGCGTCGCGCTGGTCGTCCGCCACGGTGACGAAGCGCCACGGAAAGAGCTTGCCATGGTCAGGCGTTCGCGCGGCGATGGTCAGCATGCGCTCCATCTCCTGGGCCGTTGGCCCAGGATCGACCAGCTCGCGCGGCTTGGCGGAGCGGCGGGTTTCGAGCAGCGAAAGGATCGAGGAACGGTCGTTGAGCATCGACGGGGCAGATAGGGGCGCGCGCGCTCGCAACAATCCGCTTCACAAGGCGGAATTGCCCGCTAGGGTCGCCGCCCGCTGCGCGGGCTGCGCTTGGGGAGAGTGCCGGATGGTCGATACGCCAGCCGTTGAAGAACCGTTTTCGCCTGCTTCAGGGCGGACAAATCCTGCCGACAAGAAGACCTGGTTCGGCCATCCGCGCGAGCTTGCGCGGCTGTTCACCACGGAAATGTGGGAGCGCTTTGGCTATTACGGCATGCGGGCGCTGCTGACGCTCTACCTGACCAAGCATTTCCTCTTTTCGGATCAGCAGGCGACCGGACTTTACGGCGGCTATACGGCGCTAGTTTACCTGACGCCGCTGATCGGCGGCTTGCTCGCCGACCAATTCCTCGGCTCGAAGCGGTCGGTCAAGTTCGGCGCGATCGTGATGGCGCATAGGCTATTTCACGCTCGCCTTCGGCGGATCGCCGGCGAAGCCTTACGCGACGATCAACGGCCAGCGATACGAAGTGGTCGTCGACAATTTCGTCGATCGGCCGACGAGCGATCCGCATGAGGCGCGCTACATCGTCGACAACGGCCAGAAGCTGCTGATCCGCGGCAACGAGGACGGTTCGATCTCGCTGCTCGATAACGGCAGCGAGGTCGCAAGCATCTGCCCAAGGGCGCGATTCGAGCCGGGCGGCCAGCGCGATCCGCTGACGATCAGCATCATGCTCATCGCACTGTCGCTGATCTCGGTCGGCAACGGCTTCTTCAAGCCGAACATCTCGACGATCGTCGGCTCGCTCTACGACCAGGGCGACCGGCGCCGCGATGGCGGCTTCACGATCTTCTACATGGGCATCAACCTCGGCTCGATCTTCGGCCAGCTGCTCTGCCCATTCCTTGCAGACTGGTTCGGCTGGTGGGCCGGCTTGAGCCTTGCCGGCGTCGGCATGCTGATCAGCTACGCGCTGATTCAGTTCGATGGCGGTCGGCTCGACGGGCTATGGAGAGCCGTCCAGCCAACGCGCCGAATCGCGACCTCGTCATCTACGTCGGTGCGCTGGTCGCGGTGCCGGTGTTCGTGTTCCTGTTCAGCAACCTCATGAACTCGGCGCCCGCCGAGCCCGGTTCGGGCTTCATCGGCTATCTCGATGTCGCTTTCGCTCATGGGTAAGCTGCTGTTCGGCACCTTCATCATCAGCGTCCCCGCAATCCTGATCTGGTCGTACGCGAAAGGCACCCGGACCGAGGCTCAGATGATGACGGCCGCGATGATCTTGATCGTCTTCAACGTCTTCTTCTGGACGCTGTTCGAGCAGGCGGGCTCGTCGCTGACATTGTTCGCCGATCGCAACACGGACCGGAGCGTGTTCGGGCTGTTCACGATATCCGCTCCGCAGACGCAGAACTTCAACCCGATCTCGATCGTGCTGTTCGCGCCGCTGATGAGCATGCTGTGGACGGCGCTTGCAAAGCGCGGCCTCGAGCCGACGATCCCGGTCAAATTCTCAATCGCGCTGATGGGTGTTGGCGCGGGCTTCCTGTTCCTCGTGTTCGGCTCGACCTTCGCGGGACCCGAAAACAACTTCCAGGTTGGCGTGTGGTGGCTTGCGGGTCTCTACCTTATCCACTCGCTAGCGGAGCTCTGCATCTCGCCGGTCGGTCTCAGCATGATCACCAAGCTGTCGATCGCCCGCGATTGTCGGCATGATGATGGGCGTCTGGTTCCTTTCGATCTCGGTCGCGCAATATTTCGCGGGCATCGTCGCGCAATTCGCGAGCGTGGAAACGGTCGGCGGACAGGTCACCAACCTGCGGGTCAGCCTTGAGACGTACACGTCGACCTTTACGACGATCGCCTGGATCGCGATCGGCGCGGGCGTCGTACTGTTCCTTCTCTCCTGGCCGCTTCAGAAGTGGATGCATGGTGTCAAATAAGACGCGCGCCGTACTGGCTATTGCTGCGGCCGCTCTCCTCTCGGGGTGCGCAGAATTAGCTGGCTCGCCGAAGCTCGCGCCGCCGGTCCGCATAAACGAGGACCCGTATCCGTCGACCTATGTCCGGTATCCCGGCGTGCTTACGGTCATCCGTCACGCGACTGTTTTTGACGGTGATGGACGCCGCTGGAACGACGGCACGGTCATCTTCTCGGACGGTGTCGTTCGGGCGGTCGGCGGCCCTGGACTTCCGAGCCCTGCCGGGGCGCTGGAGATCGACGGAACCGGCAAGTGGGTCACGCCTGGAGTGATCGACGTCCACAGCCATCTCGGGGACTATCCGTCGCCAGGCGTGGAGGGCAATTCCGACGGCAACGAGGCGACGTCCCCGGTTCGGCCCGAAGTGTGGGCGGAACATAGCGTCTGGCCGCAAGACCCGGGCTTCTCGCGCGCGCTCATGAACGGCGGCGTGACGACGCTGCAGATCCTTCCCGGGTCCGCAAACCTCTTTGGTGGACGTTCGGTCACGCTCAAAAATGTCCCAGCGCGGACCGCGCAGGGCATGAAGTTCCCCGGCGCGCCCTACGGCCTGAAGATGGCCTGCGGCGAGAACCCGAAGCGGGTCTACGGGTCGAAGGGCAATATGCCGCAGACGCGCATGGGCAATATCGCCATGGCGCGCCAGACCTGGATCAAGGCCGTCGAGTACAAGCGCAAGTGGGACAAGTATGAGGCGAAGGGCGGCGACATGCCCGAGCGCGACCTCGCCATGGACACGCTGAAGGGCGTTCTCGAAGGCAAGATCCTCGTCCAGAACCACTGTTATCGCGCCGACGAGATGGCCAACATGATCGATATGTCGAAGGAGTTCGGCTATCACATCTCGGCGTTCCACCATGCGGTCGAGGCCTACAAGATCGCCGATCTGCTGCGCGAGAACGACATTTGCGCGGCGATGTGGGCCGACTGGTACGGCTTCAAGATGGAATCCTACGACGCGATCAAGGAGAACATCCCGCTCGTCCACAATGCGGGTGCGTGCGCGATGATCCACTCGGACGATCCGAACGGCATCCAGCGCCTGAACCAGGAGGTGGCCAAGACGCTCGCCGACGGGCGCCGCGCCGGCATCAACATTCCCGACGAGGTTGCGTGGGAGTGGCTGTCGCGCAACCCGGCCAAAGCGATGGGCATCCTCAACCAGACGGGCACGCTCAGCCCCGGCAAGATGGCCGACGTCGTGCTGTGGAATGGCAATCCGTTCAGTGACTACACTCGGCCGGAACGCGTCTGGATCGACGGTGCGCTGATGTATGACGCGAACGATCCGAAGCGGCGGCCGGTCAGCGACTTCGAGCTCGGGCAGCCCGGCGAAGGAGACGTGAAGTGATCCGCGCTCTGATGGCTGCCCTGCTCGTTGCGGCTGCCGCGCCCGCGATGGCGCAGACCTTCGCGATTAGTGGCGGAACGGTCGCGCTGGGTGACGGTTCTCAGCCGATTCCGAACGGCATGGTGATCGTCCGCGATGGCCGCATCGTCGCTGCCGGCGACGTCCGCATGAAGCTGCCCGCGGGAACGCAGGTGATCGACGCCACCGGAAAGTGGGTGACGCCGGGCATCGTCGGCGGCTTCACGCGCCTCGGCCTTGCCGAAGTGGATCTGTCCGCCGACGGCTCCGACGACACCAAGGCGAATGGGCCGTTCAGCGCGGCAATCGACGTGGTGCAGTCGGTCAATCCGCTCGACACGCCTATCGCCGTCAATCGGGCGGATGGAGTCACGCGCGCATTGGTCGTGCCGAACGTCGGCAAGAGCATCTTCGCAGGGCAAGGTGCCGTGATCGACACGGGTGTCGATATGGACCCGATCACGCGCTCACGTGTGTTCCAGTTCGTCGAGCTCGGCGAAACGGGCAAGGACCAGGCAGGCGGCTCGCGCTCGTCGGCTTACATCCTGTTCCGCAACGCCCTGCGCGAAGCGGCGGAGCTGCGCCGTTATGCGTCGCCAATCCAGGCTGCACGCGGTGGGCAGCCCGATGAGCGTGCTCGACCTGTCGTCCAAAATCCGAATGAATCCCGCCTCTATGGGCCGGACGCTCGGCGCAGCGACGACGTACTCCTGACACGCTTCGATGCGGCCGCTCTCGTGCCGGTGCTACAAGGTCGGCAGTATCTGTTCGTCCACGCGGAACGCGCGCGTGACATCCTCAACGTGCTCGACCTCGAACGCGAGTTCCCGTCGCTGAAGATCGTGCTCGTCGGTGCCACGGAAGGCTGGACCGTTGCGGAGCGCATTGCGCAGGCCGGCATCCCGGTCATTGCGTCGGCGGTTAACGACCTGCCCGCTTCGTTCGAACAGATTGCTGCGACCCAGTCGAACGTCGGCCGCATGCGCGGCTCCGGCGTGAAGGTGTCGATCGGCATGATCGACGACAGCGACACGCGAAACATCTTCTGGGAACGGCAATATGCGGGCAATTTGGTCGCGCTGCAGCGCGTGCCGGGCGCCACGGGGGTGAGCTGGGGCGAAGCGCTCGCCATGATCACCTCGCGACCGGCAGAGGCGATCGGCATGGGTGGCGAGATCGGCAGCCTCGCTCCCGGGCGTCGAGCGGACGTCGTCATCTGGTCGGGCGATCCATTGGAGGGATCGAGTGCCGCCGAGGCGGTTTTCATCGACGGTGTGCGGCAGCCGCTGGAGACTCACCAGACGCGACTGATGCAACGTTATCGGGACCTTTCTCGCCGCGATCTTCCGGAGGCGTATCGGCATTGACCGCGCAGATAGGCCTTCTTCTGTCGGCCATCGCCTTCGTCGGTACGCACTTCCTCCTGTCCCACCCGCTGCGTCGTCTACTGGTGCGCGGCGTTGGCGAGCGGCCGTTTCTCGGAATTTATTCACTGGTCGCGATTTTGACCTTCGGATCGATGATCTATTTCTATGCGAGGATCGGGCGTGAGGCGCCTTTGTGGGTCGCCGGCGAGGCCTCTGGCTGTTCGCGACCTTTCTGATGTGGCTGGGCTCGATCCTGTTCGTCGGATCGTTCGTGCGCAATCCGGCACTTCCCGGCGCGCGCGTCGCCCGGCGGTATCCGGCCTGTCGGAGTGTTCGCGATCACTCGCCATCCGATGATGTGGGGCTTTGCCAGCTGGGCGATCGTGCATCTGATCGTCGTCGGAACGCCCAAGTCACTGGTGCTCGACGGGGCGATCCTGCTGCTGGCGCTCGCCGGCTCGGTCGGCCAGGACCGGAAGAAGCAGGCGCTGATGGGCGAGCGCTGGCACGAATGGACCGCGCAGACCGCCTTCATTCCCTTTAGCCGGGGGGTCGCGAACCCCGGGCTGGTAGCGACCGTCGGTGGAACACTGCTGTTCCTGATTGCGACATGGGTCCATCCGATGCCCGCAGGCTTCTGGCGCTGGATCGCCTAAACGCGCTAAAGTCGCGGCAATGACACGCAAATTCTTCGGAACGGACGGGATCCGCGGGACCACCAACCTCGACCCAATGACGGCGCAGATGGCGCTCTGCGTCGGGATGGCTGCCGGCGCGCACTTCCTGCGCGGCGATCACCGGCATCGGGTGGTCATTGGCAAGGACACGCGGCTGTCCGGATACATGATGGAATCGGCGATGGTCGCCGGGTTCACAAGCGTCGGCATGGACGTCGTGTTGCTGGGCCCGATGCCGACGCCTGCGGTGGCCATGCTGACGCGATCGATGCGGGCAGATCTGGGAGTCATGATCTCCGCATCTCACAATCCGTTTGCTGACAACGGCATCAAGCTGTTCGGCCCTGACGGTTACAAGCTCAGCGACAAAGACGAGCAGGCGATCGAAAAGCGGCTTGAGCAAGGTCCAAAGCTCGCAAAGTCGGAGCTTATCGGCCGAGCCCGAAGGATCGAGGACGCGCGCGGCCGGTACGTGCAATTCGCGAAAGATACGTTTCCGGAGCATTTGCGGCTCGACGGCCTGAAGGTCGTGATAGATTGCGCCAATGGCGCGGCTTATCATGTCGCGCCGGAAGCGCTGTGGGAACTCGGCGCCGAGGTCGTTCCCATCGGGGTTACTCCGAACGGTCTCAATATCAACGAGAATTGCGGGTCGACGCATCCGCAGCTGCTTCAGGAAACGGTCGTTGCAAGCGGCGCCGATATCGGACTCGCGCTCGATGGAGATGCCGACCGCCTGATCGTCGTCGACGAGAAAGGCCGGATTGTGGATGGTGATCAGTTGATGGCGCTGATTGCCCTTACTCTTCAGCGTCGCGGCGAGCTCAAGGGCGACGGCATCGTCGCGACCGTCATGTCCAACCTTGGCCTGGAAAGGAAGCTGGGCGCCGCCGGCCTCAAGCTTCTGCGTACGAAGGTTGGCGACCGCTATGTGCTGGAGGGCATGCGGGAGAGCGGCTGCAACGTCGGCGGCGAGCAGTCTGGGCACATCATCCTCGCCGACCATGCGACGACTGGCGATGGACTAGTCGCTGGCCTCCAGGTCCTCGCGGCTCTGGTCGAGGCCAAAGCATCTGCGAGCGACCTCCTTCGGCAATTCGAGCCCCTGCCACAGCTGCTCAAGAACGTGCGCTTCAGCGGCGGCGCGCCGCTCGAGGTCGACAGCGTTCGCAAGCGCATCGCTGCTGCCGAAGCGGAACTCGAGGGCAGGGGACGCCTCGTCATTCGCAAGTCGGGCACCGAGCCGCTGATCCGGGTGATGGCCGAGGGTGACGATCCGGCGCTCGTGCAACGCGTCGTCGACGATATCTGCGAGGCGGTTCAGTCAGCGGCGTGAACGCTTTCTTGGTATTTATTCGCCAAACGACTTTCCTGTGCACATGGAAAATTTCGCTCCGAGGAGCGGAAGCAAGGCGGCTTCCCTGACGAGGCCCGCCCGCGTCCTCATCATCGCCGGCTCGGATTCGGGCGGCGGCGCAGGGATTCAGGCTGACATCAAGACGGTTACGATGCTCGGCGGTCATGCAATGACCGCGGTCACCGCGATTACGGCGCAGAACACGGTCGGCGTCACCGCTGTGCATCCGGTGCCCGCTGAAATGATCCTCGCACAGATCGACGCGGTCGTGAGCGATCTTGGCGTGGACGCGGTGAAGATTGGCATGCTGGGCGGGGCTTTTGCGGCGGAGCAGGTTGCGAAGCGGCTAGAAGCGCTGAAGGCCGAGCAACCGGGTCTGCCAATCGTGTTCGATCCGGTCATGGTCGCGACGAGCGGCTCGATGCTCGCCGACGACGCAACCGTAAAGGCGTTCGGTCGACTGATGGACGTCGCCACCATTGCAACCCCAAACCTGCCCGAGCTGCACCGCCTGACCAGCGAGGAGGATCCGGTCGCCGCGGCCCTGCACCTCGTTGGGGAGCATCGCTGTGCGGTGCTGATCAAGGGCGGGCATGAGGAAGGCGACGCACTCGCCGACGCCCTCATCGAAGAAGACAATATGACGAGTTGGCAGGGTCAACGCATCGACACCACCAGCACTCACGGCACCGGCTGCACGCTGGCGAGCGCGATTGCTTTGTTCCTCGCTCAGGGCGCAACACTTTCGGACGCTGTGGCGCGGGCCCGCGAGTTTGTGCGCATTGCCCTCCATGACGAACTGGAGCTGGGGCAGGGCGCCGGTCCGATCGGTCATCCGCGAGTGCGCCTCGACGTCGGCGATGGGCCGCGGCTGAACCAGGTGACCGTGACAGGCACGAACTACGAGCGCTCGGTCGAATTCTACAAGAAGCTCGGGCTCAAACAGATCGTCGACAATCCACCGGATTATGCCCGGTTTGAAACGGCTGGTGGGGCGACCTTCTCGGTCCAGATCGACCCTGAAGAGAAGATCATCGCGACGACCGCGATCTACCTCGAGTGCGACGATCTCGACGAGCGTGTCGAGCAGCTCGCACGGAGCGGTCTCGCCTTCGAGCATGGGCCGCGCAACCAGCCCTGGATGTGGCGCGAGGCGCGTCTTCGCGACCCCGACGGCAACATCATCTTCCTCTACAAGGCAGGCGAAGCCCGGCGCTTCCCGCCGTGGCGGATCGACTCCTCCACAGAAAATCGCTGATCGGACTGGCAACTCGCCAAGTCTCTCCATAGGCTTGGCTCCATGCCCCGGCGCTGCTCCTTCAAGCTTGAGCTCGACTATCCGCAGCCGCTCGCGGGCGTTGACGAGGCGGGATGCGCGCCACTCGCAGGCCCGGTTGTGGCTGCAGCGTGCATTTTGGACCGCGACAGGTTCCCGCGCGGCATCGACAATTCCAAGAATTTACCGATCGACAAGCGCGAGGCGATCTACGCCAAGCTGGTGAAGTGCTCGGGGTGGGGCGTCGGAATCGCAACGGTCGAGGAGATCGACCAAATCAACATCTATTGGGCACGCATGCTCGCGATGACTCGGGCTGTCGAGGCGCTCGGATTGGAACCGGCCTGGGTGCTGGTCGACGGCAATGCCACGCCGCGGTGGCAGCGTCCTTCGAAGGCGATCGTCGATGGCGACGCCAAGTGCCGTTCGATTGCCGCCGCGTCCATCATCGCCAAGGTCACTCGGGACCGGATCATGGCGGACTATGCCGTCGAATATCCGGGCTACGGATGGGAGAGGAACCGGGGATATCCGACGCCGGATCATCGCCGCGCACTTCGAGAGCTCGGGGCAACGCCGCTCCACCGCCGCAGTTTCGGCCTCGTGCGGCAGATTGTGAGCGCGGCGGAGGAGCCCGAGCTCGTTTTCGAGCAAATCGAAGTCTTTGGAGTCACACCCACCAGCAGTTAAGTCCGCGCCCGTGCCGCTGACTCAAGATGTTGTGGAGCCCGTTCGCCCGGCGGCCTAGCTGTGGCGCTCCAAAAGGGGACGTTAACCCTTGATCGCTTGACCAAGAGTTCCGGCCTGAACTCACCTTCCGGCGTCAAGGAAGGGGCAAGGGTCAAATGAATCTCATCGCCCGCATTGCGGAGCAGCGGACGGGACTTCGTCCGGCGCAGACGCAGAAGCGTGAGCTTCCGCTCGACACAATCCTCCAGGGTAACTGCATCGCGGAGATGGCGCGCCTGCCGGACAAAAGCGTCGACATGATCTTCGCCGATCCGCCTTACAATCTTCAGCTGGGCGGCGATCTCTTCCGCCCTGAAGGCAGCCGCGTCGACGCCGTCGATGATGACTGGGACAAGTTCGACAGCCTCGCCGCCTATGACGATTTCACTCGCGATTGGCTCGAGCAGGCGCGCCGTATCCTCAAGGACGACGGCACCATCTGGGTGATCGGCAGCTATCATAACATCTACCGTGTCGGGGCGTTGCTGCAGGACGCCGAATTCTGGATCCTCAACGACATCGTCTGGCGCAAGTCGAATCCGATGCCGAACTTTCGCGGGACTCGGTTCACGAATGCGCATGAGACGCTTCTGTGGTGCTCGAAGGGCGAGAAGGCGCGCTACACGTTCAACTATCGCGCTATGAAGTCGCTCAATGACGACCTCCAGATGCGGTCGGACTGGCTGTTGCCGATTTGCAGCGGCTCCGAGCGAGTGAAGGGGGACGACGGTTCGAAGGCTCATCCTACGCAAAAGCCCGAAGGCTTGTTGTACCGGATCCTGCTCGCCTGCACGAAGCCGGGCGACGTAGTGCTCGACCCGTTCTTCGGGACTGGAACGACTGGCGCTGTGGCGCGGCGCCTGGGCCGTCGCTGGATCGGTATCGAGCGTGAATCCGCATATGTGAAAGTCGCGCGTGAGCGGATCGCATCAACCCTGCCTCTCGATGAAAGCGCGATGCGCACGGTGACGGACAAGCGCGAGCAGCCGCGGGTCGCGTTCGGCGTGTTGGTTGAAGGTGGGCTGGTTCCTGCTGGAACTCGGCTCGTCGACGCCAAGCGCCGGTGGAGTGCAAGCGTTAGAGCCGACGGTTCGATCGCTTGCGATGCGCACGCGGGTTCAATTCACAAGGTTGGAGCTGCTCTGCAAGGTGCGCCGTCGTGCAACGGCTGGACTTTCTGGCACGTAGAGCAGGGCGGATCGCTTCAGCCGCTGGACGCTTTCCGGCAGCAGCATCTTTCCGCTGCTTGACCCTTGCGCGAACCGCTGCGGCTGATGAAAGTAGCCGCGTGAAGCGAGCTGCCTTCCCATACCTCGCAGCCATCGCAATTCTCGCCGGTCCGGCAGCGAACGCGCAGCAGCCGCACGGCGAGTGGATCGCGCTTCCGGAGCCCGCCAGCCAGCAACTTGCCGAGCATCGCCGGATCACCGCCGCACTGGACTCGCTCAAGCCGCAAAGGCCCGGTGTGGTTGATGCTTATGTCGTCGTAGTTGCTCTCGACGGCGATCCCGTTTTTAGCCGTGAAGCGAGGGAGGCGGGCCGGGTGCTCGCCAGCCGCTTCGACGCTGCGGGCCGGACAATCGTGCTTGCCAATGACGAGGGTCAGAACAAGGCCGATGCGCCCGGTTCGCCTCACACGCTCGCGCTTGCGTTGGCGCGTGTCGCCGAGCTCGTCGATCGGAGCGAAGACGTGCTCGTGCTCTACAGCACCAGCCACGGCATCCCCAATCAGGGCTTGGTCTACAAAGACATGGCTCGCGGAGCCGGCATCGTCTCGCCGACGCGCCTCGCCGAAATGCTCGAGCCTCTGGGATTGAAGAACCGGCTCCTCATGCTGCAGGCGTGCTTTTCCGGACAGTTCGTTCCCGCGCTCAGGGGCCCCGGCTCGGTAGTTGTCACTGCTGCTGCCGAGGACCGCTCGTCTTTCGGCTGCCAGGCCGGAAACGACTGGACGCTGTTTGGGGACGCGCTGATCAACCATGCGTTGCGGCAGCCGCTTCCCTTCGATGTGCAGCTTCGGCGAGCAACTGCGCTGATTTCAGCCGCTGAGGAGCAGGCAAATCTTACGCCCTCCAATCCGCAGGTCAGCATCGGCTCAGACACGGCGACCTGGCTGAATAAGCTCGATGCCCGCGCTCCGAAGGTTGCATCCAACCCTGTCGGCGCGCCTATCCCCGGCCTCGGAATCTGAGCTTCACTTTATGCGCACACTCCTTCGACCCACAGCGTTCGTCGACTCGCCCTACGGGTATGACGGGAAGGTGGCGCGGCTTGCGGGAGGACTGAACTGGTTCGCTGCGGTCGAGCTCATACAGGTCGACGAGAATCGCCGTGCGGCCACCAACCTTGTACCCGTGGAAGGGATCGAGAGCCGGTTCGACGAGGACATGGCTGCTCAATGGAAGGCGCTGACCAGCCCGCGCGCACCGCTGCAGCTTGGCGAACGGACCGTCCGCCTCGACCAACCTCAAGTGATGGGGATCATCAACGCAACGCCGGATAGCTTCTCGGACGGTGGCCAGTTCGCCGATGCTGCAGCTGCGGCTGAAGCCGGCGCGGATATGGCGGCACAGGGAGCGGCCATAGTCGACATCGGAGGCGAATCGACTCGTCCGGGCGCAAGATCGGTGTGGGAGGGGGACGAGATCGAACGCGTGGTGCCGATCATTCGTCAACTCGCGCTGGGCGGAGCCGCCGTTTCAGCAGACACGCGCAAGGCCGACGTCATGACGGCGGCGATCGAAGCGGGCGCCCGGATGATCAACGACGTGTCCGCATTGACCTACGACGGGCGCTCGGTTGGTATCGTCGCGGCCTCATCGGTGCCGATCGTCCTGATGCATCATCAGGGTGTTCCCGAGACGATGCAGGAGAATCCGCACTACGACGACGTCCTGATCGAAGTGTATCGCTGGCTGGAGGAGCGGGTCGGTGCGGCCGAGAATGCCGGGATCTCGCGCGACCGCATCCTGATCGATCCCGGCTTCGGCTTCGGCAAGAACGTCGGCCACAATCTCGAGCTGATGAACGGGCTTTCGCTATTCCACTCCCTCGGCTGCGCACTTGTTGTCGGCGCGAGCCGCAAACGCACGATCGGTGCACTGTCGGGCGAATCCCCCGCCGACAAGCGCCTGGGCGGCAGCATCGCCTTCGCGCTCAAGGCTGCGGAACAGGGCGCTCAGATCCTGCGCGTCCACGACGTGTTCGAAACAATCCAGGCAGTAAAGGTTTGGCGCGGCCTGAGGGACCAGGCCCTGACGCCGCGGGCTTAGGCGGCGGTGTCGATGCCGAGGTCGCCGAGCTTGCGATAGAGCGTCGAGCGGCCAATCCCGAGGCGCCGCGCGACTTCGGTCATTCGCCCACGGTAGTGGCCTATCGCGAGCCGGATGATGTCGGCCTCGATCTCTTCCAAAGGCCGCAGATGGCCTTCGCTCGTGTATAGGGTGATTCCGGGCGCTCCCTCGATCGCGGCCTCGCTGCGGGCTTCGCTCAGGGTTGGTGCGAAATCGGTCCTGCGAGCTGAGTAGCGCGACTGAATGGCGATGTGCGGGAAGTGCTCGGCGGTCAGCGACTGGCCGTCGCACTGCAGCGCGGCACGGAAGAGCACGCTCGCCAGCTGGCGCACGTTGCCCGGCCAGCCATAGCGGATGAGAACCGCCAGTGCGTCGTTGCCGATCGACAGGGGCCTGAGCCCAGTCTGGTCGGACAGGCGATTGAGGAAATGTCGGGCAAGAGCAGGGATGTCGCTGCTGCGGTCGCGCAGCGCCGGCAGCATCACCGTCGTCGCTCCGATCCGCTCGGCGAGCCCCGCATGGAAATCGTCCGGCAGCGGATGGCTGCTCGTCGCAATGATGCGGACATCGACCGATTGGCTGCCATTGAGACCGACTGGCCGGACCTCGCCCGTCGCGAGAACGCGATCCAGGGTTTCCTGCGTTGCCGCCGGAAGCGCGCCGATCTCGTCGAGCAGCAACGTTCCGGTATCGGCCTGAACAAGCTTTCCCACCTTCGGCGCAAAAGCCCCCGGGAAAGCGCCCTTCTCGTGTCCGAACAATTCGCTGTCGATGATGTTGGCCGCGATCGCCTTGCAGTCGAGTGAGAGCAAAGGGCCCTTAGCGCGCAGGCTCGCTGCGTGGATTGCCCGTGCGACGGTCTCCTTGCCAGTGCCTGGCTCGCCGATGATCAGGATTGGCAACCGGTTGCGCGCGCCTTTAGCAGCAACCGCCAGCGATGCGCGGAACTGCGGAGCGGCGCCGACGAGTTGCTCCAAGGCGAGTTCCGGCGCGAGTTTCTCGGAGACGGGCGCAAGCTCACCGGCGGCCTTGCGCCGATCCGAATTCGCCGCGAGCGCATCGAGCAGCCGTTCAGGAGCGACCGGGCGCACAACGAAATCGGATGCTCCCGCCCGCATTGCCTCGACGGCGGTCGAAACCGTGTCGCTGTGCGAGATGACGATGACAGGAAGTTTTTCATGCTTCTCGCGCAACGTCGCAATCAGAGCAGGTCCATGCTCGGCGCTCCAACTTCCGATCAGTGCGGCGCGGATGTCGCGGCCGTGCGGGCCCTGGAGCACGGCCACGGCCGCTTCCTGGTCCGCTGCGCCCACGACGCTCCAACCGGCGCGCGAAGCGATGGCTGAAATCAGCCGGCGTTCGTCGACTTCCGTGTCGAGGAGCAATAGGCAGCGGGTGGGTTCTTCGCGCATCGCCGCTCAAGTTACGGGAGAAGGGGTAAATTCCGCCTTAAGCGTTGGATGCCTGAGGTTCAGACTTGGGCAGCGCGTCCGGCGTTGATATGGACCGCCTCAGCGATAACTCACAAAAGGAACTCTCATGGCGCATGAAGAAGAGCCGCTGCTGGCAAGTCCGCCGACCCAGGAGGTGGCGACCCACGTTCGCGACTATGAGAAGTTCACCCGGATGATGAAGTGGGGGGCGATCGTCTGCCTCATTATCGGCCTCATCGTTCTGCTGATTCTCAGATAATCGCCCGCCTCGCATGAAGATCGCCGTCCTGAAGGAAGCCGCGGGGGAAACCCGTTGCGCCGCCATCCCCGAGACGGTGAAGAAGTTCATCGCCCTGGGCGCCGACTTTGCCGTGGAAAGGGGCGCAGGAGAATCCGCGTCCGTCTCCGATGCGGAATTTGAAGCGGTAGGCGCCAAGACCGGTAGTCGCGCGGAAGCGCTGAAGGGCGCTGGCATTATCCTTGCCATTAATGGCCCCGATCCGAAATCGATCTCAGGTGCGGAAAAGGGTGCGCTGCTTGTCGGCGCGCTAGATCCCATGCGGCGTCGCGATGCCATCGATGGATATGCGGCGGCCGGTTTGGAAGCGCTGGCGATGGAATGGATGCCGCGGATCACGCGCGCCCAATCCATGGACGTGCTGTCCTCCCAGTCGAATCTTGCCGGCTACAAGGCCGTGATCGATGCAGCGGCGGCGTACGGTCGTGCCTTCCCCATGATGATGACCGCTGCAGGTACAATCAGTCCGACCAAGGTTTTCGTGATGGGCGTTGGCGTTGCAGGGCTCCAGGCGATCGCCACCGCCCGGCGGCTCGGCGCGCAGGTCAGCGCGACCGACGTGCGCTCGGCGACAAAGGAGCAGATCCAGTCGCTCGGTGCAAAGCCGATCTTCGTCGAGAATGTGGCAGGCATCGAAGGCGAAGGCGCCGGTGGCTACGCGACCGAAATGTCGGAGGAATATCAGAAGGCGCAGGCGGAGCTGGTCTCGGGGCATATCGCCAAGCAGGATATCGTGATCACGACGGCGCTAATTCCCGGGCGGGCGGCTCCGCGACTGATCAGCGACGGGCAGATTGCGAGCATGCGGCCTGGAAGCCTGATCGTCGACTTGGCGGCGGACGCGGGCGGCAATGTCGAGGGTACGATTGCCGGGGAGAGCGTGCAGAAGCATGGAGTGACGGTCATTGGCGCAACCAATCTAGCGCGGACGCTCGCGGCGGACGCTTCGGCGCTCTTCGCGCGGAACCTGTACAATTTCCTCAGCGCCTTTTGGGACAAGGAGCAGGGACGCCCCGTACTTCCGGATGACGACGAGATCGTGAAGGGTGTTCGTCTGACGCAAGGCGGCAAGGTGGTGAATGAGCGGCTGACTGCCGCGGGCTGAACGTGGCGAATAACAGCGACATTCTCGTCATCGGCGGAGGCATTGCGGGCCTGTCCGCGGCCGCTGAACTTTCGAAGAATGCGCGCGTGACGGTCCTCGAGGCCGAGGAGCAGATCGGCTTTCACTCATCCGGCCGCAGCGCCACCATGGTTCATTATGCACTCGGCGATCGGCTCGTCCGCGAGCTGACGCTCGCAAGCCGATCCTTTTTCGATTCTCCGCCGGGGGGATTCAGCGACGTTCCGCTCGGACATCGCATGTCGGTGCTCGTTCATGGGCGAGAGGATGAGCGCGAGCAGCTGGACGCGCTTTACGAGGAGCTCTCGATCTTCGCAGAGCTCGAGCGTTTGAACGAAGAGGGCGTGCACCGGCTCTGCCCGCTGCTCAAGGCCGAAGCCCGTCACGGAATCGCCGACCGAAATGGCACCCGCCTCGACCCGCATGCGCTGCTTCAGGGCAATTTGCGCATGTTGCGAAGAAACGGGGGCAGGCTCGAGACCGGTTCGCGTGTTTCGTCGATTGGGCGGCACGGGGACGCCTGGAGCGCCACGACGGAAGGCGGCGACACCTATTCGGCCGCGATAATCGTCAATGCAGCGGGATCCTGGGCCGACCAGCTTGCAAGGTTTGCTGGCGTCGCGCCCTTAGGCCTGGAGCCGAAGCGCCGCACGATCATCACCTTCGATGCGCCGCCAGGTACGGACCTCGACCGTCTTCCATTCGCGAAGACGATCGGTGACGAACTCTATTTCGCCCCCGAGAGCGGCCGGTTGTTCGCATCGCCCATGGACGAGGAGCCGAGCGAGCCCTGCGATGCCCAGCCGAATGAATATGAAGTCGCCCTGGCTGCCTACCGAATGGAGGAGCGGACTACCGTAAAGGTGAACAGCATTCACAGCCGCTGGGCGGGTCTTAGGACTTTCACCCCGGATCGTCACCCGGCGGCGGGATTTGCGAACGATGCGACTGGCTTCTTCTGGTTGGCGGGGCAGGGCGGGTTTGGCCTTCAGACCTCGCCGGCCATGTCACAGATCACGGCGTCTCTAATCTTTGGCACGCCGTGGCCCGCGATCGACGTTAGTGCCGAGGCGCTAAGCCCCAGTCGCTTCCTCCGGCAGCCGGCATAGGTCGACCCATCGCTCTCCCACCAGGTCGAACAGACGTTGCGTGGTCACCTCGACCGAAGTGTTGAGGGAGCCTCCCGCCGGGTAGACCACTTCAAACGCTTGCAGTGACACGTCGACGTAAACCGGAAGCGGCGTCTTCAGTCCGAACGGGCAGACACCGCCAACCGGGTGACCGGTCAGTTCGAGCGTCTCGTCAGGCCCGAGCATGCGCGGCCTGGCCCCGAACTCATCCTTGCACTTGCGGTTATCGAGCCGTGCATTGCCGCGCGTGACGAGGAGAAAGAGGAGATCTCCGGCGCGGACCGCAAGCGTCTTCGCGATCATGCCGGGTTCGACGCCCAGCGCCTTCGCGGCGGTGTCGACCGTCGCCGTGCTGTCCGCGACTTCGATCAGCCTAAGATCGGGCGCCTCCTCGGCCAGCCATGCCCGAACCGATTCGAGGCTCATTCGCCGATCAGGTGGAGCGCGATCTGGCGCTTCGGCGTGTTGTGGCGATGTTCGAAAAGGAAAATGCCCTGCCAGGTACCGAGGGCAAGCTGTCCGTGAGCGACAGGAATAGTCAGCTGCGTTTGCGTCAGGGCAGATCTCAGATGGGCCGGCATGTCGTCGGGTCCTTCCTCAGCATGCTCGTATGGTCCGTTCTCGGGCGCGATTCGGGCGAAATAGGCTTCGAGGTCGCGCCGCGCGGTGGGGGCTGCATTTTCCTGGATCACCAGCGAAGCCGAGGTGTGGCGGCAGAATAAAGTCAAAAGGCCCTCCTTGATGCCTATCTCATCGACCCATCCGGAAACTTCGTCTGTGAAGTCGTGCAACCCCGAGCGCGTAGCTCGAACGGAGAGAGTGTGTGTTGCCTGCCTGATCATGGTGGCGAGCTAGCGCGCTTCGCCACAAACGAAAACGCCCGCCGAAACCGGCGGGCGCTCGATTAGATTAAGGTCGGAAGCTTAGCCGCCGGCTCCGGCATTCTCCCAGCCCGAACCCATCAACCAGCTCCAAAATCCACGCTGAGCTTTCGTGCGCTTCATGTTCAACCCCCAATTCACCGACCAATTCGGCGTGGTCAACGATATTGCTTAAGGGGAATGGTTAGCAACATGGTAACCACAAATAATCTTGTCCAAATGTGGGACTGAACCGACAGGCGGGAAGTCAAATGCGAACGCCCGCCAAACGGCGGGCGCTGCTAAGTTATTGATTTACTAGTTCGAAGCTCGAACCGCTGAAGATCTCAGCCGCCGGCTCCAGCGTTTTCCCAGCCATGGCCCATGAGCCAGCTCCAGAAACCGCGACCAGCTTTGGTCTTCTTCATTTTCGTGCCCCTTTGTTCCAACTGCAATTCGGCAGTTGATGGGCACATTAACCTTAATCGGTATGGTTATCAAACGATTAACCTTTATTAACGCGCCGGGGCCCCTCCGCACGACTAGGCAGGGTTCATTGTTCAGGGTTCAAATTGCACCGCAGCTGCTCGGCGGGTGCATTTGCGTAGCGTCAGGCGGCGCTGCGCTTGCGGTCGACCGCGATCCTCTTCGTGAGGCTTTCCAAGCTCATTGGCCTGCCGATGGCATAGCCCTGCGCGATATCGCATCCGAGCTCAATGAGGACGTCGAGAGTGTCGTGGTGCTCGACGCCTTCCGCGACGACCTTTCGGTCGAGCGAGTGCGCGAGCCCGATCGTCGACTGAACCATCAAGCGGTCGCTCCGGTTGTCGACGATTCCTTTGACGAAGCTCTGATCGATCTTGATCTCATTCGCCGGAATCTTCTTCAGATACTCGAGCGTGGAGAGGCCGGTCCCATAGTCGTCAATGGAGATGTTGACGCCGAGCTCGCGCAGCCGGGCGATCATATCAAAGCCCTCGCCTGTGCCCGCCAGCGCGGCAGTCTCGGTAAGCTCAAGCGTGAGACGGCTCGGATCGAGCCCATGCCTCGCGAGCAGAGCCGCCAAGCGAAGTGTGAAGCCCTTGTCGCCCAGCAGCCTGGCCGAAAGGTTCACGGCAATGTTGAACTCGCCCCGCTTGTTGATCTGCGCGGCCGCCGCGACCGCCTTTTCCAGAACGAAGTCGGTCAGCTTGCCGATCCGATTGTGCTGTTCTGCGGCCGCCACGAACTCCGTCGCTGCGATGGGGCCTTTCTCGGGGTGCGTCCAGCGCGCCAGCGCCTCGGCGCCTACAATTTGGCGCGTCGAGAGTTCGAGCTTCGGCTGGTAGGCAACCCATACTTCACCCTTGTCGATCGCGCTGTCGAGCTGGCTGAGAATCGATAGCTTCCATGAGGCGTCCTCGAGGGTCTCCGGCTCATGATATTTCCACTTGAGGCCATCATGTGCGGCTTCCTCGGCCGCGACGAGCGCGCTGGCGAGCCGGCTCGCAAGCGGCCTGCCGCTGCCGACCTCGACCCCGAAGGCGATGGTGAGGTCAATGGAAAGGTCGCCAACCTTGGCTGGGTTTCGGAACAAAGCGTAGAGCGCCTCAAGATGATTGCCGACCGGCTTCTGGGCGTCCTCGAACCAGGCGAAGATGCCTCCATCGCCTTGGTAAAGAGTGCGGTTCGGCGCTCCGACCGAGAGTCGTGAAACAATCTGTTCGACGAGCCTTCGTTCGGCGTCTTGCGGAAGGCTGGCGACGATCTCGTCATAGTTTATGACGCGCGCGGCGATCAGTGCTTGCTTCCGCCCCTCCCGGTTTGCGCGGAACGCGCTCAGGTTTGGAAGGCTTGAGACCGGATCGATGAAACCGCGCAGCCGGTAGCGACGCCACGCGAGTGCTGTGGTTACGGTGATTAGGACGAACAGGGCCGGCGTAACATCCGCAAAGATCAGGTTGGCTTCGAGGGCCACCGGACCGCACAGGAACCAAAGAGCCGCGCCCGCGAGTGTCAGCGAACGATGGAGAAAACGGGGTCGCAGCAGCGCAAGCGCCGAGGTGCAGAGCGCCAGCAGGAAGGGGATGAACCACCCTAGGTCGACCGGCGCGCCGTTCCTGAGTGTCTCGGCACCGATGGCGTGAACATAGACGCCACCAGTCCGTCCGTATCCGGGCACGAAGAACCGATCACCGATCACATCGGTGTCGGCGCCAATCAGAACACTCTTTCCCCGCAGCTCGCCGGGATGGAGCTTTCCGTCGAGCACTTCCGTCGCGGACACTGACGGGATGCTCGAAAAGCGGAGGGAATAATCGACGGGATAGGTCTCCTTGGGGTCACCGGAAACACCCGCGAGAGCGGCTGAAAGCGAAGGAGTGACCTTCCCCTGGACGTTGGAGCCAAACGGAAGTCTCCAGGCCGCGTTCTGATAATTATATTCGATCGGGATCCAAGCCTCTTTCGCGTACCGGGAAAACAGCGGCAGCGATCGTGAATCGGATCGTTGGCCGTCGTTCGTGACCGAACGCGTCGCGAGTGTCACTATCCCCGATCTTTTCAGCGAAGCCGCGAATTCCGCATCGGACGAATTGTCCGTTCGATAGGTAAAGGACACGTCGAAGAAGATGCTCTTGGCGCCTGCGGCCGTGAGCCGGTCGACAAGCTGAGCATGGACCCGTCGGGACCAAGGCCAGTTGCCGTAACGGCGCAGTGCCTGGTCATCGATCTTCACCACGACGATCTGGCCGCTGGCTTTATGCTCGTGCAGGCTATTGCGCGCGACGCGGAGCCAGTCCTCGGCGATCTCCCCGAAGCCGATCAGGCCGAAAATCATCCCGGCAAGCGCGGTCCACAGCACCAACCTCCAGGGCGGCGGCTCTGAAACCTGTGTCGGGCTCTTCGGCACCTGAGCTAAAATCCTTCGAAGCTGCGCGTCACGCATGCGCGCGGAAAGGTTAGGAATTCGCTAACCGCATCATGATTAACGAGACCGCTGCCGCTCCGGCACTCGACAGTGCGGAGCCGACCCGCCACTAATGCGCGCCACTTCGCGGAGGCGTCATGGACTTCATATCCATCCTGTCGATTTTCGTGCTTGCCTGCTTTGTCGGTTACTACGTCGTCTGGTCGGTCACTCCGGCGCTCCACACGCCGTTGATGAGCGTGACGAACGCCATTTCCTCGGTGATCGTGGTCGGTGCGCTGATCGCGGCTGCCGCAGCAGGAAGCGCGACCTCGAAGTGGCTCGGCCTGATCGCCGTTGCGCTCGCAAGTGTGAACATATTCGGCGGTTTTGCCGTCACCCAGCGAATGCTCTCGATGTACAGGAAGCGGGAGCGCAAGGATGGCTGAAGTCGCTCACGCCCAGCCATCTTGGGTCCTGCTCGCCTATCTGGCCGCCGGCGTCTGCTTCATCCTCGCGCTGAGGGGCTTGTCGAGCCCCGAGACGAGCCGGCGTGGCAATTTCACGGGTATGGTTGGTATGGCGATCGCCGTGGCGACGACGCTCGCCACGCACCAGCTCGCGTCGTTTCCCGAGATCGCAGTGGCAATTCTGATCGGCGGCGGGATCGGGCTCGTGACCGCGCGCAAGATCCAGATGACGGCGATGCCGCAGCTGGTCGCCGCATTCCACAGCCTCGTCGGCATGGCCGCGGTGCTGGTCGGCGCGGCCGCTTACCTGAATCCGGAAGCGTTCGGGATCGCAATCCGGATCACGCCGATCGCCACGCCCTCGATCATCAGCATCTATCCGGCGAGCCGAGTTGAGATGGGGCTCGGCGTTGCGATTGGCGCGATCACCTTCTCCGGCAGCGTGATCGCCTTCCTGAAGCTCAATGGGAACATGTCGGGCAAGCCGATCCTGCTGCCGCTACGGCATATCATCAACCTTGGCACCCTGGTCGCGATCCTCGGCCTAATTGCCTACTTCACCCAGGACCAGTCGCCCTGGGTCTTCTTCACGATTGCGGGCTTGAGTTTCGCAATCGGCTTCTTGTTGATTATCCCGATCGGCGGCGCGGACATGCCGGTCGTGATCTCGATGCTCAACAGCTATTCGGGCTGGGCCGCGGCAGCGATGGGCTTCACGCTCCACAACAGCGCAATGATCATCACCGGCGCGCTGGTCGGAAGCTCGGGTGCGATCCTCAGCTACATCATGTGCCGCGCGATGAACCGAAGCTTCATCTCCGTTATCGCCGGCGGCTTCGGGGCAGTGGCGAGCAGCGGCGATGCGGCGGCAATCGACCGGCCGTACAAGCGCGGATCGGCCGAAGACGCCGCCTTCCTGATGAAGCAGGCCGAGCAGGTGATCATCGTGCCCGGCTACGGAATGGCGGTCGCCCAGGCTCAGCACGCCGTGCGCGAGATGGCGGACCTGCTCAAAAAGGAGGGCGTACGGGTCAAATATGCCATCCACCCGGTGGCGGGCCGAATGCCGGGACACATGAACGTGCTGCTGGCCGAGGCGAACGTACCCTATGACGAGGTGTTTGAGCTCGAGGACATCAACAGCGAATTCGCACAGACCGACGTCGCGTACGTCATTGGAGCAAATGACGTCACCAATCCGGCCGCCAAAAGCGACAAGAGCTCCCCGATCTACGGAATGCCGGTGCTCGACGTGGAGAAGGCGCGGACCGTGCTGTTCGTCAAGCGATCGATGGGCGGTGTCGGTTATGCCGGCATCGATAACGATCTCTTCTATCGCGACAACACGATGATGCTTCTCGGCGACGCCAAGAAGATGACCGAAGAGATCGTGAAGGCGCTCGGCTAGCCGCCTTCACCACGTTTTAAGCAGCAGGGCAACGAACTGCAACGGTTCGGCGCAAAGCCGTTAAATATCCAGTAAATCAGTGATTTACCGCTTGTCGCATCGCCGCGGATGCCGGAGAATAAACGCGGGCAGAGAAAGCGAGAGCGGGGAAGGGGGCTAAGGTTGCGCAAGCTCGGTATAATCGGCGGGACCAGCTGGCACTCGACGGCGCTCTACTATGATCACATCAACCGTGGCGTGGCGCAGCGCATGGGCGGCCTGCACAGCGCGCCACTGTGCATCGAGAGCTTCGACCTCGCGCCTTATGCAGAGATGGAACTCGCCGGAGATTGGGACGGTGTTGCCAAGGTGACGCTCGACGCGGCGAAGCGCCTTCAGGCGAGCGGAGCCGAGGGTGTGATCATCACCTCGAATACCGGCCACAAGGTCTTCGACGCGGTTGCTGCCAACATCGATGTGCCGATGCTCCACATCGGTGACGCGGTTGCTGACCGGCTCGTCGCGGATCGGCAGGTGCGCGTCGCATTGCTGGGCACCCGCTTCACGATGACCGAAGGCCACGTCCGCGACCGGCTGGAGCGCCGCGGCATACAGCTCGCGCCGATCGATCCCGCATGGGTACAGGAAGTTGATCGCATCATCTTCGACGAACTTGCTGCCGGCCGCGTCACCCGGGATACTCAGCGCAAGCTCAAGACACTTATCACCGAGCTCGCGAAACAGAAGGTCCAGGCGATTGTGCTCGGCTGCACCGAGCTGGTGCTGGCTGTTGAAGTTCGCGCCAACGTGCTTCCGGTCTTCGATTCTACCGCAATCCACGCGCGCGCAGCGTTCGAATGGATGCTCGTCCAGGAAGAAGAAGCGCGCGCGGCGGCGTGACCTCTCGCGCCGGCTTCCGCTAGCCACTATCTCGGTCGGGTGAGTAAAGCCGACCGTCCCGACCAACCCGGATCCGCTGAGCGCTTCAATGAAGAGCAGGCGACTTATGCCGTGCGCGGCTCGGGCCAGCCCGATCTGGACAAGGGCGTCGCGGCAATCCGAGAGGTCCTGAAGACCCTTCCAGTCCGTCCTGGTGTCTACCGGATGCAGGATGAGCGCGGCGACGTGCTCTACGTCGGCAAGGCGCGCACGCTGAAGAACCGTGTGACCAACTACACGCAGGTGACGCGCCTTCCGAAGCGGCTGCAGCGGATGGTCGCGCAGACGCGCTCGATGACTGTGGTCACGACCCGCACCGAAGCGGAGGCTCTGCTGCTCGAAGCGCAACTGATCAAGCGCTTCCGGCCACCGTACAATGTGCTCCTCCGGGACGATAAGAGCTTCCCGTTCATCCTGCTGCGTGAGGACCATGAGTTTCCGCGTGTCCAGAAGCACCGCGGCGCGCGGAGGATCAAAGGTCAATATTATGGCCCTTTCGCGAGCGCAGGATCGGTCACCCGAACGCTTAACGCGCTTCAGAAGCTCTTCCTTCTAAGAAGCTGTTCTGACAGTTTTTTCGAGAACCGCAGCCGACCGTGCCTGCTCTATCAAATCAAGCGCTGTTCTGCGCCCTGTGTGGGCCGGATCAGCGAAGAGGCCTATGGCGAGCTGGTAGACGAGGCGAAGGAGTTCCTCGCGGGCAAGTCGATCGGCGTGCAGACACGGCTGAGCAAGCTCATGGCTCAGGCCGCGGAGAAGCAGGATTACGAACTCGCTGCTCTCTATCGCGACCGGTTGCGCGCGTTGACATACATCCAGGGCAGCCAGACTGTGCACGCCGAAGGTTTGGGTGACGCTGACGTATTCGCGCTTGCATGCAAAGCGAGCACCATTTCGATCCAGGCGTTTTTCATCCGCGGCGGTCAGAACTGGGGCCATCGCGCCTTCTTCCCTGCGCATGTAAACGAAGTACCGGAACCGGAAGTATTCTCTAGCTTTCTCGTCCAATTCTATGAGGACATGCCGCCACCAAAGCGGATCCTCGTCGACCGGGATCTTCCCGATCATGACCTTCTCGAAGAGGCGTTGTCGGCACGTGCGGAGCGCAAGGTCGTGATCGAGCGGCCGCAGCGCGGCGCCCGGCGCAAGCTGCTGGAACAGGCGCAACGCAATGCGGAAGAGGCGCTCGATCGCCGCCTGGCCGAGACGACCACGCAAGGCAAAATCCTGCGGGAACTGGCTGATACGTTCGAGCTTCCCGACGTTCCCAAGCGCATCGAGGTCTACGACAACAGCCACATCATGGGCACCAACGCGACGGGGGCGATGATCGTCGCGGGCCCGGAGGGATTCCGGAAAAACAGCTATCGCAAGTTCAACATCAAGCGAAAGGAGACTCAGCCCGGGGACGACTTCGCGATGATGCGCGAAGTGCTCGAGCGGCGGTTCGCGCGGCTCGAGAAGGAAGACCCGGACCGGGCCAGTGGCGAATGGCCCGACCTGCTTCTGATCGACGGGGGCAAGGGACAGCTGTCCGCGGTGTGCGAAGCGCTGGAAGACGCCGGAGTGCACGACGTGCCCGTCGTCTCGGTGTCCAAAGGGCCCGATCGCAACGCCGGGCGCGAGACCTTCCATCTGCCTGGCGGCCGCGAGCTGACTCTGCCGCCGAATTCGGCTTTGTTGTTCTATCTCCAGCGCTTGCGCGATGAAGCTCACAGGTTTGCGATCGGCACGCACCGAGCAAAACGCGCGAAGAGCCTGACGACTTCGACCCTCGACGAGGTGCCCGGGATCGGTCCGAACCGGAAGCGGGCGCTGCTGATGCACTTTGGTACTGCGCGCGCGGTGAAGGGAGCCGCGCTCGACGATCTGGAGAAGGCGCCGGGGATCAGTCGGGCCATGGCGCGCCAGCTCTACGATTATTTTCACCCACGCGGATGAGGACCGACACCAAGGCGATCGTCTGTGCTCTGCGTAACCACGGCGAACACGGCGCCGTCGTACGCCTCATGACTCCGTCGGACGGGCTTCAGGCCGCTTATGTGCGCGGCGCTCGCGGGCGGCGAATGCGTCCGGTGCTTATGGCCGGAAATGTCGTTCAGGCGAGCCTTTCCGCGCGAACGGAAGTGCAACTCCCCCAAGCGACCGTAGAGCTCGTTCATAGCCGGGCGCCTCTCTTGTCCGAGCCTCTGCCGGCCTCCGCGATCGAGTGGGTAACGGTGCTCACTGCGATCGGACTGCCCGAGGGTCAGCCCTATCCGAACCTCTATTCCGCGCTTGAGGCTGTGCTCGACGCAATCGAGGCTGCGCCGTCGGCGAGCGGATGGGGAGCCGCGCTCGTCCGGTATGAGCTTCTACTTCTCGCCGAGCTTGGATTCGGCCTCGACCTCGACCGCTGCGCCGTGACTGGCAGCAACGATAGCCTGGTCGCCGTCAGCCCGAAGTCCGGACGAGCCGTCAGTGCCGCCGAGGCCGAACCCTACGCGGACAAACTTCTGTCGCTTCCGGCTTTCCTAAGAGAGGGCGGGCGCGCTTCATGGAGCGAAATCGCCCAGGGCCTCGATCTCACCGGTCACTTCCTGTTGCGCGACGTGCTGACCGATCGCGCTCAGCCCGTCGCAGACGCGCGCGCCCGGCTCGTGGACCGGTTGCGCCGTGCCGGCGGTCTCGCCTAGGCTAACGGCGTGACGACTGACGCCCTGGCCATGCTCTTCCCCAATGTCGAGGTGACGCGAGGGATCGCGGTGAGGGTCGCCGTGAGCTTCCTTGCCGAGCAGTCGGACCCATCATCCAACCGCTGGTTCTGGTCATATCATGTGCGCATCGAGAACGGTTCGGAAAAGGCGGTGCAGCTGCTGTCGCGCAGCTGGACGATCGTCGACGGCCGCGGGACGGTGCACGAGGTCGTAGGCGAGGGGGTCGTTGGAGAAATGCCGCTCATCGCCCCCGGCGCCAGCTTCGATTATGTCTCCGGCTGTCCGCTCGACACGCCCTCCGGAACGATGAGCGGGAGTTACCGGATGGTCGACGAGGACGGGAGTGCCTTCGATGTTGCCATCCCGCGCTTTCAGCTGCTCGGCGCCTGATCGGGCGCTGCGGCGGCCCCGGTGACGCGATGACCATGCTTTCCCGGACAAGTCGACAACGCCCGAAGGGAGCAAGGGGATGCCGCGCCTATGTGATCGGCGACGTCCATGGCCGGCTCGATCTGCTCGAACGCCTCCTCGCCGAAATCGAACGGGACCTGGCCGAGCAGCCGTCGCGCAAGACCCTGCTGGTGTTCCTCGGCGACTTGATCGATCGTGGTCCGCATTCAGCGCAGGTCATCGAGCGCCTGCGTACTTATGGCGTGCCGGGTCTGAGGACCGTTTTCCTGCTGGGCAATCACGAAGAGGTCTTGCTGAGAATTCTCGCCGGTGACGCTGCCCTGATCACCCAATGGCGATGGTTCGGCGGCGCCGAATGCCTGGAGAGCTACGGAGTGGAACCGAGCGCAATCGCACAACTGGACGATCAGGCAGCACTGGAGGCCGTCCGTGCAGCGATCCCGAAGGAGCATGCGGAGTTCATTGGCAGCTTCGTCGATACGTGCGGCTTCGGCGACTATCTGTTCGTCCATGCCGGAATTCGCCCTGGGGTACTGGTGGAGGAGCAGGTTCAGTCCGACCTCCGATGGATCCGCGAGCCTTTCCTTCTGGACGATACCGATCACGGCTGTGTCGTGGTTCACGGCCACACGATCAGCGAGGAAATCGACGAGCGACAGAACCGCATCGGCATCGACACCGGTGCTTACCGGACAGGAGTCCTCACCGCCCTTGTGATCGAAGGTGAGCAGCGCAGGTACCTTCAAACCAGCGAGGCGTCTGTCGCTTGAGCCCGCGGCGAGCGGCGGTTCATTCCTGATGGCTGGCAATCCTTCGCTAATGCAGGCGATTGCGCTCGCTCGCGGAACGTCCGAGGATGCCAACCCTCATCGAGTTGCGATCTTCAGGACGATACGGCTACGCTTACGGTCGGCACGTGGACAAGAAACGAACCGAGATCCTGATGAGCCCGCGGGGGACCGAAAACTGAGGCCGATCCCAGCGAAAAGAAGTTGACCATGGCGCGTCGCCTGCTGGTGATCGTCCTGGCGCTCCTCGTCGCCACGCAGGTCATCCGCAATTCGGCTGTTGCCGCTCTCGTCGATCGTAATCCAGATGCCGCAGCTCGCGTTTGGCCGGGTCATCCGGCAGCGGAGATTTCCCTTGGCATGACTGCGATTGGCCGAGCTGCAAGACAGCAACAGCCAGTGCCTCCGAGCATCTTCGCGATGATGGATGATGCCGCTCGCAAGGCGCCGCTCGCTCCTGAGCCGTTCCTCGTGCGCGGTGTCCAGGCGCAGCTCTCGGGAAATATTCCCCTCGCGATCGACGCGTTCGCGGCGGCAGAGCGCCGTGATCCACGCTCGCTTCCGGCACACTATTTCCTCGCGGACGCTCTGTTTCGCTGGGGCGACAGCCGGAGGGGGCTTAGTGAGATCGGAATCCTCGCACGCTTAGCACCGGGCGGAGTGGCGAGCGTTGCGCCCTATGTTGCGACTTATGCGAAAGATCGAGGGACGTGGCCGCAATTGCGTGAGCTGTTCGCCTCGGAACCGGAGTTGGAAGAAACGGCCCTAGCTGCCTTGGCCGCGGACGCGTCCAATGCTGACACTGTCCTCGCCCTCGCCGATCGACGGCATCCGGATGCAAACGCGTCCTGGCTACCGACGCTTCTGAACAGCCTGGTTGCGACGCGGCAATATCAAAGGGCGCGTGAGATTTGGGGCAGTGTGGCACAGGTCCAGGGCGCAGGCAGTCGGTTGTACGACGGCGACTTCGTCGAAGCGAAGGCTCCGGGTCCCTTCAACTGGGTGCTGATGTCGTCGACTGTGGGTTTAGCGGAGCGGGTCCCGCGCGGCGGTCTCCACGTCATTTTCTACGGTCGTGACGATGGGCTCCTCGCCCGACAGCTGCTGGTTCTGCCGCCGGGAACCTATCGATTGTCGATGGCCGTCGCAGGAAGCGCCGCAGACACGCATGCACTGACCTGGTCGCTGCGCTGCGATGGCGCCCAGGCCCCGCTTTCGGCAATTCCACTCGACGTCGCCGGCTCCCGCGCGTGGAGTTTCTCGATCCCTTCAGGATGCGGGGCGGAATGGCTCGAGCTGTCGGGAGTCTCGACCGACGTTGCACATCAGTCCGAAGCAACGATCCGTAACCTCAAACTCAGTTCGGAGCGGCCGCATGATTAGCCGCTACCGCGAAGCCGTCGCGCCGGCGTACCTATTCCTGTGCCTCCTCCTCGGCGGCAGCGGGCAGGGAATCTGGGAGAACATGGTCCTGCAGCTGCTCGGGCTCGCCATTATCGCGTGGGCAGCTTGGCTTGGCGCGGGGCACAGGGTCGCGCAACCGGCGCGCCATCTCCTGCTAATTGCACTCGCGGCAATCGCATTGGTGGCATTGCAGATGGTCCCGTGGCCGCCCGCGATTTGGACCCGCCTCGGCGGCCGTGAGGTCATCGCAGAAGGCTACCGGATACTCGGAATGGGCGCGCCATGGCTCCCGATTTCCGTCACGCCGGATCGCTCGCTCGACGCGCTGCTCTGGCTGATCCCGCCACTTGCCCTGCTCGTCGCAATCGTTGGCGTTCGAGCTTATCGGGCGAGTTGGCTGGCCGCGGCGCTACTTCTGGGCACGATTGCCGGTGTCGTCCTTGGCGGACTCCAGGTCACCGAGAGCGGTAATATCGCGAACTCTCCATGGTACCTCTACCAGGAAACCAGCTACGGGCTCGCGACCGGCTTCTTCGCCAACGTGAACCGCGTGGTGGCTCTGTTGGTGTGCACTTTACCGTTTCTCGCTGCGCTGCTTGCCTCGGCGCGCGGTCGAAACAGGCAGCGGAACTCTGCTATTTTCATCGCGGCTGCAGCGGCATGCTTGCTCGTCGTCGTCGGCATTGCGCTCAACCACTCGCTCGCCGTCTATGCGCTTACGCCTCCGGTACTTGCCGCCAGCGCGCTGCTCCTCCTTCGCAAGGGCAGTCCGTGGCGCCGTTGGGGTGCGATCGTTGCGGCCTTGCTGGTTATCGCAGCGGTCGCAGGTCTCGCGACGACGTCCGTACGCACCGGCCAGCTTGGAAGCGACGCGCAGAGCTCTGCCCAAAGCCGTGAAGAGATGCTGGTCACGAGCGGGAAGGCGATCCGCGACTTCTTCCCTTGGGGGTCGGGCCTGGGCTCCTTCCGGAGCGTATACCAACTCTATGAAGACCCGCTCCGTGTGAACGACACCTACGTCCCCCACGCGCACAATGACTATGTCGAGCTAACTCTGGAGATGGGGGCGCCCGGCGTTCTGTTGATCATTGTCTTCCTCGCATGGTGGGCTCGCGCCGTCTTTGGTGCTTGGCGGAATCCGGAAGCTGGTGCTTATGCCAAAGCTGCCTCGATTGCGTCCGGCGCGATCCTTCTTCACAGCCTCGTCGATTTCCCCCTGCGAACAGAAGCGATCAGCACGCTGTTCGCGATGTGTCTCGCGCTTCTGATCGAGCGACCGAAAGCGCCAGCCCAATCACGCCCCGACCTCCGCCCAACGCGTCATGTGGTCGTCAGATAATGATGATGCAGTGCTGGTGAGCCCAGCTGGATTCGAACCAGCGACCTACTGATTAAAAGTCAGTTGCTCTACCGACTGAGCTATGGGCCCGACCAGCCGGGTCCCGTTACCTGCGAGGGGCGGCGCGGGCAAGGCGCTGGGCGAGATGCCGCGCGGTGAGGCTCCCTTCAACGCGCCAGCCGGGCGCGATCGCAGCGAGGGGCTGAAGGACAAAGCCGCGTTTCTCTAGCTGTCTGTGAGGCACCGTCAGCCGTCGTGAGCGGAAGCGTCCGCCACTCCAGAGCAAGACGTCAAGATCAAGCACGCGAGGGCCCCAGCGGCGCCCTCGACGCCGGCCAAATTCTCGTTCGATCTGCTTGAGCCGGTCGAGCATTTCCCGGGGCTCCAAGCCACTTTCGACCAGCGCCACGGCATTCGCAAAATCGCGGCCGGCACCACCGTGCGCAGGGTTGAGGATGATCGGCGACGCATCGAACAGGCCGAAATCCTGATCCAGGCGCCCTATCGCCGCTTCCACCACGCCTGCAGGACGGCCGAAGCTGCCGTGGAGCCGGTTCGATCCGATCGCAATTGCGTACAGGTGCGTTGCGTGTTCCACGGTGGCTCGCCTAGGTCACGGCCATGCGCATAGCCACCCCCGCCGAGCTGTCCCCGATCCCCGAGGCAGAGGCGCCGCGCGATTGCCCGCTGTGTCCGCGACTGGTTGCGTTCCGTGAGGAGTGCCGCGTGGAGTTTCCGACGTGGTGGAACGCTCCGGTACCCGCGTTCGGCGATCGCCAGGCGTGGCTTGCAATCGTCGGCCTTGCTCCGGGCAAGCACGGCGCGAACCGGACCGGCCGCCCATTCACAGGCGATTACGCGGGCGAGCTGCTTTACGCGACGTTGCTCAAGTTTGGGTTGGCGGAAGGTGAATATGGCGCCGCTCGGTCAGACGGGCTCCATTTGAAAGGTGCGATCATCCTCAATGCGGTCAAATGCTTGCCGCCGGCTAACAAGCCGGAGCCGCGGGAGATCGCTACTTGCCGTACGTATTTCGAAGTGGCTCTGGGCGCTCTTTCGAACGTGCGTGTGGTCGTCGCACTCGGTCAGATCGCTCACGTCGCCGCGGCGCGCGCAATGGGACTGCCGCCGGCTTCGACCAAGTTCGGCCATTGCGCAGAGGCATCAGCGCCGGACGGCCGCATCTTGCTCTCAAGTTATCACTGCTCCCGCTACAATCAGAATACGGGTCGGCTGAACACCGCGATGTTCGAAAGCGTTTTCGAACGGGCGACCGCGCTCAAATATCCTCGGTGAGTCGCCCGTAAAGTTCGGGCCTGCGGTCCCTGAAGAATCCGAACGCAGCGCGGTGCTTCTTGGCCTGCGAGAGATCCAGCGTTGCGGCCAGTACTCCAGTCTCCTCCGCGCCGAACTCAGCGAGCATGTCGCCCCGTTCGTCGCAAATGAAGCTGTGGCCGTAGAAACGCTGCCCGTGTTCGGTGCCGATGCGGTTCGCTGCGACCACCGGCACCACGTTGGACACCGCGTGGCCGATCATCGCCCGCCGCCACAGTCGCGACGTATCGAGGCTGGGGTCATGCGGCTCGGTGCCGATCGCGGTCGGGTAGAAGAGGACCTCGGCGCCCATCAGCATCATCGCTCGCGCCGTCTCCGGGTACCACTGGTCCCAGCAGACACCGACGCCGAGTTTCGCGTGCTGAGGCCCGTCCCAGACCTTGAAGCCGGTATTGCCCGGGCGGAAGTAGAACTTTTCCTCATAGCCGGGCCCGTCCGGAATGTGGCTCTTGCGATAGACGCCAGCGATCTTTCCGTCGGGTCCAATCATGGCGAGACTGTTGTAGTGGTGGGGTCCGTCCAGCTCGAAGAAGCTCGTCGGGATCCAGATCTTCAGCTCCTCGGCGAGCTTCTGCATCGCGATGACCGAAGGATGTTCCGCGGTTGTCTTTGCACTCGCGAACAGGCTCTCGTCCTCAACGCGGCAGAAGTAGTGGCTCTCGAACAGCTCAGGTGGAAGCACGACCTTCGCGCCCTTCGCTGCCGCCTCACGTACGAGCTCGCCCACCGCGCGGATGTTCGTCTCGGCGTCCTCGGTGAAAGCGAGCTGCAGCGCGGCGACGGTCAGCTTGGTCATGCGGGAACCTGTTGGGAAATGCAGTGGAAGCTTCCGCCCCCCGTAAGGATGTGGTCGGCTCTGAGGCCGATTGCAACGCGGTCGGGGATGAGGGCCTGCACCACGTCGACCGCCGCCCGGTCGTTGGCAGCGCCGTACTGCGGAACGACGACGACGGCGTTGCCGATGTAGAAGTTCATGTAGCTGGCTGGGATCACGTCCCCATCCTCATCGAGGACTCGCCCGGGTGACGGGAGAGTGACGACGTCGAGCCTTGTCGAACGCAGTCTGCGCGCAGCGTCGCGAAAGACCGCTTCGTTCGGGTCATCCCTGGCAGGAGTGGGGATGGCGATGCGCCCGGGAGCAACGAACCGGGCGAGGTTGTCCACGTGACCGTCAGTGTGGTCATTCATCAGGCCCGATCCGAGCCAGATCAAGCGCTCGAACCCAAGGTCGTGCTGAAGGTGCTCCCCGACCTCGTCCCGAGTCAGCGAATTGCGATTCGGATTGAGCAGGCACTGCTCGGTCGTGACGGCGGTGCCCGAGCCGTCGCCGTCAATCGCTCCACCTTCGAGTACCCAGCTTTTCTTGGAGAAAAGGAGTCCAGCGCTCTTGGCAAGCCGCTCGCCGATGTCCTGGTCGCCTTCAAGATCGTATTTGCCGCCCCAGCCATTGAAGGCAAAGCCCGCGGCCGACCGGCGTTTTCCCGAACCGATGACGATCGGCCCAGTGTCTCGCAGCCAGATGTCGCCGAACGGCTCAACGATGATTTCGGCGAACGGCGACAGCCGGCGTGCGGTTTCCGCTGCTCCCTCGTGGGCTGCGACGAGGCGCACCGTCTCGCCCTTGCCGCCGGCATGCACCGCCTCGGCGAACGCCGCGACCTCGCGTTCGGCCTCCTTGAGATCGCCGAGCCACAGCTCCGGGTCGCTCGGGAAGCCGATCCAGACGGCCTCGTGCGGCGCCCATTCGGGAGGAGGCGGGGCTGGCGAAGTGTCGCTCATGCAACGCCGCTAACAGCGGAGCACGAACGCGCCAAGTCAGACGCTTGTAATTGCTCGAAGTTATGCGAAGTTGCCGCTGCCGAAGCGGAGGGGATTTCGACGGTGAGAGTTCGCGACTTGATGACGGCTGCCGCTGCAGCCGCTTTTTTCGTGAGTGCTGGGGCAGGGGCGCAGCAGGTTCATTCGTTGGCGGAGGACGCGGCGGCGTTCGGCGAACGTTCGGGCGTCGAGGCTATGGCCGTTTCGCCGGATGGTACCAAACTTGTCTACATTGGTCCGGCGAAGGATCGTTGGTCTGCCGTCATGGTCGTCGATGTGGCCACCGGGGTCGACAAGCCAATCATGGCTGCGCACGCCAACCCGGAAGTCCTGCGATGGTGCAACTTTGTGGGCAACGACCGGCTCGTATGCCGGATCACTTGGACGTCGCGGGACTCTTATTCTCATCTCATCAACTTTAGTCGGCTTGCGTCGATGAACCTCGACGGCGCGGACCTGAAGCAGTTGGGGCAGCAATCCTCATTCTACGACCAGTATCTGCGGACTTACGACGGAAGTGTGCTCGACTGGCACTCAACAAAGCCGGGGACGGTTCTGATGCAGCGGGCCTATGTACCCGAGCAGGACAAGACTGGATCCCACATCGTGCGCGAGAAAACCGGCCTCGGTGTCGACGTCGTGGATGTTAGGACGACCAAGGCGAGCCAAGTCGAAGCGCCGCTGCCGGACGTGTCCGAGTTTATGACGGACGGACTGGGTAACGTCCGACTGAAGGGCCATGGAGAGATCGACAACGACGAAGTTACAGACCGTGAGCGTTACTTTTATCGGCTCGCGGGGAGCAAAAGCTGGCTTCAGCTCACAGACTATGTCGACGCCAAAGATATGGAGCCACTCGCTATCGATGCGACCACCAACTCCTTGTACGAGCTTAAGAAGTTCAACGGTCGCATGGCGCTCTATCGAATGAAGTTGGACGGCTCCAAGGCCGAAGAACTCGTGGCTTCCAACCCGAACGTCGACATCGACGACGTCGTTCGCGTGGGCGATGGTCAGAGGGTCATCGGTTATACATTCGCGGAGGAGCAGCGAAAAGTCATCTACTTCGATGAGGAATTCGATAAGCTGCATAAACAGCTTGGGCGGCTGCTCCCCAAGACGCCGCAGGTTTCGTTCCACGGCGCCAGCAGCGACGGGCGCAAGCTTCTGATCTTTGCAGGTGGAGTTGAGGATCCGGGCCGCTACTATCTGTACGACAAACAAACTCATGAGCTGAATGAGTTGCTGGACGTTCGCCCGGCGCTTGCTAACCGGAGTTTCGGAACGGTTTCCTACATTACCTACAAGGCTGCTGATGGCACTCCGATCCCCGCATATCTGACATTGCCGCCAGGGAAGACCGGCAAGGGCCTGCCGGCAATTGTGCTTCCGCATGGCGGCCCGAGCTCGCGCGACGAATGGGGATTCGATTGGTTGTCTCAGTTCTTCGCAGCGCGAGGTTACGCGGTCATCCAGCCGGAGTATCGCGGCTCCGCGGGATTCGGCGACAAGTGGATGATGGAGAACGGCTTCAAGAGCTGGCGCACGTCGATTGGCGACATTGATGCTGCCGCGCGTTACCTGGCTTCATCCGGTATTGCTGATCCCAACAGGATCGCAATCGTAGGGTGGTCTTACGGAGGCTACGCCGCCTTACAGGCCGCCGAGACTGAGCCTTCACTTTATAAGGCGGTCGTGGCCGTTGCGCCTGTTACCGACCTCGAACTCCTCAAGCGTGAAGCTCAGGATTATTCCAATTCCGGGGTCATCGATAAGTTCGTGGGATCCGGACCCCACGTTGTAGAGGGATCGCCGTTGCAGCACCCACGAGCGATCTCTGTGCCGGTCCTGCTCGTGCACGCGGATGTCGATACCAACGTGAATATCGAGCACTCGGATAAGATGGCCGCCGCGCTGAAGTCGGCGGGCAAGGAGGTCGAATACATCCGTATTAGCGGGCTCGATCACCAGATCGACGACAACATTCAGCGCGCGAACCTGCTTTACCACGCAGGTGCGCTGCTGGACCGGACAATCGGGCACTAGTCGAAACAAAAAGGGCGGCTCGGGTATGACCCGGCCGCCCATTTGTGCATCGAAGGCGCTGCTTAGCGCGAGTAGAACTCGATCACGAGGTTCGGCTCCATCCGGACCGGATAAGGCACCTCATCGAGCTTCGGCACGCGGGTGAAGCTGACCTTGGTGTTGCCGTCGGGAACGACATAGTCGGGAACATCGCGCTCGGCGAGGCCCTGCGCCTCGATCACCAGCGCCATTTCCTGCGCTTTCGGACCGAGTTCAACGATGTCGCCGACATCTACGCGACGCGACGCGATGTTGCACTTTCCGCCGTTCACGCGGATGTGACCGTGGCTGACCAGCTGTCGAGCGGCCCAGATCGTCGGAGCGAACTTCGCCCGGAAAACGACCATGTCGAGTCGGCGCTCGAGCAGACCGATGAGGTTCTGCGAAGCATCGCCCTTCATGCGGGTTGCTTCCACATAGTTCTTCTTGAACTGTTTCTCGGTGATGTCGCCGTAATAGCCCTTCAGCTTCTGCTTCGCGCGCAGCTGAATGCCGTAATCGCTGATCTTGCTCTTGCGGCGCTGGCCGTGCTGGCCGGGGCCATATTCGCGGCGGTTCACCGGGCTCTTCGGACGTCCGAAGACATTCTCACCCATGCGGCGGTCGAGCTTGTATTTGGCGCTGGTGCGCTTCGTCATGATCTGTCCTTCAATTGCGTAGCGTCAGTCTTCCGGAACCGCGCTGCTGATTTCCTGAAGGATGCAGGAAGGGCAGGGCCGCCGCTTCACCGGAGTGCAGGGCCAATTGCGAGGGGCGGCTGCTAGAGAAGAGCGCCCCAGAGGTCAAGCCAGAGCTTAGTGAGGCCCGTTCGTAGCATCGCCAGTCGCGCGTGACGACTGCCGCTCCAAATCGTCCTGTGCTTCCTCGGACTCGTGGTCCCAGTCGGCGCGTGTTTTGCATTCCTTCTGGCGGCTCAAACGGCTGCCAGTAGAATTGACGAACCTGCAAACGACCTTGTCTTCGGGCTTCTCCGGTTTGGCAGCGGATTGATCCTGGCCCGTTGGGGCGCCCGCAGCGGCTGGAGTGGCGACGACGGCCGCCATCGCGAGCAGAAACGCAGTACGAATCATGTGTCAGGACCCCCTCGGGTGAAATTACTAATCAAGATCAAGGGCATGGCCGCCAGACGGTTAGTGTGTCAATTGCCGTTCGTCGAAAAGAGGAGGTCACGAACGATCGAAATTCCGTTCAAACTGAGAATGTTGTCCTGTGTCGAACACTCGCACGTCTGTCGTTAGTCATGCTTTCGCGTCGGGCCGACCAGCGCACGGATGATCCCGCGAACGGCCTTCACCTCGCGCGAAGACCAGCCGGTTTTGGTGAAGATCGTTCGAATGGTGTTGCGCGTCGCCTGCGTGCGGGACGGCGGATGGAAATAGCCCTTGGTGACCAGTTCCGCGTCGAGCTGCGAGATCAGTCCGTCCAGCTCCAGATGCGGCGCAGGTGGTTCGACGTCCTTGACCGTGGGCTGGGCCAAGTCGCCTGTCTTCGACCATTCGTAAGCGAGGAGGATGACCGCCTGGGCAAGGTTGAGCGACCCGAAATCGGGATTGATCGGCACGGTCACGATGGCATTGGCGAGCGCCACATCTTCCGTTTCGAGGCCCGAGCGCTCCGGGCCGAACAGGATCGCCGACCGCGCGGGCGACGCAGCGATTTGATCCGCCATCTCCTGTGGCCCGATCACGGGCATGACGAGATCCCTTCGGCGCACGGTCGAGGCGAAGACGATCGAGCAGTCTGCAATCGCTTCCTCGACGCTGGCGAAGACCTGGGCCTGCTCGAGAACGGTGTCGGCGCCGCTAGCGGCAGGACCAGCGTCGGAGTTCGGCCATCCGTCGCGAGGTGCAACCAGCCGCATGTCGGTCAGCCCGAAGTTGAGCATCGCTCGAGCCGCCTTGCCGATATTCTGGCCAAGCTGCGGTCGGACGAGGACGATGACGGGCTTGTTCTTAGACGTCACAGCAGGCGGTCGTGACCCGGGGGCGCAGCTTCCTTTTCCACGCGCTCGGCGATCTCCGCGAAGTCGCCGGGATCACTGAAGTCCTTATAGATGCTCGCGAAACGGATGTAGGCGACGTGGTCGAGTGACTTGAGCCCAGCCATGACAGCCTCGCCAATCCGCACAGATGACACGTCATCGCCGAGCGTTTCCATCTGCCGCTGTACACCACTGATCAGGCGATCGATCTTCGCCGCGTCGATGTCGCGCTTCCGGGTCGCATGGCCGACTGCACGCTCCAGCTTGGCCCGGTCAAAAGGTTCGCGCTTTCCGTCCTTCTTGACGACGGTCAGGTCGCGAATTTGGACGCGTTCGAAGGTCGTGAAGCGCGCGCCGCAGGCTTCGCACTGCCGGCGGCGGCGGATGGCGGCGCCATCCTCGCTTGGCCGGCTGTCTTTTACCTGGCTGTCTTCATGGGCACAGAAGGGGCAGCGCATTCTTACCCTTGGTAGATGGGGAAACGGGCACAGAGCTCGCGCACGCGTTCGTTCACTTCTTGCTCGACCGCGCCATTGTTCTCCAGCCCGTTATTGGCGAGCCCATCGAGCACGTCGGCAACCATATCGGCGATGTCGCGGAACTCGGCCTCGCCGAAGCCACGCGTCGTCCCTGCCGGAGAGCCGACGCGGATGCCGCTCGTCTTGACCGGCGGCAGCGGGTCGAAGGGGACACCGTTCTTGTTGCAGGTGATACCCGCGCGCTCCAGACTTTCGTCCGCATCCCTGCCGGTGAGACCCAGCGGGCGGAGATCGACGAGCGCGACGTGCGTGTCGGTGCCGCCGGCAACGAGGTCGGAGCCGCGCTCCTTGAGGCGTCCGGCGAGCGTCCTGGCATTGGCGATGACGGCCTTTGCATAGGTCTTGAACTCGGGCTGCAACGCTTCGCCGAACGCGACCGCCTTGGCGGCGATGACGTGCATCAGCGGACCACCCTGCAATCCGGGGAAGACAGCCGAGTTGATCTTCTTGGCGATACTCTCGTCGTCGGTCAGGACCATGCCGCCCCGAGGTCCGCGCAGGGTCTTGTGAGTTGTCGTCGTCACGACATGCGCAAAACCAAAGGGTGTGGGGTGCTCGCCCGCTGCGACAAGGCCTGCGAAGTGCGCCATGTCGACGAGGAACAGCGCGCCGACCTCGTCGCAAATCTCGCGGAAGCGCTTGAAGTCGAAATGCCGGGGATAGGCGGATCCGCCAGCGATGATCAGTTTCGGCTTGTGCTCCTTCGCCAGCCGCTCCACCTCATCGAAGTCGACGAGATGGTCGTCTTGGCGAACTCCGTACTGGATCGCGTTGAACCACTTGCCGGATTGGGCCGGCGGAGCACCGTGCGTGAGGTGGCCGCCAGCAGCGAGGCTCAATCCCATGATCGTGTCACCCGGCTTCAGAAGCGCGAGCATCACCGCACCGTTCGCCTGCGCGCCGGAATGCGGCTGGACGTTCGCGAACTGGCAGCCGAACAGCTTCTTTGCCCGTTCGATCGCCAGCGTTTCAACAGCGTCGGATGGCCCGCAGCCCTGGTAGTAGCGGCGGCCCGGATAACCTTCCGCATATTTGTTGGTGAGAACCGAGCCTTGGGCTTCGAGCACAGCCTTGCTGACGATGTTCTCGGACGCGATCAGCTCAATCTGAGTCTGCTCACGGCGGAGTTCCGCGCGAATCGCGTCTTCGACTGCCGCATCGTTTTCCGACAGGCCGCTGGTGAAAAAGCCGTGCGGCACTCGGTAGCTTTGGCGTTGCTCAAGGTCGGCAGCGGTGGCCATCAGTCGGTGTCCTGCAATTCCTGGGAAAGTTGGTCGACGCGGCGCTGGTGGCGCCCACCGGCGAAGCCAGTATCGAGAAAGGCGGCAACGCAGGCTTTGGCCATGTCGCTGCCGATGAGGCGGGCACCGAGAGCAAGCACGTTGGCATCATTATGCTCTCGGGAAAGCTGCGCCGAAACAGGATCGTCGACGCGCGCGCAGCGGCACTTGGGCTCCCGATTGACGGCAATCGAAATGCCGATCCCGGTGCCGCACACGGCGATCCCTCGCTCCGCCTCTCCTGCAGTGACAGCTTGGGCCAACCTGCGACCGTATTCGGGATAGTCCACGCTCTCCGGGCCATTGGTCCCAAGGTCGGTCACTTCGTACCCCTGTCCTTGCAGCCAGCGGACGAGCTCGTCCTTGAGCAAATATCCGGCGTGATCAGCGGCGAGGGCGATGCGCATGACCCTTCCTAACGCGCCAAGCCGGAGCGCGCCACAGCCCGATCTTCACTGATCTTCGCACTGACGAGCATGCGCAGCCGCCCCCGGTGCGCTGGTTTGCGGCTGCGGAATTAAGTTCGCGGTTCGTCACGCAATCGTCGTAGGCGCAACTGCGGTCTGTAGGACAGCCTCAGGCCGGGTTCGGGGTGCCGCCCTCGAGCTGAGCGAGGCGGGCTGCCATTTCATCCAGCCGGTGCTGCATCTCGCTTTCCCGCGAATGGTGGCTGCGCGCGACGCGCAGGGCTTCGGCGAGCGATGGCATGAGCGTTTGCAGGGCTTCCATCTGTTCACGATTGTAGCGATTCCCGTCCGAGCGCCGTCCTAGAAGGAGCACGCCCACGGGACTCTCTTCGTCAGCAATCGCGAGCCGTTCGATCAGGTGTGGGTCGTCCGCCGACGAGGCATTACGCGCGGCGACAAGCTCCCTGGTCAGCGCCCCATCGACCACGATGGCGGACGCTATCGGATGAATTACGCTGTCGATGATCGCGAGAGCTCGCGTTGCGACCTCGGCGGGTGGTTCGGTCAGGCCCCAGGTCTTTAGACGACCTGCGGCGCTCTGCATCTGATCAAGCGGGCCACCGAAGTGCCGGCGAGTCCAACCGAGCACGAAATTTTGAGTGGGAGAGAATATTCCGGCGGCAATGATCGCGCCCACCGTCGTGGCGCCGGCTTGGCTTTCGCGTCCGATGACGCCTTCGATGACCAGCTTCACGAGGTCCGAACTTGCGGCCCAGACGACGCCGACAATCAGCGTAACAACCGCGTAGGCCGCCGAACGGCTGATGACCGTGTCGGCTTCCCACAACCGGAAACGGGTGAGCGCGACCAGAAGGCCGAGCGGAATCATTGCCATGCCCAGCGAGAAAAACACGAGCGTGACGAGGTTGAAGAGCGGATTCTGCTGGCTCGAATCCTCTGGGATAAAAGCGACCATCATGAAGGCGATCAGCAGCAATATGAAACCAGCCGCGAAGCCGAACGCGGCCCATTTGATCTGCTGCCTTTCAATTCCCGGCTGAAGGCGGCGGTACCGCACGATTTGTCCGCCGAGCAGCAGCAACAAGACGCCGACGCCGACGAGGACCTGAACGGTTGCGTTGACTTGCGGCAGCGTCAGAAAGGCGATGAGCGGAAGAGAGGCTACAAACAGCCACCGGAGGTACCGGGGCACGAAGACGCCGTCGGGGAATACGGCGAGCGCGATCAGCAGCAGATAATACCAGCTGTCTGAAAGCACGTCCTCCATCCAGCCGTATCCAGTCCACATCCACAGCTGGATTGACGGGTCGATCGAGGCTGCCATCAGAGGGAACACGACCGCGAAGAGCATTGCGACGGGGTCGGCAGGCCGTCTCATTGCAAGCAGAAAGCTGCACAAGAGCAGTATTGAGCAGGCGAATAATGCAGTAGCGATACGGGTGCCGACGCGAAGCGCCCATGACTTCTCGGTGTCCGCGCTCAACTTGATCGGGTGGTACGCCTGGTGCAGTTCGCTCAGCCGTCTATCTGGGCCCAAGACTTTGAGAGCAACGGTCGGTCTAGGTGCGGCCTTGAGCATGCTCGAGAGGCTTCCGATCGTGGCATCGGTGGGGACTTTGTAGCCGTTGATTTCCAACACTCGAAGATTGAGCGGCGGCGGCTCTTGGCCTTCTTTGGGCAGCTGGCCGACCTTGACCGACCCGTCGTCCTGGACGTCGTAGTCGAGGCCGAGCTCCTGAAAAGCGATGGAATAATCGTAGGTGGAGCGCAACGAGTACGCGGTCGCAACGAGATCGATGGTTAACGCGAAGGCAAAAACGAGGGCCCAGACCACCCGCACTGCGCGAGCATGTGTTTCCGGCATCGGCCGAAGCCGGGCGCCTAGCCGCCACCGTTTCGTGATCGATGCAGCCAATCGGACCCCCTGAACCGAATCGTTCAGGGCTGATGCTACCAGCAGTTAGTCGGCATTAAACAGGAAGTTCAGGCCGCGACGCGGACTTCTTCCCGGCTCCAGACCTCCACGAGGGCGGCGGTCAGCTCGTCCATCATCTCGGCGGTGTGGTGCGGGCCCGGCGTGAAGCGCAGGCGCTCGGTGCCGCGGGGCACAGTCGGGAAATTGATCGGCTGAACGTAGAGGCCGTATTCGGCCAGCAGGATGTCGCTGACGCGCTTGGCCTTGACCGGACAACCGACGAGCAGGGGCACGATGTGGGTTTCGCTAGGCATGGCGGGGAGCCCGGCCGCAGCGAACTTCGCCTTGAGCATCGCCGCCGAATTTTGTTGGGCGCGGCGCTCTTCGATCGATTGTTTAAGGTGGCGGACGCTCGCGAGCGCTCCGGCGACGAGGACGGGCGACAGCGACGTCGTAAAAATGAAGCCGGGCGCGTAGCTGCGGATGCAGTCGATGATCATCCGGTTGGCGGTGATGTAGCCGCCCATCACGCCGAAAGCCTTGCCGAGCGTTCCTTCGATAATCGTCAGCCGGTGCGCGACCGCATCGCGTTCGGAAATGCCACCGCCGCGTTCGCCGTACATGCCCACCGCGTGTACCTCGTCGAGGTAGGTCAGGGCACTGTACCTGTCCGCGAGATCGCAGATTGCGCCGATCGGAGCGATGTCGGCGTCCATCGAATAAACGCTCTCGAACGCGATCAGCTTGGGCGTTTCTGGATCCTCTGCCGCCAGCAATTCCTCGAGATGCTCAAGATCGTTGTGCCGGAACACGCGCTTTTCGCAGCCGCTGTTCTTGATGCCGGCAATCATCGAGGCGTGGTTGAGCTCATCCGAGAAGATGATGCAGTCCGGGAGGAGCTTGCCCAAGGTAGAGAGCGCGGCCTCGTTCGAAACGTAGCCCGAGGTGAAGAGAAGAGCGCCATCCTTGCCGTGCAGGTCGGCAAGCTCCGCCTCGAGTTCCGTGTGATAGTGCGTGTTGCCGCTGATGTTGCGGGTGCCGCCCGAGCCCGCGCCGACGTCGCGAAGAGCGGTTTCCATCGCCTCGACGACGGACGGGTGCTGGCCCATGCCGAGATAGTCGTTGGAGCACCAGACAGTGATCGGCTTCGGCCCGTTGCCGCCGAAGCACATGGCGTTGGGGAAACTTCCCTTGGTCCGTAGGATGTCGATGAACACGCGATAGCGGCCCTCATCGTGAAGGCGCTCGATCGCGGATTTGAAGATGCGGTCGTAGTCCAAGGGCACTCGCTCTAAATCGCCCTTTAGCTTCGGCTCTTCCGAGATTCCATTGCGAATAACTCGCAATTGGCGTGGCTTACAAGGTTTTAATCTCGCCGATACCGTAGCGGGTCAGCTTGGCGAGGCTGGGGTGACGCGCGGGCCCTGTGAACAGCATCAGCCCCTCGGCGACCGCGGCGGGCCATGGCTGCTCCCGTGTCAGCCACGCGATGCGACGGGCGATGCCGGGGCCGCCGTCGACGTAGGTCACGTCGGGAAAGGCGGTTCGAAGTTCGGGCCCGAGCAGCGGGAAATGCGTGCAGGCGAGGACGACGGTGTCGATGCGATCGCCTTGCGCTGCGTCGAACATCGGCTGGGCCGCAGCGCGGATCGCGTCGGTGCTGACCTCCTCGCCAGCGAGCCTCGCTTCGGCCAGCTCCACAAGTTCCGGGGAGCCGTGGCGGATGATGGTGCAGTCCGAGGCGAACCTGACGGCGAGGTCGTCGACGTAGGGCTGGCGGACGGTCGCTTCGGTGCCGAGGACGCCGATGACGCGCGACTTCGAGATTTCCGCTGCGGGCTTGATCGCCGGGACGGTGCCGACGACCGGCAGGTCCAGGGCCGATCTGACGTGATCGAGCGCGATCGTCGATGCCGTGTTGCAGGCGATGACCGCGAGGCGCGGGTGGAACCGCTCCACGAGGCGGCCGAGGAGAGCGGGAACGCGGCTCGCGATCTCGGCTTCGCTGCGCTTGCCGTACGGAAAGGCGGCGCTGTCGGCCGCGTAGACGATCGGCGCGTTCGGAAGCAGTTCGCGCGTCGGGCCGAGCACCGATAATCCACCGACGCCGGAATCGAAGAACAGGATGGGGGCGTTCGCGTCCACGGCGGCTCTGTGGCGCGCGAAGTCAGCAGCCGCAAGTTGCGCTGCCGTTCCCGTTTGCTACTCACCCCAGCCATGACCCGCGAGCTGCTTATAGCGTCGGCGCTTGGCTACGTGTGCGGGTCCATCCCGTTCGGGCTGCTGCTGACCCTGCTCGCCGGCAAGGGCGACGTGCGAAAGATCGGGTCGGGCAATATCGGTGCGACCAACGTGCTGCGCACGGGGAGCAAGTTCCTCGCCGCGCTGACCTTGCTGCTGGACTGCCTCAAGGCCACGGCAGCCGTTCTGCTTGCTCAATGGGCTCTCGGTCCTGAGGCCGGCCCAGCCGCAGGCGCCGGCGCATTCATTGGTCATCTGTACCCGGTCTGGCTAAAGTTTCACGGCGGCAAAGGCGTTGCCACCTTCCTCGGCGTCCTTATCCCGCTGCTGCCGATCGCGGCGATCGCGTACGCCGTCGTCTGGCTGCTCCTGCTTCGGACGATTCGAATCTCGTCCGTTTCGGGAATGGCCGCTGCCATCAGCGCGCCGATTACTGCACTCATCCTTCACTCACCGCTCTTCCCAATGCTGCTCGGTTTCACGTTGCTGATCCTATGGAAGCACCGCGAGAACATCCTTCGACTGAAGGCTGGGACCGAGCCACGCATTGGGAGAGCCAAGGCTTGAACGAAGATCTTGTCGAACGGCTGAGGCTGGTCCGAACGCCGGGGATAGGTCCGGTGACTTTTCGACAATTGATGCGGCGGTTCGGGAGCGCAGCAGCGGCTCTTGAGGCCGTGCCCGATCTTGCTCGGGAGCGATCGATGGCTTCTCTCCGCCGGAGAACGAGCAGCCACAGCGGACGATGTACGAGCGAGGGCTTGTCGTTGCGGAGATGTCGCCTGGAACCGAGCCGCGGGCACGGCACTTTCCCTATCGTAACCGGATCATCGCAGGGCTGAGCGCCGCGACGGTGGTGGTCGAGGCGGCGCCGAGGTCGACTTTGCTGATCACTGCGCGGCTACGCACGCGACGTCGTCGAGGAACTTGGCCAGATCGAAGCGCGAGTGCGCTCAGCGTCGGTGGGCTATCGCGCCGAGCCTCAGCTGGTGAACGGCGACGAAGGCGCGGTGGGCCGGTCGGGCAATTGCTCGGGCCTTCGCCGGTGCCCGTCGACGAGATCATCCGATTGTCAGGAGCGAGCTCAGGGGCGGTCCAGATGGCGCTGCTGGAATTGGACCTCGCGGGCCGGATCGATCGCCACGCCGGCGGGAAGGTCAGCCTTCGAGTGGCTTGACGAGCGGAATCCTCAGTCCCCACCTTACGCGTATGCGTGAGAACTTTCATTGAAGCTGGTCGTCGTCGAATCGCCGGCCAAAGCGAAGACCATCGAGAAGTATCTGGGACGCGGGCATCGGGTGCTCGCTTCGTTCGGGCACGTGCGCGATCTGCCGCCCAAGGACGGCTCGGTCGATCCGGAGCACGGCTTTGCCATGGAGTGGCAGGTCTCTCCCGACCGCGCCAAGCAGTTGCGCGCCATCGCGGACGAAGCGAAGACGGCGGACACGCTGATCCTCGCGACCGATCCCGATCGAGAAGGCGAGGCAATCAGCTGGCATGTCCAGGAGGTGCTTCGGCAAAAGAAGGCGCTTCCGAAAGACGTGCAGCGCGTCACGTTCAACGCAATCACCCATTCGGCCGTCACCGAGGCCATGCGCAATCCGCGCGGTCTCGATGAAGATTTGATCGACGCCTACAGGGCACGGCGGGCGCTCGACTATTTGGTCGGCTTCACGCTCTCGCCGATCCTCTGGCGCAAGCTTCCGGGCGCCAAATCCGCGGGCCGGGTGCAGTCGGTCGCGCTTCGACTGGTCGTCGACCGTGAGCGAGAGATCGAGATCTTCCGTCCGCAGGAATATTGGTCGATCACCGCGGCCTTCGACAAGGACGGGCAGAGCTTTACGGCGCGCCTCGCGCAGCTCGATGGCAAGAAGATCGAGCGGCTGACCATTGGCAACCGCGGCGATGCCGACGCGGCGAAGGCAGTCGTCGAAGCAGGCCAATTCACGGTTTCCTCCGTCGAGACGAAGCCGTTTGCCAAGAACCCGCCGCCGCCCTTCACCACCTCCACGCTGCAGCAGGAGGCGGCGCGCAAGCTCGGCTTCTCCGCGAGCCATACGATGCGCGTGGCGCAGGGTCTCTATGAGGATGGTCTCATCACGTACATGCGGACCGACGGCGTCGACATGGCGCCTGAAGCCGTGAGTGCCGCCCGGCGGGCGATCCAGAACCGATACGATGCGGGCTACGTGCCGGATCGGCCGCGGCAATATCAGAGCAAGATCAAGAACGCCCAGGAAGCACATGAGGCGATTCGGCCGACGGACTTCGACCGGGCACGGGCTGCAACGGGCGATTACTCTCGCCTCTATGAGCTGGTCTACAATCGCGCACTTGCCAGCCAGATGGCCTCCGCTCGCCTCGAGCGAACAACGGTCGAGCTAGCCGACGGCGCGGGCAGGGCCGTGCTGCGTGCAAGCGGGCAAGTCGTGCTCTTCCCCGGCTATCTCGCTCTTTACGAAGAAGGCCGGGACGAGAAAGCCGAAGACGAGGAGGGTGCGCGGATGCCGTCCCTGTCGCAGGGCGATGTTCCGGCGAAGACCGGCGTCGAGGCGACACAGTCCTTCACGCAGCCGCCACCACGCTATTCCGAGGCGAGCCTGGTGAAGCGGCTCGAGGAATTGGGCATTGGGCGGCCGTCAACTTATGCCGCGACGCTTCAGACGCTGAAGGACCGCGAGTACGTCCGGGTCGAGAAGGGCCGGTTCGTTCCTGAAGAGAGCGGCAGGCTCGTGACGGCCTTCCTCGAGCGCTTCTTCGAACGCTACGTCAGCTACGATTATACCGCCGAGCTCGAGGAAGAGCTGGACGACGTCTCCGGTGGCCGGCTCGACTGGCAGAAATTACTCGATGACTTCTGGCGCGACTTCAAGCCGAAGGCCGGCGAGGTCATGGACCAGAAGCCGTCCGAGATCACGCAGGCGCTGGACGAGTTCCTTGCGCCCTGGCTCTATCCGCCGCGCGATGACGGATCGGATCCGCGCATTTGTCCGCAGTGCGGCAATGGACGGCTGTCCCTGCGCGGCGGCAAGTTCGGCGCGTTCGTCGCCTGCTCCAACTATCCCGATTGCCGCTACACCCAGAAGTTCGGTCAGGGCGGCGCCGAGGGCCAGGCGAGCGACGGGCCGCAGGATCTCGGCAACGACATTACGCTCAAGTCGGGCCGCTTCGGACCTTATGTCGAGCGCGGCGACAAGCGGGCCTCCATCCCAAAAGACGTTCCGGTCGCGGACGTAGACGCTGAAATAGCCGAGCGCCTTTTGTCATTGCCCCGCGAGATCGGCGCGCATCCTGAGACTGGGAAGCCCATCACTGCGTCCATCGGGCGTTACGGGCCGTACCTCGCCCATGACGGGAAATATGCGAAGCTCGGGTCCACAGCGGAGGTGTTCGAGACTGGAATGAACGCCGCGGTCGCGAAACTTGCGGATGCCGCGTCCGGCGGCAGTCGCCAGCGCGGCGCCTCGCGTGAGCCAATCGCGGTGCTCGGGCAGCATCCGAACGGTAAGGACGTGAAGGTCATGGAAGGCCGCTACGGTCCTTACGTGAGCGATGGAACGACGCATGCGACCCTTCCGAAAGGTGCCGACCCCAAAGCGGTGACGCTGGACGAGGCCGTGCGGCTGATCGATGAGCGCGCTTCGAAAGGGCCGGCGAAGAAGAAAGGCGGCCGCAAGCCCGCCAAGAGGAAAGCGAAGTGATTGACATTCAGCTGCAGTGGCTGCCTCACGGGGAAGGCCTGCCTGCACCGACCTACGCGACCGAAGGAGCCGCCGGGCTCGACGTCGTGGCCGCCCAGGACGTGACGCTCGCTCCGGGCCAGCGCCATGCAGTTGCAACCGGCTTCGCGATTTCGATTCCCGAGGGTTACGAGGTGCAGGTTCGACCGCGCTCGGGACTTGCGCTGAAGCACGGCATCACCTGCCTCAACACTCCCGGTACCATCGATCACGACTATCGGGGTGAGGTGAAGGTCATCCTCGCCAACCTCGGCAGCGAGCCTTTCGAGGTGCGGCGGGGTGAGCGAATTGCTCAGCTGGTGCCGGCGCCCGTGCAGAAGGCGGCCTTTCGCGAGGTCGCCGAGTTGACCGTAACGAGCCGGGGAGCCGGGGGCTTCGGCTCCACGGGGCGGTGAACCTCACCGACGCTGAGCTCGACCGCTACGCGCGGCACATCGTGCTGCCGCAAGTCGGCGCTGTTGGGCAGCGAAAGCTCAAGGCAGCAACAATCGCCATCGTTGGCGCGGGCGGGATCGGCAGCGCGGTCATCCCGGCGCTCGCTGCTGCCGGCGCGGGCCAACTGACGATCGTCGATTTCGATGTCGTGGAGCTGGCGAATCTTCATCGGCAGCTGCTCTTTCGGGAGCGGGATGAGGGCTATTCCAAAGCGGATCTCGCTTTGCAATTTGTCCACCGGCTCAACCGCTTCGTGAAAGCGACGCCCGTGCAAGAGCGGATCGATAAGGAGAATGCGGAGCGCCTGCTTGCCGGTCATGATCTGGTGATCGATGGCAGCGACAATTTTGCGACGCGCCTTGCGGTGAGTGACGTTTGCGTCGTCCTCGGAATTCCACTGCTGTCGGCTGCGGCGGTTCAGTTCCAGGGACAGGTGGGACTGTTCCGATCGAAGCCTTGCTATCGCTGCTTCGTCGGCGACGCCTTCGACGCTGAAGATTGCGACAATTGCGCGGAGCTGGGGGTGCTGGGCGCATTGACTGCCACGGTCGGGAGTTTTGCGGCGCTTCTCGCGATCAACTTCATCGTTGGGATTGGAGACGATCCGGCAGGGAAGCTTCACCTGTTCGACGGTGAGAAGCTGAGCTGGCGTGAGATTCGAATTCCACCCGACCCCGGCTGCCGCTCCTGCGGTTCAGCGTAACGATTCCGCAACGCGCGCAATCAGGTGCCGCGCGACTTCTTCCTTGCTCGTTTCGGGCCAGTCCTCGACGCGGTCGCTGGTGACCAGATGAACGCGGTTAAGGTGGCCGCCCATCACGTCACCGGACACATCGTTCGCAACGATCCAGTCGGCGCGTTTGGCGATCTGCTTGGCGATCGCATGTTCGACGACCTTTTCGGTTTCCGCGGCAAACCCAATTAGCAGCCGGGGCCGCTCAGCGCTGGCGCCGAGCTCGGCGAGGATATCTCGAGTCGGCACGAACTTGAGCTTGGGCGGGCCGTCGCCTTTCTTCAGCTTCTTCGTCGACGGTTCGACGCGCCAGTCAGCGACCGCGGCAACAAGGATTGCCACGTCGGCAGGCAGCGACGTCATGACGGCATTCGCCATTTGCTCCGCCGTCTCGACGTTCACGCGGTCGACGCGGGGCGGGGTCTCCAACGCGACCGGACCAGATACGAGGGTGACGCGTGCTCCAGCTTCGGCGGCGGCAGCGGCTATTGCAAAGCCCTGGCGGCCAGAGGAGCGGTTGGCGATCAGGCGCACCGGATCGATCGGCTCGTGCGTCGGGCCGGCGGTGACGAGGATGTGCTTGCCGGCGAGCGTCACTTCAGCAGATCAGAGACCTGGTCCACGATGTCTTGAGGCTCGGGCAGGCGTCCGGGTCCGAACTCGCCGCAAGCCATCTCGCCCTCTGCCGGGTCGACGATGCGAACCCCGTCCGACTTGAGTTGGGCGATGTTGCGTTGCGTCGCGACGTGCTGCCACATGCGGACATTCATCGCGGGCGCGACGATGACCGGCTTGTCGGTGGCAAGGAGGAGCGTCGTCGCAAGATCGTCGGCGATCCCCGCGGCCATCTTGGCGAGCAGGTCGGCGGTGGCCGGGCAGACCAGCACGAAGTCGGCTGATCGCGAGAGCTGGATGTGGCCGATCTCGACCTCCTCCTTCAGCTCCCACAAAGACGTGTGCACCGGGCTTTCTGCGAGTGTGCCCAAGCTCATCGCCGTAACGAAATGCTCGCCACCCTTCGTCAGGACCGGCGTGACCGTGTGACCGGCCTTCTTGAGCAACCGTACGAGTTCGAGCGACTTGTACGCCGCGATCCCGCCGCCAACGATGAGAAGCACGCGTGCCATAGCGCTAGCGTAGCACAAACAGCAGCAGTGCGCAGATGAGTGCGCCACCTGCGCCGGCGAGTGCGTATCCCCACCAATTGCCGCGCTCGATCACGGCGATATCCGGCAAGGGCGGAGGAGGAGGCGCCGCCCCGCGCGGTGGATAGTATTGGTCGATGCGATCGATGAGCTCGGGAAGCTTCTTAACCGCACGGACGACCTCGATGATCCGGTCGGCGTAATAAGCTTCGGGACCGAGCTCCGAGCGAATCCATTCCTTGAGGAACGGCTCGGCGGTCTCCCACATGTTGATGTCCGGATCGAGCGCCGTTGCGACGCCTTCCTCCATCACCATGGACTTCTGCAGCAGGAGCAGGTGCGGCTGTGTCGGCATGTCGAAGTCACGAGTGATCGTGAACAGGCTCTCAAGCATGCGCCCGACCGAGATTTCCTTCACCGGTAGCCCGCGGATGGGTTCGCCAGCGGCGCGCAGGGCGGTCGCAAACTCCTCAACATTGTGGTGTGGAGGCACGTACTGCGCTTCGAAATGGATCTCGGCGACGCGGCGGTAATCGCCGGTAATCAGGCCGTAGAGGATTTCAGCAAGCCACACTCTCGCCCGCCGGTCGACGCGGCCCATGATGCCGAAGTCGATCGCCGCGATCCGTCCATCGGCGAGGGCGAACAGGTTTCCATGGTGCAAATCCGCGTGGAAGAACCCGTCGACGACCGCTTGTCGGAGGAAAGCGCGAACAAGCGTCGCGGCCAGCGCCTTACAGTCCTGACCGGCAGCGATGAGCGCTTCACGATCATTCAGCTTGATGCCGTCCAGCCACTCCATCGTGAGCACGCGCCGGGCGGTTCGGCGCCAGTCGATGTCCGGAACATAATAGCCGGGCTCCGCGATCATGTTTTCGCGCAATTCCGAAGCTGACGCGGCCTCTCGCTGAAGGTCGATCTCGCGTGCGGTCCATTGCTTGAACTGGGCGACGACTTGGCGCGGACGGAGGCGGCGAACCTCGTCGCCATAACGCTCCACGTGGGCGGCCGCCCATTCATACGTCTCAATAGCCTTGGAGAGTTCCTCCTCGATCCCGGGGCGAAGCACCTTGACGGCGACGTCGCGGCCTTCGGTCGTGACCGCGCGGTGGACCTGGGCGATCGAAGCGGCGCCGACGGGCGTCTCGTCAAATTCCGGATACAGGCTCTCGAGCGGCGCTCCGAACGATTGCTCGATGGTTTGCTTGATCAGACGAAAAGGGGCCGGCGGGAGATCGTCCTGGAGCTGCGAAAGATTTTCGGCCGCGCGCTCGCCGACCAGGTCCGGACGTGTCGAAAGAGCTTGGCCCAGCTTGATCGCTGCCGGACCGATCGCAACGAGCGCCGCAGCATAGTCTGGCGAAGGCGGAATACGCGCGCCGAAGCGGGCGATGCGCGCAAGCCGCCGTACGGGCGGCGGCGTCATCGGATCTTCCTCGATGCCTCGAAGAGCGCCGTGCCGCGCCAGCGTCCGGCCCCACTTCAAAAGACGCCACAGGTGGGTGACTGAAGAGGTCAAATCTTCCAGCCCGAGTGAATGGTCACCAGGCCCCCGAGCATTGGCTCTGCTGCCGCGCGGATGAAGCCTGCCTCAGCGACCATGCGCTTGAACGCTTCGGGCCGGGGAAAGCGGCGGATGCTTTCCACGAGATAGCGGTAACTCGCCTCGTCGTTGGCAATGGCCTTGCCGATGCGGGGAATCACGTTGGACGCCCAGGCTTCGTAGAGATTGGCAAAGCCGGGCCAGTCGCTCGACGAGAATTCCATGCAGTAGAAACGCCCGCCGCGCTTCAGAACGCGGTGCGCCTCACGAAGCGCTGCAGGAATGTCGGTGACGTTCCGGATACCAAAAACAATGGTGTACGCGTCGAAGACCGCATTGCCGAAGGTGAGCGCCTCGGCATTATCCACCTTCCACTCCAGTCCTGTGAGGCCGCGCTGTCTGGCCCGCTCCTTGCCGACCTCCAGCATGTCGGCGTTAATATCGGATACGGTGACATGCGCGCCGCGGCGCGCCATCCGGAATGCGACGTCCCCGGTGCCGCCCGCCATATCAAGGATGTCTTCGCCAGCCCGCGGCTTTACGCGATTGACGAACCGGTCCTTCCAGAGCCGGTGCATGCCTCCCGACATCAGGTCGTTCATGGCATCGTAGCGCCGCGCTACTGAGCTGAAGACAGCCCCGACGCGGCGCGTCTTCTCTTCAGGGCTGACCAGTTTGTCGCCGAAATTCACCTGATCGGGCATAGGGCTGCGCCTCTAGCGGGCTTGGCAGCCGTCCGCCATATCGCGGAGCAATGCCCGAACTTCCTGAAGTGGAGACGACCGTCCGCGGTCTTGAGCGTGTGCTGAACGGGCACCGGATCGCGCGCGTCGAGGCTCGGCGGCCGGATCTCCGTCGAGATATGCCGGTCGACCTGGGGCAGCGTCTGACCGGCTCGCGTATCATCGGGCTTTGGCGACGCGCGAAATACGGAATGATCGACACGGACCGCGGCGACACACTCGTGTTCCATTTAGGCATGTCGGGCCGTTGGAGAGTGGATCCGACGCAGCTGGAAAAGCACGACCACTTCACCATCGAGACAGACGAGGGGCGGCGCGTCGCGTTGAATGATCCGCGGCGTTTCGGCTCGCTCGACCTCGAGCGAACCGATGAACTCGGTGATTGGCCGCCGTTCAAGGCGCTTGGTCCGGAGCCGCTGGATCTCGACCCGCGGGACCTGAAGCGGCGGCTTTCCGGGCGCACCGCATCGATCAAGCTGTTGCTGCTCGACCAGAGGATTGTAGCGGGCCTGGGCAACATTTACGTGTGCGAGGCGCTGTTTCGGGCCGGCATCCACCCACGTCGAGCCGGGGGTTCGATCTCGCTCGAACGCCTAAAGCGCTTGGTGCCGGCAATCCACGACGTGCTTGCCGAGGCGATCGAGGCGGGCGGTTCGACCTTGCGCGATTTCGCGAGCCCTGACGGTGAGCTCGGCTACTTTTCGAAGAAGTTCGCCGTCTACGATCGCGAGGGGCAACCATGCGCCTGCGGCGGGACGGTCAAGCGCATCGTCCAGGGTGGCCGCTCGACCTTCTTTTGCCCCAAGTGCCAACGTTGACCTTGCCGGCGGTTGCGGCTAGGGAGCCCACCGCTTCGGTGCGAGCCTTTTGGCCGCGCCGTTTTTCATTGAGCTAGAGGAAGACGATGGCGAATACGCCGCAGGCCAAGAAGCGCATCCGCCGCAACGCGACGCGCACCGTGATCAATCACTCGCAAATCAGCCGCATCCGGACCTTCATCAAGCAGGTCGAAGTCGGCGATTGCCGCGGGTAAAAAGGCCGACGCAGCCGAAGCGCTGAAAAAGATGCAGCCGGAGCTCGCGCGCGGCGTTTCGCGCGGCGTTATCCACAAGAACACGGCCGCGCGGAAAATTTCCCGCCTATCCAAACGGGTTGCGTCGCTCGGCTAAAAAAGCGCGTAAAAGCGGATCAAGCAGAGCCGTCGGGGAACCGGCGGCTCTTCGCATTTCCTGCTCGTCAAAAAAATGCAGCATTTCCGGCGATTCGCACCCGTGTTAACCTTTCGCTTACCGTAAGAATGGCGGAAATCTGCCGATTTCTTCAACTATCGGCCTCTTTCCTATGTCAAGCCTTATTATTTCACTTCTGTGAAAAAACGGCACTTGAAAGCTGCCGCTGAGAGTTTCAGAAACAACCTTCCGGTCGCGGTTCTGCGCCGGGCGCAAGAGAGCAAAGAGGCCCAAGACGCGCGACTCGCGTTTCGCGTGACGGGACGTTTTTGTTTCGCTTTTGGGGGTCAGGGAGAGGGAGACGCGGGCCAGTGCAAGGCGCAGGGGCGAATTCGTCTGCGGAACAAGTCGGGGGGACTGTTGCCGCGCCGCTTGAGGCCGCTTGGGAGTCGATCCGCGGCGGACTGCGGCGGGATCTTGGGGCACGAACTTTTGACGGTTGGCTGAAGCCGGCCGAACTGGGAACATTCGAGCCCGACAGCGGTACGCTCGACGTCGTGCTCCCGAGCCAGTTCATGGCCGACTGGGTCCGATCCCACTTCGGTGAGCGACTTACCCTTGCCTGGAAGACGGTCTTGCCGGTCGTTCGCGACGTGCGGCTTGTTGCCGCCTCCGATGCTCCGCGGCCCGCGCCGCTGCTGATCCTCGAGGAGGCGCTACCGCCGTCCGAGCGTGATCCCAACGCTCCGAACTTCGACCCGCGTTACCGGTTCGAGACCTTCATCGTCGGCAAGGCCAATGAGGTTGCCGCGACGGCCGCCCGGACGCTCGCCACGTCGAAAACGGTCAGCTTCAATCCGCTCTTCATCCACGGCGGCACTGGGCGCGGGAAGACCCACCTGCTGCACGCGATCGGCCACACCTTCCTCTCGCACAACCGTGGGGCGCGCGTCGTTTCGATGTCGGCCGAGAAGTTCATGGTCGAGTTCATCCGTGCGCTGAAGGAAAACGACACGATCGGGTTCAAGCAGCGGCTGCGGAATGCGGACCTGCTGCTGATCGACGACGTCCAGTTCATCGCCGGCAAGGATTCCACTCAGGAGGAATTCTTCCACACTATGAACGAGATCATCACAGCGGGACGGCGGCTGGTGATCACCTCCGACCGGGCTCCGCAGGACCTCGACGGAATTGCGCCGCGGATCCTGTCGCGGCTGTCGTGGGGCCTGGTCGCCGACATCAACTCGGCGGACTACGAGCTGCGGTTCAACATCATTGTTGCCAAGCTTGAGGCGCTTCCGGGTGTCGAGATGGCGCGCCCGGTGATCGACTTCCTAGCGCGGCGCGTGACTTCTTCGATCCGCGAGCTTGAAGGCGCGCTCAATCGGATCGGCGCCTATGCAATGATGACCGGCCGCGAGATTGACGTCGCTTTCGTCGAGGAGGTTCTCGCCAACGTGCTGCGCGCCAACCAGCGCCGTATCTCGATCGACGAGATCCAGACGCAGGTTGCCGAGCATTACCAAATCCGCAAGGCCGAGATGACCTCCGCCCGCCGGGCCCGTGAGGTCGCCCGCCCGCGACAGGTCGCGATGTATTTGTCCAAGCAGCTGACCCCCAAGTCGTTGCCGGACATTGGGCGCCGCTTCGGCGGACGCGATCATACGACGGTGATTCACGCAGTGCGGCAGATCGAGAAGCTGCGCGCCAGCGACGCCGAGCTCGACGCCGACATTCGCCTGCTCACAAGGCAGCTCGAGGGTTAGGTCCAACCCAGCGGTGCGCAAAGAAAAAGGCCCGCTGGAGAAGCTCCAGCGGGCCTTATTGTGGCCTCGTGATCAATAGTGAGCGGCCTGTGTGTTTGGCCGGTTCGGAATAGTGATCTTAATCGTCTCACCGCTTTGTCCCGGGAAGCCCGTGAACATGGCTTCGATCAGGCTCGGCACCAGTGCATCGAGCTGGCTGGTGCTGGAGCGCGCCTGCGCCCGGCCGTCAAACAGAGGCGCATTCGTGCCCTTCTGACGAATGTGGAGGTCGAGTTGACTATGATATTCGATATAACTGTCGATGCCGCCGCCGTACCAGAACGGATCGTTCCAGCCGTAGTAAAAGGGTGAACCCCAACCGAACCGGGAATGGCCCCAAGTGTGGCCGAATCCGAAGCCACCGTATCCATAGGGACCGTAACCATATCCTCCGAACGGGTCCGACTGATAATAAACCTGACCCCCATCGACGCCGTAGCCCAACTGAACGATCATGTTCGCGCCCTGCGTGCTGGTCGCCGGCGTGTAGCCCCGGGCGGCGAGTTGCTGGGCGACGATCGATGCATAGCGTTGGAATTCGAGGCCGCCATTGCGGGCCATTCCGTCACCGGGCACGACGATGAAGGTCTGCCCCTGAGGCGCCGGCATGGCCTGGTAGCGCGTGACATTGGTTTTGAGAGCGGTCTCGCAGCCGGAAAGGCCGACGGCTGCCACGGCGAGCGCGAGCGCTGCGGAAAGCTTGATCACACGCATGGTTACTCCCCCTGAAGCGGGAAATGGGAATGCCAATTAGGCCGCACTATAGCACCAACAGCTGTGAACCGTCGATGAAGCGTGAGTCCTACGCGTCGGGCTGACGTTACAGGTGCAGCCAGGAGGCAGCGTAGCTGAGGGCGACTACGCCGGAGCCGATGATGATCGCGTCGACGACGATGCTGAGGACGCCGGCGATAGCGGCGGCAATGACGAGCGCTCCGTCGCGGTAGATTAAGGCGAGACCGAACAGGACGATCGCTGCCGCGGGCGCGATGTGGAAAAGCGGGACCGGGATAGCGGCGACTAGCGCCAACAAGAAGCAGACTAGCCCGATCAGTCGCGTTGCGGTGGGCCCGGTTAGTGCCGGAAGCCGCGGCTTAAAGATGCGTTCGACCCGAAGCTCGAGCCACTCCATCTTCGCTATGAGGCGTTGAAGTTCATGCTTCTTGACGCCGCGCCGGTCGATGCGTGCTGGGAACCAGGGGCTCGCGCGGCCGAATATCATCTGAGCGGATACGATGAGGATCGGCAGGGCGAAGAATGCGCTTGTACCTGGGGGCAGTGGAAGCACGTTGATCGCCGCAAAGATGAACAGCAGCCCGCCCCACGAGCGGGAGTGGAGCTGTGTCGCAAGCTCGGAGAAGGACAGCCGGTCAGGTCCGGTTTCTTCGGCGATCTGCTTGAGACGCTGCGACAGGGGCAGCGGGCGATCGGTGGAGGGGCTGTGGCTTGCCACGGTGAGTCCGCCGCTCGTTCAGTCCGTGAGACCGACGGCGGCCCGGGCTTTCGCGAGAACAGGGGCGCCCAGCTCATTTGCTTGCGCAGCACCCTCGGCCAAGACGCGGTCTATCTCTTCAGGATGCCAGCGAAGATCGTCCAGGCGTTCCCGGATCGGAGCAATCAGCCCAATCAGCACTTCGGCAAGGGCCGGTTTGAACGCGCCGAAGCCTTGTCCAGCAAAGCGCGCCAACACCTGCTCCACGCTTTCGCCCGTAACCGCGCAATAGATGCCCACGAGATTCTTGGCTTCGGGGCGATCTTCGAGCCCGGCCGGATCGCTCGGCAGCGGCTCAGGATCGGTCTTCGCCTTCCTGATCTTCTGCGCGATCGCGTCGTCGCTGTCGGTGAGATGGATCCGACTTTGCTCCGACGGATCCGTCTTCGACATTTTCGAGCGGCCGTCGCGCAAGCTCATGATGCGCGCCGCCGCTCCGCCGCCGATGAAGGGCTCTGGCGGAACGAAGAGTTCGACGTCGAAATCGTTGTTGAACTTGATGGCGATGTCGCGCGTGAGCTCGACGTGCTGCTTCTGGTCCTCGCCGACCGGTACATGGGTCGCCTGGTAGAGCAGGATGTCTGCGGCTTGCAGCACGGGATAAGTGAAAAGGCCGACCGATTTTCCTTCGCGGTCCTTCCCGGCCTTGTCCTTCCACTGAGTCATGCGGTTCAGCCAGCCCATTCGGGCGGTGCCCTGAAGGATCCACGCAAGCTCCGAATGCGCGGGGAGGGCGCTTTGCCGGAACAGGATCGACTTCTTCGGGTCGATGCCGCTCGCGATCAGCGCAGCCGCCATCTCGCGCACGTTCGAGCGCAGCTCGGCGGGATCGACGTCCACCGTGAGCGCGTGGAGATCGGCGAGGAAATAGAGGCACTGCGCCTCGTCCTGCATCCGCACCCAGCGCAGGATCGCACCGAGCAGGTTGCCGAGGTGAAGTCCGCCGGTCGGCTGAATGCCCGAAACCACGCGCATCTTTTGCTGACCCGTCATGCTTCTCGCGCCCGTCGCTTGAGGAGGAGCTTCACGTCATCGAGCACGAAAGCGCCCGTAAGGAAGCAGGCGATCGCGTACACAGCAGCGCCAGAGCCGACAAGCACGACGAGGCCGCCTGCGCGGCGAAGGATCGAACCGGTGAGATAGGGATCAATCGCTGGCGCAAGGAGGAAGACGGCGGCGCCCATGATGAGGGACGCGATCGCGAGGCGTGGCACGCGGCGACGCAGTTGGCGGTCGGTCTCGAAGTGACCGCGCTTCCGAAGGGTACGGTAGAGCATCCAGACGTTGACCGTGGAGGCGACCGCCGTGGCAAGAGGGGGCCCCACGTGGCCATAGCCAAAGCGCCCGAGCACCGGAATCAAGATGAGATTTCCGACTAGGTTTACGCCGACGGACTGGACGGCGTAGCGGACGGGGGTCTTGGTGTCGTGCCGCGCATAATAGCCCGGGGTCAGAACTTTCACGAGAACGTAGGAGGGGAGACCAAGCGAAAACGCCGACAGCGCCCAGCTGCACCGCACGCTGTCGATCGCAGTGAAATGCCCGTGCTGGAACAGGCCGCGAATGATCGGCTCCGATGCAAAGACGAAGGCGACAGTTGCCGGCAGAGTTAGGAACAGAGCGAGCTCCACGCCGCGATTCTGGGTGTCCATCGCCTCGGCGTCGCGCTTCTGGCTCAACTGACGGGAGACGGTCGGCAGCAGGATGGTGCCGAGACCGATCCCGATGAGGCCTAGAGGTAGCTGGTTCAGGCGATCGGCATAGTAAATGTAGGAGATGGAACCCGGGTCCAGCAAACCTCCGGCGAGAGCCGTCGAGACGGCGAGGTTCACCTGGACTGCGCCGGCGCCAAGCGCTGCCGGCAGGATGAGCTTCAGTAGCTGGCGTAGATCGTCGTTCATCCGCGGCCGCTTGATCGCGAGGCTGACGCCCGCCTGCTTGCATGCGAACAACAGCCAGCCGAGTTGAAGAACTCCACCGACGGTGACGGAGATCGCCTGTGCCCGGGCTGTCTCGTAAGCGGCCTCGGGACCGTGGCCGTGGAAGAACCACAAAGCGACGATCATCGAGATGTTGAGCAGGATCGGCGCGGCGGCGTTGACCCAGAACTTGTGCAAGGAATTGAGGATTCCGCCGAGCAGTGAGGCAAGGCTGATCAGCAGGAGATAGGGAATGGTGATCCGCGACAGAGTGACCGCGAAGGCGAATTGCTCGTGCGTCGGATTCTTGAAACCGCCCGAAAGGCCCCAGGTCACCGGCCAGGCGAAGATCAGCATGAGGATGGTGAACAGCGCGAGAACCGGCAGGAGAATCGCGAGGGTCTGCTCGGCGAAGCGCAGGCCCGCATTCACGTCATCGGCTTCGCCGACCTTCCGGTTGAACATCGGGATGAACGCCGCGGAGAAGGCGCCTTCCGCGAAGAGTGCCCGGAACATATTGGGCAGGCGGAACGCGACGAAGAATGCGTCGGACGCAAAGCTGGCGCCGACGTAGCTTGCCTGGAGCGTGTCGCGGACGAGCGCCAGAACGCGGCTGACGAGTGTCAGGCCGCCGACGGATCCCAGCGACCGGGCGAGGTTCATGGTGCCTTTCGGCCGGGGCTAATTAGGCTTCGCCCGCAGTTTCGGTCGGGACCTGCTCTCCGCCGCCTGCGCCGCCCTCCTGCTGGCTCTGAAGCTGAGCCATGTAGGCTGCCGTGAAGTCGATGGGATCGAGCAGGAGCGGCGGGAAGCCGGCTCCGCTAACCGCGTCGGCGACGATCTGACGAGCGAACGGGAAGATCAGGCGCGGAGCTTCGATCAGAAGGAACGGCTGAAGCGCATCGGCGGGCACGTTCCGAAGACCGAAGAGGCCGGCGTAGCTGAGGTCGACGACGAAATGGACGCCGTTCTCGGAGCGAGCCGTGACCTCGACCTTGAGGGCCACTTCATGGACGTCGTCGGTGGCGGACTGGACGTTGATGTTGAACTGCACATCCAGGCTCGGCTGCACTTGCCACTGATAGACCTGAGGAGCGCTCGGATTCTCGACCGACAGATCCTTGGTGTATTGGGCGAGGATCGTAACTTGCGGGTCGCCGGCGGTCTGTCCCGATCCGTTTCCCCCGGTGATCGGTTCCTGCTCAGACATTTTCCTGATGTTCCTTGCGAAAGCGTGGTGCTGAATGGGAGCCGCTTGAGCCGCGGCGCGTTGCTAGGGCGACTAGCAGTCGCGAATATGGGGCGCAATGGCGGCCTCGTGCGTTCGGCGGTGTTGGAATATTTACGTGTCCGGCACTATGTTGGTGTTTCGTTTGAAGTAGGACCGCAAGCTTGGCCGTTATCGTTATCCTCGCGCTGGTCGCATTGTTCGTCGGGCTCCGCCTCTACAGCGTGCTGGGGGAACGGACCGGGCACGAGCAGCACCAGCCCATTCCAAAGGCTGCCGAATCGGATCCTCGGATCGAGCCTCGCGCGCATCAGCCCGCGGCACCTCCGGCCGCGCCCGCGGACGCCGGGGACATGGCATTCGTACCGACTGCCGGCCCGGGCGTACGTGCCATCCTGGCAGCCGATCCCAGCTTCGACGTTGCCCGCTTCCTCGAGGGCGCGAAGGCGGCCTATCGCCTGATCCTCGAGTCGTTCTGGAAGGGCGATGCGGACACGCTTCGGCCGCACGTCGACGACCATGTCTACGAGACGTTCACCGGCGCGATCGAGCAGCGCAAGACGGAGGGCCTCACCCTCGCTAACCGGCTCGTGGCGATCGACCAGGCGGTCATCTCCGAAGCCTCCGCCGAGCGGGGCGCCGCCGTGCTGACCGTGCGGTTCGAGGCGGATATCGCCGCTGTGACGCGCAATGCCGAAGGGCAAGTGGTGGCTGGCTCGCTGAGCGACGCCGTCCAGACGCGCGACTTGTGGACCTTCCGCCGCGACATCAGCTCGCGCGACCCGAACTGGGTTTTGGTCGAGACCGACGAGGAAGAGTGAGGTCCGTCGCACGGGCGTTCGCGCTCGCCTCGTTCCTCCTGATCGCAGCCTGCGCCAAGACCGTGCAGGTGAATCCTGCTCCATCTCCGCCTACTGTGGTGCCGGCTCCGGCTTTGCCTCCACCCCCTCCGCCTCCCGCGAATGCAAGAGCCGCCGGCGTCAACATTGTTCCCGCGCCAGTTTCGCTTGATGAAGCATCAGCCGCGCGAGCTTTGCAGGCCTTCCTGATCAGCTGCCCGGCTTTGCAGCAGCGGCAGGACAAATCGCTGCTTAGCTACGGAGCGGATTGGGCCGGCGTCTGTGCCGGAGCAAAGACCGTGCTGCCCGGCAATGCAGCGGCGTTCTTCCGGGATAATTTCGATTGGGTCCGTGTCGGTGACGGCAAGGCCTTCGCCACGGGGTACTATATTCCAGAGACTGCCGGGTCGCGGACGCCGGCCCCCGGTTACGCCGTGCCGATCTACAGAACGCCGCCGGATCTTGTCCGCTGCACGAGGCCGGATGGGACGACCGGCCGCAGCCGTATCGATGAAACCGGAGCCTGCGTGCCTTACTACAGCCGCGCGGAGATCGAGGACGGGGCGCTCGCCAATAAGGGCCTCGAAATCGCTTGGGCTGCTGATCCAGTCGAGCTGTTCTTTATCGAGATCCAGGGTTCCGGCGAGCTTCGGCTGCCCGACGGCAATGTGATGCGCATCGGCTATGACAACCAGAACGGCCGCGACTATGTCGCGATCGGGCGGCAGCTTCGCGAGCGCGGCATCCTTCCGCCGGGCGGCGCGAACATGCAGGCCATCAAGGACTGGCTCCGGGCGAACCCCGACCAAGGCCGCGAACTCATGCGCGAGAACCTGTCGTACATCTTTTTTAGGGAGCTAACGGGGCCACCGCTCGGCTCGCTCGGCCTTCCCATCACGCCGCATGGCACCGTGGCGGCCGACCCGAATTTCGTGCCGCTCGGAGCGCCTGTTTTCCTGATGGTCGATCGGCGCGAAGCCGGCGGTTTCTGGGTTGCACAGGATGTCGGGGGCGCCATCAAGGGTTCCAATCGCTTCGATACCTTCTGGGGCGGGGGGCACGAGGCAACCGCGACCGCTGGCGGAATGTCGGCATCGGGGCAAGCATTGCTTCTCCTGCCGAAGGGCGTGGTTGCCCGTGCGCTCCCTCAGCCCTGAGGAGGCCGCGCTCTGGTCGCGCGTAACGGCCACGATCTCACCACTATCGCGCGAGAAAGTCTCCCAAAAACCCGCGGAAGAGCCACCACAGCAAACTGCTCCAAAGGCGACTTCCAAGCGGAGTGCAACCGCGCCGCTGAAGGTCGCCACGCCGAGGCAGCAACCACACCACGTCAAGACACTCGATGGAAGCTGGGACAAGCGTTTGCGATCCGGCGATATCCAACCCGACCGAGTGCTCGATCTTCACGGTATGAATCTCGACAGTGCGTGGCAGGCGATCGATCGCGGTCTCGATCAGGCCATACACCGCAGCGAGCGCGTCTTGCTCTTGATCACCGGTCATCATCGTCCCGGCGAACCGCCTGTGCTGCGAGGGAAAATTCGGGCTGCCGTACACGACTGGCTTGCCGTCTCACGACACTCCGGAAGCATCGCAGCAGTCCGCGGAGCGCACCGCCGTCACGGAGGGGGTGGAAGCCTCTATATTATTCTGAGGCGCCGATGACTTTTTCTTAACCCCCTTTCTTTAACGCAGGTGCGTGGGCGGAATTTTGCCGCCAGGCGGGACGCACCAGGACCGATGAAAGCAGGCACGGCCCAGAAGATCAGCAACGCGATCCTGTCGTGTGCCGCTGGTTTTGCGTCCTTCATTTTCTCACTGGCCGCGCTCCTCTACCTTAAGGAGTTCGACGACAAGATCGTCGCGTCGCTTGCCGCCGGCGTATTTTGCCTGCTGATCAGCTACATCGCCTCCGAGCGTCCGAACAGCGAGAGCGCCCGCGCTCTCTCGGCCCTGAGTGAACGGCTCCTAGCGGTCGAGGACGGTGACCTGGTTTCGCCAGCGCCGCCCAGCGTCCGCCGGTCAATGCCCAAGGTTGCGCAAGCAGTGGACTCCCTTTTCGCCGAGGTGCGGGCTTCAATCGAAAACGCCCATGCGCTCGGCATGTACGACCCCGTCACCTCGCTTCCCAACCGGCTTCACTTCCGTTCCGAGGCGGACAAATTGCTGAGCGATGCCCTTGAAGGTTCGAATTCGGCGATGCTATTCGTCGACCTCGACCGTTTCAAGAGCGTCAACGACAGTCTGGGCCATGCACGCGGCGACCAGCTGCTGATCATGGTCGCGAATCGTCTTCGTGTCGTGGTCAACGCGGAATTCAACGGCAATGCGCGGCAGCGTCCGCTGCTCGCTCGCCTCGCCGGCGACGAATTCACGATGTTCTTCCCGGAGATCGAGTCTGCCGACGACATCGAGCGGATTGCGCGCCGGGTCGTTCTCGCCATTTCCGAGCCCTTCGAGCTGTGCGCCCACAGCGTCGATATTGGCGCATCCATCGGCGTCGCACTTTCGCCGGATCACGGCACCAGCATCGAAGCTCTGATGCGGGCTGCGGATATCGCCATGTACCGCGCCAAGTCGGCCGGTGGTGGGCAGCACTGTCTGTTCAACGCCAAGCTGGCGTCCGAGCATCAGGAGAAGGTCGAGACCGAAAAGGCGCTGACCGAAGCTGTACAGCGCGGCGACTTCCTGATGGCATTCCAGCCGCAAATGAGCCTGGTCACCGGTGAAGTTTGCGGTGCCGAAGCTTTGCTCCGGTGGAACCATTCGCGTGATGGAATTAGGTTTCCGAACACCTTCATTCCCTTGGCCGAGCAGACCGGCGTCATCGCCGAGATCGGCGAGTGGGTGTTGGGCGAGGTCGCAAGCGTGCTGGGCACATGGCGCCGGGACGGCTTCGAGGGGCGGCTCGCCTTCAACATCAGCCCGCGCCAGCTGGATCGCGCCGATTTCTTCCATAAGCTGCGCCAGGCTTTCGCCGGGGCCGAAGTGCCGCTGTCGATGGTCGAGGTCGAGTTCACCGAGAGCGCTGCCATGGAAGTCAGCGAGGCAATCCTCAGCGAAATCCGGACGCTGCAGGATGATGGCGTACGCGTTGCGATCGACGATTTCGGCACGGGTTACTCGAACATTGCGCGGCTGCGCTCCATGCCGCTTGACCGCGTGAAGCTCGATCCCTCGCTGATCTGCGACATCGACACTTCGGAGAAGGCGCGCGTGGTCATCCAGGCCGTCATCCAGTTGATCAAAGGCGTTGGCGCGGAAGTAGTCGCCGAGGCCGTCGAGACGGTTGCCCAGGCAGACATCCTGCGCGCCATGGGTTGCGACACCGTGCAGGGCTATGTCTTTGCCGAGCCGATGTTTGAGGAAGAGTTCCTTGCCTGGATCGGCAACGCAAACCGTCGCGGCGCGAAGTCCGTCGCTTAACTCAGCGCCTTCCGAACCACTCCTTCGTAGATGCGCGACAAGGCGCGAATGTCCTCGACGGCCGCGCATTCGCCGACCTTGTGCATCGTTGCGTTCGGCAGACCAAAGTCGACCACCGGGCAAAGCTGAATGAGGAAGCGGCCGTCCGAAGTGCCTCCGCTGGTGGAGAGTTCCGGCTTCGCTCCGGTTTCTTCCTCGATCGCTTCCACCACCACGTCATAGAGCCGCCCCGGCGGCGTCAGGAACGCCTCGCCCGAGATGCGAGCAAACACCTCACTGCCCGGAGCTTCGCGCTCGGCGATTTCCTCAACCAGCCGAACGAGGTCGGCGCCCCGCTGCAGATTGTTAAATCGGATGTTGAGTTGCGCCGTGGCCGACCCTGGAATGACATTGCTTGCGTGGGTGGGCGTGTCGACCCCGGTGAACTCGAGGTTCGACGGCGGGAATTGCTCGGTGCCGTCGTCGAGATGAAGCGCGTCGAGCGCGGCGATCACCCGAGCCAACGATGGAATGGGATTGGTCGTCCGGTGAGGGTAGGCGACGTGGCCTTGGACACCCGGCGCTTCGATCCACATGTTGACCGAGCCGCGGCGGCCGATCTTGACCGTGTCGCCGAGCCGGTCGACGGAAGTGGGCTCGCCGATCAGGATCATGTCGGGGCGGATTTCGCGCTCCTTCAGCCAGTCGATGATCCGCGGGGTGCCGTAAGTGGAGTAGCCTTCTTCGTCGCCGGTAATCAGGAGCGACATCGTGCCGGCCTGCCGATCGATGTTCGAGATCGCGGCGACGAAGGCGGCGATCGCGCTCTTCATGTCGTTGGCTCCGCGCCCAACCAGAAGCCCGTCTTCAATCCGCGCGTCGAAAGGGTCGCGGGTCCAGCCGTCGCCTGGCGGAACGACGTCGAGGTGGCCCGCGAAGCCGAAGTGCGGCGCGCCGGATCCGCGCATCGCCACCATGTTCTCGGTAGGGCCGTCGGGCGGCTCGCCCATGATCCAGCGGTGCACGTCAAAGCCGAGCGGTTTCAGCGCAGTCTCGAGGATGTCGAACACTTCGCCGCGGGCGGGCGTGACGCTCGGGCAGCGGATCAGCTCAGCAGCAAGCTCAACGGGATCGATTGGATATGCCATGCCTCGCCCTAGCAAGCGTTTGTTGCGTCGGGAATGTCGAGCAGCGACCGCGATGAAGGTCGCCGTGGGGGCGGAAAGGTTCGCTCGACGCATCAACGCTTCCGCTGTTAGACTGACCTTGTGCGGTGATAGCTGACGTGTGCCTGCAGAAGGAAGACGGTTGAACCAGCATGGGGGCAAAATCGCGAAACGCGTCGCACCGGGCAGCGCGCCGACGCTTTCCGTGATCGCGCCGGTCAAGAACGAAGAGGATGCGGTCGCCCCTTTCGTTGAACGTGTATCCGCGGTTCTCGACAAGGTTACGGACGGGGGTCAGTGGGAAATCTTGTTCGTCGACGACGGAAGCACGGATGAGACGATCGCGGCCATTGCCGCGGCGCATTTTCGCGAGCCACGCGTGCGGGCGATCTCCTTGTCACGCAATTTCGGCAAGGAGGCCGCGATCACCGCAGGTCTCGACCATGCTTGCGGTGATGCGGTGGTTCCCATGGACGTCGACATGCAGGACCCGCCGGAGGTGCTCGTCGAAATGGTGGCCAAGTGGCGCGAGGGCTATGAGATGGTGTTTGGAGTGCGCCGCAATCGCGCGAGCAACTCCTTGCCCAAGCGTCTGACCGCGGACCTGTATTACAGGGCGCACAACAGGATTTCGAAGGACAAGATCCCGATCAATGCCGGCGACTTCCGTCTGCTCGACAGGAAGGTGGTCGACGCGATCCGCACCCTCCCGGAGCGCAATCGCTTCATGAAGGGCCTGTTCGCCTGGGCGGGCTTTCGCCAGACCGCGGTCGAGTATGATCGTGAGGAGCGCAGCGTCGGCGCCACGAAGTTTAACTACTGGCAGCTCTGGACCCTCGCGCTCGATGGGATCACGTCGACTTCGACGGTTCCACTGCGCGTCTGGAGCTATCTCGGCGCGCTGATCGCTGTCTTTGCACTGGCGTTCGCCATCTTCCTGACGGTCGACACGATGATCTTCGGCAATCCGGTTCCCGGCTATGCCTCGATCATGGTCTCCGTACTGTTCCTCGGTGGAGTGCAGCTGATCTCGCTCGGCGTGCTTGGCGAGTATGTTGGCCGTATCCTCACCGAGACCAAGCAACGACCGCTCTACGTGGTCCGCGACACGATCGGCTTTGACGACGAATAGATGGCAATTGATCGACTAGGCCGGGCGAGTCTTCGGCCTTGGGAAATCCTTGCGTCGTGCGCTGCACCTGGATGCTCACCTTCCCCTCGCGCTTTGCATAGGGCAATGCTGTTGGAACGTTGAGCAGTCCCGATAATTCCGCCCGAGTGAACGTCGCGCAGACGAAAATCTCGACCCCGCAGAGCGAAGACGGCCTTCCAATCCCGCGCCGTTATTGGTCGGCGGCCGCGATCTGGCTGGCGCTTGCCATGGCGGTGCTCGACGGGTCGATCGCGAACGTGGCGTTGCCGACGATCGCGAAGGACCTCGGCGCGTCCGCGGCGACGTCGGTGTGGATAGTCAACGCCTACCAGCTGACGATCACGGTCCTGCTGCTTCCGCTGGCTGCCTTGGGCGATCGTCTCGGCTATCGGCGCATTTATATCCCGGGGCTCGCGCTGTTCACGATCGGGTCCGTCGCGTGCGCTCTCGCGCATGGCCTCACCACTCTGATCCTCGCTCGCGTGTTCCAGGGAATCGGTGCCGCATGCATCATGAGCATGAATGCCGCGTTGGTTCGCGCGACCTATCCGGCGAAGATGCTGGGGCGGGGGATCGGTTACAATGCTCTCGTCCTGTCGATGTCGGCGGCAGCGGGCCCGACGCTTGCCGCCATCATACTCAGCGTCGGATCGTGGCCGTGGCTGTTCATGATCAACCTTCCGATTGGCATCGCAGCAGTGTTCGTGGGGTGGAAGTCGCTGCCGCACGTCGGCGGCCACGGTCACGCCTTCGACTGGATCTCAGGCCTTCTCGGCGCGGCGATGATGGGCTGCACTGTCTTCGGAGCCGAGACTTTCGCTCGAGGGAGCGCGGGTGTGGGTGTCGCATTGATCGCCGCAGGGATCGCTTCGGGCGTACTTCTCGTCCGGCGGGAGTGGGGCATGCCGGCGCCACTGTTTCCCGTCGATCTGCTGAGAATTCGCATTTTCAGCATGTCGATCGCGACTTCGACCGTCTCGTTCGCGGCGCAGATGCTGGCCTATGTGACGCTGCCCTTTCTCTTCCAGTCGGTGCTCGGGAGGAGTGCATTCCAGACGGGACTGCTGATGACGCCGTGGCCACTGGCGCTCGGCGTGGTCGCGCCCATCGCAGGACGCCTCGCAGACCGCGTTCGGGCAGGTCTGATCGGCGGCATAGGGCTAGCAATCTTCGCCTTCGGCCTGTTCATGCTCTCGCGCCTCGGGACGGACCCAAGCACGCTCGACATCGCGTGGCGCATGGCCGTGTGCGGGGCAGGTTTCGGACTGTTTCAATCACCCAACAATCGCACCATCGTGAGCTCTGCACCTCGGAACCGTTCGGGTGCCGCCGGCGGAATGCTCGCGACCGCGAGGCTTTTGGGACAGACAACGGGAGCCGTCGCCGTCGGAGTTGCTTTCCATCTGTTTGGTGTCGACGTGGGACCGCAGCTTCTCGCAGCCTCGGCGGTGGCAGCGTTGATCGCCGCCGGCCTCAGCCTGCTGCGCTTGCGATCCCCACGAACGACGCACCGACCCGAAGCGGGTGCGACGATCCTCGACTAAGCGGCTTTCGTCCGGGCGATATATTCGTCCACGTTCTTTGCCAGCACATCCATCGGCACGTTGCCACCCAGTACCACCGCGTCGTCGAAGGCGCGCAGATCGTACTTCGGTCCAAGCTCCGCCTTCGACTTGTCCCGGAGACGGTTGATGGTGCTGTGCCCGACCTTGTAGCCGCAGGCTTGGCCCGGCCAGCTGCAATAGCGGTCCACTTCCGACGCGACCTCGAGTGGGTTTGAACCGTTGACGTTGACGAAGAAGTCGACGCCCTGCTGGCGCGTCCAGCGCTTGGCGTGGAGGCCGCTGTCGACGACCAGCCGGCAGCAACGGAAGGCGATCGACTGGAGGTAGCCGAGGCGCCCCGCGGGGAAGTCGTCGTAGATGCCGAGCTCGTCGACCAGCTGCTCCGCGTAGAGCGCCCATCCTTCGGAATAAGCGTTGAACGAGAGGAGGGTGCGGATCATCGGCAGCTTGTTCGCATATTCGCCCTGCCAGACATGGCCCGGGATCGCCTCGTGCGCCGCCAGGTCGGGTAGGCTGTACTTGCTATGCAGGTCGGTGCTGCGCAGGTTGATCCAGAACTTGCCAGGGATCTTGCCGTCGATCGATCCGGGGCCGCCGTACGCACCCGGCGCGCCGGGCTCCTGCTCGGGCGACATTCGCCGGACCTCGAGGTGGCCGGGCACCATCGTGTTGAAGGCCCGCGGAAGGACGGCGCGGATCATCCGAATCCGCTCCTGGATATAGGCCAGTATCTCCGCTCGGCCCTTGTCGCCTTCGCTGAACTTGTAGCGCGGATCCTTGGCCAGGGCCTGCATGCGGGCGCCGACTGAGCCCTGCGTGTAGCCGAGGCTCTTGAGAATCGGGTCCATCCGGCCGTGCAGCTCCTTCAGCTGGTCGAGGCCCATTTGGTGGACCTCAACCGGCGACAGACTCGTCGTCGTGCCCGCCTTAAGCGCCCAGCGGTAATATTCTGGACCGTGCGGCCGCGACCAAATGCCGGCGACGTCCGTCGCGACGGCACGCTTTGTCCGAAGTTCGGCGATCTGGCGTTCGAGCGCGGGCGCGACCTCGGTCGTGACGATTTTGCGCGCCCGGGCGTCCCAGTCGCCGGGGATGCCTTTATCCTTGGTCCGGCGAACGAGGGAGTTGACGAGACTGCCGCCTTCATGCGCACCCTTCGCGGCGATGGCGAGCTGGGCGAGCGCCTTGTCGATGAGGAAGTTCGGTGGGACGAGCCCCTGCGCTTGAGCCGAGCGCATCCGCTCCAGCTCTCCGTCGAGTTGGCGCGGGAACTGCGAAAGGCGGCTGACGTAAGCCTCGGCATCGGCGGTGTTTTCGATGGGATGGTCGGCATCGAGAAGCTGCGGTGTGTCGATGTAGGCGCCGACATTCTGGATCACGACATAGGGCGTCTTGCGCCAGCTATCGCCGGCGACCGGATTGTCGCCGTAAGGGAAGGCAAAACCTTCCATGGCCGTGCAGTAAGCGCTTCGCACCACTTCGACGCTGGTGCGAACCGGGAAGGAGAGGCGGCTCTCGTCGAGTGCTTCGACACGTGCGAGATCAGCTTTGATGGTCGCCGCAAGTCGCCGCTGACCGGCCGCCGAACGATCGCTCAACTGCGAGCGGAGCTCGGCTCTGCGCCCGACATCAAGGCCAAGGCTGGTCGCATTCGCTGGATAAAGACGAAGGAGGTTTTCGGCGACGGAGTCCAATAGTGCGCTGGCCTGAGCATCAGAGGCGGGTTTCGCCCAGCCCGGAGTTGCTTTGGCGAATATGGGCAGGGCAGCTGATGCAGCGAGCGCGCCGATCGTCTCGCGTCGGGAAATCTGGAATTCTGGCAAGGAAGGCACTCCGGTTTACGCGGGCGGAAGGGGGCGCTCCGCTTCCACCTTCAGGCAATTGCCGTCAACGCCGGTGATCCGAACTCGCTCGCCGATAGCCGCCGGGCCGCCGCGCGCGCTCCATTCGCTGTCACCAAGGCGAACGCGGCCGCTGTGGTCGTCCACGGCGCCGACGACCGTCACGACTTTTCCGACTAGCCGCCGTGCTGGATCGTTGAGCAGCGGGTCGGCGCTGAGCGAATGGCGGTTTGCGTAAAAGCGCCGGCCAATCATGACGGCAAGCAGGGCGTAGAGCGCAAACAGCGCCAGCTGTGGCACCGTGCCAAGGCCGAACAATAGGGTGAATAGCCCGGTCGCCAGCGCCGCCGCGCCAACGAAGATGAGGAAGAACCCCGGTGCAATCACCTCGGCGATCAGCAGCACCACGCCGCCGATCAGCCAAAGCCAGGCAGGATCGATCCCGTCGAAGTTCATTCGGACGCTTTAGGCACGCTGGGCACAGTCTTCGCCTTTGCGGGCGACCCGCCGGTCGCTTCCTTGGCCAATTCCGCAATCCCGCCGAGCGTGCCGATCAGCTGGGTCGCCTCGACCGGGAAGAGGATCGTTTTGGCGTTCGGAGAACGGGCAAACTCCTTGATCGCCTCAACATATTTTTGCGCGACGAAATAATTGATCGCCTGGGCGCTTCCGGACTCGATGGCGTCGCTGACGGCCTTTGTTGCCGCCGCTTCGGCCTGGGCTGCACGCTCGCGCGCCTCGGCCTCACGGAACGCAGCTTCGCGGGCGCCTTCCGCCTCGAGGATCGCCGATTGTTTCTCCCCCTCGGCACGAAGGATCGCCGACTGACGCGAGCCCTCCGCTTCCAGGATGACTGCCCGCTTCTCGCGCTCGGCCTTCATTTGCCTGGTCATGGCGTTGACGATGTCCTGCGGCGGGCGAATGTCCCGCAGCTCCACGCGTGTAATTTTCACGCCCCAGTTCTCGGTGGCATTGTCGACGACGGCGAGCAGCCTGGTGTTGATCTCATCGCGTTTCGACAGGGTCTCGTCGAGGTCCATCGAGCCCATGACCGTGCGCAGGTTGGTCGTCGAAAGCGCCATGATGGCGAGGTAGAGATCGCTGACCTCGTATGCGGCCTTGGCGGCGTCGAGCACCTGGAAGAAGACGACGCCATCGACGGCGACCATCGCATTGTCCTTGGTGATGATCTCCTGGCCCGGGATATCAAGGACCTGCTCCATCATGTTGATTTTGCGGCCCACGCGGTAGAAGAAAGGCGTCACGTAATTGAAGCCGGGCTCCGCGACGCGAACAAAACGGCCGAAGTGCTCGATCGTGTAACGGTAGCCCTGACGAACGATTTTGACGCCCATCATGACGAACAAAAGCGCAAGAACGGCGATCGCCGTCATGAAAATGGTAAGCATCACTCTTCCCCGATCTCCCCTGTTGGGGGCATGATGCGACGGCCATGACTGTAGCGGAAGCGAAAAACGACAGAGGCATCGACCTCTTCGCGGTGAGGTCGGTTCTGTTTCTGCCGGCATCCAACCCTCGGGCGATTGCAAAGGCACGAGATGCAGGAGCGGACCTGGTCGTGCTCGACGTGGAGGACGCCGTAAAGCCGGCGGACAAAAGCTCGGCGCGCGATGCGGCGGTCGCTGCAGTCGCTTCGGAATGGCGCGTGCCCGTCGCGATCCGGGTAAACGGGGTGGGCACGCAATGGCATTCCCTCGACCTTGATGCAGTTGCGCGTTCCAAGGCCGATCTGGTGGTGGTGCCCCGCGCGATTTCCGCACATCTGGTTCACGGTGTCGCGGAAGCGGTAAACAAGCCCGTACTGGCGATGATCGAAACCGCCGCCGGGGTTTTGGCTGCACCGCAGATCGCCGGCTCCGCAGCGGCGCTTATTGCGGGCACAAACGATCTGCGCTCAGACCTGCGCCTGCCGCTCGATGCTTCGCGAGAACCGATTTCGGCGTCGCTGCAAATGATCGTGCTGGCCGCGCGCGCTTCCGACGTTGCCGTCTTCGATGGTGTATTCAACGGGCTCGATGATCCCGATGGCTTCCTCAGGGAAGCGGAGGAGGGGCGGCGGCTCGGCTTCGACGGCAAGAGCCTGATCCACCCGAACCAGATCGAGCCCTGCCACCGTGCGTTCGCGCCGAGTGCGGCAGAGGTGAAGCGAGCTCGGTTGCTCGTCGATGCTTTCCAGGGGGGCGCCGAGCGGTTCGGTAACGAAATGATCGAGCGCATGCACGTCGAGGCAGCGCGACGGGTGCTGGAGCGGGCGTCCGACCGCGGCTAGCTGCTAGATTGTCGGCAACACCTTGGGCTTCGGCCCGCGAGGGAAGGCGGCGTCGATCTGCGCCACCTCCTGCTCTGATAGTTTGAGATCGCCCGCACCGGCGTTCTCGGCGGCATGTTCCGGCGTCGAGGCCTTGGGAATCACGAATGCATGGCGAGTAAGGAAGGCGAGCGCAATCTGGCGGGGCGTCGCGTCGTGGGCCGCGGCGATCTCGGCGAGCACTCTTCCCCGCGGCGAGCGCTCATCGGGGAAGCGCCCGTGCCCGAATGGGCTGTAGGCGACAACCGCCGCGCCATGCTGTTGGCACCAGGGGATGACCTCGTGCTCGATCGCCCGTTCCTCGAGATTGTAGAGGACTTGGTTGCACGCGATGTTGCCTGGACCGGCGATATGAAGCGCCTCATCGAGATCTGGAACGTCGAAGTTGCTGACGCCCCATGCGAGGATCTTGCCCGATCGGACGAGCTGCTCGAAGCCCGCGAACGTCTCTCTCAGCGGTATGCCGCCGCGCCAGTGCAGCAGGTAGCAGTCGAGACGGTCCGTCGTCAGTCGTGACAGCGAGCGTTCGCACGCTGCGACCACGCCATTGGTCGAAGCGTTCTGGGGAAGAACTTTGGAGACGAGGAAGACCTCGTTGCGCCGGCCACTGATCGCTTCCGCGATCAGCAACTCTGCATCGCCATACATCTCGGCCGTGTCGACGTGGGTCATGCCCTCATCAAGCCCGCGGCGAAGCGCGGCTATGGCTATGTCGCGTTTCGATTGGTCGATCTCCCATGTGCCCTGGCCGACGATCGAGACGTCACGGCCTGTCGGTCCGAACTTCCGAAACTGCATTCCTGCCTCCTGACCATGTTCGCAAGCTCACCCCTAAGGGAAGGCAACGGCCGCCGCCGTTGACGACAATCACTTTTGTGGAAGCCCTCGGCCGCTTGGCAGCCCTTGGCGAATCGGCCTCGCTCTGCCATGGGCCGATATGGCCCATCTCACCGAAGTCGCTGATATCCCGCTTGGACTAACGTTCGACGACGTCCTGCTGCAACCGCTCGAATCCTCGGTCCTGCCCAGCCAAGCTGACACCCGCACTCGCCTGACGCGCGAGATCCCGCTCCAGATTCCGATCATTTCCTCGGCGATGGACACAGTCACCGAAACCGACATGGCGATTGCGCTGGCGCAGCTGGGTGGGATCGGCGTCCTTCACCGTAATCTCACCATCGAAGAGCAGGCGGCGGCAGTGCGGCAGGTGAAACGGTTCGAGAGCGGGATGGTGGTCAATCCGATCACCATGACCCCCGATCAGACGCTCGCCGAAGCGCTGGAGCTGATGAAGACCAACCGGATCAGCGGTATCCCGATCGTCGAGCAATCCGGAAAGCTCTGCGGCATCCTCACGAACCGAGACGTCCGCTTCGCCGAGAACCCGCGCCAGAAGATCAGCGAGTTGATGACCAGAGAGAACCTGGCAACCGTGCCGGTGGGCACGACCGAAACGGAAGCGCGGCGAATCCTTCATCAGCGGCGGATCGAGAAGCTGCTCGTTGTCGATCGTCAGGATCACTGCGTCGGTCTGATCACCGTCAAGGACATCGAAAAGTCTGTCGCCGCGCCGCACGCGACCAAGGACGGCGAGGGACGCCTTCGCGTCGCGGCTGCGTCAACGACCGGCGACGCAGGTTTTGCGCGTTCGGAGGCGCTGATCGATGCGGGCTGCGATTGCATCGTCATCGATACGGCACACGGCCACAACACCGACGTGGCGAAGGCGGTCGAGCGTGTGAAGAGCCTGTCCAACTCTGTCCAGGTCGTGGCCGGCAATGTGGCGACGGCCGACGCGGCCAAGGCGCTCGTCGATGCCGGTGCCGATGCGATCAAGGTTGGCATCGGTCCGGGATCGATCTGCACCACGCGGATCGTTGCCGGCGTTGGCGTTCCGCAGCTGACGGCCATCATGGATGCAGCCGGCGCGGCTAATGGTGTTCCGGTGATCGCAGACGGCGGAATCCGGACGAGTGGAGACATGGCCAAAGCGTTGGCGGCGGGTGCCTCGACCGTCATGGTCGGATCGCTACTCGCCGGCACAGAGGAAGCTCCCGGCGAGATCTTCTTGTACCAGGGCCGTTCCTACAAGTCGTATCGCGGTATGGGCTCGGTCGGCGCGATGGCGCGCGGATCGGCCGACCGTTACTTCCAGCAGGACATCCGGGACCATCTCAAGCTCGTGCCGGAAGGCATCGAGGGCCAGGTGCCGTACAAGGGCGCAGTCCGCGAGATCATCCACCAGATGGTCGGCGGCGTGAAGGCGGCCATGGGCTATACAGGATCGACCACGATTGCCGAGCTGCAGAAGCGGGCGAAGTTCGTGCGTATCACAAACGCGGGGCTGTCCGAGAGCCACGTGCACGACGTGACGATCACGCGCGAGGCGCCCAACTATCCGACGCGCTAGACCATGACTCCCGCCGCTCGACTTCAGGCGGTAATCGAGGTTCTCGATGAGGTGATCGTCTCCACGCGGGAGAACGGGCCGCCCGCGGACACGATTGTCAGCCGTTATTTCAAGCACCGCCGATACGCGGGATCGAAGGATCGGCGAGCCGTTCGTGAACTTGTGTTCCGCGCCGTCCGTCGCGCGGCCGAACGGCCTGAGACCGGGCGAAGCGCCGTTGTGGGATTAATGGAAGAACAGCCGGAACTGCTGGAGCTCTTCGGGCAGCCCCGCGGCCCGGAGCCTCGACAGGCGAATGAGGTCGTCGCCCCTGCAGCCTTCGTCCCTGCCTGGTTGGAGGCAGAGCTGTCGCCACTGGTCACGAGCGACGAGTGGCCCGCGCTTCTCGAACGCGCTCCCGTCGACTTGCGGGCGAACGCCGCGCGGGTTCGTCGTGATGAGCTGCTGCCCGAATTCGATGGCGCGAGCGCGACCCCGCTCAGTCCGTGGGGCATCCGCCTGGCGCCGGACAGCCGCATAGATGATCATCCCGCTTATTCGACGGGTCTCGTCGAGGTCCAGGATGAGGGGAGCCAATTGATCGCCCTCGCATGCGAGCCGCAGGCGGTCGAGAAGATCATCGACCTTTGTGCTGGAGCGGGCGGCAAGGCCCTCGCCTTGGCAGCGGCCGCTCCGAGCGCCGCGATCCTAGCGACAGACAGCAATCGGGCGCGCCTGTCGAAGCTGCCCGAGCGGGCGGCGCGGGCGGGCGTGACCATCGAGAGCAGGCTGCTCAATCCGCCGCGTGAGCTTGAGGAGCTCGATGACTGGCGTGGCAAAGCCGACGTCGTCCTGGTCGACGCGCCATGTTCTGGAAGCGGCACCTGGCGCCGCAACCCCGAAGGACGGTGGCGGCTGACGCCCCAGCGTCTCGAAGGGTTGCTGAGCATTCAGGAGCGTCTGCTCGATATTGCTGCCGAGCTGGTCAGGCCGGGCGGGCGGCTGGTCTATGCCGTCTGCTCGCTGCTGTCCCGCGAAGGGGCAGGCCAGATTGAGCGCTTCCTCGAGCGCCATTCATCGTGGATTAGTGAGCAAACGACCATTGCCGGTGGTCGTACGGACGGGAAGGGGCGACTGCTGACGCCCGGTCACGACCAAACGGACGGGTTTTTCGTCGCGCGGCTCGGGCGCTCGTGCTAGGCGGCAGAGGTTGAAGTGGAGATTTCTATGCGTTCCTTGCCTCGTCTTCTGCTGGTCGGTTTTGCTGGCGTGGCGCTTGCGTCGCCTGTGATGAGCCAACGCGCCGACGATCAGATCCAGCCCAAGTCGATCGAGCTTCAGCGCCAGGCCAAGGCCCTGACCGCTACCGGGAAGCTGGAAGAGGCGGACGACATGCTCGAGACCGCGCTTGCCGTCGATCCGCGCAATCGCTCTGCTTTTGTAGATCTCGCCCGGGTGGCTGAGAAGCAGCATCTCTACGGCAAGGCCATTCGGATGACGAACAAGGCGTTGCTTCTCGAGCCCAACGACCCCGACGCCATTGCCGTCCAAGGCGAGGCGATGGTGGAGATGGGCGCAATTGCTCGCGCTCAGCAGAACCTTCAAAAATTGCAGACCCTGTGCGGAGGTAAGGCTTGCCCGCAGGCGGGGCAGTTGTCGCAGGCGATCAGCCGCGGTCCTACCGTGGCTTCGGCGAAGGCGCCGGAAGTTCCCAAGAAAAACTAGCTCAGCGCCCGCGCGAGCTTCACATATTCATCGACGCTGAGCGTTTCGGCGCGGCGTTGCAGGTCGATGCCGAGCGCTTCGGCGGCTTCGGTCGCGCCTTCGAATGTTTTGAGGCTGGATCGCAGCATCTTCCGCCGTTGGCCGAAGGCGGCCTCGGTCAACTTGCCAAGGATTTTGGCGCTGCCGCCCTCCGGCTCCTCGCTCGGTACGATGTGCACGACCGCGGATGTGACCTTCGGCGGCGGCACGAACGCGGAGCGGCTGACCGGCATCGCGATACGGGGTTGGGAGCGCCATTGCGATGCTATCGACAATCGGCCGTAAGCGCCGCTGCCTGGCTGAGCGACGATGCGTTCGGCTACTTCCTTCTGGAACATCAATGTGAGCGATCGCCACCATGGCGGCCAGTCGTCGCCAAGCCATTTGAGCAGGAGTGCGGTGCCGACATTGTAAGGAAGGTTGGCAACGACATGCGCGCCAGTCCCAATGAGCTCTCGTTCATCGATTTGAAGTGCGTCGCCTTCGATGATCTGGAGCTTCGAGCCGAACTCTTGAGCCAGCTCTTCCAGCGCAGGAATGCAGCGGCGGTCGCGCTCCACAGCGACAACCGAAGCACCGGCCTCCAGCAGAGCGCGGGTCAGTCCGCCAGGACCAGGGCCCACTTCGTAGACGCGCTGTCCGTGCAGATCGCCCGGGATCGCGGCAATCCGAGCGAGCAGCTGCCGATCGAGGATGAAGTTCTGCCCGAGCGCCTTGCTCGCGCTTAGCCCGTGCCGAGCAATGACTTCGCGCAGCGGCTCGACGGACTGGCTCAAACCGTCTCCGCGCGCAGCGCCGCGCATTCCGCCGCCATTCGGATCGCCGCGGCCATCGGGCGGGCGTCGGCGAGGTCCCGTCCCGCGATGTCGAACGCCGTGCCGTGATCCGGCGCGGTGCGGACTATAGGGAGGCCAAGCGTGATGTTGACGGCCTCCTCGAAGTGGAGTGCCTTGATCGGAATTAGCGCCTGGTCATGGTACATGCAGAGCGCCGCGTCATAGTTGGCGCGGGCCCGGGGATGGAACATCGTGTCCGCCGGATGCGGACCCGTCACTCGCCAGCCTTCGGCCGCGAGCGCTGCAATGGCCGGCTCGATAATCTCGACTTCTTCTTGGCCGAGCTTGCCGCCTTCGCCGGCGTGCGGATTGAGACCTGACACGGCGAGGCGCGGCTCTGCGATCCCGAAATTACGCTGGAGCCCACGCAAGGCGGCTCTACCCCGAGATTCGATGAGGGCTGATGTCAGCCGCCCAGGGACGTCTCGAAGCGCCAGGTGCGTGGTGACCGGGATGGTCCGTAGGGTAGGACCAGCCAACATCATCACAACATTGCCGGGCGAGACCCCACAACGCTCGGCGACGAACTCCGTTTGGCCGGGGTGCTGGAAGCCGATCGCGTAGAGCTGCTCCTTCGACACCGGGCCAGTGACCACTGCAGCGGCCGAGCCCGACCTCGCAAGTCCAACCGCAAGCTCGAGCGCATCGAGCGAGGAATGCGCGCCGGAGACGCTCGGGTGTCCCGGAGTGTCGGGATCCGCAGCGGAGACCTGGATCAGTGGGAGCGCGTAGTCGAATGCCGCGTCCGCTTGACTAGGATCATCCACGACCTCGATCGGACCGTCCCAAATCGACGCGATAGAGCGGCCGTCCCCGATCGCGACGAATGACGGCAGCCCGAACTCGCGGCGATGATCCCAGCACTTGGCAATGACCTCGGGACCGATCCCGGCGGGATCGCCCAGCGAAATTGCCAGCGGTGCGAGGGGCGTGTTGGCCACAGTGGCCCTTAACGAGCTTCTAGGATTAGCGGAACTCGATGATCGCGTCGCGGCGAAGGTCGCGCAGGTAACGGCGGGCGCGATTGTTGACGCGCTCCTCGTTCAGCTGACTGTACACTTCGTCATAACTTGGTGCGGTCGGGTCGACCTCGTCCCGGCCGCAAATGACGAGCGTGCGCACGCCTTCGTCCAGTGAGCCGAAAGGCTGCGTGGCCTGGCCAACCTGCATTTGCAGCATCATCTGCTGGAGCGCCGCTGGCAGATCTCGCATCTTCACGCCGTCCTGTTGAACGATCTCGGCGTGGAACTCGGCCGCGATCTTATCGGCGCCGCCACAGCCCCCGACATTGCGGGCGGCTTCGCCGAAGCGGGCGACGATCGGCTCGGCGACTTGCCGCGTCGTGCCCTTGGGGAAGGTGATCGAAATCTGCTTCAGGCCGAGCACCGCGTCACGGGGGTCGCGCGTCAGGATCTTGCGGGTGTCGACAACGGCGAGAATCGAAACGCCGCCGGGTACTGGAATCGGATTGCTGACCGAGCCCGCGCCCATGTTGCGCAATGTCGCTGCGAGCGGTCCAGGAAGTTGTTCGGGCCGTACCCAGCCCAAGTCGCCACCCACCGCGGCCGTCGATGCTTCCGAATACTGGCGCGCGTAACCGGCAAAGGATGCGCCGTTCCGCAATTGCTCGAGGATCTTGTTCGCATTGGCGAGCGTCTGGTCCTGCGTAGCCGGGGTCGAGGAGAGGAAGATCTCGCCGACATGATATTCCTCGGTGCCCTTCGAGGCGGTGAGCTTGTCGAGCACGGCCTTGACCTCGTCGTCGCCGACGCTGACGCCATTCTCGATCTTGGCGCTCTGCAGCCGCTGCCAGGCGATCTCGCCCTCGATCTGACGGCGGAGCGATTTGATCGAGGAGCCGTTTGCCTCCAGGAAGCTGGCGAGCTGGTCAGGGGTCTTTTTCACGTTGCCCGCGACGCGCTCGACGGTGCGATCGATATCCGAAGTCTTCCACTCGATCTTCGCAGCCCTGGCGGCCTGGATCTCGAGCGTCTCGTCGATCAGGTTTCTCAGCACCTGCTGGCGGAGGCTGTCGACCTCATTCTGGGGGATCTTGCCGCCGTTGGCGATGGCGAGGAGAGCCAACCTCTGGTCGACGTCCGTTTGCGTGATCACGTCGCCGTTAACGAGCGCAGTGGCCTTGATCACTGATGGCATCGGGGTGCCGAACAGCTGCGGATTTTCGGGGAGGCGGAGCGCTTGAGTTGTGCTCGGCGCATTTGCGGGCGGCGCATTGCCAGCGTCTTGCTGGGCAATGGCGGAAGTCGCAGCGGCGGCGAGCAACGCGCCGATCCACCACGCGCGCGTCGAATTCAACCCGAAAGCTCCTGTCACGATACGAATTTCCTTTGATTCCCCGGCCGATAGTGCGCCCGCCGATGTGCGGCATAGCCCCTGAACCCAGCCTTAGCGGTTAAGTCCCTTGAAAGCCAAGTGAAGGCTGAAAGTGCTTCCCTGCCGAAAGGCGCCGATCTGCTCATAATCGCGCCGCCAGGTGAAGCCAACCAGCAGGCAGTCGTCCTCATATTGAATGCCGAGGCGGTGGCGGACGGGCTGCCAACCATCGGCAAGCGACAGCGGGTCTTCGTGCGCGTCGGTAAGATCAATCACGGTCGCGCCGAAGATCGACCAGTAACGGCGGAACAGAATTCGCGCTGCCAGCCGCAGCTCTTCCTTGTCGCGCAGGTCCTCGATCGCGGGGTTGATGTTTCGATTGAGCCTCAAATACCCTACCTGCGCGTACGTCTGCTGCGTTCCGATCGTGAGGTCGACCTCATTACGGCGGACGGCGAAATTGCTCTTGTCGATTCGGTACCGATGGGTGATGTCGATGAAACGGCCGTAGCGGATCCTTGTTCTTCCCACGATGTCCGAAACACGGTCGTTAAGGCCCGTACCTTCAGGGAAAATATCCAGGTTCCGCCGTAGCCGGACGCTCTGTCCGATGTTGCTGTCGATCGACAGGTTCGGACGATCGAGCGACCAGTCGACACCGTAGGTGATGCGCGAAGAATCCTCCCACCGATCATATCCGTCAAAGCGGTTCAGCGCGAAGAGGTTGGTGTCCTGGAGGTCGACCGACCGTGCGTCCTCGTTCGGGATGTCGAGGTTCGATGTCGGCGGGGTGAGAACGAGCTGAACGCGGGGTGTCACCCGCTGCACGCCTCCAAACATCGAACCGACGAACGGCCATTGGATGTCCGCCGCCAAGGCACCGATTACGCGGGCGTGCCAGCCATCCAGCCCCCGATAGATCGGCACAACCGTACTCACGGAATCATCAGTGTGATAAATGTCTCCGCGGCCGTAGGCCGTTAGCGTGAATTCCTGGCCCCACGGCGTCAGGCGCCGCAGGTCCCATTCCGCGCTGGCAAAGGCGCGCTGCGTGTCCTGGCCTTCGATCCTCAGGATCGAGAGGCTGTTCGCCTGGAACTCGAGCCGGCCGCCGGCGATGTCATCCATGCGGAAGCGCGCGTCGATCGCCGGGAGGGCAATCGGAATGGTTTTCTGCTTGTCTTCCTGACGGAGGCCCTCGAACGCCCAGCCGGCGATCGAGATATACGAGTCGGGGCTGATCCGTTCCACGTTGACGACATTGCGCAGGCGATCATCATTGGTGATGTCGTACCGCCGGGTCATGGTTTTGTCGCTCGCGACGCGGAATGAACTGGTGATGCTCCACAGCGGATCGAGCTGGAACTTCCCGTTCTCCTCGAAATAGGCGCGAATCCCGCGGTGGGTCGAAGTGATGAGCGGATTGACGTTGTCGATCGTGCCGTAGGTGAGGAAGCCGCCAACCTGATAGGCGCCGATGCTGTTGAGCTCGCGGTACTTCACCTCGATCGCCGGCAAGACGCCGGTGTAGAGATGAGGCGTCAGCGTGAGGTCGCGGTTCGAGTTGATCTGCCAGTGATATGGAATGGCGAGCTCGAAGCCCTTCTTCGTCGATGCGCTGAAATCGGGCACGAGCCACCCTGTGGCGCCTTCATTGGTCCGGGAGATGCTAAATACCGGGAGTAGCGGAAGCGTGACGCCGAAGAGCTGCAGGCGCCCGCCGCTGAACTTGACCTTTCCGGTCGCCGGATCGTCGATCACTCGAGCCGCGGTAATCGCCCAGCTCGGTCGCTTGGGGCAGCCGCTGTCGGTTGTAACCGGGCACGGCGAGTAAGTCGCATTCTCAAGCGTGGTGATTTCACCGCGACGCGTGCCGCGCTGCGCCGCTATCCGGCCGCCACTCTCAAGGACCACCATGAGATTGCTGACCGCCGCGTCATGCATTTCGTTGGTGAGAACGGCATCGTCGCCAACGAGCTTATCGCCCTGAGGCGTGAGCAGGACGACATTGCCCTGCGCGCGAACCTCGTCGGTTTTGCGGTTCCAGATCACGCGGTCAGCCGCGAGATACTGGCCGTCGCGCATCATCCGGACGGCGCCGTCGGCGGTCACGACATCCGCATCGCTGTCGTAAACGACCTGATCGGAGCTGAAGTCGACGGTCTGTTCGGGGGCCGGTGTCGTGGCAGTTGGAGCCGGCTGACTCTGGGCGTTTGCCACGCTCGGCAGCGCAACGAGCATGGGAAGCGCCGACCACCAGACAAATTTCGTCCGCAACGCCGCCCGTCCCGCCGTTCTGAAATCCCAACCTTGGGTCAGCCTATCGCACCGGATGGACGCCGCGACAATCGCCCAGTCCGGCGCTGACCGTGGCTTTGCCAACACACATCTTGCATCCTAAAGGCCACGCAGAACGTTCGCTTTTCGACAGGATTGCCTCACATGAAGATTAGTTTCGCCGACCGCCGGCCTGACGGTGAGTATGCGCTGGTGCTGCCGGTCGCGGGCAAGGACCGGTCGAGCCTGGCCTCGCTCGGCGCCGCGGAGCAGACGATGGTTGGAGCACTCGACCGCCAGCGTTTTGAGGGCGATGCCTCGGCGGTCGCGGAACAGTTTGTGGATGACGGTGGAACGCTGAGGCGGGTCGTCGCGGTGGGCACGGGTACCGGCAGCTCGACCAAGGAAGCCGCAGAGAAGCTCGGCGGCACCACGGTCGCGCGCCTTCAGTCATCGGGAGAGAAGCGCGCCGTCATCGACGTGAGCAGCCTCGGCTTCGATGCGGATGCGGCCGCGCGCGTCGGCTTGGCCGCAGCGCTGCGGGGGTGGCGATATGACCGGTACCGGACGACGTTGAAGGACAAGCAGAAGCCCACACTGGATGAGGTCATCATCGTCGGCGGAGGGGAGGGCGCAGCGAAGCGTTATTCCGATCGCTGGGCGCCCGTTTATGAAGGGGTGTCGCTGACGCGCGAGCTGGTCACCGAGCCGCCCAACATCATCTACCCCGAGACATTCGTCGAACGCGTCCGCGCCTCAGTCGAGGGCAGCGGCCTCGAGGTCGAGGTTCTGGACCGTGCCGCCATGGAAAAGCTGGGCATGGGAGCGCTTCTCGGCGTCGCCCAGGGCTCCGCGCGTGAGGGCCGTTTGCTCGTCCTCAAGTGGATGGGCGGCAGTGAAGGCGCAAAGCCCGCCGCATTTGTCGGCAAGGGAGTGACTTTCGATACCGGTGGTATCTCGATCAAGCCTGCCCAGGGCATGGAGGCCATGAAATGGGACATGGGCGGTGCTGGCGCGGTCGTGGGAGCCATGAAAGCGCTAGCCCTGCGGAAAGCCAAGGCAAACATCGTCGCCATCTGCGGCCTCGTGGAGAATATGCCGGGCGGCAACGCCCAGCGGCCTGGCGATGTCGTGACGACAATGTCGGGACAGACGGTCGAGGTTATCAATACCGATGCCGAAGGGCGGCTCGTGCTCGCCGACGCGGTGACCTACGTGCAGCGCAACTACAAACCTGGAACGATCATCGACCTTGCGACCCTCACGGGCGCGATCCTGATCAGCCTTGGCAACGAGTGGGCCGGATTGTTCTCGAACAACGACGAGCTTGCCGCGCAACTGCAGCATGCTGGCGAAGACACGGGAGACCGTTTGTGGCGGATGCCCCTGGGCGAGCCATTCGATCGTCTGATCAATTCGCCGATCGCAGACATGAAGAACGTCGGTCCGCGCGAAGGCGGATCGATCACCGCAGCGCAGTTCATCCAGCGCTTCATCGAAAATGGCGTGCGCTGGGCTCACATCGACATGGCCGGCAAGGCCTGGTCCGAGAAACCGAGCAACACGTACGAGAAGGGTGCGACTGGCTTCGGCGTTCGACTCCTCGACGAATATGTCGCCGACGTGCTGGAGCACTGATCGGGCCAGGGGGTGCAGGTCGACTTTTATCAGCTGGGTGAAAGTCCCGTCGAGCAGGTCGTCGCCAGCATTGCGGAGAAGGTGCTGGCAGGTGATGGCCGGTTGCTGATCGTTGGCGAAGACGAGGGTTTCCTCGCTCGGCTCGATCGAATGCTTTGGGACACCGGGCCGACCAGCTTCCTTCCGCACGCGCTCGCAGGCGGCCCCGAGGACGCGCGGCAGCCGGTGCTTCTTTCAACGAGCGCAGATGCTCCGAACCGCGCGCGCAACATGCTGATTGCCGACGGTCAGTGGCGGGATTCAGGGCTGACTTACGATCGTAGCTTCTTCGTTTTCGACGCGAGCACCGTGGAAGCCGCTCGGCTTGCATGGAAACTGCTGGCAGGCAGGGAAGGCATCGAGCGGCGCTACTGGGCGCAGGTCGAGGGTCGCTGGAAGCAGCAGGCTTGAGGGTTGCGGCCGCGCCGCCTCGCGGCTAGGCGGCTCACCAATTCCAATCGCACCAATTCACAGGAGACCGCCCGGTCATGGCCGCGACGCGTACCTTTTCGATTATCAAGCCCGATGCCACCCGCCGCAATCTGACGGGCGCCGTTACCATGATGCTGGAGGAAGCTGGCCTTCGCGTCGTCGCTTCCAAGCGCATCCGCATGACTCGCGACCAAGCCGAAGGCTTTTACGCGGTCCACAAGGAGCGGCCGTTCTTCAACGATCTGTGCACTTTCATGACCTCGGGTCCGGTCGTGGTTCAGGTGCTCGAGGGCGAGAATGCCGTCACGCGCAACCGTGAGGTGATGGGCGCCACAAACCCGGCTGACGCTGCCGAGGGCACGATTCGCAAGAGCTATGCGGAGTCGATCGAGGCCAACTCGGTTCACGGATCCGACAGCGACGAGAACGCGAAGATCGAGGTCGACTTCTTCTTCAAGCCGGAAGAGATTGTCGGCTAACGGCTGAGCGCGGCGAGGCGGAGCGATCGGTCGCCGAACAGGCCGCCTCCCTCCCACTTGTAGCGAAGGACATAATTGCCGCCGCCGCGGCGGTCCTTGCCCATCTCGACGTAGCGGGCGTCGATGCGGATCGGGACGCTATGCGTCACGTCCTTGGCCTCCTTGTCCCGGCCTTTCAGAGCGGCCTGGACGTCGCTCGCGGAAAGCTTGCCGTCGCTGCCGACATCGATCGTCGAGCCACCCTTGATCGCAACGCTGAGACCTTCGAGCGCGTGCGACGGATCCGCGGGCATAATCGTGAGCGTGCTGCCGTTGCTCTCCACCGTGCCACGCAAGGCGAGGGGCACCGCCGAGCGCTGCTCGACGACGCGCGTCGGCTTGTCCTCATTGCTGTTCTTCCACGCGATCCACACGCCGATCCCGGATACGATCAGCGCAGCGATGGCAATGATCTCGCCGAGCGTGATCAAACGGCGGCGGGTCTCCGAATCGCTCATCGGCCACCCGCTTCGAGCAGCCGGCGCGGCGCCGCAAGCTCCCAGCTCTCCGCGATACGGTCGGCGACGTGATCCCAGTCCACCTTCGCTCCGGCCACGTTGATGGATAGCCACGTCGGCATGTAGGCGGGCTTGGAATAGGTGTCCGGATCCGCCTCGAGCAGCATGGCTTGCTCGTCGAGATTGTTGACGCGAACGCACACGACAGTCTTGCCGTCGCCGTGGTGATTGTCTCGGAACTGCGCGAATTGCTTGCCTGCGACGAAGAAAGTCGGCTGCCCATGGGACAGCCGCTCCTCGGTTTCGGGAAGCTCCAGCGCAGATGCGCGCACTCGATCCAATGCTTCGCTCATCTTCGTACAAACTCACTCAAGATCTTCTGATAGAGCTCATGCTCGGCTGCAAGAACGCGTCGCTCGAGAGTTTCAGGCGTGTCGCCCGGCTCGATCGGGACCTTGGATTGACCCAGCACCTCACCGGCGTCGAGCTCTTCCGTGACGACGTGCACCGAGCAGCCGCTCACGGCATCCCCTGACTCGAGCGCTCGAACATGCGTGTCGAGCCCGCGATATTTGGGCAGCAGGGAAGGGTGGATGTTCACGATACGCGCTGACCATTGCTCTACGAACCAGGGCGAGAAAATCCGCATGAACCCGGCAAGCGCGATGGTCCCGACGCCATGTGCATCGAGAACTTGGCTCAATTCACGGTCGAATGCCTCCTTGGCGATGCCCTTACTGTCCTTCGCCCAAGTTCGCAGTCCACGTGCTTGTGCCCATTGGAGGCCTGCGGCGCCGGCCTTGTCGGAAGCGATGAGTGCGACCTCATAGCCGGTCGCCTTCTCGACGAGCGCACGCATGTTGCTCCCGCGACCGGAAATCAGAATTCCAACACGTCTTGGATCACGCATTGTGGGTCGCGGACCAATCCCCGGATGAGTTCCATGAACCGGCGGTGCCGGTCACGGTGCAGCCGCGAGGCCCTTCTTCGACACGGCCGATGTCGAACACCGTTTCACCTGCGCCTTCCAGAGCTGCCGCTACGGGCGCGGCATCCTCGCCAGCAACGATGACGGCCATTCCGATGCCGCAATTGAACGTGCGGGCCATTTCCTCGGGAGTGATTCGTCCGCCCTCCTGAAGCAACGCGAAAACCGGTCGGAGCGGCCAGCGATTCGCGTCTATCATTGCATGGCAGCCTCGCGGCAGAACTCGTGGAATATTCTCGAGAAGTCCCCCGCCGGTGATGTGCGCGAGCCCCCTGATTTGCCGCTTCTGGACGAGCGGAAGAAGCGCCCGGACATAAATGCGAGTCGGCTCCAGCAGGACTTCGCCAAGCGTGCGGCCGCCTTCGCCGGGCATGGGCTCGTGGAGGTTCCAGCCTTCATTCTCAATGATCCGCCGTACCAGCGAGAAGCCGTTGCTGTGCACGCCGGAGCTCGCAAGGCCAAGGATGGTATCACCGGAAGTGATGCTCGCACCCGTGAGCACGTCATCGCGCTCGACTGCTCCAACACAGAAGCCCGCGAGGTCGTAGTCGCCTTCCGCATACATGCCCGGCATCTCGGCGGTCTCGCCGCCGATCAGAGCACAACCAGCCTGCCTGCATCCTTCAGCAATCGAAGCAACCACCGCCGCGGCTACCTCATTGTCCAGCTTCCCCGTCGCATAATAATCGAGGAAAAACAAAGGCTCGGCGCCCTGGACGATGAGATCGTTAGCGCACATCGCAACGAGGTCGATGCCTACGCCGTCATGACGCCCCGTTTCGACTGCTAGCTTGAGCTTCGTTCCGACGCCGTCGTTGGCAGCCACGAGAAGCGGATCGCGATACCCGGCTGCCTTCAGGTCGAAGAAACCGCCGAAGCCACCGAGCTCTGCATCCGCGCCCGGCCGCGCTGTCGAACGAGCGAGTGGTCCAATGGCCTTCACGAGCGCATTGCCTGCCTCGATCGACACGCCGGAATCGGCATATGTGAGGGGCTTCTGGGGCATCTTCGGCGAGGCCCTAAAGACAAGCCGCTTGGATTTCCACGCCGTTGTCGCCAAAAGACCCAGCGAATGCTTCGCCGGCCCGTTCTCATCTCAATCCTGGTGGCACTTGCGCTCGGAATCTCCGGCGTGATCTATGCCCAGCTCGAAACGTCCGATCGCGGCATTCTCCCGATCGACAGCTCGGGAACGCTGGAGATCACCGGCATCCACGTCGACGTCGGTGGATCCGACGCTCAATCCGCACGCTATGCGGGCTGGCGCATCGCTCAAAGGCAGGGATTCCGTGCGCTTTGGGCCAAGATGCACAAGCTGCCGATCACGCAAGCGCCGAACTTGCCGGACGGTGTGCTCGACCAGATCGTGAGCTCGATCAATGTCGAGCGCGAGCAGATCGGGCCGAATCGATATATCGCCGACTTGGGCGTGCTGTTCGACCGGGCGCGAGCGGCCCAGTTTCTCGGTGTCGAAGGCGGTGAGGTGCAACGTTCGGTGCCGATGCTGCTGATTCCAGTGATGGTCTCGGGGGGCACGGCGACGACCGTCGAGCTGCGCAATGCGTGGCAACGTGCGTGGGCGCAGTTCCGTACGTCGCAAAGCCCGATCGACTATGTCCGGGTGAGTGGCATGAGTTCGGACCCGCTCCTGATCAATGCGTCGCAGACCGCGCGGCCGGGACGTGGCTGGTGGCGAAATCTTCTCGATCTCTACGGCGCGGCCGACATCCTCGTTGCGGAAGTGCAGCTGCAGCGGCTGTATCCGGGCGGGCCGGCGCGCGCGCGGTTCATTGCGCGGCACGGTCCAGACAATCAGATCGTGGGCGGGTTCACGCTTACCGCACCGAACAGCGACGCCATCCCGGCGATGATGGCGCAGGGCGTGCTGCGGATGGATCAGTTATTCGCGAATGCGCTCGCAGCTGGAGCCCTGTCGCGCGATCCGTCGCTCAATCAGCCGCCGCCGCCGCCGATGCCGGAACTGCCCGCCGAGAAGCCGATCGCGAAGCCGGCGCCGACGAGCAACGCTTATCAGGTGCAGGTCATAGGCACCGACGTGAACATGTATAATTTCGCAATGGCGCATCTTCGCACGCTGGCAGGCATCAACTCCGCAACGCCGCAGCAGATCAACGCGAAGGGCACGAGCTACATTCTCGTCAAGTACAATGGCGACATCAGTCAGCTTGCAGCCGCACTGTCGGCGCGTGGTTGGGTTGTGGAGACTTCCGGGACCGTATTGAAGATCCAATCTTCGTCGAGCAAACCGCCCGCCTTGCCGCCGCCGCCTGTTGCAGTGCAGCCCCAGCCGACGACACAGCCGCAACCCGCAGCGACGCCGAGCCCGCCCAAGGCGCAGGAATGAAGCAGGGGCCGGACCAGATCGCGCTTCCGCTCGACTGGCCCCAAAGCGAGGGTGATGCCCGATTCATCGTCTCCGAGGCTAATCGCGACGCATTCGATCATTTCCGCAAGTGGAGCATGTGGCCCGTCAAGGCGACGATCCTCACAGGGCCACGCCGGTCAGGACGCACGCTCCTTGCGCGCAGCTTCGTCGAGCGGGTCGGAGGGCGGCTCTTCGATGAAGCCGAACAGCGCGATGAGGAAGAGTTGTTCCACGCCTGGAATCAGGCGCAGGACACCGGCCGTCCGCTGGTTATGATCGCCGACCAAGTTCCGCCCGCCTGGACGCCGCGTTTGCCCGACCTTCGAACGCGTCTCGCAGTGACGCCGGTCCTGCGGATCAACCATCCGGACGACGCACTCTTCGGGGCATTGATCCAGCTCTTGTTCGCGGACCGCGGTTTGCACGTTCCCTCGGAAGCGCTGCGGTTCATGGCCGACCGGATTCATCGCGACTATTGGACGGCCGAACGGGCTGTCGAGGCTGTCGACCGTTTCGCGATCTCAGAGCGTGCGCGACTGACGCTCCCAACGATTCGCCGCGCGCTGATGGAAGCAAGGATGATCGGCGAGGCGGCCTAGCCGCAGTTGATCGCCGTGACCTTGCCGTCGGGACCGAGGCGGACGGTGACGCGATCCGCGCGGAAGTCCATCGTCATCATGTAGCCGGGAGGCGCCCAGCGCAGGACCGCGGCGTGCGTCGCGCGCTTGATGGCAGCACCTGTCGCGCTCGTGCCTTCCTCACCGATAAAATTGTCAGTGCTTTCTGTTACGCAGGTGTGACCAGGAATGTCGCCGTGAACTATCGGTTGCGTCGTGGCGCAGCCGACGAGGAGCAGCACCGCCAGAAGCAGCCCGCTACGCATCCACGGTCTCTTGCTCGACCACCCGGCTCATCTTGAGCTTGCCGTTCTCGATCGCGAACGCGAGGCGCCCTTCGACGAGATCGAGCGCATCCTTGCCGAATTGCTCGTAACGCCAGCCCTGCAAGATATTGAGATTCCTGCGCACGCCAGCTGCGAGCGCTTCGAGCTCGTCCGACCGAGCGATCAGGCGAGCCGCCACGCCGGTCTCCTTCGCGCGGATCTTGAGGAGGAGCTTGAGCAGGTCGCTCACCAGAGCGGCGTCCTTCGTCAGGCCGGGTCGCCTCGGTTCTCGATCGGGCAATTCGTTCGCATCGAGCGGCTTGGCTGCGTCGATCGCGGCAATGAGACGGCTGCCGATGTCGTTGGACTTCCATCCCGCCGACAGGCCACGAATCCGGCCGAGATCCTCCTGCGTCTTCGGCGGATGGAGAACGATCTCCGTCAGCGTGTCGTCCTTGATGATGCGCCCACGGGGCAGGTTCTTCCCGCGCGCTTCGGTCTCGCGCCAGGCCGCGACGGCTTTGAGGCGACCGAGCACCGCCGGATTACGGCTCGGAAGCTTCAGCCGCTTCCACGCATCCTCCGGCGGAAAGGCGAAGCTCGACGCGTCAGCCAGACGCTCCATCTCTTCGTCGAGCCATGCGCCGCGCCCCGACTTCTTCAACTTCTCGACCATGCGCGGGAACACAGTGGCGAGATGGGTCACATCCGCGATCGCATAGTCGATCTGGCGCTTGTCCAGCGGACGTCGGCTCCAGTCGGTGAAGCGCGCGCCCTTGTCGAGGCTGTGCCCAAGCAGACTCTCGATCAGGTTCGAATAGCCGATCTGCTCGCCATGCCCGAGCGCCATGGCTGCAATCTGGGTGTCGAAAAGCGGGTGGGGGACCTTGCCGGTGAGATTGTGGATGATCTCAAGATCCTGGCCTCCCGCATGGAAGACCTTCAGGACATCCTCATTCCTGACGAACATGTCGAGCAAAGGCTTGAGATCGATCCCCTCAGCCTTCGGGTCGATCGCCGCAGCCTCTTCCGTGCTTGCCACCTGGATCAGGCAGAGGTCCGGCCAGTAGGTATTCTCGCGCATGAACTCCGTGTCCACGGCGACAAAGGGTTGGGCGGAAAGGCGGTCGACAAGAGCCTGGAGGTCGCTCGACTTCGTAATCAGAGGATGGATGCGCATGAGTTTCGGAGGCTTTAGCCGCGCCCTCGCGGGTTGACAAAAAGCTTTCCCGCACTGAAGCGCGGCGCGCGTTCTCCACCACATTTTTCGCTTAGCGAGCCGACTTCATCATGCACGCCTATCGCACCCATAATTGCGGCCAGCTCCGCGCTTCCGCCGTCGGCCAGACCGTCAGGCTGTCAGGCTGGATCCATCGCAAGCGCGATCACGGTCATCTGCTGTTCGTCGACCTCCGCGACCATTACGGGATCACGCAGGTCGTCGTGGATACGGATTCGCCGGCTTTTCAGACGCTTGATCGCCTTCGCGTGGAATTGGTCGTCACCGTCGAAGGCGATGTCGTTGCCCGGTCGGCGGAAACGGTCAACCCGAACCTCGCTACTGGTGAGATAGAGGTGCGGGGACGCGAGGTCACCGTTCAATCGACCGCGGCCGAATTGCCGATGCCGGTTGCTGGCGAGCAGGACTATCCAGAGGAAATCCGTCTCAAATATCGCTACCTCGACCTTCGGCGCGAGCAGGTTCACCAGAACATCATGCTGCGTTCGGCGGTCATCGCGTCGATCCGCCGGCGGATGATCGACCAGGGCTTTACCGAGTTCCAGACGCCAATCCTGACGGCGAGCTCGCCGGAAGGCGCTCGCGACTATCTGGTCCCGAGCCGACTGCATCCGGGCAAGTTCTACGCGCTTCCCCAGGCACCGCAGATGTTCAAGCAGCTGATCATGGTCGCGGGCTTCGACCGGTACTTCCAGATCGCCCCGTGCTTCCGAGACGAGGACGCGCGCGCGGACCGCAGTCCGGGCGAGTTTTACCAGCTCGACTTCGAGATGAGCTTCGTCACGCAAGACGATGTCTTCGCAGCGATCGAGCCCGTGCTCTCCGGTATGTTCGAGGAATTTTCGAACGGGCGAATCTGTAACTCCCGCGGGTGAATATCCTCGCATTCCCTATAAGGAAGCGCTGCTGAAGTACGGAACCGATAAGCCGGATCTTCGCAATCCGCTGTTGATCAGCGATGTCGGCGAGCATTTCAGAGGTTCTGGCTTTGGCCTGTTTGCCGGGCTCGTCGAGAAGGGCGCCGTCGTCCGCGCCGTTGCAGCGCCCGGCACGGCAGAAAAGAGCCGCAAGTTCTTCGACGACATGAACACGTGGGCGCGAAGCGAGGGCTTCGCCGGCCTGGGCTACGCGACGCGCAAGGGCGGCGAGTGGGGCGGCCCGATCGCCAAGAATCATGGCGAGGAAGGCATGAACCGCCTGGCCGAGCAGATGAGTCTTGGCCTCGATGACGGAATCTTCTTCGCCGCCGGCAAGGAAGAGGAAGCTGCAAAGCTTGCAGGTCTTGCGCGCACCCGCGTCGCCGAGCAGCTCGATCTGATCGAGAAAGGCACATTCCGCTTCTGCTGGATCGTCGACTTCCCGATGTACGAGTACAATGAAGAGCAGAAGAAGATCGACTTTTCGCACAACCCGTTTTCAATGCCGCAAGGCGGGTTGGAAACGCTTGAGAGCAAGGATCCGCTCGAGATCCTCGCCTGGCAATATGACATTGTCTGCAATGGGGTGGAGCTGAGCTCGGGCGCGATCCGGAACCACCGGCCGGACATTATGTACAAGGCGTTCGAGATTGCCGGCTACACGCGCGACGAGGTCGACACGAACTTCGCGGGCATGATCAATGCGTTCAAGTTCGGAGCGCCGCCCCACGGCGGGTCGGCGCCCGGCATCGATCGCATCGTCATGCTCATCGCCGACGAACCGAACATCCGCGAAGTGATCCTCTTCCCGATGAACCAGAAGGCGGAGGATTTGATGATGAACGCGCCGTCAGAGGTCATGCCCAAGCAACTCAAGGAGCTGCACATCAAGGTGGTGCCTGCCGAGTGAACGCCGGCCCGCATCGGGACGAAAAAACCTGTGGATAAATTACGCTTCGATTGCCGTGCTTGAGTCGCGCCTCTAACTTCCTCTTGTGCCGATGACCGCCGAAACCGGAACGCTCGAGCAGTTGCGCGCGCGACTGAGCGAGCTGCAATTGCCGCAGACCGTCCATAGTCGTCGAGCGATCGTCCTGTTCGAGGGACCCCAAGGCGCGGCGAAGAAGCAGGCGCTGCGCCAGCTGGCCGCAGCCTTCGACCCTTGCCAGGTGGTGGTCCACAACATCTCTTATGACCGGCGCCAGTCGTCGGAAGGCCATTGGCTGGCTCGCTTTTGGCGCGCTCTGCCTGCTGCTGGCTGCACGTCCATCTTCTTCCGCAGCTGGTACCGCCGCGTTCTCGACGACCGCATACTCGGCAGGACCGACGAGGTGGCGCTGACGCGCGCGTTCGACGAGATCAACGAGTTCGAGGCGCAGCAGCGCGATTACGGCACTTTGATCGTCAAACTATACTTCAACGTCACGGCCGAAGTGCAGGAGCGGCGACTTCGGGAGCGGGCTTCCGACCCCTGGCTTGGCGTCTTGCGCAATGATGAGCCGATCAGCGTGCGAGACCCCGCTTACATACGAGCGTTCGAGGACCTCAAACTGCTGACGGACACGCGTTGGTCGCCGTGGCAGTTCATCGATGCCGATGACGAACAGGAAGCGGCGGAAGGCGCTTTGGCTGCGATTGCCGCGGCGTGGACGAAAGCGATGCCCGCGGAGCCGCCGCATCTTGTCAGCAAGCCCACGCAAGCCGCCTAATTGGCTCGCGGGTAGCTGATCCCGATCACTTCGTAGCTTTTCTCGCCGGCGGGCAACCTGACGACCCGCTCATCCCCCACCTTTGCACCGATGAGCGCCCGAGCGATGGGTGCGCTCCAGCCGATCTTTGAGGCCGCGGCGTCCGCCTCGTCGTCGCCGACGATGGTCAGCTCGCGGCGGTTGTCGTCTTCGTCAGCGAGTCCGACCGTCGCGCCGAAGCGCACTTGGTCGCGCGAGGTTTGAGTGGCCGGATCGACGACCTTCGCTGCTTTCATGATCCGCGAGAGATGCGATAGCCGGCGGTCGAGCTCCCGAAGACGCTTTCGGCCGTAGATGTAGTCGCCGTTCTCGGAGCGGTCTCCATTGGCCGCGGCCCACGAGATGACCTCGACCAGCTTGGGACGCTCCACACCGAACAGCTCTTCATACTCGGAGCGGATCCGAGCGAAGCCTTCGGGGGTGATGAACCGGGGCGGGGAGTCAGCCATTGCGACCAACTATCAGCCCGGACGGCTTTTCCCCAGATAGCGGGACACGTGCATCGCCGTTTGATTCTGGTTCGAGCCGCGGAGGGAATCATAGACCACGCTATTTTCGATCACGCGCTGAACGTAGGCCCGGGTCTCTGTGTACGGGATCGCCTCGATCCACTTCAGGACATCGACCTGACCGCGCGGATCGCCATAGGCGTTGACCCACTTGCTCACATTGCCAGAGCCGGCATTGTAGCTCGCCACTGCGAGCGGAACGCTCCCGTTCCAACGGTTCATCATCCGGCGGAAATAGGCCGAGCCCAGCATCACGTTGTAATCGGGGTCGCTGATCAGTTTATAGCTGTCGAAGCCCACGCCCATCTTGCCGGCCTGCTCGCGAGCCGTTCCGACCATCAGCTGCATCATCCCGCGAGCGCCTGCGTGACTGATTGCATAAGGGTCGTATGAGCTCTCCTGTCGGGCAATGCCGTGGGCGAGCGACCACAGGTCTGAACTTACCGAGGTTCCTCCGAACGTCGGATAGGCTTGCTTCACGTAGAACATCGAACCTTTGATCCGCGCCAGTCGAGCGGTCCACACCGGCAAGTCGGGGCGGCTGATCTGCTGGCCGAGATCGACCGCAAGATAGCGGTCGGAATCATTGTCGAACGATTTGGCGAGCGCGCGGACGAAAAGCGCCTGCTCGGTCGAACGGCCTTGCTGGCCGAGCAGCCGAACGGCCTGGACCAGCGGCCGTGCATTGAACGCTGCGCGCTGCGCGGCGGTCGTCACAAATTGCGGCTGGGCCTGAGGAGGCGCCTGAACGGAACGGCCAAGACGCTCAAGCGCCAGCTGGCCGTAGAACAGTTCGGGGTAAGCCGCCGCCTGTTGGAAGTAATTATTCGCCTTTTGGAACTGCCCGGCGGCGAGCGCCGCGCGTCCTGCCCAGTAGCTACCCTTGGTCTGCACCTGGAGCGATTTGCCGGCGTGAGCATATCGGTCGAACATGGCGATCGCGTTCCCGGGCTGGTTCATGCGATCGAGCGCGACGCTCCCGGCGAGCCAGGCGAGGCTCGTGTAATTGTCGCGGATACTGATCTGTTGGTCGCTGACGTTGCTCCCGGCTGGAAGGATATCGTCCAACTGGGAGGCGATGCGGAACGCGGTCTGCCACTGGCGGTCCTGCGCCGCGTCGTTCGCAAGCAGGAGCAGCATGTCATAGAAGCGATCCGGGTCGGTAGGACGGTAGACGAAGTTGTGCGAGCGGGCGCCGAGGTCACGGGCAGCCTGGTCGAAATTGTGGGCGCGGAGATAACGCGCTCGGTCCATCATCAGTCCGGCGTCCGTCGTCACTGATCCGATGACCGCCTGATAGCGGCCTTCGGCGTCCGGAGCCTCCTGCTGCATAGCCACGCGCGCTGCGAAGGACGCCTGGCGCTCAGGGGAGACGGCGGTCAGGTATCGGGCTGCGTCGTCGGGCTTCTTGGCGAACAGCAAGGCGTCGGTACGGCGGTCCTGATCAGCGCGGGTGAAGCTGCCTCCGAAGCGAGCCCAGATGCTCTGCTCGTCGGTCGCACTGAGGTCCGGCTCTGCCCATGCCTTGCGAGCGGCATCGAGCGCCTCATTCATCCGCCCCGTTGCCGCGAAAGCTTCGGAAAGGCGCGCCCAGCCGTTGGCTGTGTCTGGCTTATCGCTGGTGAAGAAGGCGATGATGGAGGTCGGGTTCTCACCCGGACGCATGGCCCTTTCGGCCCAGGCGCGCATCCTCACTCCGTCCGGCCATCCCTTATACGGGATCAGGAACGCAGCATATTGAGCAAAGCTGTAGCCGCTGCTCTGCCGTAGCTCGCGCCACGCGTAGAGTGCCGACGCGATGCTCGTCGAAGAGGGCGCGTAGCTGTACGCAGGAACCGCAGGCGCGGCATATTGCGCCGAGCTCGCCGGCGTGATCGCCAAAATGACGGGTAGAATTACAGCACCACGCCACATGCTGGACATTTTGCAGCCGTCCTCCTTATCAGGCCGTGAACACCAGTTAACTTCTAAGCGAGAACTCCGTTTTTTGGAGGCAAGTTCATGTTTTTTGGCTCGATTCCGGCGCTGGTCACGCCCTTTTCAAACGGGCGTGTCGCTGAAGACACATTCAGCGATTTCGTCGAATGGCAGATTGCCGAGGGAAGCAACGCGCTAGTGCCGTGCGGCACCACGGGTGAAGTCGCGACGCTGAGCCGTGATGAACATCGCGAGGTCATCGCGCACGCGGTAAGGGTCGCGAACGGCAGGGTGCCGGTGATCGCGGGGTGCGGCAGCTATTCGACGGCAGCATCACTTGAGATGATCCGTGCTGCGGCGGATGTCGGCGCTGACGCGGCGCTTGTTGTCGTTCCTTACTACAATAAACCGAGCCAGGCCGGGCTTGCCGCTCATTTTGAATACCTTGCTGATCACTCACCGGTGCCAATCGTGGTCTACAACGTACCATCGCGTACGGTCGCAGACATATCGGTCGAAACCCTGGCTAAGGTCGCGAAGAACCCAAGAATTGTCGGCATCAAGGATGCGACGGGGAACCTCGCCCGCGTTTCAGCCCAGCGGCTCGAGTGTGGCGAGGATTTCTGTCAGCTGTCGGGCAATGACGATATGGCGCTCGGATTTAACGCGATGGGCGGCGGGGGCTGCATCTCGGTCACAGCCAATGTCGCGCCGAAACTCTGTTCCGAGTTCCAAAAGGCGATGCGGGACAAGACTTGGGATGAAGCGCTGAAGCTACAGGACAGGCTGTTTCCGCTCCACGCGGCACTTTTTTCCGACGCATCCCCGGCCCCGACGAAATATGCGCTCACCCGCGTTCGCCCTGGCTTCCCGCCGGATCTACGCCTGCCGCTAGTCGAAGCGTCGGACGCTTCGAAGCGGGCGGTCGACGCCGCCCTGGCGCACGCGGGACTCGCCTAGCCGGTAACTTGCAACGGCGGGCTGCCATACGTACCTGCCCGGGCCAATGGCCAAGCCGCTTCCACGCCCGTTCGACAAGCAGAAGGTCGTCGCCGAGAACAGGCGGGCACGCTTCGACTATTTCGTCGAAGAGCGCTTCGAGGCGGGCATCCAGCTGGCGGGCACGGAAGTGAAGTCCCTTCGCCACGGTGAGGGTTCGATCGCCGAGAGCTATGCGACTGTCGACGGCGATGAGATTTGGCTCATCAACAGCCATGTGCCGGAATATAGCCACGGCAACCGACTGAACCACGAGCCGCGACGCCCACGCAAGTTGTTGCTCCGCAATCGGGAAATCGCCAAGCTGCAGGGAGCAGTCACGCGTCAAGGACTAACGCTGGTTCCCCTCTCGATTTACTTCAATGCTGCTGGCAGGGCGAAGGTCGAGCTGGCGCTCGCGCGCGGCAAGAAGGTGCATGACAAGCGCGAAACGATGAAGGAGCGCGACTGGAAACGGGAGCAGCAACGACTGCTGCGGCATGGGTGAGGCCGCACCCCAGCACGGCCTCCTGAATTGGCTGAAGCGTCGCATCCCGACGCGCGAAACGATCCACCACTACCGAGTGCTGCGCCCGTTCGCGCCGCACCTCGGTCAACCGGCTCTGTGGAGGATGACGCGGCGCTCAGTGCCGCGAGGCGTGGCACTGGGACTATTCGTCGGTGTCATTATCCCGTTCATGCACACGTTGCTCGCGGCACTGTTCGCAATTCCATTGCGTGCCAATGTCGCCGTCGCTGCTGCGGTGACCCTTATCGTGAACCCGCTGACGATCCCTCCGCTCTACTATGCCGCCTATCGCATCGGCTCGTGGGAACTTCACCATGATGCGCCGTTGGTGAATCCCGCGGCCGCCGAGCGCTTCTCGAGCGAGCTAAGCCGGCTGCTATTCTGGATTTATCAAGCATCCGGCCCGATTGCGCTCGGCGTTCTGACGATCGCGGTTGCGGCGGCCGTTATCGGTTATTTCGCATCGAGTGTGATCTGGCGCGCGTGGCTCGGCAGCAAGTTCCGCCAGCGCCGCACGGCGCGTCGGGAGGGGCTATGACGTTGGTAGGACGAAGCAGCGCGGTCGTCGAAGAATTCTGGCCGAGCTACAGCTGCTTAGCAACTGGAACTCACAATTCTTGAGCTTGGAGGGGTTTGGAATGATGAGAGTATTCGCATTTGCGTTGGTGACCACTGTGCTCGTCGGATGCGCCACCCAGCAGGGTTCGGCGCCCCTGGCCGCCGCTCGTGCGCCCGAGGCGGCTCCGGCCGCCGCCGCGCCGGCAGCTCCGAAGCCTGAATACGGAACCTTCGGCTTCGATACTGCGGGCATGGACAAGAGTATTGCTCCCGGGAACGATTTCTACGGATTCGCCAACGGCACTTGGGCCAAGAACACTCCGATCCCGGCCGACAAGTCGAACTACGGCATGTTCACCGTCCTCGACGATCTTTCGCGCGACCGGACGCGGCAAATCATCGAAGAACAGGCGAAAGACCCCAACAGTAAGATCGGCGCCGCGTACGCCAGCTACATGGACGAGGCGGCGGTCGAGGCAAAGGGGCTCACACCGTTCAAGCCGTGGCTGGAGCAGGTTCGTGGCCTCAAGTCGCGGGCGGGCCTCGCAGCCCTCTACGCGCAAGCGCGCAGGCTTCAGATTGGCACTCCCTTCGGCGGCTTTGTCGGTCAGGACGACAAGGCCCCCGATCAGTACATTCTGCAATTCTTCCAGGCGGGCTTGGGCATGCCTGACCGCGACTATTATTTGTCCAAGGACCCAAAGCTCGCCGAGACGAAGGCGAAATATGTCCAGCACCTGACGAACATGCTGACGCTAGCCGGCGAGACCAACGCCGCAGCGCGCGCTAAAGCGATCGTCGCCCTCGAAGACAAGCTTGCAGCGGCAAGCTGGACACGCGTCGAGAGCCGGGATGCAACCAAGACCTACAACAAGTTTACGCTGGACCAATTTGCCAAAAGCGCTCCGAGCTTCGATTTCCGCGAGTTGATCCGCGCAAGTGGTGCGGAAGGCGTGAGCTCGGTGCTCGTCGCTCAGCCGTCGGCAATCCAGAAGATTGCGGTTCTGGTGGGCAAAGCGCCGCTTGGCGTGCTGAAGGACCAGCTGCTGGTGCGTTCGCTCGACGCCTACGCTCCGTATCTGCCGTCGTCGTTCGACAAGGAGAATTTCGCTTTCTACGGGACGACCCTGTCCGGGACTCCGGAGCAGGAGGTCCGGTGGAAGCGCGGCGTGAACTTCACCGTCGGCACGCTCGGCGATGACATAAGCAAGCTGTATGTCGCGCAGTTCTTCCCGCCGGAGACGAAGAAAGCGGCGGACCAGCTGGTCCACAACATCATCGCCGCGATGGACCGCCGCATCGACAAGCTCGAGTGGATGAGCCCGGAAACGAAGGTGAAGGCACACGCCAAGCTCGCCGCCTTCACGCCGAAGATCGGTTATCCCTCCCAATGGCGGGACATGAGCGGCCTCCTCGTCCGGCGCGACGACCTTCTCGGCAATGCAATGCGGTCGAACGAGTTCGACTACGCGTACAATGTGCAGAAGCTCGGTAAGCCGATCTACAAGTGGGAATGGGGCATGACCCCCATGACGATCAACGCCTATGCCAATTTTGGCATGGTCGAAATCGTCTTCCCGGCCGCGATCCTCCAGCCGCCGTTCTTCGATCCGAACGCGGATCCAGCCGTCAATTATGGAGGCATCGGCGCCGTCATCGGCCATGAGCTTAGCCACCACTTCGACGACCAGGGGGCCAAGTACGACAAGACCGGGCGGTTGTCCGACTGGTGGTCTCCGGCGGACGTCGCGGCGTTCCAGTCACGCCTCGACAAGCTCGAGCAGCAGTACAATGCCTACGAACCGCTTCCGGGAATGCACGTGCAGGGCAAGCTGACGATGGGCGAGAACGTCGCAGACCTCGCCGGGCTCACCGTCGCCCACGACGCGTACATCGCCTCGCTCGGCGGCAAGGAACCGCCGGTGATCGACGGAATGACCGCCGATCAGCGATTCTACCTCGGATGGGCGCAAGTGTGGCGGCGCAACTACCGCGAGGCGAACCTGCGCCAGCGGTTGCTGACCGATCCGCACTCGCCGTCTGAATTTCGGAGCGACATCGTCCGGAACATGGATCCCTGGTACCCGGCATTCGGGGTGCAGCCCGGACAAAAGCTTTACCTCGATCCGGCTGGGCGCGTGCGCATCTGGTAGGATGCTGTACAACTGATAGGATGGAGGCAGCGCGATGCTGTACCAGGAGCTGCCTCCCATTCAGTCGACCCGCCTTGATCGGTGGGGCCGATGGCTTGTTCCGGGGCTCGTTGGGGGTGCGGCCCTCACTGCCGCGATCCTGCTCCTTCTGTTTGGCCAGCCGCTCATCGCCTTCGGCGCCCTGTTTGCCGGATTGGCGGGGGAACCTACGCCTATCTCGAGGCTCAGCCTCGAGCCGTGCCGGGCGAGCTCATCATGGCTCCTGACTATTCCCTGGTCGGGTCGGCGCTCGCGCTCAGTCGTGAGCCGACAGCGCTGACCTCTGACGAAGGGTCGCTCTTGATCGTCAATACGGCATATCGCGATCGCTTCGGCGGATCTCGGTCGCCTCTCGATCTCGGTGCCGACGAGCATGCCCTCCAGGGATTGCAGCTCGCTAAGTCCATGGCCTGGCGGGATGGAGCCGGCTGCGTGCCCGCGGTTACGACGACCGCCGGACCCACGCCAGTTGAGGTCGAGCGGGTTGGCGCTCAAGGACAGTTGCTGCTCTGGCGTTTCCCGAATCCTTCGCCGGTTGACCCGCTGACCAGCGCGGTGAAGGCAATTCAGGGGTTGACCGGAGAGCGGCTGGTTGCTGCGGGTGTCATGGCGGCGGTCGTTGACGGCAAGGGAAGCCTGCTCGCGGCGAACCGATTGTTCCAGGAGCGGGCACTGCGATCCGACCAAATCAAATCCGCGCACTTCAACGAGCTCGTGGATATCGGTGAAGATCATCGGATGCGGCTGATTTCGGAAGAGGAGGCAGCCGCGCCGCTTCGCGCGGTGCACATTCCCATCGATCCCGACGGAAAAGGTGCCGAGGGCACTTTCCTTCTATTCGACGAGCGGTCGGCAAGCCCGGCCGCGGAGTTGTCCAATCTGCAGGCGCTCCTGGACGTGCTTCCGATCGGCCTGGCGCTGGTGGATCGGGATGGCCGGTTCATTACCATGAATGCTGCTTTTCGGCAGGCCGCGGGGCTCAAAGGTTCCAGCGTGCCAGTCTATCCAGGTGATCTGGTCGTGAAGGAGGACAAGGCCGCCGTCGCCGACGCAGTACGGCGCAACGCGCGCGGGCCGGCCATGTCGGGGGACCTCGCTGTGCGGCTTGCGCACCAGGCATCGGAGCCGGTTGCGCTTACGATCGCGGGCTTACGTGGTCTGGGTGACGCAGCCGTCTTGCTTCTTCTCAAGGACAATAGCGAAGAAGCGAAGCTCAAGCGGCAGGTCGCGCAGGCGACCAAGATGCAGGTCGTCGGTCAGTTGGCCGGCGGCGTCGCGCACGACTTCAATAACATCCTCACCGCAATCATCGGCCACTGCGACCTCATGCTGATGCGGCATACGCCTGGCGACAGCGACTATGACGACATCCAGCAGATCAAGTCGAATTCGAACCGTGCTGCGGGACTTACCCGCCAGCTCCTTGCGTTTTCGCGTCAGCAAACCCTGCGCCCGCAGGTGCTCCAGCTTCCCGACGTCGTGTCGGAGGTGTCCCATCTGCTGAAGCGGCTGCTCGGCGAGACGGTCGAGCTGATGGTGAAGCACGGACGAAGCCTCGGCCCCGTCCGAGCGGACCCGGGGCAGCTTGAGCAGGTGATCGTCAATCTCGCAGTGAATGCGCGCGACGCGATGCAGCCCAAGGGCGGCGGTACGCTGACCATCCAGACATATTCTGTGAAGTCGGATCAGGTCGCCGAGCTCGGATCGGACATTCTCCCGATCGCCGATTACAGTGCTCTTTCGGTAACCGACACCGGCTGCGGGATTGCATCGAACGTTCTTGGCAAGATATTCGAGCCATTCTTCACCACCAAGGAGGTCGGCAAGGGGACCGGCCTTGGGTTGTCGACGGTCTACGGTATCGTCAAACAGTCGGGCGGCTTCATCTTCGCTGACTCGCGGATCAATGAAGGAACCCGCTTCGTCATTTACTTGCCCGTTCATCGCGAGGAAGCATCGACCGCCAAGGCTCGCCGAGCCGAGAAAAGTAAGCCGAATGAGCTCTGGGGCAGTGGTACCGTCCTGTTGGTGGAAGACGAGCCGATGGTGCGCAGCGTGGCCGAACGGGCGCTAACTCGTCACGGCTACAAGGTGATCACCGCCGACAATGGCGAAGATGCATTGGAGATTCTGGCACAGGGCGAGCCCATCGATCTCCTGATCAGCGACGTCGTCATGCCCGGTATGGACGGCCCGACGATGGTCCGCGAAGCCCGCAAAACCTGGCCCGACCTCAAGATCCTTTTCATGTCAGGCTATGCCGAAGAGCAGCTCAGAAAGTCGATCGACATCGAAAACGTGAACTTCCTTCCGAAGCCCTTCTCCGTCACCGAGCTTGCAGAGGCGGCCCGCAACGCAGCGGCCAACAAACACCCGGGTAAATAAGCACTTTGCGGATTTGCATCCGCGCCGTATGCGAAGGCCCTATGGAAGCTACGCGTTCGATCCTCATCGTGGAGGATGAGCCTCTGATCGCGATGATGCTTGAGGATTTCCTCGATTTCCTCGGGCATAGGGTTCAGGGAACCTGTGATACTGTGAAATGCGCCCTTGAAGAGGTTGAGAAGGGCGGCTTCGACCTTGCGATCCTCGATGTAAATCTGAAGGGCGAGAATGTGTGGCCGGTCGCCAGCGCGCTTCGCAAGAAGAACGTGCCCTTCGTGATTGCGACGGGCGGCCATGTCGATCCTCCGCCGCCCGAGTTCAACGACGCGCCGGTGATTGAAAAGCCCTACACGGTCGACCGTGTTACGCCTGCTATCGAAGCGGCACTCGCCGCATAGTCTAATCGTAGCCGCGGTGGTCGCGGTGATGGTCATCGCGATGTTCGAATTTCAATCCCAGCTGATCTTTCCGACACATGCCGTCGCTTCCGCCGGGCCGCTGCCGCCCGGCGCGGAGAAGTTGTCCCTGACGGTGGGACGGCATCGATTGGCCGGCATCTACATCCCACCGGATGATCGCGCGGCCGATCGCACGCTGATCCTCGGCTTTGGCGGCAACGCCTGGAACGCTCAGGATGTCGCCGAATATCTGCACGAGCTGTATCCGGAGACGGACGTCGTCTCGTTTCATTATCGCGGCTACAAGCCATCGGGAGGACAGGCGTCCGCGGAGGCTCTCTTGCAGACGCGCCGTTGGTTTTCGATTTCGCTGTCAAAAAGGTGCGGCCGGCAAGGACGGTCGTAGCTGGGTTCAGTATCGGCAGCGGGATCGCGGCTCATCTCGCAGCGATCCGGCCGGTCAAGGGGGCAATCCTCGTGACGCCTTTCGATTCGCTCAAGGCAGTCGCGCAGGCGATGTACCCCTGGCTACCAATCGCGCCGTTCTTCGATCACGAGATCGACGCGGCAAGTGCAGTCTCCAAAGTGAAAGCGCCGATGGCTGTCGTCGCTGCTCAGCGGGACGAGATTGTGCCGGCTGAACGGACCGATGCGCTACGGAAGAAAATCCCGAAGCTGGTTTTCGACCGGACAATCGAACGCGCTGGGCACAATGACATTTACTCTCGGTCTGACTTCCAAGAGGCGATGCGGGAAGCCCTGCTTGCAGTCACCAGGTAGAGCGTCGCTGGAGGACGTCCTCGGCCGATCTTGGGACAGAGTAACCTTAACGCACGGCTCGTAGGGCCTTGCTAGGAACATACCCCCCATCCATATTGTTGAGATCAAACGGCCAATCGCGTTGCGGGGCGCGTTAAGACTCCTGCAGAGTTGATTGTGCGACAAACTGGGGTAGCATGCCCCTCTAGAGGACGGTCGCTCGCGGCCGAGATGCAAGGACGGGAATGACCAAGCTTTCAGGCGGCGGCGACGGGAAGAGCACTCTCTACTGCTCGTTTTGCGGTAAGTCGCAGCATGAGGTTCGCAAGCTTATTGCGGGACCAACCGTCTTCATCTGCGACGAGTGCGTCGAGCTGTGCAACGACATCATCCGCGAAGAGTTGAAATCGGCGCTTGTCAAAACCCGCGACGGTGTTCCGACGCCGGCGGAGATCTGCAAGGTCCTCGACGACTATGTGATCGGTCAGGATCGCGCCAAGCGCGTGCTGTCGGTCGCGGTGCACAACCATTACAAGCGCCTGGCCCACGGCTCAAAGTCCGGAAACGAGGTCGAACTCGCCAAGTCGAACATCTTGCTGATCGGCCCGACGGGATGCGGCAAGACGTTGCTGGCGCAGACGCTCGCGCGGATCCTCGACGTGCCCTTCACGATGGCCGATGCGACGACTCTGACCGAAGCCGGTTACGTCGGCGAGGACGTCGAAAATATCATTCTAAAGCTGCTCCAAGCTTCCGACTACAACGTCGAGAAGGCGCAGCGAGGCATCGTCTACATCGACGAAATCGACAAGATCAGCCGCAAGTCTGACAACCCTTCGATCACCCGGGATGTGTCAGGCGAGGGTGTCCAGCAAGCACTGCTCAAGCTCATGGAAGGCACGACGGCCAGCGTTCCTCCGCAGGGCGGCCGCAAGCATCCGCAGCAGGAATTCCTGCAGGTTGATACGACCAATATCCTGTTCATCTGCGGCGGCGCTTTCGCAGGACTCGAGAAGATCATCGCCGATCGCCTTCAGGGCAAATCGATCGGCTTTGGAGCGCATGTTGCGGCTCCCGACGAGCGCAAGACGGGCGAGACGCTGAAGCATTGCGAGCCCGAGGACCTGCTGAAGTTCGGCCTGATTCCCGAGTTCATCGGTCGCCTGCCGGTGATCGCGACGCTGATGGACCTCGACGAAGAGGCACTGGTCAAGATCCTGGTCGAGCCGAAGAATGCGCTGGTCAAGCAGTACGCCAAGCTGTTCGACATGGAAGACGTCGAGCTCGAATTCACGGAAGACGCACTTCACTCCGTCGCCAAAAAGGCGATTGAGCGGAAGACCGGCGCGCGTGGGCTTCGCTCGATCCTCGAAGGCATCCTGCTCGATACCATGTTCGACCTGCCCTCGATGGACGGCGTGGACGAGGTTCACATCGACAAGGAAGTGGTAATGGGGACCAAGGAACCCGTCCGCGTCTATGCCGCCAAGGACAAGACCGGCGACGCGGCTTAAGCGTCGCTTCTCAGATGATTAGCGGAATGAGGGCAGGGACCTCGCGCACGTATCGCGCGTGTTCATCACCGAATTGCTTGCGGAGCAAAGCTTCCTCGTCACGAATGCGGATGGCCGTTCCCGCAAGGTAAAGCGGCATGGCGAGCAGCAGCTGCGGCCAATGTCCCAACGCGGCGGCAATGCTGATCAGGTACAGCAAAAGCGCGAGGTAAATCGGATGGCGCACGATCGCGAAAGGGCCGCTGCGGACTAACTGATGGTCGGGCCGTGTTCGAGCAACGAGGCTCCAGTTCTTCCCCATGGTCGTCGCAGCTGACAGGAACAGGGCGATTGCCGTTCCGCCGAGGAGAAGAACGAGCACAGTCGAAACCAACGAGAAGGGCGCCCACCAAGGCAGAACGGGCCTGACTAGTCCTATGCCGGCCGCTGCGCATCCCAGTGACTGAAGCGCAATTCCGACCAGTGACCGCAGCCGTCTGTTGCCGGCTGTCCGGTCGACGTTGCGCAGCGCAATCCAGGAGATGCCAGTCACGAAGACGGCAGTCGTGACCAGGAAGGCGTTGACTTGCAGGACGCTGATCGAATTCGGCGCGAACATAACCGCGCCGCTAGTCCTGGTGTGTTACTAAGTCAATACAGCGAAGCTTATTGCCCGCGCACGGCCGCCATTAGCTGCGAGCCATAGCGCTCCATGAGATGCGCATCCCGGCCGTAATGATCTTCCAGGAACTGAATTCCGTCGGCCGTAGGCTGCACGGTCAGGTAGGTAACGTAGACTGGAACCGGCCGAGGCAGATCGACTTCCTTTTCAACCTTTGGGATGTCGCCCTGAGGGATGCTGCCGTCGAAGAGAAACTTGGCAACGCGCTTATAGTCTTCAAGTCGCACGCAGCCGTTACTGACCCAGAGCTCATTCTTCGTGAAGTGTTCGCGCTCCGGCAAATCGTGGAGGTAGATGCCGAAGTAGTTGGGGAGCATGAACTTCATCGCACCCATGGAATTGGCAGGGCTGGGAAGACGTCGCAGCGCGACATCTTGGCGGCCGTCGACGACCGCCTGCCAATCGACCGTTGAAGGATCGAGAATCTGAGCATCGGCGCCGTATCCGGTGAGCACCTGATATTCGCGATCAGTCAGATATTTGATGCCCTGAGCAACGATCCGTGGGCCGATGAGATTCCGGACAAGTTCCGGCGGGACGTTCCAGTACGGGTTGACGCTCGCATACTTGATGTACGCCGCCATCATCGGTGTCGCGGTTTCGGCTTTGCCGACCACGATCTTCATCTGGTCGATCTTTCGGCCATTCTGCCAAAGCGACAGTCGCGCCGACCCGGCATCAACAAGCACGTACTTCAACTCTTCCTGCGGAGCAGGAAGGCGCTTGGCGCGCTCCATGTTGATGACGATCAGCTGCTCATAATATTGGGGGCCGCGGTTCAGCGCTTCGATGGTGCCGGCACCGGCAATGCCATCCGCCTTGATGCCGTGAACCGCCTGGAACTCCTTCACCTTTGCAGCCAGAGCGGCGTCGAATCTCGTCGCTTGGCGCCAGTCCGAGCCGCGCCCGCAGTGCAGAAACCCTTTCGCCGGTCGAGCCGGGCTTGAGCGCCGGCCCCGCCGGAACGCCAATGTCGGGTAGGTTGCCCCAGGTCTGCTGGTACTTCACGAGTCCGCGACGCAGCTCAGTGTAGATTGGATTGACTGGGACGAAGAGGTCGAGGGGGGCACCGCTCCAGGCTGCCGAGGTCATGTTGGCGAAGGGTCCCTGATCCTGCACTGCGTGCGGCACCAGCTCCTGGTCGATGTAGATCATGTCGACGCCCTGCTCGATCGCCGGCGGGAGATCGATTGGCTCGAGAGCGTTCGCCTGCGCGCCGCGCGGATTGGGCGATTGCCACGGCTGCGTGGATGTCGGCACCCCCGGTCGCGCCATCCACGGCTCGGCGACGTCGCGCGGAGCTTGCGCTCCTGGCGGCGGAGGCGGCGGCACTGGTCCCGGCACGGGCCAGTTGACCTGCGCGAACGCAATGCCGGGGAAGGTCAGCGCACTGACCGCGAGCAGGAGTTGGCGAATTGTCACGCCGCTGATGATAGTGAGGAAAACTGAACGGTTACAGAATCTTCCATTAAGATCCGTCGCGATTTATTCACCTTCCAGCGGAAGCGTATCACTTTCGGCGGTAGGAGCGTGCAGTTTCGCGGCCACGCGTTCGACCTCTTCGTCTGTGGGAGGCTGCGGCAAGTTCTCGCCCGGCGCGAGCGCGTCGTCCGGAATTCCGGGTCCCGTGCCCGCAATGGTCTCGTTGATCGGCTCCTCGTTCGGGCCTGTGCTGATCTTTTCCCTGTCGTCGGCCATTGTCGCGTCTCCCTGCCTTCTACAGCGAGCGGTTCGTCCGGATTGTTCCCCGGTGTTTGTTGCGCCTTAAGGACCGTCCGCCCATATACTGGTCCATGACTCGATTTCTCCCCATTCTTCCCCTGCGCGACATTGTCGTTTTCCCGCACCGCATCGTTCCGCTCTTCGTCGGTCGCGAGAAATCTGTTGCGGCGCTCGAAGCTGCAATGGCCGCGGACAAAGAACTGTTCCTCGTCGCCCAACTCGATCCCGGCGAGGACGATCCCGATCGCGACGCACTTTACGATCTCGGAGTTGTCGCGACTGCAATGCAGCTGCTGAAGCTGCCGGACGGCACCGTTCGCGTCCTTGTCGAAGGCGTGAAGCGGGCCCGACTCGTCAATCTGGTTCCTCGTGACGGCTTCGTCGCCGCCGAGATCGAGGAGGTCGATGAGGAACCTGCTGTGGGCGCCGAGGCTCAGGCGTTGATGCGCTCGGTCATCGATCAGTTCGAGAATTACGCCAAGCTCAACAAGCGTCTTCCTGCCGAAACGGGCATCCAGCTCGGCGAGATCGAAGATCCATCGGCGCTCGCCGACGCGGTCGCTTCGAACCTCTCGATTAAGGTTGCCGACAAGCAGGCGCTCTTGGGTGAGCTCAATCCATCGCGCCGGCTGGAAATGGTCTTCGCATTCATGGAGGGCGAACTCGGCGTCTTGCAGGTCGAGAAGAAGATCCGAAGCCGCGTGAAGCGGCAGATGGAGAAGACGCAGCGCGAATACTACCTCAACGAGCAGTTGAAAGCGATCCAGCGCGAGCTTGGCAACGAGAGCGAAGAGGGCGGCGACGAGCTGGCCGAGCTCGCCGAGAAGATTCGCAAGACGCGGCTTTCCAAGGAGGCTCGGACCCGCGCAACTGCGGAGCTGAAGAAGCTGCGTGCGATGGCCCCGATGTCGGCCGAAGCCACTGTCGCGCGCAATTATCTCGACGTTTTGCTGGGCCTGCCGTGGGGCAAGAAGTCGAAGCTCAAGAAAGACATCGCCGAGGCGCAGCGGGTCCTCGACGAGGATCACTACGGCCTGGAGAAGGTCAAGGAGCGGATCGTCGAGTATCTCGCGGTCCAGGCCCGGACCAACAAGCTGAAGGGGCCGATTTTGTGCCTCGTCGGGCCTCCGGGCGTCGGCAAGACTTCGTTGGGCAGGTCCATTGCACGCGCGACGGGTCGCGAGTTCGTGCGCCAGTCTCTTGGCGGCGTTCGCGACGAGGCCGAGATCCGCGGCCACCGTCGAACCTATATCGGCTCGCTCCCGGGCAAGATCATCTCGAACATCAAGAAAGCCGGGACTTCCAACCCCCTGTTCCTGCTCGACGAGATCGACAAGCTCGGACAGGACTTCCGTGGCGACCCGTCGTCCGCGCTGCTGGAGGTTTTGGATCCCGAGCAGAACAACAAGTTTCAGGACCATTATCTGGAGCTCGACTACGACCTCAGCGACGTGATGTTCGTCACGACGGCGAACTCGCTCGACATGCCGCAGCCGCTCATGGACCGCATGGAGATCATCCGGCTCGAGGGCTATACCGAAGACGAGAAGGTGGAAATCGCCAAGCGCCACCTAATCCCCAAGCAAATGGATGCCCACGGCCTAAAGCCGGATGAGCTAACGTATGACGACGACGCGCTGAGGGCGATGATCCGCCATTACACCCGCGAGGCCGGCGTACGGACACTGGAACGAGAACTGGCCAAGGTCGCGCGCAAGTCGCTCCGCCAGATCCTCGAGAACAAGGTCGAGAAAGTCGAGCTGACGGCCGATAATGTCGGCGATTTCCTAGGCGTCCGAAAGTTCCGTTATGGAATGGGCGAGGAAGAGGACCAGATCGGTGCCGTTACGGGCCTGGCTTGGACCGAGGTCGGCGGAGAGCTCCTGACCATCGAAGCCGTGACCGTTCCTGGCAAAGGCCAGATCAAGACCACCGGCAAGCTCGGCGAAGTGATGCAGGAGTCGATCCAGGCGGCGATGAGTTTCGTGAAGGCCCGTGCTCCGGCATATGGTGTGAAGCCGTCGATTTTCGCTCGCAAGGACATCCACGTGCACTTGCCCGAAGGCGCCGTGCCGAAGGACGGTCCGTCCGCTGGTATTGGCATGGTGGTCGCGATGATTTCGACGCTGACCGGCGTTGCCGTTCGCCGCGACGTTGCAATGACCGGCGAAGTGACGCTGCGTGGCCGGGTGCTTCCCATTGGCGGTCTCAAGGAAAAGCTGCTTGCGGCGCTCCGCGGCGGCATCCAGACCGTGCTCATCCCGCAGGAAAATGAGAAGGATCTCGCCGAGATTCCTGCGAGCGTGAAAAAGGCGCTGGAGATCGTGCCGGTTGCCCACGTGGACGAGGTGCTTGCCCGCTCCATGGCGGAACCGCTTCAGGCGATCGAGTGGACGGACCACGATGAGCATGCCGCCGAGCCACCGGTGTCCACGCCTGGGGCAAAATCCGGGCTCCCCGTTCGTCACTAGCCTTTGACTCGTGCGGGGAGTCTTGCCTTAAGGTGAGACCCCCGTGCGCGCGAGTCTTGCGGGCGGGTAGGGGAGAGCCGGGCGCCATGAACAAACAGGAATTGATTGGTCATGTCGCCGATCGTGCAGGCCTCAGCCGCAACGACGCCATGCGGGCGGTCGAAACGATGCTCGAGGTGATCACTTCAACTCTGAAGCGCGGCGACGAAGTGCGGTTGGTCGGTTTCGGGAATTTCTCCGTGACGCGGCGCAAGGCGTCGACTGGCCGTAACCCCAGGACCGGCGAGCCCATGCAAATCAAGGCCGTGTCCCAGCCGAAATTCCGACCGGGCAAAGTCCTCAAGGACGCGGTTCAGTAAGCAACTGGACAGCCGCGAAGGCGGCACTATATCCGCGCACTCCTGTTGGAAGGCGGGCGCGTAGCTCAGCGGTAGAGCACACCCTTCACACGGGTGGGGTCACAGGTTCAATCCCTGTCGCGCCCACCACGCTTCCCTGCGCGTGGTGTGATCAAATCTCCAAATAATTGGGTTGGAAGCTGCCCACCCTGCGCATTTCGTCCCAGTCCGTGAACTGAATTTCGCGGCCCTTGCGGCGGATCAGTCCTTGCCGCTCCATGTCGGCGAGAACGCGGTTGACGTTAACCGACGTCTGGCCCGTGATCTCTGCAATCTGCTGTTGGGTGAACGGGTTTACCATCGAGCCGTTGTGGATGTGCATGCGTACTGCGGTCTCGCACAGCAGGTGTGCAACTCTCGCAGTGGAATCGCGCCGGCCGCAATTGACGAGCCATTCGTAGCCGATCGCTTCGTTGCGCTGGATGAGGCGACGGAAGAAGCGCTGCATCTCCGGATTGTTGTCAACGATCGGGTCGAAATCCTCGGATTTCCCGACCATGACTTCGCTTCGGACAATCGCCTGGATGCCATATTCGGCGATGCCATCGCGCGGCAGAATGCCTTCGCCCGGAAAGCGTAGTGCGACGATCTGCCGACGGCCCGAATTGTCGCTCTTGAACTTTGAGAGAATGCCTGAGCGAACGAACATGACTTCATTACGATGCACGCCCGGTTCGCGAAATGGCCGGCGTGGCTCGACCTGTAGTACGCGGTGAGGAATTTTCGCGAGGACGTCGGCTTGCTCAGCCGGAAGCCCCGCGGAGATTAGGGTCTCGCGTAGTGAAACGCCTGGCGTTGGCGGTAGGCGCCAACTCGCCATTATTCTTCTTCTCCCCGGTGTCGGAAGAATGCGCCTCCTGAGAGGTGTATGCAAGTTAGGATGCTGCCCTCCGACAGCGAAACGCGTCGGCAATCTCCGACACGAGCGTTTGTAACTGCCGCTTGTCTAGCTTCACCGCCGTGTCGAGCCGCGGCGGCCCGGGCCAACCTGCATCCGGAAAGGCGATGCCATCCCACTGCCGAGCTTCCGAGTAGCGAGGGATGACGTGAAAATGGACGTGAGGGTCGACCATCATGAGCATCAGGTAATTGATGCGCTCGTAGGTGCAGAAATCCTTAAGCACGGCTTCGATTGCGTAAATAATCTTTGCCTGCTCCGCGAACGCTTCTCGTGGAAGTTCGTGATACGCAGTGGCGGCGCTCTTCGCGGCCAGAACCAGCGAGCCGAGGGTAACCTGAGCGGGCCGCAACAAGATCAGCCAGCGCTCGAATTCGGCAAGCAACGTCGCGGGATAGCCGAACTTTTCGATCGTTGCGTTCATCACCGTGGCCGTCCTTGCGTTCGCTCACGCTGCCCCTTAAGTGGCGCGCGCGGCCAAAGGAACCGCTCCTTTGAAATACCGTGGCGATCGTAGCTCAGCTGGTTAGAGCACTGGTTTGTGGTACCAGGGGTCGGGGGTTCAAGTCCCCTCGATCGCCCCAATTTCACTCTTACTGAACCGGAACTTCGCGAGAGATGACGACGCCCTGGGGCCTGCCCGATTTCGACGCCCATGAGGAGATCCACTTCATCGATGACGAGAAGTGCGGGCTGAAGGCGATCATCGCCGTTCACTCGACGCACTTGGGTCCCGCGGCGGGCGGGGCTCGCTTCTGGCACTATGCCAAGGACGCGGAAGCGCTCACTGACGCACTCCGTCTGTCGCGCGGCATGAGTTACAAGAATGCGATGGCGGGTCTGCCGCTGGGTGGCGGCAAGTCCGTCATCCTCGCCGATCAAGATCGCAACAAGACGCCGGATTTGCTCCATGCTTTCGGCAAGGCGGTTGATCACCTCGGTGGTCGTTACGTGACTGCGGAAGACGTCGGGATCAACGTTGCAGACATGATCGAAGTGGCGCGCGCCACCAAGTTCGTCGCCGGTCTGCCGAACAGCGGGGGCGACGTCGGCGGAGACCCAGGACCGCACACGTCGCTGGGTGTCTTCCTCGGCATTAAGGCCGCTGTGAAGCGCGCGCTCGGCAAGGACACGCTCAACGGCCTGCACATCGCAATGCAGGGCGCTGGCAGCGTCGCGACCGGTGTTGCGTTGCACGCATGCGCGGAGGGCGCGAAGTTGACGATTGCCGACGTCGACCAGGCAAAGGCGCAGAAGCTCGCGGATGCCACGAACGGCAAGGTCGTGTCGCCGGATCAAATCCTCAGCCTCGAGGCTGATGTCGTGAGCCCCAACGCTCTTGGAGCAATCCTGACCGAAGAATCGATTGCGGAACTGAAAACTCCGATCGTGGCGGGGGGCGCCAACAACCAGCTCGCCACGCCAGACGATGGGCAACGGCTGCATCGGCGCGGCATTCTTTACGCGCCGGACTACGTCATCAACGCCGGTGGCATCATCAACGTCTGCACCGAATATCTCGGCGACGGGGACGCCAGCCTGGTGCGGCAGCGGATCGAAGGCATTCCCGTCCGGCTCGAGCAGATCTGGGCCGAGAGCGCCGCGACCGGCCGTGATCCGGCTGCCGTCGCCGACGCTATGGCGCAGCGCCTCATCGGAAGGGCATAAGCAGGCGCGCAATGCACGCGCTCGCAAATCCTGCCCGGTTCCTGCGTTTCGCGCGGCCCGCCACGACATGGCTGCTGCTGATCGGCCTCGCCCTGGCAGTTGTCGGGATGATCGCTGGCCTGACGGTTACGCCGCCGGATTATCTGCAGGGCGAGACCGTTCGTATCCTGTATATCCACGTGCCTTCGGCCTGGCTTGGAATGGCCGGATGGGTCGGCATTGCTGCGGCATCCGTGAGCCAACTGGTGTGGCGGCATCCGCTGGCCGCGGTTGCGGGGCGTGCGGTTGCTCCAGCGGGCGCTACTTTTGCCGCGATTTGCCTCATCACCGGCTCTATCTGGGGACGCCCGACCTGGGGAACCTGGTGGGAATGGGACGGGCGGCTGACGTCGATGCTCGTGCTGTTCTTTCTGTACCTCGGTTACGTCGCTTTGGCCTCTGCCGAGCGGGAGCGCGGCGGGGACGGGCGCATCGCGGCGATCTATGGCCTGGTCGGCGCAATCAACCTTCCGATCATCCATTATTCCGTCCTGTGGTGGCGAACCCTTCACCAAGGCCAGAGCATCGGGCTCAACGGCTCGACGATCGACGAGAGCATCTTGTGGCCGCTGCCGCTGACGATGATCGGATTTACCTGCCTCTTCGGAGCGGCAACTTTGATGCGCATTCGTGCCGAGCTCGCGCAAAACAAAGTCGAAGCAAGAATGCGAAGGATGGGCACGTGATGGACCCGTGGCCGTTCGTCATTGCCGCTTACTCGGTGGCCGTTTCGCTGACCGTCGCATTAATGCTTTGGGCTTTCGGCTCGATGCGTCGATCGGAAATCGCAGCCGACGCTCTCAAGCGCAAATGAAGCCGAAGAACCAACGGCTCGTCCTTTTGGTTGCTGCAGTCGTGGCGGTATTTGTCGCCGTCCTGCTGGCGATGTGGGGCCTCAGGAGCGAGGCCTCCTATTTCTACACGCCTGCCGACGTCGCTGCGGGTAAGGCCAAACAGGGTCAGGCCATGCGTCTTGGCGGAATGATCGAGCGGGGGTCGGTGAAGCGGCAAGCCGACGGCGTGACGATCCGCTTCGCGGTCACTGATGGCAAGGCGAGTACTCCGATCGTTTACCGCGGCATCGTCCCTGACCTATTCCGCGAAGGTAGCGGTGCCGTGGCCGAAGGGCGCCTGGAAAATGGCGTCTTCGTCGCGGACACAATTCTGGCGAAGCATGACGAGCGCTACATGCCGCCCGAGCTCGGCAATCTTGCAGCGGAGCATAAGGCGGGGAAGACGCTCTCCAAGTGATCGCCGAGACCGGCCTTGCCGCTCTGTGGCTCGCAGCGGGGCTTGCCGCCCTGCAGATTATCTTGATGCTGCTCGCGCTAAGGACGCCGGTGGACGTTGGCCGGACGATCCGGGCGGTTGCAGTCGTCCAGGGCGCGCTCACTCTGATCGCATTCGCAATGCTGCTGCTGGTGTTCGCCCGCAGCGACATGTCCGTCGCACTGGTGTTCGAGAACAGTAACACCGCCAAGCCGCTCATCTACAAAGTCGCGGGCGCGTGGGGGAACCATGAGGGCTCGATGTTGCTGTGGGTGACCGTCCTGTCGGTCGCCGGCGCCTTCTTCGCGCTGCTGGCAAGGCGGGCCAGTGAGCGGACCCTGGCAGCGGCACTCGGTGCTCAGGCGACCTTGGCGCTCGGTTTCTATGCTTTCCTCCTGGTTGCTTCGAACCCGTTCGCACGGTTGTTTCCCGCGCCACCTGACGGGCAGGGGCTCAACCCTCTGCTGCAGGACCCCGGCTTGGCCTTCCACCCGCCGACCCTTTACCTCGGCTATGTCGGCCTATCGATCGCCTTCAGCCTAGCTGTCGGCGCACTGCTCACCAACGAAGTCGATGCACGGCTTGCCCGGGCGATGCGGCCTTGGGTGCTCGGGGCGTGGATCCTGCTGACGCTGGGAATCACCGCAGGCAGCTATTGGGCCTATTATGAGCTTGGCTGGGGCGGGTACTGGTTCTGGGACCCGGTCGAGAACGCCTCGCTGATGCCCTGGTTGGCAGCGACCGCCTTGCTGCATTCGGTCAATGTCCTGGCGGCGCGGGGCGCGCTCAAAGCCTGGACCATGATGCTCGCGGTGATCGCCTTTTCCATGTCGATGGTTGGCACCTTCCTTGTGCGATCGGGCATCCTGACCTCGGTGCACGCTTTCGCCATCGATCCCCAGCGCGGTACTTTCCTGCTCGCGTTGCTGGCCATTTACGTAGGCGCTGCGTTCGCCTTGTTCGCCGTGCGCGGAGCGACCTTGAAGGAAGGTGCACCGTTCGAGCTGGTCAGCCGCGAAACCGGGTTGGTTATCAATAATCTGCTGCTCAGCGTCATTCTCGGCATTGTATTTCTCGGCACGCTCTATCCTTTGTTCGTCGAGGCATTGAGCGGCGAGAAGCTCTCCGTCGGCGCCCCTTATTTCAACGCGGTCGCAGGACCGCTAGCGCTTCTTCTTGCGTTGCTGGTCGGCATCGGTCCGCTGCTCAGCTGGAGACGCGAGCGCCGACCCGTCTGGAACCGCCTGAAGGTTCCCGCCCTGCTCGGCGTCACCGCGCTCGCCATCACGATCATCATCGCGCCGGAGATGACGATCCTCCCGCGACTTCGGCCTCACGATTGCGGCATTCCTGGCCTGCGCGAGCATACTCCCACTCGTTCGCCGCAATCCGCTGCGCACGCCGCTCGCCACATGGGGCATGGTCGTCGCGCATTTCGGCATCGCGGTGGCGTTGACGGGCATGGCCATGAACGGCGCTTTCACGAGCGAAAGACTCGCGGTGATCAAACCAGGCGACAAGCTGAGCGTCGGCCCCTGGACCGTGTTGCTGAAGGACGTGACTCCGACTGCCGGGAAGAACTGGACGGCGCTTGAAGGCGACCTGCGCGCGTCGCGAGGCGGCGGAGTCGAAAGTGCTCAAGCCTCAAACCCGCTATTTCTCAGACCCGCCCATGGAAACGAACGAGGCAGCGATCGACACCTTTTGGAACGGTCAGCTCTACACCGTCATCGGCAAGCCGGATGCGTCTGGAGGGTGGCAGCTACGCCTTTGGTGGAAGCCTTTCGTCACGTTGATCTGGGCAGGCGGCGCGTTGATAGCCTTCGGCGGTGCGCTGGCGCTGCTTGGAAGAGTGTGGCGCCGCCGACGGCCGCAGGATTGGCGACGGGAGCGCTACGCATGACTCGTGCCGTTCGCTTCGCACCCCTGGCGGTTCTGCTATTGATGATCGTCGCGCTGGTTTGGCGCCTTGCGACTCCCGTCGACACAAACGTCTCGTCGAAACTGGAAGGCAAGGCGCTCCCGACATTCGCGCTGCCGGCAGCCGTCGCGTCGAAGCCGGCACTGTCATCGAAGGAGCTTGCTACGGGGCAGCCGCACATCCTTAACATCTTTGCAAGCTGGTGTGTCCCATGCATCGGTGAGTTGCAGGTGCTTCAGCAACTCAAGAGCCGCGGCGTCCGGATCGAGGGTATCGCGGTTCGCGACAGGTCCGAAGACGTCGCCGGTTTTCTCGGTCGCAACGGCGATCCGTATGAGCGGATCGGAAACGACGCGCAGAGCCGCGTACAGATCGCGCTCGGCTCGTCCGGTGTTCCGGAAAGCTTCATCGTCGATGGGCGTGGCGTCATCCGCTATCAGCATATCGGGCCGATTGAAGCTTCTGACGTGCCGATGATCCTTCAAAGGCTGGAACAGGCGCAATGAAGCGCTTCCTGCTGCTCGTGGCTTTGCTCAGCGCTCAGCCGTTGCTTGCCGACAGCAACCTGCCGCCTGCTTATTGGGCGAACCGGCAGCTTTCCGATCCCAAGCAGGAGGCCAAGGCTCAGGCACTGATGGAAGAGCTGCGCTGCCTCGTCTGCCAGGGTCAATCCATCGCGGACTCCGACGCCGAGCTCGCCGGTGACATGCGAGACCTCGTCCGTCGCCGAATTGCAGCGGGCGAGAAGCCGGCAACGATCCGCACATGGCTCGTCCAGCGCTATGGCAGTTGGATCAGCTACAAGCCGACCGCGGAGCCTGCTGCGTGGCCCTTGTGGCTTGCGCCGTTTGCGCTGCTGGTCGTCGGCGCGTTCCTCGTTCGCAGGCGGATCCGCCTAAAGGCAGGCAGCTAGTGGGTTGGGTCATTCTCTTCGGGCTGATAGCCGCCGGGGCCGCGGCAATGTGGCTGCTCGGCGTTCGTGGTGGCTTGTTCAAGGCGGCTGCGGCAGCACTGCTTGTCGGTGCCGCTGGTTACGCTTTCCAAGGCTTTCCCGATCTTCCCGGCGCTCCTGCCCAGGCGAACGAAGCCCGTGGAGTGCTTCCGCTCACCGACGCGCGCCACGCCTTTTTCGGGAATTTCACGCCCGCAGAAAGCTGGCTCGTCATATCCGAAGCTCTAGCGCGGAGCGGAAATGGAGTCGACGCGGTCGGGGTCCTTCAGAATGCCGTTCGACGCTATCCCGGCGACCCGCAGCTCTGGATCGGCCTTGGTAATGCGCTGGTAGACCATGCACATGGGCTGACCCCGCCCGCGGAGTTCGCGTACCGCCGGGCAGCGGAGCTTTCGCCCGGCTATCCGGCGGCACCTTTCTTCTTCGGACTGGCGCTCGCCCGATCCGGCGATCGTCAGGCCGCCGTCGCGATTTGGAAGCGCATTCTGGACCACGCTCCAGCGGACGCAAGCTGGCGTCCGCTGATTGAGCAGGGCGTGACGGCGCTCAGCGCACCGGCCCCGATGAGGGGCTAAGCGGAGACGGGTTCGTACGGAAGGTCGAGTGCTTCCGCGACGGCCGCGTGGCGGATCTTGCCCCCCGAGACGTTCAGGCCAGCGGCGAGGTTCGGATCCTGCCGCATTGCCTCGTCGGCGCCGAGGTTCGCGATCTTGATCGCGAAGGGAAGGGTCGCATTGTTGAGCGCGAAAGCGCTGGTCCGCGCAACCGCGCCGGGCATGTTGGCAACGCAATAATGGATGATGCCCTCGACCTCATAGACGGGGTCCGCATGGGTCGTTGCATGAGACGTCTCAAAGCAGCCGCCCTGGTCGATTGCGATATCGACCAGCACCGAACCCTTCTTCATCGTCTTGAGCATGTCGCGCGTGACGAGCTTGGGAGCCGCGGCTCCCGGCACCAGCACTGCGCCAATCACCAGCTCGGCTTCCTTCACAGCGTTGGCGATGGCCGCACGGGAGGCGTAAGCCGTCTTGATCTGGCTCGAGAAGAACATGTCGAGTTCGGCGAGCCGGTCATTGTTGATGTCGTAGATGGTCACGTCCGCGCGCATGCCGGTCGCCATCTGTGCGGCATTCACGCCGGAAACTCCGCCACCGAGGATCGCAACCTTCGCGGGAGCGACGCCAGGAACGCCCCCGAGGAGAACTCCTCGGCCGCCTTGTTCCTTCTCGAGATAGTGAGCACCGACCTGAACCGACATACGGCCGGCCACTTCGCTCATCGGCTTAAGTAGCGGCAGCGAGCCGTTGCGGCCTGTCACCGTCTCATAGGCGATGCAGGTCGCGCCTGACTTCATCAGCCCCAGCGCCTGGTCCTTGTCCGCCGCAAGATGCAGGTAGGTGAAGAGGATTTGGCGCGGCTCCAGCATCGCAATTTCCTGCGGCTGCGGTTCCTTCACCTTCACGATCATGTCCGACGACTTGAAGACAGACGCCGCGTCCGGGAGGATCTTTGCGCCCGCCTTTTCGTAGGCGCTATCCGGACAGTTGATGCCGTTGCCGGCATGGGCCTCGATGAAAAGCTCGTGACCGTGCGCAACCAGCTCCGCTACGGATGCCGGGGTCAAGCCGACCCGATATTCATGGACTTTGATCTCTTTCGGCACCCCAATACGCATTTATTCGTTCCGCTCCGCTGATGTTCGTTGCGCGGGCCTATAGACGGGGATTTCGTCGCTGTCCTCACAGATTGCAGCGCCGTAACGGCAGTGCTACCGCCGCGCCGGCCGTACAGGGGCGGGGCCGAAGTCTGTCCAGTTTGATCACCATCGCATGAGCATTACCGCAACAGGAGGCGCCGAAGCCGCCCCGCCGCACGATCATGCGCATGGTCACGCCCAGGGGCCGCTGTACAAGCTCGCCATCGGCGCGATCGGCATCGTCTTCGGCGACATCGGTACGTCGCCGATTTACGCGTTCCGCGAGACCTTCGCCGGGCATCACACGCTGATCCCCGATCGGCTGCACATCTATGGCGTGCTGAGCCTGATCTTCTGGTCGATGATGATCATTGTGACGCTCAAGTACGTCTCGATCATCATGCGGGCTGACAATAAGGGAGAGGGTGGTAGCCTCGCCCTCCTCGCACTCATCAACCGCACGCTCGGCGGAAAGAAGAGATGGACTAGCGGGATTATCATGATGGGCGTCTTTGCGACGGCGCTCTTCTACGGCGATTCGATGATTACGCCGGCGATCTCGGTATTGTCGGCGGTCGAGGGCCTGACGACCGTGAATGCGGGTTTGGCGCCGTTCGTCATCCCGATCGCGGTCGCAATCCTCATTGGCCTATTTGCGATCCAGGCCCGCGGGACCGCCAAGGTGGGACTGATGTTCGGGCCGGTGATGCTGTTCTATTTCACAACGATCGCTCTCTTGGGCGTGATGCACATCCTCAAGGATCCATCGGTGATCCTTGCGATGCTGAACCCCCTGAATGCGCTTTATTTCTTCACGGCGGATTTCATGCGTGCGTTCATCGCTCTCGGCTCGGTGGTCCTGGCCGTCACGGGTGCGGAGGCACTGTACGCGGACATGGGCCACTTCGGACGCAAGCCGATCCGTGTCTCATGGCTCTATTTCGTGCTGCCGGCGTTGCTTCTGAACTATATGGGGCAGGGGGCGATGATCCTTTCGGCAGCGCCGCACGAAGCCCTCGCGAAGGTGAAGGATCCCTTCTTCTATCTCGCGCCGGACACGTTTCGTTTACCGCTCGTCCTGTTGGCGACGGCCGCGACAATCATCGCCAGCCAGGCCGTGATTTCGGGCGCGTTCTCCGTGACGCAGCAGGCGATTCAGCTCGGCTTCGTGCCGCGTCTGAGGATCACTCACACCAGCGAAGCCGCCGCGGGGCAGATCTACATTCCGGTAATCAATTGGGCGCTTATGACCATGGTCATCGTGCTCGTGCTGACCTTCCGCAGCTCGTCGAACCTGGCTGCGGCCTATGGTATCGCAGTGACCGGCGCCATGCTGATCGATAGCGTGCTCATCTCGGTCGTGCTCCGACAAATGTGGAACTGGAACCGTTACGTTGTCGCCGGCTTGCTGGCACTCTTCTTCACGGTCGACTTCTCATATCTATCCGCCAATCTGTTGAAGATTCCCGCCGGAGGCTGGTTCCCGCTGCTGGTTGGAGCGATCGTCTTCACCTTCCTGACGACGTGGGCGAAGGGCCGGCAACTGATGATCAACCGCATGAATGAGGCGAGCCTGCCGATGGAGATCTTCATCAAGTCGGCGGCTCCCAGCGCGGCGCGCGTGCCGGGCACGGCGGTCTTCATGACCAGCTCGGCGAGCGGTGTGCCTCACGCGCTTCTGCATAACCTCAAGCACAACAAGGTGCTGCACGAGCGAGTAATCCTGCTGACCGTCAGGATCGAAGACGTGCCGTACGTGTCTGAAGAGAAACGGGTCGATCAGCACGACTACGGCTCAGGGTTCTATCGTGTCGTTCTTCGATACGGATTCATGGAAGAGATTGACGTGCCGACGGCCCTCGCTCAGCTCAAGGGTTGCGGTCCCCAGTGCAAGATGATGGACACCAGCTTCTTCCTCGCCCGGCAGACTCTGCTCGCATCATCGAGGCCCGGCATGGCCATCTGGCGAGAGAAACTGTTCGCCTGGATGCTGCGCAACGCGGAAAGCGCGATGGAATTCTTCAAGCTTCCTACCAATCGCGTGGTGGAGCTGGGCAGTCAGGTGGAGATCTGAACCTTCGGAGAGGCCCGCGCATTCTCGCAGGCATGGCTGATACGATTTCCTGGGTTGCGACGATCGGGACCATTGTTGCCGCATCGATGACTGCAGCCAACTTCGGCTCGCGTGTCACCGGCTACGGATTTGTCGTCTTCACTGCGGGCGCGCTTTGCTGGATCGCAGTCGGAGCTCTGACTCACCAGCCCGCACTCATGTGGACAAATGTCGTGCTCGCGGTCCTCGACCTGTTCGGTATCTGGCGCTGGCTTGGCCGTCAGTCCCGCGTGGAGGAGGGAGCTCGCAGTGCAGCTGAATCGAGCGAAGCCACTGTCGGCGAGGATCTCTTCCCAGTGTCGCTGCTCTCACGAAGCGCAGTCGAAAGCGCCGGGAAAGAGATCGGCCACTGCGTCGACGCGATGGCGGGCTGCGGTAGCGGCCGTTTAAGCTATGTCGTCGTCTCCCAAGGCGGTATCGCCGGCGTTGGCGAAACGCTGCGCCGTCTGCCGTGGGGCAAAGCGACGGTCGAGAAAGAAACGCTAGTGACGCGCTTGTCACGGGATGAGTTCAATCGCCTCGAAGAACTCCCGCGGGACGAATGGCCGGGGCGCTGATCGTCACCTCTGAGCTTGGGGCGGCCGACTTCGCCTGGCTGGATGGGTTGCGGTGGACCTATTATCCCGCCGAGCGCAACCGATTGCCGGCGCATCTGACGATGTTCCATGCGCTGCCGCCCTCGTCGGAAACCGAAGTTCGATCGCGACTCTCGGGGCTCGCGAAGGAAGCGCCGCCGGTCGCGTCCATCGAAGGGATCATGAACCTGGGCGGGGGAACCGCCCTTCGCGTCGTTTCGCCGGACTTGGATCGAATTCGTAACCAACTCGCCGATGATCTTCGGGGCTTACTTGGAGCGCAGGACTCCGGCGGTTGGCGGCCGCATGTGACGATCCAGAACAAGGTTGCTCCGAAGGTTGCTCGCGAACTCGTCCGTAAGCTCGAACGAGATTTCCGCCCGCGCCCTCTGGCGATCAGCGGCTTGGCTTTGCACCGGTATCTGGACGGACCCTGGGAGAGGATCTCAAGCTACCCGTTCCGTGGGCGTTAGCTCATCTCGCCAATGCCGTTGCAGCTAAGATCGAAGGCGGCGAGGCCCGATTCGAGCACGGACGCGAGCATTGGCTGCTCCATTAGCTCCTCAATGGCTCTCTCAGTGCCTTCGTTTACGAGGTCCTGCGCTTCGGTCATCGCCTCGTCCCAGTCCGCGGCCTCATAAGTTCCCTGGCCGACCCAACAGAAGGCGATCACCTCCGCGAGCTGGTCCTCGCCCAGATCCTCGAATGCGGCCTGCAGCTCTTCCTCGACGCTGGTATTGATATCGTCTTCGAGGACGCTGAGAGTCCCTTCCTGCTCGTCATCGACATTGTCGGGATCTTCTCCGCTGTCGTAATCGCTGGCAGTCTGTGCCTCGTATTCGCGCGCACGCAGGATGATCCGGCACAGTGTTTCGAGCGGGGTCAGCGGGTCCATTCGAGCCTCATTTCTTGTCCGCTCAACGACAGCAACAGTAACCGGTTCCTCGCGTTGACCGGTGTGAAAGCCGAACCTATATGCCGCGCCTCCAGCGCCCCTACCACGCGGGCGCTTGCTTGTCCTTGGGGCGGAGTAGCTCAGCTGGTTAGAGCAGCGGAATCATAATCCGCGTGTCGGGGGTTCAAGTCCCTCCTCCGCTACCATCCTATGGCCGGCATGGAATTGGCCGCTAACACTCCCTTAGGAAGCCGTAGATACACCGATCTCCATGGTCAGGCCCAGCGTCTTGCGAGCTTCAATAGTGTTGCTGTTGGTGGTCTTGCCGGCCTGCAGCGAGTTCCGAACCGAAGAATTCGCGATCGTCCGTGACCGTGAAGCTGCCGCCTCCACGGCCTTACGTCGCGCAACCCGCTTTCTCGTTCGGATCTGCGCCCCGAGCACGGGGCTGAACTTGTCGCTGATTAGGTCGCGCTGACCGGGCGGGGGAGGCGGCCGATTGTTGTCAGGGGACGCCTGGGTTGCCGCGCCTTCAAGGCCGATAGCACCGCTCGGAGTGAGCATGCTCAATGTGACCCACCCATTTTGCGCCGCCTGGGCCTGAGAGAGCTGTGGCGAAGGAGTGGCGGCGCTGCTTACAGAGGGCTTCCCCCGTTTCAAGTCGCACCGCCCGCCAACGGCAATGCACCGGCAGCCCGAAAACGGCACGACTTGGCTGAATCAGAGTTGCGTCAACGGAGCAAAGCTACGCGACAAGTCCTCGATGAGGTCGTCCGGGTCTTCGAGTCCAATGTGAAGGCGGACCAGGTTCCGAGCAGGGGGTTCGGATACGGTGCGCACTGGTCGAACAGGAAGTGCCAGGCTCTCGTAACCGCCCCAACTGTAGCCAATTCCGAACAGTTCCAGGCGGTCGACGAAGGCGGCCGCCTCGCCATGCAGCTCGAAAGCGAACAGGCCCGATGAGCCCTTGAAGTCACGTTTCCAGATCTCGTGCCCGGGGCAGTCCGGCAGAGCAGGATGGAGCACAAGGCCGACCTGCGGCTGCTCTTTGATCCAACGCGCAACCTTCAGTGCCGCTGCTTCATGTTGTTTCAGGCGGACCTCCATGGTCCGTAACCCTCGCGATGCCAGCCATGCATCATCCGGCGATACGGTGTAGCCAAGATCCCATGCTGTGCGCTGGACCTTCGAAAAATGCCGTTCGACGGCCGTCGCAGCGCCGATCATCACGTCGGCATGCCCGCCGACATATTTGGTCGCTGCGATCACGCTGATGTCGACCCCGGCTGCGATCGCAGGGAAGAAGAGGGGTGTTGCCCAAGTATTGTCCAGCAGCGTGGTGATTCCTCGCTTCTGGGCAGCCGCACAAATTGCGGGGACGTCCTGGACCTCCATGGTCTGAGAACCTGGACTTTCGAGCAGGATCGCTCGCGTATTATCGCCCATGAGGCCGGCAATTTCGCCGCCGAGAAGCGGGTCGTGGTAGCGCGTCGCGATACCAAGTCGCTTCAGGATCGTATCGCAAAACCTACGAGTCGGTCCGTAAATGCTGTCGGTGACGAGAAGCTCATCACCCGTGGACAGCACGCTCATCAATGCGCCGATGATCGCCGCGAGACCGGTTGGGTAGAGCGCTGTGCCAGCCGCACCCGGCTCAAGTTCCGTCAGCGCTTCGGACAGTGCCCAGTGAGTGGCGGTTCCCTGAAGGCCGTAACGATATTCACCGAGACCCGGCCGGCTGCCTTCAAGCTCGGCAACGGAGTCGAAGAGGATGGTGGATGCGCGCTCGACGGGTACATTAACCAGGCGACGGCGCCATTCTTTGCGCCGTCCGCCTTCAGCGATCGTCGTTGATCGCCGCTTTGAATTCTCGGTCATTCACTCACTCCGGCGTTCGCCTCATCAATTGAGCCGCTGACGCCCGAATTGAGCGGAACGTTTCAGCCCTTGACCTTGCGAACGCCAAATAGGCCGATCAGGCCGAGGATCCCAAGCACGCCCCACGGGAAACTGCGCTGCGCAGGGGCAGGCGCGGGCGCAGCGGAGCTCGTCGTTTCTTGAGTTTCGGTCGTCGCAGTCGTCGTCGTTGGCGCCGCAGCAGGTGCGGCGGCGTTGGCGTCGACGACCATGTTGTCGGCCGCGTTGACCGGGGCGGCAGCGTTGTCTTGCGCAACGGCCGGCACCGCGATCGACAAAGCGCCTGCGAAAATCAGGCAATGAGAAAGCCGCATCGAAAGGCTCCTCTTATTCATCGAAGGATGATGGGTGGTAGCTGTCTTCCTCGTGCTGAGGCAGGAGACCGATCAGACCAATCAAGCCGAGCAGTCCGATCAGATTCCAGATAAGATCATTCTGACCCGAACTACTTGCGAGGCGATCTTGCGTCTCCGTGCGAAGCCCGCCGCGATCGGTATTTTGAGCAGCGACGGGACCGACGCCTGCAGTCATGAGAAACAGCGCGAGTATTATTCGCCAACGCATTGGCTCCTCCTTCGCTGATCTACTTCTCGTCTGGCAACTGAGCGCCAGGCCGACGCGGCGCTCCTACATCAAACGAGGCATCCGCACAAAGTGAAGTGGCGGGTTGTGCACAAACGCAAACGCCCGGATCGACTTGCGATCCGGGCGCCCTGCGTGACGATTGCTCGTCAGCCCCCTTGGAGTGTTGCCGCCGCTGGCGTCCCCAGTCGCCGCTTCGACCCCGAACCCACGACCCAAGGGTCACTTCGTTCGGTCGAGGGATGCGTAGGCCGCGAGCCGTGACCTGTCACGGCAGTAAATTGATGAAGGTTGCTTTTGTGTCCGTCCTGTGTCGGTGACGCCACAGGGGGCTGCAGGTTGCCAGTAGAGGGGCTCCACCGTAGAGCCGCTCGCCATGCGCTGGTCCCGAGCATTCTTACCCGTTCTTAAGGAGAGTCCCGCCGACGCCCAGATCGTCAGTCATAAGCTGATGCTTCGTGCCGGTCTCGTGCGCCAAACGGCCGCCGGCATCTATGCCTGGCTGCCTCTTGGCTATCGCGTGCTCAAGAAGATCGAAGAGATCGTGCGGGACGAGCAGGACCGGTCCGGTGCGATCGAGCTGCTGATGCCGACCCTTCAGTCGGCGGAGCTTTGGCGCGAGAGCGGACGCTACGATGCTTACGGTCCCGAGATGCTCCGGATTCGTGACCGCCACGACCGCGAGATGCTCTACGGTCCGACGAACGAGGAGATGATCACCGAAATCTTCCGCGACGCGACGAACAGCTACCGTGAGCTCCCGCGGACGCTCTATCATATCCAGTGGAAGTTCCGGGACGAGGTCCGGCCGCGTTTCGGTGTGATGCGCGGGCGAGAGTTCCTGATGAAGGACGCTTACAGCTTCGATCTCGACGAGGCGGGCGCACGTCTGTCTTACTACACGCAGATGCTCGCTTATCTGCGGACCTTCCAGCGGATGGGTATTCAGGCCGTACCGATGAAGGCCGCGTCGGGTCCGATCGGTGGCGACCTTAGCCACGAGTTCATCGTCCTCGCTCCGAATGGCGAGAGCGAAGTCTTCTACGACGCGGCTTTCGAGAGTTTCGACTGGCATCAGTCGGATATCGATTACGGTGACGAGAAAGACCTTCGAAGGCTCTTCAACCAGGTCAGCGATACCTACGCGGCTACGGACGAGACGCATGACGAGAAGCTGTGGTCCAAGGTCAAGGAAGATAAGCGGCGGACCGGCCGCGGAATCGAAGTGGGGCACATATTCTACTTCGGCGACAAATATTCCTCGGCGATGGGCCTCACCGTGTCGGGCCGCGACGGCCATCCGGTAACTCCGCTGATGGGAAGCTACGGTATCGGCGTATCGCGTCTCGTCGGCGCGATCATCGAAGCCAGCCACGACGATGCAGGTATCATATGGCCCGAGGCAGTGGCTCCCTGGCGCGTCGGCCTCGTGACGATGCGCGCAGACGATCAGCGGAGCCGGGAAGCTGCTGAAATCCCTCTACGGCCAATTGATCGGCGCGGGCGTCGATACGCTGTATGACGATCGGGACGAGCGGAGCGGCGCCAAACTTGCGTCGATGGACCTGATCGGGTTGCCCTGGCAGCTGATCGTCGGTCCCCGCGGCATCGCGAGCGGCACAGTCGAGCTCAAGAAGCGGGCGACTGGCGAGCGCCACGAGCTTACGATCGAATTCCGCGATTGCGAGGCTCGTCGGCGCATGATCCTCAATCGCGCCGAGCGGATGCTCGCTCGCCGTTACCTGCTTCCCGGGAAAGGTGAAGGCTTCATCTTTCTTGTCGCAAGCATCAGCCTGCTTGCGGTAGCGCTCGGCGTCGCGGCGCTGATCATAGTCATGAGCGTCATGAACGGTTTTCGCGCGGAGCTCTTCGACAAGATCGTTGGCTTGAATGGGCACGCGGTCGTGCAGGGCTATGACGGACGCCTAGGCGACTGGCAGCGAATTGCCGATGCGGCCAAGAGGACGCCTGGAGTCACGTCAGCAATACCGCTGATCGAGCAGCCGCTCATGGCGACGACAGGCGGCCGCTTCGAAGGCGTGCTCGTTCGTGGCATGCGTGTCGAAGACATCCGTTCCAACCGCACGATCACCGGAAACGTCCGGGCGGGTGACATCCGAAGCGTCACTCCAGGCAGCGGCAACGTCGCCATCGGGTCCAGGCTCGCGCAGAATCTTGGGCTTTATCCTGGCGCCCAGATCACATTGTGGAATCCAGAAGGTCGCTCGACCGTCGTCGGAACTGTGCCGCGTGAGGAGACCTACACGGTGGGCGCGGTATTCGAGATCGGCATCAGCGATCTCGACGAAAAGTACGTCTTGTTGCCGATACGAGACGCCCAAGAACTCCTGTTGATGGGCGATCAGGTCGGGATCATCGAGGTGCAGACGAGCGATCCCGACCGTGTCGATCAAATACTCGCGCCACTGCGGAAGCTCGTCCAAGGCGAAGCCGTTGTTACCGATTGGCGCCAGATGAATTCGGCCCTGTTTCAAGCGCTGGAAGTGGAGCGGGTCGCAATGTTCGTAGTGCTGTCACTCATCGTCCTTGTCGCCGTGTTCAATATTCTGTCGTCGCTGATCATGCTGGTGCGTGCGAAGACGCGCGATATCGCGATCCTGCGCACCATGGGCGCGAGCCGGCGAGGGATGATGAGGGTCTTCGTGACGGTAGGCGTCACGATCGGCTCGCTCGGAATTATCCTCGGCATTATCCTCGGAGCACTGTTTCTCTACTTCCGCCAGGACGTGGTCGAGGGCATCCAAACCGTTACGGGGGAGAACTTGTGGGATCCGAGTATTCGGATGCTGACTGAATTACCGTCGCGAGTGGATCCCTTCGAAATCACGGCAATCATTCTGACTGCCTTGATCCTTTCGTTCCTCGCGACACTCTATCCGGCTTACAAGGCGGCCAGCACAGACCCGGTGCAGGTCCTGCGCTATGAGTGAACCCGTCCTCGCGACGCGGGGTCTGAAGCGCAGCTTCATTCAGGGCGACGTCACGATCGAGGTGCTCCGTGGCGTGAACCTGCAGGTAGCACCCGGAGAGATTGTCGCTCTTCTGGGGCCATCCGGATCGGGAAAGTCGACACTTTTGCAGGCGGTGGGTCTTCTCGAGGGTGGGTTCGAGGGTTCGATCAGGCTCAGAGGCGAGGAAGCGGCCAACCTTGACGACGAGGGCCGTACCCGGCTGCGCCGCGAGCTGCTGGGGTTCGTCTACCAATTTCATCACCTGCTTCCCGAGTTCAACGCTCGCGAGAACGTCATCCTCCCGCAGCTCGTGCTCGGTGCCGAGCCCCGCGCCGCCCAAGAGCGTGCGGACCAGCTGCTGGGCGCGCTCGGCCTATCAAAGCGGCTCGATCATCGTCCTTCGAAGCTATCCGGCGGTGAGCAGCAGCGCGTCGCGGTCGCGCGCGCACTTGCCAACAAACCGCCACTCGTTCTCGCCGACGAGCCTACGGGCAATCTCGACGAGCATACGGCGGACATCGTCTTCGCCGAGTTCCTCAACCTGGTCCGAGGCGAAGGCAGCGCTGCGCTGGTCGCGACCCACAACGAGCGGATCGCCGCGAAGATGGACCGCGTGGTGCGGCTGCACGAGGGCCAGCTCGATTGAGGGAGCCGGAGCGCGGCGGAGACGTTCAACGGCCTATGCGGCGCCTCAACCCAACTGTCCTCGTTCTGCTCGCCGGCGTCGTCGTTCTGCTCGTGCTGATCGCCTATTTCGCTTCCAACCGAAATCCCAACCAGGACAAGCTGACGGGCAACCAAGTCGCCGCCGCGCAGCCTCAGGTATCGGCTGAGAAGCGGTGCGCCGGCCAAGCGACCTATGAATTGATCAAGCGCGAACTGTTCCGTCGCGCCGCACAGCTGCGCGGGAGCGATCAAGCGGCATACGACAAGCTCGGTGCATATGCGGTGGCACGAATGGAAAATCCGGTGGTCGAGAGCGAGAGCAACGCTACGGGCGCCGTAAACTGCTCGGGCTCGCTTTCACTCGACCTGCCGCCGGGAGTTGCGGTCGTGGGCGGCCGCCGGACATTGAATTCGGACGTCGATTACACGGTCCAGCCGGCAGCCGACGGGAGCGGGAATGTGATCCTGCTGCGCAACGCGGACGCGATCATCGCACCGTTGGCGACCCTCGCGAGGGTCGCACAGCCTGTGACTCCGACCACCGCCACACAGACGAATGCAACAACGTCGGAGCAGCCACCGACCGGTGCGCCTGCTCTTCAGCCGTCGCCCGCTCAACCGGCTGCACCTCGTCCAAGCGGCGCCAGCGCAAGCTTCGACTGCACCAAGGCCAGGACGCGGGGCGAAATTGCGGTGTGTTCCGACGCGGGTCTGGCAACCCTCGATCGGAACGTGGCTGCGCAATATGCACGCTCCGTTTCACAAGCCTCGCCGGAGCAACGCGATCTCCTGATTGAGACGGCGCACCGTTTCTATGCGTACCGCGACCGCTGCCCAAGCAATGCATGCATCGGTGACGCGTATGTCGGCCGTATGCGCGAGATCCGCGATATTATGGAAGGTCGGTGGCGACCGCGATAATGCGTGGATAAGTAGCGCGAGCTTGCTTCTCAGCCGCACCTGACCATCTCATAGTTCCGCCGTGACTCAGCCTTACGTACCGCTTCGCGTCTTCTCTTCCTTCTCCATGCTCGAGGGGGCAATGGAGCCCAAGACGATTGCCGAGCGCGCGTCAAAGCTGGGTTTCCCCGCCATCGCGATCACGGACCGGAACGGCCTTTACGGTGTGATGCCGTTCAGTGAGGCCTGCTTCGGCAAGGGCGTGCAGCCAATCATCGGCGCGATGCTCGGTGTGGCGCGTCCAACTGAAATCGGAGGTGCCGAGGCGATCGATTGGCTCGTGCTCCTGGCGAAGGACGAGCAAGGTTACGCAAATCTGTGCAAGCTCGTCTCAGCGGCACATCTCGACCGACCAGTCGAACTCGAACCGCATGTCGAACTCTCAAAACTCGAGGTCCTCAATGAAGGCCTCATCGCTTTGACTGCCGGGGCCGAAGGGGCGCTCGCGCGTCTCCTCGCCGAAGGGCAATCGACCAAGGCCGGAGCGTACCTGGACCAGCTTCAGGCACTTTTCGCTGACCGGCTCTACGTCGAGATTAGTCGCCGGCACGATCCGGTCGAAGAAGCCTCGGAAGTGGGGCTGATCGATCTCGCGTTTGCCCGCAACTTGCCGTTGGTCGCGACGAACCCGGCGGCGTACCCCGACCCGAGCTTTCATGCCGCGCACGATGCGATGTTGTGCATCGCCAATAGCTCATATGTCGAAAGTGCCGACCGGGTGACTTCGTCGGTCGACGCCTGGCTCAAGGATGCCACGGCTCTGACCGAGCTATTCGCCGACCTTCCCGAAGCGCTCGCAAATACCGCGGTGATCGCTCAGCGCTGCGCCGTGGCGGCGCCAAAGCGCAGGCCCATTCTGCCGCGGCTCGGCGAAGACGAAGACGAGCAGCTCCGCGGGGACGCGGATGCCGGTTTGCTTGAGCGGCTGAAGGGACGCGCGGCGGACGAAGTCGCCACCTACCGCGAAAGGCTCCACTATGAACTCGAGATCATCACCAGCATGGGGTTTGCCGGCTACTTCCTGATCGTCGCCGACTTCATCAAGTGGGCGAAGGCCAACGACATTCCCGTTGGGCCGGGTCGCGGCTCCGGTGCCGGCTCCGTCGTCGCATGGGCGCTAACGATCACCGACCTCGACCCAATCGCTCTGAATCTGCTGTTCGAGCGCTTTCTCAATCCCGAGCGCGTGTCGATGCCGGACTTCGACATCGACTTCTGCGAAACGCATCGCGACAGGGTCATCTCGTACGTCCAGAGCAAGTACGGCCGCGACAAAGTCGCGCAGATCATCACCTTCGGTCGCTTAAAGGCACGGGCGGTGCTCAAGGATACCGGCCGAGTGCTCCAGATGAGCTACGGGCACGTCGACCGCCTTGCCAAGCTAATCCCCAATCATCCGACCGACCCGTGGACACTCGAGCGATCGCTGAACGGCGTGCCGGAGGTCGCCGCCGAGTACAAAGAACCCGACGTCAAGCGCCTGTTCGACCTAGCGATGAAGCTGGAGGGCCTGCCCCGACATGCCTCGACCCATGCGGCAGGCGTGGTGATCGGCGACCGCCCCCTCGACGAGCTTGTCCCGCTTTACCGAGATCCGCGCTCCGACATGCCGGTGACTCAATTCGACATGAAACATGTCGAGGCTGCGGGGCTCGTGAAGTTCGACTTTCTCGGCCTCAAGACCTTGTCGGTCTTGAAGGAGGGGCGACGTTTGCTCGCGGAGCAGGGCGTCTACGTCGACTTCGGCGCGCTGCCTTGGGACGATCCAGCGGTTTACGAGCTCCTCCAGCGCGGAGATGCGGTCGGCGTCTTCCAGCTGGAATCCGAGGGCATGCGCCGCACCCTCTCGGCAGTCCGGCCGACCAGTTTCGGCGACATCATCGCTCTCGTCGCGCTCTATCGACCTGGGCCGATGGACAACATTCCGTTGTTCGGCGACCGCAAGAACGGCCGCGTGGCAATCGAATATCCGCACCCGCTCCTCGAAGGTATCCTCGCCGAGACCTACGGTATCTTCGTTTACCAGGAACAAGTGATGCAGGCGGCGCAACTGCTCGCCGGCTACACGCTGGGGCAGGCGGACCTTCTCCGCCGCGCGATGGGCAAGAAGATCAAGTCGGAGATGGACGCCCAACGCGCGACCTTCGTCGAGGGCTGCGCGACGCACAACAACATCCCGGCAGCCAAGGCCAACGAGCTATTCGACCTAATCGACAAGTTCGCCGGCTATGGCTTCAACAAGAGCCACGCTGCCGCCTACGCCCTGGTCGCTTATCAGACGGCCTGGCTGAAAGCGCACCATCGCGCCGAATTCTATGCAGCGTCGATGAGCTTCGACAGGGCGCTGACGGACAAGCTCAGCATCTTCGTCGAAGACATGCGGCGCGGTGGAATTGAATGCCTGCCGCCTGACATCAACGCGAGCCACGCGCATTTCACCGTGGACGATGGTGCGGTCCGGTACGCGCTCGGAGCTCTGAAGGGCGTCGGAGAGAAGGCGATGGAGTCGCTGGTCGAGGAGCGCGAACGGGGAGGGCCCTTCGCGACCCTCGAGGATCTCGCTGCGCGCATCGACCCGCGCATGCTCAACCGGCGTCAGCTCGAGAGCTTGGCCGGCGCCGGAGCGTTCGACACCGTTCATCCTGAACGCGCCGCGGTGTTCGCGGGCGCGGAGACAATCCTTGCCCATGCCGCGAGCGCCCACGACCAGCGCACCAGCGGCCAGGCAGGGCTGTTTGGCGTCAACAGCGCCGAGGCCGCGCCAATCCGCCTGCCGCGCGAGTCATCCTGGACGTTGGCGCAGCGCATGGCCGCCGAGCGCGAGGCATTCGGCTTCTACTTCTCGGCGCATCCGGTGGATGCGGCAAAGCACCTGCTCGCGGCGCACAAGGTTCGAACGTTCACGGATCTCGCCGACATCCGCATCGGGGAAGGCGAACGCGTTGGCGCGACCATGGCCGGGCTCGTCGAAGACACGAGGTGGAGGACCTCTGCACGCGGGCGTCGCTACATGATGGCGACCCTCAGCGACAGTTCCGGCCAATTCATCGCGACGGCGTTCGACGATGATGTGACTGCGTCGCTCGAGGCAGCAGCCAAGGCCGGACAATGCGGTCTGCTCAGCGTGGAGCTCGATCGCCGTGCCGGAGACGAGACCCCGCGCGTCACGATCAAACGAATTCAGCCCCTGAGTGATCTCGCTAAGCGCACGCGGCTGCAGATGACTGTTAAACTGCCGGACAGCTCAATGGCCGATCGCGTCGTGCGTGAGCTAGCGGATGCCCGCGGCAGCAATGGCTTGTTGCGCTTCATTGTGCCTATGACGTCAGGTGGAGAGGCGGTCATCGTCGCAGGACGCGAGTTCGTGCTTGACGCGGAACTCGCGTCCCGCATCGAGCGGGTGGTAGGAGAGGGGAGCGTCGAGCTCTCCGTCCAGGAGCCGCCGAAGCTCGCCCTCGTCGGCTGATCGTTAGGTCATCCAGAAGCCGTCGCGGTTCACGAGGCTCGTGATTCGGGCGTTCTGATTCTCGTCGAGTGCCTGCTTGAAGCTCGGGAAGACCTCTTCTTCTTCCATGTGCGCGTGGCGCGATACGAGACTGCGGAATTCGCGAACCTTCTCGAGCCAATTCGAAAAATCCGGGCCCATCTCGTTGAGTTCGTAAATGAAGGTTTTGATGTAACCGTGCTCGCCTTCGAGCTGGTCTGCGCTGACGGCTTCATTGGCATCGCGCAATGCCGGGTAGACCACCATCTCTTCCTGGTGCGCATGCTTGTCGAGCGCGTGGGTGAGCTTCATCAGCAGCATCTTGCGCTTGAACGTCTGGGTCTCGTCCGTGGCCAGCATCTTGTCGAAGATCGTGAGCGCGATGTCGTGCTCGGCCGCGAGTATCTCGTCCCAGTCGCCGGCGGCGGCCTCCATGCCCTGCATCAGCGCCTTGCGGCCGTAGTTCGCGGCAAAACCAATGGCGACGCCGGCAAGTGCAGCGCCGAACAGCGGGCCGGCGCTTTCGCCCCACGAGAACGCGCTGCGATTGTCGCTATTGCTGCGATCACTGGAGCTGCTGCGGTTCGAGTTCGATGAGCGGTTCGATGAGCGTGTCTGGGTACGCGTTGCCATTTACTGCCTCCTTGGCTGGGAATTGCGGGATTCAACGGAAGAGGCGAGGCGCCGTTCCGCTCGCGAAGGAACATCGCGAATAGCTCGGCGCAATGGCTAGACGCCGTTCGGTGGTGCCTGCTGCTGTTCGACCGGAGGCGCTGTTTCGCTGATGCTGCTGGGATGCTCCTCAGGGGCTGTTAGCGGCTCCCTGGAGGCAGGCGGAAGTTCGCGCACCGCATTCTCTAGCGGGGGCAGCGCCTTCGCATTTTCATACTCCTCACCAGGCAGCGGCCGCGTCTTCTTCGTGACGGGCGGCGGCGCTTTCTCCATTGGGGCCGACGCGCCCTTGTAGACACAGGCGTCGAGGCCCTCGCGGGCGACCAGCGGAATGCGTGCCGTGATCGTATTGCCGTAACGGCGAGTAAAGCCCTTGGGCGCGATCGCGGCCCGTTCCTTGGGCAGGGGCAGCACCGCGGCGATGCGGGCCGCCTCCATCGCGCTCATCGCGCTTGTGTCATGCCCAAAGTAACGTTCGGAGCCGGCATTCACGCCATAGGTGCCGATGCCCGTCTCAGCGAGGTTCAGATAGACCTCCATGATCCGCCGCTTGCCCCAGAGATGCTCGATGAGGAACGTGAACCAGGCTTCTGCCCCCTTGCGCACATAGCCGCCACCTTGCCACAGAAAGGCGTTCTTCGCGGTCTGCTGGCTGATCGTCGATCCGCCGCGGATACGACCCCCGGACGCGTTTCTTTTCATAGCATCTTCAATGGCTTCGAAATCGAAGCCGTGATGCGAGCAGAACTTGCCGTCTTCTGCTGCGATGGCTCCGCGAACCATGTCGCGATCAATTTGGCCGATGGGCATCCAGTCGCGTGCCGCGCCGCGTCCAGCAAAGATGTCGCCCAACATCGTCGCGGTGATCGGCGGATTCACGAACCGATAGGCGAGCACCCACAGGACCGAGATGATCAGGATCGCGAGGATCAGCTTGAGGAGCCAGCCGATGATGCGGCCCAAAACCGATCCAGACCGGCGTTTGCGCTTGTATCTCGGGATGCTCGACTTGGGCCTTCTCGCCATACAACGGCGACTAGCTTCAACAGCAGCGCGCTGCCAAGGCCTGTCCTTGCCGCACTGCAGCAAGCGATTTACATCGCGGGTATGAGCTCAACCAACGACATCCGCCGCGGCTTTCTCGATTATTTCGAGAAGAAGGGCCACGCGCGGGTGCAGTCAGCGCCGCTGGTTCCACAGAACGATCCGACCCTGATGTTCGTCAATGCAGGCATGGTGCCCTTCAAGAACGTTTTCACAGGGCTCGAGACGCGGCCGTACAGCCAGGCGACGAGCTCGCAGAAGTGCGTCCGCGCAGGTGGCAAGCACAACGACCTCGACAATGTCGGCTACACCGCTCGGCATCACACCTTCTTCGAGATGCTGGGGAATTTCTCCTTCGGCGACTATTTCAAGGACCGCGCAATCGAGCTTGCCTGGAACCTGCTGACGAAAGAGTGGGGTCTTTCTGCCGAACGACTGACGGCCACCGTCTATCATACCGACGACGAGGCCTTCGACCTCTGGAAGAAGATCTCTGGCCTGCCTGAGAGCCGGATCATCCGCATTCCTACCAAGGATAATTTCTGGGCGATGGGCGACGACGGCCCGTGCGGGCCCTGTTCCGAGATCTTCTACGACCATGGCGAGCACATCCCGGGCGGTCCGCCTGGAAGCCCGGACGAGGACGGCGATCGCTTCGTCGAAATCTGGAACCTCGTTTTCATGCAATATGAGCAGGCGGCGTGCGAGATCGTCTCCGAGCTGCCCAAGAAGAGCATCGACACCGGCATGGGCCTCGAGCGCATTGCCGCCGTGCTTCAGGGCGTCCACGACAATTACGATACCGACACGTTCAAGGCGCTGATCCGGGCCAGCGAGGAGCTGACCGGCAAGAATGCCACCGATGCCGCTGCCAGCCATCGCATCATCGCCGATCATTTGCGCGCATCTGGCTTTCTCATCGCCGACGGCGTGCTTCCGGCGAACGAGGGCAGGGGCTACGTGCTTCGGCGCATCATGCGGCGCGCAATGCGCCACGCGCATCTCCTCGGCGCCCGCGAGCCGTTGATGTACCGCCTGGTGCCCTCGCTCGTCGCCGAAATGGGCGCCGCCTATCCGGAGCTAATCCGGGCCCAGCCGTTGATTGAGGCGACGCTCCAGCAGGAGGAAACCCGCTTCCGACAGACGCTGGCGAATGGCCTCAAGCTGCTCGATGAGGCGACGAGCGGCCTATCGACAGGGGGGACGCTTGCCGGTGATGTCGCGTTCAAGCTCTACGACACCTTCGGGTTCCCGCTGGACCTCACTGAGCAGGCGCTGGTCGAGAAGGGCATGAAGGTCGACCAGGCCGCCTTCGACACCGCCATGGCCGAGCAGAAGACGAAGGCTCGCGCAGCCTGGAAGGGGTCCGGCGCGAAGGCCAGCGAAGACATCTGGTTCGATCTTGCCGAGCAATATGGCGCGACTGAGTTTACGGGCTACTCGGGCAACGAGGGAGAAGGCGTCGTTCTCGCGATCGTCAAAGACGGCGAGCGTGTAGAGAATGCCGAGGTTGGCGACATTGTCGAAATCCTGCTGAACCAGACACCCTTCTACGGCGAGAGCGGTGGCCAGACCGGCGACACGGGAAAGCTAACTACACTCAAGGGGTTCGTCGGGGACGTTGAGGATACATGGAAGCCGTTGAGCAAGCTCCACGTATTGCGCACGAAGGTCGTCGCCGGGGAGCTGACGGTCGGCGAGACCGTTCAACAGAAGGTCGACAGCCAGCGCCGCGACCGAGTCCGCGCGAACCACAGCGCAACCCACTTGCTTCATGCCGCCCTTCGGCGGCACCTGGGCACGCACGTCACGCAAAAGGGCAGCCTAGTCGCTCCGGACCACTTCCGCTTCGACTTCTCACACCCGAAGGCACTCACACGCGAGGAGATCGATGCCGTCGAAGCTGAGGTGAATGCTCAGATCCGCACAAACGGGGCAGTCACCACGCGCCTGATGACTCCCGACGAAGCGATCTCGGCCGGAGCTATGGCTCTATTTGGCGAGAAATATGGCGATGAAGTTCGCGTCCTATCGATGGGCAGCCTTAGCGATGGCGATTATTCCGTAGAATTGTGCGGCGGAACCCACGTCCGTGCGCTCGGTGATATCCAGCTGTTCAAGATCATCAGTGAGAGCGCTGTCTCCGCAGGCGTTCGACGTATTGAAGCGCTGACGGGCGAAGCAGCGCGGCAATGGCTCAGCCAACGGGACGCCAAGCTGCGGGAGGCGGCGTCAACTCTTAAGAGCTCGCCCGATGAAGTGCCGTCGCGCATCGCGTCTTTGGTGGAGGAGCGTAAGCGCCTCGAGCGCGAGCTTGCCGAGGCAAAGAAGGCCTTGGCTATGGGCGGTGGGGCTGCGAAATCGGACGTCGCGGCGCCTGAAGATGTGAACGGTTACAAGTTCCTCGGCCAGGTCCTAGAAGGCTTCGACCCCAAGGGCTTACGAGCGGCTGTTGATGATATGAAGAAGCGTCTCGGATCGGGCATTGGGGCGCTGGTCGCCGTCAATGATGGCCGTGCGAGTGTCGCCGTGGGCGTCACCGATGACCTCGCGGCCCAAGTCAGCGCGGTCGACCTGGTCAAGGTCGCAGTCGCGACACTCGGCGGGCAGGGCGGCGGTGGCCGTCCCGACATGGCGCAGGGCGGCGGACCGGACGGATCGAAGGCGAAAGAAGCTCTCGAAGCAGTGAAGGACGCGCTTCAGAAGGTCGCGGCTTGATAGCCGCGACATCGGGCGAGCCAATCTCCATCAGCGGCTCATGTCACTGCGGATCGGTGAAGTTTGAAGTCACGCTCACAGAGGGCTTCGCTTCGGCGCGCCGGTGCACCTGCTCGATCTGCCGGATGCGAGGCGCGGTAGCGGTGACCTCAACTCCCGACGCCTTCCGGATCACGACAGGCGAGGACAAGCTCGCAACCTATCGCTTCAACACCATGTCCGCCGAGCACCATTTCTGCACCGTCTGCGGGATCTACACGCATCACAAGAGGCGCTCGAACCCGAACCAGCTCGGCGTCAATGTTGCTTGCCTGCAAGGCGTGTCGCCCTTCGACTTCAAGGAAGTCGTCGTCTACGACGGCCAGCGCCACCCAGGTGATAATTCCTCCCAGACGACCTACACTTCCGGCATTCTGACTTTCACACCTACGGAAAATTAATCGCCCCTGCCGCACAGGTGCACCGCCGGATCGCGTGCAGGGGGATCCCATGTTTGTAGCGCTCGTTATTGCAGCCGCCGTTTCGCCACAGGCGGGCTTGATCCTGCAGGCCTCGCCACCTCCTCCGATAATCGCCGTGGCGCTGTCGCCACCGCAGCCAATCATCCGAGCCCAATCGAGAGTTGGGAACGGAGTGCTCATATCCGATGTCACGCAGGTCCCGGCAGTTCCGGTCCGCGTACGCGTCACCGCGGGCGGTAAGCAGTTGTTCAACGATACCTTAAAGGTGAACCGCAACGCTGGAGCAAGCTATCAGGAGAGCCGCAACGAAGCACCGGAGGACGTCTGTCCAGGCCAACGCTACTACGGCTCGCAGGAGCGCTACTCGCTCAACGTGAGCCTCAGTCTTCGTGACGACACTCCGAGCGATCCCTCAGTTAACGTTACCGTTCGCTGGCAACGCCCAAGCAAGTTGCTGACATGTAACGGCGAGGGCTCTCGCGAGGTGCAGCTGACCCAAACCGTACCTCTGGCGCCAGGTCAATCCGTCAGGGTCCAGGGCGACGCCGGCCTTAGCGTGACGGTGAGCCGCTAGGCGCGCTGTCGCGCAACCTTCTCCGGCCCAGGCTCGGTTCGGACTCCAGCTCCGCTTCCTGCATGATTTCGGCGCGGAGCTGGCTGCGTTTCTCGTGAATGGACGCGATGACTGGACCCATCGCTAGGCCGGTATCGACCAAAACCGCTTCGGAGAGTTGCAGCGACGCCTCGAGCGTCTCCGGCACGGCGTCAGTCGCTCCGGCCTTGTAGAGGCGAGCGGCGTGGCTGGTGTCGCGGGCCCGAGCGATGATCGGAAGGTTAGGCATCCAGCCCCTCACCCGGCGTACGATGCGGGCGACCAGCACTGGATCGTCCATCGTCAGCACTAAGGCAGCCGCGTGGCCGAGCTCAAGCCGATCCGCCAGCTCCGGGCGGGACACATCACCAAAGATGACGTCGTAGCCTTCTTTCGCGGATTTGCGGACGCCATCGACGTCGCTGTCGACGGCGAGATAGGGCCGATCATGTTCGCGCAGCATATCCGCGACCATTTTGCCGACACGCCCGAAGCCGAAGATCACCGTGCGGCCTGCGCTGGAAATCTGTTCGGATGGTGCTCCAGCGCGATGCTCCACCTGCCGGCCCATCCTGCGTCCTGCGGCGGCGAGCAACGGAGTCACCGTCAGACCGAGCGCTGTCACAGTGGTCCAGAAGCCCGCTTCGGCGGTACTCAGGAGGCCCGCGCCCGCGGCCGTGGAGAGAACAATCAAGCTAGTCTCGGATGGGCTCGCCATCAGAATGCCAGTCTCGACAGCGACTGCCGACCGCACCCCGGATGCACGAGTGAGGATTGCGGTTACGGCTGCCTTGGCGATCATCAGCGCCGCAGCTGCGCCCAGAACGATCGGCCAATCACGGATTAATGCATTCAAATCGATGCGCATGCCGACAGTGATCAGAAAGATGCCGAGCGCCAGACCTGCAAGCGGCGCGGTGATCGCCTCGACCTCGGCATGATAATCTGTCTCGGCGATCAGGATACCGGCGATCAGAGCGCCGAGGATTGGCGAAAGACCGACCGCTCTAGTCGCAAGGCTTGCGAGAATGACAGTGAGCAGGCTGATCGCGAGGAATAACTCGGGATTCTTCGTCCGGGCGGCCTGTGCGAAGAGGCCGGACAGCGCGAAACGCCCAATCGCAAGCATGGCTATGACCACGAAGAGGCCGAGCCCGGCCGTTCTTAGAAGGCCGTGCATGTCGGCATGACCGCCGATGAGCTCGATCGCGAAGATCATCGGTACCAGCGCAAGATCTTCAAGAAGAAGCATCGAGAAGGCGGCCTTGCCGACCGGGCTATCGACGCCCGAGATCGGGAGAACGAGCGCTGTCGACGACAGAGCAAGGGCTAGTCCCAAGGCGGCAGCGGACTGGATCGGAGTTCCAGCAACCAGCAGACCCACGGCGATCAACAACGCGCAGCCCGTTAGTTCGACTGTGCCGACACCGAAAACCGCTCGTCGCATCGACCGCAGCCTCCGGAAGCTGATGTGAAGCCCCGCGGAGAACAGCAATAGGATGATGCCAAGCTCGGCGAACGGCTCGATCGCATGCGGATCGCTGATCGAGATCATCTGCAGCCACGGGTGGGCTGGGGCGAGTGCTCCGAGCGCATAGGGGCCGGCGATGATGCCAACGAGGATGAAACCGATGATGGGGCTAATCTTGAGCCGCGCGAAGGCGGGGATCACGATGCCCGCCGCGCCCAAGATGGTCAGGGCATCGCTGAGGCCCGTTCCCCCGCCACTCACTCCCGTCGCCATACGGGCTTTAGAGCAGGTGAGGTGGATTCTGTCACCCGCGCGAGCGTCCGGCGCGTTGCTGCGGGCAGGAGGTTATCCATGGCGAAGACATTCAAGAGAGGTGATCGCGCCAGCTGGAGCTCGCACGGATGAACGGCGGGAGGAAACGTCGTCCGAAAGGTGACCAAGCCGGTGACGATCACGGGCCACGAGGACGCGGCTTCGAAGGACAATCCGAAGTATCTGGTGGAGACAGACGAAGGGCCGCACACAAAGCGAGCGCGCTGCGCAAGGGTTGACCGCTGTTTGCCGGCTCTGCGAGATGACGCCATGGCGTCAGCGAAGCAGGATGCCGACTTCGACCTGATCGTAGTTGGCGGCGGCCCAGCGGGCATGATGACCGGACTGCTGTTCGCGCGGGCTGGCTGCCGCGTGCAGGTGTTCGAGAAGCATGCCGATTTCTTCCGCGATTTTCGGGGTGACACGGTCCATCCGTCGACGATGGAGATCCTCGATCAACTTGGGATGCTCCAGCGCTTCGTGAAACGGCCGTTCAACAAGGTCGACAGTGCGGAGCTGCGGATCGCCGGCCGCGAGTGGGCGATCGGCGACCTTTCGCATCTCCATACTCCGGCGCCGTTCATCGCCTTGATGCCGCAGTGGGACTTCCTCGACTTCCTCCGCGATGAGGCGCGGGCGTTCCCCGGCTTCAACCTGAAAATGGAAGCTCCTGTTGCCGGCTTCATTGAGGAGCAGGGCAAGGTGGTCGGCGTTCGCCTAGCGAACGGAAGCGAGTGCAGGGCGCCTCTGACCATCTCTGCGGACGGCCGATCCTCGATGGCTCGCCAGCTACTTCCGCTCGAGGACCTGGGCGCGCCGATGGATGTGTTCTGGTTTCGCGTGGCGAAGAAGGGCGGGAAGGGCGGCCTGCGCGGGAATGTCGAGCGCGGGCGACTGCTCGTGCTAATCGACCGTGGCGAATATTGGCAATGCGCCTTCCTGATCCCGAAGGGCGCCGCAGCGGAGTATCAGGCGCGAGGAATTGATGCGGTACGCGAGGAGGTCGCATCCGCGGCGCCGCCGGATCTCGATCTCACCGAACTAGATGAGATCACCGACCTTCATCTCCTGACCGTAAAGCTGGATCGGCTCACGAGCTGGTATCGCCCGGGATTGCTAGCGATCGGGGATGCCGCCCACGCGATGTCGCCGATCGGAGGGATCGGCATCAACCTCGCCATCCAGGATGGGGTTGCGGCGGCGAATGCTTTGGCCGGCCCGCTGGCTGGTGGCGCAAACGTCGATCTGTTGCTCCACAAGGTGCAGGATCGGCGACTTTTCCCGACCCGTGTCATCCAGGGCGCGCAGAAACTCGCCCAGGACAACATCATCGGCCGGCTGCTTCAGCCGGGCGAGCCGATCCGGAAAGCTCCGCTAGCTGTTCGGTTGCTCGACAGATTCCCGATCCTGCGACGTATCCCGGGCCGCTTCATCGGCCTTGGCGTCAGGCGCGAGCGGGTTCGCTCGCCAGTTGCTCCTCGGCCATAGCCGCCTCGAGGTTCTTCACGATCGCCTCGAAGAACTGCTCGGTGGTCATCCACGCCTGCTCGGGGCCGACCAGGATCGCGAGGTCCTTGGTCATTTGACCGCTTTCAACGGTTTCGATGCACACGCGCTCGAGCGTTTCTGCAAAGCGCGTGACTTCCGGCGTATCGTCGAACTTCCCGCGATACTTGAGCCCGCCGGTCCAGGCGAAGATCGAAGCGATCGGGTTGGTCGACGTCGCTTTGCCTTGCTGGTGCATGCGATAATGGCGGGTGACGGTGCCGTGGGCCGCCTCGGCCTCCACGGTCTTTCCGTCGGGCGTCATCAGCACTGAGGTCATGAGGCCGAGCGAACCGAAGCCCTGCGCGACCTGATCCGATTGGACGTCACCGTCGTAGTTCTTGCAGGCCCAGACGAACTTGCCGCTCCACTTCAGGGCCGATGCCACCATGTCATCGATCAGGCGATGCTGATATTCAATGCCAGCTTCCGCGAACTTTGCCTTGTATTCGCTGTTATAAATCTCCTGGAAGATATCCTTGAAGCGGCCGTCATAGGCCTTCAGGATCGTATTCTTCGTCGAAAGGTAGAGCGGCCAGCCGCGGTTGAGGCTGTAGTTGAAACAGGCATGCGCGAAATCGCGGATGCTCGCGTCAAGATTGTACATGCCCATTGCGACGCCCGAGCCGGGGAAATCGAACACGTCGAACTCAAGCTTTTCGCCGTCCTCACCCTGCCAACTCATGGTCAGCTTGCCCGGACCTGGGACGCGAAAGTCGGTCGCTCGATACTGGTCGCCGAAGGCATGGCGGCCGACCACGATCGGGTCCGTCCAGCCAGGGATGAGGCGCGGTACGTTCGAGATGACGATTGGTTCGCGGAAGATGCAGCCGCCGAGGATGTTGCGGATCGTCCCGTTGGGCGACTTCCACATCTTCTTGAGACCGAATTCCTCGACCCGCGCCTCGTCGGGCGTGATCGTCGCGCATTTCACGCCGACGCCATGCTTCTTGATCGCAATGGCGGCATCGATCGTGACCTGGTCGTCGGTCGCGTCGCGGTTCTCGATCGAAAGATCGTAGTAGAGGAGATCCACATCGAGGTACGGCTAAATCAGCCGCTCGCGGATCCATTGCCATATGATCCGCGTCATCTCGTCGCCGTCGAGTTCGACGACAGGGTTTCTCACCTTGATCTTGGCCATTTTCATTCCCGCGATTTAAAGATTTGGCGGCGCCTTAGGATGCAGTCCCAACGCACGCAACCGCAGCGTTGTGCCTGCGGCTGAGCGCCACTAAGGCATGCGGCCATGCCCGCCCTCGACAAGCACGATCCGCCGCTTCCGACCACTACCGTGAAGTGGCGGTTCCCCGCTGTTCATCCGGAAGGCCGCAGATATGCTGTGATAGCGGGAGGCGCGGCAGCGCTCGCGGCCCTGTTCCACTGGCAATTCCTCGCCTGGTTGCTCGTCGGCCTAACCATTTGGGTCGCAACTTTCTTTCGCGACCCGGTGCGCACCACTCCACGGGGAGAGCGGCTGATTGTCGCGCCGGCGGATGGATTGATCACGATGATCGCCACGGTTCCGCCGCCGCCCGAGCTTCGCGGACCGGAAGGTCTCGCGGATGGCGATTATACCCGCGTCTCGATTTTCATGAGCGTGTTCGACGTACACATCAATCGTGCGCCGATATCGGGCCGCGTGAAGCGCATCGCCTACGTGCCGGGCAAATTCATCAACGCGGACCTCGATAAGGCAAGCGAGGACAATGAGCGTCAGCATCTGCTGATCGAGGGCGCTGACGGCCTCAGGATCGGGTTCACGCAGATCGCGGGCTTGGTGGCGCGCCGCATCCTTTCCTTCGTCCGCGAGGGTGACACGGTCGAGGCTGGACAGCGGGTTGGCCTGATCAGGTTTGGCAGCCGCGTGGACGTTTATCTTCCAGCCGGTACTTCGCCGCGAGTCCTCCTCGGGCAGCGCTCGATCGCCGGTGAAACCTTACTTGCCGAAATCGGTGTCGATACGACCCTGACGGGCATCAGCCAGTGAACGAAGAGGAGGGACCGCGCGGCATTCCGTTCCGCGCGATGATTCCCAATGCGATTACCGCACTCGCCCTGTGCATGGGGTTGACCGGAGTCAGCCTCGCCATTCGGGGCGACTGGGAAAAGGCGCTCGGGGCGATCATTCTGGCGGGTGTTCTGGACGGTTTGGACGGGCGGATTGCCAGGCTCTTGCGTGCCCAGAGCAAGTTCGGGGCCGAGCTGGACTCGCTAAGCGACAATATCGCGTTCGGCACTGCGCCCGCGCTGATCCTTTTCCTCTGGTCCCTGCAGACGGCACCGCGCTTCGGGTGGATCGCGGCTCTCGCGCTGGCGGTCTGTTGCGCGCTCCGCCTGGCACGCTTCAACGCCCGCCTGGATGCTGCTGAGCAGCCACACAAGTCGGCCGGGTTCAACACTGGCGTCCCCGCTCCTGCGGGTGCGGGGCTCGCGTTCATCCCGATCTATCTGTGGCTGATTACGGGCAACGAAGAATTCCGGGCGTGGCAGCCGGTCATGGCGTGGACATTGTTCATTGCGGCTTTGATGATCTCGAGCCTGCCGACATTCAGCTGGTCGAGCATTCGGATTCGCCGTGATTGGCGCCTCTTCGCCCTTGCCGGCATCGCGCTTCTTGGTGCGGCGCTCATCGTCGCGCCCTGGATGACGTTGCTACTGACGGCAGGCTTATACCTGCTGATGATACCGATCGCTCTGACGAGTTACGCCCGTGTTAGGCGGCGGCGCGCCACTGTGCGGCCGCACGCGTAGGCCGCTGAAACCGATACCGCGCTCTCATCCGAAAGGGAGCGAAACTCGTACGATGCTGCGATTTGCCCTTGAGGGCAGCGACGATTTTTGCGCCGCTTGCCTCAAGAACGGAAGCACCCAGAATTACGACGAGCCACAAGGTGGCGAGAAAGGCGAGGGTGCCCAGAGGTGCAATCATCACATCGTTCCTTCTTGGGAGCGACTAACCGACCCGGACCCGATTTGTTCCGGTGCGAGTAGGGATCGCTCGGGTGAGGCGAGATAATGTTCTCTATTTGTTCTCACATGTCAAGTGAGCTAGTAGTCTGGCGGGCAAGCCCTTGAATGTATGAGCACCTTCCGCTACTTGGCCGCGCATCCCACAGGCGGAGCTTACATACCGGTGCCGATCGCGAGATCGGTCATTCGGCTCCGCTGAGGCAAAACCGGAAGGAGAATGATTATGGCGGCCACGGTCGTCACCATGCAGCAATTGCTAGAGGCCGGAGCGCACTTCGGCCACCAAACCCACCGCTGGAACCCCAAGATGAAGCCGTACATTTTCGGCGATCGCAACGGGGTGCACATCATCGACCTGTCGCAGACGGTGCCGCTGTTCGCGCGCGCACTCGACTTCGTTCAGCAGACGATCACTCGCGGCGGCAAGGTGCTGTTCGTCGGCACCAAGCGCCAGGCACAGGACGCTATCGCCGAGGCGGCGCAGTCGTCGGGTCAGCACTTTGTCAATCACCGTTGGCTCGGCGGCATGCTGACCAACTGGAAGACCATCTCGAACTCGATCAAGCGTCTCAAAACTCTTGAAGAGCAGCTGTCGGGCGACACCGCCGGGCTCACCAAGAAGGAAGTCCTTCAGCTCACCCGCGAGCGCGACAAGCTCGAGAAGAGCCTTGGCGGAATTCGCGACATGGGCGGTCTTCCCGACATCATGTTCGTGGTCGACACGAATAAGGAAGAGCTGGCGATCAAGGAAGCGAACGTTCTCGGTATTCCGGTTGTCGCCATCCTCAATTCGAACAGCGATCCGAGCGGCATCGCATTTCCCGTCCCGGGCAATGACGACGCCAGCCGCGCAATTCGCCTCTACACCGATGCGGTTGCGCAGGCGGTTAGCGAGGGCCGCTCCGGCAACGCTGCTGCGCGCGGCCAGGACATCGGCGAAATGGCCGAGCCGCCGGTCGAGCAGGCGCTCGAAGCGTAAGCGGTGCCCCTGCGCAGGCGGGAGCCCAGCATCATATCAAAATCTGGACCCCGGCATTCGCCCCGGGGAACGAGAGGAAGAAGAACATGGCTGAGATCACGGCCGCGAGTGTGAAGGAACTGCGCGAGCGCACCGGCGCCGGCATGATGGACTGCAAGAAGGCGCTTGCCGAGACGAACGGCGAGATGGAAGCGGCGATCGACTGGCTGCGCGCCAAGGGCCTGTCGGCGGCCGCCAAGAAGGCCGGCCGTACGGCCGCCGAGGGTCTCGTCGGCGTCGCCGTCGAAGGCAATCACGGCGCCGTCGTCGAGGTGAACTCCGAGACGGATTTCGTCGCGAAGAACGAGATTTTCCAGGATTTCGTCCGCAACGTCGCGCAGCTCGTACTTGAGCACGGTACCGACGTGGAAGCGCTCGGTGCTGCTCAGTATCCCGAGGGGGGCACCGTTCAGGAGAAGCTGACCGACAATATTGCGAAGATTGGCGAGAACCAGTCGCTTCGCCGCGCGGCCATTCTTGAGGTGAGCCAAGGCGTCGTCTTCCCATACGTGCACAATCAGGTCGCGCCCGGCCTGGGCAAGATCGGCGTACTGGTCGCGCTTGAGAGCGCTGCCTCGGCGGACGCCCTCAATGCCGTTGCAAAGCAAATCGCTTGGCACGTCGCGGCGGCAAACCCGCTGGCGCTGGACGCTGAATCGCTCGATCCGACGCTTGTGGAGCGCGAGCGTGCGATTGCGATTGAGAAGGCCAAGGAAAGCGGCAAGCCTGCGAACATCATCGAAAAGATGGTCGAGGGAAGCGTCGCCAAGTTTCGGAAGGAGCACTCGCTTCTGTCGCAGCTGTTCGTGATGGACAACAAGACACCGGTCGCCGAGGTCGTGGCGTCCGCTGCGAAGGACGCCGGTACGGGCATCCAGCTCATCGGTTTCGTCCGCTTTCAGCTCGGCGAGGGCATCGAGAAGAAGGTCGACGATTTCGCTGCCGAAGTTGCGGCCGCAGCCGGCGCAAAAAAGGATGAGCCGGTCGCGTAAGCGAGATCGCTATTCGAGAATGTAGGAAGCGGTCAGGTGGTAAGCCTGGCCGCTTCTTTCTTGCAGTCGTAAGGAAGATCCGGGTCGGAACAGAAGTCCGGCCAGTCTTCGCTTCGCCGCCAATAATCGAGCAGGCCAAGATGGGCCGCGACCTGCATGAACCGTGGATCGGCACGAAGATTCGCTTGCGAAGGCCGGAACAGGATCTCGACAAAATAAGGAAATTGGCTCTCGTCTCGCGCGGCAAGAAGGAAGTTCAATAGCTCGTCCGTTCGACGGAAATCGCCAAGCGCGCCGATGAGTTCTGCCATTCTGTCAACATCCGGCCGCGAACTGTGGCCAATTCGACTGCGTGATCGACATTGGCTTTGGTCGGGTCGAGCCGAGCGCGGACGAAAGCTTCGCCTATCCGGCTAGCGGACACCTTACCAGACTGCATGAGCTTCAGGGCGCCCGCAGCCTCCGCCAGGTTTCCATAGCGCAGGTCGAGCCGGGACCAAGCGTCCAGAGTCCCGCCCGACCGACGCTTCGTCCCGAACCCACGCGGACTCGACTGAGTTTGTCGACCACAGGACGACAACAACATCGGCGGCTTCGAGCGCTTCCTCAATGGCTTTCGAGAATTGCGCTCCGCCGCGGACATCGAGGTCCCACCACACGGAGTGACCCGCTACCTCCAGGGCCTTGGCGAAGAGACGTGCATGGTCGGCATCGTCGCGAGCGTAACTCAGAAAGACGGTCGCCATGCGCTAGCAGTCCCCCGCCCTGCAATGCTGCGCCAGATGCTGCCCTTGGGCAAGCTAGGCATTGGCAACGGGGCGGCTGCGCCATAAAGGCTTGGCCGCTCTTGTTACATCTTGAGGACAATACTCTCGCATGACCCGCCCGCGCTTCAACCGCATCCTGCTGAAGCTCTCTGGCGAGGCTTTAATGGGGCAGGGGCAGTTCGGCATCGACCCTGAGGCGGTCGCTGGCCTCGCCGAGGAGATCGCTGCTGCGAAGGGGCAGGGGCATGAGCTCTGCCTCGTGGTCGGCGGCGGAAACATTTTCCGGGGCATGGCAGCGGCGGCGAAGGGCTTTGATCGCGCGACCGCCGATTACATGGGCATGCTCGCTACGGTGATGAACGCGCTGGCATTGCAGAATGCGCTCGAGAAGGTTGGCGTTGATACGCGCGTGCTGTCGGCGATCCCGATGGCCAGCGTTTCAGAGCCGTACATCCGGCGACGCGCCCTGCGGCACTTGGAGAAGGGCCGAATCGTCCTTTTCGCGGCAGGCACCGGAAATCCTTACTTCACGACCGACACGGCGGCCGCGCTGCGCGCCGCGGAGATGGGCTGCGATGCGCTGTTCAAGGGCACCAGCGTGGACGGCATCTACACCGCCGACCCGAAAAAGGTAGCGAGCGCCGAGCGTTATGACACTGTCACCTTCAGCAAGGTGCTGAGCGACGACCTCAAGGTCATGGACGCCGCAGCCGTTGCGCTTTGCCGCGACAACAATATTCCGATCGTCGTTTTCAACATCCGGCAGACTGGAAATCTCGCCAAAGTGATTGAAGGCGCCGGGACCGCGACGATCGTCCAGAATGGGAGTGAAAAATGACGACCACTGTCAGTACGGCTGATCTCAAGCGACGCATGCACGGTGCCGTGGATGCGCTGAAGCATGATCTTGCCGGCTTGCGGACGGGCCGCGCCTCGACGGCTCTACTCGATCCGGTCCAGGTCGAGGTCTACGGTTCGAATATGCCGCTCAACCAGGTGGCGACGGTCTCGACGCCCGAGGCACGGCTGCTTTCGGTCCAGGTGTGGGATCGTTCGAACGTGCAGCCGGTCGAAAAGGCGATCCGTTCGGCGGGCCTCGGACTCAATCCAATCACGGATGGGCAGGTGATCCGTCTGCCGATTCCTGAATTGACGGAGGAGCGGCGGAAGGAACTCGCCAAGCTCGTGGGGCAATATGCGGAGAAGGCCCGCATCGCCGTCCGCAATGTCCGTCGCGACGGCATGGATCACCTGAAGCAAGACGAGAAGAAGCACGAGATCAGCGAGGACGAGCGCAAGCGGCTCGAGCACGAAGTGCAGAAGCTGACGGACGATACGATCCAGGAGATCGACGACGCCGCCGATGCCAAGGAGAAGGAAATCCTCGGCAAGTGACGTCGATTGCTCCGGCCAAGGGAGCTGACAGGTTGGCGCCATCCGACGGCAAAGCTGTCCCGCGCCACGTCGCCATCATCATGGACGGCAACGGGCGGTGGGCGCAGCAGCGGGGATTGCCGCGTGCTGCGGGTCATCGCGCAGGCGCTGAAGCCGTCCGGCGCGCACTGCAAGCGGCTGCCGATCAGGGTGTCGAAGTTCTCACGATTTATGCATTTTCGTCGGAAAACTGGCGTCGAACGAAGGAGGAGATCTCCGAACTAACCGCGCTCATGCGCTACTATCTCGAGCGGGAACTGAAGACGCTCGAGAAGGAGCAAGTCCGGCTAAAGTTGATTGGCAACTATTCGGCCTTTGGACCGGAGTTGGTTGAACGGCTTGAGCGCGCGGTCGTACGCACCGCGAACAATACGCGGCTGACGCTTGTCATTGCTCTGAACTATGGCTCCAGGGCGGAAATCGCGTCCGCGGCTCGAAAGCTGGCCGGGAAGGTCGCTGCGGGTGAGTTGCAGGCCGCCGCGATCGACGAACAGGCGATTGCAGGTGAGCTTCAGACCCGAGAATTTCCCGAGCTCGACCTTCTGATCCGAACATCTGGCGAGGTTCGGCTGTCCAACTTCCTGTTGTGGCAAGCGGCTTATGCAGAGCTGCTGTTCCTGGACATACTTTGGCCGGACTTTGACGAACAAACGTTCGCTGATGCGCTCGAGCGCTTCGCAAGCCGCCACCGGCGATTTGGTGGCCGGTGAACGAACTTCTCGTTCGCACTCTGACCGGCGTCGTTCTAATCGCGATTGCGCTCGTCGCAGCCGTTGTGGGTGGCGACCTGTTCGCATACTTCGTCGCAGCAATCGCTACCGCGATGTTCTTTGAGTGGACCCGCATCGTGCGCGGGTGGGGAGCCGGTTGGTACCTGCTCGGATTCATTTACGCTGTCCTGCCCGCCATCTCGCTGCTGTGGATTCGTGAGCGTGATGCGCATGGGCTGGAACTTCTTCTGTGGGCGTTGATCGTGACCTGGTCGACAGACATCGGCGCTTATTTTGCTGGGCGCCGCTTCGGAAGGCGAAAGCTGGCGCCAGCGATCAGTCCGGGAAAAACCGTTGAAGGCCTCTACGGCGGGATCGCGGCGGCGACGTTGATCGGAGGAGCGTGGGTGCTGGCAAACGGCCTGGGCCTGCCGCTTCTCGTCCTCGCACCGATCCTCGCGCTTGCGGCCCAGGGCGGCGATCTCTTTGAGAGTGGCATGAAGCGCCGCGCGGGCGTTAAGGACTCGGGCGCCTGGCTGCCCGGGCACGGCGGAGTGCTGGACCGGCTCGATGGACTGGTGCCCGTGGCTGTCCTTACCGTGGCGGCGCAGCTACTGGGCCTTACGTGAGGCGGAAGATTTCAATCCTTGGAGCCACGGGCTCGATCGGTAAGTCGACGCTCGACCTCGTAGAACGGTCGCCTGACCAGTTTGAAGTCGTGGCCGTCAGCGCCGCGACGAATGCCGAAAGCCTCGCCGACATTGCCCGACGTACTGGAGCGAAGTTGGCCGTCATCGCCGATCGAAGCCGGCTGGCACGTCTGGAGGAATTGCTCTCCGGAACCGGCTGCCGCGCAGAAGGAGGCGAAAAGGCGCTCGACGAGGTCGCTGCGGGGGAGGCGCAGCTCGTGATCGCCGCGATCGTCGGATGTGCGGGCCTGCAGCCAGTCATGGCCGCGGTTGAAGCGGGCAAGATCGTGGCGCTTGCCAACAAGGAAGCGCTCGTCACAGCCGGCGCGCTAATGACGGACGCGGCGGCGCACCACGGCGCAACCCTCCTTCCCGTCGACAGCGAGCATAATGCAATCTTTCAATGCCTTGCGGGAAGTCGCGGCGAGGATGTCTCAAGAATTATCCTGACTGCTAGCGGCGGACCTTTCCGAACCGCATCTTCCGAGGTGATAGCTGCCGCAACCCCAGCGCAGGCGGTCGCGCATCCCAATTGGTCGATGGGTGCCAAGATATCGGTCGATTCAGCCACCCTGATGAACAAGGGGCTCGAGCTGATCGAGGCCCATTATCTATTCGGCCTGCCGTCGGAGCGCATTGACATCGTGATCCATCCGCAGTCGGTCGTTCACTCGCTTGTGGAGTTCATTGATGGATCCGTGCTGGCCCAGCTGGGCAGCCCGGACATGCGAATACCTATCGCTTACGCGCTTGCTTGGCCCGAACGGCTTGCCACACCCGCGCAAAAACTGGACCTTCCCGCCATAAGCAGGCTCGACTTTGAAGAAGCTGACTTAAATCGGTTTCCTGCGCTGAAGCTCGCGCGGCAGGCTCTTGAGCGGGGAGGTGCCGCTCCAGTCGTGCTGAACGCCGCGAATGAGATCGCGGTCGCAAGCTTCCTTGCGGGCGAAATCCGTTTCCCGGACATCGTGCAAATGGTGGCGGAGGCTCTGGGTGAGGCTGACTTCGGCAATCCGCGGTCAATCGGCGACGTGCTTGAGATCGACCGTACCACCAGAAGCCGCGTAGAGTTGGCGATGAAAGCGAGTTGTCATTGACGCTTCCGCAAGCTCCACTCTGGCTTATCCTCGTCGCATTCGTCTGCGCTTTGGGGCCGATCGTGTTCTTCCACGAACTCGGCCACTATCTGGTTGCGCGCTGGTTCGGGATTCCCTCCGAGACTTTCTCGATCGGCTTCGGGCGTGAAGTGCTCGGCTGGACTGACAAGCAGGGAACCCGGTGGAAAGTCGGATGGCTGCCTCTTGGCGGTTATGTGCGCTTCCTTGGGGACATGACGCCGGCCAGCAATCCTGGAGACCTCGAGCACGTTCCCGAGCATCTGCGCGACCGTATTTTCCAGACCCGTCCCGTCTGGCAGCGTTTCCTCGTCGTCCTTGCCGGTCCAGCCGCCAACTTTCTGCTGGCCATTCTCATTTTCGCTTTCTTCTTCTCCCTGATTGGGGCGCCAACCTCGAACATCGTCGGCGCGGTTAAACCCGACACGCCCGCGGCCAAAGCCGGTATCCAGGCCGGCGATAAAATCGTCTCGCTGGCGGGCAGGCCAACGCCGACTTTTGCAGATCTGTTCGGTGCCACCGCGGTTCGCCCGGGTGAAACCGTCGTCGTCGAGGTCGATAGGGCCGGCACCATCAAGGATATTCGGGTCACGCTTGGGAGCGATTCCCTCGATTCGGTGAACGGTCAGAAAGTTCGGCGAGGCGTTCTCGGCATCTCAGCCAGCAGGACCGTGCTTCAACCGATGCCCTTAACCAAGGCGCTTCCGGAGGCAGTCAGTCAAACCTATCGAATAACCGCGGGGCTGGTCGACACGGTGATGCAGATCATCCGCGGCTATGTTTCCCCGAAACAGCTAGGCGGTCCCATCTCCATCGCGCACGTGGCGGGTGATGTCGCAACTTTGGGGCCAGTCGAGTTCGTTGGCCTGCTGGCGCTGCTTTCAATTAATGTGGGATTCATCAACCTCTTGCCAGTCCCGGTGCTCGATGGAGGCCATCTGTTTTTCTATGTTATCGAGGCGGTCCGGCGCCGCCCGATCAGTGTCGAGACATTGGACTGGGCGTTCCGCGGAGGGCTTGCATTGATCCTGACGCTGCTGCTCTTCGTCACCGGCAACGATCTCGGGCTTTGGAACCAGCTTGAACGCTTGATTGGCTAGGAGGGTTGGGGCAGGGCAGTAACCGGGGCTTCGCGGCGATGAGCGCCGCTGCACCTTTCGCACACAAGGCGGGGAAGAGTGATTTTAAGGTCGAAGCTTATTAGTCGCCGGACCGGCGCGCTGTTCATGGTCGGAACCGTTCTAGGCGGACCGGCTGCGCCGCTGCTCGCGCAGACAACGTCGCCACCCGCCCAGCCTGCAACGACAGGGCAACCTGCCCCTGAGCAGCTGGCTCCGGTTTCCGCTCCTGCTCCCGCGCAACGAAGCATCCGTTCAATCGCCGTCCGGGGCAACCAGCGCCTCGAGCCTGAGACGATTCGCGCTTACGCCAATCTTTCGCCGGGCCAGACTTACACTGCCGAAACCCTCGATCAGGCGCTGAAGGACCTCTACGCGACGCAGCTCTTCGCTGATGTCACGATTTCGGGTGGCGAGACCGGCGACCTGGTTATCGCCGTACGCGAAAATCCGGTCATCAACCGCATCATTCTCGAGGGTAACAAGCGGCTCAAGGACGACAAGATTCTCCCTGAGATCAAGCTTGCGCCGCGACAGATCTTTACCCGGCCCGCGGCTCGGTCCGACGTCGACCGTATCCTCGAACTGTACCGTCGCCAGGGCCGCTTCGCCGCACGGGTCGAGCCGAAAATCGTCCAGCTCGATCAGAACCGAGTCGACGTCGTATTCGAGATCCACGAGGGCGACCTCGCCAAGGTTCGCGCGATCAACATTATCGGCAACAAGGCTTTTCCTACCGGGCGTCTTCGCAAGGAGATGTTCACGAAGCAGGCCGGCGGCCCCCTCGGATTCCTGAAGTCCAACGATACTTACGATCCTGACCGGCTTGCAGCGGACCAGCAGAAGCTCCGCGCCTTCTACCTTACGCAGGGCTATGCGGACTTCCGTGTCGTTCAGGCCCTCGCCGAGCTCACGCCCGATCGCCGCGACTTCGTGATTACCTACGTCGTCGACGAAGGCCCGCGCTACAAGCTCGGCAAGGTCGAAGCCGAAAGCGTTCTGCGCGATTTCCCCGCGTCGATGGTCAAGCAGGGCCTGAAACTGCGGACCGGAGACTGGTTCAACGCCAAGGCTGTCGAAGACGCCGTCACCGATCTCAACGAGAAAGCCGGCAACCTCGGCTACGCATTCGCGGACATCAATCCGGCCTACAACCGCGACGCCGAACACCGCATCATGAACGTGACGATCAAGGTCGGCGACACGCCTCGCGTGTATGTCGAGCGGATCGACATCACCGGCAACACGACCACGCGCGACAAGGTCATCCGCCGCGAGTTCCGGCTCAACGAAGGCGACGCGTTCAATGCGCTCAAGGTGAAGCGCAGCCAGGACCGTCTCCAGAGCCTCGGCTACTTTGGCGATAAGTTCGAAATCAAGCAGACTGAGGGCTCGGCACCGGACCGGGTGGTTCTCGGCGCAAACGTCGAGGAGAAGCCGACCGGCCAGCTCTCCGTGTCCGGCGGTTATTCGAGCCTCGAGAAGTTCGTCGTTCAGCTGGCCGTTTCGCAGAACAACTTCATGGGCAAGGGCCAGCAGGTCGATGCGTCGGTGAACTGGTCCTACTATTCGAAGTCGGTCCAGCTCGGTTTCGTCGACCCGTATTTCATGGACAAGCCGATCCTGGTCGGCGCGCAGCTGTTCCGTCAGGACTACAACAGCTTCAACTACGTGAACAACAACAGGAACTCGACCTACCGGCAGCTGAGCACTGGCGGTGGGCTCCGCATGGGCTTTCCGCTCTCCGAATATTGGGGATTTGGCAGCCGCTACACTCTGACGCAGGACAAGATCACGCTCGACCAGAGCCAGTTTTACACGGACCCCGACGGAACTGGACCGCTGCCTCCGGTCTGCGACCCGATCAAAGCCGGGCGCTACTTGTGCGACGAAATTGGAACCCACTTGACGTCGCTGATCGGCATTTCGACGCTCTACGATGACACCGACGGCATCCGCCCAACCCGCGGACAGCGGTTGACGTTCTCCCAGGATTTCGCAGGCCTAGGTGGCGATATTCGTTATCTGCGTTCCCGAGTGGACGCGACGAAGTACAAGGGCCTGGGTGCGGGGTGGATCCTTTCCCTCCACGGTGAGGGCGGGTTCATCAAGGCGCTCCAATCCGCGCCGAGCCCCGGCGAGGATGCCATCCGGATCAACGACCGCTTCTTTGGACCGGACCTGCGCGGCTTTGACATCCGTGGCATCGGTCCACGCGTCGTGCGCACTAGTTATGATCTCTCGGGCAACTTGATCCCCAGCAATAATAATAACAATCAGTCGGTCGACGCTCTAGGCGGCAAGACATATTACATGGGCCGGATTGAGCTTGAATTCCCAACGAGCTCGACGTTGCGGAGCGTTGGCCTGAGACCGTCTGCGTTCATCGACATCGGCTCGCTGTTCAATCTGACACAGCCGCAGCTCCTCAACATCTTGAAATTCTGCTCGGCAACAAACCTGCCCACCCAGCAGATCAACGCGGGCGCCGCGAACACCAGCTGCACTCAATTCAACACCGGTACCGCGACTGGTTATGCCGATGATGCCGATCACGCCGTGGGCGGCTTCAAGGAATTCTTCCTTGGAAATTCAGCGAAGCCGCGCCTGTCGATCGGTATCGGCGTCAATTGGACTTCACCCTTCGGGCCTCTGCGGCTCGATCTCGCCAAGGCGATCCTGAAACAAAAGGGCGATGAAACCAAACTCTTCAGCTTCAACGTAGGAACTGCATTCTAATGAAGACCCTTCTGATCTCCGCCGCTCTTGCGGCTACCGTCCTTCCGACTGCTGTGGCCGCGCAGGCAATCCCCGGCGCTGTCATAGCAGTCGTCGACCTCGAGAAGGTCACCAGCCAGTGCAACGCCTGCAGGACGGCCACGGCGGCTCTGCGCAGCCAGGCGACCGGTCTGCAGTCCCGTCAGCAAGCGCTGGTGACGCCATTGCAGACGGAGCAAAAGTCGATCCAGACGGCCATTGACGCATTGCCGCAGGGCAAGGACCCGGACGCTGCTCTGAAGCAGCGGGCCGCGGCGTTTCAGACCAAATACCAGCAAGCCCAGGAAGAGGTCGCCCGGAGCGAGCAGCAAATCCAGCGCAACCAGGCGTACATCAATCAGCAGGTGCGCGATAAACTCGGGCCGATTTACCAGCAGGTAATGCAGCGCCGTGGCGCAAATATCATGGTCGAAACAGGCACGACGCTCGCGACCAGCACCGCCGTGGACGTCACGAACGACGTGCTCGCGGCTTTGAACACGGCGATGCCGACCATCCAGACGACAGCTCCCGCCGCTCAGGCAGCGCCAAAGCAGGCGCAGCCGCAGGGCCGCTAGTCAGCGATGAACGATCAGCCGGCCAGCACCGCCGTCACTCAGCTCGACATCAAGCGAGTGATGGCGGCGCTGCCGCATCGTTACCCGATGCTTTTGGTCGACCGGGTCGAGCGCCTCGACCGGGACCACTCGATCACGGCGATCAAGGCCGTGACGATCAACGAGGAATTCTTCCAAGGTCATTTCCCGGGTCGTCCGATCATGCCGGGCGTTCTGATCGTTGAGGCGCTCGCGCAGGCCGCAGGCGTCCTCGCCGTCGAGTCCCTCGGTCTCGCGAACTCCGGCAAGCTCGTTTACTTCATGGCCATCGAAGGCGCGAAGTTCCGGCAGCCGGTTGAACCCGGCGTTCTCCTCCAGCTCGACGTTGAGTTCGTCCAGAAGCGCGCGAGCGTCTGCAAATTCGCAGGCCGGGCAAGCGTCGGCGGAAAACTTGCCGCCGAAGCGAACTTCACCGCGATGATTGCCGATCCGCCTCCGGCCTGACTTCACAGCCTGCTAAGCCTTAGTCCGGCATAAGCCGCGCGCCGTTCGGTGCGATAGCCGAATACGTCCTCGTACCGCTGGTTGAGTGCATTGCTCATGCGCACGAACAGCTCAATGCCCGGCCGGAATGAGTAGGCGATCCGCGCATCCGCGAGCCAATAGGAGCCAAGCGCCACGCGATCGAAAGGGAACGTGTCGCGCTGATCGAAGTGGCGCCCGACGTAGGCCAGCGATCCCCCATAGGTGAACTTTCTGGCAGTGCCATCGAGTGCCACTGAGCCGCTGTGCTTGGGCCGCCTCAGCTCATGAACTTGCGTAAGCGTGGTGTCGTCAGGTTGGGTCGCCTTTAGGTACGCATAATCTACCGAAAGCCTCAGTCTGTCTGCGGCTTGCCAACCGAACGTCGCCTCGACGCCGGATCGATCGCTCTTGGCGTGGCGGTTGGCGGTGCTGAACAGGCCCGTATTGAAATCGAAGACGTCCACGATCTCGTCATGGAGTTTTTGTCGATAGCCGGTCAGCGACGCTTCCACGGTGCCTTTGCGGTAGCGAAGCGATACTTCGAAACCGCGCGAGCTTTCTGCCTTAAGCAACTTATTACCCAGGAAATTGTTTGGGAAAAACCCGTAGAGATCGAAGAAGGTCGGCTGTGCTATTCCTTTGCCGTAGGACCCAGCGACGGAGAAGCCGCCTCCCACGCGCGCCAACAGCGAAGCGCGAAGGCTGGTTGCATCCTTGAAGCGATTGAAGATGTCGCGACGAACAGCGAGGTCGCCCGTCAGCGCTTTAGCCTCACCACGCCATTCGAAGGTTAGCGCGTCGTGGTTCCGGCTGCGGTCCTGGTTTGAGAGGCCTCCGTAGATCGTGTCGCGAGCGTGGAAGGTCTCGCGCTCCAGGTCTGCAGCGGCAATGAAAGTGTGAGCGATCGACCCGGTGTTGAAGCGGCGTTCGACCTGCGCCGATACACTATCCCGTCCGCCTTTGGTGCGATTCTGCTGAATTTCCGCAAGGTAGTTGCGGTTCGACGATTGGAGGACGGACCCCGCGACCAGCAAGCGCCACGGCGTTGAAGAAGTGCCGAGACTGGCCCAGATCCGCCCCGCCGTCAGCCGATTGCGAGTGCTGTCGAGCGTATCCGTGTGCGCGAATGTCACTGGATCGAAACCATCGAATTGTGTGCGGCCGGTCAGCGCGATCGCCGATACGCCGAGCTCGATGTTCGTTCTTGGGTGCCAGGTCCCGCGAATGCGCCCTGAGAGGTTGCGATACCCGTCTTTGTCGCCGTGGCCATTGAAGCTGTCGATGCCGGTGGCGCGCTGGAACCCGAGTGCCCCCGAAACGGCCGCCTTATTCGTGACGAGTGAACCGGAAGCCGACGCTCGTCCAAAGCCGAAGGAACCGCCCTCTGCACTTGCGCTCGCGCCCGGAGCGTCATCGAGCCCATTGATGGCAATGACCCCGCCGATCGCCTCGGAGCCCCAGAGCGCGGATTGCGGTCCGCGGACCACCTCGATCCGTGAGGCAAGATCGGCGTTGAAGATCTCAAGCCGTGGTGTGTCTCCGGAGGCAGGATCGTTGATCTTGATTCCGTCGACGAAAACAAGGCTGTGATTGGCCTCGGCGCCCCGGATGCGGATCTCCGTGAGGGAACCGAGCGGACCTGAGGTCGTGACGGCGGCTGAGGGAGTCAGCCTGATCAATGCGGTGACGATCGGCTCATCGAGGCGCTCGATGCGCTTCGGGTCGATAATAGTGACGCTTGCAGGCGTTTGCGCTTCGGGCTCGGGCGCACGCGAAGCAGTGATGACGATCTGGTCAGTATCGATGGGTAGTGCGGGCACGTAAATCCTCCTGTTGACGAACCTGTCGTCACAGAGGGATCGCCACCTTGAGGCAGCGTTGCCCACGCCCCGCGGCTGGTCCCGGCCGAGGAAACGGACGACGGACCGGGGCAGGTTCCTGACTTCGCCGGAAGCTCCGGCGTTCACAGTTGCGGGCACAGCGCCGGATTTTCGCCGGCTTCCCTTTGAACCGCCCCCGCCGAAGCGAACTTCGTGGGCGGCACCCTAGTCGGCGACCCTGCTAGGCGGGCCGAAGCCGGGCTGTCAAATTCCGGTCGAGCCGATTAATGAGGGGCCATGAACGCCAAAAACAGCCGCGTCGTCGCGCTCCTGTCCGCCATTCTCGTCGCCGCCGTCTTGCGGCTGGTGCCGCATCCGCCCAACTTCACGCCGATTGGGGCCATGGCTCTGTTCAGCGGAGCCTATTTGGGCCGTCGCGGCCTTGCCTTCGTGGCGCCGCTGGGGGCGATGGCGCTGAGCGACGCAATGCTCGGTTTCTATTCAGGTCTTTGGATCACGTACCTCGCCGTCGCGCTGATCGTGGTCATCGGCTGGCTGTCCCTTTCGCGCATTTCAATTCTGAGCGTTGGAGGAGCCGCTATTGCAAGCTCGGTGACGTTTTTCGCCGTAAGCAACTTCGGCACTTGGGCGTTCAGCGGAATGTATCCACACACCGTCGCAGGACTATCGGCTTGCTACGTCGCAGCGATCCCGTTTTTCCAGAACACGGTCGCCGGCGACCTGTTCTACGCGACGTTGCTCTTCGGCGGCTTCCGCGTTGCCGAGCTGCTGATGCCAAGGCTTAGGGCAGGGCAGGCGCAGCCCGCCTGAGGTTGCACTTTTGAGGCCCGCACTATAAGTCGCGCGCTCATCCTCGGCTGCTGGTCGGAAACCAGCTGCTAACCCAAGGAAATCAAAGATGAAGTCCGGCATTCACCCCGATTATCACATGATCAACGTCGAGATGACCGACGGCACCAAGTTCCAGGTTCGTTCGACCTGGGGCAAGGAAGGCGACACCATGCACTTGGAGATCGATCCCAAGGTGCACCCGGCGTGGGTCGGCGGGACCCGTCAGGTTTCGGAAGGTGGTCAGGTCGCGCGCTTTAACAAGCGCTTCGGCGGCCTCACGCTCGGCAAGAAGTAAGCTCAACGCTTCGATGACGGTGACGCATCGTTCGGCTCCGACCCTGGAGACCGAGCGCTTACGGCTGCGCGCGTGGCGCAAGGACGACCGTGAAAAGTATTTTGCCATCCTGCAGGAGCCCGCGGTGTTCCGCCATTTCGGGCCGGAGCCAATGGGAATGGAGGAGTGCTGGCGGCGCTTGATGGCTGCATCGGGCGGATGGCAGCTCAACGGTTTCGGAGGGTGGGCTGTTGAACGCAGGAGCGACGGCAGGCTGCTGGGCATGACTGCCGTGTTCACCGCATGGCGCGGCCTTGAACCCGAGTTTGGCGAAGAACCTGAAATGGGGTGGATTTTCGCTACCGAGTCACACGGTCAGGGGCTGGCGGGGGAGGCTTGCCGCGCCGTGCTCGACTGGGTCGAGGCCAACCTGAAACCAACTCCATTGTGGGCGATCATCGCGCCGGCGAACGAGCCCTCGATAAAGCTTGCGGCGAAGCTCGGCTTCGAGCGGCTCCATGAAACGTCGTATCACGGCGACCCGACTGTAGTTCTGCGCAGGCCAGCCTGGGGTTGACCTTGCAGTCACGTAGTCGCGACGCGTTCACAGTCCTTCGCTAGAAGGCGGAGAGACCCGTGATCGCACGGCCTATGATCAGCGCATGGACGTCGTGCGTGCCCTCATAGGTGTTCACCGTCTCGAGGTTCGCCGCGTGGCGCATTACCTGGAACTCAGCCGAGATGCCGTTCCCGCCGTGCATGTCGCGAGAAATCCGGGCGATGTCGAGGGCCTTGCCGCAATTGTTGCGCTTGATGAGGCTGATCGTCTCTGGGACGAGCTCGCCCGCCTCAAGTCGACGTCCTACACGGAGCGCCGCCTGCAGCCCGAGCGTAATCTCTGTCGCCATGTTCGCGAGCTTCAGCTGGACCAGCTGGTTCGACGCGAGCGGCTTGCCGAACTGCTTGCGGTCGAGAGTGTACTGACGCGCCGCGCTGTAGCAGGCTTCCGCGGCGCCCATCGAACCCCAGGCGATGCCGTAGCGCGCGCGGTTGAGGCACCCGAATGGGCCCTTGAGACCCTCGACATTTGGTAGCAGCGCGTCCTCGCCGACATCGACGCCGTCCATCACGATCTCGCCCGTGATCGAGGCTCGAAGCGACAACTTCTCCTTGATTTTCGGAGCCGACAGGCCGGCCGTGCCTTTCTCGAGCACAAACCCGCGGATCTTGCCGCCGTGCGCGTCCGACTTCGCCCACACGACGAAGACGTCAGCGATCGGCGAATTGGTGATCCACATCTTGGTACCAGTGAGACGGTAGCCGGTCGCCGTTTTCTCCGCGCGGGTCCTCATGCTGCCGGGATCCGAGCCAGAATCGGGTTCGGTCAGCCCGAAGCAGCCGACCCATTCACCGGCCGCCAGCTTGGGCAGGTATTTGCCCCGCTGCTCCTCGGACCCGTAGGCATAGATCGGATACATCACGAGGCTCGACTGCACCGACATCGCGGAACGGTATCCGCTGTCGACGCGCTCAACGGCTCGGGCAATGAGACCGTAGCTCACATAGCCGAGGCCGGCGCCGCCATATTCGTGCGGGATGGTGGCTCCCAGCAGGCCGAGCTCGCCCATCTCACTCAGGATTTCGCGATCGAAGCGCTCCTCGAGATAGGCTGACGTGACGCGGGGCTGCAGCTTCTCCTGCGCGTAGCCCTCGGCCGTGTCGCGAACGAGGCGCTCCTCGTCGCTAAGCTGCTGGTTCAAATCGAATGGATCGGCCCAGTCGAACGGCAGCAATTGAGGCTCATGGTGCTCAGGCACGTCCGCGATGCGTGAAGTCGCCAACTTAGGTTCCCCGCGATGTCAGAAGTCGCGGGCTCCTTAGACCCCTTACTGCACTTTTGCCACCTGCGTTGTCGTGCTGCTCCCGCCAAAGCTGTGCTTGAGCGTGATGCCGAAGCTTTGGTGCCGGTTACGCTCGCGGAACTCATGGATCATGAAGTCGGGATGGGCGCGGTCGGGAAAGAAGCGCAGCCTGTCGCGGTCGCCGCTCGTTTCGAAAACATTGTCGATGTCCAGGGTGACCGCCGTGTTCGTCCACGGGCGGTATTCGACGAACGCGGTCCAATATGGCGGCGCCGTTGAAGTTCGTATCGAACTCGTCGGTCCGATAAAAAGTGAAGCGCTGGTTGTCGCTCACTGAAAAGCCATAAGACCATTTCCCGAAGTCGCGGCGGACGTCCGACATTCCATTGCCAGGCGGGGAAGAAACCGCTCCACTTGCGGGGGCGGCCGTCGATCGGATCGTCAACACGCGTTCGTTGGATCGTGCCGCCGGCTTTGACGCGAAGCCGTTCCAGAGATTCGATAGCGGCAAGTCGAGCGTGAGCTGCACGAAATCGCGCCGGCCCGTTCCGATATTGCCCGGGGCATCGAAGCATTCAAGCGGATGATCGGGATCGCAGATCAGGATGCGGTCCTGGAGAAGGCTGACTTGATCATGCCCGAGGTCGAGCTTGAAAAGTCCGTCACCCAGAAGCGGATGGTCGATGGATGCGCGGAATTCCCAGGCGCGCTGCGGCTCCAGGCCTGCATTGCCGCCGTTCACCCGTTGCGCGGACAGATCGGCAACGCTGATGAAGTCGTAAAAATCGAGCTGCGCCACCGTGCGCCTGACCGAAACCAGGGTATGCCACCCACCTCCAACCTTCCAGTCGACGTCAGGTTGGGCTTCAGAAACTTGAGCTTGCGGTCTTCCGTCGCGTCTCCGCTGACGGTCAGATGCGAAAATTCGAAATTGATTCCTGCCGTCTACTCTAAGGATTGGAGGACACGATCTTGCCGGCATTCACATAAATTTCGCCGCGCTTTTCCCTGAACGGTCGCGTCGGAGATCGGAAGGTCGATCGGGAACTCGTGCCATTTCCATCGAAGGCCGAAAAGCGTAACGTGATCTTCGAGCGTATTGTACGCGCGCTTCGGCGCCCGCTTCGAACGAAAAGCCCAGCAAGTTCGATCGTGTCCAGCTGAAACGGCCAAGGGTCTCGTTTCGCGTGCGCTGGACAATCTGATGGAAGCCGCCGACGACGGTTGCGCCATCCTCGATCAGTCCATTCCGGACGAGGAATAGATCAACATCGTCACGCTTTCGACGCGTTGCGAGGCGCGACGAACTTGATCGCGCCGCCCGCGAGGGGTCGGGTGACGTCGCCACCCAGCTCGAAGACCGGATCTTTGTAGTTCTGATAGAGGTTATCGTCGTGCTGCGGTCCGACTGACGGCGTCACGAGGTTGCGCTGGAACAGGTCGAAGTGCTCGGTTGCCACCGAAAGTTGATCGCGGTACGCGTCGTCGAGCCATGCTCGAGCGAGTAGCCGGCGGCAATATAAGGGTCCCGATTTTCGTAGACGTTATGCTTTCGGCGGAACTCCAGGAGATCGCCCGTCGAAGGATCCTCGAGGATGTCCGTGCCTTCCTCATATTGCTTGTTCCGGCCCAATGCGGCCGAAAAATTGAAGGTTGATGGACCACGGCGGACGATCGCCGAGCCGGAGAGATTGGGCTGGATATAGCCGGTGAAGCGCCTCGTTGCCGAGGAGGTGACGTCTGCGTCGAATCCCGCCGCCTGGGACAGGATAATGTTGAGGACCTGACTTTTTCCCGCATAGTCGGATCCGAACAGGTCGCCGGGGCTTAACTCGACGCGGACAACCTGTTGGGAAGGGATTCGCTTCAAAGTCGCGTCGAGCGTCTCGGCCTTGGAACTGGGCCTCGAGCCGTTGATGACCACATTGCCGGCAGTGCCTGCAAAACCGCGCACGTCGACGCTGCCGGTCGCGCTTTGCGTGCTTCCGAGGTCGAGCTGGAATCCAGGAACGTGCTGCACAATGTCGAAGGCGGTGCGCGGCGCGAACTGCCCAAAGTAGGCAGCCTGGTAAACGGTCGTGCGGCTATCCTTGGGCGCTGACACAGTGGGTACCGAGGGCTGCTGCGCGCCGACCGGGGCGGGCAGCGTGGCGGCAATCAAACCGGCCGTGGCGATCCACAGCGGACTACGCATCGATATTCCCCTTTTTTTGTGCGGGCTAGGCGCGAGCGGTCGGCTCCGGCGACGGCGGTTCGATCAATCGGCCAACGTTTCGATTGGTGGCGGCTTCGCTCGCACGAACGGCGGAATCAGTGGCGACTTGCCACCATGTCGTCAGAGGTCAGGGCCGGCCTCTCGGGCCAAACAGCTTCAACTGCACGAGCTCCTGGACTGGCGGCATTGTCGAGCGCCGACCCACACTGGAGCGTACGAACTCGGGCGTGATGTCCATCGCTTTCAACTGCACGAGGGTTTCGACGGCAGGTTTCGGTATCCCGCGCGGTCGAAACCGGCGACGTATTCGGGCGTGATGTCCATCGCCTTCAGCTGCACAAGCCCGTCACTGTTGGAAATTCGCGTGGCCGATCCGAAGCGAACCCACCGATCCATGCCGGGGTAATGCCAAGTGCCTTGAATTCGACCAGCGACTGGATCGATCTCGGACGATAGCCCACATGGGCCATGTCGCTGATATAGCGCCCGTCGACACCAACCGCGGTCAATGACATCAGCTCATTGATCGTTGGCGCGGGGTAACGGGCGGACCCAATCGCATCGATGAGGTCGCGCCGAACGTTCAGAGCCATCAGCCCCAGTCCCTGCTCAGGGCTTGGGCGGGCGATCCCTCGGCTCACGAGCAGCTGAGTGAACGCCGGGTCGGCCGTGAAGCGACAATCACCCGTCGCTAGCTCGCGCCGCCGTTGCCAGCGCAATCAAGCCTGCCCGCTTCGCGGATTAGGGCGAAGCGAAGCGGCCGCGTACCGGAGCTGCGAAACCCGGAGATATCAAGGCCGATCAGCTCGGACGGCGTAAAGCCGCTCGACCAATCGTTCCCATCATTGCCGCGGCGATGCTCGCTGAAGTTCGCATGGATTTTGCCGCCGTCCCCATTTCGTTCGGACTCGAGGGTGAAGCGAAGCCCGTCGTCAACGGCCGCCATGCAGGCCGACGAGACGGTGATCGTTGCAAGCAGCAGAGCGCCGATTAGAGCGAAAGCGCGGTTCATGTTCGGTCTCCTTCACAAAGGTCAGGCAAAGCTCACCCGTTCGCCCCGGGCCAGGCGTTCGAAATCTTCAGTCTGTCAGTCGATTAAGTCAGTTGTGGCCGTCAGCCGTCGTCAGGTTCGTCCGGCGTGTCGACATTTGGTGGCGGTACTGGTGGCCGCGGAACTTGAGGCGGCTTTGCCACCTTGAGGTCTTCCGGCCGGACCCCCACCGCCCACATCTGAATGACCTTGTCTGGATCGGCGACGGAATAGCCGGACCTACGAATGTCGTGGATGTAGTTGATGGGCACCCCGACCGCGTGAAGCTGGACATAATCGTCCACACTGAGCGGAATGCCGGCAGCAGCTAGTCCGCGCACATACGCGCCGCTCAATCCGATCGCCCGCGCTTCGGCCAGCTCGATTCGCGTCCAGGTTCCGAAGGCCTGCAGCGGCTAGCTCACGCGCATATTCGGGCGTCACGCCGATCGACTTCATCCCCGCAAAGCTTGCCGGATCTACGTCTCTCAGCCGCGGCTGCACGACACGAAGTGCGTAGACGTATCCGGCATCGACACCCGCGGCCCTCATCTCAATGACCTGGTCGATGTGGCCATTCGCCATGACCGAAACTTTGACGGCCTGGCGAGCTTGCCTGGTCGCGTTGCCCGCATTGGCCAACGCCTGCTCCCGCGCTTGATCGGCGGCAGCAAGCCCAGCTGCCACGGACTGCTCACGAGCACTCTGCACCGCTTCCGCTTTCTCTGGCGCGACCGCAGCCGCAACTGTCGCGACGGACGTCGAAACGCCGCTCGCGATGATGTGAGGCAGATCCGTGGGCGGCTGCGAAGCGGCATAATAAGGTTTGCCGATACCGGCCGGTGCGACCGCATTTGCAGACGCCTTCTTCGAGCTTCCGCCGGGTGTCAGCGTGAGCGCGGCAAGGGGGGCTGCGATCAGCACCGCACCAGTAAAAACGCCGAGTGCGAAGGACCGAGCCGCTGGGCCTCGGACCGACTTGCCGTCTAGGACGCGAGCGACCCTGCGTGCGAGTGAGTTGCGCGATGGAGCAACACCGTGAGCGCCGAGCAGCAAACCCGGGCACTCGTGCCGGGCGACGCCGACGAGCAGCTGCGCATAATCGGTGTCCACGATATCGGCGGCCAGCACGGCGTCGTCGGCGGCTTCCTCCCGCAGCTGGTGGGCTTCGCGGGCGAGCAGCCATACGAACGGGTTGAACCAGAACATCGCCGTCGCGACGCGGGCGAGCAGCAGCTTGGCCCAGTCCATGCGAGCGACGTGGGCAAGCTCGTGCGCAATAATCGCTTCCGCTTCGCCGGAAGCCTCGACGGCGCGATTGTTGAGCAGGATCACTGGGCGCATCAGTCCCCAGCTGATCGGCGATGACAGCTCGTTACTCGTAAGTAGCGCGGTTCCGTGCTTAAATCCCATGCGTCGCTGAGCGCGGGCGAGGGCGCTCAACCAATGTCCATCGACCAGCACATCCGCACGCGCCCTGAGAGCGATCAACCGGGCCAGCGCAAGCGCCGTGATGAAAAGGAGGATTGCCGCGGGCACGGCGTAAAGCGCCATCGCGGCGGCGGTTGTGCTCAGCGCGGGACGAGCAGCAACTTGGATATCCGGCAACGGCTTGGCAATTGGAACGGAAGCGACGGTCGTTATCGGAGGGGAATCCGCGACCGCCGCTTCCACGGTCGGAGTCCGGCCGAGCAGGGCCGGAGCTTCGACATTCCAACTCGGAAGGACGAGAGGGGCTAGCGCCATGATCACGAGGGCGAGAAGGCCGATGTGAGCGACCCACGATCGCTCGGCAGCCGATCGCTGGCGCATTAGCGCGAGCAGGCCGAGAGTCAGGCCCGCGATCAACAGCGACTTCAGCGCAATCGCGATGAGAACTTGCATTACTGGCCCCCTTTTGCCTTGCGTGCACGGGCGATCATTTGCTCGAGCTCGTTGAGCTCGTCTTCCCCTAGACGGTCGGACATTCCGAGGAGGGCGGTCGCGGCGCTTGCCGACGAGCCGTTGAAGAAGACTCGGACGATCTCGCTCAGTGCCGACTTCTTGGCCACCGTGTCGGAAACTGCCGGGCTGTAGAGGAAACCGCGCTCGGACACGCTCCGTGTCACATAACCCTTGTCCTCGAGCCGCTTGAGCATCGCACGGACCGCGGATCCGCTCAGCGGATCGGGCAGGGCGTCGCAAATATCGGCGACCAGAACGGGGCCGCGCTCGTAGAGGATGTCGACGATCTGGCGTTCCCGCGGCGGAAGCTTGCTGAGCATTCAAATCCCTTTCACGCGCAGCCGAACTCGCCGCGCTACATTTGTAGAGTGCTACATTTGTAGCGTGAATGCAAGATGAATGTCTTCCAGCGGGTCTTCCGCCTCGACGGATGGCGGAGAGGGTGGGATTCGAACCCACGGTGAGCTTGCACCCACGGCGGTTTTCAAGACCGCTGCCTTAAACCACTCGGCCACCTCTCCTCAGGGTGATTGCCTATCGCGTGTCGGGACGGGACGTGCAAGGCACGCGCTGAACCATGCTGGTCGTAGCGGGGTTTGACGGAATAGCCTCGGTTGTTGGGAGGAGCGTATTTTGAGCGGGCTAAGCAGCTGGATCCTGGTTTCGCTTTCGGCTGCGTCGGTCAGCACGGCGTCGGTGCAATTGACGAGCTATGCCGCGTCGCAGCCCTCGTCTACGCAGCCCGCCAGAGACTCGTGGTCGACATACAAGCTGCGCCTCGCGATCCTTGCGCGTCAGCAGGGCGTCCGGGAAGCGACGATCCAGCAGAACGTGCCGAACCTCGAACTCAACCAGCGCGCGATCGAGATGGAACGGACCGAACCCGTCGCCCGCAGCACCGGCGGGGTGGTGGGTTCACTTGGCCCGTACCTTAGGGCCCATGTAACGACTTCGCTCATCCGGCGAGGACAAAGCAATTACTCGAATCTGTACGGCGGCCTTCGCGCAATAGAGGGGAGGTGGGGCGTGGATCCGGCGGTCCTGCTTTCGATCTACGGTCACGAAACCAGCTATGGGCTCGTGACCGGAAACACCGATCTCCTGGGCGCCCTCGCAAGCCTGGGTTACTACGGCCGCCGGCGCGAGTTCTTCGAGAGCGAGTTCATCTCCGCGCTGAAACTGATGGACCAAGGCATCCCGCGCTGGCGCCTCAAGGGCAGCTGGGCCGGGGCAACGGGCTTCCCGCAGTTCATGCCTTCCGTGGCGCTGCGCCTGCGCGCGGACGGCGACGGAGACGGCTACGCCAATATCTGGAGCGACGAGTTGGACGGTCTGGCGTCCATAGCCGCTTACCTGCGTGATGCAGGTTGGAAGCCGAATGTTGCCTGGGGAATTCCGGTACGCACGCCGGCGACGCTCAATCGCGCTGCCCTCGTCTCACGTATGAGGGCGCAGCGCTGCCCTCAAGTCTATGCGCGCCACAGCCGCTGGCTGACCATGCGTGAATGGCGCGCGCTAGGCGTCACGCCGACGGGCCGTTCGCTTGCCGACAACGAGATGGCGAGCCTGATCGAACCGGACGGGCCCTATGCAATCGCCTATCTTTTGACGACCAACTACCGGGCGATCCTCGACTACAATTGTTCGAATTTCTACGCGATTTCGGTTGGGGTTCTGGCGGACGCGATTGCTCGGCGATAGACAGGCCTCACCGTTCACCTCAGGTAGGATTCTGGTCTCCTTCATGCGCCGCTTTGCCCTGACTGTCACCGCCGCTTCCGTCCTTGTCGCCACCGCGTCTCCCGCGGCGGCTCCCCAATTCGATACGCCCGCGAAGGTCGCCTATCTGATCGACCTTTCGTCGGGTGCCGTCCTTTATGCGAAGAATGCCGACGTCCGGATGCCGCCGGCGTCGATGGCGAAGATGATGACGACGGACGTGGCGTTCGAGCTCATCGACAAGGGCCAGCTGCCGCTCAACAAGATGTGCACGGTTCGCCCTGAGACCTGGCAGAAATGGCACGGTCCCCAGGCCGGATCGACCATGTTCCTCAGTGCCAACGAGCAGGTCAGCGTCGAGAATCTCCTCAAGGGCATCGTGACACTCTCGGGCAACGACGCTTCGGTCGTCCTTGCCGAATGCATCGCCGGGACCGAGCAGGCCTTCACCGATCAGATGAATGCGCTTGGCAAGCGCGTCGGTCTCACCAACAGCCATTTCGGCACGGCCAACGGGTGGCCTGATAACGGCGTGACCTACGTCTCCGCGCGCGATCTTGCGACGCTCGCCCGCTGGGAGATCGAGCACCACTACAAGCTCTACAAGCAGTTCTACTCGCTGCCGAGCTTCACCTGGGGCAAGACGCTCGGGTCCAACCAGGACATCACTCAGCAGAACAGGAACCCGATCCTCGGCAAGGTGCCGGGCGCCGACGGCCTCAAGACCGGCCACACCGATGAGGCGGGATACGGCTTTACCGGCTCGGCCGATCAAAACGGACGCCGGCTGATCGAAGTGCTCGCCGGCATGGGCAGCTGGAACGAGCGCGTCCAGGAATCGACCCGGCTGATGCAATGGGGTTTCGGCGCGTGGCAGGCCAAGCCGTTGTTCCAGCAGGGGGCCAAGGTCGGCACGGCCAAGGTCCAGCTGGGCAGCTCGAGCGAGGTGCCGCTGGTGGCTCCCCGCAATCTCGCGGTCACAGTGCCCGCGGGCCTCACAACCGGCGCCACAACCATGAAGATCCGGTATCAGGGACCGCTCACCGCTCCGATCGCGAAGGGCCAGGAAGTGGCTCAGCTGGTGATTACTACTGGCGATACGCCACCGCAGGTCGTGCCCCTCGTCGCTGGTGAAGACATCGGCCGTGCCGGCTTCTTCGGCCGGATTTGGCTCGGTCTCAAGTCGCTGTTCGGGATGGCGTGACGTCACGCGGACGCTTTATCAGCCTCGAGGGCGGGGAAGGGGTCGGCAAGTCCACGCAGGTCAAGGCACTCGCTTCGGTTCTTGAGGACCGCGGAATCCGCTGCCTCGTCACGCGTGAGCCCGGAGGGAGTGGGGGCGCCGAGGCCATTCGTGACCTGCTTCTTCAAGGGGATGATTCGCGCTGGGGCCCTGAAGCCGAGGCTTTGCTTTTCGCAGCGGCCCGCGCCGACCACGTGCATAAGACGATCCGACCAGCGCTGGAGGAGGGCCGATGGGTCCTCTCAGATCGATTCGTCGACAGCTCGCTCGCTTATCAGGGAGGTGCGGGCGGCTTAGGCATCGAGACGGTGCGCGCGATCAACGCGTTCGGCATCGGCGAGACTTTCCCCGACCGTACGCTGATCTTACTCCTAGACGACGGCCAGGACCGCGCGCTGCAGCGGGATCGAGATGAACCAGACCGGATCGGCGGGCGCTCACGCGATTACCACCATAGAGTGGAGACTGCGTTCCGCTTGATTGCCGCCGAGGAGGCGCAGCGCGTGCGGCTGATTGATGCTTCAGGCTCGCCCCACCAAGTGACCGAGCGGTTGCTTGACGCAATCACGGACCTCTTGCCGTGATCATCGGACAAGAGCAGCCGGTTGAGCAGTTCGCCAGCGCTTGGGCCTCGCGCAAGCTGCATCATGCCTGGTTGCTCGCGGGGCCGAAGGGAGTGGGTAAGTCGTCATTCGCGCATGCTGCGGCTCGCCGGGTGCTCGCCGACGCAGCCGGACCTCGTTCGGATCTACCGGGGATCGAGACGCCCGACGACCATCCGATGGTCAGGCTAATCGAGGCCGGCAGTCATCCGGACATGCGCTGGCTCAAACGCCTGCCGAAGGAGAAAGTGGAGGGCCTCGCGCGGGACATTACCGTCCACCAGATTCGCGGCCTCGGTGAATTCATGGGAATGACCGCGGCGCTTTCGCCCTGGCGCGTAGCCGTCATCGACAGCATGGACGAGCTGAACCGTGAGGCATCGAACGCGTTACTCAAAATGCTCGAGGAGCCGCCCTCGAACACGCTCTTCTTCCTCGTCAGCCATGCGCCGGGCCGCCTGCTTCCGACCATCCGTTCACGCTGCCGCAGGCTTGAGTTCCAGAGCCTCGACGATGCCGCCATGACGTCGATCCTCGAATCTCTTGCGCCGGAGCTATCGTCGACCGAACGCCGCCGCATGATCGCAATGTCATCCGGCTCGGCCGGACGTGCGCTCGCGTTCGCGGAGCTGGATCTGGCAAAGATCGAGGAGGTCGCCCTTGCAATTCTTCGCCAGGGAGACCCGACCAATGCGCGGCGTTCGGAACTAGCGATTAATCTCGGCAAGAAAGCGGCGACTGACCGCTATGCCGCATTCCTCGAGCTGGCACCCTCGCTGATCGCCCGCGAAGCACGCCAGCTCGACGGGAGCCGCCGTGAGCGCGCGCTCGATGCCTATGCCAAGGCACGCGAGCTCGCCGCCCTCGCTCCGCGCCTGTCGCTCGATCCATCCGCGACCGTTTTCCAGATCGGCGGCATCCTGGCCGAGGTCGCCGGGCCGGCTTCCTTGAAGCGCTAAGCCGCCACCGCTAGGGCTCGGTGCAATGTCCGAGCCCTTCTATGTCACGACCGCGATCAGCTATCCCAACGGCCCGCCGCACATTGGCCACGCCTATGAGGCGATCGCCGCGGACGCGATTGCACGCTTCCAGCGCAGCCAGGGCCGTGATGTCCGTTTTCAGACCGGCACGGACGAGCACGGCCTGAAAATGGCGCAGGCAGCCCGTGGCGAAGACATCGAACCTCGCGCCTTCGCGGACAGAATGTCGCTTCTTTTCCAACAGATGTGTGATAGTCTTAACGTCTCTTACGACCGTTTCATCCGCACCTCGCAGCCGGATCACTATAGGGCGAGCCAGGCGATCTGGACGGCGATGGAGGAGAGCGGGGACCTTTATCTAGACCGTTACGAGGGTTGGTACTCGGTTCGAGACGAAGCCTATTATGAGCCAGACGAACTCACGAACGCGGAGGATGGCAGCAAGCTGTCTCCGCAGGGCACGCCGGTCGAGTGGACGGTCGAAGAGAGCTGGTTCTTCCGCCTTTCCAAGTACCAGCAACCGCTGCTCGACCATTATGCGGCCAATCCGGACTTCATTATGCCCGAGAGCCGACGTAACGAGGTCGTGCGCTTCGTCGAGGGCGGCCTCAAAGACCTCAGCATCTCGCGCACCAGCTTCGACTGGGGCGTGCCGGTACCGGGCAGCGACAACCATGTGATGTACGTCTGGCTCGACGCGCTAACCAACTACATTACGGGGCTCGGCTATCCCGACGATACGGAGCTGTGGCGCCGCTACTGGCCGGCCAATGTCCACCTAATCGGCAAGGACGTCGTGCGCTTCCACGCCGTCTACTGGCCGGCTTTTCTGATGAGCGCGGACATCGCGCTTCCAAAGCAGGTCTATGGCCATGGATTTCTTCTGAGCCGGGGGGAGAAGATGTCCAAGAGCGTCGGCAATGTCGTCGATCCGATGGTCCTCGCCGAACGGTTTGGGGTCGACGCGCTGCGCTATTTCTTGCTGCGCGAAGTGCCGTTCGGCCAGGACGGGAGCTACAGCGCGGAGGCGATCGTTGCTCGGGCGAACGCCGAGCTCGCGAACAGCTTCGGCAATCTAGTTCAACGAACATTGTCCATGATACACAAGAATTTGGACGGCGTTATTCCTTCTCCGGGTGAAGCTGGTGGCGACCTCGAATTGCTGGCCGTCGTCGAGGAGGCGACCAAGAAGGAAGTACCTGAAGCCTTCGATCGCTTCGCTTTCTCAGTCGGCATCGACACATGGCTCCGTGCGGTCTTCGCGTGCAACGCATATGTCGACACACAGGCGCCTTGGGCCCTGCGCAAGACCGATCCGAAGCGCATGGCTGCGGTACTTGGCACGCTCGTCGTGGCGGTTCGTGAACTCACTCGCGCCATCGCGCCGATCATTCCAGAATCTGCCGACAAACTACTGACTCTCATCGACGCAGGGGAGGGCGGCGCTCCGATCCAACAGCCCACGCCGCTGTTCCCGCGCCTCGAGCTGCCGGAGGACGAGGAGGCGGCTGCGTGAGGCTGATCGATAGCCACTGCCACCTCAATTACGAGGGTCTCGTTGAGCGTCAGGACGAAGTGCTTGAGAATGCACGCGAACGTGGAGTTCGCGGCTTCCTCAATATCTCAACGCGACAGCGAGAGTGGCACGATATCGTTTCGGTAGCCGAGCGCCACTCGGACGTATGGGCGAGTATTGGCGTTCACCCCCATGAAGCAGACGCCCATCCAGATCTCGGTGCGGTCGCGCTAGTTGAGGGCGCCGACCACCCGCGGGTGATCGCGATCGGCGAGTGCGGGCTCGATTACTACTACGACAAGTCCGACCGCGAAGCGCAGCGCGAGCGCTTCCAGGCGCATATCGAAGCCGCTCGGCAAACGGGCCTGCCCCTCGTTGTCCACACACGCGACGCCGAGGAGGATACGGCAGAGATCCTGGGCGCAGCGGTGAAACGAGGTGGCGTCACAGGTGTGCTTCATTGCTTCACCGGCTCCGCGGACTTGGCACGAAAAGGCCTGGACCTGGGATTCTACGTTTCCCTCTCCGGAATTGTGACGTTCAAGAACGCGCAGGATCTGCAGGAAACCGCGAAGTGGCTGCCCAGGGACCAAATGTTGGTCGAGACGGACGCGCCATTCCTCGCGCCGGTCCCGCATCGCGGTCAGAAATGTGAGCCGGCATTCGTTGCAGACACCGCTGCCTTCGTGGCCGGGCTGAGGGGAGAAGACCCCGAAGCGCTCGCCGACCAAACCACGGCCAATTTCTTCAAGCTCTTCGGCAAGGCGGACGGTGAAGCTTAGGATCCTCGGTTGCGGCACGTCGACGGGCGTGCCCAGGATCGGAAACGACTGGGGCCGCTGCGATCCCGCCGAACCGCGCAATTATCGCCTGCGCTCGTCCATCCTGGTTGAAAGCGCAGGCGAACGCATCCTGGTCGATTGCGGGCCTGACTTGCGCCAGCAACTGCTTGCCGCGGAGGTCGGTCGGCTCGATGGCGTGATCGTCACCCACGCGCACGGCGACCATTGCCACGGCATCGATGAGCTCAGGCCGATTGCTCAGGCGATCGAACGGCCGGTACCGGTCTACGCCCGCGGCGATGTCCTTGCGGAGCTGCGGCTCCGGTTTACCTACGCGTTCGAGCCGTTGAAGTTCTATCGGCCCATCGTCGAGGCCCGAGAGATATCCGCGGAGTGCCGGTTCGGGGATGCTCGTGCCCGCTTCGTGGACCAGCCGCATGGCGGCCCTACATCGCTCGGGATGCGTTTCGAAGAAGACGGTCGCTCGGCGGCCTATGCAGTAGACTTCAGTGAGTTAACGAGTGGAATGGCTGCGCTATATGAAGGCGTCGACGTCTGGATTGCAGACTGCCTCACGCGTCAGCCGCACCCGACACACATGCATCTGGACGGCCTTCTCGGATGGGCGCGTGAATTGCGCGTCGGCCAAGTCTATCTCACGCATATGGGCAACGGACTCGATTACCGGACATTGGCTGCCGAACTGCCCAGCTGGGCCGCGCCGGCTTACGACGGGCTTGAGATCGCGCTGTCATGACTAACGATACCATGCTCGGCGGCCTTTATCTGCTGATGGCGGCGATGCTCGTGCTTGGATCGCTCATGGCGCGGCGCGAACCCGCAGCGAAGATGCTCACGATGGCGCTGGCATGGATCGGAATCTTCGCGGCAGGCTTCGTCCTGTTCACCTTCCGCGACAATTTCGGCTGGGTTGCACAGCGTTTGAAGGCTGAGGCCGTTGGGACACCAGTGCAGCAAGGCACCGAAACACGCATCCCGATGGCGATCGACGGCCATTTCTGGGTGGACGCCAAGGTCAATGGCAAGGATGTAAAATTCCTCGTCGATAGCGGCGCTACCATGACCACGATCGATATAGAGACGGCAGTCGCAGCCGGTGTGCCGGTGTCCGCGCGAGCCGATCAGTACGTCCGAACCGGAAACGGCATCATCCGCGTATCGAGCGGCCGCGTCGCGGATTTCCAGGTTGGAACCATCAAAAGGAGCGACGTTGGAGTTCAGGTCGCGAACAACGACGATCTCAACGTTCTTGGAATGAACTTCCTCTCATCGCTCAGTCGCTGGGGAGTGGAAGGGCGGTGGCTGGTGCTCGTCTCCTGATGTGCGTTGAACTTTACATAATACATATTATCATACTTTCTAAATCTCACACCGGAATGTGCGGGGAAGCCCCTTATGCCGCTTGAGCGCCTCGTCGAGATCATGCGCCGCCTCCGCGACCCTGTGAACGGCTGCGAGTGGGACACGGTCCAGACGTTCGAGACGATTGCGCCCTACACCATTGAGGAGGCATATGAAGTCGCCGACGCCATCGCTCGCAACGACATGGACGCGCTCGCCGACGAGCTTGGCGACCTTCAGCTCCAGGTCATCTTCCATGCGCGCATGGCCGAGGAAGCTGGTTATTTCACCCTGAATGACGTCCTCGATCGGATCAGCGACAAGATGGAACGCCGGCACCCGCACATCTTCGGCGACGCCGTGCATGGCGGGCATCATCTGTGGGAGAAGATCAAGGCAGATGAACGCGCAGGCAATCCCGACAAGAGCGAACTCGCGGGCGTTGCGCTAGCGCTTCCAGCGCTTGAACGCGCTGCCAAGCTACAGCGCCGAGCTGCTCGCGTCGGCTTTGACTGGCCCGATGCTTCCGGGCCACGCTCCAAGGTGGACGAAGAACTCGCCGAACTCGACGCCGAGACAGACCATCCGCGTAAGCTTGAGGAGCTCGGCGATCTGTTATTTGCCGTGGTAAACCTAGCACGGCATCTGAACATTGAACCGGAAGCTGCTCTACGTGAAGCTAACCGCAAGTTTGAAAAGCGTTTCCGCTCGATCGAGCAGGCACCGGGTTTCGCGGACTTGCCGCTAGAGGAAAAGGAAGCGCTCTGGGTCGAAGCCAAGAAGGTTCAGGCAGACTCCAACGCCTGAAACCGCGCCCAATTGTCGGGTGACAACCGTACGGACAGCTCCAACTCATCATGATCGATCTTCTGATCGAGCACTTCGCCGCGTGAATGAAGCCAAGCGATGCGTCCGCCATCGGTGGCCGAAACACGGATCTGGTGAATCTGCTCGCCGCTCCGCAGGCATTCAGCCATCCGCTCGCGAAGCTCGTTTAGCCCTTCGCCGGTGATTGCCGATATCGGCACCACATCGTCGCGGCGTTTCGCTTCCTCGGTCAAGCGCTGACGCTCCTCGACGGACAACAGATCGACCTTGTTCCAGGCCTCGATCCGTCGCGGGGCGCCCTCTTCCGCCAGACCGAGCGACGCGAGTACGTCCCCGACATCGTCACGCTGCGCCTCCCGGTCTGGATGCGCCATGTTTCGGACGTGGACCAACAGATCAGCCTCGCGCACCTCTTCGAGCGTTGCACGGAATGCCGCGATCAACTCCGTCGGAAGGTCTGACACGAAGCCGACCGTGTCGGACAGAATGACCTTGTCGAAGCCGGGCAGGCGAATATCGCGCATCGTAGGGTCGAGAGTTGCGAAGAGCAGGTTCTCCGCGAACACCCCCTCGCCGGTCAGGCGATTGAAAAGCGTGGACTTTCCCGCGTTCGTATAGCCGACGAGCGCGACGACGGGCCAGGGAGCCCGCTGCCGGCGATCACGATGCAGCCCCCGCGTGCGCTTCACCTGGTCGAGTTCGCGCCGAATCTTGGCCATCCGGTCACGGATCAGCCGGCGGTCGGCCTCGATCTGCGTTTCACCGGGACCGCCGAGGAAGCCGAAACCACCCCGCTGACGCTCGAGGTGGGTCCAGCTCCGCACCAGGCGACCGGCCTGATAGTCAAGATGCGCCAGCTCCACCTGCAGTCGGCCTTCAGCGGTCGCGGCACGCTCGCCGAAGATCTCCAGGATCAGCCCCGTGCGATCGATCACTTTCGTGCCGACCTCTTGTTCCAAGTTCTTCTGCTGCACAGGGTTTAGCGCCGCGTCGACGATCAGCAGGTGCGCGTCCTCGACCTTCGCTGCTTCCGCAAGTTCCTCTACCTGCCCCTTGCCGAGCAAGGTCGCTGGCCGGATCGAGCGCACTCTGAACGCCTTCGCAGCGACCACGTCGATCCCAATCGCTTCCGCAAGGCCTTCCGCCTCTTCAATCCGCGCGTCAGCCGAACGCCGCGCCCCTTCTCGCGGTAGCTCCGGCACAGCGATGAGCGCGCGTTCGCCCCGCGCAACCTCGGTCTCACCATGGCCGTCGTACTCGTTCAGGACTGATCCTCCTGAGCGTCGCCATTCTGCTCAGCCTCGAGATCGAGTGCGTGCGCCGGTTGCAACGTTGAAAGTGCATGTTTGTAGACCAGCTGAATTTGACCTGCCCGCTCGAGCACCACGCTGAATTGGTCGAAACCGGTCACTGAGCCCTGAAGCATGACGCCATTGACGAGGAACAGGGTCATTCGTTCGGACTGCTTGGCGGCCGCGGTTAGGAAGACATCTTGCAGGGCCGCTTTACCCCCCTGCTCCGCAGCTGTTGTGGCCACGAAATCGGGCGGTAGCTCCGAAGGCATGATGGTCGAAATGGAATGCTTGTAGACCAGCTGCGACGTGCCTTCCCGTCGAAGAAGCATGGAAAAAGCGTCGAACCAGGTGATCACGCCCTGTAGCTTCACCCCCTTCACCAGGAAAATGGTGACCGGCAGCTTGGCGCGGCGCACGCTGTTCAGGAAATGATCCTGCAGGCTCAGCGATCGCGCTGCCATTTGCGCCTCCTATTCCTCCCCATCTCTCTTGTCCCCGATGCCGAGGGCTTTGAGCTTCCGGTGCAAGGCCGACCGCTCCATGCCGATGAACGACGCGGTGCGTGAGATGTTGCCCGAAAACCGGCGGATCTGGATCTTCAAATACTCGCGCTCGAAGGACTTTCGAGCTTCCCTAAGCGGGCTTCCCATGATTGCCATCGCCGTCGTGGCCCCACCCATCGTGTTCTGATTGTCGAGGATCTCCCCGGGAAGCAGGTCGACATCGATGCACGAGACGCGATCGCCCGGCGCCAGGATGATGGTGCGCTCGATGATATTGCGCAGCTGGCGAACGTTTCCAGGCCAGTCATGGGCCTGAAGTGCAGCCATCGCTTCCTCCGAGATCCGAAGCGCTTGCATCCGCCGCTCGGCCGCTAGCCTGGCGAGGAAATGGCTGACCAACTCAGGAATGTCTTCCCGCCGCTCGCGCAGGGGCGGCAGGCGGACAGGCACGACATTCAGGCGGTAGAAGAGATCCTCGCGGAAGCGACCGCCGGTGATCTCGTCCTGCAAATTGCGCGAAGTTGCCGAAAGAACCCGGACGTCGACCTTCACCGGCCGCTGGCCGCCGACACGATGATAGCTCTGGTCCGTGAGCACGCGCAGGATCTTCGCCTGCGTCGTCAAAGGCATATCGGCGATCTCGTCGAGGAAAAGCGTACCTCCGTGCGCATGTTCGAGGAGACCCGGCCGGACCACGCCGTCGGTCTCGGCGCCGAACAGTTCCTCCTCGACGCGCTCGGGACTCATCATGGCCGCCGAAAGCACAATGAACGGCGCCTTGGCGCGTGGACTCCACTGGTGAATCATCCGCGCTGCGATTTCCTTGCCCACGCCCGGGGGGCCGGAGATCAGGACCCGGCTGCCGGTCGGCGCAACGCGCTTGAGCGTGGCGCGGACCGTGTTGATCGCCACCGAACTGCCGTGAAGCTGGTCTTCCTGCCCAACTTGCTGGCGTAACGTCTCGTTCTCGCGTCGCAGCCGGTCCGTCTCCGTGGCGCGGTCGACGAGATAGATCAGGCGCTCAGCCTCGAACGGCTTCTCGATGAAGTCGATGGCCCCTTCCCTGACCGCCGCGACAGCCGTGTCGAGGTTGCCGTGGCCCGAGATCATGAGAACGGGGATCGTGGAATCGCGGCGCTTGATCTCCTGGAGCAGCTGCAGCCCGTCGAGCCGCGACCCTTGAAGCCATACGTCGAGAAGCACCATCGAAGGCCTGCGCTCCTCGATCGCATCGAGCGTGGCGGTGCTGTCCGCCGCGGTCCGAACCTGGTAGCCCTCGTCTTCCAGGACTCCGCTCACGAGCTCGCGGATGTCGGCCTCGTCGTCCACAACCAGTACTTCAAGCGCCATCAGGCATCCTCGCCGTTGTCAGAGGTTTGTTGCTGTTCGGCCGACTGATCGCTCCCGAGCGCTGCCAGCTTCGCCGTGTTGAACGAGATGCGGACATGGGTCCCTCCCCCCGGCCGATCGAGGAAGGCAATCTCGCCCATATGCTCCTCGACGATCTTCTTGACGATCGCGAGCCCCAGGCCAGTGCCGCGCACCCGTGTAGTCATGTAGGGCTCGGTCAGCCTCTCGCGGTCTTCCGGAAGGCCAACGCCCGTGTCTAGGACATCGATAACCAGGTGCTCACTCTCCTCGTGGATCCTTAGTTCAATCTTGTCGCCGGCAAGACTGTGCTCGCCACGACTCTTCCTGCTTTCAATGGCTTCGACGCCGTTCTTCACGACATTCGTGATCGCCTGACTCAGCTGCCGACGGTCGGAGACCATCGAAAACTCGCCCGTCGGCGGGGTGAGGACGAACTTGATTCCGGGATGCGCCACCTCATGCAGGAAGAGTGCCTGCCGGGCGATCTCGTGCACATCCTCTGCACGGAACACGGGCTTGGGCATGCGGGCGAAGTTCGAGAATTCGTCGACCATCCGCCGCAGATCGCCGACTTGACGTACGATCGTGCCGGTCAGGCGCTCGAACGTGTCGGGATCCGATTTGATCTCGCTCGCGAAGCGGCGCTGCAGCCGCTCGGCAGCCAGCTGGATTGGGGTAAGCGGATTCTTGATCTCGTGGGCAATGCGCCGTGCAATGTCTGACCACGCCGCACGCCGCTGGTCGGTTAGCTGGTCGGTAATGTCGTCGAAGGTCAGCACGGAGCCGTCCTGATAGCGCACGCGCTTGACTGCCAAGGTCCGTTGCCCGGCGTCCGCGATGACAATCACGTTCGCTTCGGACCGATCACCGCGCATGAACTCATCGAGATCCGGCGAGACCACGCCGAGCCCCTTCCCTTCGATATCGTCCTGATTGTCCTGCAGCAGCGCTTCCGCCGAGCGATTGACGAGCAGGATCCGATTGCGCGAGTCGAGGGCGATCACGCCCGCGGTGACGCTGGAGAGCACCGCCTCCATGAATGCGCGCCGAGTGTCGAGCTGCGTGTTGGCCGCGCGCAGCGCGCTGGTCTGTTCGTCAAGGCGACCGGCCATGCGGTTGAAGGCGCTGGCGAGCGTTTGGATCTCGTCGTCTGTCTCCGCGACTGGAACTCGCGCCGAGAAATCCCCCTCCTCGATCCTGCCTGCGGCACCCACGAGTTCACCGACGGGACGAACCAGACGGTCGGCGATCTTCAAAGCGGTAGCGATAGACAGGCCGACAATGATCAGAGCACCCAACAGGAGGGCCGCGTTGAAGCGAAGCTGGTTCGAGCGCGACTTTGCAAGCAGCGATTGGTAATCGCGCAAAACATCATTGGCGCGCTCAAGTTGATCTCGAAATTGCGGATCGAAGACCCTCGCGCCGTAGATGTACCCCTTCGGGCCGTAGTCCAGCTTTGTAAGAGCTCCGACGCGGTCAGGCGAATTGATTTGGACCACGCGCTGCTTCTGAAGGGCCGCGATCTTGTCCTTCGTGATGAGCTTATCGATGGGCCGATCGTACGGATTTACGAGGGCCTGCGTAAGAATCTCGCCTCGCGGTCCGACAGTGAAAATGATCGCTTCTGAGAGACTACGGTTGAACACTTGGATCTTTGCAAATGCCTCGGCAAATCGCGGGTCATCGATGGGCACCTGTCGCAGATAGCCAGCAACGTCCGCGCTCATCGCGAGGGTTTCCGAAGCCACACGATCAGCCTCTTGCGTGTAGACGCTCTGAGCGATCGCCGCGGTGTTCTCCAACATGCCCCGAGCACGATTGGAGAACCAGAATTCGAGGCCGCTCTGGAACAGCAGCGAAGCGAAAATCGCCACCAAGACCGTAGGCACTGCGGCGATAGCCGTGAAAAGTGCGACCAGCCGAACATGCAGTCGTCCACTGCCGAGCCCGCCCTGCTCTGCCCGCCGGACCGCCCGCTTGCGGGCATAAAGCGCCATGAGCGCAATTGCGGGCAAAAAATCGCAACCAGCAGCAGCGCGATCAACGGCGGCGAAAGGATGGTGCCAGGCTCTGCTTCGCGGGTAATTAGCCATACGCTCAAGCCGATCATGCCGATCACGAACAGCCCAAGCAGCGCCGAGACGCGGTCGTAGAATCGACCGCTGGCTCGCTCCCGCCGGAGCCAGCTTTTCTGCCGGGAGATGACCGTTGATTCGGCCGTACGCGCGTCCATTCGTTGCGGCCCTAGCATGCTCAGACCGACCGTTGCATCAAAAACACAGTTGTGACGCGACCAATCGCGTCAGGCGGCCGTTCTCTGAAGCCAGGGCGAATAAAAGTCGCGCAGCATTTGCACCACGATCGCTGGATCGTCCTGCTGATTGACTTTGTTGCGTAGCTCCGCCGAGCCGGGCAGCCCTTTGGTGTACCAGCCGATATGCTTGCGGGCGAGGTTCACGCCCGTATGCGCGCCGTAGAGTTGAAGCATCTCGTCATACTGCTCGAGCATCGTCTCAAGCTGCTCATCGAGGTTGGGATCAGGCCGATGCCCTCCGCCGCTCAAGTCGCTCATCACCTGCGCGATCAGCCAGGGCTGTCCGTAGGCGCCGCGGCCGATCATCACGCCGTCCGCGCCAGACTGCCGCAGCGCCTCGCGGCTTTCCGCGACGGAGCAAATATCGCCGTTGACGATCACCGGCACAGACACAGCTTCCTTCACCCGCCGCACGAACGCCCAGTCCGCCTCGCCCTTGTACATCTGGCAACGGGTGCGGCCGTGGATGGTGATCATCTGCACGCCGAGGTCCTCGGCGATCCGCGCGAGCTCGGGCGCGTTCAGACTATCGTGGTTCCAGCCCATCCGCGTCTTCAAAGTGACCGGGACCGTCACCGCTTTGACCGTCGCATCGATCAGCTTCGCCGCGAGCGGGAGATCGCGCATCAAAGCTGATCCCGCCTCGCCATTGACTACCTTCTTCACGGGGCAGCCCATATTGATATCGATAATTGCGGCGCCGCGTTGCTCGTTGAGCTTCGCCGCCTCGGCCATCACATGCGGCTCGCAGCCGGCGAGCTGCATCGAGACCGGCTCCTCAGCCGGATCCCACATGGCCTTTTGCAGCGATTGGCGCGTCTCGCGCACCATCGCCTGGCTGGCGATCATCTCGCTGACCGTTAGCCCGGCGCCGTAGCGCTTGACGACCCGCCGGAACGGCAGGTCGGTGACCGCCGTCATCGGCGCCAGGATCACCGGCACGTCGATCCTTACCGGACCGATCGAGATGGGCTTCAGCTCGCTCATGGAAGGGCCGCAGATAGTGGAGAAGCCCTTGGCGGACAAGGCAAGCAGCCGTAGAGCGCCGCCCGGATGACCGTCACCGCCCTGATCGTCGCAGCCGGCAAAGGCGAGCGCCTCGGCGGAGGCGTACTGAAGCAATATCGCTTGCTCGGCGGCAAGCCGGTGCTGCGCTGGGCCGTCGAGTCCCTGATCGGTCATCCAGCGGTGCGATCCACGCGTGTTGTGATCGGCAGCGGGCAGCACGAGCAGGCCGCAGAGGCTCTTCAGGGGTTGGATGTGGACGAATTCATCGAAGGCGGACTGGAGCGTTCGGACTCGGTGAAAGCAGGTCTGGCAGCAATCGCTGGTGACGCTGTGCTGGTTCACGATGCGGCACGGCCCTTCTGCCCGGCTGCCGTCGTTGACCGATTGGTCGCCCAACTTGAGTTCTTTGAAGGCGCTGCACCGGTCCTGCCGGTGGGCGACACGCTTGCCCGCGCAGAACAAAGCCTGGATGAGCTCGTCGACCGAACTGGCCTCGTTCGCGTTCAGACGCCGCAGGCATTCCGGCTGGAGGCTTTGAGGAACTCGTACGGAATTTGGTCGGGTGGCGTTCCGACGGACGAGACAACGGTGCTCCGGGCCGCGGGCCTGCAGGTTGCCGTCGTCGAAGGTGATCCTGCCCTCGAGAAGCTCACCACCGCTGCAGATTTTCAGCGAGCGGAGCAGTGGATTGCAGGCCGCCTGTCGCCGCGCACCGGCTTGGGCTTCGACGTTCACGCATTCGCCGGAGAGGGCCCCGTCATGCTAGGCGGCGTCGCGATCCCCCACTCCAAAGGCCTCGCAGGCCACAGCGACGCCGACGTCGTCCTCCATGCGATCACCGATGCCCTACTGGGCGCCGGCGGTCTCGGCGACATCGGCGAGCATTTTCCGCCTTTGGACCCTATATGGAAAGGCGTGTCTTCCGATCGCTTCCTGCATCACGCTGTCGATCTGCTCCGTTCTCGCGGCGCGATCATCGACCATGTGGATTGTACGGTCATAGCGGAGGAGCCAAAGGTGGGTCCGCATCGCAGCGCGATCCGCCAACGCATTGCCGAGATTGCGGGGCTCTCTCTCGACCAGGTCAGCATCAAGGCGACGACGACCGAAGGCCTCGGCTTCACCGGGCGGCGCGAGGGTATCGCCGCCCAGGCCGTTGCGAGCATTCGCGTCGGGGCTCCGCTATGAGCGAGTATCTACTCCCCGATCAGCTGGTCGATCGCGCCCGCGAGGTCGTCGAGGCGAACCGGGCCGCGGGCCGTCGTATCGCGATCGCGGAAAGCTGCACGGGTGGACTCGTAAGCGCAGCCCTCACCGAAATCGCCGGCTCCTCGGATGTGTTCGAAGCGGGTTACGTCACCTACTCGAACGCCGCGAAGGTCAGCGAACTCAAGGTCAGCGAGGAAGTCGTCGATACCTTCGGCGCGGTCAGCGTCGCTACCGCCTGGGCGATGGCTCGCGGCGCGCTGCAGGCGTCCGACGCTGACGTCGCCGTAGCGATCACGGGCATAGCGGGCCCTGGCGGCGGCACCCCGCAGAAGCCAGTGGGCACCGTCGTCTTCGCCCGGGCCGAACGCGAAGCCGATCCTGCGAAGATCGTCGCGGACCAGAAGTTCTTCGACGAAAAAACGCGCTCAGGCGTGCGCCTTCAGGCGGCGCTCTGCGCGCTTGAGCTATTGATGCCGTAAAGCGCCGCAGCGCGCTGCTCGAAGGCAGACGTCATGCGCCGCAACGCTCTGTCGAACATCGAACCCGCTAGCGTTTCGAACAGCCGTGACTTGAAAGCAAAGTCGACCGAAAAACCGACGTTCGTTCCACCGTCTGGCGCGCGGTCGAACTTCCACTCGTTGTGGAGGTATTTGAGCGGCCCCTCGACATAGTCGACACAAATTCGCGTCGGTCGCTCCTTGTGAACGCGGCTGGTGAAACGTTCCTTGAACGCATTGAAGCCGACGACGAGGTCGGCGACCGTCTCGGTCTCGCTCGACGATCGCACCCTCACCGCGACCACCCACGGCAGAAATTCGTCGTAGCGGGCAACGTCCGCGACGAGGTCGAACAGCTGCTCAGGCATGTATGGAAGATACCGCGTTTCGCTATGCCGCGGCATCGGCCCCTTGCCGCGCCAACTGGGCGTTGCGCGCCTCCTGCATCTTCTTGAAATCGTCCCCCGCATGATAGCTCGACCGCGTCAGCGGTGAGGCTGCGACGAGCAGGAAGCCCTTCGCGCGGGCAATTGCCGCATAGGCATCGAACGCCTGCGGAGTGACGAACTCTTCGACCTTCGCATGCCGGGGCGTCGGCTGCAGGTACTGACCCATGGTGAGGAAATCGACGCCCGCAGAGCGCATGTCGTCCATCACTTGGTGGACTTCGAGCCGCTGCTCACCGAGGCCGACCATCAGGCCCGACTTGGTGAAGATATGAGGCGCCTTGCGCTTCACGCTCTCCAGCAGGCGCAGCGAAGCATAGTAACGCGCGCCGGGCCTTATCGTCGGGTACAGCCGCGGCACCGTCTCGAGATTGTGGTTGTAGACGTCAGGACCAGCCTCGACGATCGCGTCCACTGCCGCTTCGCTCTTGTTGCGGAAATCGGGTGTCAGGATCTCGATGGTCGTATTCGGGGTGTTCCGGCGAAGGGCTTGGATGACCTTCACGAATTGCGATGCCCCGCCGTCGGGAAGGTCGTCGCGGTCGACCGAGGTGACCACGATATGCTCGAGGCCAAGCTCCGCAGCCGCAGTCGCAACATGCTCCGGCTCCAGCGGATCGACTGCCCGCGGCATGCCGGTCTTTACGTTGCAGAAGGCGCAGGCACGAGTGCAGGTGTCGCCCAGGATCATCACCGTCGCGTGCTTCTTCGTCCAGCACTCGCCGATGTTCGGACAGGCCGCCTCCTCACAAACCGTCGCAAGATTGAGTTCGCGCATAAGCTTGCGCGTCGCGTGATAACCTTCGCTGACGGGCGCCTTGACCCGGATCCAGTCGGGCTTGCGCTGCTTCGGTACGGCTGCCGGGGCGTTCATGCGGGCCAAATAGCGATTGCTTCCCGCGCTTGCCACCCCTGCCCTCAAGCGGCTAGCCGCTCTCAATGCCGTACCTGACGCAGCTGATCGAGGGATATCGCCGCTTCCGGGAAAAGGACTGGGCACGCGAGCGCGAGCGCTGGTCAGAGCTGTCCGAGGGCCAGAGCCCGCAGGTGATGATTCTGTCCTGCGCCGATAGCCGGGTGGACCCGGCACAAATCTTTGACGCTCGTCCCGGCGAGATGTTCGTCGCCCGCAACATCGCGGGTCTCGCGCCCCCTTACGAGATCACCGGTGGCTATCACGGCGTCTCGGCCGCCCTGGAGTTCGCCGTCACGCAGCTTAACGTCGGTGAGATCATCGTGATGGGGCATGGTTTGTGTGGTGGTTGCGCGGCAGCGCTCACTGGCAAGTTCAACGATACTGAGCACGGCGAAGGGCATTTCATCTCCGACTGGGTGCGCATGCTGGACGAAGCCAGTCGCAAGGTGCGGGCGCGCCATTCAGAGCTCGATGAGGCCGCATACACAGACATGGAACGAGAAGCGGTGAAGGTCAGCCTCGCCAACCTTCGCACCTTCCCGTGGATCGCGGAGCGCGAAGAGGCGGGGGAGCTGAGCCTCCACGGCGCTCACTTCTCGATCTCGGAAGGGCGCCTCTACATACTAGACGAGGCGGAAGATAAGTTCCGCCCCGTCTAATTTGCAACATAAAAAACGGTCGCTAAGCGACTGAACTAGCAGCGAATGTCGTAGCTATAGTGCGGCTGACCATATTGGTCGACGTAATAGCAGTAGCCACGCGTATCGCGATAATATTGACGCCCGTTGACGGTCGCACCGAGAACGCCACCGAGAATGGCGCCAGCGATCGCGCCCTGTCCGACGCTCACACCCGGAATGACGGCACCGGCAACCGCGCCAGTAGCCGCGCCGATAGCAGCGCCCCCTGCAACGCGGCCGGCCTGGCCGTTTGGCTGACCGTAGTAGCCGTTGTTGTAATAACCGTTGTTGTAATAGCCGTTATTGTACGGGTCATATCCGTACTGGTTCGGGTAAGTCGCGCAGCCGGCCGCGGCCAAACTGCCAGCAGCGATTACCGCAAGTCCGATCTTCCTCATCGTCTCATCCCTTCCACAACTCGCCCCCTCATCGTTGCAACAGTGCGTGAGGTGACATTTCGTTCCCGCACCGATCATGAAGCGTTCATGTACGGAACAGCCATCGCGCCAGCCTGTGGTCATTCCGCGACGCCGCGCTAGAGAGGCAGGAAAAGGACTCGGGAATGCGAGATCGCAGCGTCGAACAGGAAGCCAACATTGCCCTGCTGATCGACGCGGACAACGCCTCGCCCGACCATCTCGACGAGGTGCTCCTGGTCCTTGGCGAGCTCGGTACGATCAACATCCGCCGCGCCTATGGGAACTGGGCCAAGGCGAGCCTCAAGGGCTGGGGCAATTTGACCGGCACCCACTCGATCATCCCGATGCAGCAGTTCGACGTCGTAAAGGGCAAGAGCGCCACCGACATGCGCATGACCATCGACGCAATGGACCTGCTTTATCGCGGCAGCGTGGACGGATTCGGGATCATGTCGTCAGACAGCGATTTCCTGCCGCTGGCGCAACGTATCCGCGAAGATGGGTTGCCGGTCTACGGCTTCGGCACCGCGAAGACGCCCGTCTCCTTCCAGCAGGCGTGCACACGCTTCTTCGACGTCGGGGCGCTGGCACTCGAAGACGAAAAGCTCGACCAGCCGACCGCCGGCAAGGGTCAGCGGCCGGTGGATCCTGAGCTGCTCCAGGTTCTTGGATCCGCCTACAAGGCCTCGAAGCGCGACGAAGAGGGTTACACACCACTTTCGGAGCTCGGCCAGCGTGCCAAGGCCGTGTCCAGCTTCGCGGCACGCAACTTTGGTTTCACGCGGCTATCCGACCTGATCAAGGCGGTACCCAACTTCGAAGTGAAAAGCGGCGACGACGGCCGCTTGCTTGTGAAGCGTCTGCGCTGACGCAGACTGTTGTTTCGGTAACACAGTTTTTGGTTATTGGTCCGGACTTGGAACTTGCAGCGACGCTGCAAGGTTAGACGTATCACCTGAAGTGCAACCAACTTTTCGGAACCGATGCTGGCCAGGCAAAATCCCGAAGATTTGATCGATCATGCGTTGAACGCTCTCGCGACCGGGCCCGAGGCGCGGTCGATGCTGGATCAGATTCCCGTGCCGATCTACTCGACCGACGAGACCGGAGCTGTGATCTATTGGAACCGCGCCTGCGTCGAGTTCGCTGGCCGCGAGCCGCAGGCCGGCCAGGACCGCTGGTGCGTCACCTGGAAGCTATACACTACAACGGGTGAACCCCTATCTCACGATAAGTGCCCAATGGCGCAGACCATCAAGGAGCGCCGCCCAATCCGCGAGGTCATCGCGATTGCCGAGCGCCCGGACGGCAGCCGCGTAGCCTTCAGGCCCTATCCCACTCCGATCTTCGATCCGCAGGGCAATTTCACCGGGGCCGTGAACATGCTGATCGACGTCACGGATGAGCAGAGGTCCGCTCTCCACGAGCAGGCCGACCATTGCCGTCGGCTCGCCCAAGCAACGTATGATCGCCGCACTAGCGAGATCCTCGGTGACATGGCCGAAGGCTTCGACCGGACCGCGACCGAGCTGGAGCAGAGGCGGCCGCTTTAGGCCGGATGCACCGACTTGAGCCTGGTCGGCGGCACATCCATGATCGCATTGGTCCCTGACGCGATTTCGAACTCCACCGCCCCTCGCGTTTTGAGCGGTGCTCACGAGGTCGGTCAGGCCCTGTTGCGCGGCGCTCAACCGGAGCTGCGACGCCAGGTTCCCCTACAGCAGTTCGAGGGCGGCCGTGACCTGATCGCCAGCGGCGATGCCGGCCTTCCGGCAAACGCCGATTTTCACCGGAAGGAAGTAGCCGCCGCTCTTCCGAGGGAACAGGGACGTCCGCCACGTGACGTCATGGAGAGTGACTTCGACCCGGACCGATCCAAACCCGCGTCGCACTAGCGCGGCTTGCGCCTTCACCTCATCCGCTTTCTCGTCAGGAAGAACGAGAAAGTGCGAGCTGCCTTCTTCGTTTCTCCAGATTTGCAGCGGCGCGGTGACGGTGATCACGTCATCTCGTCAGCTTGCGGTAGGTCGTTCGGTGCGGCCTTGTGGCTTCCTCACCGAGGCGGCGAATTTTGTCTTCCTCATATGCCTGGAAGTTGCCCTCGAACCATTCGACACGGCTATCCCCCTCGAAAGCGAGGATATGCGTCGCAAGGCGGTCGAGAAAGAATCGGTCGTGGCTGATCACCACGGCGCAGCCCGCGAAATTCTCGATCGCCTCTTCGAGCGCGCCCAAGGTCTCGACGTCGAGGTCGTTGGTCGGTTCGTCGAGCAGCAGGACGTTGCCGCCGCGCTTGAGCATCTTCGCGATGTTCACACGGTTGCGCTCACCACCGGACAGCTTACCGACGTTTTTCTGCTGGTCCTGCCCCTTGAAGTTGAACGCGCCCACATACGCCCGCGTCGACTGGTCGTGGCCGTTGACCTTCATATAGTCGAGCCCGTCCGAAATCTCCTCCCAGACGTTCTTCGAACCGTCGAGATGGTCGCGGCTCTGGTCGACGTAGCCGAGGTGGACGGTCGGACCGATGTCGATCTCGCCCGAGTCCGGCGTTTCCTGCCCGGTAATCAGCTTGAAGAGCGTCGACTTTCCGGCGCCGTTGGGGCCGATGACTCCGACGATTCCTCCGGGCGGGAGGGTGAATGACAGGTCCTCGAAAAGCAGCTTGTCGCCATAAGCCTTCGAGACGCCCTTAATCTCGATGACCTTGCCGCCAAGACGCTCCGGCACCTGGATCAGGATCTCGGCCTTGCCGGGAACCCGCTTCTCCTGCGACGCAACAAGCTGGTCGAACTTCGCGATACGCGCCTTCGACTTGGTCTGGCGAGCCTTCGCGCCTTGCCGGATCCACTCGAGCTCATCCTTGATCGCCTTTTGGCGGCCGGTCTCCTCGCGCTCCTCCTGCTCCATCCGCTTGGATTTTTTCTCGAGGTAGGTCGAGTAATTGCCCTCGTACGGAAAGTACTTTCCGCGATCGAGCTCGAGGATCCAGCTCACGACATTGTCGAGGAAATAACGGTCGTGGGTGATCATCAGCACCGCGCCAGGATATTCCTTGAGATGGCTCTCCAGCCATTGCACGCTCTCGGCATCGAGGTGGTTGGTCGGCTCATCGAGGAGCAGGATCGATGGTTTCTGGATGAGCAGACGAGTGAGGGCGATCCGCCGCTTTTCACCGCCTGACAGGTTTTCGACCGGCAAGTCCGACGGCGGGCAGCGCAATGCCTCCATCGCCACTTCGAGCTGGTTGTCGAGCGTCCACCCGTCGACCGCGTCGATTTTGCCCTGGAGCTCACCCATCTCCTCCATCAGCGCGTCGAAGTCGGTGTCCTCCTTCGGATCGCCCATCTCGGCCGAGATCGCATTGAAACGATCGACCATGTCCGCGACTTCACGCGCGCCGTCCTTGACGTTCTCCAGCACGTTCTTGCTCGGGTCGAGCTGCGGCTCCTGCGGCAAATAGCCGACGGTGATGTTCTCGCCCGGCCAGGCCTCGCCCTGATAATCCTTGTCGATGCCGGCCATGATCTTCATCAACGTCGACTTGCCGGCGCCGTTGGGGCCGACGATTCCGATCTTCGCGCCGTGGTAGAATTGCAGGTTGATGTGGTTGAGCACCGGCTTCTGGGCGCCGGGGAAGGACTTGGTCATGTCCTTCATGACATATGCGTATTGGGCGGCCATGGGGTCGCGGAGTTCCTTCAGTCTTGCGGATTTCCGCGCCAGTTAGGCGAGGCAGCGAGCTTTTTCTAGTCGCGTCCCACCATCGCTTCGGCATTGGCGAAGCGATAGTCGTGAAACTGATCGCGAAGATCTCTCTTCGACAGCTTGCCGCTAGCCGTATGCGGGAGAGTTTCGACAAACTCGATTGCGTCGGGAAGCCACCATTTGGCCACCCGGCTCGCAAGATAATCACGAACTTCTTCGGACTTGAGGTCGCTCCCGGGGTCGCGCACGACCAACAACAGCGGCCGCTCGTCCCATTTGGGATGAGGAACGCCGATCGCCGCGGCCTCCGCCACGCCGGGGCAACCAACAGCCGCATTTTCGAGCTCAATCGAGCTGATCCATTCGCCGCCCGACTTGATGACGTCCTTGGCGCGGTCGGTGATCTGGATCGTGCCGTCCGGATGGATCATGGCCATATCGCCGGTGTCGAACCATTGCTCGGCGTCGACGCAGTCCTTGGCCTGCTTGAAGTAGCGTTTGACCACTGCTGCTCCGCGCGTCTGCAGCTTCCCGGAGCTCTTACCGTCACGCGGAAGGACTCTCCCCTGATTGTCCAGGACACGAAGCTCAACGCCGAACATCGAACGGCCGGGGCGTGACATGTACGAAACCTGCTCGTCTTCACTCATCTCGTCCCAGTTGGACGGCGGGGCCCCAACTGTGCCGACCGGCGACATTTCGGTCATGCCCCATAGGTGATTCACGTGAACGCCGCGGTCGCGGAACCAACGGATGGTCGCGGGCGGTGCCGAGGATCCACCGATAATGACCAGCCGCAGCTTCCCTAGCGACGCGCCCGTCTGCTCAACGTGATCGATCATCGACAGCCAGACGGTAGGGACACCGGCGGAATGCGTGACCCCTTCGGAATTGAAGAGGCTGCATAAGCGATCGGGCTGATTGTCGGCGCAAATCACCAGCTTAAAACCGGCAATTGCCGCGGCGTAGGGAATGCACCAGCTGCCGGCATGGAACATGGGCACTACCGGCAGCATCACCGATCGCGCCGATACGTCGAAGATATCCGGCGCGATGACACTCATGGCGTGGAGGACCGTCGAGCGATGCTCATAGAGCACTCCCTTCGGATTGCCGGTCGTTCCGCTCGTATAACAGAGGCCGCAGGGATCCCGCTCGTCGCCTTCGTGCCAGCGACAGTCTCCATTCTCAGCGTCGAGCAGAGCATCGAAGTCGTCGTCGAAGCAGATGTACTGCTCGATCGTCGTCCACTTCGACTTCATTCGCTCGACCAGCGGCGAGAAGGCGCGATCATAAAGGAGGACGCGGTCCTCCGCGTGATTGACGATATACTCGAGCTGGTCGTCGAACAGCCGTGGATTGAGCGTGTGGAGAACGCCGCCCATGCCGACGACCCCGAACCAAGCGACGAAATGGCGGTCATGGTTCATCGCCATGGTCGCCACGCGGTCACCTGGTTTCACGCCAAGCCGTTCGAGCGCCTGCGCCAAACGCCGGGAATCATGTGCGACGCGCTTCCAGTTCGTGCGGTGGGTTGATCCGTCGGCGCGTGCGCAAACGATCTCGCTCGATCCATGCTCACGTTCGGCATGGTCTATCAGCCGCATGATCCGCAGCGGAAAATCCTGCATTGCGCCGAGCAAACCCACCAGCGCGTCTCCCCTCAGGCAGCCAACAACAGTTTGGCCGCGGCAAGTGGCGCACGCAAGCCGTTCCGATTTTGGTCGGAACGACAGTTAATTGCGGAATGGCGACAGCTAGAAGGGCAGTTTGAATCCCGGCGGCAGCGGCAAGCTGGTCTGCATCTTCTGCATTTCCTCGGCCGCTGCGGAATCCGCCTTTGCGCGAGCATCATTTATCGCCGCCGCGATCAAGTCTTCGACCATCGTTTTCTCCGACGGCGCGAGCAGGCTCTCGGCGATGTCGACGCCAAGGATTCGACCCTTGGCGGTCGCACGGATCTTCACCATGCCCCCGCCGGCGACGCCTTCGACCTCAATCTTATCGAGACTGTCCTGTGCCTTCTGCAGCTCGTTTTGCGCATTCTGCGCCATTTTCATGATTTCGTCGAAGTCGGGCATTTCCGGCATTTCAGGGGCCTCTGTTGAAGGATTCGAGCTCGGCGTCCGGGAACGCCTCCATTATCGCTTGGACATTGGGATCGGCCAGCACATCGGCACGAACGCGCTCCTCGCCCATTTTCTCCTGGTCGAGAAGTGAAGGCTCCCCGGCATCGTCGGACAAGGAGACCTGCCAACTCGCGCCGGTGGCGGCTTTCAATGCCACCGCCACGTCGCGTGGCCAATCCTGACCAAGGGGCCGCAGCGGCTTCACGGCCAGCTCGGGCGGCGCGTAGCGGACCAGCCCGACTTGATCGTGCAGCTGGACAGCCAGCTGATGCTTTCCGTTACGTTCCAGCGCTGCGATCAGCGACGGCAAATCGGCTGGGATCTCTGGGGTGGTTACGCGGCCCTTGGTACTCGGCGCCGCCGCCGGGCTTGCGACGGCACCCTCGCTGCTGAGACGTTGGAGCAGGCTGGCCGGGTCCGGCATTTCCGCGGCGTGAATCAAACGCAAAAGCGCCATCTCCGCCGCTTCGCGCGGATCCGGCGCCACGTCGACATCCTGAAGGGCCTTGAGCAGCATCTGCCAGAGGCGGTGGATCGTGCCCCATGAAAGCTGCTGCGCCATTTCAGCTGCCGATTCTCGCTCCTCGGCAGATCGCAGAGCATCGACAGTTACACCGGCCTTCGCGCGAGTGGCGGAATGCAGGCTCTCCATCAGCCCCCGAAGGAGCTGCGTCGGATCGATCCCTAGCTCGTGGAACTCATCCAACTCAGCCAAGGCCGCGGCGGAGTCTCCGGAGAGGACCAGCTGCAAGAGCCGGCGAATTCGTCCGCGGTCTGCAAGGCCCAGCATGTCCCGGACTTGCTCGGCGGTTACGGCTCCTGCCCCATGGGCGATGGCCTGGTCGAGGATCGACAGACCGTCGCGGACCGAGCCTTCAGCGGCGCGGGCGATCATCCCCAGCGCCTCAGTCTCGACGTCGACGCCTTCCGCCTTCGAGACCTCGGCGAAATGTTCGGCAAGCTTCTCGGCCGGGATGCGCCTGAGGTCGAAACGCTGGCAGCGCGACAGGACGGTGACGGGCACCTTGTTCACTTCCGTGGTCGCCAGGAAGAACTTCACATGCTCAGGTGGTTCCTCAAGAGTTTTGAGTAAGCCATTGAAGGCAGGCTTGGAAAGCATGTGGACTTCGTCGATGATGTAGATTTTGTAGCGCGCGCTGACCGATGCGTAGCGAACTGCATCGATGATCTCACGCACATCATCGATGCCAGTGTGCGAGGCGGCGTCCATCTCGATGACGTCGATGTGGCGGCCTTCGGAAATGGCGCGGCAAGGCTCGCACACATTGCACGGGCTGATCGTTGGGCCGCCCTGCCCGTCCGGGCCAATGCAATTGAGCGCCTTGGCGATCAGCCGGGCCGTGGATGTCTTGCCCACACCGCGTACGCCGGTCAGCAGGAAGGCATGGGCAATCCGCCCCCGAGCGATCGCGTTGGCAAGCGTCTTCACCATCGCGTCCTGGCCGATCAGCTCTGCAAATGTCTGCGGCCGGTACTTGCGCGCGAGAACGCGGTAAGGCGACGCGTCGGCCGGCCGCTGGGGCTGCTCAGGAAGATCGAGCCCAAGGCCCGGCGATTCGATGTCGTCCATCAACAATGGTTTAGGAGGTGAGGCTCGTCATTGCGAGCGGTGGAAGCCGACGACCCGGCACGAAATCGTTGTGGCTGCTTCCTTCCGGATCTGACCAGGTTGGCGACAGTGCCGTCCGCCGACTTCCGCGCGGGCATATGGGTGAAGACCGTGCTAGGCGCAAGCTTGTGCGCGACCTCCTTCATCACCCGTTCACGCGACCAGCCTGACTTCTCGACTGCTCATGCCGGTCCCCGCGCTCCTTCTGCTCGCTGCTCTCGCTGCCCCGCAAGACGGGCCCATCGTCGTAACGGCGCGTGGCGGCGTCCCCTTCATCAGCCCGATAGGCGAACCGATCCGCGCACGTACCCCGAATGAAGATACGCTCGCCCGCTGGTTCTATCAGGTCGACCGCAACCGGGACGGTTACCTGACCCCTGACGAGCTCGTGGCAGATGCGGTACAATATTTTGGGGTGCTCGACATCAATCAGGACGGGCAGATCGATCCCGACGAGATCGTCCGTTACGAGTGGCAGGTCGCTCCGGAAATCCAGGTCAACTCCCGCATGAGGCGTGCCCGAGCGCCGGGCGAGGCTCCTCCCAAGGCCGACGATGAATCAAACGCGCGATGACAGCGATCGCCCGCGTGGAAAGCGCGACCGAAATGCGAACATCGACAGCGGCCCCGAGGGCGCGGCCAGATATGCGCTCCTGAATATGCCCGAGCCGGTCGCCGCCGCGGACACGGACTTCAACCGCGCGATTTCGCTGGCAGAGTTTAAGCAAGCGGCGCTCGACCGGTTTCAGATCCTGGACAAGAAACACGAGGGCAGGATCACGCTTCAGGAGCTGGAAGCGATGAAGCCGGTGTTCACCGGCAAGCCTACAAAGCGTCGGTCGGACGAGACCGACTCGCGCATCGGCCAGCCACTTCCACCGCGCGACTAACGGCCCATCCAGTTCCGTGCTTCGGCAGGAACACGCACGCTCAGCGTGTCCATGTCCTCAGTCAGAATGATCTGGCATGCAAGGCGCGAAGTGCGCGTCGCGTGAGCCGCGAGGTCGAGCAGGTCCTCTTCCTCTTCAGTCGCTTGCGGGAGCTTCGCGAAATCTTCGGCATCGACGATCACGTGACAGGTCGAGCATGCCATGACGCCCTCGCATGCACCCTCGAGCGGCTCACGGGCCGCCCAGGCGACATCGAGGAGCCGTTGCCCCGGCTTCGCTTCCACTTCCTTGTCGAGAGTTCCGTCCGCACGGAGAAACCGCACCAATGTCACGCGACGAGATGCTCCTGCGAGCGTGCGGCCGCCGCGATCTGGTGACAGGCATCGTCGAGCTCGTGCTGGGTCGTATACCGGCCGAATCCCAGCCTGATCGACGTTCTCGCCTCAGGATAATCGAGACCCAGTGCGCGAAGCACGTGACTCGGGCGACCGGATCCGCTGGCGCAGGCTGAACCGACCGAGAATGCCACGCCCCTCAGATCGGCAAGCAGTCGCGCCGCGTCGACACGGTCCCGGCGGATATTCAGATTGCCGTGATAACGATGAGCGATGCTGCCGTTGATCGTCCAACCCGGACCCAGGGCATGAACAGCTGCGGCCCACAACCGCTGGACGTGGTCGTAATCGCGGTCGCAGCGCTCGGCAGCGAGCTTTGCGGCAGCACCGAAGCCCACGCACAGCTGCGGCGATAGCGTCCCCGACCGCAGCCCCCGCTCCTGCCCACCGCCATGGATGAACGGCGCCGGCTCGCAGTCCTCACGCATCCACAATGCCCCGATCCCCTTTGGCCCGTGGATTTTGTGCGCGGAGACCGCGACGAGGTCGGGTCCTTCGGGAATCGTCAAGCGCCCCAGCCCCTGCACGGCATCGCACAGCATCAAAGCGCCAACCTTGTGCGCCATGTCGGCGATCTCGGCTATAGGCTGAAGCACGCCAATCTCGTTGTTCACGAGCATCACCGCGACCATCAACACCCGATCGTCGAGTTCTCGTTCGAGCAGCTCGAGGTCGAGAAGACCGTCGGGCTTGACCGGAAGAATGGTCAGATCGATGCCGCAACCGGCCAGCCACTCGCACGTATCGAGAACCGCGGCATGTTCAGTCGCGACGGTGATGATTCGATTGCGTTTGATCGGAGCGATCTCGACCGTGCCTTTCAGCGCCCAGTTGATCGCCTCCGTCGCACTGCCGGTGAACGCGACGCTGCCGCCACGCAACCCAATCGCCCGATCGACGTGCTTTCGCGCGACCTCGATAGCAGCCGCGGCTTCGTGCCCCCACTTTGAGGGTGAGTGCGGATTGGCGAATTTCTCGGCAACCCAGGGTTCCATGGCCTGGGCCACTTCGGGTGCGACTGGCGTTGTCGCCTGATAGTCGAGGTAGATCATGCCGCCTCTGACTTGCTGCGGCTTCGGATTTGCCGCCACTCGTCAAGGAACCTGTCGACGTCCGCCTTGCTCGTGTGAGGACCGAAACTCACTCGAAGGAAGCCGCTAGCGACATCGGCCGGCACGCCCATTGCTTCGAGCACCGCGCTGGCCTTCATCTTGCCGGAGGAGCAGGCACTCCCCGCCGAGACCGCAATTCCGGCCAGGTCCATTTGAATGAGCAGCGACGCATTGTTCGTGCCCGGCACGGAAACAGAGCCTATCGTCGCGATTCGAGGCGCGTTCTCCGCGATGATGATGCCGCCTTCGGCACGGACGGCATCCTCGAACTGATGGCGGAGCTCGCCGAGACACTCCATGTCATACGGCCTCGCAGCAAGGGCTGCAGCGAAGGCCAGCGCCGCCGGAACATCCTGCGTGCCCCGGCGGTAGCCCATCTCCTGTCCGCCGACCGCCTCAAGCGAGGCCAAGTCCTTCACCAGCAGCACGCCGATGCCCGGCGGTCCGCCGAGCTTGTGCGCGCACGCGGCGACGAAATCGGCATCGGGCAAGGGCATCTTGCCCGCGCTTTGCGCGCAGTCTGCCAGAAGCAGCGATCCCGCGGCTCGCACCTTCTCCGTGATCCGCTCAAGCGGTTGAATCACGCCCGTCTCGTTATTCACCTGCTGAATCGCAACAAGCGCTGGGCCGCCTGCCAGGATTTCGTCGAGAGCATCTTGGTCGATCAGCCCGTCAGGAGTGACAGGAATGACCTTCGATCCGCTTCCCATCGCGTAGGGCACGATCGCATGTTCGGTCGCGCCTTGAGCCCGCCCAGGAACGCGCACGCGCTTCGCTGCGATCTCGATGGCCTCGCTCGCGCCGCTGGTGAAGATGACGTCATGCCGCCAGCCCAGTACTTCAGCGATAGTCGACCGCGCCTCTTCGAGCAGAGCGCGCGCGGCACGGCCGTCGGCGTGCGGCGAGCTCGGGTTGGCCCAATGGGCAAATGCGCGTGTAACCGCTGCCTGGGCCTCGGGAAGCACCGGGGTCGTCGCCGCATGATCGAGATAGATACGTTCGGACGCGCTCAAAAGCCGTGGATTCCTGCCAATTGCCACATCTCGGGCGGCCCCTATATAGAACCGAACGCCGCAACGCACCCGCGCTCAGGCGGGTTTAATATTACACGAGCTCACATCCATGCCCGAAGTCATTTTTCCCGGCCCCGAGGGACGCCTCGAAGGACGCTTTCACCCCGGTACCCGGCCCCGCGCGCCCGTCGCACTGATCCTCCACTCGCACCCGCAAGCCGGGGGCACGATGAACAACAAGATCGTGCAATTGCTCTACCAAACGTTCGTGAAACGCGGCTTTGCGACGCTGCGCTTCAACTTCCGCGGTGTCGGCAAAAGCCAGGGCGTGTTCGACAACGGTATCGGCGAACTGAGCGACGCGGCCTCCGCGCTCGATTGGGTGCAGAGCATCCATCCCGAAGCAGAGACTACGTGGGTTGCCGGCGTGAGCTTCGGCGCGTGGATCGGCATGCAGCTGCTGATGCGCCGCCCGGAGATCCGCGGCTTCATCTCCATCGCGCCACCGGCGAACATGTACGACTTCAGCTTCCTCGCCCCCTGCCCGTCCTCCGGAATCATTATCCAGGGCGAAGCGGATGAAGTGGTGACGCCCAGCGCGGTCCAGAAGCTGGTCGACAAGCTCCGGACCCAACGCCACATCACCATCCATCACGACCTGATCCCAGGTGCGAACCACTTTTTCGCGAATGAGCTCGACCTGATGATGAATTCGGTCGACGACTATCTCGACATGCGGCTCGCGACGGATCCCATCAAGCCGCTCACACCGTCCAGATCATCACGTTCATGACCATGACGAGGGCCGCGAGGATCATCAGGATTCCGCGGCCTCTCGTCTGACGCGTCAAAACAAGCTTCACCCCGCCTATCCCAAGCAGAAACGCGGCGACCATCGCAAGCGCCATCGCGATCGAGGAAAAATTCTGCATTCAGCCGTTCCGTTTCATCAACATTTAACCAAGATCGCGCCAAAATCGCGGTCATGGCGAATTTTGACCAGCAGGCCCGGCTCGAAGAGGCCTTCGAGCGCATCGAAGAAACGATCCTGCCCTGCATTGCAATGATGCTGGAGACGCTAATAGACGCGTCGGAGTCAGTCGCCGAGAATGAGCGGCGCTTCCTCGCCGCCGAACTCAAGACGCTGGCCGCAGAACTCGAAGAGCTGACCCAAGCGGTCGAGCGCTCGAGCCCCGTTCATCTTGATCCCGGCGAGTTCAAGACACGCAACGTCGCCTAGGCTGCTTGCGCGGTGATCCGCGCATGAAGCTCCGGATCGACATTCCCTCCGGACACGACGACGACTGTATCTTCGAGCGGCGCAATCTTACTGGAAAGCAATGCGGCCAGCGCCGCCGCTCCTCCTGGCTCCACCGTCAGGCCATGTCGCTCGTAGGCGAAGCGCATCGCGTCGGCAGCTTCGGCGTCGCTGACCCACACGACATTCGCGTGCCTTTCCCGCAAGATGCCGAAGGTGATCGGCGACACCCGCGGCGTCTGAAGCGCATCCAGTATCGTCGACGGCGCATCCGCAGCCACTGGAACGATTTCGCCGATCTCCAGCGAGCGCTTCATGTCGTCCCAACCCTCCGGCTCGACCACGACAATCTCCGCATCAGGAACTGCCAGCGCGATTCCCGAAGCAAGGCCGCCACCGCCGCACGGGACCACGATGCGCGGAGGAGAACCGCCGAACTGCTCGATAATCTCAAGGCCGGTAGTGCCCTGCCCGGCGACGATCGCCGGATCGTCGAAGCTGGGCACCACCGTCGCGCCCGTGTCGTCTGCGATCCGCGCCGCGATCGCCTCACGGCTCTCTGTTCGCCGATCGTAGAAGATGATCTCAGCTCCCTCGGCGCGAGTGCCTTCGACCTTCACCTGCGGCGCATCTGCCGGCATGACGATGACCGCCCGAACACCGAGCCGCTTCGCCGCAATCGCAACGCCACGAGCGTGATTGCCGGACGAAAAGGCGACGACGCCCTTCTGCCGCTCTTCGGGCGAGAGTTGCAGGAGCCGGTTCGTGGCGCCGCGCAGCTTGAACGAGCCACCAGTCTGCAAACATTCACATTTCAGCCAGACGCGTGTGCCGCCGACTGCGCTCTCGATCAGCGGGGTCTCTTCGATAAGCCCGCCGATCCGCTCCCGGGCTGCGAGCACGTCATCGCGCGTCACCATCGTATGGTCTGCCAAGTCATTGATATCGCTCACGTTAAGTTCAAGCCGTTGCCGTTTGATGACAAAAGTCCGGAGAAATGCCGGTGCGGGTCCAAAAAATCTTTACACGCCGGACCCCCCTCCATATATCGCGCCTCCGCTGCCCCATGGGACTTCCAACCGCAAGGCAGCTCTTTTGGAAACGTACCTGTTGGAGGTCCCTTGAGTTGCACAAGCATCATCGCGCGCTGGGGCTAGCGTCTCCCCCGAACGGCACCCGCACGGGTGCCGACATCGCCAAGCTGCGGCCGGTTCAGCCGGTCACGTTGCTGCGTCCGCACGCGGCACGCCGGGCTGCGACCTTCTTCGTCGACAGATTCCCCGGCCGGTCGCTTTACGCGGTCAAGGCTAACCCGTCGCCGGACCTCCTGCACATCCTTTGGGATAGCGGTGTCACGCACTACGATGTGGCATCTATCGCGGAGGTCAGGCTGGTGCACCAGACGCTGCCCGAGGCCGTGATCTGCTTCATGCATCCGGTAAAGGCCGAGGAGGCCATCGCCGAAGCCTATTTCGACCATGGCGTGAAGACCTACAGCCTCGATACGCTCGACGAGCTGGACAAGATCGTCCGCGCAACCTCGAGGGACGGCGTCGTAGCGACCGATCTCAACCTACTGGTGCGCATCCGCGTCAGCTCGGACCATGCGAAGCTGAGCCTCGCGTCCAAGTTCGGCGCCGATCCTCGGGATGTCGCTAGCCTGCTCATGGCAACCCGCCAGGCTGCCGACGCGCTTGGCATCTGCTTCCACGTCGGCAGCCAGGCCATGACGCCAGCGGCCTACGCCGAGGCCATGGAGCGCGTGCGCCAGGCGATCGTCGAGGCGGCCGTCACGGTCGACATCGTCGACGTTGGCGGGGGCTTCCCTTCGTCCTACCCGGGCATGGAGCCGCCGCCGCTGGAGACTTACTTCTCGGTGATTCACGCCGGCTTCGAAGCGCTGCCGATCAGCTACTCGGCCGAACTGTGGTGCGAGCCCGGTCGTGCCCTGTGCGCGGAATATGCCAGCATCCTCGTTCGCGTCGAGAAGCGCCGCGGCGACGAGCTGTACATCAACGACGGTGCCTACGGGGCACTGTTCGACGCCGCTCACATCGGATGGCGCTATCCCGTCCGGCTTCTGCGCGAACCCGAATCGCACGTGCGCCCGATGAAGTTCAGCTTCTACGGCCCGACGTGCGACGACCTCGACCGCATGGCCGGACCATTCGAGCTGCCCGGTGATGTCGGTCCCGGCGACTATATCGAGATCGGCATGCTCGGAGCCTACGGCTGCGCGATGCGCACTCAGTTCAACGGCTTCGGCGCGGTTGAGACGGAAATCGTCGATGACGAGCCGATGGCGAGCCTCTACGGCGCAACCGTGCCGGGCCGCGCCAACGTGGTGAAGCTCTAGGGCCTTTCTCCCCTTCCTCTTCGGCGGGAGGGGAGCTAATCGCACCTGCGATTTTCGGGGTGAGGCTGTCCCCCGCAAGTAAACGACATGCCCTTTTCCCGCGCCGCTCGTGAAGCGGTACAATGGAGCATGAAATGGAAGCCGATACGCTGAACAAAGTTCAGGACGCCGAACGGATCAACGATACTCGCAAGGCCGAGCTGCTCTCGAGCCCCATCGAGCATATCGACATCACCAAGTTCGACGCCCGCCCGATCATCGATTCGATGGGCAAGATGAGCTTCACGAGCCGCGACCTCGCTCGAGCGACCGGCATCTACAACACGATGCTAGAAGACCCCGATTGCTCGATCATCCTGGTGATCGCGGGCTCGACCTCAGCTGGCGGCTGCATGGATCTCTATGCCGAGTTGGTGAAGTCCAACATGGTCGACGCGATCGTCGCCACCGGCGCCTCCATCGTCGACATGGATTTCTTCGAAGCGCTTGGGCACAAACACTACCAAGCCAATGAAATTCCTGACGATGATACGCTTCGCTCGCTGTATATCGATCGCATCTACGACACATACATCGACGAGCAGCAGCTGCAGGATTGCGACTTCACGATCGGCAAGATCGCCGACAGCCTTGAGCCACGCGCCTACTCCTCACGCGCATTCATCCGCGAGATGGGCAAGTGGCTGAGCGAGGGTAACGCCAAGAAGCAGGGCAGCCTCGTCCAGCTCGCTTACGAGCATGACGTGCCGATCTTCTGCCCGGCCTTCGTCGACTCGTCGGCCGGCTTCGGTCTGGTCAAGCATCAGGTCGACGCGATGAAGCGCGGCGGGCATTACATGGTGCTCGACGCGATCGCCGACTTCCGTGAGCTCACCGACGTCAAGATCAAGGCGGGTACCACCGGCCTGCTGATGATCGGCGGCGGCGTTCCGAAGAACTTCACGCAGGACACCGTCGTTTGCGCCGAGATCCTCGGCCATGATGATGTCGAGGTGCACAAATATGCGGTGCAGATCACCGTCGCAGACGTCCGCGACGGCGCCTGCTCATCCTCGACGCTCCAAGAAGCGGCCTCGTGGGGCAAGGTCTCGACCGCGATGGAGCAGATGGTCTTCGCTGAGGCGACCTCGGTGCTCCCGCTGCTGGCATCGGACGCCTGGCATCGCGGCGCGTGGCGCAACCGCGAGAAGCGCAGCTTCGCCAAGCTCTTCGATTAAGTCGATTGCTAACCGTAGCGAACTGAAGCACCCTCCCCTTCATTAACGAGGGGGAGGGTTTTTCATGTCCTACAGCCCGATTCTCGCGCCCGTCGTGGCGCTGGTCGCGTGGACTCTGGTCATGCTGGTGTGGATGGCCGTCGCCCGCAGGCGTGCTTTCGCGAAAATGGGCATCAGCTGGGGCTCGATCCCGCGGGGCTCCCGTGGAGTCAACCTGGACGGCAGGGCGCCTGACGAAGCGCAGTGGCCGTCCCACAATTACAATCACTTGATGGAACAGCCGACGATCTTTTACGCGATCGCTCTGACGCTCGCGATGATGAACTTCGGCGGTGGCATCAACTATTGGCTCGCGTGGGGTTATGTTGGGCTGCGCATCGTCCACAGCATCGTCCAGGCGACCGTGAACGTCGTCCAGATACGCTTCCCGATCTTCGCCCTGGCGACCCTGTGCCTGTTAGGCCTTACGGTGCACGCCGGCTTCCGCGTCCTTCACGACTGCGGGCTCATCCACTGAAGCAGGCAGCAAGCTCGACATGGGTCGACCAGCGGAACTGACCCACCGACCTAACCCAATCGAGCTTGTAGCCGCCGTCCACCAGGGTCTTCGCATCCCGCGCAAAAGTAGCCGGATTGCAGCTCACATAGGCAACCCGGCTTACGCCTGAACCTACGAGACCGCGAACCTGCTCTACTGCCCCGGCCCGTGGCGGATCGAGGATCACCGCATCGAAGCGCTTGAGCTCTGCTCCATCGACGGGCCGGCGGTATAGATCGCGGTGCTCAACGACCATCGCGGGCGCCGCTCGCTTGAGTGAGGCCGCCGCATCGCGAGAGGCCTCGGCTGCATAAGCCGCCCGCAACGCGAGAGCGAAGGTCCCAATGCCTGAGAACAGATCCGCGATACGCAGGGTGCCCGACGTCGCCTCGCGCACCGCCGCCACGAGAGCCGCCTCACCTTCTGCCGTAGCTTGGAGGAAACCGCCGTGGGGAAACCCGACGGCCACGTTCGACAGGGTGATGGTAACCGGATGCGGCTCGTAGACGGTCTCGGGTCCAAGCCCCTGATCGATGCTCAGCCGCGCGATCCGCTGCGTGGCCGCGAATGCCGTGAGGCTCTCCATCACCTCAAACCCATCGGGGTGAACGCCTTTCAGAAGCACGTCGACGCCTTGATCCACCAGGGTCAGCTGCACTTCAGCGGTCCGGCGGGGCTCCAGAATGGCGGAGAGCAATTGGCGAAGCGGCGCGATCAGATCCACGATTTCGGGGCGAAGGATATGGTTCTCCTGCATATCCACGATGCGGTGCGACTTGGCGGCGTTGAAGCCGACGACGGCGCCCTGCCCTACCTTCAGCGCCCGCAGAGTCGACCTTCGCCGGCTATTCGGTGGCGATAGGTGCGGCTCTCGCATCTCCGTCGCCAGTGCGTGCTGTGCGAGCGCAGTCTCCACTCGCGAAACGAGGTAACCGCGATACGCTTCGTCATCGACATGCTGCAGCTGGCAGCCACCGCACTCCGGGAAATGCCGGCATGGCGGGTCCTGGTGATGCGGACCCGGCGCCAGTGCTCCATCGTCAAGCAAAACGTCGCCAGGCACGCCAAACGGCACGTGGCGGCCGCTCGCCGTCACGCCGTCGCCGCGCGCCGCAATACGAACGACGAGCTCGTTCATCGCAGGAGCGCGAACGCCTGTGGGACTGCTTCGACGAGATCGTCCGCGATCATCGCCGGCCCCGCAATCTCGGCAGCTCGGCCGTGTAGCCACACGGCGGCTGACGCGGCCTCAAATGCCTCAAGGCCCTGCGCCCGCAGTGCGGCAATCATGCCCGCAAGAACATCGCCCGTTCCGGCAGTCGCGAGCCAGGCGGGAGCAGGCGGAGCAAAGCCAACCCTTCCATCGGGCGAAGCGACGATGGTGTCCGGCCCTTTGTAGACTACGACCAAATCGCTCATCCGCGCGGCTTCGAGCGCGCGCTCCGCCTTGGAACCCTCGATTTTCCCGAACAGGCGCCGAAATTCGCCTTCGTGTGGAGTGATGATCGCTTCCTGTCTCCGCAGCCGCTCGACGTCACCCAGGTGGGTAATCGCGTCCGCATCGAGGACCTTGGGCGCCATCGATGTCAAAGCCAACGTCAGCACCTGCGGAATGTCGCCCATGCCGGGTCCGACGAGCAGGCAGCCAATGTGCTCGTCATTCACTTTTGCGGTGTCCGTTTGGACGATAGCCGACGGCAGTCCCTCGACATGCCGCGAGGTGCTGACACGTACATAACCTGCGCCTGAACGCGCAGCCGCCCTGGCAGCAAGCGCAATGGCCCCTGGCATCTTGCCGGCAAGAGCGTGAACCAGTCCGCGGGTGTATTTGTTTGCTGCAGGTTCGAGCGCCGGGAGCACCGGCGGCCCAATTTCGTGCCATTCACCGTCCGTTTCGATGGCAATGTCTGCGAGCACGACGCGGCCGCATTTGTGCATCGCGGGGCGGAGCCGGTGAGCCGGCTTGAGCGCTCCGAAGGTCACGGTGAGATGAAAGTCGTGGATCGGGCTCAGCAATTCGCCGGTGTCCGAATTGACGCCGCTCGGAACGTCACACGCGACAGCCACGACCGCTTCGTGCACCAGCTCGGAAAGCAGAAGGCTGACGTCATCATCCAGCCCGCGAGAGAGGCCCGTGCCGAAAAGCGCATCGATGACCAGTGGCGCACCCCTGGTGTCGGAAGAGAGCTCTTCGACATCCCCGTTCCATTGCGATCGAGCCCATTTTGCTGCGTCGCTCTTCGGCGCGGCTAAGGCCGCGACCCGGACCTGGACGCCGCGCTCGGCGAGCCGGCGCGCTGCGACATACCCGTCGCCGCCGTTATTTCCGGGTCCACACAGGATCAGCACGGACAGCGGCCCAGCGAAGCGATAGACCGCCTCAGCAAGTCCAGCGCCCGCTCGCTCCATCAGCTGTTCAACGCTCGTGCCCCCACCGATCGACACCTGTTCGGCCGCGCGCATTCGGTTGCCTGAGAGGATCGGTCGGCCAGCGTTCATTGCAAGGCGCGTCTAACGCAGGAAGGTCGGTAGATGCCACCATTCCCGCGGAACGAGCTCGGCCGCGCTGTCACGCGCCTGCTCACTTCCGAACAAGGCGAAGCAGGTCGCGCCCGATCCGGACATGCGCACAATGTGAGCGCCCGGCTGAGCCGAAAGCCATGCGAGAACGGTTTCGATCTGCGGGGCGAGCTCGATCGCCGCAGCCTCGAGTCCGTTCCAGCCTGACCGCCAATCCGCCAGGGATCCGTTGTCGGTTCCGTCCCACGCAGCGAAAACGTCAGCCGTAGACAGACCAACGCGAGGATTGACGAGCAGAACGGGAGTTCCCGAATAGCCCGACAGATCCATCGGACTGAGCTTGTCTCCAGCGCCTTCGCCCCGAGCAGGCATGCTTAGGAGGCAGGCTGGCACGTCGCTGCCGAGCGTCGGGGCGACCGCTGTGGCATTAGACGGGTCAATTCCCCACAATGACGTCAATAGCCTGAGCGCGGCTCCAGCATCGGCAGAACCGCCGCCCAGGCCTGACGAGACGGGAAGGTTCTTTTCGAGAGTGATTGCGGCCCACGCTTGCACCCCGCTAGCCTCGGCCAGAGCACGTGCGGCCTTCAGAACGAGATTATCCTCAGGATCGCCCAGTTGCGCCGCAAACGGCCCACTGATCTCGAGCGATAGAGTGTCGGAGGTTTTCGCACTCAGGCGGTCCCCGTCCGTGCAGAATGCGAAGATGGTCTCGATGGCGTGCCGTCCATCGGGCAACTTGCCCCTCACGTGCAGCGCGAGGTTGAGCTTTGCCAGCGCTATTTCCCGGGCCGCGGTCAAGGAGCCGCGTTGGCCGGGTTAAGTCCCGCTGACAATTTTGCCTTTACGCGACCGGCAACCTCGTCATCCGCGGTGATGAGCGCGGCGTTCCAGGCAAATCGCGCCTCATACTTGCGCCCCGCCTTGTACAACGCATCGCCGAGATGCTCCTGAATATCAGCCTGGTCGGGGTCCTTCTCCGCCGCCGTCTGCAGAGTCAGGATCGCTTCACCGAGCTTACCCCTTTTGAACTGCGCCCAGCCAAGCGAGTCGGTGATCGAGGCATCGTCCGGCGCGAGCTCGCTCGCCTTGCGGATCATGGCCTCGGCAGCGTCGAGATCTTCGTGATGCTCGAGCTTGGCGTAGCCCATGAAGTTCAGCAGCAGCGGCTGGTCGGGAGCGAGCGCGAGCCCCTGCTCCAGCGCCGCCTTGGTTTCGGGCCACCGTCCCGCCTGCTCGTAGGCGTTGGCCTGCAGGAGCAGCAACGGCCAAACCTGTGACTTGAGGCCTTGCGCACTGGCCATGGTCAGCGCCCGGCCGTAGGTCGCTGCCGCTTCGTTGTACCGCTTCATCGCCTGATAGATGTCGCCGAGCCGGGATAGGTCGTTGATGTTCGCGTCGCGCCCGTTCGATGCCGCGGACGCAATCGCAAAGGCTTCGTTCAACCTCTTGCTATCAGTCAGAATTTTGACCTGGACATCACGGGCTTGGCTGCTCAGTGCATCGTCGCGCGGTATCGTCCGAAGATAGGCGAGCGCCTCGTCGGTGCGGTCCTGCGTCTCGAGCAGGAGCGCGAGCAGCATCGTCGCACTGCTATTCTGCGGGTTGGCGAATCTCGCGACCTGAGCCAACGCGATTGGAGGAGAGCCTCGCTGAAGACGAGCGAGATCCGTCGTGAAGGCCGTCAGCGCCTCTCCGAGCGCCTTCGCCGCCGTGTCGACGGCCTGGCCGCTGAGCTTCCCGGCCAGCACCCTTTGCCGCGCCGCGGCGGCGTCGGATCCCATGCCCTCGACCATCATGAGCGCATGATCCCGATCCCCAGCGGCGAGAAATCCATCCGCCATGGCCAGTCGGATCCGGTTTTCGCGTGACCCTGCCGAACCGATGGCGCGCCTTGCGAACGGCTCGGCGTCGGCGGTGCGGCGGAACTTCAGGAGGAAAAGCGCATGCTCTTCGTTGCGCAGCGGTGCGAGCAGGCTGTTGTCCGGCACCTGGTCAATGGTCGAGAGAGCCAGTTCCAGATTGCCTCGCTCCGCGGCGTCCCACGCCGTCAGCAGAGGCGCCAGGAACGTGAGGTTTGCGCTGTCGCCGCTACCCTGCAGCAAGCCAAGCGCGCGGTCGATCCGACGCCGTCTGACCTGGTCAGCCACCAGCAGGAGCCGACCCTCGGTCGGCAATTGAGCTGCCGGGATTTTCGACGCCACGGACAGCGCCAGATCGGTCTGACCTGCGCCGAGGGCTTCCAACAATGCCTTGCGGGCAAGATCGACCTGATCGGGCTGCGTCTGAGCAAGAGCTGCCAGGAGCATGGCAGAGCGCACATGGTCGCCACTCAGCGCCGCAGCGCGTGCCTCGACATACGCCCGAGCTGGATCGGAGGAGACCGATGCGGCTGCCGGCATCGTGGTAAATGCGAAAGCCGCGAGGCCTATGCCGATGAGCAATTTACATGTTCGGGTAATTTGGGCCTCCGCCGCCTTCCGGAGTGACCCAGTTGATGTTCTGGGTCGGGTCCTTGATGTCGCAGGTCTTGCAATGGACGCAATTCTGCGCGTTGATCTGGAGCACCGGTTCACCGTTCTCCGCTTCCACGAATTCGTACACTCCTGCCGGGCAATAACGCTGTTCGGGCCCCGCATATACCGGCAGATTGATAGCCGTGGGTATGTCGGCGTCCTTGAGCGTCAGATGAACCGGCTGATCCTCCTCATGATTAGTGTTCGAGATGAACACCGAGCCGAGCCGGTCGAAGGTCAGCACGCCGTCGGGCTTAGGATAATCGATCGGTTTGGCGGCCTGCTTGCGCTTGAGCGAAAGATTGTCCGCCTTGTTCTTGAGCGTCCACGGCAGGCTGATGCCCAGGTATCCTAACCACATATCGAGGCCGGCGTAGAGCGTTCCCAACGTCCCACCCCAGTGTGCGACTGCAGGCTGCGCGTTGCGGACGATCTTCAGCTCCTTGACGACCCAGCTATTGTAAAGCGCGACCGCATAAGATTGCAGCACGTCGGCGGACCGATCGGCCGCAATCGCCTCGAATGCAGCCTCGGCGGCAAGCATGGCGGACTTCATCGCCGTATGCGTTCCCTTGATCCGCGGCACGTTCACGAATCCCGCCGAGCAGCCGATCAAGGCGCCGCCGGGGAAAGCCAGCTTCGGAATCGCCTGATAGCCGCCCTCGTTGATCGCGCGGGCCCCGTAAGAGACGCGTCGCCCGCCTTCGATTTCTGCGCGGATCGCCGGATGGGTCTTCCAGCGCTGCATTTCCTCGAAGGGCGAGAGGTACGGATTGGAGTAATCCAGCGCGACTACGAAGCCGAGCGCGACCTGGTTGTTCTCCTGGTGATAGAGGAACCCGCCTCCCCAAGCGTCCGACAGCGGCCACCCTTGTGTGTGGATCACTCGCCCAGGCTTATGCTTCTCGGCAGGAATATCCCACAATTCTTTGATACCAATACCGAAAACCTGCGGTCCACTCTCCTCCCGAAGCTTGAAAATCTCCGTCAGCCGCTTCGTCAGATGACCCCGCGCCCCTTCCGCAAAGAAGGTGTAGCGCGCATGCAATTCCATGCCCGGCTGGTAGTCGGGCCGGTGGCTGCCGTCCCGAGCGATCCCCATGTCGCCGGTGGCGACACCCTTCACGGACCCATCCTCGTTGTAGAGGATCTCGGCCGCGGGAAATCCCGGGAAAATCTCGACGCCCAGCTCTTCCGCCTGCCCCGCCAACCAACGGCACAGATTACCGAGGCTTAGCGTGTAAGTGCCCCTGTTGTTCATGAAGGGCGGCATCATCCAGTGCGGGAAGGCGAACTTGCCCTCCTTGGTCAGCGCCCAATGATGGTTCTCGGTGACAGGAACCGTGAGCGGCGCGCCCCTCTCCTTCCAGTCGGGAATGAGCTCGTTCAGCGCCCGGGGATCGACAACCGCACCTGAAAGGACGTGCGCGCCGATTTCACTGCCCTTTTCAAGGATGCAGACCGAGAGTTCCCGCCCAGCCTCATTCGCCAGTTGCTTGAGGCGAATGGCAGCGCTCAGTCCCGCCGGTCCTCCGCCGACGACGACCACGTCATATTGCATGGATTCGCGTTCGCTCATCGTCCTCTCGTCGCGTCCCCCACACACTTTGACTCGTCTGCCCTGCACATTCCTTGACCATTGCGTCAATGGCGCGCGATTAACGCGCCGTGGGCGGGGAAATGGACACCATCGGCATTGCCGAGGCGCGCAGTGCATTGGCCTGGTGGCTGGAAGCCGGGGTCGACGTCGCCGTGCAGGATGAGCCGCGCGACTGGCTGCGGCCGGCGCCTCCTCCCTCGAAGAGGACCCCTGATCTGGCACCCCAGCCGAATCTAGTCCAACCCAGCCAGGATACGCTTGCGGAGCTCAAGGATTGGCTGGCGAGCAGCGTACAGCTGCCTCTGGCTGGCCCTGGAGCCAAGCGCATTCTTCCGCATGGACCTGAAAATGCAGCTGTAATGCTGCTTAGCGATTCTCCCTCTCTCGAGGACGCGGCGGCCGGTCGGCCCATAGGCGGCGAATCATGGCAGCTCGCCCAGCGCATGCTCGCCGCGATCGGCATCCAGGCTGACGAAGCCTACAGCGCCTCTCTGTCATGCTTCCATACCCCCGGCGCCCGAATGAGTTCCTGCCGACCGTGAGGCCTGCGCGGAAATTGCCCGCAGGCATATTGCTCTCGCGAAGCCCAAGCGGCTGCTGTTGCTGGGCGATGGCGCCTCGCAGGCGCTACTCGGCAAACCGCTGCCGCAGGCACGCGGGCATGTTCACAAGGTCGAGGGCGTGCGGACGGTCGCAACTTTCCACCCACGCCATCTTATTAATCGCCCCTTAGACAAGCCCTTGGCATGGAAGGACTTGTTGCTGCTGATGGAGGAAGAAGCTTGAAAGCTGGTCTGCTCGCATTTGGAGCATTGATCTGGGCCGCGCCCGTCGTCGCGCAGTCTCAAGACCCGCTTGCCCCCTTGCCGGTAAAGTCGAAGAACGCGACGCTGCCGAACGGCACGCAACCCGGCATCGCTGTGACGCCGACTCAGCCGGGCCCGCCCGTCGTCCTTCCGGCCCAAGGGTCGGGCGCACAATCGACTTCGGCCGCCGGACCGGCATCGACTCAAACGTCCGTGCAGTCTGCACCCGCTCTTCAGCCCGCCATCGCCGCTCCGAAAGATTGGCGCGGCGTGTTCGACGCGATCGATGCCGGCAACTGGGCGGCCGCACGTGCCGGCATCGCAAACCTTCCGCGCAGCGTGCTCACACCGGTGGCAAAGGCCGAGCTGTACACCGCTAAAGGATCGCCGGTCGTAGATCTCGCTTCTATTCAGTCGCTAATCGCCGAGGCCCCGGAGCTTCCCCAGGCCGACCAGCTCGCCCTGATGGCCTACAAGCGCGGCGCAACGACTCCGCCTTTAGTGATGCCGGAAAAGGCAACCGTGAATCTTGGATCAGCTCCAGTCCGCTATCGTACTCGTCCGGTGCAGGGAGAACCCCTCGCGGATCAGCTGCGCAGCGTCCTCGATCCGTTGATCAAGGCCAACGACGCTCAGGGCGCGGAGGCACAGCTACTCACCTACACCCCTCAGCTCTCGGCTGAGGCCCGGGCCGAGGCAGGCCAGCGTGTCGCCTTCGTTTATTATGTGCTCGGCCTCGACATGGACGCGCGCCGCGTCGCCGACACATGGCGTCAGGGCGCGACCAGCGAATGGGCCGCCCAGTCGGCGTGGGTTTCCGGTCTCGCGTCGTGGCGCTTGGGCGATTGCGATTCCGCATCCCGATCGTTCCAGCAGGCCGCAGCCTACGCGCAGCAGCGCGAGCTCCGCGGCGGCGCGCTTTATTGGACGGCGAGGGCCGAACAATCCTGCGGACGCCCTCGGGCCGTCGCATCGTTCCTCAAGGCCGCCGCAAACACCCCCGAAAGCTTCTACGGTATGATCGCCCGCGAAAGCCTCGGCATGGACACGAAGCTGCCGGGGGATGGCTACACCGGCTTCGACCCGCCGATCGACCAATTGCCGAACGTCGAGCGCGCCGTTGAGTTGGTCAAGATCGGCGAGCCCGCATTGGCCGAGGCGATGCTTCGGCATCAGGCCAAGATCGGGCTCCCGACCGAACATCACACGCTCATCCAGCTGGCAAAGAGACTCGACCTTCCAGCGGCGCAGCTTTGGCTCGCGAACAATGGTCAGCCCGGGGCTGTTTCCTATGCGGCCGATCGCTACCCCAACCCGCGATGGACGCCGATGAACGGCTGGCGCGTCGATCCGGCACTCGCCTTCGGGCACATCGTGCAGGAATCGGCCTTCCGCCGCTCTGCCATCAGCACAGCGGGGGCCGTAGGTCTGATGCAGGTGCTTCCGGTCACCGCTCAGATGATTTCCCGCAACCGCGGCACGCCCTATTTCACCGGCTCACTGACCGATCCGCGCTACAACCTCGAATATGGCCAGAGCTTCATCGAGATGATGCGGGGCAGTTCCGGCACGGCGGGCCAGCTGCCGCGGGTAATCGCCTCTTATAATGCCGGGCCGTTGCCAGTGGCGCGCTGGGCATCGATCAACGACAAGGGCGATCCGCTGTTGTGGATCGAATCGATCCCTTATTGGGAGACGCGCTATTATGTCCCCTCCGTCCTCCGGAACATGTGGATCTATCAGGGGCTAAACAGCGAGGACACCTCGACCCTGAAGGACATGGCCCAGCACCGCTGGCCGACCTTCCCGACGAGCATGACGAAGCTCAGCCACTAAAGGACTCCCGGGCACGCTTGAATGCCCGGGAGCTCAAACCGATCACTTAGCCGCGTTCGCCGCGCTCGGTCGGAGCGGGCGGCGGGGGCGGTGGTGGCGGCGCTGGACATGCCGACGTCGCAAGGATCACCGAACCGTCCGGACAAGTCTGCGTTGCTGGCGGCGCCGGCGGCGGAGGTGGAGGTGGCGGCGGGGGAGCCGCTTCCGGGGCCGCCGCTTCGCCACGGGCGTTGAAGTTGTAGACCAGGCTGGCGAGGATGCTGTGGGAATCGTAATTCCCCTTCGCGCTGCTGGTGAAATTGGTCCCGTTCACCGTGAAGGCGTCACCGAAGTTCAGCTTGGCGGTATGGAGGTACTGGTACTTCAGGCCGGCACCGATATTCGGACTTAGGGCGTACCGCAGTCCCGCGATGCCAGTGAAAGCCATCGCATTGTCCTTGTCGCCGCTGAACGACGCCCACGCTCGGCCAACACCACCGCCGGCATAACCGCCGACGCGGCCGCCAAAGTCTCCGTCGATCAGTGCATTGGCCGTCAGGTAGGTAACGCCCATCTTCGTGCCGAGACCCAGGTCGGAGGTCGTCGCCGTCAATCCGGCCGCCGTTCCGACGTCGCCGAGCAGCGTGCTGTTCACGTCGACTCGCTTGATCGGCGCACGCTGGTAACCGCCCTCGGCCTCCAGACGGAACAGGCCGAACTTGTAGCCGGCGATCGCATCGAGGTTCCAACCGGTCTTGTAGTGGACGTTATAGCCGCTGCCGAATGTCGTCGTCGTGACCGGTGTTACGCTCGTGTTGTTCAGGATGACGTCGAGATCGGTGCTCTGCGGTATCGTCGCACCGCCTTCAATCCCGACGTATGGACCATCGCCCGCGGCAAGTGCGGCCGAAGCCAGTGCGGCGAGCGATGCCGCCGCCAACAGATGTTTGCGCATATTTGGTGATTTCCCTTTTGGCTCGTGAGCCCCTGTCACGCGCGATTTCGGCCCGCGAAGCTGGCTCCCAGCTGAATCGGTCATTACGAATGATTTATTACAGTCGGCTCGTCGACAGTTCGCCCGCGACTTCATCGCAGGTCGGTAATATGTTCTTGTTATGTTCTCACGTGGGGCATAACCTCGCCGCATGCCGGTTGAGTCGAGCCATGGCCGCGGGGCAACCCGCAATTCCACGTCCACGCGCTTCAATCTCCAGGAGCGGGTCGAAGACGGCGAATGGCTCGATCAGGTCGAAGCTCTGGACGGCGTTCCCAAGCGGCGAACGACGGTCACGATCGAACATCCCAAGTCGATCCTCACTCGCAACAGCTCGCCGGACATCGGCTTCGATCGGTCGATCAACGCCTATCGAGGCTGCGAGCATGGCTGCATCTATTGCTTCGCGCGCCCGACCCATGCCTATCACGATCTGTCACCCGGCGTGGATTTCGAGTCCCGGCTCTTCGTGAAGCCCAATGCTGCGCAGTTGCTCCACGCCGCGCTGTCCCGGCCCGGCTATGAGTGCCGACCGATCGCCATGGGGACGAACACCGATCCCTATCAGCCCATTGAGGAACGTTGGCGCATCACCCGATCGGTCATCGAGCTCCTGGTCGAGACGCGCCACCCGTTCACGATCACGACTAAGTCCGATCGCGTCGTGCGCGATATTGACCTGATCAAGCAGGCCGCCGACCTGCGGCTGGCCTCGGTAGCGCTTTCCGTGACGTCACTTGATCACAAGGTCGCGCGAACGCTCGAGCCGCGAGCTCCGCAGCCGCGCAAACGCCTCGCCGCGGTCAAAGCACTGAATGACGCGGGCATTCCTTGCTACGTCGCGATCGCCCCTGTCGTACCGCAAATTACCGATCACGAGCTCGAGCATATCGTGGAAGCGGCTGTCGAGGCCGGCGCTCCGGGCGGCTTCTATCTTCCTGTTCGCCTCCCTCACGAGGTCGCACCCCTGTTCCGCGCCTGGCTCGACGAACATTATCCCGACCGTGCTTCAAAGGTCATGGCGACCATTCGTTCGCTTCGCGGCGGGCGCGACAACGATCCGAATTTCTTCAGCCGGATGCGAGGTCAGGGCCCGTGGGCCGACCTACTGAGGACGCGCTTTGAGATCGCCGCGAAGAAATACGGCCTGCGTCAGGCCAAGTTCGCGCTGCGAACCGACTTGTTCGAGCCTCCGCAGGGCGATCAAATGCGGCTGCTTTAATCGACTTACGCCCAAATTTAATCGATGCACGCTCGTGACTTGGCGCGCGTCCCTTTCTAGGCGCCAAAACATGAACAAGCATCTCTTCGCCGCTCTCTTCCTTTCCGCGGCCCCTGCCATCGCGCAGCAGTCCATCTCGACCCTGCCGCCTCCAGTCGTCACCGATCCGCGGATAGCGGCGTTGCGAGACAATGCGCTGGTGAACGATCACTATGCCTGGGACATCACCGAAGGCCTGACCACCGAAGTCGGACAGCGGCTCGCAGCGACCGAAGCCGAGGCGCGAGCACGCGAGTGGGCCGTCCGCCGGCTGACGGCGATAGGCTTCGCCAACGTCCACGTCGAACCATTCACCATGCCGGTCTGGACGCGCGGTGCGGAAAGCGCGGAGATCGTCTCACCCTTCCCGCAGAAGCTGGTTGTCGCGGCGCTGGGCTACAGCGGCTCGACCGGCCCCGAAGGCGTCACTGGCCAGATCGCCTATTTCCCCAGCGTCGATGCGCTTCGCGTGGCGCCCGAAAGCGCCGTCAGGGGCAAGATCGTGTTCATCGACCACAATATGATGCCGGCGCAGGACGGCTCGGGTTACGGCCAGTTCGGCGCCCCACGGCGGCAGGGTCCGACGATCGCCTCGCTCAAAGGCGCGCTCGCGATCGTCATCCGCTCGATTGGCACCGACCATCATCGCAATCCGCACACCGGCGTTCAATATTTCACCGATGGCGCAAAGCCGATCCCGGCAGGCGCATTGACGGTTCCGGACGCCGAGCAGCTCGTCCGCATCCTCAAGCGCGGCCAGCCTGTTACCATGCACCTGACCCTGGTGAGCCAGAAGGCCGAGGGTGGTCATTCCGGCAATGTCATTGCCGAAGTTCCGGGCCGCGACCCAAAGGCTCCGATTCTTCTCGTCGGAGGGCATCTCGACAGCTGGGACCAGGGCACCGGCGCGATCGACGACGCGTCCGGCGTCGCCATCGTAACCGCTGCCGCCAAGCACATCATGGATGCCGGCCGACCCGCCCGCACCATCCGCGTCGTCTGGTTCGGCGCTGAAGAGCCCGGTGGCTTCGGCGGCGAGGCCTATGCCAAGGCGCACGGGACAGAGCATTACGCCATCGCCGGCGAAAGCGACTTCGGCGCCGACCGAGTCTGGCGCTTCAGCACGCAGTTGATGAAGACCGACCCTGCCTTATACGAGGAGCTTACCGCCGCCCTCGCCCCATTAGGCATCACCAAAAACGACGAGGGCGACGCCGATGGGACCGACGTCGGACCGACGATCAAGGCCGGTGCGCCATGGGTCTCGCTCAATCAGGACGGCACGCGCTACTTCGACTACCACCACACGCCGGACGATACCCTCGACAAGATCGATCCGGTTCAGCTTCGGCAAAACGTTGCCGCGTGGACGACGATGCTGGCGATTTTGTCCGGTGGAATTGAGCCGGGACCGAAACAGCCAAAGCGGCGTTGAGCCTCCGAAACAAGGAGGATCCTTATGCGCATAGTACTCGCAGCCCCGATTTCGATCGGCCTCGCTCTCGGACTCGGCGCTTGCCAGGTAAGCAAGGACAACGCGAACGGCACCACGAGCGTGACCTATAACAGCGACGTGGCCGAGAATGCGGCCGCCGACATCGGCAACACCGCGCAGAACATCGCGGGCGATATCGGCAACGACGTCCAGAAGACCGGCGACAAGATCGAGAACAAGGTCGGCAACACCGACGTGAACGTCAAAGTCGATCACGACGAGCACACTAACACGGCTTCGAACGCGACCGAGAACAAGGCGAAGTAACGTCGGCAGCGGCTTCAGCGGAAAATGGTCGGGGAGACAGGATTCGAACCTGCGACCCTCTGCTCCCAAAGCAGATGCGCTACCAGACTGCGCTACTCCCCGACGATCCGCCAGCTAGGGCTGATTGGCAGGTTCGCCAACCCCTTCTTTGGCAGAAGATGGGCGATGGTGGGCCCGGCAGGATTCGAACCTACAACCTAGCCGTTATGAGCGGCCGGCTCTACCGTTGAGCTACAGGCCCTCCCCGGCCCGGGCAGCGATAGCCGGAGCAACTTTTGAAGTCACGCACGAGGAAAAACGAGCGTGAGGCTGGTGGGCGAAGTCACCAAATCGCCGCCGCCAATACGCGCCAAGCCTCGCACCAGCCGCAACGAAAAGCCAGCTGAATAGCCATTGCCATCGCCGCCTGCGTCTGGCGCGATGGCGCCATCGAACAAGAGCCCATCGGGCAAGTTTCGAAAGGCCGCCGGGCGTGAAATAGAGATCCGGCAATCGGCTTCACCCTGATCGACCGAAATCCGCAAACTTTCACCGGCCGCCGCCTGATCGATCACGGCTTCGGCGAAGCGCCCGATCAAGCGGTCGGCAATCTCCGGCTCCAGCGCCGCGATGCAATCGCCCGGCCGAGTGACCAACTCCAGCTGGACACGTTGCTCGGCCGCCGCTTCCCCCACCGTGTCCCGAGCTCCTTCCAAAAGGCGTGACAGGTCGACACGGCGTGAGCCTCCGCCGGACGAGTGAATCTTCGCCGCAAAGTCGAGATCGTCGATCGCACCGAGCAACAGCCGTGCCTGCGCCACGATCTCGCCTGCCCGCTCGCGATATCGATGATCGGCAGGGCCAAGATATTGGCCTTGGATGATCTCGGCGAACCCGATGATCGCGTTGAGGGGCGTCTTGATCTCGTGAACCAGCTCCCTCAGGGAATCCGGGTCGGAGAGCATATCGGCAGCAGTTTCGCTGCGCGCCGGCGGCGGCGAAGAATCGCGCTGGGCGATCCCGCGATATCCAGCAAAGCGGCCGTCGGTCGGGTCGAAGGCGGGCAAGCCGCTGATCTTCCAGGCACCGGCAACCAGCCCTTCCCCGCCAACCTTCATCTCGGCGTCGCGGAATGGAGCGCGCCGGGCAAATGCCCGCACGACCTCGCCGTCCAGGCGATCGACTTCTCCATCCTGGACGCGCGCAATCGATCGCCCGATCAGCGCTCCGCGCGGCGCCCCGTCGACCCAGGCGATCTCCCCGCTCGGTCCGCATTCCCAGCGGAACAGCGAAGGGGCTTCCTCGGGGAGCGAAGCGGCCGCGGCCGATCGCTGCGCTTCGCGGCTCCGGCGGCGTCGCTCGATCCGGGCCACCACGTCGCTCAGCGAAGGGCCCGCCGGACGGTCCGGCAGTGCCTCGAACGCGGCACGTTTCTCAGGCACCGTTGGCGCAGGACTAGGCGCTGATTCCACCTTCGCCGGCCTGAACGCGTCCGGGTGGAGGCTCTCGATAAACTGACGCGTTTCTTCGTCGGCGAGCGGAAGCAGTGCTCGCCATTGTGCCGCGTCCAGCGTCGCGGCTGCCAGGACGGGAGCCGACACTGCCAGCCGCTCGGAAACGAGATATTCGAGAAGCCCGATCGGAAGGGACCGACCGGCCACCGCGCGCGCGGCCGCCACCCGCAGATCCTCGTCAATGTCCGCTGCTTCGGATCGGATCGTATCCAGCGCCCGCCCGACCATCGGGCTCGCGCTTTCCGGCCCAGCGCGCGCGACAAGGTCCACCAACTGCCGCCAACGAACGGCGGCATCGTGGCGGTCCCCCGCGGGCTGGCTCAACACGGTCAGCAGACGATCGTCGAAACGCACCTCTAGCCGAATCCCTTCAGACGCACTGACCATCGGCTCTACGTGAGCGTTTACCTGTCGCTAAGGAGCAGGTCTTTAACCATCCCGAAACGGGACAAAGAAAAGGGCGCCGGGTTTCGACCCGACGCCCCCCTCCGATTTCGGTTTGGCCCTGTCAGGCGGACCGGTTCGCGTAGACCAGCCAGAACTTTGCGATCTCTGACAACGAGCCGCCCACCTTACCCAAGGCCGCAGCCGCACCTGCCTTGTCCCCGGACAGTGCGAGCGCTTCGCCTAGCCGAAGGTTGGCGAGGTTGGCATCGGCGCCCTTTGCGGCCGCCTGGCGATACATTTCGGCAGCCTTCGCGTAATTGCCGGCACCGTAATAGGCATCGCCAATTCGCAGGAATGCGGCCGGCACCTTGGCGCCCGCTTCGCGGGTAGCCAGCTCCGCCGCCGTCGGCGATGCCTTTCCGACGAGCGCCTTCTGGATATCGCCGATCACAGGGTCACTCGCTTTGATCTGCGCCGACGCGAGGCCTTCGGCGAGCATCGCCTTGGCTTCCCCGAAGTTCGACGCGTTGATCGTCTCTGCAGCGTAGAGATTGTAATCCGCGGTGCCCTGCATGGACTTGGTTGCACGTGCGAGGCGCATGATGTCGAGGGCGCTGGACGGGTCCGGGTTGCCCATGTTCCGGTACACCGCCAGCGCATTGTGCCAGCTGTCAGGCGTCGGATAAGCGGCCACCCACTCACGACCGAGCTCGATCGCATTTGGCGATCTTGCCTCATAAGCCATGCCGAGCGCCCTCTTGTAGAGCGCTTCATCGACCTTGCCGCCGCCCGCAGCACTCATCGCGATAACCTTTTGAAGGGCTGCCGCGCCTTCAGCGCGCTTGCCCTGCGAGTTGAGAGCCTCCGCGAGCATCTTCTGCGCTTCCGGATTCTGAGGATTAAGCGCCGCTGCCTTCTGGAAGCTGCTCGCGGCCAGATCGTATTGCTTGGCGTTGTAGAACTGCACGCCAAGCGCGTCGTAGAGCTCCGCTACCTTCGTGCCGGGAAGGAAGCCCGACGCTGCAATCGCGTCGACGGCTTGGGCGGCCGCCGCATTGTTCTTCGCCGCGACCGCCGCCTGAAGCTGCAGCTGTGCGATCGCGTAGTGGTCGTCCTTTGTCGAAGCGACAGCCTGCGCTGCCTGAACCTTGGCCGGAATATTCGCGACGTCGTTCGCCTTCACGGCTGTCTGAAGATCGACGATCGGCTTCTGCGCCTTGCCGGAAAGCTTGAGCTGCGGGCCCTTAGCCTGATCCGCATTCTGGGCCGGTTGAACCGCCGTCTGCTGCTGCTGCGGCGGAGCCGACCCATACATTTGCGCCCCTGCCGGCGACGCCGACAGGCTCGCGACGAGCACGATTGCAGTGCTGGTGATGGACTTCATAGCTGGCTACTCCCTGCTGCCGGCGCCCGGAAAAAACTCTGGTGCCGGTGCTAAATCGACCGCGGCGAATTAGACCGGTCGCGTTGCAAGTGAAAGCGGCATGTCGCGGAGCCCCTGAACGCACGTTGAACCCGTTGTTTTCCCACGGCAAATCCGGCAGCGCAAAGGTCAAGTCCGACGTGCGCTTGCCCTCGCGCGCGTACGCGCGCGGGGTGGCAATCGGCGCAAAATGCACTAGGTAGGAAGCGAGGGGGGCGGCCCTGGCTCGCATCCCCGCGTGCACCATTAGCTACAGGATCTTTCTTGGCCACTCAGCCGCCGGTCGACGACCGCAACGACATTCCGAATCCGCCCTCCGGGGGCGACCGCGACATCGCTCCGATCTCGATCGTCGAAGAGATGAAGACGAGCTACCTCGATTACGCGATGAGCGTGATCGTCAGCCGCGCGCTGCCCGACGTGCGCGACGGGCTGAAGCCGGTTCACCGCCGCATCCTCTACGCCTGCCAGGAAGCCGGCTATGTCGCCGGGCGGCCTTACCGCAAGTCGAGCCGCATCGTCGGTGACGTCATGGGTAAGTATCACCCGCACGGCGACAGCGCGATCTACGACGCGCTCGCGCGCATAACTCAAGACTGGTCGATGCGCGTGCCGCTGATCGACGGCCAGGGCAATTTCGGCTCGATGGATCCGGATCCGCCGGCGGCCATGCGGTACACGGAAGCGCGCCTCGCCAAGGTCGCCAACTTCCTTCTGGGCGATATCGACCGCGACACCGTCGACTTCCAGCCCAACTACGATGCGTCGGAGCGCGAACCGCAGGTCCTCCCTGCCCGCTTCCCGAACCTGCTGGTCAATGGCGCCGGCGGCATTGCGGTGGGCATGGCAACCAACATCCCGCCCCACAATCTGGGCGAAGTGCTTGCTGCCTGCCGTGCGTATATGGACGACCCGGCCGTCAGCTCCGAAGCGCTGATGGAGCATGTTAAGGGCCCCGACTTCCCGACCGGCGGCCTGATCCTCGGACTGTCCGGCATTCGCAGCGCCTACACGACTGGCCGCGGCTCGATCGTTCTGCGTTCGCGCCACCACGTCGAGGAAGGGCGCGGCGACCGGCGCTCGATCGTGCTCACCGAGATCCCGTACCAGGTCGGCAAGAACGGCCTCGTCGAGAAGATCGCCGAAGCGGCCAAGGACAAGCGGATCGAGGGCGTCTCCGACATCCGCGATGAATCGAACCGCGAAGGCGTGCGCATCGTCATCGACCTGAAGCGCGACGCCACGCCCGACGTGGTGCTCAACCAACTCTGGCGGCACACTCCTGCGCAGTCCAGCTTCCCGGCGAACATGCTCGCCATCCGCGGAGGAAGGCCGGAGACGTTGACGCTCCGGGATTTCATCGAAGCGTTTATCCGCTTCCGCGAGGAAGTGATTACTCGCCGCTCGAAGTTCGAGCTGCTCAAGGCCCGAGAGCGCGCCCATATCTTGCTTGGGCTGGTGGTCGCGGTCACCAATCTGGACGAGGTAGTGAGACTGATCCGGGGCTCAGCGAGTCCCGCTGAGGCGCGTGAGAAGCTGCTAGTGCGCGAATGGCCCGGCGACCAAATTCGCCCCTACATCCAGCTCGTCGAAGCGGTCGAGCCGCAAGCTACCGGGGAGGTCTACCGGCTCTCCGACGCGCAAGTGAAGGCCATCCTCGAACTGCGCCTCCACCGACTGACTGCGCTCGGCCGCGATGAAATCGGCAACGAGCTCGAAGGTCTTGCGAATAATATCGGCGAACTGCTTGAAATCCTGGCCAACCGCGCGCGCCTGTATGAGGTGATGCGGGAGGAGTTCGACGAGGTCGAAGCCGAGTTTGTTACCCCGAGGTTCTCCGAACTCGCGCCTGCAGCCGACGGCATCGAGGACGAAGACCTGATCGAACGCGAGGACATGGTCATCACCGTGACCATGGAAGGCTATATCAAGCGCACGCCGCTCGTCGTCTTCCGCGAGCAGAAGCGCGGCGGCAAGGGCCGTGCCGGAATGGCCACCAAGGATGAAGACGCGGTCACGAACCTGTTCGTGACCTCGACCCACAATCCGGTGTTGTTCTTCTCCAACCTGGGCCGTGTCTATCGCATGAAGGTGTGGAAGCTGCCCGAGGGCGGCCCGAACACCAAGGGCCGGCCCATGGTCAACCTGCTCCCGCTTGCGCAGGGTGAGACCATCTCGACAGTCCTTCCGCTGCCCGAGGACGAGGCAGAATGGGGCGGCCTTCACATCATGTTCGCGACCGCCAATGGAACGGTGCGCCGGAACAGCATGGCGGCATTCACCAACATTCCAACGGCCGGCAAGATCGCGATGCGCTTCGGCACGGGAACGGTCGAAGGCGCGGAGAATGAGGATACGGACGAGCAGTCCGACCCGACCGACCGACTCATCGGCGTATCGCTGCTCACCGAAGACGACGACGTCCTCCTCGCTACGCGCAAGGGCAAGGCGATCCGGTTCAAGGCAACCGACGTCCGTGAGTTCCAGTCCCGGACGTCAACCGGCGTCCGCGGGATCCGCCTGCTTGAGGGCGATGCCGTGATTTCCATGTCGATCCTTCACCGGGTCGGGACGGAGCAGGAGGAGCGCGAAGCCTATCTCCGCTTCGCTCCGTGGAAAGGCGAAAAGGAAGGCGAGTGCTCGCTGACTCCCGACAGGCTCGCGGAATTGGCGGAGAAGGAGCAGTTCATCCTCACCGTCACCGAAAACGGGTACGGCAAGCGCTCATCGGCCTATGAATATCGCCGCACGAACCGCGGTGGTCAGGGCATCACCAACATCGACACGTCGGCCCGCAACGGCTGTGTGGTGGCCAGCTTCCCCGCCCTCCCCGGCGAGCAGCTCATGCTCGTGACTGACCAAGGGAAGATGATCCGCACGACGGTCGGCGACATCCGGATCGCCGGACGCAACACGATGGGTGTCACAATCTTCCGCGTCGCCGACAATGAGCATGTGGTCAGCGTCGCCAAGATCGAGGAAGCCGAAGAGGAGGAGATCGAGCTCGAAGGCGGCGACGAGATCGCTCCGGAGGAAGGTGCGGTGATCGGTGAGAGCGAGCTTGAGAAGCCCGCCGATCCGGAGCAGGATTGAGTCTGGACGGTTCGGGCGCTGCGCCTTCGCGCGCCGCCCGGACTGAAACGGCTGTTCCGTGCGACGAGCCGCAGAAACCGGCCCGCCAAGTCCGCGTTCTCCTTGCGAAACTGTTCAGGAGGAACGTACATGCCCCTTCCCCACAATGCGCTGGTCTTGGTCGCCGATGGCCGCAAGATGCTCTTTTTCCGGAATCACGGGGACGAGAACCAGATCGATTTGCGCACCGAAGCACACGACCAGCGTGAAGACAGGAAGGACCGCGACATCAAGACTGACGCTCCCGGAACGCAGGCCCAGAGCGCCGGCTATGGTCGGCCCGCGATGGAGGAGACTGACTTCCACCAACAAGAAGAGGACCGGTGGATCCAGGACGCCGCGGAAGAACTAAAAAAGCGCGCACTGCGCAACGACTTCGATGCGCTCGCGATCGTCGCTCCGCCGAAGGCGCTCGGCGTTCTTCGCAAATCCCTTCACAAGGAAGTGGAGAAGCGGATCATCTGCACCGTCAACAAGGAAATGAGCGGACGGCCCATTCCGGACATCGAGGCGCTGCTCAACGGCCATACGAGGCCGGAGGAATTACCCGTCGTATGAGGACGGCCCGGCCGCTGTCGGTAGCCGAGCCGTCCTCCTTCAGCGGAGCTTAGCCTCGCTCACCCGAGCGCCGGGTCGAGGGCATCGGCGGAGGTGGTGGCGGAGGCGGAGGCGGAGGCGTCACCACAAGTGACTGAGCCATCGCCAAATGCTGCTGCATCATCGGGACCGCTCCTCCGGCAGCTGTCCTAAGCGGTGGGACGTCCCCGCTCGATGCGTAATTTTGCATCAGTGGAATGGCCTGCTGGTGGGCATCGATTTGCGCCTGCCGGAACGCCAAATCGAAATTATAACCCACGCCAGCAGCACGAAGTTGGTCGAGCGCGGCCTGTTGGGCAGGCAACAGTCCCAGGGGCGGGGGCGGCAGGTGTGCCGCTGCGGCGACCGCAGCCACCTGCTGACCGAGCTGCGTGTGGTTTGCGATCAAGACGTTAGCAAAATTGCGGACGGCCGGATTTTGCGACGCCTGAAGCGCCAGCTGGCTTGATTGAATCTCAAACTGGTTGGCACTGCTCGCCTGCGCAAGGAATCCCGGCGCAAGCAGGGGATTGTTGAGATCGGGCGGCGGAGGCGGCGTCGTCTCACAAGCGGCAAGCGCGAGCGCGCCGCTGATAAGGATTCCCAGTTTCCTCATCGTGGTCTCTCCCATTTTGAGATTATTCCGTGAGAGGAACTGGCCAGCTCCTCTACAGTTCCTGATGCTCATCGAATGGATTTACGCGAACAGGTCCACGATCTCGGCATCCTTGGCGACGGCGTTGATCAGCAATGTGCGATGGCAATGCGCCGGGTCTCGTTCGAAACACAGGAGCGCACTCGGCTTTTCGGCCGCAAGGTCGAGCATTTGCACCGCTTGCGCGATCGCCTCGGGAAGTTCGAGCTGACCGCCGTAAATGCGCTTCAGGTCTGCATCGCGCCCCGCCCTCGCCGCAGCGCGACCCTCCGCGGGGGTTCCGAGCGCGCGCAAGTGAACATAATCAATTCCTGCTTCTGCCAAAGCATTGCGCAGGGGAGTCTTGGAGAAGCCGGGCCTTCTGGAGTTCGGAATCGCCCGAACGTCGATCACGCGCTCGACGCCGGCGTTCTGTACCGCCGCCAAGAACTCCGGCACCGTCGTGCCCTCGTAACCGATGGTGAAGATGCGCATGTGCGCTGGATAGCGCGGTCGAGCCGGACTAACAGCCCCGCATGTCCTTCGACGTCCAGATCATTGGCGGCGGCCTCGCCGGTTCCGAAGCCGCCTGGCAGCTCGCCGAGGCGGGCTTGCGCGTGCGGCTCAGCGAGATGCGCGGCGGCGGAGATATCACTCCGGCCCACCAAACCGATCGTCTCGCCGAGATGGTCTGCTCCAACAGCTTCCGTTCCGATGACGCGGATCACAATGCCGTAGGCTTGCTGCACCAGGAGATGCGACGGCTAAGCTCACTCGTGATGCGCGCGGCGAATCAGCATCGCGTTCCGGCAGGCTCCGCTCTGGCAGTGGATCGCGACACGTTCGCTGCAGAAGTCAGCCGCGCGATCGAGCGGCATCCCAACATCTCCATCGTCCGCGAGCGCGTCGACACCCTCCCCGATCATCCGACGATCGTTGCAACCGGCCCCCTTACCGGTTCCGCTCTCGCCGAAGCGATCGCGGCGGAGACGGGCCAGGGCGCCCTCGCCTTTTTTGACGCCATCGCCCCCATCATCCACTGCGAGAGCATCGACATGGGCATCGCGTGGATGGCCGCACGATGGGACAAAGGCGGGAAGGACTACATCAATTGCCCCCTCGACAAGGAGCAGTACGAGGCGTTCGTCCAGGCTCTCCGCGACGGCGAGAAAACCGAATTCAAGGATTGGGAGAAGGACACCCCTTATTTCGAGGGTTGCATGCCGATCGAGGTGATGGCCGACCGCGGTGTCGAAACCTTGCGCTACGGGCCGATGAAGGGCGTCGGTCTCGACGATCCGCGAACCGGTCGCTGGCCTTATGCCGTTGTCCAGCTTCGTCAGGACAATGCACTCGGCACGTTGTGGAACATGGTCGGCTTCCAGACCAAGCTGAAGCACGGCGAGCAGATCCGCATCTTCCGCACCATTCCCGGTCTGGAAAATGCGGAGTTCGCGCGGCTCGGCGGCATCCACCGCAACAGCTTCATCAACTCCCCCAGGCTACTCGACCGCAACCTTCGCCTCAAAACCAAACCCAATATTCGTTTCGCCGGCCAGATCACGGGCTGCGAAGGATATGTGGAAAGTGCGGCAATCGGGCTTCTGGCAGCGCGGTTCGCTGCGGCCGAGCTCGGCGGCGACGAGCTAACCTCTCCACCTCCGGAGACCGCGCTCGGCGCCTTGCTCGGCCACATCACCGGCGGTGCCCATGCCGAGACGTTTCAGCCGATGAACGTCAATTTTGGTCTGATGCCGCCGATCGCGGGTCGTTCGAAGCGCGCCGATCGGAAGAAGGCCTATACCGACCGCGCCCGCGCCGCCTTGACCGATTGGCTCGAGCACGCTGGGGTTCGCGAACTCGCTTAGTCGAACTCCAGCGTCGAGATCAGCTCCGTCATCCGGAACAAGCGTAGCTGGATTTCCTCGGGCACGGTGTCGGGCAGGCTATTCGAGATTGTCTCCTTGGCTTCGAAATAGCCGGCCTTCACGCGCACCAGTTCCATCGACCAATCCGGGAAGCTGCGCGTCTTGATCTTCCGCTCGTCCCGGACCTCGAGACCGCTGTGTCGAGGGTCGCGCCGCAGCCGTCCCAACAGATCATCGATGGCCTCGTGCGTGCCTTCGACGATCTGGAGGAAATGCGTACCGTTGAAGATCAGTAGCCCGGTGATCCCGTCGAGCGCGTTGAGCTCGCGAGCCGAACGGTGGATCTCTTCTAGGTCGGAAGTCTGGAGGTCGAGACGGGCGAGGCTGGTGTACGTCAGAGAAGTCAGATCCATGAGCGGCCGATAGAGCTAAAATGGATCGTCACAAGACCGTAACGTCGGCTTGAAGACATTTTTAACGTCAGGACGGCTTTTTCGCCCGGCTGCAATCATCCGGACACGCTCTTTTTTATTAACAACTGCAACGTTGATGCTTCGGCGGCGGAGGGGCGGTCGTCGCGTATTCGGCGGCCGTCAGCCATCCGTTGCGATCCGCGTCCGCGCCTTGGAACGTGTTGATCGCCTTCGCCGCTGGAAAAAGTCGCGATTCTCGACAGCACGCGACTGCAGAATGAAATGCACCAGTCAGAAGAAGAAAGCACGCCGCAGCACCGGCGAGGAGACGCGCCATGAGGCACCTCCATTACATCGGAGATTGGCGCGGTTCATGTCCAATGCGGAACGATCTGTGTCAACTGTGCGGAATGGTCCCGCGAAGCCGATGTGCCAGGGCGACACCGACGCGCCCTAGCCGTCCGCCCGGGCGCAGGTCGTACGCGGCGAGCGCCCCAAGAATTGTCAGCGGGCGGATCTTCGCTGACACGCGTTTGGGCACCTCGCCCAACTCGGCACGCGCGGCGGCACAAAGGAAGTGTCTGGAATCGGCATCGCTGCAGTGCGTGGCTCCGTCCACGAGCGACCACAGCGATCCGGCAGGTTCTGCTTCGCTGGAGTCACCTTCGAGAAGTCTGGCGCCAATTCCGAAAAGCACCCGTCCCCGCAATCGCAATCCCCGCGCTGCGCCTTCGCCCCAGGGGAATGGCTCGAGCAGCGGAAGCCAGGCATCTTCCAGCTTCGTCAGCTCCAGCCCGCTGATTCCGCGCTCGACCAGTTGCCGCCGAATGGCACGAAGCCGCGGCTCGCCAGCCGGCCCTGTATTCGCGTCGAGTTCCTCGAGCCGCTCGCGCCACCAGGCCATGCGGATTGCACCTAGCCTCGGGTCTGAGGTCGTCGCCACGACGTCGGCGAATGCCAGGTCTAGGTTCCAGAGAGTTGCGAAAGCGGGTCGGACATCGGCCGGCGTAGCCTCCAGCGCCGTCAGCCGGTCTCGATCGAGCCGTCGCTCAGCGATAGCAGACGGCCTTCACCGCCTCGACCACCTCGGACGCCTTGATCAGCGCCATTTTCTCGAGGTTCGCGGCATAAGGCAGCGGGACGTCGACGTCCGTCACCCGCATCACCGGGGCATCGAGGTCGTCGAAGCCTTCGGTCATAGCAGTTGCGATGATTTCCGAGCTGATCGAGCAAACCGGCCAACCCTCTTCGACCACCACCATGCGGTTGGTGCGCTTGAGGCTCTCAAGCACCATCGCCTTATCGAGCGGCCGCAACGTGCGAAGGTCGATGACTTCGGCATTGATGCCCTGCGCCATCAGCTCCTGCGCGGCTTCGAGCGCAACGCCGACGCCGATCGAATAGCTGACGATGGTCACATCCTTGCCCGGACGAACGATCCGCGCCTTGCCAATCGGTAGCAAGTAGTCATCGAGCTGCGGCACGTCGAAATGTTGGCCGTAGAGCAGCTCGTTCTCGAGGAAGACCACTGGATCATCGGTCCGGATGGCGGCCTTCAGCAGCCCCTTTGCGTCCGCTGCGCTGTACGGCGCGATAACCACGAGCCCCGGTACGTGCGCATACCAGCTGCCGTAGTTCTGGCTGTGCTGAGCAGCCACGCGCGCCGCAGCTCCGTTCGGGCCCCGGAACACGATCGGGCAGCGCATTTGCCCGCCCGACATATAGTTCGTCTTCGCAGCCGAATTGATGATGTGGTCGATCGCCTGCATCGCGAAGTTGAAAGTCATGAACTCGACGATCGGACGCAGCCCGCCCATCGCGGCGCCAGTGCCGAGCCCAGCGAAGCCATATTCGGTGATCGGCGTATCGACGACGCGCTTGGCCCCGAACTCCTGCAGAAGGTTCTGCGTCACCTTGTAGGCGCCTTGATATTCGGCAACCTCCTCACCCATCACGAACACGCGCTCGTCAGCCCGCATCTCCTCGGCCATCGCATCGCGCAGCGCCTCGCGCACCGTGGTCGAGACAAGTGGCGTGCCTTCCGGGACCTCGGGCTCGTCATGGGTCTTTGCGACGTCGGCGACGAGATCGCGCGCGGCGGTTTCGAAGACATGCGGCGTGGGTGTGGGCTCGTCCTGCTGCGAGGCGGGAATTTCGACGCCCTGCGAGTTTTGCGTCTGATCGGGTTCGGGTGCCGCAGCGGGCGCAGCGGCCGGCGCTGCATCGCTCACCTGCTCGCCCTCGCCGGCAAGCAGGGCAATCGGCTGCCCGACCTTCACTCCATCGGTGCCTTCCGGAACCAGGATCTTTGCGATTTTGCCTTCATCGACGGCTTCGAACTCCATCGTCGCCTTGTCGGTCTCGATCTCCGCCAGAATGTCGCCCGATCTGACGTCATCGCCTTCCTTGACCAGCCATTTGGCGAGCGTCCCTTCTTCCATCGTCGGGGACAGCGCGGGCATCTTCAGCTCGGTCGGCATCAGTAACTCCCCACCAGGACGTCGGTGTAGAGCTCGGACGGAGCGGGCTCCGGAGCATCTTCAGCGAACTTGGCAGCTTCGACCACGACATCCTTGATTTCCTTGTCGATCGCTTTCAGCTCATCCTCCTTCACCCCGAGCTTTTCCAACTCCTTCGCCGCGTGATCGATGGGATCGTTGTGCTCGCGGACGTCCTGCACTTCCTCGCGCGTCCGGTACTTCGCCGGGTCCGACATCGAATGGCCGCGGTAGCGGTAGGTCATGAACTCGATGATGATTGGGCCCTTCCCGCTGCGGGTCCATTCCAGAGCAACATCGGCCGCGCCGCGGACCGCGAGCACGTCCTGGCCATCAACCTGCAGGCCCGGAATGCGATGTGCCTCCCCCCGACGGTACAGCAAAGGCTCGGCCGACGAGCGCGAGATGCTCGTCCCCATCGCATATTTGTTGTTCTCGATCGCGTAGATGACCGGCAAATCCCACAGCTTGGCCATGTTGAAGGCCTCGTACACCTGCCCCTGGTTGACCGCGCCATCGCCGAGGTAGGTCAGGCAAACGCCGCCATCCTCTGCATATTTGTGCTTGAACGCGAGACCCGTCCCCAATGGTACCTGAGCGCCTACAATGCCGTGTCCGCCGTAGAAGCCATGATCGACGCTGAACATGTGCATCGATCCGCCCTTGCCCTTGGAGATGCCGGCGGCGCGGCCCGTGAGCTCGGCCATAATGACTTTGGGATCGATCCCGTAGGCGAGCATGTGGCCGTGGTCGCGATAGCCGGTGATCACGCTGTCCTTGCCGACGGTCATTGCCGACTGAAGGCCCACCGCGACGGCCTCCTGCCCAATGTAGAGGTGGCAGAAGCCTCCGATCAGGCCGAGGCCGTAGAGCTGACCCGCCCGCTCCTCGAACCGGCGGATAAGCAGCATCTCACGATAGAGTTTGAGCAACTCATCCTTCGACGCCTTGTAGCGCTCGGGCTGTGCCGGGCGCTCGATCTGAGGCGCTTGCGGTGCAGGTGAAACAGCGGCTTTCTTCGCGAAACGCGCCACGACGACCTCTCTCCTGGGGCTTAGCGGTGCGGGTCTATAAGAGGCGGTGCGCCAAGCGGCAACTGGCGCTCTGGCTCATCAATCGAGCGGGACGATCACCTCGTCGGGGCGCACAAGCCCAAGATCCTTGCGCACCAGCTCATCGGCGATATCGGGATCGGCCTTTCGCGGGTCGAGCAAGTTCGAACGGTGCCGGAGCTGCGCCCGCTGCGCTTCCAACTGCGCAAGCTCGCCTTTGCGCTCCTGCAGCGCACGATGATAGCCGCCCCACGCGAGGATGCCATTCGGGCCCGCAATGGCATGTCCGGCGAACGTCCCGACGACAATCAGCGCAAGCGCCGGCATGGCCGACCGCCGAATGAGCTGAAAGATCCGGTTCCCACCCTTCATGACGTCATCAAAAAAATCACGAAGGACTCGGAAGCGCAAGCGAAAAGAATGATTTGGTGGATATCTTGAGGATAAAGCTGTGGATCAGAGCGGTCGCTCGACCTTCAACGCAGCTCGACCCGCATATTTCGCCGCGTCTCCCAACTCCTCCTCGATCCTCAACAGCTGGTTGTACTTCGCCGTGCGGTCCGACCGCGCGAGGCTCCCCGTCTTGATCTGCCCGCAGCTCAAGGCAACCGCGAGGTCCGCAATCGTCAAATCTTCAGTCTCTCCGGAACGGTGCGACATTACGGCGGTGTAGCCGTTCGTCTGGGCCAACCGCACTGCGTCGATGGTTTCGATTAGAGAACCGATCTGATTGACCTTGATCAGGATCGAATTTGCGATGCCGTCTTCAATGCCTTTCTCGAGCCGCTTCACGTTGGTCACGAACAGGTCGTCGCCGACAAGCTGGACGCGCTTCCCGAGCTTGTCCGTCAGCTGCTTCCATCCCTCCCAATCGTCCTCCGCCATGCCGTCCTCGATCGACACGATTGGATAGGCCGACGCGAGGTCCGTCAGATAGTCGGCCATCTCGCTTGACGAGAGAGTCTTCTCCTCGCCCTCTATGCGGTATTTGCCGTCCTTGAAGAATTCGCTGGAGGCGCAGTCGAGGGCGAGCAGCACGTCCTTGCCGAGCTTGTAGCCCGCTGCCGTGACCGCCTTCTCGATGAAATCGAGCGCCTCGCGTGCACTGTCGATCTTCGGCGCAAACCCGCCTTCGTCCCCGACGGCCGTCGAAAGTCCCGCCTGGTGGAGGGCGCTCTTCAGGGCGTGGAAGATCTCGGCCCCGCAGCGCAGCGCCTCGGCGAAGCTGTCGGCCCCGACCGGCATGACCATGAATTCCTGAAAGTCGATGCCATTGTCCGCGTGAACGCCGCCGTTGAGAATATTCATCATCGGTACCGGCAGCAGGTTCGCATCGACGCCGCCGACGTAGCGATAGAGCGGCAACCCGCGCGCATCCGCCGCCGCCTTTGCATTAGCCAGCGACACTCCAAGGATCGCGTTCGCGCCGAGCCGCCCCTTATTGTCCGTTCCGTCGAGCGCGATCATCGCCCGATCGACCTCCGCCTGGTCTTCCGCGTCCAGCCCGACCACCTCGTCGGCGATCTCGCCATTGACCGCGTCCACCGCCTTGCCGACGCCTTTGCCGCCCCAGCGGCTCTTGTCGCTATCGCGCAGCTCGACCGCTTCATGGGCGCCCGTCGACGCGCCCGACGGCACCGCTGCACGCCCCATGCTCCCGTCCTCGAGCGTGACGTCAACTTCCACCGTCGGATTGCCACGGCTGTCCAGGATCTGGCGGGCGTGCACGTCGACGATCAGGGTCATGCTCTTCTTTCTTTGCGTCATCGTAATGATATGAGGGGCTCTGTGGCGCGTATAAGCGCGGCGTCGAGGCGTGCAACTTTCGCTGCGACATCCCGGAACGAAGGCTTCGGCCTCCGGGTTGAGCGGACAAAGGAGGACTGGCCCAATGGTACAACAATTTGGTGATGACAGGGCGGACGCTCTGCCCGAGGGTACAGACACGGTGATCGAAGGTGCCGCCAGCACGGATGTGACCGCGCAAAACTCGGCAAATCCCGCCCCAGCAACGGAGGACACGCCCTTGGTGGCACGAAGAGACACGTCCGATCGCGGACTTGCGGACCGCATTCGGGATGGTCGCGAGCAGCTCGCGAGCCAGGCCGGCGATCGCGCCCGCGGTCTCGTCACCCAGGGCCTCGAGCGGACGTCCGAGACGCTTGCCAATGTCTCCAAGATGGTGGGCGACACGGCGGCCGGCATCGAAGAACGGCTCGGCCCTGAATATGGCGATTATGCTCGCCGCGCTGCCGGTGCGATCGAGAATGCTGCCAACACGATCGCGGAGAAGGACCCCGACGAGCTGATCGAGGACACCCGCACCTTCGTGCGGAACTCCCCAGGCATTGCGCTTGCCGGTGCTGCCGTCATCGGTTTCGTCGTGGCTCGACTCTTCAAAAGCGGTCTCGCCAGCGATCGCGACGACGAGGACTGATGCTGAAGCCGGTCGATCCGGGGTCAAAGGCCGAGCGCCCCGTCGGAGAGCTCATTCATGAGCTCATCGAGGAGGGCAAGGCCTATGCGCTTGCCGAGATCGACTGGGTCAAGGCCATTGCCGCGGCGAAGGGCAAGGCGCTCGCGCTGCCTCTTGGCTTGTTCGGCGCTGCCTTCATCTTCGCGCTCGCGGCCGTCATGGCGCTTGCCGTCGGCGTGGTGATCGCTTTGTCGCGCTTCATCGGTCCGCTTGCGGCGGGTTTTGTCGGCTTGCTGATCTTCGCTGTCATCGGCGGCGGATGCGCCTGGTACGGCTACCAGCGCTTAGTGCGTGACCTGTGAGGGACACGCCGGAAATTGCTGCGGCGCGCATCGAGGCGGAGCGCCGCCGGGCGCGGCTAATGGCCACGGCGCAGGAACTCCAAGATCGTTTGAGCCCGAAGACCCTCGCGAAAGGCGCGTGGCAGGGGGCGAAAGAGAAGGGCGCCGATCTCGCCGAGGACGCGGTGGACGCGGTCAAGGCTCGGCCGTTGGCCGCAACTGGGGTCGTGGCGGCGATCACCATGTTTCTCGCCCGCGAGCCGCTCATGGATCTCGCCGGGTCGATGTTCAACGCCGGCAAAGAGAAACGAAAGAAGCGCAGGACCCGCAAGACGTCCGCGCAAAAGAATGAAACGGAGAGAGTAGAATGACGGACCAGAGGACCACCCCCGACACAGGTTCGCGCCAGAGCGCCATCGAAGCCTACAGCGCTCGCGAGCGAGTATCGGACACGCTGACCGAGGCGCCGCTTATCGCGCTTGCCGGTGGACTGGCTGCCGGGGCACTGATTGCCGCATTGCTTCCCCGCACGCAGGCAGAAACGCGCGCCATTCGCCCGACCGCTCGCCGCGTCAAGCAAAGCGCTCGCGCCGCCTACGAGGCCGCGAAGGACACGGGCGGCCAAAGGCTCGGCGATCTGGGCCTCAACCGGGAACGTGCGGAGGAGACCATCCGCTCGTTCCTGTCCGACGTCACGCAGGCGGCCAAGGACTCCGGCCAGGCGGCCCTCGACGCAGCCCGCAAGACCGACTGAGGCGGTTCGCAGGAGCAGCGGATCGTGATAGCGCTCGACCCATGAGCAAGCTTCACCTCGTCTTCGGAGGGCGGGTCAAAGATCCGCAGGGCCTCGACTTCGACCTCAACACGATCGACCTCGTTGGCATCTATGACAGCTTCGCCGCGGCGGAAGACGCCTGGCGGGGCAAGGCGCAGGGCACCGTGGATGATGCCGAGGTGAAATATGTCGTCGTCCACCTGCACCGCCTGCTCGAGCCGGAAGCCGAAGGAATAAGGCGCCCGAAACAGCCTGCCGCTTAAATCGGCAGCGGCATATTGCGAGGCGTCGCGAGAGCCGCCACGCTGCAGCCATGCGCAATCTCACCATCCTGATCTCGGCCGCTCTTTGCGGCGTCGCTACTTCAGCTCTCGCTCAGCCCCAGGCGGCTCCGGCTGCCGCAACTCAGCAATCGGCCGATGCGCGCTTGAAGGTCCTCTACGAGGCTTATTCCAACTGGGACCAGAAGGAGTCCGGCTACTTCGAAGACTCGAAGGGCGAAAACCAAGCCGCCGCCTACCTCGCCAAAGTCGATCCCGCGACGCAGCTCGCCCGCGCTAGGTTCGAGCAGCAGATGCTTGATCAGCTGAACGCCATCCCGACGAGCAGCCTATCACCGGACGAACGCGTCAATGCTGGCGTGCTTCGCGCCATCCTCGAAGCCGCGGTCGCCGATGCAAAGTTCCGCGACTGGGAAATGCCGGCGAACAGCGACAGCAACTTCTGGACCTACCTGAACGAGCGTGATCCGCTCGACGATGCCGCCGCCTATCAACGTTACATCGGGAGGATGCGGGACATCCCGCGCTACTTCGATGAGCACATCGCCAACATGCGCGCCGGCCTCCAACGCGGCTTCACTCCTCCGCAAGCGACGCTCGCCGGCCGCGACGCCTCCATCGCTTCCTTCATCAAGCCCGCAGAGCAAAACGCCTTCTTTGAAGCGTTCCGAACCATGCCCTCGACGATCAGCGCGGCCGACCAGGAAAAGCTGCGCGCTGAAGGCCGCGCCGCGATCGATCAGGCGGTAATCCCCGCGTATCGCGATCTGCTGACCTTTTATCGCGACACCTACGTACCTGGGGCTCGCAAGACGACCTCGGCGCGCGACTTGCCGCAAGGCGACGCTTACTATCGCGCCCAGATCCGCAAATACACGACGCTCGACCTTGGACCCGAGCAGATCCATCAGATCGGCCTGAAGGAGGTCGCCCGCATCGATGCCGAGATGCAGCGGACGATGCGGGAGAGCGGTTTCAAGGGCAGTTTCCCCGAGTTCCTGCAATTCCTGCGGACCGATCCGCAGTTCATCGCCCGCAACCCAGACGATCTGCTCGGAGTCTCGGCCTACGCCGCGAAAAGAGTCGACGGGAAGCTCAAGGACTATTTCGACTTACTGCCGCGTAAGCGCTTCACGATCATCCCTGTCCCGGAAGCGCTCGCGCCCTTCTACACGTCGGGACGCGGCGGCCTCGAAAGCTGCCAGATGAACACCTACGACCTGCCGAGCCGGCCACTCTACAACATCCCCGTTCTCACGCTGCACGAATGCACGCCCGGCCACAGCTTCCAGGCCGCAATCGCCAGCGAAGGCAAGACGCTGCCGCGCTTCCGCCGCAACATCTATTTCTCGGGGTACGGTGAAGGCTGGGGTCTTTACTGCGAATATCTCGGCATCGAGATGGGCATCTACCGCACGCCCTACGAGCGCTTCGGCCAGCAGAGCTACGAGATGTGGCGCGCCGCGCGCCTCGTGATCGATACGGGCATCCATCGTTACGGGTGGTCCCGGCAGCAGGCGATCGACTACCTCGCCAACCATACCGCGCTGTCGCGTCATGAGGTCGTAACCGAAGTCGACCGCTACATCAGCTGGCCCGGCCAGGCGCTGTCATACAAGCTCGGGCAGATGACGATCCTACGGCTTCGCGCGGAAGCAGAGCAGGCGCTCGGCACGAAGTTCGACATCCGCAAGTTCCACACGATGTTCCTGGGCCTCGGCTCGGTGCCCCTACCGATCCTCGAAGACGAGGTTCACCGCTTCATCGCGCAGAGCCCGGCGGCTCCGATGAAGTCGGCTCAAGCCTTGCGGTAGTGGAAGAGCAGCAGCGGGCGCTGGAGCAGCAGCCCCGCTGCAAAGCCGCCGATGTGCGCCGGCGTCGCGAGCAGATATCCCTGACCGCCGGCAAGCCACCCCATCATCACCTGCAGAATCACCCACGCTATCATGAGCCACGCGACATTAATCCAGCGATTGACCCGCAGATTGTTCGTGAAAGCCTTGGCACGCCCGAAGCTCAGCGCGAACGCGCCGATGACTGCGCTGATCGCCCCGCTCGCGCCAATCATGGGTACGATCGAACCCGGGCTCGCGGCCCATTGCAGCATTGCCGAGGCGTAGGCGCCAACGACGTAGAGCAAGATCAACCCGGCCCTGCCGAGCACACGCTCGACCTGGGCGCCGCACCACAAGAACACAAGCAGATTGAAGCCGAGATGGATGAGGCCAGAGTGAACCAGCGTCGCTGTGAGTGGCGTGAGGAAGGTCGGGACCGCAGGAGCGATCATAACCAGCCCGCTGAAGCGCGCCGGAATGAAGCCCAGAAAGTAGGGAGCGTTGAACGCCGGGCCTGCGAGGAGCGCAAGCAGCCACGCAAGCGCGGTGACCGCGCTGATCACGACCGTGGCTGTGCGCGGAATGCGATCCATCAGCGGATCAGATGAACTCGATCTTCTTGATCTCGTAATAGCGGTCGCCCGACGGGGTCGACACTTCGACCTCCTCACCCTTCTGGCGCCCGATTAGCGCCCGGCCGAGCGGCGAATTGTAGCTGATCCGTCCCTGGTTCGCGTCCGCCTCGACCTGTCCGACAAGCTGGTACTTCACCTTCTTCTCGTCCTCGTCGAGCAGGGTGACGGTCGCGCCAAACACGACCTTGTCACCAGACAGGGTCGTCGGATCGATCACCATGGCACGGCTGAGGCGATCCTCCAGATCGGCGATGGTCGCCTCGACGTGGCCCTGACGCTCCTTGGCCGCGTGATATTCGGCATTCTCGCTGAGGTCGCCGTGCGCGCGCGCTTCCTCGATCGCCTCGACGATCGCCGGGCGCTCCTCAACCTTCAGCCGCCGGAGCTCGTCGGTCAGCTTGCGGTGGCCCTCGGCCAGCATCGGCACCTTTTCGGCAGTCGCCATTACTCTAAACCCTTTTCACTATTCCGCCGGGTCAAAGGTCTGGACGGGCGCGCCGTCGTCAGCGCGCGTAACCGTTCAGATTGTCGGTGGAGCTCTCTCTTAAGCCGGCGAATAATAGGACTGGAGCGACGCGACTTCAAGCGCGTGCCCTCGCACCGCTTCGATCGACCGTGCGGCCGCGAGGCTGGCGGCCGCGGTGGTGAAATAAGGCACCTTCTTGTGGAGTGCGGTAGCGCGGATCGAGTGGCTATCCTTCAGCGACTGCCAGCCCTCCGTCGTGTTGAAGACCACGTCGACTTCTCCGTCGAGCAGCTTGTCGACGATATGCGGCCGTCCCTGCGCCACCTTGTTCACCTGCGTGACCGGCAGTCCCTTGGACGCAAGATGCGCCGCCGTGCCGCCGGTAGCGATGATCGAGAAGCCGAGCTCGACCATCTTCTCAACCGCCGCAACGATATTGTCCTTGTCCGCGTCCTTGACCGACACGAACACGGTTCCACTCTGCGGCAGGTTCATGCCGGCGCCGATCAGGCTCTTTGCGAATGCAATGTCGAAATCCCGGTCGATTCCCATGACTTCTCCGGTGCTCTTCATTTCCGGTCCGAGCACGGGATCGGTCCCTGGGAAACGCGCGAACGGGAAGACAAATTCCTTGACCGCAATGTAGTCCGTGATGCGCCGCACCTCACCGAGGCGGCTCAGCGGCTCACCCGCCATCACCCGCGCCGCCATCTTCGCGAGCGGCGTTCCGGTCGCCTTTGCGACGAACGGCACGGTCCGCGAGGCCCGTGGATTCACCTCGATCAGATAAACCTCACCGTCCTTCACGGCGAACTGAACGTTCATTAGGCCCCTGACCTTCAAGGCCAGCGCCAACTCCCGCGCCTGCCGCTCGATCTCACGCACTATCCGCTCGTCCAGGCTGTATGGCGGGATCGAGCAGGCGCTGTCGCCCGAGTGCACCCCCGCTTCCTCGATATGCTGGAGCACGCCGCACACGACGACGTCCGTGCCATCGCAGATCGCGTCCACGTCGACTTCGATCGCATCGCGCAAGTAACGGTCGATCAACACCGGCGACGATCCAGACACCTGCACCGCTGTCGCAATATAATGATCGAGCTGCTGCGGCCCGTCGACGATCTCCATGCCGCGCCCGCCGAGCACGTAGGAAGGCCGCAGAAGCACCGGATAGCCAATCCGCTCAGCCACCCGGATCGCCTCGTCGCGGCTGCGCGCGATCCCATTCGCCGGCTGCTTGAGCCCTAGCTGCTGCACCAGCGACGCGAACCGCTCGCGGTCTTCGGCCAGGTCGATGCTGTCGGGCGAGGTCCCGAGGATCGGCACACCCGCATCCTGCAGTTGCGCCGCAAGCTTCAACGGCGTCTGCCCGCCGAGCTGGACGATGACGCCGAGAAGCTCGCCCTTCTCCTGCTCGCGTCGTACGATCTCGAGCACGTCCTCTGCCGTCAGCGGCTCGAAATAGAGACGGTCCGAGGTGTCCGGGTCGGTCGAGACCGTTTCCGGGTTGCAGTTGACCATGATGACTTCGAAGCCGGCGCCCTTCTGCTCGCCGCGGTCGCGTCCGAGCGCGAAAGCCGCGTGGCAGCAGCAATAGTCGAATTCGATCCCCTGCCCGATCCGGTTCGGCCCGCCGCCGAGAATCATGATCTTCCGGCGGTCGCTGACGTCGGCCTCGTCCTCCGGCTCGCCGAACAGCGGCGCCTCATAGGTCGAATAGAGATAGGGCGTCGCGGCATCGAACTCCGCGGCGCAGCTGTCGATGCGCTTGAACACCGGTCGGACGCCGAACCGCAGGCGGTGCGCCCGGACCTCGTCCTCCGTAATCCCGCCGGTCATTGCCTTCATGGCGGTATGCACGGTGCCCGAGCCGCCCGCCGCGACCGCCTCCCCCATCTCACGCTGCACGTGAGCCGAGCGCAGCGCCAGCTGGGCGAGCCGCGCGTCGGAAAAACCCATCGCCTTCAACCGCCGCATGCCCCGTGCATCGCTGGGAAGGCCGCTCACGCGAACTTCCTCTTCAGCGTGTACGATCTCTTCCAAGCGCCTCAAAAACCACGGATCGAAGTGGGCAATCTCGTTGATCCGCTCGACCGTGAAACCCTGCCGCAGCGCCTCGGCTGCGATCAGCAGGCGATCGGGCGTCGGCCGGGCCAGGTGCCGCTCGATCTCGGTCGGATCCGCACCTTCGAGCTCGCGCACCCGGTCGAGGCCATCGAGCCCGGTCTCCAGGCCGCGCAGCGCCTTCTGCAGGCTCTCCGCGAAATTGCGGCCGATGGCCATCACCTCGCCGACCGACTTCATCGAAGTTGAGAGCAAGGCCTCCGCGCCCTTGAACTTTTCGAACGCAAAGCGCGGGATCTTGGTCACCACATAATCGATCGTCGGCTCGAAGCTCGCTGGCGTCGCTCCGCCCGTGATGTCATTGGCGATCTCGTCGAGCGTGTAACCGACCGCCAGCCGCGCCGCGACCTTGGCGATCGGAAAGCCGGTGGCCTTCGATGCCAGTGCCGACGACCGCGACACGCGCGGGTTCATCTCGATCACGACCATACGGCCGGTCTTTGGATCGACTGCGAACTGTACGTTAGAACCGCCTGTTTCGACGCCGATTTCCCGAAGCACCATAATCGACGCCGAACGCATCCGCTGATATTCCTTATCGGTCAGCGTTAGTGCCGGAGCGACGGTGATGCTGTCGCCGGTATGCACGCCCATCGGGTCGATGTTCTCGATCGAGCAGATGATGATGGCATTGTCCGCTTTGTCGCGGACCACCTCCATCTCGAATTCTTTCCAGCCGAGCACCAATTCCTCGATCAGCACTTCGCTGGTTGGGCTGGCCTCGAGCCCGCCCCGAACGATCGCCTCGAACTCGTCGCGGTTGTAGGCAATGCCGCCGCCCGTCCCGCCGAGCGTGAAGCTGGGCCGGATGATCGCCGGCAACCCGACAGTATCGAGCGCCGCCAGGGCCCCCTCCAGGCTATGCGCAATCGCAGAGCGCGGGCTTTCGAGCCCGATCTTGTCCATCGCCTCGCGGAACTTGAGCCTGTCCTCGGCCTTCTCGATCGCATCGGCGTTGGCGCCAATGAGCTGGACGCCGAGCCGGTCGAGCGTCCCGTCCTTGAAGAGCGCCAGCGCAGTATTGAGTGCCGTCTGCCCGCCCATGGTCGGAAGCAAGGCGTCGGGCCTCTCCTTCTCGATGATCTTGGCAACGATCGCCGGAGTGATCGGCTCGATATAAGTAGCGTCCGCCAGCTCCGGATCGGTCATGATCGTCGCCGGATTCGAATTGACGACGATCACGCGATAGCCCTCGGCCTTCAGCGCCTTGACGGCCTGGCTCCCCGAATAGTCGAACTCGGCTGCCTGGCCGATGACGATCGGCCCCGCGCCGATGATCAGGATGGACGAGATGTCGGTACGCTTGGGCATCTAGCTTTTCGGTGCTTCCGGCTCTTGCGGCTGGTTGACCGCATTGATGATGACGAGAGTCAGGTGGTTCTTATGCGCCCACTGGTAGACGCAGTGCCGCTGTCGAGGCTCCGGCGCGACGCGGTAAAGAAACAGCAGCCGCTTCTCCTCGGCTTCCTGCACGACGTCGCCATAAGACAGCCCGCAGGCGACAGCGACCTCATTGAGTTGCGCTTCGCTGTGCAACCGCGCCGTCGCACAACCGGAAAGGGTCGCGGCGGCAAGGAGACTGGGCAGGACGAACTCGCGATGCTTCATTTCGCTCCCGGGAACATCGAGGCCACGCTGAGGTTCGCTACCGCCGGCGCGGTCAGCTTGCAGGTCTTGGCCGCGCCTTTGACCACGCGCGCGACTTGGCTCTCCACGTGGCTGCGCAAGGATCGATCCGGCGACTTGCCTGTCTCGACCTCGCTGAAGGCGACTGGCGCACAATTGCGGAACCCCGCCATCACACGCAGCCAACCCTTGCTATGCTCGACGCTGAGAACGAGATTCCCAGAGGTAAAGCCCGCCTCGCACTGTTCTTCGGTGCACGGCTCGGAACCCTGCCAAAGATGCTTCGCATAATGCCATGCGCCGGGCGGCAGCTGGAACAGGTCATCGGGCCGGTAAACGGTCGGCGCCTTGCTGGCAGGGACCTCTTCGATGCGCTGGGCGAAGAGCGGCGAGGCAATGGTCACACTGAAGAGCACAGCGCACTGCCGAACATTCATCTCACGCCTCCTTCGCGATTTGGTTCACGAACTTCTCGAACAGGTAGAAACTGTCCTGAGGACCCGGTGAGGCCTCCGGGTGATACTGCACGCTGAACGCGGGACGGTCAGTCAGTTCAATCCCGCAGTTGGAGCCGTCGAACAGCGACACATGCGTCTCGCGCACATTGTCCGGCATGCCCTCGCGCTCGACCGCGAAGCCGTGATTCATCGACGTGATCTCAACCTGCCCGTCCGACAGCCGCTTGACCGGATGGTTCGCCCCGCGGTGGCCCTGGAACATCTTGCTCGTCCGTCCGCCGACGGCGAGCGCCAGCATCTGGTGCCCGAGGCAGATGCCGAACAGCGGCTTCTTCGTCTCGAGCATCTGCTGGATTACCGGCACTGCATATTCGCCCGTTGCCGCCGGGTCTCCCGGGCCATTCGACAGGAAAAACCCGTCCGGCTCATGCGCCATGATCTCGTCGAAAGTGGCCGTCGCCGGCACAACCGTCACGCGAGCGCCGGCCTCAACAAGATTGCGGAAGATGTTGCGTTTGTTGCCATAATCGACTGCGACGACATGTGGTCGGCTTGGATCATTTCCGCCGAGCTCGTATCCCTTCCCCCACGCCCATTTGCCGCCGGTCCAGCGCTCCACCTGCAGCCGGCTGACCTCCTTGGCGAGGTCCATGCCTTCGAGCCCCGGCCATTCCACCGCCATCTTTTGCAGCTTTTCCAGATCGAACTGGCCGTCCGCGCGATACGCGATAGTGATATTCGGAGGCCCTTCGTTCCGCACCAGCTTGGTCAGCGCTCGCGTGTCGACGCCTGCAATCCCGATCCGCCCCCACTTTCGCATCCAGTCCGCAAAGCCCTGGTTCGCGCGGTAGTTGCTGGGCTCCGTCACCACCTCGCGCACAAGGCATCCCAGCGCATGTGCCTCGCCCGCCTCGACGTCCTCGTCGTTGGCACCGACATTGCCGATGTGCGGGAAAGTGAAGGCGATGACCTGCCGGGCGTAGCTCGGGTCGGTCATCACTTCCTGATAGCCCGTCATGGCGGTGTTGAAGCACAGTTCCCCGACCGCCTCGCCTTCCGCACCGAAACCCTGGCCCCACACCACCCGCCCGTCGGCGAACACGATGACTCCCGTCGCGCCCTCGGGTCTGAGCGCGTGCAGAGGTCGTACGTCGGCCATGGGCGGAGGAGCCTTCCGTCAGGAGTTTTCGGCGATGTCGCTAAGGCGTCGTCGCTATGCGCATTCACCCTTCCGGTCAACGTCTGGTCAGGCCGAGAAAGCGCAGCTAGGGCTGATCGTTTCCGGGCAGAGACAGACAGATGATCCGCGACGACATCAAGGCGGCGACCATCACCGCGATGAAGGCCGGCAACAAGGAGGTAGTCGGCACGCTCCGCCTCGTTTCCGCGGCGATCAAGAACCGCGATATCGAAGCGCGCACCGGCGGTGCTCCCAAGGACGACGGTGCCCTCGTCACTGAGGTCCTTCAGAAGATGATCAAGCAGCGCCGCGAATCGGCCGAGGTCTATCGCAAGGGCAACCGCGAAGACCGCGCCGCTGTGGAGGAAGCCGAGATCACGGTGATCGAGCGCTTCCTGCCGCAGCAGCTGAGCGATGCCGAAGCTGAGACCCGGATCCGTGAGATCATCGCCGAAACCGGCGCCTCGTCGATGAAGGACATGGGCCGCGTGATGGCGCTGGTTAAGGAGCGCCTCGGCACCTCGATCGAACCCACCCGGGCGAGCGCACTGGTTAAGTCAGCGCTCACCTAGCGGCAATTAGGCTTAGGTCGCCTTGGGCACCGGCGAGCAATGCTCGTTGACGATCGTCCAATTCCCGCTCGCGTCCTTTTGGAACACGTCCGTGCAGCGGACGGTCGCATTATTGGCGGGCATGGTGCTGCTACTCAAATCCCACGTGCCGCTCATCACGAAGACGTCGGGCGACAGGACCTGGATTTTGCGTTCGACTTGCTTCGCTCCATCGAGCTTGGCCGCAGCAAAAGCATCTTGGCGCTTGTCGAACTCCGCCCGATCCGGGGCAAGTCCTGGAGCGACAAAGTCATAGGCTTCTACCGACGGAGCATAGAGCGCCTTGATCTTCGCGGCATCCGTCGATTTCCATACCTCGACCGTCGCATCGGCCACCTTGGTCGCGTCGGCGTCGCTAAGCGCCGCCTGCGCGGTCGCCGCGGGCTTGAGCGATTCCGCCTTGTCGCAGCCGGTTGTGGCCGCAGCGGCGAGGACGGTGGCGAGGGTGAGGACTGCTGATTTCATGATCATGCTCCCGAGAGGTTCGAACGAACGCAAACAGGCGCAACGCGGGCGGCCTATAGCCCATTCGTTTCATAGCCGAAAGGACCGTCCCCGCTTCTCAAGAAAAAGGCCCCGCCGCGACGCGCGGCGGAGCCCAAAGATCGTTCGAATTTACGTCTACCTTGTTGCCGCAGCCGCGGTAGCGGTGCTGCCGCTACCCGTGAGGCCAGTCACGCTGTCCATTACCAAGTGATAGAGAACGATGGCCAATGCGCTTGCGAGCGCTCCGGCAACGCCCATCTGCAGGTTGGTCGCGATTGCGCCAAGCTGGCCACCTATTGTCGGGATGTGGCCTAGGGCCGCTCCAATGATCGGCAGTGCGATCGCCGTCACACCTGCGGAAACATATCTGTCCTGGGGCATGGCCAAGCCCGCAACGAGACCCAGTACGACAAGCACCAACGGCACATTCATCATGCCGAGGGCGACAAATCCCGCCGCGATTGCGAGGATGATGTAGAGCGCGCGGGCGAGCCCGCTGATCTTGGTCAACATATGAAACCCCTCCCATGTTCGTTCCGCTCAGCGGTCTTCGCGCCGCTGTGTGCCGGAACGGCGACAGATTAACTGTAATCTGCTCGTTTCGTGCATGGAATGAATGCTTCGAAAACAGCCACTTGGTTGTTGCCTCGGGTCAAATATTCACGCAGTCGGAAGGACGGCTTCAAAGGCACTACCAATTCGCCCCTGTGGATAACTCGTCCTCGCGCGCTTGCGGGCGCGTAACCGGGATGCGACACACTCACTTTCCTAGATGACGTTGAGTCCGGCTTTCCTCGACGAGCTTCGCGCTCGAACGGTCCTTTCGGCCGTGATCGCCCCGTCGGTGAAGCTGCTCCGCGCCGGACGGGAGTGGAAAGCCTGTTGTCCCTTCCACAATGAGAAGACCCCCAGCTTCACCGTCAACGACGACAAGGGCTTCTACCACTGCTTCGGCTGCGGAGCGCACGGCGACGCAATTCGCTTCCTGACCGACAATCGCGGCATGCAATTCATGGACGCGGTGAAGGAGCTTGCGGTCAAGGCCGGGCTCGAAGTTCCTGCGCCGGACCCGCAAGCCCGTGAACGCGCCGAGCGAGCCTCGACCCTGACAGACGTGATGGCCGAAGTCGCCAAATGGTATTCCGAGCAACTGCAGGGGATCGCCGGCGCCGATGCTCGGGAATACCTCAAGCGTCGCGCCATTGATGCCACCACCATCCAGCGATTTGGCTTCGGCCTCGCTCCGGACAGCCGCACCGCCCTCAAGCGTGCGCTTGAAAAGCTTGGCGAGGACAAGCTCGTCGAAACCGGCATGCTCATCAAGCCGGATGAGCCGGGCAAGGATACCTACGACCGCTTCCGCGGCCGCCTGATGATTCCGATCCGCGACCCTCGGGGGCGCGTGATCGGCTTCGGCGGGCGCATCCTCGGCGACGGCGAGCCCAAGTACCTCAACTCACCCGACACGCCGCTCTTCGACAAGGGCCGCACCCTCTACAACATCGACCGCGCGGGCCCTGCGAGCCGCTCCGCCAAGCGTCTGATCGTGGTCGAGGGCTACATGGACGTGATCGCTCTCGACCGCGCCGGCATTTCCGAAGCGGTCGCGCCGAACGGCACAGCCGTCACGGAGGCGCAACTGGAGCGCATGTGGCGGCTCGATCCGTCGCCGATCATGTGCTTCGACGGCGATAGCGCCGGGAAGAAGGCCGCGATCCGCGCGGCTTTCCGCGCCCTGCCCCACATCACGCCCGAGCGAACGCTGCGCTTTATCGAGCTTCCCGCCGGCCAGGACCCCGACGACGTCATTCGCACAGCCGCGGCGGCGGTTGGCGGGGATGGAGCCGCGCAACAAAAAGCCGGCCGCGAGGCGATGGAGGCCCTGCTCTCCAATCCCGAGCCGCTCGACGCGCGGTTGTGGCGTCATGAAGTCGAAGCCGAGCCCCTCACCACGCCCGAAGCCTGGGCCGGGCTCAAGCAGCGCCTCATCGCCCACGCCGCGGCGATCGGCCACGCGGATCTCAGCCGCATCTATCGCGAGGACTGGCTCAGCCGCTTCTATGAGCAGCGCCGTCCCGCCGCCTTCAGCGCGCCGCAACCGCAGAAGCGCCGCGGATCGTTCAAGAACGGGCGTTTCACCCCGCCCGAGCCTCCCGTCGGCGGGCAGGCCCGCGCCATCGCCTCCAGCGGCATCGACGCGCCAACCGCCCGCGCGCTCATGCTCGGTTTCGCCAATTTCCCGGAGGAAATTCCGGCCCATTGCGAGCAGCTCGCCGCCCTACCCATCACCGACACCAGCACCGCGAAAATCCGCGACGAGCTGGTCAACGCGGCCTTCTCCGGCGCTGCGCTTGATCAGGGCGCAGTTCACACCATATTGGGCACCGATGGAGCAACGGGCGGTAAAGGCCCACGCACCATGGGTTTTTCCTTCACCCGTCGCGACAGCGATCCGGATCGTGCCCGAAGCGATCTGGCCGCAGCGGTCGAGATCATCGCCGCGGCGGAGGAAGTCGAAAAGGCCCTGGAGGATGCAACGGAAAGGCTGAAGCGGGATTTGACCGACGAGGCCCTCGATGAACAGCAGCGCCTGATGCAGGCGCGGCACGGGTTAAGACAGAGGCTGGCGCAGCTTGCCGGCACCGATTAAGCGGCGGAACTAATGGCGAAAAACGAAGCACAGGAAGTCGAAACGGCCGAAGCGGGCGACGCGCCCCTCATCGACCTCAACGACGCGTCGATCAAGAAGATGATCGCCCGCGCCAAGAAGCGCGGCGTGGTCACCTACGAAGAGCTCAACGAGGCCCTTCCCCAGGACCAGATGTCGTCCGAGCAGATCGAGGACGTCATGTCCGCGCTCAACGACATGGGCATCAACGTCGTCGAGAGCGCCGAGGATTCGGAAGACGAGGAAGAGGACAAGGAGCCCGAGCCGCAGATCGAGGACGAGGTCGACCCGCTCGACGATGGCGGCCCCCGCCCCGCGGCGGCGACGAAGAAGGAGCCGACCGACCGCACCGACGACCCGGTCCGCATGTACCTGCGCGAGATGGGCGCCGTGGAACTGCTCTCCCGCGAGGGCGAGATCGCCATTGCCAAGCGCATCGAGGCCGGCCGCGACACGATGATCTGGGGCCTGTGCGAAAGCCCGATCACCTTCAACGCCATCATCGGCTGGTCCAACGCCCTCAACGAGGGCCGCATGCAGCTGCGCGAGATCATCGATCTCGAGGCCATGCTTTCAAAGGGTCCGACCGCCGAGCAGCTCAACGAGACCGAGGAAGGCGGCGAAGGCGGCGGCGAAGGCGAAATCAGCGAGAAGGTCGCCGGCCCCTCGATCAAGGAAGAGGAAGAGGTCGCCGACCAGCCCGAAGCCGACGTCAACGAAGACGACGAGGACATGGTCGAGCGGCGTACGCAGCCGCAGGCCGCCGAGGACGACGATGAGGACAACACGCTCTCCCTCGCCCAGATGGAAGAGACGCTGAAGCCCCAGGCGCTCGAGAAATTCGCCGAGATCACCTCGGTCTTCAAGAAATTCTCCAAGGTCCAGGGCGCGCGCATGGACGCGCTCCAGGCCGGCGGCGAGTTCCCCCCGGCGGACGAGCGGAAGTACCAGAAGCTGCGCGAGCAACTCACCGCCGAAGTCGAAAGCGTCCAGTTCCACAATTCGAAGATCGAGATGCTGGTCGACGCGCTCTACAGTTACAACCGCCGCCTCACCGGGCTTGGCGGCCAGATGCTGCGCCTCGCCGAGCGCCACCGCGTCCCCCGCCGCGCTTTCCTCGAAAGCTACATGGGCCACGAGCTCGACGAGAACTGGCTGAAGGACGTCGCCAGGCTCGACAAGAAATGGGCCGCCTTCGCCTCGGCGGAAGGCGACACGGTCGAGCGCATCCGCAACGAGATCAGCGCCATCGCGACCGGCACCGGCACCTCGCTCAGCGAGTTCCGCCGGATCGTCAACCAGGTTCAGAAGGCGGAGCGCGAAGCGCGCATCGCCAAGAAGGAAATGGTCGAGGCCAACCTGCGCCTCGTCATCTCCATCGCCAAGAAATACACCAACCGCGGGCTGCAGTTCCTCGACCTCATCCAGGAAGGGAACATCGGCCTGATGAAGGCGGTCGATAAGTTCGAATACCGCCGCGGCTACAAATTCTCGACCTACGCCACCTGGTGGATCCGGCAGGCGATCACCCGCTCGATCGCGGACCAGGCGCGCACCATCCGCATCCCGGTGCACATGATCGAGACGATCAACAAGCTGGTCCGCACCGGCCGCCAGTTCCTGCACGAGACCGGCCGCGAAGCGACCCCGGAGGAGCTTGCCGAGCGTCTCTCCATGCCGCTCGAAAAGGTCCGCAAGGTCCTCAAGATCGCCAAGGAGCCGATCAGCCTCGAAACCCCGATCGGCGACGAGGAAGACAGCCACCTCGGCGACTTCATCGAGGACAAGAACGCCGTCATCCCGGTCGACGCCGCGATCCAGTCCAACCTCAAGGAAACCGTCACGCGCGTCCTCGCCAGCCTAACCCCCCGCGAAGAGCGCGTGCTGCGCATGCGCTTCGGCATCGGCATGAACACCGATCATACGCTGGAGGAAGTCGGGCAGCAGTTCAGCGTAACCCGCGAGCGTATCCGGCAGATCGAGGCGAAGGCTTTGCGCAAGCTCAAGCATCCTTCAAGGAGCCGTAAAATGCGCTCCTTCCTCGATCAATAGCGCTCCGATCCGCATCAATCTGAGATGGCATTCACGCCGTAGCGAAACAGCTACAGCAGCGTCTCGAGGATCGACGCGCATTTTTTCACACTTGGCTTTTCCGATGGCACCAACTGAAGGAGCCGGGTGGACTGGTCGAGGTTGATCTTATCAATGGGCGTACAAAGCACATGGGAGGCATCGCGTTCTGGGGTAGCGCCCGGGATGTCTTCTGGGATGCAATTACGCGAGGCGTGCGCAAAGAGGTCTTGGAGCAGTTCCGGTGGGTCGACGACCAGGTGAGGCGCTACAATCGTAAGACTGCGCTCGATTTCATAGACGAAGCTGCAGGTCTCCTAATTATCTTCGCGCGCGGAGTTCGGCGCGATGCAATGGCGAAGGATCGCATCCTTCGAGGCGACGGAATCGATTTCCCCCCGAAGATGACAGGGGTCGATGGCACGGGACATCCCATCAATCAGCTCTTCCATATATGGGAGCTGGAGGCCAATCGTCCCCTGGAACTAAGGTCGGGTACAAAGCTACAGTCTTGAGACCCGCGCAGGACCAAGACCCGTGACATCAGTCCTGTCCGCTTCGCGGCAGGCTGACCGGGCTTCGCGCTCTGTTCGACATAAGCTCCCGATTGCTCCGCAATCGCTCTCTTATGCTCGGGCAGAGATCGAGATTTCGCCATCCAACGGCAATACGTTACACCTCCGTCACGGAGCGGAGGAGACCGACGATGCCGAATGGAGTTACCCGCAGAGCTGCTGAACTTCATCATCACGCTTGCCCAGTACATGCTGTTCGCGTTCGGAATCCTGATCGCCGGTGCCACCGTCGTTTACATCACCCTGTTCTGGCGGGGTAAATTCTCCGGCGAGAGCATTGCCCACATCCTGCAGCAGACCGACATTCCCAAGCTGGCGACCATCATCATGATCGTCCTGGCCGCGTCGCTGCTCGGCCTGCTCCGGGTCATTGCCGGGGAAGCCGTGATCGCGCTGCTGAGCGGAATCGCCGGCTATGTGCTCGGGAACCGCACCGCACCCACGAAGGAAGCGGCGACGAACTGACGCCGCAGGGCCCGCGGAACTCTTTCCTGCACGCACGCTGCGGTGGCTTCAGCTGCCGGATGCAGCCGCTGCCGCCTCGCGCCTACCCTGCGCCAATGACGGGGACGCTGCGGCGCAGCGCCTTAAGGTCACGACAAAAGCGCCGCGCTCCGTGACTTTAGTGACCTTAGGGGCATGTCGTTCCCGTCGGTCGTCGACGCGGTCGTCAGTGGGAAGATCGGTGAAGATCGGACCGGCGTGGGCCTGCGCTCGCTCTCGACATGGACCCGCGTTTGCCGCAGCAGACGCGCTCCTGTGCTCAGGGGCTAGGCATGGACCGCTTCTCATTCTTCTTCGCCTTCTACGGGCTGATCCTCGGCCTTGCGGTGACCGAGCTGCTCGGCGGGTTCGCGGGCATGGTCCGCGCCCATGCGCTGAAGAAGCTCGAGGCGCAGACGGCGCTGCTGGCGCTGCTCATCTTTGTCCTCATCTGCGCGACCTGGGTGGATGCCTTCGACATGTCGAAGGGGATTACGCTCGATTTCGGCGATCTGTGGGCGCCGATCCTGCTCGCGACCTTCTATTATCTCGCCGCCGCCGTCGTGTTCCCGCGGGATGAGGCGCAATATGCTCACCTCCATGCCTATTTCGCGGCCCGCAGGAAGTTCGTCGTCGGGATGCTGATCGCGGCCGAGGCGGTCGACCATGCTGCAAACATCAGCTGGTACTTCGATCAGCATGCGCATCATCCGGCGCATTTCTGGGGTTGGATCATCCCCTACAATATCGCGATCGACGGCTGCTTCCTGGCTTTGTTCTTCGCCCGCGGCCGCCGCGCCAACATCGCCCTGCTCAGCGCGCTCATCCTGCTGTTCCTGGTGCCCTACTGGCATCAGGGCGTGATCGACGGCTTGGTCATGCGGCTATTCGGCTATTGAGCCGAAGCCTCGGGCGGCGCGCCTGCGCCCTGAACAATGGCGAAGGCCGCCGCGGGGGAGAAATTCCGCGGCGGCCTAGCGTCATTCACTCGTCGTCGTGGTCGGCCAGGACCTTGGCGAGCACGGCGCGGCGGACGCGCTGACGGCGCTTGGCAGCGCCGAACATCGCAGCCTTGCCGATCCGACCCATACCGCCTTCGTCGTCGTCGGTACCGATGTCCTCGCCATCGTCATCATCCTCGCCGCGTTCGCTAAGCAGCTTGGCGAGAACCGCCCGGCGGCCCCGGCGACGGCGTACCATCCGCGCACCGATGAGGAAGCGGATGAGCTTCTGGTCGTCGTCGCCTTCGTCGTCGGTGTCCTCACCCTCGTCGTCGCCCTCGCCGCGTTCGCGCAGCAGCTTAGCGAGAACGAGGCGACGGAGCTTGGCGCGGCGCACCATCCGGCGGCCGACCAGCAAGCGGGCGAGCCGATGATCATCGTCGCCTTCGTCGTCGATGTCCTCACCCTCGTCGTCGCCCGCGCCGCGCTCGCGGAGCAGCTTGGCGAGCAGCAACTTGCGCAAACGGCGGCGCCGCATGCCCCTCCCGATCAAAAGGCGGGCTAGGTTCGGGCTGTCGTCGTCCTCGGACTCGTCGTCATAATCCTCGTCCGTCCCAGTTTCCTCGGAGCGGCTGTCGCGGATCAGCTTGGCGAGCAGCAGGCGGCGCAATCGGCTGCGTCGGGCGCGGCTTCCGACGAGCAGCTTGATCAACTCGCCATCGCCACCGCCGCCACCGAAGGCGGATTCATCGTAGGTCGATGCATAAGCCATGAGGATTTCTTTCAGGTTGAGGGCGTTGCCGCCCGGATGGCGCGCTTGGGGACTGCCGCCGCGCCGCGCGGCTCAAACAATGACTGGTGCTGCTACTTGCCGGCCTGGACGATCAGCGTTTCGATCGCGGCACGGTCGAGAGTTTCTCGGTCTTCACCAGCTCCTTGGCCTTGCCGCGTTCGATCATCGTCTGGATCAGCAGGCCGCTGAGCTCGCCGTCTTCCTTGCTTTCCGGAGTGTCGCTGCCGGCTTCTTCGCCGAGCACGAATTCGATACCTGCCTCGAACGCCTGTTCGACCAGCCGCCGCAAGGGCATTGCCGGGTGGCTCTTGGCGAACTTGGCTTTTTCCTCGGAAGTCAGTGGATGGCGCGCGCCGGTGCTGTCGACGCTCTCAACCTTGACGAGCCGGCCGCTCCCCGTATCGATCGTGAAGGAATAGACGCCCCCCGGCGTCTTTGCGGGCGCGGGCGGTTTGGCCTTGGTCGCCTCCGAAGCGGTCTTCGGCGCGGGTGTGATGGGTTCATCGGTTTGGGGCATTGGTCACCTCGAATGATGGGCGGGAACTGACGCCCCCCTCTGGGGCATCGCCGGGCGATGCTGGGGCTTCAGCCTCGGCGAGCGACCGATCTCGCTCGCCGAGGCTTCTTGTGTGGCGGTCGCCGAAGAGGGGGAGCTCTGCGACCGCTTGAAGGGGATATGACCGTGAGACCGCGCGGGAGTAGTCGGGAAAACTCCTAGTTCGAGGGTGGCCGAACCCATTGCGGCCCCTAGGGGTATGCGGTCCGTCGCCGGTGCCAGATCCGAAGATTGGGTACCGCTCAGCCATTTGACTCTGCTGCTGTTAAAGCGCAGGCCGCCCTCGGCGCGAGGGGGCCCCTTTCCGGGATCGCGCTACACTTCAAATCCCTGGTGAGCGTTCACGCACAACCAAGCGGGGAACTACAATGAAACAATTGATCAAACTCGCCGCGGCAGCGGCGCTGGGCGCGCTTGCGTCCGGCACGATCGTCTATGCGCAAGGCAGCTCGGCTGAGCCGCCGAAGGCTCGCATCGCGCTCTACCGCGCAGCTCCGGGGCAGCAGGTCGCCTTGCTCAGGTGGATCGCGTCCCAGAACCGCGCTGCTCAAGCAGCCGGAGTTCCAACGGGCAAGATCTATGCCCATACCGACGGCGACAGCTGGGATTATCTGGCGATCGATCCAGTGACGACCCCGGCGCAGGACGCGGCGGTGGATGCGGCAGCCAAGAAGATGGGGATGCCTTCCGGCGCGGCAGCCTCGCTCGAGTTCCGCAAATATGTCTCGGTCCACACGGATACGTTCGCGATCGGGCCGGTGACGCCCGAGCAATATCTGGCGATGGCTGGACAGTAGAATACAGTGGGCGCCCGGCTGCACGGCGGCCGGGCGGGCCTGCCGCTGCTCGCGGCGGCTACAGAACCTGGCCGACCCTCTCGCCGTCGCGCATGACGTCGCAAATCGGGCAGTCGTCGCTGGCCTCGGCCTGCTTCACCGCGGCGCCGTCGGACGCTGCGAGGATATGCTTCTTCTTGATCACGACGCCGCCGGGCTTCGCCAGCTTGTTCACTCGGTACAGCTTCATGTCCCGGCCCCCTTCTGCGGCACGCTCAGCCTAGCGGTTCCAACGATGAAGGGAAGAGGTGGATGGCCGTCGCGCGACGCCGCTATCGCTTCATGCTCGATGGATCGATCTTTCGCGCCTGCTCGTCGAAATGGTCGCCCAGCGCTTCCAGCGCCTTGCTCCCCTGCCTCGTACGCGCCTTGACGGAAAGGCGGCGACAGGCCGCCGCTTGCTCACGGAGGCCGTTAGCCGCTTCGCCATTGGCCTGCGATCTCGGTTCCTCGTTCGACTCCACTGCCGTGCTCCGTTCTACGACTGGGCCACTTGCTCGGCCTTGCGCTTGGCCTCTTCCTGGCGCAGCCGCTCGCTGCGCTTGGCCTTGTCGGCAAGCGCCTGCCACGCGGCTTCAGACCGCTGGCAACGCTGACGCACATGATCGAGCGTTGCCTCCTGGCCCTCAGCCCGCGCCTGCTCGGCGCGAGCGAGGAAGAAGTCCAGGTTCGAACTGCGGACGATCGGTCCCGACACGATTACTCGGCCGAGTCGTTCGCGGCCTCTGATTGCGCCTGCTCGGCAGGCTGAGCGGCATCGTCCACGGGCTTCAGGTTAACCGCGCTCATCTTGCCGCGGCGATCCTCCTCGAGGTCGTAGCTGATGCGCTGGTCCTGGCGCAGGCTGCGCATTCCGGCGCGCTCCACGGCAGTGATGTGCACGAATGCATCCTGCCCACCGCCCTCAGGCTGGATGAAGCCATAGCCCTTTTGTTCATTGAAGAACTTCACCGTTCCGGTGGTCATGTTGTGATTTTCCTTCTCGTGGAGGACCGAACTGCCGATTCCTCTTCGCGCTAGGAGAGGCAGGAGAAGGAAAGAAGGAGCCGCAAAGCGCCCTGAGACCGTCATTTTGCGACTAGTAGCCCAACCGACATAGGCGTTCTTGCCGCAAATTGTAAGCGGCGGCGTGATCAGTGGGCGCCGAACTCGTCGTTGCTTTCCGGCCGTGGGGCGATCCACGTGATGAGGTCCCACTCGTTGCGTATTGCCGTCAGCAGCAGGGCAGTGACGACCACTGCGAGCCCATATTCCGCCCAAGGTAATCCTTGCCGGATGGCAAACCCGACGATGCCGAGAACCAAGTACAGCGCGCTCGGGATCACGCCGTAGAACCAGACGTCGGTCCAGTGCACTTCGGAGCCGAGCCGTTTGATCCCCATGATCGACATGATTCCGCGGACTAGCCCCCAGAAAGCGACCACGGCGGTAATGGCGCCCAGCCAGCCGGCGGTGATGTGCGGCGTCAGCACCGCGCCCGTCAGGACCAGCACAAAGCTCAATCCGAGTACGATCGGTCCCATGAACAATTTTGATCCGGTGAGCACGCTCGATCGCGAACGATCTTGCATGAGGCTGATGACGACGAAGATCAGGCCGATCAGGACGGCCGCAGCGCCACCCGCGACCAGGTAGAAGTCTCCCCAACGCTCGAGCATCGTACCTCGAGCATAACCTCAGGCACTGCCGAGGCAATGCCGCAGAGAATTTGATGGCCTTGGTTTCCGCGCGTTATAGTCTAATAACTGACATTGACTCAGGCTCATCAATTCGGGGGTTCAGTTCACATGGCCAGGAATGTCGGACCGGAAGATCGGGTCGTACGTATCGTCGTCGCGCTTGGGCTCGGCGTCCTCATCTACATGGGCGTCATCGGCGGCCAGGTCGCGACCATCATTGCCGGAGTACTCGCGGCCTACCTGCTGATCACAGGCCTGCTGGCGCGCTGCCTCCTTTACAAGGTAATCGACGTCGACACGAGCGTCCAGGAACAACCCTACTCCACGACGGACGACCGCGCCGGATTGTAATCTTCCCTCCATCCGCTGTTTGGATGGTGTGCCCTACTCGCTATGACTCCTGCAAAGCCTAGGAGGAAAGCATGAGAAGACTGGTCCTCGCGTTGTCCGCGCTGAGCCTGCTTGCGGGCTCGGCTCCATCCTTCGCCGCGAGCTGCCGCGACAAGCACGGCAAGTTCGTCAAGTGCGCCAAGCCCACCCAGTGCCGCGACGCGCATGGCAAATTCATCAAGTGCAAGTGAGCCGCTGCGCGGATTCTTAGGCAAATAGGCATTAACCCTGTCTGGTGACACGCCGCTAACGCGGCAGGGGTAAACCGAGTTCTCACGCAGCGCCGCCGACCTTTAGCGAGCTCCGGCGGTCGCTGCGCCCAAGAAGCGAAGCGTTCGGAAGCCCTGCCCTCTTCCTCCCTAAGCCCAGGCAGGGCTTCCTCTTCTCTCAGCGAAACAGCCCTGCAAACTCGAGAGCGAGGAAGACTCCGAGCCCGACTCGCTGTCCGGTTCGCGTCTTCAGCGGCATTAGGATTAACGGCATCACGAGCCGCGTTCCGAGCCAGACTTCCTTCAAACCGTAATCCTGAGTTCGATCGAGCACGACCTTGGAAATTGCGGATGCCAGGGGCGGAATCATCAGGATCGTCAGGATGAGGATCCGATGCCTGAGATAATGCTCCTCAAGGGACCGCTCCTGCTGCCTCTCCTGCCCCGGGAACATGGCGCGGCTGATGAACACATATGGGAGCGCAACGCAGGCCGCGGCGACCATCTGCCAAGCGGTCACGTCGACGTTAGCGCGGATATGCCACATCGTCAGCCAGACGTTCATCCCGCCCAGAAGAACGATGCCGCACAGCAGCGGTGGGCAGCCCCCCACTTGGATCTTCTCGCAATCGCGCCACATGTCGGCGAACCCGATCGCGACATTCGCGACCGCGATGCCGAGGAGAAGCCCGTAGAAGCTGAATAGATAATCGAATGCGTTCATGCCGACCCGGCAAACATAAGACGAAATTTGCCGCGCTGGCGAGAGTTCACGGGCACCGAATAGACAGAGCTTGATGTGCAACCTCTACACGCAATCGAAATCGGTGGATGAGGTCGCGCGCCTGTTCCGCGACATGCAGATCCCGCTTACCTTCCCGGAAGGCCTGCCGAACCTCTCAGCGCGCGACATCGCGATCACCGACCCTGGAGTGATCATTCGACCAGCATCGGAGAAAACTGGAACGTACGACCTTCTGGTTCGCCGTTGGAGCTGGCCCGGAACAGGCGGGAAACCGGTCTACAATTTCCGCTCCGACGGCCGTGAATTCTCCTCGGGCCGCTGCCTGATCATCGCCGACGGCTTCTATGAGTTCACGGCGCCTGCGGACCCGAAGCAAAAGCGCAAGGACCGTTGGCTCTTCACGTCCCCGGACGGAGGGATGCTCGGCATCGCCGGCCTGTTCCGGACGGATGCCGTGGTTGGAGAGGCCTTCACGATGCTGACAACCGAGCCGGGGCCGGATGTCGCTCCTTATCACAACCGTCAGATTGTGGTGCTGCCTCCGTCTGGCTGGACGTCCTGGCTGGACTATTCAGAGCCCAGCAAAGATCTCTTGAAACCGCTGCCGGTAGGCGCACTCCACGTCGCGCCGGCGCCGCGCGAAGATATCGTTTCCCCGATGTAAGGGCGTTTGCCCCTTAGGCGGCGCTCACGAGACGGAAAGCCTGGCGCGACTCTTCGGCCGCAATTGACCGCAACCTGACATCGTAAGCGTCTGCCATCTCCAGATGGCGTTGACGGACGACCTTATGCTTCGCTTGCTCTGCAGCCCGGCGCTCTTCCTGGGCGCGGCGCTCGTAATATTTGGCGTCCTTTTCCATACGCCGTTCCCCCGAACCCGGAGGAAACGCGACTGCCCCACGCGAGTCGCTCCCTCCAGACTTATCCACAATATCACGGACATTGGCCCTGAGAACTGATCAAAATCAGTCCCTTTGCGGCACAAGATTCCGCTGCATGTAGACGTTGTCGAGCCAGCGCTCCTTCTTCCAACCGACGGCCTTCAAGCGCCCCACTTCATCGAAACCGCAGGCAGCGTGGAGAGCAACAGAGGCCGGCTCAGCTCCCCCAATCACGGCAATCATGGTCCGGAATCCGAAGTCGCCGGAGCGGTCGACGAGCGCGTTCAGCAGCGCATGGCCGATTCCGCGACCTGTGCAATCGGGACGAACGTAAATGCTGTTCTCGCAGGTGAAGCGGTACGCCGCCCGATCCCGAAACTGGGTGGCATAAGCGTAGCCAGCAACCGCACCGTCCAGTTCCGCGAGGAGGAAGGGCCATTTCTGGCCGAGGATCCACTGCATCTTGTCCCGGATTTGATCGAGCGATGGCGGGTCAATGTCGTAGGATGCCGTGCCGTGCAGCACATGATGCGCATAGATTGCGTGCACCGCTTCGGCGTCGTCTTCCCGGGCAACTCGGATGTCCATTGGCGGCTCCCTCGCACCGGCTCCCCGCGGCGGGCAAGGTGAACATCCAACGTTTCACTTACGGTTCAGCCACGTCCCCGCTACTGATTGGTCACTCGCGACACTCCCAAGCCCTTGTCAGTCTATCGCCTCCCCTCCCCCTACGAACGCTCGCCCCTCGGGCGGCGGCTATCCGGATTCGGCCTGGCGCTGGCTATCAACCTTGCGCTGCTGCTCGTGCTGCTGGGCCTTGGCGTGATTCCCCCGCCAGGGGTGAAGGTGTCCAGAGGAGTGGTCGTCGACCTAATTCCCGACAGCCGCAGCGCCTCACCAGCGAAAGAACGTCGACAGGAAACGCATCGTCAAACGGCTACGACCGAGAAGCCGAGGCCAAAGACGCCGCCCATCGTGCCGCCGGTGAAGCCGACGATCACGCCTCCATCGCAGCCTAAAGAGCATACAAAGCCTTGGGTGGAGATGAACAACGCCGACATGGCCGCTGCGGACATTTCGAAGTTGCCCGCGGGGGGGTCAGGTGGCGCGGGCGACAGTGAAGAGGTCGGACGGGGTCCGAACGGCGAGGTCCTCTACAATGCCGAATGGGCGCGCCGCCCAACGGATGCGGAGATCGACGGCTATTGGCCGCGTCACGTCACCGGCTGGGGTCTCGTCGCGTGCAAGACCGTTGCGGGCAACCGCGTCGAGGATTGCGTCGAGCTCGATCAAAGCCCGCGCGGCTCCCACCTCGCTAGCGCCGTGCGGCAGGCCGCGTGGCAGTTCAGGGTGCGTCCACCCCGCAAGAATGGCCGCGAGATGATTGGTGCCTGGGTGCGGATCCTGATCGAAATCTATCCGGCCGAGGGCTGATCTATTCGCTCGCGGGCTCGCCTTCCGGTGCGCCTCTTCCGAGCTTGTCAGGCAACGGCTCTCCGAGAGGCGTAAAACCCAGGCTGACCGAGTTGATGCAGTAGCGCTCTCCGGTCGGAGGCGGCCCGTCGGGAAAGACGTGGCCCTGGTGAGACCCGCAACGGATACAGACAATTTCGGTCCGCACCATGCCGTAGCCCGTGTCGCGGACGGTCTTGAGGTGTCCTTCCGCGAACGGTTGAGTGAAGCTCGGCCAACCCGTTCCGCTCTCGAACTTGGTGCCGCCATGGAACAGCGGCAAGCCACAAAGCCGGCAGGTGAACACGCCCGGCCGCTTCTCGTTCAGGAAGACTCCACAGAAAGGCGCTTCGGTGCCGTGATCGAGAAGGACATGCTTCTCCTCCTCGTCGAGGTCGGCCACTAGGGACTGAAATTGTTCGTCGGTCGGAGGAGTGAGGTCGAACGTGCTTGTGTCGGCGGCAAGATCCTGGGGCATCACTTTGTCCTTTGCGGCTGCGCTTGCCCTTATCACGGGAGCAGCCGGTGCACAGCCGGTGAAGACGCAGGCGGAGGCGCTTGCCGACGACGCGGCTCAGTATGCCGCTCAGTTCCAGGTCTCGGTGCTTGAGGCCACGCGCCGCCTGCGGGCCCAACAGCAGAGCGTCAAGGCGACCGACGAGATCGCGAAGGAATTCGCGTCGCGGCTCGCCGGCATCTCGATCGAGCATTCGCCCGAGTATCGGATCGTCGTGCTGCTGACGGGGACTGAGCCAGTGGCCGATCGTAGTGCATCGGGCGTTCCGATCGTCTTCCACACCGGCGCCCGGACGACGCGTGCTCAGGCTATTTTGGCCATGCGGCAACATCTGATCGACCTGCGAACGGAGCTGCCCGGCGCGCGCGGCGCAGGCTATGACCAGAGGACAGGCGAAGTCGTGCTGCTCGTCCCCGCTGCAGACGTGGACCGGTTTGGTGCCGACGCGATAAAGAACCGCGCCGAGCAGGTCAGCGGCGTGCCCGTACGGATCGTCATCAACGACCTCCTGGAGCAAAATATGGGCGTGGACGGTGGCGGCCGAGTCGAAGGAGTCAGCAGCGTGACGGGCCGCCGCAACGTCTGCACCAGCGGCTTTGCGGTCACCAATGGAACGCGGACAGGCATAGCCACGGCCGCGCACTGTCCCGACGAGCTGACATATTACGATAAGGATGGCACCACGACGACACTCCCCTTCGTGAGCCAGGACGGGCTTGCCTACCGGGATGTGCAGATCAACATCGCACCGGAGGCGGCTCAACCTTTGTTTTATGCGGATCGCGGCGCCGACTCGCTTCGGGCGGTCACGACATGGCGCAATCGCGACAGCACTCGAGCCGGGGACTTCGTTTGCCATTTCGGTGAAAGCTCCGGCTTCAGTTGCGCCGAAGTCGAGCTGACCGATTACGCGCCGCCGGGCACGTTGTGTGGCGGCCCCTGTGAGCCGACTTGGGTGACGGTACGCGGTCCGAGCTGCGTGCCGGGTGATAGTGGTGGGCCGGTGTTCAGCGGCGACGTTGCCTTCGGCATCGCCAAGGGGATCAACCGCACGCCTTCGGGGCAATGCAGATTTCTACTATTATATGTCGACCGACTACCTGCCTGACCCGTGGCGATTGATGGTCTCCGGCGATCTCACTCCGCCGCGATGAGGTCGCCGCGCTTCTGATTGGAGCCGGGCACGGGCTCGGCAGCGTCGTTGCCGAGCTTCACGATGTGGTTCTGCTCATCGACGTGAACGACGCGCGGCTCGATCGCGCGTGCTTCGACGTCGCTCAACACGGCGTAGCTCATGATAATCACAAGATCGCCGGGATGGACGAGATGCGCCGCGGCACCGTTGATGCCGATTACGCCGCTGCCGCGCTCGCCGGGGATAACATAGGTTTCGATCCGTGCGCCGTTGGTGATGTCGACGATCGCGACCTGCTCGCCCTCGAGCAAGTCCGCAGCCTCCATCAGGGCACCATCGAGCGTGACCGAGCCGACATAGTCGAGGTCAGCCTGGGTCACCGTCGCGCGGTGGATTTTCGACTTCATCATGATCCGCATCATCGTGGGACCTTGCTCCTTGGCGACCGTCGCAGCGGCGCGCCCGTACAAGATTTGGATCCGTTCGTCGAATATCAATGTTGCGCTGCAATATCGCACTTGCAGCACGAGGCGAAGATTCCCAAATGTCGGTTGCGGGACATGGTGGCTCGTACCAACTTGCCGACGTGCCCCAGGAGTAACGCCCTGGAAAGGCGCGCTTTTCAAAATTGGCACGGCTCTTGCTCAGACAGAGGCATAAGCTTTGCCAAGGAGTTCAGAAGAAATGTCGGCGCAAGAGAATTTCGTTCCGCTGCCTCTCCGCTCTCACACCATTCTCGGTGTGTGCGAGGCGATCGGCGAAGACTTCCGGTTCAACCCAACCTTCTTGCGCGTCATTCTCGCCGCGACGGTGCTGTGGAGCCCGATGATCGCGATCGGCGGCTACTTCGCCCTCGGCACGGTGGTTCTCGCCTCGCGCCTGTTCTTCCCGAACGCGAAGCAGCCGTCAGCCGTGCAGCCGGTCAATGCCGATATCGAGGAATCGAACGACCTGCGCCTCGCGGCCTGAGGTCAGAGCCTAAAAAGCGGAGCGTGCGGCCGCCCTGGCTTCGAGCAGATCGAACAGGGCGCGGTGCTGAAGCAAAAGCTGCTCGCCACCGAAGGCCAGGGCGCGTTCGCTGGCTGGCGTGTCGGAGGCGCGGCGAATAACATCCAGCACTGAAGCTTCATCGGGCAGCGAAGGCGCCGGGCACTCGAGACTGACGCGGCTACAAGCCCGATCGAGCAGGCGGCGGATCGGCCACCAGTCGCCAACCAGGCTGGTCGCGGCGCCCAGAGCGCAACCGTTCCGTTCCGAAGAAGCCAGTGTCTCCAGCGCGTGGCGCGCGGCGACAAGGCTGCCTTCCGTTTCTGCGGAGCCGGGAGTGCTGGGCAGAGGTCCGACGGCGGACGTCAGGCGAACCAGGTAGAGCCGTTCGCGCTCGAACGCCTCGGCCGCGTGGTCGAGCCATTCCCTGGCATCGCCGACGGGGCAACGCTGAAGCGCAATTTCTATAAGGCCCGGATATCGACCATGCAGGCTGCACAGCAGGTGCACCGCGTCGGCGAGGTCGCTGGCGGCATAAGGGCCGGACGCTTCGAGCAAGGCATTGAGGTGAGCATGGCGCGCGGTTCCGTCGCCCGCGACGCGAGCGAGCTGCGCTTCGGCAACGCTGACCGGCTGATGATTGACCGACCGGTTGACCGCCATTCCAATCCCCTAATCCGAGCAAGCCCTACGGAGCCTAGTCACGTCGCTCCTAACCCAAGCGCGTAAAGACGAGGTTTATGGCACCGTAAGGTTTCGCAAACGCCTCGTCCCGCGTTGGGACGATGCTCAGTCGTCGCGGTAGGCGATCTCGAAATTTCCCCAGCGGCGACCCTTGATCCACAGCGGAACGTAGATGTTCTTCACGGGGATCTTCTTGTCGCCGAGCTCCATACGATAAGTCGCGAGCGTGGCGGGGCGGTCGCTGGCGAGGGCCATTCGGGTCTGGTCGTCGATCATGATCCGCTTGTTGCGGCAGTGGGCGTCGTTCCAGACCGGATCGGGGCCCTGCGGGTGGCTGCGCTCGGAAAGATGTGTCGGCAGGTAGCCGTTCATGTCTCCGATTGCGGTGCCGATGATGCGGCCGTCGGTGGCCTTCGTTCGGTCGAGAACCGGCTGGACATATTTATCGGCGGCGTCGTTGAACCGCACTCGATATTGGACGGGATTTGTCCCGTCGATGATCTCGTAATCGCGGTCGAACACGTCATCGAGGCTGACTTCGCCAGCATCGATCGCATTTTCGATGGCTGACTGGACATGACGGCAAGCCTCTTGCGCCTTCAGGATGAACGGCGTGTCGTCGATCTCAGCGCCCGAATTCGCGAGGGTGTCCAGCATGGTATTCGACAGCATTTCGAGGTGCGCCAGCCGCTTCTGCGCCGTCAGCAGCTCGCTGCCGTTAGCGCGCGCATCGCCGGCAAAATCGGTAAGGCCTGCCTTCACGCGGTCAACGCTGGTCTGGATCATGCTGGTTGAGTGGGCGATGCCTTCGGTCTGGCGATCGACCATCCCGACGATCTCGCTCACCTCGCGAACCGTCTCGCTGATCGTGCCGAACCCCGACTGGGCCGCGCGGCTGCGCTCCACGCCGGTCTTGATCTCCGTCGTGACCGCGCTCGCTTCGCGAGTGAGTTCACCGATGGTGGAAGCGATCTGGCTGGTCGCGGCGCGGGTATCGTGCGCTAGCTTTTTCACCTCGGCTGCAACGACCGCGAAGCTGCGGCCGGCATCACCTGCCCGTGCAGCCTCGATGGTCGCGTTCAGCGCGAGCATGTTGGTCTTGCGTGCGATCGTCTCGATGGTGGAGGATACCGTCTGCACCTGGCTCATAGCCGAGGCGAATCCCGCCATGCGCTCGCCTAGCTGGACGATGAGATCCGTTAGACCCTTGAAGCCGTCAATCGTGCCTTCGATGGCCTCACGGCCGGCGTCGAGCTTCGCCTTTGCCTGTTCGGACAAAAGCCGAGCTTCATCCGTGGAATCGGAAACGCGCGCCTGATCGCCGAGCAGTCGGGTAGTTACTTCTTCGAGCTGGTCGAGCATCTTGAGATGCTCGCCAATGCGTTCGCCGACGCCCTTCACGTACCCAGCGACGTCGCTGCATTCCATGGAAAGCGATCCACAATCGCGGGCTACTGCCCGGATCGCATTTTCAGTGACTTCCTCGATCCCCTGAGTGGCCATGGACCGCCCCGCTCCCGAAACTATTCGCAAGCGGGATACGAACAAGCTCCTACTTCTTCGTTAACCAAGGCGGCTGCGGCTCAGTAGATCAGGTGCGCTTTGCGCTCTTCATCCCACGCCTGCTCGTCCGGAATGGCGATGGCATCGAGATCGCCGGGTGCGGCTTCGGAATTGTCCACCCAATCTCGCAGCAGAGTCGATCCGTTGATTACGTCAATGGCGAGCTTGTCGAATTCATATTCGTACGGGAAGTCGCGCCAGAGGTCGTACTTCGGATTGAGATTCCGGATCGCCTTGAAGGCGAGCGACTGCAGACGCCACGGCTGGAATAATTGGTGATTGTAGAATCCGCCCTCGGCATGGATGAACACGCCGTGATTGAGCTGACCGGCATGCTTGTGGAACGTCGGTTGAAAATAGATGTCGCGCAGCTTGCACCCCGCGAGCCATCGCGGCGCCAGGCGTTCCATCTTGTCCATGATCCGCCGCGGCTCGAGATCGGGCGCTCCGAATAATTCGAGCGGCCGCGTCGTGCCCCTGCCCTCGCTGAGCGTCGTGCCTTCGAGCATCACCGTGCCCGCATAAGAGCGCGCCATGTTCAGATTCGCGGCATTGGGACTGGGATTGATCCACATCCGGTCGGACGGCCAGCCGAAACCGGGTTCCTCGTGGGGACGCCACCCCTCCATCTCGATCACGCGATAATCGACGTCGAGCTTGAAATGATCGACGAACCAGCGGCCGAGCTCGCCAAGAGTCAGTCCGTGGCGCATCGGCATCGGGCCCGCGCCGACGAAGCTCTCCCAACCTGAGCGAAGCGTCAGGCCTTCGACTGGGCGCCCTGCCGGATTCGGCCGATCGAGCACCCAAACGCTCTTGCCGTGCTCGGCCGCTGCTTCGAGCAGATAGAGAAGCGTCGTCACGTAGGTGTAGATGCGGCAGCCGAGGTCCTGGAGGTCGATCAATATCGTGTCGAACGTGCCCATCGACTGCCCGGTCGGGCGGCGGACCTCGCCATAGAGACTGAAGACCGGGACGCCATAGATCGGATCGGTGAAGTCGGGCGACTCCATCATATTGTCCTGGAGGTCGCCGCGGACGCCATGTTGCGGGCCGAACACCGCCGATACCTTCACCTCGGCGGCAACCAGCGCATCGAGACTGTGTGTGAGGTCTTTGGTCACGGACGCGGGGTGCGCGAGCAAGGCAACGCGCTTGCCTTCGAGCGGTCGGCGTAGCTCGGGCTCTGCGAGGAGCCGGTCGATTCCAAACAGGGTCATGAGCCGGTGCTTAAGGGAGGTGCGCGGCGAAGCAACCGGGGTCGTGGAAATCGGGCTTCTTGCCGGGATGCGCGAGAGCCCAGTACGACTTGGTGCCGTCCTTTTCCTCCAGCACGGCGGACAGGCCGAGCTGCCAGTTCGTATCGGCCGGAATAGCGATCGTCGCACCGAGCGCCCACCAGGTGAAGTTGTCCTCCATCCGGACGTAAGGTGGCGTATCGACTTCCGCTTTCGTCATGTCGTTCCTGTAACCGCTGAAATCGTACGAGGCCCACTGACTCGACGGGGCGAAATTCCATTCGCGATAGGCTTCTCCACCCAATGGACGTAGGAAGGCCTCGAAACATGTCGTCTGCCAGAGCTCGTCGGCGCGGGTCGGCTCTGCCCCCTCCGGGATGACGAAGCGCTCCGCTGGTGCACCCACGCCGAACCAGATGTTCGTAGTCGCGACGGCAGCAAGCGACGCTGCATGTTCCACGCTCGCCCAGACTTTGAATTCGGGTTTCGCGGACGGCGCGGCCGGATGCGCCACGAGATTGAGCTGCATCGCCATACAGTAGCAGCACCGCGTTCCTGACGCTAAGCGGCATTCATGACCGAGTATCGTTCCTCTCTGCTGAAGCTGTTCAACGAGCGCGGCTACATCCATCAGCTGACTGATGCGGCGGCGCTGGACGCGCTTGCGGCGAAGCAGGTCGTGCCCGGCTACATCGGTTTCGACGCGACAGCACCGAGCCTGCACGTCGGCAGCCTTGTCCAGATCATGCTGCTGCGACGTATGCAGCAAGCTGGCCACAAGCCGATCGTTTTGATGGGCGGCGGAACGACGAAGGTCGGCGATCCCTCCGGCAAGGACGAGAGCCGCAAGCTCCTCACGCCTGAAGAGATCGACGCGAACATCGCCGGCATCCGGAGGGTGTTCGAACGGTTCCTGACGTTTGGCGATGGTCCGACCGACGCGATCCTGGTCAACAATGCCGATTGGCTCGATGCGCTCGAGTACATCTCGTTCCTGCGTGAAGTGGGGAAGCACTTCACCATCAACCGGATGCTGACTTTCGACAGCGTCCGGCTTCGGCTCGACCGCGAGCAGCCGCTCACGTTCCTCGAATTCAACTACATGATCCTGCAGGCTTACGACTTTCTTGAACTCTCGCGTCGTGTCGGCTGCCGGATGCAGCTCGGCGGTTCGGACCAGTGGGGCAATATCGTCAACGGGATCGAGCTTACGCGGCGGGTCGACGGCACCGAAGTGTTCGGCGTCACCAGCCCGCTGATCACGAACGCCGACGGCGCGAAGATGGGCAAGACGGCGTCTGGCGCGGTGTGGTTGAACGCCGAGCTAGTGAGCCCGTACGATTACTGGCAATTCTGGCGGAACACGGCGGACGAAGATGTCGGCCGTTTCCTGCGGCTATTCACCGACCTGCCGCTCGATGAGATCGCCCGGCTGGAGGGTTTGGAGGGCGCCGAGATCAACCAGGCTAAGATCGTGCTCGCGACCAAAACCACGGCAATGCTCCACGGGCGCGAGGCAGCCGTCGTGGCGGAGCAAACTGCGCGACAGACGTTTGAGAGCGGTGGCGCGGGCGAAGACCTGCCGACCCTGTCGCTCGGTGACGGCATGAACATTGCGCACATCCTGACGGCGATCGGATTCACCCCGTCCAACAAGGAAGCGAAGCGCAAGATTGCCGAAGGGGCAGTGCGGCTCGACGATGAGGTGGTGAGCGACCCAGGAACCGTCGTTGCGGCGGCCGACCGGCCGCTAAAGCTAAGCTTCGGCCGCAAAAGGCACGGGCTACTCGTCCGCTAGCCCGATCGGATCAGGTCAACGGCCTGGTCCCGCTCGAATAGATAAAGGCAGATCCGAGCAGCCTGACCGCGGGGGCCGGCCAGTCCGCCGTCGCGGTCGAGTAGAAGCTGGGCGTCGCTCTGGGCAATGGGAGCCAGGCTCTGCACGTCGTCGGCAGTCGCCACCCGGAACGCCTCTTCACCGGACTGGCGGGTTCCGAGAATTTCGCCCGGCCCCCGCAACCGCAGGTCTTCCTCGGCGATGCGGAAACCGTCGTTCGTCTCCCTCATCAAGCTGAGACGCGCGCGACCCACGTCCGTCAATGTTTGACCACGGATCAGCAGGCAAGTGCTCTTGCCCGATCCCCGTCCGACGCGACCTCGTAGCTGGTGGAGCTGCGCCAGCCCGAAGCGGTCGGCGCCTTCGACGATCATGAGCGTCGAGTTCGGCACGTCGACGCCGACCTCGATCACGGTGGTCGCAACCAGCGCTGCCAGTTGTCCAGACGAGAAGCGGGCCATCACTGCATCCTTGTCCAGGCCCTTCATGCGGCCATGGACCAGTCCGACCTTGTCTTCCCCAAAGCGCTGACGAAGCACGCGGGCGCGTTCCTCGGCCGCGGCCGCGTCCGATTTCTCGCTCTCCTCGACGAGAGGGCAAACCCAGTAGGCCTGCCCACCCGCGGCCAAGTGACGGCCGAGACCGTCGACCACGTCCCCAAGCTTCTCTTCGCTGATCACTCTCGTCTCGACCGGGGCTCGACCGGGGGGCATCTCATCGATTCGGCTGACGTCCATCTCACCATATTGGATGAGCGTCAGCGTGCGCGGGATTGGGGTAGCGGTCATTACCAGCAGGTGCGGCGGCCGCTCGGCTTTGGTCGACAGCAACAGGCGCTGCGAAACGCCGAACCGGTGCTGTTCGTCGATCACCGCGAGACCGAGATTCTTGTATACGACCTTCTCCTGGAAGATCGCATGGGTTCCGACGAGAATGTCGATCGAGCCGTCGGCCAGACCCATCAGCATGCTGTCGCGTGCCCGGCCCTTTTCCCGTCCGGTCAGGATCGCGACGCGGACACCGATACTGTCGAGCTGACCTAACAACGTAGCGTGGTGTTGCCGAGCCAGGATTTCCGTGGGTGCCAACAGCGCCGCTTGGGCGCCGGATTCGACAGCGGCAAGCATCGCCAAAACGGCCACAAGCGTCTTTCCCGAGCCGACGTCTCCCTGGAGCAGGCGCAGCATCGGCGCGGACTGAGCCATGTCGCCGTGGATCTCACCAATGACGCGCCGCTGAGCGCCGGTCAGCTGGTACGGCAGCTTCAGCTTGGCGATCAGCTCACCAGTTCCAGGTAGCGGAATAGTTCGATGGCGCCGTTGCGACTGGCGCAAGAGCATGAGCGCAAGCTGGTTCGCAAATATCTCGTCGTAGGCGAGCCGCTTCCGCGCTTCCCCAGCGCCGGGCTCACGATGAATGAGCGCAAGGGACGTACGCCAGCTGCCCCAGGATTTGCGCGTGGCGAGACCGGATTCGATCCACTCGGGAAGATCGGGAGCCCGTTCCAGCGACTCCCGGGCAAGGTCGCCCATGCGCCGGTTGGTCAGTCCTTCGGTGAGCGGATAAACCGGCTCCCGGATGGCGGGCGCCGGTCCCTTCCCCGGCTCGGCAATTTCCGGATGGATGATCTGCCACTCGTCGCCATACGCCTCGAGCTTGCCCGAAATGATGCGCTTCTCTCCCATCGGGAGGCTGCGCTTCGCCCAGCTCGGATTGTTGAAATAGATCAGGCTGATCGTGTTCCCGTCCTGATCCGAGGCGAACACGCGCATCGGTCCGCGGCCGGATCGGTTCTCGCGGGTCTGATAGGGTGTAAGTTCCAGAATCACGTTGTGGCCGAGCAGGGCGGCGCTCGCCGCCGGAGCCTTGATGCGTTCGATGGCCCCGGTAGGAAGATGGTACAGCACATCGACCACGCGGGTCAGGTCGAGGCGCTTGAGCAGCTTGGCGACCTGCGGCCCCACGCCTTTCAGAACCTCCGCCTCGGCGAACAATGGATTGAGGGTTTCAGGGCGCACTGCGGATTTGGACTTCAAGCGAAACTGAAATTGACCCTGTCGCCGATCATTTCGCCGTCAAAAGCGTGATCGCGATAGGGTCCGTCCCGATCGACAAAGAAGAGGAAGAGGTGAGCCGACCAGGCGTTGGGATTGGGCTGCATCCGACCGTGCGGATAGTGGCTCGCCTGGTACAGGACTGCATCGCCAACCTGCATGTCGATGGACGCGAATTCGTCCGATCCGAAGTCATCGGCCAGTGGATAAAGCGTCTCCGTCCGCTTCTTTCCCACGTTCAGGTCCCAAACCTCGCCGTCGCTATAATCGAGCGTCAACGAGACGCCGTGCTGGCTCGCTGGCCGGTCCGAGTGGATGCGGCAAATGTCGCCCTCGCGGTAGATGCGGAAGTAATTGTAGGTCGGGAGCAGGTCGCGGCCGACGACCCGCTCCATAATCGGTGTCAGGCCCCACAGAAAGAAATCCATCGGTTCGAACAACTTGGAATTCACGTCGAAAGCCGGACGCGAAAGCACCGCCGGATAATGTTGCGGTTGGTTGACAGGCAGAGGCCGACCGCCGGTCGCCGCCTTCAGCCTCGTCATATAGGCTCTGGCAACCTCTTTGGGGATCAGGCCGCGCAAGTGCGAGAACCCATCCTTGTGGTAATCGCCGATGACCTCCACGGAGAAGAGCTAGAAAATAGCCGTAGGAGGCGCAAGGTCCGGCAGTTCCCCTTCCCCCGACAACGCGACACACCTACATGCCTGACATGCCTTCCGAAGCGGAACTGAAGCGCCTGCACTGGCGTGCGCACCATCGCGGCACACGCGAGGCCGACATGCTGATCGGCGGATACTTCGACGCACATTATGCATCATGGGGTGCGGACGAGCGCGCGTTGTTCACCACAATGCTCGAAGAGCAGGACGTCGATATCATGGCCTGGGCGCACGGAACCGCCGACGCGCCGGAGCGCTTCGCTGGTCCCATGATCGATGCGCTGAAGAGGCTCGATTACATCCGGATCGCGCGATGACCGAGCCGCTCCAGCGCGTGCTCCGCGCCGACCAGCCGCTGACACTTGCGGGTGTTCCGTCGGGCTTCCTGCCGTGGCTTGCGGCCGATCTCGCTCGCGCCTCACACGGGACCGGAAAAGGCGGCCGCGCGGTCGTGATTGCCGCCGATGAAGCCGCCATGCGGGCGCTCGCCGAGACGGTTCCGCTGTTCGCTCCGGAGGTTGAGGTCCTGACCCTGCCGGGCTGGGACTGCCTGCCATACGACCGCGCCTCACCTGCGCTTCGAGTGATGGCCGAGCGGCTCGGAACGCTGAACGCGCTTCATGCCAAGCGCGAGAAGCCGCAATTGCTGGTCGCCACTGCGAGCGCCGTCACGCAGCGAGTGTTGACGCCCTTCCGCATCCGTCAGCTCACCCGGCGCGTTGCCGAAGGGGACCGAATCGAGCGTGAAACCCTCGTCAAACAGTTGAGCGCGCTCGGCTACCAGCGGACCGATACGGTCGCGGAGCATGGCGAATATGCCGTGCGTGGATCGCTGATCGACGTGTTCCCCGCCGGTGCTGAGCTAGCGTTCCGGCTCGACTTTTTCGGGGACGAGATCGACAGCTTGCGGCGCTTCGACCCTGCCGATCAGCGATCGACGGACAAGGCTGAAGGCTTCACCCTGATGCCGGCTTCCGAGGGGCTGCTGGACGCGGACGCCATCAAGCGTTTCCGGTCGCGCTATCGCGAAAGGTTCGGCGCTACGTCTACGCAAGACCCACTTTACCAGGCGCTATCTGAAGGTCGCCGAATGGCGGGGATGGAGCACTGGATCCCGCTCCTCGAAGAGAAGCTCGCGACCTTGTTCGATCATCTCGGCGAGAATGACATCGTCGTTCGCGATACCGGTGCGGATAAGGCCATTGAGAGCCGGCGCGAGGCGATCGCGGATTATTACACCAACCGCGTTCGGGCGATGGAAGCCGAGCCCGGAAGTTATCGGCCGCTCGAGCCGCAATCCCTCTACGTACTAAATGGCGACTGGGAAGCGATCGTTACCGAACGCGCGATCCATCGGACGTCGCCTTTCCCGGAGCCTGAATCAGCGACGACGATCGGGTTCGGCGTTGAACCGGCTCGGGATTTCGCGCCCGAACGAGCGCAGCAGGCCAACGTTTACGAGGCTGTTGCCGATCATGTCGGCAAGCTGCGCAGGAGCGGTCATAAGGTCGTGCTCGCCAGCTACACGCGAGGTGCACGAGAGCGGCTGCTTGGCCTGCTCGAGGATCACGGGCTCAAGGCGCACAAGCTGGTCGAGAGCTGGCAGGAAGCACTCGGAAGCAAGACCCAGCCGGCGCTGATCGTCCTTCCGCTGGAGCACGGGTTCACTACGCCAGATGTCGCGGTTCTTACCGAGCAGGACATGCTCGGCGACCGCCTCGTCCGGCGGCGAAAAAGACGGAAGGCCGCAGACGCCTTCCTTCAGGAATTGGCGACACTTTCGCCTGGCGACCTGGTCGTCCATGCCGATCACGGCATCGGCCGCTACGAGGGCCTGACCCAGATCCCGGTGAGCAAGGTGCCGCACGACTGCGTCGCGCTCGAATATGCGCGTGGCGACAAGCTCTACGTTCCCGTCGAGAACATCGAACTGCTTTCGCGCTACGGCAGCGAGAGCGAGGGCGTGAGCCTCGATAGCCTCGGCGGCGAAGCTTGGCAGCGGCGCAAGGCGCGGATGAAAGAGCGCATCCGCGAGATCGCCGGTGAGCTCATCAAGACGGCGGCGCTTCGAGCGACGCGCCCGGGCATCGTCGCGCAGCCCGATAGTGCCTTCCCGCAATTCGTCGACCGCTTCCCCTACGAGGAGACGGACGACCAGGAACGCGCGATCGAAGACGTGCTGCAGGACCTCGAGGCCGGCAAGCCGATGGACCGGCTGGTCTGCGGCGACGTCGGCTTCGGCAAGACCGAAGTCGCTCTTCGGGCTGCTTTTGTCATGGCCATGTCAGGAAGGCAGGTGGCGCTCATCTGCCCGACCACCCTGCTCGCGCGCCAGCATTACCGGAATTTCGTCGAACGGCTTCAGGGTTTCCCGGTTAACGTCGGCCGCTTGTCCCGGCTGGTCCCCGCGGCCGAGGCGAAGAAGACCAAGGAAGGGATCGCGGATGGCACGGTCGACATCGTCATCGGGACCCACGCGCTTCTCGCCAAGGGGATCGAATTCAAGCGGCTCGGGCTCGTCATCGTCGACGAGGAGCAGCACTTCGGAGTTACGCACAAGGAGCGTCTCAAGGCGCTGCGGGCAGACGTGCACGTTCTCACGCTAACGGCGACGCCCATCCCCCGCACGCTGCAGATGGCCATGTCCGGCTTGCGTGACCTGTCGGTCATCCAGACTCCGCCGGTCGACCGCCTCGCCATCCGCACTTACGTCACGCCTTTCGATGGCGTGGTGCTCCGCGAAGCGCTCCTGCGTGAGCATCATCGCGGCGGGCAGAGCTTCTTCGTCGTTCCGCGCATCGCCGACTTGCCAGACATCGAAGAGTGGCTCCGCGAGCAAGTGCCCGAAGTGAAGTTTGTCACTGCTCACGGTCAAATGAGTCCAACGCAGGTGGAAGAGCGAATGGGCGCCTTCTACGACAGCAAATACGACGTCCTGCTCTCTACGACGATCGTCGAGAGCGGGCTCGACATCCCAAGCGCGAATACCCTCATCATCTATCGCTCGGACCGGTTCGGCCTTGCGCAACTCTACCAGTTGCGCGGCCGCGTCGGACGATCGAAGACGCGCGCCTATGCCTACCTGACCATGCCGGAGAACCGCTCGATCACTGAGGCGGCACAGAAGCGGCTGCAGGTGCTGGCGGAGCTCGACAGCCTTGGCGCCGGTTTCCAGCTCGCCAGCCACGATCTCGACATTCGCGGCGCGGGAAACCTGCTCGGCGACGAGCAATCCGGCCACATCAAGGAGGTGGGGTTCGAGCTCTACCAGTCGATGCTCGAGGACGCGATCATCGGGCTAAAAGCCGGCGGCGGTACTCCGCGCACGGAGGAGTTTACGCCGCAGATCAGCGTCGATGCGCCGATCATGATCCCGGAGGAATATGTCCCCGATCTCGACCTGCGCATGGGATTGTACCGGCGTCTCGGCGAACTCGAGGATCGCCAGGCGATCGATGCTTTCGCGGCAGAGCTGATCGACCGCTTTGGCGCACTGCCGCCCGAGACGGCGAATCTCTTGAAGATCGTCGAGGTGAAGCTCGCCTGCCGCCAGGCGATGGTCGCAAAGCTCGACATCGGACCCAAGGGTGCAGTCGTGACATTCGCCGCGGACGGCTTTCCGGACGTTGGCGCTCTGCTCGGCTACATCGATCGTCTCAAGGGTTCCGCCAAGCTGCGCCCCGACAGCAAGATGACAGTGTCCCGCGATTGGCCCACGCCGGACGCCCGCCTCAATGGCGCACTCCAGCTGTCGCGCGGCCTCGCGCGGGTCGCTGCCGCAGGCGAAGGGGCGAAGAAGGAGCTCGAGCCGGCTTAGGCCGGCTTCACGAACTTATAGGCGAACTGGCTCGTGTGGCCGCGGATCGACTTGTCGAACACAGGTACGTCGAGCGTGTCGGCCGGGTTATTCAGGACCTTGCTTTCGCCCGCGAAGCGGAAGCCTGCTCCTTCGACGATCTTGCGGACGGCGGCCGGGTCGATCCGGTGCAAGGTATCAGTGTCACTGAGCCCTCGGCCGGGTTTGGCCATATGATCGACGATCATGAAGGTGCCGCCACGCTTAAGGATCTTGAACGCGTCCCGAGCGAGTGAGCCTGGATCGCCTTTGCCCATGAATTCGTCGGGATAGTCATGGAAGTTCTGCGACGTCCAAACGACATCCAGCGGCTCCGGCGCTGTGAGGGTCGTGGAAGGCTGAACCTCCACAACGATGTTTCCGTAATATTTGCCGGCGGCCGCCTTTCGAAGGTCCGCGACGTTGCCCATGGCTTCGCGTGCGTAGGCTTGAGGCCAGACGGCATAGACCTTGCCTTCCGGGCCGACGACTTTGCTGAAGATCCTCGTCCAGTAGCCAGTGCCAGGAATGAGGTCCAAGACCTTGTCGCCGGGCTTTACGCCCGCGAACGCGATCAGCGGTCCGGGCTTGCGCCGCGCATCGCTGGCCTCGCGCTGATCCTTACGCGCCGGATCAGCAAGCGCAGCAACTAGCACCGCCTGCGAAAATTGCCGTGGCTCTTCAGCCTTCTTGCAAGACGTCAGCACGGTAGCCGCAAGTGCTACTGCCAGAGTAGTCCGCTTCATGCTCGTCCTCCTTGGAAGTGGACGGAGCACAGGATTAAGAGCGTTGCTGCCGTTTTTCGACGGACGGACTAGGCCGCTTCGACCTGCGCAGCAGCGACGAAGCGCGTGAGCTCCTCGTGCGTCAGTGCTCCGGCACCCAGGAAGCCCTGATAAAGGTCGCATCCCCAGTCGGCGAGAAGCCTCAACTGACCAGTGCTCTCGACACCTTCCACGACCACCTGCAGGCCGAGTTCACGCGCCAGCTGAATCATTGCCTTGACGACGATCCGGTCGCGCTCGCCGCCCACGATGTGCGTAATGAGGCCGCGGTCGATCTTGAGCATGTCGAGTGGCAGCGAGATCAGATAGGCGAGGCTCGCGTAACCGGTGCCGAAATCGTCTACGGCGATTTTGAGCCCGGCTTCGCGCAGCCGTGTAAGGCGCTCGGCGACAGCGACCTGGTCGATGAGCAGCCCGCTCTCGGTAATTTCGACGGTCACCCGCTGCGGATCGATGCCCGCGCTCTCGATCTCGTCGAGCAGCCACTCGTCGAATCCCACGCGCGACAAGTCTTCCGGAAGCAGGTTCAGGGAGATCCGGAGTTTCTTGAGCGGACCTTCCCAGACAGCCGCACAGCGCAGCGCCTTGCGCTGGACGAGCCGCGACAAGCGCTCTGCGAGGCCGGCGCTCGTCGCCCGCGCAAACATGACTTCGGCCGATGGTACGATGGACGACCGCGCCAGCGCCTCGGCGCCGACGATAAGTCCCGTCCTCGGCTCGATCAGTGGCTGGTACAGCACCTCGATCTGCTCGTGGGCGATCGCGGCTTCCAGCAGCGGATCCTGGACGGGAACGGCAGGCGCCGACATTGCCCGATCGGACCCCCGCCTTCCCCACTCGAATATCGTATCAATCCCCGGCATCACCGAACCGCCTAACGATCCGCCGGAACGGGCGGAAGCGAGGTGTGAAGCCTCGACCCGAAACGGCACAGTGACGCCGGACGTTAATGCCCCTATCTTTTTAGCAACGAGACGCCTCAAGGAGCCAAGGATTGAACGCCGACGCGCCGCATTCATGCGATACCCGAGAGCGCGAGGACCTGCGCAAGCTCGGCGTCGGGCTGGTCTCTTCCCCGACCGAAGTAGCGAGGACGGCCGAGGCGCTTCTTCGCCAACGCTATGAGTTCGTGCCAAGCGATGAAGCCGAGACGCTCGTCGCGCTCGGGGGCGACGGCTTCATGCTTCAGACGCTTCACGCGATGCTCGACGAGGGTCGCCCGAGGCCGGTTTTCGGAATGAACCGGGGTACGGTCGGATTCCTAATGAACGATTGGCGGATCGACTGCCTCCCTGAGCGGCTGCAGGGCGCGAAGGCAATCCGCGTTGCTCCCCTCGAAATGCAGGCGACGACGGTTGCCGGCGCGAAGTTCGTCCATGCGGCCATCAATGAAGTCTCGCTGCTCCGCGAAACCCGCCAAACGGCAAAAATCGAGATCTCCGTGAACGGCCGCGTTGCCTTGCCGGAACTCGCCTGCGACGGCGTGCTCGTGGCCACACCCGCGGGCTCGACAGCCTATAATCTGTCCGCTCACGGGCCCATCTTGCCGCTTCAGGCCAAAATGTTGGCACTGACTCCAATCAGCCCATTCCGACCGCGTCGCTGGTCGGGCGCGATCCTACCTGACGACACGGCTGTATGCCTGCAGGTACTGGAAGCCGCGAACCGGCCAGTTTCCGCAGTGGCAGACCAGGTGGAGGTCCGCGACGTGGCGAGGGTCGAGATCCGTCTCGATCGTGAGCGCTCGCTTACATTGCTCTTCGACCCTGAGCACGCGCTCGATGAACGGATTGCGATGGAGCAATTTGCGACCTGACATGGTCGTCGACACTTGCCTTTAAGGAAGTCTCCGCTATCTAGCCCGCCTGCCCTGCAGCACGACCTGCGAGGCTGCTCCCCGGTAGCTCAGCGGTAGAGCATCCGACTGTTAATCGGACGGCCGCCTGTTCGAATCAGGCCCGGGGAGCCATTTTCTTCAGCTCAGTCTTCGTGGCCGGAGCGCCAAAGCGCGCCGGTCAGCGGTTCCAGCAGATATTGCAGCGCGGTGCGTGAACGCACTTTCAGCACCGCCTCGACGGGAAGACCGGGCCGGAGCTCGCCCTGACCGAGGACCGAGCGAACGCGGTTGAGTTCGGCTTCGGGAACCAAGATCTCCGCCCGGAAATAAGATTTCCCGGTCTTTTCGTCCGTGAAGCTGTCGGCCGAGACCGTCCGCACCGTGCCAGTGAACAACGGCATCGAGCGATTGTGGATGCTGAGAAACCGGATTTGGGCCTTCTGCCCCGGGAAAGCATCATCCGCGTCGGTTGGCGCAAGCTGAACCTGAATGATCAGCTCGCGTCCGTCCGGGACAACGTCCATCAGCTTTTGACCGGGCGCGACCACGCCGCCCACGGTGAACACCTGAAGACCGACGACTTGCCCCGTCGCCGGCGCGCGAACCTGTGAATGTTCCAGCTGCTCCCGCGTCGCCACGAGCTTGGGGAGTGTCTCCGAAATCTTGCTTTGCGTGTCCTTGAGATCGGATTCGATCTGCTCGAGCCGCCCGCGACTGACGGACAGTGACTGCATCTTGGTTTCGCCGATGCCCTCGCCGGCGCGCGCATATTCCGCTTCCATCGAGGCCTGCTGACCCTTCAACTGGGCCTCGGCGCGTTCGAGTTCACGGACGCGGTTCATCGACGCGAAGCCCTTCTCGGCTATCTTGCGAAGACCATCGAGCTCTTCTCGTATCAGCCTCTGCTGTTCGATGAGCGATGCACGCTGTTGCGTGTAGCCGGACTGCTGCTGGACCAGCTGCCCCGCGCGTTGCCCAAGGACCGATTGCTGGGCAGAGATCGAGCCGGACCGAGCGTGCATTTCCGAGCGCTGAAGCTGCATCACTTCGCTCGCGATCTCGCGGTTATCCGGACTGAGCGTCGCGAACTCGGCCGGCGGCGAGAAGTCGCGCTGGCCGGTTCGCTCCGCGAGCAGACGAGCGCGCTGCGCAAGGAGGGTAAGATAGTCGCTCGTGAGGGCGCGCTCGGCAGCCTTCAGCTCCGGTGCGGACAGCTCGATCAGGACTTCGCCCGCACGAACGTGCTGTCCCTCACGGACGTGGATGGCGGTTACCACGCCGCCATCCTTGTGCTGCACGGTCTGTCGGTTTCCGGCGACGGCGATGGTGCCGCCAGCGTGAACTCCCGCGTCGAGCGGCACAAACGCTGCCCAGCCGAGGAAGAGCAGGAAGAAAGCGGCCGCGATGATCGCGCCCATGCGGATTTCACGGCTGGGATTACCGGCCTCGCTGTGAACGGCGGACGTCAGAACCAATGCGTCGTTCACGCGGCATTCTCCGCCTTGGGTCCCGTGAGGCGAGCGACGACTTCCTTGGCCGGACCCATCATCCTCGGCTTACCCTCCTCTATGACCAACAATCGGTCGACGGCTGCGAGGACGCCGCGCCGATGCGCAATGACGATGACCGTCGCACCGCGACCGCGGGCCTTGGCGATCGCTTCGACCAGCGCAGTCTCGCCGTTCTGGTCAAGGAATGCGTTCGGCTCGTCCAGCAGGATGAGGCGCGGCTCACCGAACAAGGCGCGAGCGAGCGCCACGCGCTGCGCTTGGCCCGCGGACAGGCCCGTGCCCATTAGCCCGAGTGGCGTGTCGTATCCTTGAGGAAGCTGCAGGATAAGATCGTGGACTTCCGCGTCCTTCGCCGCCGCAACCACAGCTTCGTCGATCGCCTTCGTCTCTTCGCTACCGGCGCCCTTCCGGAAGCGCGCGATATTCTCCTTGATCGTGCCTTCGAAGAGCGACGGCTCCTGCGGCATGTAGCCGAGATATTTGCCGAGCTCGTCCTGGTCCCAGTCGGTCAGCCGCGCACCGTCGATCCGGACCGTTCCGATCGTGGGCTGGATGGCGCCGACTATGACCTTGCCGAGCGTGGTCTTTCCTGACCCGCTCGGGCCGATGATTCCGAGAATCTGACCCGGGTCCGCGCGGAAGCTGATGCCGACCAGGATCGGCCGGCCCTCCCGGCCCCGAACCCCGACCTCTTCAACTTGAAGTGCCCCTGTCGGGGCGGGGAGCGCAGTATAAACACGCTGCTCGTCCAGATTCTCGAAAGTACGCGACAGCCGGATAACCGATGCCCTTGCGCCTGCGAGCGGCGACCAGGCGGCGATGATGCTTTCGATCGGCTGGAGTGCACGGCTGAGAAGCACCGAAGAGGCAATGATCGCCCCAGCCGAAATCTCACCGGCGATCGCGAGCAATGCGCCGACGCCGAGCGCGACCGACTGGATGAACAACCGAAAGAAGCGGCTCGAAGCGGTCAGCTTGCTGCCGGCGAACTGCGCGTTGACCATGTTGGCGAGCGCGATCCGGCGATGTGCAAGCTGCCGCTCGACCATCGCTCCCGTCATTCCGAGACCCTTCACGGTCGTGCCGTGCGTCGCCGCAGCCTGCTGGCTGTTGTGTGCCGACGCCATAGCCGACGTCGCGATCTCCATTTTCTTCTGGGTCGCCATTTGATTGAGGTAGGCTAGCGTCACGAGGAGGATCATCGCCAGAATGGCGAGCATCCCGATCCAGAAGTGCAGCATGAACGAGACAAGCAGAAACACTGGCGTCCACGGCAGGTCGAAAATGGCGGCAATCGCCGGCGTCGCCATGGCTGTGCGGATATTGTCGAAATCGCGCATCGCCTGACCAGCCGCACCAGAGTTTGTGGCCATCATTTGCTTGAGGATGCGCGGAGCCACCAAAGCATCGATCCTCTCGCTCGCCCGGACCAGCAACCGATTGCGAACCATGTCGAGGGCCGAAAGGGTCATCAGCGCCATCGCCAGCGCCAAGGTGACAAACAGCAGGGTCGTTTTGCCCGCCGTAGGTACGACGCGGTCGTAGACCTGCAACATATACAGCGTCGGGGCGAGGTAGAGGATGTTGATGAGCAGGCTGAACACCGCGGCGGCGACGAAATGCCGTCGGCAGTCAGCGAGCGCATCAGACAGCACGCGCGGAAGTTGGACGCCGAGGAGCTTCAACGCGTCTCTCCGGACGCGCGGCTCCAGGGCGGTATACGCTCGAGAACCATCGGTACTTGAACTCCCCTACTGCCGCGACGGCTCCAGCTTGCCGCATCCCTCGTCGGCAAACTGCTAATTCCCTAGCCTAATCAACGCTAATTAAGAAATCGTCCCTTTCTGGGACATGACTAAGCCATTGAGTTCAACGGGTTTCAGGCCATCAACCGTCGATCGTCGCCATGAGCGAGGCGTTGCCTCCCGCGGCCGTCGTGTCGATGCAGGTGACCCGCTCCGTCGCGAAGCGCGCGACGTAGTGGGGCCCGCCGGCCTTGGGCCCGGTACCGCTCAGGCCCTCGCCACCAAAGGGTTGGCTCTCCACCACGGCGCCAATCTGATTTCGGTTGACGTAAAAATTGCCGACACGCGCATGCTCCTCGACATAGTCACGGACGGTGTCGATGCGGCTCTGCAGTCCGAGCGTTAGGCCGTAGCCGATTGCGTTGATCTGATCGACCACCTCGCCGAGCTTTTCGCCGTCGAAGCGAATGACGTGAAGAAGCGGCCCAAAGTTCTCGCGATTCAATTGACTTAGCGAGCTAATTTCATAGAGCGCGGGACCTACGAAACTGCCGTGCGCCGTCTCATTCGGGAGTGGCAATTCGGAGACGCGCTTGGCGTTCTTCTCAAGCCAGGCGAGATGTTGATCGAGCGCTTTCTTGGCATCTTCGTCGATCACTGGACCAACGTCTGTGCGAAGATCACGCGGATCGCCGACCTTCAGCGCCTGCATGGCGCCGGCGATCATCTTGATCATCCCGTCGGCCACGTCGTCCTGCACGAAGACCACCCGGCACGCCGAACAGCGCTGGCCTGCGCTCTGAAAGGCAGAGGAGATCACATCGCGCGTGACCTGCTCGGGAAGCGCCGAACTGTCGACGATCATTGCGTTTTGGCCGCCCGTCTCCGCGATGAAGGGGATGATCGCGCCATCTCGATCGGCGAGCGTCCGGTTGATAAGGCGCGCTGTCTCCGTCGATCCGGTGAAAGCCACACCCGCCAGCAACGGGTGTGCGGTAAGTGCAGCACCCACCCGGCCGTCTCCCGGAGCAAGCTGGACCACGTCTTTGGCGAAGCCCGCCTTGTGAAACAGGTCGATGGCTAGCGCGCCAATCAGCGGCGTTTGCTCGGCAGGCTTCGCAATCGCCGTATTCCCGGCAGCGAGCGCGGCTGCGACGGGTCCGGTGAAGATGGCCAGCGGAAAGTTCCAAGGCGAGATGCAAGCAAACACGCCGCGGCCGTGAAGGCGAAGCTCATTCTGCTCGCCGGTGGGGCCGGGAAGCGGAAGAGGACGCGTGAACTGCCGGCGCGCTTCGGACGCGTAGAAGCGAAGGAAATCGACGGCTTCGCGCACTTCAAGGACCGCGTCGGGGAGCGTCTTGCCGCCCTCGCGAATGCACAACGAGTAGAATTCCTCGCGATGCTCCTCGTAGAGGTCGGCCGTGCGATCGAGCAGGCGAGCGCGCCCTTCGCCCCCGAGTGCGTCCCAGTTGACCTGCGCAGCATGGCCAGCACGGACGATCCGGTCCACATCGCCGGCGCTCGCTTCGAAGACTTTGCCGACCTCAATTCGGCGATCGTGCGGTGAGGTAACTTCCCTCGCCTGCCCTTTTCCAAGCGTTGGCCTGGCGCTCCAGCTCCGGCTTTCCAGATCGTGCAGGCGCTTGAGCAAAGCCTTTCGAACGAGCGGATCCGACAGGTCGCACCCGGCGCTATTGCGCCGTTCGGTACCGAACACGTCCTGCGGGAGGATGATCTTCGGATTGCGCTTGGGCTTCAGCGCCTCAAGTTCAGCCACTGGATCAGTGACCAGCTCATCGAGAGAAACCTGCTCATCGGCGATGCGGTTCACGAAGCTGGAATTGGCGCCATTCTCGAGCAGCCGCCGGACCAAATAAGCCAATAGCTCCTTGTGGCTGCCGACCGGCGCGTAGATACGCACAGGCGTGCGCTTGTCGCCGATGGCCTCCTCGAGCTTGACCAGCTCCTCGTACAGCTCCTCGCCCATGCCGTGCAGGCGCTGGAACTCGAATTCGCGGCCCGCGGCGAGCGCCTTCACCTGGCCGATGGTGTTGGCGTTGTGGGTGGCGAAAGCCGGATAGACGGCGTCGGTCGCGTCGAGCAGCTTCTTGGCGCAGGCCAGATAGGATACGTCAGTCGCGACCTTGCGCGTCCACACCGGATAATCTGTCAGTCCGGCAACCTGCGCCGCCTTGATCTCGGTATCCCAATAGGCGCCCTTGACCAGGCGGCACATCAGCTTGCGACCATGCGTGCGGGCCGCCGCAATCACCCAGTCGCACAATGGCACGGCGCGCTTCTGATAGGCCTGGATCGCGATGCCGAAGCCACGCCAGCCATTCGCGAACAGCTCGTCGTCGGCAAGCAAAGCTTCGAACACGTCCATCTGCAATTCGAGGCGGTCCGCCTCCTCTGCATCGATGGTGAAGTGGACGTCAGCTTTTGCCGCCTTCATCGCGAGCTCCCTCACGACGGGAATGACGGCTGCTAGAGCTTCATCCCGGTGCGTATATTCGAAACGGGGGTGAAGTGCCGTTAGCTTGACGGAGATGCCGGGCGATTTGCGGAAGCCGCCCTTGGCTTCCTGCGCGATGCGGTCGAGCGCTCGTCGATAGGCGTGGGCATAGCGTTCCGCGTCGTCGTAGGTCTTTGCCGCTTCACCCAGCATGTCGAAGCTGTGGCTGAGGTTGCGGCGTTGCTCCGGCTCGGCGCGCTTCAACGCCTCGTCGATAGTGCGGCCGAAGACGAAGTTGCGGCCCAGGATCTTCATCGCCTCACGCACCGCCGTACGAACAACCGGCTCGCCAAGACGACCGACCGCACGGCCGAGCGCCGACTTCCAGTTGACCGACCGATCCTGAGCGCCCTCCAGCACCTTGCCAGTCAGCAACAGCGAAAAGGTCGCGGCATTCACGAAAGCCGAATCCGATTGACCAAGCTTATCCGACCAGTCCGGACCCGCGAGCTTGTCCGCTATCAATTCATCAGCGGTATGGGCGTCGGGAATACGGAGCAGCGCCTCGGCCAGGCACATCATCGCAATGCCCTCGTCCGACCCGAGGTCGTAGGCGTGAAGGAAAGCGTCGACGCCCGACGGCTTGTACGCACGGACGCTCTTCACCAGCGCGCGTGCAGTCGCTGTCGCTTCGCCGCGCGTCTCCGGAGCTAGCCGGGCCTGCTCGATGCGCTCCGCGGCTATCTGCTCTTCGTCAGGCCGATAGGCGCGCCTCAGCTCCGTCCGGTCGATCGGGCGGGGAGCGGGTGTCCCCGCCGGCGTCAGGCGAGCTGCCCGTGGCAATGCTTGTATTTCCGGCCCGAACCGCACGGACAGGGCGCGTTGCGGCTGATCGGAGCTTCGACCACCCCACCCTCAGGCTCACGCTGCGGCAGGTTCGGCTGGGGGATGTTGAGGGGCGGAAGATTGGAGAGAACAGTCCCGGTCGCGGCGTCGATGTCCGCAGTGTCGTCGTCGCCGGAGAAGGGATCGAGGTGCTGGGTGATGAACTCCGGCAGCAGCGGGGGCGGAGCTTCTTCCATCTGAAGCTGCGCGCGCATCAGGATGCGGGTGACTTCCTCGCGAATCGCGACGAGCAGCCGCTCGAACAGCAGGAAGGCCTCCTGCTTATATTCGTCGATCGGCTTCTTCTGCGCATAGCTGCGGAGGTGGATGACCTGCCGCAGCGCGTCGAGCGTCGCCAAATGCTCCTTCCAGTGATGGTCGAGCGTCTGAATCAGGATCTGCTTCTCGATGTCGGTCCAGCGGTCCGGATCAACGCCTTCGAGCTTTGAAGCCATGGCGTCGTCCGATAGTCTCTGCAGGCGATCAATGATGATGTCCTGTTCAACCGCCTCTTCCTGAAGCCAGTCGTCGATCGGCGGCTGGAAGCCGAAGACCACGTCGACGCTCTCCTTGAGCGCGGCGACGTCCCACTGCTCCGGGTAGGTGCCCGGCGGGCAGCTGACCGCCACGATCGACGCCACAGTTTCGGCGCGCATGTCGGTGATGGTTTCGCTGACGCTCTCAGCGTCCATGATGTCCGCGCGCTGCTCGTAGATCACCTTGCGCTGGTCGTTCATCACGTCGTCGAATTCTACGACCTGCTTGCGGATGTCGTAGTTGCGAGCCTCGACCTTCTTCTGCGCGGTCTCGATCGCCTTGGAGATCCACGGGCTGACGATCGCCTCGCCGTCCTCGAGGTTCTTGTTCATCAGGCGTGCGAACATGGTCTGCGGGCCGAAGATGCGCAGCAGGTCGTCGTCGAGGCTGAGGTAGAAACGCGAAAGGCCAGGGTCGCCCTGGCGGCCTGAGCGGCCGCGAAGCTGGTTGTCGATACGGCGGCTCTCGTGGCGCTCGGTGCCGAGCACGAAGAGGCCGCCGGCATCCAGCACACGCTGCTTCTCCTCGGCGATCTCGGCCCGGATCTTTTCGGCCCGCGCATTGTATTCCGGGGTACCGGCGACGAGGTCCGGGTATTCGTCCTGCATGCGGAACTCGAGGTTACCGCCAAGCTGGATGTCGGTGCCGCGACCGGCCATGTTGGTGGCGATGGTCACTGCGCCAATGCGCCCTGCCTGGGCCACGATATGCGCCTCCTGCTCGTGGAAGCGCGCGTTGAGCACCGAGTGCTTGAGCCCAGCCTGGTGGAAATATTCCGACAGCATTTCGGACTTTTCGATCGAGACGGTGCCGACGAGCACCGGCTGCCCCAACTCGATCTTTTCTCGAATCTGGTTGGTAATCGCGGCAAACTTCTCCGGCATCGACTTATAGAATTCGTCGTCCTCGTCGATGCGCAGCACCGAAACGTTGGTCGGGATCGCGACCACGTTCATCTTGTAAATGTCGAAGAACTCCGGCGCTTCCGTCATCGCCGTACCGGTCATGCCCGACAGCTTCGGATACATGCGGAAATAGTTCTGGAACGTGATCGAGGCGAGCGTCTGGTTCTCAGGCTCGATGTCCACGCCTTCCTTGGCCTCGACCGCCTGATGAAGTCCATCCGACCAGCGCCGGCCCTCCATCATTCGGCCGGTGAACTCGTCGATGATGACGACCTTTCCGTCCTTCACGATGTAGTCGATGTCCTTTTTGAACATCACGTTGGCCTTGAGGGCCTGGTTTAGATGGTGGACGGCCTGGGTGTTGACCACGTCGTAGAGGTTTCGGCCCTCGATCAACCCGGCCTCCTCGAGCATCCGCTCGGCCTTTTCCGTGCCATCTTCCGTGAGGACGACGCTCTTCTGCTTCTCGTCTTTCTCGTAATCCGACGGCTGCAGCGTTTTCACGATCTTGTCGGCCGAAGTGTAGAGATCCGACTTGTCGTCCGTCGGGCCCGAAATGATGAGCGGCGTTCGGGCCTCGTCGATGAGGATCGAGTCCACCTCATCTACGATCGCGAAATTGAACGGCCGCTGGACCATCTGATCCCGCGAGTATTTCATGTTGTCGCGCAGGTAATCGAAACCGAGCTCGTTGTTCGTCGCGTATGTGATGTCGGCGTTATAGGCGTCGCGCCGCTCCTGGTCGGAGAGGTTCGGGACAATCACTCCAACCGTCATCCCGAGGAAGCGATAGATCTGGCCCATCCATTCGGCGTCGCGGCGGGCGAGATAGTCGTTGACCGTCACAACGTGGACGCCCTTGCCCTCAAGTGCATTGAGATAGACGGCAAGGGTCGCGACCAGCGTCTTGCCCTCACCCGTCTTCATTTCCGCGATTTCGCCGCGGTGAAGCGCAATGCCACCGATCAGCTGCACGTCATAATGACGCTGGCCGAGGGTGCGGATGGCCGCCTCGCGGACCGTCGCAAACGCTTCGGGAAGCAGATCTTCCAGCTTCTCACCACTCGCGAGCCGCTGCCGGAAGATGTCCGTTTGCCCACGCAGTTCGTCGTCGGTCAGCGCGGAAATGTTCGGCTCGAAACCGTTGACCGCATCCACATATTTGCCAAGTCCGCGCACATAGCGATCGTTGGCCGATCCGAAGATGCTCTTTGCCAGTCCGGCGATCATGGAATTCCCTTAAAAACCCGAGCGTTCGTGATCGGGCGAAATCCTCTCGCCGACGCTCTGGGAAACTGTCGCGGGCGATGTAAGGAGCCCCCTAGCGCTAGTCAATTAAGCGGAGGTGACTGTTCATGGGCCTGACCGGCGGATGTATGTGTGGCGCGGTGCGCTACGAGCTCAAAAGCGAGCCGTTCGATTGTGGCTGGTGCCACTGCCGCACCTGCCAGCTGAACAGCGGAGCGCCTGGCATGGTGTTCGCGAGCGTCCCCGACGGTCACCTTGAGTGGACGCGCGGTGCCGACAAGGTGAAGTCAGTGCCTTCATCGAGCTTCGGCCACCGCGAATTCTGCGGCGAATGCGGGACGCCGTTCCTGATGAAGGTCGATCATCAGCCAGAGACGGTCGATTTCAGCGTCGTGACGCTGGACCAGCCGGGCGCGATCGCGCCCGGCTTTCACATCTTCTGGGGAAGCAAGGTGCGGTGGTTCGAGCCCAACGACTCTTTGCCCCGGCATGACAAGTTCAGGCCGGATACGCGCGGGCTCGAAGGCACCGAAACGCCCAGCGACTGATCTTTAGAGGTTACCCTCGAGCCATTGCTGGATCTGGCTGCGCGGCGCAGCGCCGACCTTCTGCGCGACCGGCTGGCCACCCTTGAACAGCAGCATGGTCGGAATTCCACGCACGCCGTAGCGGCCGGGAACGTCGGGATTCTCGTCAATGTTGAGCTTCGCAACCGTGACCTTGTCGCCGAGTTCGTTGGAGATTTCCTCAAGCGCCGGCGCGATCATGCGGCACGGGCCGCACCATTCGGCCCAGAAGTCTACGAGGACGGGACCTTCAGCTCCCAGCACGTCGGAAGCAAAGCTCTGGTCGGTTACGGTCTTAGTGCCCATGGCGGCAAATCTCCGGTGCGAGTGTTGACGAGCATATGGGTGGTTCGGCGGCGCCTCTCAAGACTGGAGCTCGAACAGTTGCGGCCCGCCGGTGTAGAGGAGCGCCGCACGCATTTGGCGGTCCGGGAAGATGACCCGCAGCGCAGCAGTATAGGCATGCATTTGCGCGAGATGCGCGGCTGGTATCGATGCGGCACTCTCCGGGACTCGTCCGGTTTTGAAGTCGAGGACCGACACGCGATCTTTCTCGATCAACAAGCGATCAGCCGTACCTGCGATGACACGCCCGTCCGGCAGGGTCGCGGCGAGCGGAGCTTCGCCAAAAGAGTTCGCGCCAAACAACTCGGCAAATTGCGGATCCGATAGGATCCCGCAGACCTGAGCGACGATTTCGTCCCGGACTGCAGGGTCGCTCACACCTGCGGAGCGCCCCAGCCAGCGATTGGCTGCGCCGGGCCGCGCGCCCGGTTCCACCGGAGGCAACTTCTCGAGTAGTTGGTGGATCCAGGTGCCGCGCAGTGCTGCCGCGCGCATGGCTTCGCTAGGCGGAGGTGCGTTCTCATCGTCGACGGCGATTGCGGAGGGCGCGAGCGGACGTGGCGGACGCGCTTCGGCAGGTGCCGGATTGCGGGCCCACTTCGGAATGACAACGAAGGGCAGCGAAACCTTGTCCTTGGTCCGCTTCGGCCGCGCAGCGGTGCCCGCCTCATACCGGAGTCCGACGTGGTCCGACGCCGGCCATGCATCGATGTTTCCAAGCGCCTGCTCGACGATACGGTGCCAACAATTGGGCGGCCTCGGATCGGAGCCATCCTTTTTCGGCTTCGGCATCACCCCGCTCACGATCAGCCGGTCGGCTGCGCGGGTGAGCGCGACATACAGAAGGCGCATATGCTCCTCGAGATCCCGCTTTTCCTCGTCGGCGATGATCTTGTCGAAAGGCGAGCTGATCTCGTCCTTCTTGGGGCGCAGGAACGGCACGACACCGACGCCTGGAACCTCGATGTCGACGCTCAAAGGCGTACGGCCGAGCCGCGCAGGATCGGCGGTCGCATCGGCGAGGATGACGACGGGCGCCTCCAGCCCTTTGGCGCCGTGAACAGTCATCACCCGAACCTCGTTCGCGATCCGTCCCGGATCGCGCTGAACGTCCACCGTTCCGCGCGAAAACCACGATAGGAGGCGGTCGAGGGAAGCCGCCTCGTCGCGCTCGAATTCGAGCGCGCTGTTCATCAACTCGTCAATCGCATCACGCGCCGACATCCCCAGGCGCGAGTAGAGCTTGCGGCGACCCTGCATCGGTCCGGTGAGGATCGTTTCCAGGAACCGCGACGGCGGCGTGAAATCGGCGATCCGCAACAGTTCGGCCAAAGCTTCGTAGGCGGCGCCGAATGATCCACTCTCGCCCGCTCTTCGCCGCAGCTCGCGCCACAGGCTCACAGACCTCCCGAAGGCGAGTTCACGCAGCTGCTCCTGGTCCCAGCCGATCAGCGGCGAGACCAACAGGCAGGCGAGGCTGAGGTCGTCGTTCGGCTGCACCGCGAATTTCACGGCTGAGAGAAGGTCCTGAACCGCCAGCGGCTCGTGCAGATGCAGCCGGTCGACCCCCGCGACGGGCACGCTCGCGGAGAACAAACGCGCCACGATCAAGGAAGCGAGTTCGCCGCGGCTGCGGACGAGCACGAGGATGTCGCCAGGCGAAAGCGGGCGCCCAGTCGAGGCAAGCATCGGGGCCTCCTCCACCATCAGCTTGATCCGCTCGGCGAGCACATCGGCGTAGCGGCGGTCGCGCAGCGCGACCCAGCGTTCTTCGCCTTCGTCACTGTCGTCCGGCGACTCTTCGACGGTGAAAGGCTGCCAAAGCTCGACCGACCCCGGTCGATCAAGATGATGTGCTCGGTGCGGCGGCGGCGGTTCGCTCAATGCGAGCGCTTCCGGTCCGACCAACTCAATCACAGCGTCGACGACGTCGAGTATAGGTTGCGCAGAGCGAAAGCTCGCGGCGATCGAGAGGTCGCGGAATTCGTTTGCCCGCGGCTGATAGGAAAAGAGGTCGTCGCCGGTGCTGACGGCGGCCGCGCGCTGCTTGAACGCTTCCTTGGCGTCCTGGAACTTGCGCGGATCCGACCCCTGGAAACCGTAGATGGCCTGCTTGAAGTCGCCAACCATGAACAAGGTGCGGCTGCGCCCTTCGCTTTCGCTTGACCCGCTGAAGAACTCGTCGACGAGGTGCTCGATGATCTCCCACTGGGCGGCGTTGGTATCCTGGGCCTCATCGACCAGCACATGGTCGACCTGGCGGTCGAGCTTGTAGCGGACCCAGTCGCCCATGCCGGGTTGCTTCAGCAGGCGCCGCGTCCATTCGATCAAGTCGTTGAAATCGGCAACGCCGGCGGCTCGCTTCGCCTGCGTGTAGGCTTTGGCGAACGCCTGGCCTGCACGCAGCCCCGCCGCAATGTCTCGAGCAAGCCGCGCGCCGTTCTGGATGCGCAGCAGACCTTCGATCAGATTCGCAAGACGGCCCGCGTGAGATTCATAGTGCGGTTCAGCCTTGGTTTGGCCGACTGAAACCCGAGGTGTGCCCTTCTCCGTCAATACCACCTTCCGCAGTCGCGAAAGTTCTGCCGCACGCTCGATCGGAGTCAGCGCGAGCCACTCCTCGATAACGTCGGCGTGAGCATGCCCCGTTTGCGCTCCCCACTTGCGGTTTGCGTCGGCGACCGCCTGCAGCAGCTCGCAATCGAAGCGATCATCCCCGCAATGGTGAGCGATATAGTCGTCGACGGACTCCCCGGGCAGGTCCATCAGTCGCTGGATTTGGGCTTCAATGCCCTCGCGCGAGCCGAGCTTATCCAGCGGTTCTGGCTCCCTAGCGCATGCCTGTAGATATTCGATCGCTCCAGCTTCGCCGAGGCGCCGGCTGAGACACTGGACGTCACCGATCAGAGCTTCGTCGCTACGAGCCTCGGCATCAGCCATGAGGTCGGCCAGCGTACGCCTTACCAGCTCCTGCTCGGCACGGCCTTCGATCGGCTTGAAGCCCGGCGTAATCCCGGCCTCTGCCGGAAAGGCAGCGAGCAGAGTCTGAGCGAAGCTGTGGATGGTCTGGATCTTCAGGCCGCCAGGGCAGTCGAGCACTTTGGCGAACAGCTGGCGAGCACGCTCACGTGTTCTCGGATCGTTTGACTCGCCCAGGTGAAGGAGGTCGGTGCCGAGTTCGCTATCTTTGATTCTCACCCACCTCGCGAGCCTCGCACCGATGCGGTTCGCCATCTCGGCTGCGGCAGCTTTGGTGAAAGTAAGACAGACGATCGATTCCGGTCTGGCGCCCTGGAGCAGCAGTCGCAGCACGCGCGCCGTGAGAACCTGCGTCTTGCCGGTACCCGCCGATGCCGACAGCGAAGCGTGAGCCGCAGGATCGGATGCCTGGGCCTGTTCGTCCTTGAGGTCCGGAAAGGGCTTGAAGCGGACGCTCATGCGACTTCCAAACCCCGAACGAACGCCATAGAGGTTTGCGAATGACAGATAGCAATGACACCGAGGGCGCCAACGAGCAGCGCCGCAACAAGCTTGTCAGGGCCGGAGTGGCTGTGGGCATCGGATCGGCAGCGATCGTCGCCGCGCTTCTCTACGCCTCCAAGGTCAAGAAGAAGCCGCGCCGTTAAGCTCATGTGCGGCCGTACCATTCTTGAAGCCGCATCAGCTGATCGTAATCGCCATAGGGCGCGTAGGCTGGGTTGAGCTTGGCAGTAAACGGCTCGCTGCCCGTCAGCCACTTGGCGGCCGCGTCTGCGAAGTTCCGATAGGCGTGTTCCAGGAACTCGCCCGGCTGCATATCCTTGTCCGGCCGCATCAATCGCCCGAACTGGCCGCGATATCGGGCGAGCGACCAATATTCGAACGCTTTCGGGTCGCCTGAGACGCCCTCAAACCCTCCCGCTCGTCCGATCAGGCCAAGGAGGCCAAGCTGGAGCGCAAAGCCTTCGGTCACCGACTTCTGGGTTGGCGGATGCCCCGTCTTGTAGTCGATGATGGCGAGCCCGCCCTCAGCCAGTTGATCGATCCGATCGACGCGGCCTTGCACCATGATTCCCGCCAGAGGAGTCTCACCGGTCACTTCCGCCGCGAGGGGCCGCCGTCCAACCGCTTGATTCTGTCGCTCCATCTCCACGATCCAGTCGATCGCTTCGAGAAGCCGCGGTGCCCACAACGCGCGCAGCATTGGGTGAATGGCATCGTCTTTAAGTAGCCGCTCGGTCCGCCCTCGCAGCTTGTCAGGGTCACAGTCGTCCTGTTGCTGCCATTCCTGCAGCACCTCGTGAATGGCGATCCCCTTCCACCGGGCGGTATGGTCGTCGTCGAGCGGATCGATCGCCCGCAGCTTCAAGATCGCCTGCGCATAGAAGGCGAACGGATCGGCCTTGAGCCGGTCCGCCTGCGTGACGGAGATCCTCTCAGGCCGTTGCTCACGAGACGGTGACGGCCCCGGACGATCAACCGGCTTCGGCGCACCGGGATCGTCCAGCGCCCAAGTGAGACGCTCGAGCGGGATGTCACGGGGCAAGCCGCCGCTGATGGCATCCAGCCGCAACAGAAATCGAGAAGCCACGGTCGGCGACTTGGCGTCGCGGCGAGCCCTGGTGATCAGCACCTCCGGCGCGCCGAGAGCGCTGGCGAAATCGTGCGCGGAAAGCCCGATGCGATTGTCGAGTGTGGGAATCTTGAGCGAGGCGCGAACCTTCGGCGGCAGCCACGGATCGGGAGCCGGAAGCGTCGGCCACACGCCCTCGTTCAGTCCACCGAGAACCACGAGGTCCGCTCGTTGCAGCCGCGCTTCGAGAAGCCCCCAGATGAAGATGCGCGGATGCCCACCGTAAGGGGGCCGCACGGCCTGCGCATCGAACAGCTGGCGGAGCAACGGCACAGCATCTGCGGAGGCGACCATCAGCCGCTGCGCAGCTTCGGACGCCTCCAGTTCAGCGAGCGTCTCCGCCGCCAAGCGACCGGCAGGGCCTCGCCACGCCGCGTCGCCGGCGAGGCGTTGCGCCGCATTGGATAAGGATTGCGCGAACTGCGCGAGCGACATGGGTTCAGCAAGCAGTCCATCGAGCTCTTCAATCCGCGGCCGAACGCGCTGCCATTGGACGCGGGCGCCGAAATGCGCGTCGAGACCCGCGATCCCGGCCGGTGGCCGTGGACCTCTGAGCTTCATGTCCAGCTCGCGCACCGCATCAAGCCACGTAAGTCGCTCTTCGCCCTCTCCGCCCACTAGCGGATGCTTGAGCAGCGCCAGCAGGGGGACGGGTGCGAGCTCCTCAGCTGCAGCGCTCGCAATGCCGAGGAGCAACGTGCCCGTCGGAGTCGTCGACAGCGGCTTGCCGGCGCTGTCATCGGCGTCGATCTGCCAGCGCGCGAGGAGGGCTGAGACGCGCCCTGCGAGCTGACGGTCAGGAGTGATGAGCGCCGCCGTTTTGCCCGGCTCTTCCAGCACCTCCCGAAGTGCAAGGGCGATCGCCTGAGCTTCCCCCGCGAAGTCCGGCAGCTCGGCGAGGCGAATGCTGCTCAATCGCCGCTCGGCGGGCCCGAGCGTCTCCCATTTGTGGGAGAATTCGGGCACTGCCATGGCATTGGCCACCGCGCGGCCACGTGCCGGCGATGAGGCACCTCCGCCCGACCAGCGCCACTGCTGCACCTCGCCGCGTGCCACGCCGAGCCGATCGAGCAGGAGCTTCAGGTGGAATTGTGGATGGCTCGCCTCGCCCCGTCCATTTTCGTCCGGTCCTAGCGCATCCCATTCCTCGTCGGGGAAGATGTTCGAGAGCCAGAGTCCTGGCAGGACGACCATGCCTTCGGGCATGCGCGCAACGCGGGCGATGAGGGCGGCCACCGCAGGAGCGGCCGTGGTGATGCCGGCTGCGACGGTAAAGCCCGAAGGGGGCTCGTTCTTCCATCGTTCTGCGAGGCGCTTGAGCAGCCGGTTGCGCCGCTCGGCGAGATCGATCGCGCCCTGCTCGGCAAGCACCAGCGGCCACTGCTGGTAGATCAGCTGCAGCTTCTCGAGCGACGTCTCCCAATGCCGCGCGAGGTCGCTCGATTCGTTGACGGCTTCGCGCAACCGACTGGGTTCGACCTCCTCGACAAGGAGCGCGTCGAGCGTTCGGGCAAGGTCAGCCGCCAGCCGCAGGCTCTCTGCGCTACCCTCGCCACGGACGATCGCCGCCAGGCGCAAGATCCTCTCGGTCGGGTCGATGGCCGGGGGCATCTCCTCAGTCTCGTCGATGCGATCGAGCGCACCGCCGACACGCTCATCGAGCTCGGGATCGCCAACCGGGATCAAGCGCGGCAGTAGGAGGCCGCTGCCGCTGACCCGAACAAATGCATCGGTTACCGCCCGCACCCCGCGATTGTTCGGCAGCAGGATGCGCCCTCGAGCAAGGCCAAGCGGATCCTTGCCGAAACGCGCGATGAGGCCCGCAGCAAGAGCATCGGCGAACGAGCGATGGGACGGAATGGTATAGACGGCGACCCGCTGCGGGTCAGGCATTCTCGAGCGCCGCTTCCGTCATCGGGATCGACTTGGGAGTCCCAACATCGAACCACAAGCCCTGGTGCACCGCGCCGAAGCAGCGCCCTTCCTCAATCGCACGGTCCCACAGGATGTTGGTCGAGAAAGGTCCCTCAGGCGCGTTGCGGAGCAAACGCTTCGAAACCATCTGGACGCCGGTGAAGACGAATGGCGCGACATGGCTGCGGTCGCGCCGGCGAAGCCGACCTGTGCGGTCCATGTGGAAGTCGCCCATCCCCTTGTGGTTTTCCGCGCGCGCGAGCGGAACCAGGAGCAGCAGCGCATCCATCTTCGTATCGTCCCAGTGGGACGCCAGAAGCTTCAGCGTGTCTGCGGGCCCATCGACCCAGAGGTTGTCGCTATTGACGGACAGGAACGGATCGCTGTCGATCAGCTTCTCGGCCTGGACCAGTCCGCCGCCGGTTTCCATGAGAAGGCCGCGCTCGTCAGAGATGACGACATCTAGCCCATGTTTCCGGCTGGCGAGATGCGCCTCCACCGCGTCGGCGAGGTAATGGACGTTGACCACCACCCTTTTCACGCCGGCAGTTCGAAGCCTTTCCAGAACGTGGTCGAGCAGCGGCTTGCCACCGACTTCGATCAGGGGCTTGGGCTTGGTTGCCGTCAGCGGCCGCATGCGCTTGCCGAGGCCCGCGGCCATGACCATTGCGGTATGCGGGACCTCCGCGGGAATCTCCGCCTTGAGACTGAGTGCCCGTTTCGTCTTGTTCACGCCGCTTGCTTCCATGGTTCGCGCCGGTGCTCAGGCAAAATGTTGGCGTCGAACCAGTCCCGGACGGGTTTCAAATGCGGTTGCGCCAGATCGCGCTCGAGGAGGCCCCACATTCGTGGCTGGAAGCGCCCGTATCCCGGCTTGTTGTCGCGTTTCCAAAGGCGCGTGAAGACGCCGAGGATGCGCGTGTTACGCTGCGCTGCGAGCGCCCAATAGGCGCGTTCCAGCACCTCGGCTTGGCCCATCGCGGCGACATAACGTTCGATCATGGCCCGTTCGATCTCAACCGGCACGTCGCGGCGGGCATCTTCCAGAACCGAAGCGAGATCATAAGCCGGATGACCCACCATCGCGTCCTGAAAATCAAGCAAACCGAAGTGGCCCACCCCTTCACGATCACGAACGAGCATAATGTTCTCGGCATGATAGTCGCGGAGGACCGTCACCGGCCCCAGGCCATCGTTTGCGACCGGCTCGAGCACTTCGATCCACGCACGCAGGTAGCTCTGCTTATCAACGTCAGCGCCAACCGCGGGGCAATACCAGTCGGTGAACAGCTCCAGCTCTGTGAGCCACTGTTCGAGGCCGTGCGGGGGAAGCCCTTCCATCGGTGGATGGCCGTGCAGGTTTACCAGCACATCCGTCGCGAGCTCGTACAACTCGCGCTCGCGATGAGGGTCCGTGTCGAGCGTCTCGCGGAGCCTCGCGTCGCCGAAGTCCGCGAGTAGCAGCAGCCCCTTGTCGAGATCGCGAGCAAGGATGTCCGGCGCGCTCAGGCCCCGCGAGACGAGCCATTCGGCGACCGCAATGAACGGTCTTGGATCTTCGTGGGGCGGCGGTGCGTCCATCAGGACGGCGCTGCGATTGCCGTGCACGACCCGAAAATAACGCCGGAAAGACGCGTCGCCCGCCAGCGGCAGGATCTTGGCCCCTCCCCATCCGCAAGCGGCAAGGAAATCAGGAGCATGCGCCGGCGGCTTCATTTCGGTGGCCATCGACCTTCCCATGACGGAGGCACCTTGGCTGTCAAGATTCTCTCGCCCTTCTGCCCGAAGTCCAGCGACAAGGTGAGCGCTTCCGGCCACATATTCGGATTAGCGCGCTCAGGCCATTCGACCAGCAACACGGCGTCCGCCGCGGAATCGAGCCCTAGCTCGTCGATTTCGGACGGGTCCTCGATGCGGTACAAATCGACGTGCCAGACGGGCGGATCCAAGTTCTCGTAAGGCTGGACAATCGCAAAGCTTGGGCTGGGCACCTCACCTTCGTGTCCCAACGCCGCCAGGAACCCGCGCGCCAGTGCGGTCTTCCCAACGCCGAGAGGGCCAGACAGTGCGATCGCGTCGCCCGATCTCGCGACCTCCGCCAACCGCCGACCAGCCGCCGTCGTTGCCGCCTCATCAGCAAGGATCATTTCGAGCCGCGCGGGATCGTCAGCGTCACCGTCGTGCCTTTGCCCTTGATCGATTCCAGCACCACCGTTCCCCCGTGGGCCTCGATGAACTGGCGCGTCAGGGGCAGCCCGAGGCCGAGCGCCGCTTCGCCGCGCACGCCGGCCTCGACAATCCTGTCGAACCGGTCGAACACGCGAGGCATGTCGTCGGGAGCAATTCCGGACCCATTGTCGGCAATGCGGATGACGGCGTTCGCCTCGTCGCCGTCCGCCGTGAGGACGATCCGTCCTTTCCGGTCGGTGTAGGCCACGGCGTTGTTAAGAACGTGCTCCACCGACTCACGGAGCCTTCGAGCATCGCCGAACACATAGCCGGCGGCCGGTGAGATTTCCGCTTCGAGCTTCTGCGATTTTTCCGCGGCGCGCGCGCGGCCCGTCTCCAACGCCGCGCGGCACAGACCTGCGACGTCGACTCGCTCGCGCTCGAGCGCAACTCCGCGAATGTTGCCGGTCGTGAGGTCGAGTACGTCGTTAATTAGCTTGGACAGCCTCTCGACGGACTCGAGAATCGCCGCGACGTAATCTTCACCCTTCGCCGTGAGCTTGCCGGCATAGCCGGCTCCGAGCAGCTCGGCGAAGCCGCCGATTGAAGTTAGCGGCGTCCTCAGCTCATAGCTCATGTTCGCGACGAAGTCGGTCTTGACGCGGTCGGCTTCTTCTAGCGCGGTTGCGCGTTCGCGGAGCGCGGCCTCGATGCGACTGGAGTTCGGTCACGTCGACCATCGTGAAGAGGGCATTGCCGTCCGGCAAAGGCACCGCGGCGAACTGGAAGTTCCGCCCATCGGTCATCGATATTCGTCCATTGGAAGACTGGCGCTCGTTCGTGGTCTGACGGACCATCTCGCGGATCTGCGCGGCCGCGGTCGGATTAACGAGCTTCCGGGCCATCGCGGGCACCAGCTCGTCGACGCGAGGGTGCTCCGCGAGCCATTCCTCGTCTAGCTCCCAATCTTCGAGGAAACGACGGTTCCACAAGTAGAGCCTTCCGTCGCTTGCAAAAACGCTGATCGCTTCGAACAGGTTATCGAATGTGGCGGCGCGCACCCGCAACAAGGTGTCCCGGGCAGACGCGAGGCGCAGTTGCTCGGTCCGGTCCTCGAGGAAAAGTCGGAGCCCGCCGTCCGGAAGCGCCTGGGCGACCACGCGGATGTGATCGCCGTGAGGAAGCGTCCACTCTTCTTCGACAACCTCCTCCGCACTGGTGAACCACTCCCGCCGCTCATTCCTCCAGACTGGAAAGTCGCGCACTTCCGGGAGGCGCTGGTTGTCGCGCATTCGTTCGAGGATCCGGTCGAATTCAGGGCCTTCCGCAAGCCATTCGGGATCCAGTTGAGTCATTACGGCGAAAGGACGGTTGAAGAAGCTCAGACTCCGGTCGGCATCAAATTGCGCCGTCCCCGCGGTCATGCGGTCGGCTAGCTCACGCTGGGACTCCATGTGCCGAGAGAGCTCGGTGCGGGCGTCCTCGAGATCCTGGACGTCAACCGCGAACCCCGCCACCGCGCCGGTCGAGAGGGGCACATTGACGATCCGGAGCATCCGGCGCTCGCCCCGAAGGATGGCGGGCTGCATCCGCGAGACGATTCGGCCGCTTTCTTGCGCCTGACGGGCCGTGGCCAAGGCGCCCTCCTCGCCTTCCGCATCGATCAGCTCAAAGCCGCTCTCGATGACTTCGCTCGCATCGGTTGCTTCGACGGCGTGGACGAAGGAGCTGTTGACGAGCCCGAGCTTCAGATCAGGCCCGCGATACCACATCGGGAAGGGCGCGGCTTCGATGAGGTGGGTGAGCGAATTAAGCGCAGCTTCTGTCTGGCGCAGTCGCAAAGCAAGGCGCGACCGCTCTTCCTCGCCGGCGCTCGTGTCGAAGAACCACAGCAGAAGCGTTCCCGCCGGAGAGGAAGACGGTGCCGGGCCGCCGCGAACCTCGAAGACTTTGCCGGAACCGTTGGTCCTAACTTTGCGCGCAATACGCGCAGCCGAGACACGCGCCGTCTCCACGTCCTCCCGGAGTGCTTCTAAGTCCTCAGCGGCGATGCCGCTGTCATTGCCGGTCAGCTCGCCGAGTTGTGTGGGGATGCCGTGGAGGCCCAGCTCACGGACAAGCTGCGCATCTGCTTCTATACGCTGATCCGGCCGAATCACGAGTGGGCGCGCAGGCGTCAGTTGGAGCAAGGTCGAATTGGCTCTGGCTGCCTGGAGGACCAGCTCTGCAAGCCTGAAGCGGCGGGCCGCGAGGATCGCGATTGTGATGGCGAGCACAAGCCACATCAGGGCAAGTGCCGCGATGACGATCCAGATTGTTGTCGCGCCAAGAGCGCTCATCGAATTCGCGCGCTAGCCCCCCTCGGCGAAATTCATACGGCGAAGCGCCGCTTAAAAGAAAGGGTGGGAAACCCAAGGCTTCCCACCCTTCTTATCTTTTGCCCCCTCGAACCGCTGCCGGTTCGGCCGGTGAGTGCAAGTCCTTAGAGGAACTTGACCCGAACGCCGGCAATGAAGCGGCGACCGAACACGTCCATGTCCGGGGCTGTTTCGAGACCGGTCGGCGTGCCGAACAGCGCGCCCGGAAGAAGCTGAGGCTTCTTGTCGAAGACGTTGTCGACGTTGAAGTAGACCGAGATCTTGTTCGTCGGGTCGAACCGCAGCTGCGCGTCGTGCAGCCAGTAGTCCTTGACCTCGTTGAGCGCATTGACACGCGGGTCGCCGAACACGCCGAACCCGCGAGTGAACGGACCGCCGCTGAGGTAGTTGGTCTGCCAGCCCAGCGTTACGATGCCGAACTTGTACGAACTGCGCATGAACACCGAGTCACGGGAGAAGCCCCGACCGAAGGTGCCGGCGAAGTCTTGCACTGGATCGGCAGGAGATGCCTGCTGCTTGTTGTTGATCAAATGGGTCCAGTTGACGTTCACACTCAGCCGGTCGTCAGGCAGAAGGTGAAGCGAACGACCGTAGATCAGTGCGAAGTCCACGCCCCTGTTCGCCAGTGAGGCGACGTTGATCAGCTGCGCGTTCACGCGGGTGATGAAGCCAGTGTTCGGATCGCGGAACACGTTGCTGCAGAACACCGGTGTGCCCGTCAGGAGGCACTGTTGGATCGTGAAGTTACGGCCCAGGGTGGCGATCGCGTCATCCACCTTGATGTCGTAATAGTCGACAGTCATGCTCAGACCCGGAGCGAAGCTCGGCGTGAACACAGCACCGACCGTCTTTGTCTTGGCGGTCTCTGGCTTCAGGTTCTGGTTGCCACCGATCAGGCCGTCGATCCGCTGCAGATCTGCCAGCGTATAGACGAAGCTACCGGTCGCAGCGATCTGTGCCGCGATCGCCGGGATTGCCCGGCAAGCGCTGGCGAACTGGCCCGATGATGTCGCCGTCACGTTGTTGCAGGGGTCATTGACGCCGGCAAACGTCTGCGAGGGCTGGCTGAACAACTCGGAGATGTTCGGAGCGCGTACGGCCTTCGCGTATTGGCCGCGGAAACGCAGGTCCTTGATCGGCTGCCATTCGGCACCAAGGTTGTAAGTCCAGACGCCACCGACGGTCGAGTATTTCGAGTAACGCGCCGCGCCCGTCAGGCCGAGATACTTGGTAAAGCTCAGGTCCTTGATCAGCGGGACGTTCAGCTCGCCGAAGGCCTCCCAAACATGGAACTTGCCGCTGAGCGGGGTGAGGATGTTACCCGAATTCAAGCCCTGCTGCGTCAGGATGTCCGGAGTATCGTGGGTATCTTCCTTGCGATATTCGGCACCGAGCGCGGCGTTCACATCGCCTGCCCACCAGCTGAAGATCGGACCGGAGATCGAGGCCGTCGCGACATGCTGATGATTTAGGATGTCCTCGGACCGCTGCGGGTTCGCCGCCACGTAGGCGGCCGCACGCGGATCGACCGTGTTGGCGCCGAAGATGTCCAGCGGAATACAACCCGCCGCGACCGCTGCCGCGCTGCGGCAGACGATGTCGACGCCAAGAACATTGCCAGGGCCGACGCGGATAGCGTCGATCGCATTGGCATAGTTCTGAATGTTGATGTCTTCGGTCGTGTTACTGTCGTGCATCCGACCGTAGACGTAGCTGACTTCCCAATTGTACTTGCCCAGAAGGTCGCCCTTGAACCCCGCCGCGATGCGGAACGTGTGACGATCCGCATGGTTGCTGCGGTCGAAGATGTCGTTCGAACGCCGGCGGAAACCGATCGACGCCACGTCGTTCGCCGGATTGCCATCGGAGTTCGCGGCAGCGATTGCCGTTGCGACCGACGCCGGAATGAACGGATTGTCGAGTGCGATGTCGGCGATGCCGGCGGTCGGAGAACCCGAGGTGGCGCTGCCGACAGCCAGCGGCTCGATCTCAGCGTCGCCTTTGACGTGCGACCAGGTCACTTCCGAAAATGCACGAACGCTCGGCGTGATATCGAAGTTCGCGATGCCTGTAGCGAGCACGCGCTGCAGCGGCACCGAGATCAGGCGCAAGGCGTCACGGTTGAAGCCGAAATCCGCCCGGAAGCCGTTCACAAGCGCATTCGACTGATCGAACGTGAACAGGTTCGTCGCACCGCCGGTGAACTGGCTGGTCAGGATGTTGCGGGAACTGCCAGTTGCGCTGGAAAGGTTGAAACGACCCTGCGAAGCGAAGGTCGAATAAGCCTGCGGACCGCAGATTCCGACCTCGCCGGTCACCGGATTTGGGACGAACGCCGTTCCGCAATCCTGATTCGAGATGGCACGGTCGCGAGAACGGAGACCTTCATCCTTGTCCCAGCTAACGTTGCCGATCAGGTGGAGGCGATCACTGATCAGGCTCTGGCCAGCGGTGATGCTGGCAAAATAGGTTGGATCATCGCCACGGAAGGTCTGGCCGCCCTGGGCCCGGACCTGCACGCCGTCGAAACGATCCTTGAGGATGAAGTTGACGACGCCCGCGATCGCGTCCGAACCGTAAACGGCCGACGAACCGCCGGTGACGATTTCGACACGATCGATGAAGTCGGTCGGGATGTTGTTGACGTCAACAGCTGACGAACCCGCGAAGCCCGCGATGAACCTACGCCCGTTGACCAGGGTCAACGTGCGGTTCACGCCGAGAGTACGAAGGTTGATCGTCGAAATACCCGTGCCGGAGGTCAGGAAGTTCGTCGTGGTACGCGTCGTGCCGAGGCCGACCTGCGGCAGCTCGTTGAGCGTGTCGGCAATGTTCGCGGCTGCATCCTGCAGCAGAGCCTGCTGACCGAGCACCGCGACCGGGACCGGCGATTCAACTTCGGGACGCTTGATACGCGAACCGGTGATCACGATGCTCTGCTCGCTACCCGCCGGAGTTCTGGTCCTGGTTGGCGCTCGGGAGGCCGGTCCGATTGACGGTCTCGACCGGCGTCGTCTGCTGAGAGGTGGATGGCGTGTTGGTGGTCGACGGCTGCGCGTCCTGCGTTCCCGCGGTCTGAGCGGCAGCGGCCTTGTCGCAAGCCTGCTTCGCGGCGGGATCAGCGATGTTCGCGCAATTAGCGGGCGTCTGCGCCTGGGCCGGAGATGCAAATACCGTTGCAATCGCGATGGCCGACGCGCCGACGGCGAGACGGGACAGGGTAAAGTTATGCATTGTTTGGAATCCCCTCCAAATAAGTTGCGTCGGGCAATATCAGCCAAGCCCGCTCCATCAAGTTGATGGTGGGTGACTCACAGCGAATTGCGGGGACGTGTCACATTAATGCAACGTTCAAACGACTGTAATGGCGCGCAGAAAAGGACCGCCCGACGGACGGCCCTTCTTCCGGTCGGGAACCCAACTCAACAACGCTCAAATCAGTAGCGGTAGTGATCCGGCTTGAACGGGCCCTCGGCCGATACGCCGATGTAGCTAGCCTGCTTGTCGCTGAGCTTCGTCAGCTTCACGCCGAGCTTGTCGAGGTGGAGGCGCGCGACCTTCTCGTCGAGGTGCTTCGGAAGCACGTAGACGTCGTTCTTGTACTTATCCGCGCCGGTCCACAGCTCGATCTGCGCCAGCACCTGGTTGGTGAATGACGAGGACATGACGAAGCTGGGGTGCCCCGTGGCGTTGCCGAGGTTCACGAGCCGTCCCTTCGACAACACAATGATCTTCTTTCCGTCCGGGAACTCGACCTCGTCGACCTGCGGCTTGATCTCGGTCCATTTCATGTTGGCGAGCGCGCCGATCTGGATCTCGCTGTCGAAGTGACCGATGTTGCAGACGATCGCCATGTTCTTCATCTCGCGCATGTGGTCGAGCGTGATGACGTCCATATTGCCGGTCGCTGTGACGAAGATGTCGGCCCGCTTGGTCGCCTCTTCCATTGTCACGACCTCATAACCTTCCATCGCCGCCTGAAGCGCGCAGATGGGGTCGATCTCCGTGACCAGCACGCGTGCGCCGCCGTTGCGGAGTGATGCCGCGGAACCCTTGCCAACGTCGCCATAGCCGGCAACGCAGGCGACCTTGCCGGCAAGCATCACATCCGTTCCGCGACGGATCGCGTCGACGAGGCTTTCCTTGCAACCGTAGAGGTTGTCGAACTTCGACTTGGTGACGCTGTCGTTGACGTTGATCGCCGGGAACGGGAGCTTGCCCTGCTTGGCGAGCTCATAAAGACGGTGAACGCCCGTCGTGGTCTCTTCCGACACACCCTTGATCGTCTCGACGGTCTTGGTGAGGTAGCCCGGACGCTCCTGAAGGAAGCGTTTCAGTGTCGCGACAAGGATTTCCTCTTCCTCGTTCGACGGCGCGAAAAGCTCCTCGCCCTTCTCCACGCGGTAACCCCACAGCGCGAACATCGTCGCGTCGCCCCCGTCGTCGAGGATCATGTTGCACGTCGTGTCGCGGCCCCAGTCGAAGATGCGAACGACGTAATTCCAGTAATCCTCGAGCGTCTCGCCCTTGATCGCGAACACGGGAATGTTGCGAGCGGCGATCGCGGCAGCGGCATGGTCCTGGGTCGAGAAAATGTTGCAGCTCGCCCAGCGCACTTCCGCGCCGAGTTCAACCAGCGTCTCAATGAGGACCGCCGTCTGGATCGTCATGTGCAGCGAGCCGGTGATCCGGGCGCCTTTCAATGGCTTCGACGCGCCGAACTCCTCGCGCAAGGCCATCAGCCCCGGCATCTCGGTCTCGGCGATCTCGATTTCCTTGCGACCGAAGTCGGCCAGGCCGAGGTCCTTCACGACATAGTCGCTAAAACGTGTTTCAGCCTGCGTAGCCACGTGAGATTCTCCGATTGAATTGATGCACGCTCCGGTCGAGCGGGGTCTGCGACGCCGTTAGCCGCGCCGCACTTCAAAAGCAAATATAAAGATATCTTTATATGTTGAAATCAGGCGGCGCCGGTCTCGCTCGCCAGCAGACGCGGGTCGATGCCCGCCGCCTTGAATGACGCCGCCCAACGCTCGTCCGTCGGCGTATTGAAGAGGATCTTGGAGTCACCGTGCGCCGCAAACCATCCATGGCGTGTCATTTCCTCGTCGAGCTGCCCCTCCCCCCAACCGGCATAGCCAAGCGCCGCAATCCACTCTGACGGCCCGCGTCCTTCGGCAATCGCCCGAAGCACGTCGATCGTCCCGGTCATCGCGAAGATCTCGCCGTTGTCGCCGTTGACGTGAAGAGTGTCCTGCCCACCCCAATCTGCGGAATGCAGGACGAATCCGCGCCCCGGCTCGACAGGACCACCGTGATGGACCGCGCAATCGGGGGCCTCACCGGGCTCGATGTCGAGCTGACGAAGCAGGCCACGGAAAGTGATGCCGGCCCGCTTGTGACCTACGCCGATCCCGATCGCACCATTTTCGTCATGGACGCAGATCGCGACAACCGCGCGTTCGAATCTGGGATCTGCCATTCCGGGCATTGCGAGAAGCAGCTTGCCCGACAGGAAACTCGGTTGATCAACCACGACCGCGACAATGGGCCGCAGATCCGCGACGGGCAAGGCTTGAGGCGGCTGTACGCCGAGCCTATCTGCCGTTTCACCCGACGCGAAGGAGAGCTTCTAATGACCATCCAAGTGGGCGACCGACTGCCCGACGTTCCGCTGGCCATCGGCACCACGGACGGCCCGAAGCCGACCACCAGCGGCGAATTCTTCAATGGCAAAAAGGTGGCTCTGTTCGCAGTCCCCGGTGCCTTCACGCCGACCTGCTCCGCGCGGCACCTCCCATCCTACGTCGAGAAAGCCGAGGAGCTCAAAGGCCAAGGCATCGACGAGATCGCATGCATTTCCGTGAACGACCCGTTCGTGATGGCGGCATGGGGCAAGGCCGACGGATCGCAGGAAATCACCATGCTCGCGGATGGCAACGGCGCCTTCGCCGACGCGGTCGGCCTCGCGATGGACGGCAGCAAGTTCGGCATGGGCAAGCGCTCTCAACGTTATTCGATGATCGTCAACGACGGCGTGGTCGAACAGCTCAATGTCGAAGCTCCCGGCGAATATCGCGCCTCGAGCGCCGAATATATGCTGGACCAGCTCGCAACCGCCTGACGTTCGCCGCTAGCTCGTCTCTCCTCACCGCTGTTCCCGCCGAATGCGAGAACAGCGTGGGCTCTCAATCGTTTAACCGGTTCGAGGGCGAAATCATTCAAGGAGGAAACGACATGGCCAGAAACAATCGTGGCGGAAGCAATCGCGGCAGCCGGAACAACAATCCGTCCGGCCGCAATCAATACAGCAGCGACTGGGGCGTGATGGACATGGCGCGCGAGCGCCCGGTGGCGGCCGCGGCAGTCGCCGCCGGCGCGGCTGCGGCGGGCCTATTCCTGTGGACCAAGCGCGCGCAGATCAGCGACCAGCTCAGCAATCTCTCCGACCAACTCAGCGAGTGGACGCAGGGAATGGGCTCAAGTAGCGAAGGCTTCGACGATACAGCCGGGCTCACGGCGTCCAGTCAGTCGAGCAGCCGCCAGAGCGGCATGAGCGAAACCGGCGCCGGCAATGCCAGCCTCGGCGCTCGCAGCGGCGGCGGAGGATCAACCGGCAGTGCCAGCGGACGCGGCCGCGCCAAGTCTGCCCCGACGCAGCAGTAACAAAATCACGATCTCCACGCGGGGGCGCCTTCGGGCGCCCCTTTTTTATGCTGCCAGGAAGTCGGCGATGGCCTGACCGAAATGGGCCTTCGTGACTGAGCTCATGTGGGTGCCAGGCACCTCCGTGAACACGGCATTGGGGAGAACGTTTGCCAGCTCCTCGGCCGAACCGTTGTCGTCATCCTCGCTTCCGCAGATCACCAGCGTCGGCATGGTGAAGGCCTGCAGCCAGTCCATGAATGCGTCCTCGAAGCTTTCGAGAAGCAGCACGGAGGCGACGCGATCTATCTTTTGGCTCTTCATGAACTGGATCGAGAGCCAGTGCGGGTCACCACGCTGAACCTTGTCGAACAGCCCAATCGCATGGAGGAAGAAGGTCTTGCGGCGCTTCCAGTTGCGCAGACCTTCAAGTCCCAAACCACCCAGAACAGCCCTGCGCGGCCGCATACCCTCGCCCACCGCCTCGACTGTCGTGCGCGCGCCAAGCGAGAACCCGCCCAGGTCGAACTCAGTGAGGCCAAGCAGCGCAACCAGCTCACGCACGTCTCGCGCGAGGATTCCGCGGGGATAATGTTCGGCACCGTGCGGTTTGTCGCTGAGCCCATGGGCGCGCAGGTCCGGCATGATCACGCGAAAGCCGCGGGCGGCAATCCGGTCCGCGTGGCCGAACTTAAGCCAGTTGATGTTAGAGTCCGAGAACAGGCCGTGAAGCAGCACGACCGGCCTGCCCTGTCCCAGTTCTCGATAAGCGAGCTGCACGTTATCCGAGGCGGTCCAATAGTGAATTTGGGCAACGCTCATCCTGGAAAACTGCCGGTCGCCTCGACCCACTTGTCGACGAGCTTCTGGTAATCTTCTGTCCGGATTTCCTTCAGCCCCTCCGTGTTCAGCCACTCGCGATGCATGCTCTCGGCGCCAAAGTGATGCTGAGGCGTGAAGCGTGACGGATCGTCGAAGCTGGCCACGGTCAGGTCCATGTTCTCGCTGCCTTCCTTGAACCTGAAGCCGAAGGAGGTGCCGCATTCCCGGCAATAGGGACGCTGCGCGATCGGAGAGCTGTCGTACCAGTCAGGCTGGTGCTCCCACTGCACGTCGCGCTGCTTCACGCTCTTGAACGCGATGGAGATTGAGCCCGTGGAGCGCTGGCACATTCGGCAATGGCACAGATACGCGTCGTCATTGTCGATCTGGACGGTGTAACGAACCCGCCCACAGGCACAGCCGCCGGTCATCTTTTCTGCCATCCGTGTCCTCCCTTGGCCCGGGCGCCAATGCGCGTCTAAGGGGCGGCATGTCCAGCGCCCCCAGCCCTGAGCAAATCGCGCGCGACGCGTGCTGGCTTGCGCAGGCACTCGACCCGTCAGAGGGTGTCGCGCGGCTGGTTGCGATGGACCGGGAATCCTATCGCCAAGCAAGCTTCCTCGACGACCGGCTGATGCAACAAGCTGTCGATGCGCAGCTCGTCGCGTGGCCGCAGATCGAGGCCGCAATGGATGGCGATCTTCGTTCCGACGCCAGATGGATCTTCCATATTGGTCATGTCGGTTCAACGCTCGTTTCACGCCTGCTTGGCGAGCTTCCGGGCGTGCTGGCCCTGCGTGAACCACGATTACTGAGAGATCTCGCGCTGACCCCGCCCGAAGTCCGCAAGGGCTACGTTCCTCCGGTCCCGAAGCTCATGTCACGCAGCTTTGGCCCCGAAGAGTTCGCCTGCGTGAAAGCTACCAGCTTCGTCAGCGAGATCGCGGCTGAGCTGGTGCCGCCGAGCCAGCGCGCGCTCTTCATGTTCGCCAGCCCGCGCAACTACATCGCCAGCATCCTCGCAGGGGAAAACAGCGTTCGGGAATTGCACGCGCTCGCTCCCTCGCGTGCCGAGCGGCTGCAGCGTCGGGCACCAGTTGTTCAACCATCTCGGAACGAAGCCGAGCTGGCCGCGGTCGCGTGGGCGTGCGAAATGACGGCGCTCGAAGCCGCGGCCGCTGCGATGCCGGACCGGAAAATCGAATGGGCCGACTTCGACGTGATGCTCGGGGATATGCCAAGCGAACTGGCGCGTGTTGCAGCTTTCTTCGGCGCAGCGACAGAGACGGAGACAATCCGTGGAATCGCCGAGGGCGCGCTCATGAAGCGCTACTCGAAGGCGCTGGAATATGACTATACCGCTCAGCTAAGGCGCGACCTGATCAACGAGACGACGGTGCATTGCCGCCCAGCCATTGACGGAGCGATCGAAATGCTCGGTTCGGCGGCACAGCAGTCGCCGTTGCTCGCAAGCGCCATGGCCCGCGCCGGAGGAATTTGATGTACCGCATCCTGCAAATCATGAGCGCCGCAGAAGTCGAGCAGTGCCGCCAGATCGCGGCCTCGGCACCATTCATGGATGGCAAGGTCACCAACCCGCACAACCTCGCCAAGCAGAACGAGCAGCTGCACGACCGGTCGGCTTACGAGAAGAGCTCACAGCTGCTCGGCGGCGCGTTGATGCGGACAGCCGAGTTCATGGATTTTGCCTTCCCGGTCGCTTTGGCACCGCCGATGATGACCCGCTACAAGCCGGGTATGAAGTACGGGCCGCACGCAGATTCGGCCTTCATCCAGCTTCCGGGAGCGACACTCCGCAGCGATCTCTCCTGCACGATCTTCCTCAACGATCCGAAGGATTATGACGGTGGCGAATTGCACTTGCGGCTCGGCGACGCCGAACTGAAATTCAAGCTCAATCCAGGCGAGGCCATCGTCTATCCGTCCGACACCTTCCACCAGGTCGTGCCCGTCACTCGCGGTGAGCGGCTGGTTGCGATCACCTTCATTCAGAGCCGGGTCCAGGACCCGTTCCGCCGCTACATGCTGTACGAGCTCAACGAAGTCGCCGCGCTCGAAGGGTTGAAGATGGACCCCGAGAATTTCGGTCGGCTGCAGCTCATCCAGCAGAACCTGCTGCGCCACTGGAGCGACATGCCGTGAGGCCTACTTGGTCCCAGCCGTCGGCGGGAGGGACACATGCTCGTGGACGATCTTCCAGCTGCCGTCGCGCTGACGCTGGAACACGTCGGTAAAGCGGGCGCTGATCGCCGGCCGAACCGTCCCAGCGGCCACGGTGAAGACTTCGGTCCCCGAACTGACGAAAGCATCCGGTCCGACGATCTGAACTTTCCGATCCGGTACATGATAGTCCGCCGGCTTCATGCTGACGAAGTCGCGCGCCCAGCCGGTCTGCACATTGCGGTCCGTGCTTAGGGTTGGATGCGCAGGGTCGAACATGACGGCACCGTCGGCATATTGGCGCATGATGGCGTCGACGCTTCCAGTGGTGAACTTTGCTTCCGCCTGCTCGGCGATCTTGGTCGCCTCGGCCGGGGTTACTGCGGCGTGGCTCGTCTGCGACTGCTTACAGCCTACCAGCGCAAGCAACGCTAAAATCGAGACAATCATGAGGCGCATGGAAACCCTCCCGTCACGAGCGATGCTTTCGGCTTATGCAGCCTTCTTTAAATGCTTGCGCCCGAGCAGCTCGGCGATTTGCACGGCGTTCAGCGCCGCGCCCTTGCGAAGGTTGTCGCTGACCACCCACAGGCTCAGGCCATTCTCGACAGTCGAATCCTCACGAATCCTGCTGACGTAAGTCGCATATTCGCCCACCGCTTCGACCGGAGTCACGTACCCGCCCGGCTCGCGCTTATCGACGACCATCACGCCGGGCGCCTCGCGAAGGATGTTGCGGGCTTCGTCGGCAGAGATTTCGTTCTCGAACTCGATGTTCACCGCTTCCGAATGGCTGACGAACACCGGAACCCGCACGCAGGTCGCGGTCAGCTTGATCGCGGGGTCGAGGATCTTCTTGGTTTCGACGACCATCTTCCATTCTTCCGTGGTCGAACCGTCGTCGAGGAAGTCGCCAGCCTGTGGAATGACATTGAAGGCGATCTGCTTTGGATAAACGACGGGCTGATTGGAATCGCCCACGAAGATATTGCGCGACTGTTCGAAGAGTTCGTCCATGCCGGCCTTGCCGGTTCCCGAGACCGACTGATAAGTCGCGACCACCACCCGCTTGATCCTCGCCGCATCATGAAGCGGCTTCAGTGCGACCACCAGCTGCGCCGTCGAGCAGTTCGGATTGGCGATGATATTCTTCTTGCGATAGCCGGCGAGCGCCTCGGCATTCACCTCCGGCACGATCAGCGGAACGTCCGGGTCCATCCGGAACAGCGAGCTATTGTCGATCACCGTGCAGCCGGCTTCGGCCGCCCTTGGCGCGTAGATCTTCGAGACCCCTGACCCAGCGGCGAACAAGGCGATGTCCCAGCCGGAAAAGTCGAAATGTTCGAGGTTCTTGACCTTGAGCTCCTCGCCGCTGTCGCCGAAGTCGATGATATCCCCAGTCGAGCGCGCCGAGGCGAGCGCTGCCAGATCGTCGAGCGGAAACTGGCGTTCGGCAAGGATGTTGAGGATCTCGCGTCCGACATTGCCCGTCGCACCGACGACCGCGATCCGATAACCCATTCCCAGCCTGCTTCCCTTGTCCGCGTGGAGAGGGGCGAAGTGGGCGCACCCCTGCCGATTGTCAACGCGACCAAAGCTGTCACTATCCGCCGCCGCGAAGGGGGAAATCGCCATGCCGGAGCAGCGCGATTGGATTTGGGGCGTGTTCGTGGCCGTACTCCTCATGGTAGGGTTCGCGTTGAAGGGCGCGATGATGATCCCGCCATCACCACCCGCGCACGCTTCTCCGGGTGAGTTCGACACGAACCGGGCGCTGGCGCGGCTGCAGCGTATCCTCGGGGACGAGCGTCCTCATCCTGTGGACACCGCAGCCGACGATGCCGTCCGCGAGCGCCTGATCGCCGAGCTCCGGGCGCTCGGCCTTCAGCCTCAGGTCCATGAAGCGGTCGATTGCAGCACGTTTCTCGATAATCGTTTCGTCAGCTGTTCGCGCGTCCGCAACGTGGTTGCGACCATCCCCGGCCGCGGAGCCGGGCCGCACCTCTTGCTCGACGCGCATTACGACAGCACGCCGACAGGCCCGGGTGCAGGTGACGACGGCTTCGGCGTAGCCACCCTGCTCGAGGTCGGATCACTTTTGCGGGGCTCGCCTCCGGCGCGCCCCGTTACGCTTCTCTTCAACGAGGGCGAGGAGTTCGGGCTCAACGGCTCCTCCGCATTCGTCCGCAGCGACGCGCTCGCGAAGCCGGTCAATTCGCTCATCAACATCGACGCGCGGGGGGTCACGGGCCCAGCGCTGATGTTTGAGACCAGCCAGCCGAACGGGCCGGCGTTGTCGATCTATGGCCGCGGCGCTCGCCGTCCTTATGCCAATTCGCTGAGTACGGATTTTGCGAAGCTGATCCCGAACACGACCGACGTGGTCGAATTTAAGCCGACGCACTGGACGATCCTGAACTTTGAAATCATCGGCAACGAGACGCGCTACCATTCGAGCGGCGATACGATAGCGGCTCTCAACCGGGCGAGCGTCTATCACGTAGGCAGCGAAGTCCTGTCCCTGGCGCGCAGCATGGCCGACACCCCCGCGCCCCAGACCGCAAGCAGCCCCCAGACCGTTTTCACTGACATTGCTGGCCGCGTGTTCATCCAGGTTCCGCTCGTCGTCGCGGTGATCCTGCTGGGGCTGTTGCTAATCGCGGCCCTTCTGCTCGCCTGGCGCGAAAAGGGGCTCACCAAACCTCTGCTGGTGGCGGTCGCCGTGACCCTTGGCGGGGTCGCGGCATCGGCGCTAGTCGCCTTCATCGCGACGCTGGCGCGCCCCGGGGATTTCTGGCGAGCCTATCCGCTCGTCACCTACCTCGGCGTCTATGCCGTCATGCTGGCGGCAATGATGGCCGTGTGGGCACGATGGGTGGGCCAGGTTGAACGCGTCCGCATGCGCGCCGCGGTATGGCTTCTGGTGTTGCTTATCGGCACAGCCATCAGCGTGGCCATGCCGGGCGCGACCATCTTCTTCCTGTTCGGACCTGCAGTGGCCCTGGTGGGAGTGGCATTCGAGCGGCGTTCGCCGCGAACGGCCTTCGCGCTCGCCGTTCTCGGGACATTGATCCAATTCGTGATGTTCGCGGAATTGCTCGCGGGCATCGAGACGCTTCTCGTGGATGGGCCGGTGTGGGCGGTAGCGCCCCTTGCGGCGCTCGCTGCACTTCCGGCGCTGATCGAGTTGGGAAACGCCAGATTGCGGCCTGCGATTGCCGCGCTGCTCGTCACCGCGGCCGGTTTATGGATGGCTGCGATGATCCTGCCTCGCTCCAGCGCGGAGCGCCCGGCCGCATTCGGTATCGACTATTTCCGCGACGCCGATCACGACAGCGCTTCCTGGGGCATCGCCGCCAAGCAAGCGCCGCTGCCGGCCGGCTATCCGGGGGAATGGCGAGAAGGCGTCCTGCCTTACAGCTCACGGACTCGATGGGTCACCAAGGCGCCGCTGCTCTCCTCTCCGGTGCCGACCGCGAGACTGGTTGCGAACGATGCAGGAGGCGGGCGTCGCCGCGTCCGGATCGTCCTCTCCCCTGGCGGCGGCGATGCCGTCACCATCCGCTTCGCCAAAGACACGAAATTGCTCGCGCTCGGTCTGCCCGGATCACCGAAACGCATTCCTGCGACCGGTGAGCCGGAGAAACCGTTGCTGCGATGCAATGGGCGCTCGTGCAACGGCTTCGTCATCGAGGCGCTGCTCGCGGACGACCGACCGATTGAGGCGGAGCTGATTTCCTATCGATTCAGCTTGCCTCCCGAAGGGCGGAAGCTTGCCGCAGCACGCCCGAAGAACGCCATTCCACAATATTCGCCGGACAGCACGATCACGATGACGCGCGTGAGGCTCTGACCAACTCGCCGTTCATGTGTTATGACCGTCGGTAGGCGCCCGGCGCCTGTTGCGCCGGACGGCACACTCTTGAGGAGGTGTCATGGCGACCAAGACAATGCGCGGCACGCCAGCCGCCCGTACCCGCACCATTCCGGTCCGTAAGATCACTGACTCGGATTTGCGGCTGTCCCTGACCCACGGCCTGAATGATTTCCTCGCGATGCGAGGGGACATCTTTTTCGCCGGGCTGATCTACACCCTGATCGGAATTGCGGCGGTAGTGATGACGACCAATCAGCCGCTGATGCCTTTCTTCTTCCCGGTCGTAGCCGGAGTCGGCCTCCTCGGGCCTGTCGCGGCCGTCGGTTTCTATGAGCTCGCCAAACGGCGAGAGAGCGGGAATTCCGACCACAATTGGTCGCACTTCTTCGACGTGCTCAAACGCCCCTCGGCGGACGACATGGGAATCGTTGCCGGGCTCCTGCTCCTGATCTTCCTCGGGTGGCTGCTTGCTGCTGGAGCGCTCTACGGCCTGCTGTTCGGCTTCTGGACGCCAACGTCGGTCGGCGGATTCCTCACGGCCGTTCTGACCACTCCAAAAGGTTGGGCGCTGATCGTGCTCGGCGCCGTTGTCGGGGCGATCTTCGGCGCGTTCGTCCTGGCGCTCAGCGTCGCCTCGCTCCCGCTGCTCGTCGACCGTAACGTCACGGCCTCGGAGGCACTATCCGCCTCCTGGCGCGCGGCGAATGCAAACAGGCGCCTAATGTTCAGGTGGGGCCTGATCGTCACCGGCCTGCTGATCCTCGGATCCGCGCCTTTGTTCGTCGGCCTGGCTTTTGTGCTGCCTTGGCTCGGCTATTCGACCTGGCACCTCTACACCCGCCTGATAGACCGTGAGGCGATCGAGGGAGGGCGCTCCGACTAGGGCTTTTTCAACACCTTGTCGTCGAGGAAGCGCGTGATGGTAGTCCAGACGTGCGTCTGCGGCCCGTCACCGGCAATCGCATGCGTCGCTCCAGGATAGACCATCATCTCGAACGGATGCTTCGCCTGCTGCAGCCGCGCATAAAGCTCGGTGCTGTTCTGGAATACTACGTTGTCGTCCGACATTCCGTGAACGAGCAGCAGCGGATCGACGATTCTCGCAGCATCATCCAGCGCATCTGACGTCTGATACGGTTTCGCGTCGATCGTCGGGTTGCCAAGGTACCGCTCGGTGTAGGCGGTGTCGTATAGCTCCCACTTCGTGACCGGCGCGACGGCAACACCGGCAGCGAAGACGCCCGGTGCCTTTTCGAGCAATTTGAGCGTCATGTAGCCGCCATAGGACCATCCCATCACGGCGACCTTGCCCGGGTCCACGAAAGGCTCACGCTTGAGCCATTCGACGCCCGCCAGTTGGTCCTGCACTTCGGCATCGCCCATGGAGCGGTAGACGGCGTTTTCGAACTTTGTGCCGCGCCGATTGGTCCCACGATTGTCGAGCGAAAAGACAATCCAGCCGCGGTCAACCAGAGCCTCTTCAAGCGGCAGTTCGCGGTACCACTCGTCGGTTGCGAGCTGGCCGTGGGGCCCGCCGTAAACGTGAACGAACACGGGATAGCGCTTGCCCGGCTGCCGTGGCGGCGAGAGCATGCGGTAGTAAAGCTTCGACCCATCCGGCCCGGTAATGTTCCCGAAGATCGGCAGCACGTGGCTGTCGCGAAAGGGAGCATAGGGATGCGAAGCGTTGAGCGCGTTCTCCTCGACCCACGCAAGCCGCTTTCCCGCCGCATCGGCGAGATAGGTCTGGGACGGCTGTGTCGCATTCGAGCGAGTGATGAGGGCGTGCGAGGCGTCCTTGTTCATGACCGCACGATTGTGCCAGCCCCTCTCTGTTACTCGGGCTGGGACTGACGGGCGCTCATAATTTACCCAATAGAGCTGCTGCTCGATCGGCGTCTCTGCCGTTCCGGTGAAATAGACGCGCTTGGAATGCTCATCGACGCCGGCAACCTGTTCCACGGCCCACTCGCCCCGCGTCAGCTGGACCCACTTGCCGGCCTTCCAGCGATAAAGATGCGAAAAGCCGCTCCGCTCCGACGACCATATCAGGCTGCCGTCCTCGAGCGGCTTGAAATTATCGGTCAGGTTCACCCAGGTCGGCGAGGTTTCGGAGAACAGCAGCGTCGATCGGCCGGACGCAGGATCGACGCGGAGCATGTCGAGCCGCTTCTGATCGCGACTGAGGCGTTGGACGTAAAGGCTCTGCCTGACCTTCGCCCAATCGACGCGGGCCAGATAATAGTCCGGATCTGAGCCCAGATCGGCTTTCACTCGCTGACCGTCGGGCGTCATTAGATAGAGATCGACAATCGCATTCTTCGTGCCCGCAACCGGATAGCGCTGCTCGATCAGCTCCGTGCCCGAAGCTCCGATGGCCGCTCGCTTCACGATCGCAACTGGGCTCTCGTCAACACGTGCGACCGCGACGTAGCGATCGTCCGGCGACCACCAGTATCCCGTAAAGCGGCTCAATTCCTCCTGGGCGATGAACTCCGCGGCGCCCCAGCTCAACGTGCCCCCGCCGTCGGTGGTCAGCGCGCGTTCCCGGCCCGTCCCCGCATCCATGATGATTAGGTTTTTGTCGCGCAGGAAAGACAGATACCGCCCGGATTCCGATACCTTCGCGTCGATCTCCGTCGCCTTCGTGTCGGTGAGGCGCCGAACACTCCCGTCTAGCGCAGCGAGGTAAAGATCACCGTCGATCGGAACGAGGACCGACTTCGAATCCGGCGCCCACTCGTAATCGGTGATGCCCTTGGTGCCGGCGATACGCGCCCGCTCACGGTTCATCTTCTCCTCTTCGGAGATCGGGCCGCCGGAGCCGATCTTCTCGGAATCGACCAGCATCCGCTCTGCGCCGGTCGAAGTGTCGATCGTCCACAGGTCGTAGCGATCCTTGTCGTTCGCGCGGTTCTTGAGCAGCGTCACGAACCGCCCGTCCGGCGAAAGCTTCGGCTTGCGCGGCGATGGACCGCTCAGCGCCGGGCTGGAGAAGACGCGTTCGAGCGGAATATCGCTCGCCCAGACAGGCGTGGCGCCGGCGGCGATCAGGAGAAGACAGGCGAGCTTAGTGCGCATCGCCGCACGTTACGGTTGTTCGCACAAAAGAAAAGGCGGAGTCCGAAGACCCCGCCTTTCAAATATTCGCCTGCGAAAGTTCTCAGGCTTCCGGTGCGTTCTCGGCCCGCTGCGCTTCCGTCTCTGCGCCCTGACCGCCGGCGACGTCGCGACGGATGTCGCGGCGCTCGGCGATACGGGCGGCCTTACCGGTGCGCCCGCGCAGGTAGTAAAGCTTGGCACGGCGAACGTCGCCGCGGCGCACGACCTCGATCTTGTCGATGATCGGCGAATAGAGCGGGAAGACGCGCTCAACGCCTTCGCCGAACGAAATCTTGCGAACGGTGAAGCTCGAACCCACTCCCTTGTTGGCGCGGGCGATGCACACGCCCTCGAACGCCTGCACGCGAGTGCGTTCGCCTTCGATAACCTTGACGCCCACGCGCAGCGTGTCGCCAGGGCGGAATTCGGGAACGGGCTTGTCCTTGGTCAGCGCGTCGATCGCTTCGCGCTCCAGGGTCTCGATCAGGTTCATTTCTTGTCAGCCTTCATGTCTCGTCGCCGCGCGCCAGAGGGCGGTGCCTGCGATGCGCCCCCGTGGCGCTCGATCAGGTCCGGCCGCCTTAGCCGTGTATCTTCGACCGCGCGTTCGTGTCGCCACGCCGCGATCTTCGCATGATCCCCCGACCGCAGCACTTCGGGGATCGTGCGCCCTTCCCACTCTACAGGTCGGGTATAGTGCGGATATTCGAGCAGCCCCTCATCGAAGCTCTCTTCCTCTCCGCTGGAGGCCGCGCCCATTACCCCGGGAAGCAGCCTCACGCAAGCATCGAGGATCACCATAGCACCAAGCTCCCCGCCCGAGAGGACGTAGTCGCCGATCGACACGGGTTGGACAGGGCGCGCTTCGAAGATTTGCTCGTCGAATCCTTCGAAGCGGCCGCAGAGGAGGATTACGCCGTCGCCTGCCGCCAGTTCGCGGACGCGGACCTGGGTCAGCGGAGCGCCGCGGGGGGTCAGCGCCAGCATCGGCCGCCCATCCGCAACGCGGTCGAGCGCAGCGGCAAGCACATCTGGCCGAAGCACCATCCCGGCGCCGCCGCCCGCCGGTGTATCATCAACGCTGCGATGCTTGTCCGCCGCGAAGTCGCGAATGTTGGTGGTTTGGAGGCTCCAAATTCTTTCATGAAGCGCTTTTCCAGCGAGGCTCGTGCCCAGCGGCCCTGGAAACATGTCCGGATAAAGCGTCAGGACGGAGGCGCGAAAGGTCATCGTGGAACTGCCGCTATCACAATCCATTGGGCTGCGCATGGACGAGCCAATTCTCGACTGCCTGATCGTCGGCGGCGGCCCAGCGGGACTGACCGCCGCCATCTATCTCGCCCGCTTCCACCTCGACATCCTGGTGGTGGACGGGGGCAAGAGCCGCGCCTCTTGGATCCCGTGCACGCGCAATCATGCTGGCTACCCCGAAGGCATTGCGGGCAAGGAGCTGCTCCAGCGCATGCGCGACCAGGCGTGCAAATATCACGCGAAAATCGAGACCGAGTTCGTAACCAAGCTGGAGCGCGACGAGCAGTCGGGCGTGTTCACCGCCACTTGGGGTTCGGGCTCGGCAAAGGCTCGGACGGTGCTTCTGGCGACAGGGGTGACCAACCGCCGGCCGCCGATGGACGAGGAGTTGCATGACGACGCGCTCTCGCGGGGCCTCGTCCGCTATTGCCCGATCTGCGATGGCTATGAAGTGACGGACAAGAAAGTCGGCGTGATCGGGAGCGACTGCCACGGCGTCGCCGAGGCGCTGTTCATGCGTAGCTACACGGCTGACGTGACGCTCATCGCGCCCGACAAGGCGCTCCGATTGAAGCCGGAGGATTCGAGGAACCTCGCGGAGGCCGGCATCGACTGCGTGGATGGGCCTGCTCAAGCCGTCGCTATCTCGAACGAATGCATCGTCGTCGACACGGCCGAGGGGCATTACACGTTCGACAGCATCTACCCGGCGCTTGGGTCGGACACGCACACTCAGCTCGCCGAAATGGTCGGCGCAGACCTATCGAACGACAGCTGTATCAAGGTGGACAGCCACCAGCGAACGAGTGTGCCGGGCCTCTATGCCGCGGGTGACGTGGTCATCGGGCTCGACCAGATCAGCCATGCGATGGGTGAAGGCGGCGTCGCGGCAACGACTATCCGCAACGACCTCTGTGCGAAAGAGCCTCGGAGGCGCGAGCCGTCACGCGACATGGAGGGTGCGAAGGACGGTACCTAGGCGAGGAACTCAGGGTCGATGATAATGCGGTCGTCCTCAAGATCGGCTATGCCATCCCTGAAGGGAATGAGCGACTTCCTACCCGTCTCGTCCTCGATTTCGAGTAGGTCGCCAGCGCCGTAATTTTCGATGGAGGACACGGTGCCGAACTCGCGGCCCTCGGAGTTCAGCGCGGGAAGGCCAATCAGGTCGACGTGATAATATTCGCCGTCTTGCAAAGCGGGCAAGGCAGACCGGTCGACCTCGATCAGCGAGCCGCGCAGGCTTTCGGCGGCGGATCGGTCCGAAACGCCTTCGATCCTGGCCACTGCGGTATTGCCCCCGTCACGGACAGAAACGAGGCGCCGTTCGACGCCCCCTACGTAGACATTCTCATGGACCGACAAACTCTCGACGCTCGGGCTGAAGAGCTTGAGCCGGAGCTCGCCCTTGACGCCGTGCGGGCCGGCGACCGCAGCGAGGGCGATACGGCGCTCGCTGCGGTCATCCGAAACCGACAAGACTTAAGCCTTTTCGCCTTCGGCAGGCTCTTCGCTGGACTCGCCCTCGGCGGTGGCCTCGGCGCTCTCCGGCGAACCTTCGGTCGGCGGAGCTACGTCATCGGCACCTTCCGCGGGAGCCTCGGCGGATTCGCCGTGATCGGTCGCGTCCGGCTGCTCGGAGGCGGCCTCTTCAGCCGGAGCCTCTTCCGTGTCAGGCGCAGCAGCCTCTTCGGCCGGAGCCCCTTCGGTGTCAGGCCCAGCAGCCTCCTCTTCGGCGACCGGCGGCGTCTGCTCGGAGACTTCGTCGATAACAGCCTGAGCTTCGGCAGTGGGCTCGGCGGTCGCAGCTTCGATTTCGGCGGCGACGACGGCCACAGCCTCTTCTTCCTGGGGCGCGGCAGCGGCTTCAGCAGCTTCGGCTTCCTTGGCCGCGCGCTGCTCGATCCGCTCCTTCGCCTTCTCGCCCGGCTCGGCTTTCTTCGGGTTGTTACGTGCCGCGCGCTCGCGGATGCCGGCGGCATCAAGGAAGCGCAGGACGCGGTCCGAGGGCTGGGCGCCTACGCCGAGCCAATGCTGGATTCGGTCCGCGTCGAGCTTCACGCGCTCGGGCGAATCCTTCGCAAGCAGTGGGTTGTAGGTGCCGACCTTCTCGATGAAGCGGCCATCACGCGCGTTTCGGCTGTCCGCCACGACGATCCGGTAATAGGGGCGCTTCTTCGAGCCGCCACGAGAAAGACGAATTGCAACTGCCATTATAAGTTCCTTTCGTAAATCACTCTATTTCTTTGAAAACTTGTCGAAACCAGGTGGTAGGTTGAACGGTGAGGCCCCGCCGAGGCCGGGGAGTGACGCGCCTGAGCCTCCAAGGCCGGGCAGTCCCCCCGGCGGGACCGCTCCCGGAGGAGCAATTCCGCCCAACGCACCCTCAAGCCCGCCTTTGCTGAACATCGCCGCAAGCTTGCCAAGGCCGCCCATCTTCTTGAGCCGCTTCATTGCGGTCGCCATTTCCTGATGCATCTTAAGGAGCTTATTGATCTCCTGGACCGTCGTGCCGCTGCCCTTGGCGACGCGGATCTTGCGCTTGGCATTGATGATCTCGGGCCTCGCACGCTCCTTGGCGGTCATCGACGACAGCATTGCTTCCATGTGCGTCAGGACTTTGCCGTTCTGCGCCTGGTCGACGGCGCCCTTCATGCCCTTTAGACCGGGCATCATGCCCGCGAGCGCGCCAAGGCCGCCCATCCGCTGCATCTGCTGAAGCTGGGCGCGCAGGTCGTCGAGGTCGAACTTGCCCTTGGCCATCTTGGCCGCGAGCTTTTCCGCGTCCTCGATCTGGATCGTCTCGGCGGCACGCTCGACGAGACTAACGACGTCACCCATGCCGAGAATGCGGCCGGCGACGCGCTCCGGGTGGAACGCTTCGAGCTTGTCGAGCGCCTCGCCGACGCCGGCGAACTTGATCGGCTTGCCCGTAACCGCCCGCATGCTGAGCGCCGCGCCACCGCGCGCGTCACCATCCATACGGGTGAGGATCACGCCGGAGAGGTCGACCTCGCCAGCGAAGCCTTTGGCAACGTTGACTGCATCCTGACCGGTCAGCGCATCCACGACGAGCAGTGTCTCGATCGGGTTCGAAGCCGCGGCGACCGCCTTCATCTCGCCCATGAGTTGGTCATCGACGTGGAGGCGGCCCGCCGTGTCCAGCATTACGACGTCGTAGCCCTGGAGCTTCGCCGACTGGATTGCGCGCTTGGCGATGTCGACCGGCTGCTGACCCACCACGATCGGAAGCGTGTCGACGTTCGTCTGCTGTCCGAGCACTGCCAGCTGCTCCTGTGCAGCAGGACGTGCGACGTCGAGCGATGCCATCAGCACCCGCTTACGCTCCCGCTCAGTCAGCCGTTTGGCCAGCTTGGCAGTCGTGGTGGTCTTACCCGAGCCCTGCAGGCCGACCATCATGATCACGGCCGGCGGATTGACGTTGAGGTCGAGCTCCGCCGTCTGCGCGCCGAGCGTTTCGACCAGGGCGTCGTGGACATATTTGACGACCATCTGTCCGGGCGTAACGGAGCGCAGGACTTCCTGTCCGACGGCTTGCTCAGTGACTTTGTCGACAAAATCGCGAGCGACGGGGAGTGCGACGTCCGCCTCGAGCAGGGCCACGCGTACCTCGCGCATGGCAGAGCGCACGTCGGCTTCCGTCAGGGCGCCACGGCCCCGAAGGCGGTCGAATACGCTGCCGAGCCGATCGCTCAACGTGTCGAACATTCAAATCTCCCGCGATGCTGCTCGACCCATATGGGTACGGAACGCAAAATACGCCGGCGGACGAAACCTCGTCGGCCGGCGTGCACACGCTTTTGCCCCTTGGGACGCGCAGCATCGATATGTTGTCGAAAACGACGAGCGGGCGCATAGCTGCATGGCGGCCGGGAGGCAACCCGCGACGAACGCACGGAGCGTCCGAATGACCAAGGGTTCGATGCGTGACCCTACTATGCTGATCCACGACACGGCCGACGCGCCGGCGCTATCGGCGCTTGCGTTCGAGCCGCATACGAAATCCCTTTTCCTCCAAGCCGGCCTCGAGCCTGGCATGCGCGTCCTCGATGCATGGAGCGGCGCTGGCAACGTTGCCTTCATCGCTCGCGAGATCGTCGGCCCATATGGCCACGTCACTGGCTTTGACCATTCACCCGCGCCTGTAACTTATGCGAGCCAACGTGCGACCTCTCTCGCCTTTACAAATGTGGAGTTCGTGCAAGCCGATATCGCGAACCTGCCATTCGACCGCGAATTCGATGCGGTCGTCGGAAGGATTGTTCTGGCTTATCGCCTGGATCCGGTCGCTGATCTCAAGGCTCTGGTGCGTTGCATTAAGCCTGGCGGCTTAGTCGTGTTTCAGGAAACTGACCTGTTGACGGGCAAAACTGTTCCCGCCGCCCCCGTGATCGAGCAGATCCGCGACTGGATTCTCGATGCGTTCGCGCAAGCCGGCATCGAGATGGAGATGGGCCACAAGCTCTACCAGACGTTCAAGGCGGCGGGACTTCCCGCGCCTCAGATGGAGATCGACGGCTTTATCGGCGGCGTCGAGGACATCTCTCCGGCATTATTCGCCAATGTGGTGCGTATGTTGGTCCCGCAGCTCGAAGCATTGGGCGTCGCTTCGGCCGAGGAGATTCAGATCGATACTCTCGAGCAGCGGATGCGCGCAGACCTCAAGAAGACCGGTGGAGTCATGTCGACGCCGCTGCTGATCGGAGCCTGGGCGCGGCTGCCCGCCTAGAATTTGGGCTTGCCCTTGGGCTTGCGTGGACGCGACGGACTTCCGGGTCCGCGAGGACCACGATCGCCTCCCTCGCTGCCCAGCGGACCACGTCGCGGCCCACGAGGGGGCCCCCGCCGGTCGTTCGGACGCTGGCGCTCGGGCACCCGGTCGATCGGCCGCGTCTGCTGCATCTGCTGCCGCGGGCCAACCGCGTAGCCTTCCTTCAAAAGCTGCGTGAATGCCGAGCGGGTGGTCTCGGCAATCTGGTCCTGAAGCTCCTTAGGCAAGTCTGCAAAGGTCACGTTGGGATGGATCGCCTGGACGTCGCGCAGCAGCTGATTGGGCAGCCCTCCTGAGCCGCGCTTCAAGGCTGCGAGGCCGTCAAGCACCGCGGAAAAGATGATCGATTGCATGACGTCATTCGCGGCTCTCGGCATTCAAAACCACCCCTAGCTGGTGGACTTGGGCCCAGCCGCTCCCTAAGTGCCCGCCCCTATGGACTTGGCCGTCAAATCGCAGCCGCGAGCCGAACTTGCAGTCCTCTACGAGCACCCGCACTGGTTTCAACCCCTGTTCTCCGCGCTGGACCGCCGCGGTATCGCCTATGAGGCGGTTCAGCTTTCGGGCCATCGCTTCGATCCGGCCGACCGCGAAGCCCCGGCGCCACTCATCCTTAGCCGTGTGGCGCAGTCGAGCTTTCTGCGCGAGCCTGAGCATCCGATCTTCTACGCGGCAGCGCTCCTCGATCATTGGCAGCGCTGCGGAGCGAACGTGCTCAATGACGCCGACGTGTTGGCAATTGATTCTTCAAAGGCCCGCCAACTCTCACTCATCACTTCACTCGGCCACGCGATCCCCAAGAGCCGGGTTGTCCATCGCATCCGCGACCTCGCGGCGGCGGCCGAAGGGTTCCAGTATCCGTTGATCGTCAAGGCCAACATTGGGGGGTCCGGAGCCGGCATCGTGCGCTATGGCTCGCGACAGGAGTTGCTGGCTTCGATCGAGCAAGGAACCCTGCCCCAGTCCATCGACGGCGTTCTGCTGGTTCAAGACTATGTACCGGCACGCGGAGGCACCATCACGCGCATCGAGACGCTCGGCGGCAAATTCCTCTACGCGATCGAGGTTGAGACGGGCGGAGACAATTTCGACCTTTGTCCTGCCGACGCGTGCGTAGCCCAGCCAGGACGAGCGGCCGTACGGATGACTGCTGTTACGCCGGCACAGGAGATAGTCCGCGCGGCCGAACAGATTGCTCAGTCAGCTGGCCTCTCAGTCGGCGGCGTTGAAGTGATCGTCGATGATCGCGACGGAACGCCCCGCTTCTACGACATCAATGCCATGTCGAACTTCGTCGCGGATCCGCTGAATGTGCTTGGCTGGGACCCACACGAGCGGCTCGTCGACTTCCTCCAGGCCGCGATGAAAGGCAGGATGGCTGCATGAGGTTCGGCTATTGGATGCCGGTGTTCGGCGGGTGGCTGCGCAACATTCCCGACGAGGGCATGCAGGCGAGCTGGGATTATGTCCGGCGCCTTACGCAGCGCAGCGAAGAGACCGGCTGGGACCTTTCGCTGATCGCTGAGCTCAACCTCAACGACATCAAAGGCGTCGATCAGCCCGCGCTTGACGCATGGTCCACGGCGGCTGCTCTTGCGGCCGTCACCTCGAAGATCGAGCTGATGGTCGCGGTCCGGCCCAACTTCCACCAGCCGGCCCTCTTCGCGAAGGGGGCGGCGAACATCGACAATATTTCGGGTGGAAGGCTATCACTGAATGTCGTCTCGTCGTGGTGGGCCGACGAAGCGACGCAGTATGGACTGCAGTTCGACCAACACGACGACCGCTACGCTCGCACCACCGAATGGCTGCAGGTCGTTGAAGGCTTGTGGACCCAACAGCGCTTCAGCTTCGACGGGCAGCGCTATCAGCTCAAGGACGCGGTCTGTGAGCCGAAGCCGGTGCGAAAGCCGCGCCCCACCATCTACGCCGGAGGTGAAAGCGAAGCCGCCAAGACAATGATCTCGACGCTTTGCGATGCCTTCGTCATGCACGGCGATCCCGTTGATGCAATCGAGCCGAGAATCGCCGACATGGAGCAACGCCGCGAACGCGCCGGGAAGCCACCGATGCAATATGGCATGGCAGCCTTCGCAATCGTCCGGGACACCGAGGCAGAAGCGAAGCGCGAACTCGCGCGGGTCACCCAAATGCCGGCAAAGCCGCCCAAGGGCTTTGACAATTTCGAGCAGTGGCTTTCCGGCACTGAACTAGAGCGTGAACTCAAGCTTCAGGAATATTCTGTTTCAAACAGAGGCCTGCGACCGAATTTTGTCGGTACACCTGAGCAAGTTCAGGAGCGCATTGCCGAATATGAAGCGGCCGGGTTGAACCTGCTGCTGCTCCAGATGAGCCCGCAGGCGGAAGAGATGGACCAATTCGCGGAGCAGGTCATCGCTCCGATGCGTGCCAAGACGCCGGAGCTCGCCTGACGCGTGAAGCGGCGTTTCCACAAGATGCATGGCCTAGGAAACGACTTCGTGATCGTCGACGCGCGCAACGAGCCGTTCGAGGTCACACCGGCGCTGGCCCGGGCGATCGCGGACCGGCGGACCGGCGTCGGTTGCGACCAGCTCATCGTCCTTGAGCCGAGCGACACCGCCGACCTCCGAATGCGCATCTGGAATAGCGACGGGGGCGAGGTCGAAAGCTGCGGCAATGCGACCCGCTGCGTGATCCAGCTTACCGGCACGAGGAGCATCGATAGCGACGGAGGCCGGCTCGAGGGCCAGGAACTCGGCAATGAAGTGGAAGTGATTCTTCCGGAGCCTCGTTTCGGATGGGACGAAATCCCGCTTGCTTACGCGATGGACACGGCGGCCCTGCCGATGGCCTGGGACGGTCTTGGGCATCCGATGGCGGTCAATGTCGGCAATCCACATCTTGTATTCTTCGTACCCGACGCCCGAGAGGTACGGCTGGAAGAGGTCGGGCCGACGATCGAGAACGACCCTGCTTTTCCCGAGCGGATCAACGTCAACGTCGGAACCTACGTCCAGGGCCGTCTCAAATTACGGACCTTCGAGCGCGGTGCCGGCGAAACGCTGGCATGCGGAACCGGCGCCTGTGCGAGTGCCGTCGCCGCAATCGCTACGAAGCGCGCCGAATCGCCGGTGACGGTGGACATGACCGGCGGCAGCCTCACGATCAGCTGGGCTCCTGGCGAGCCGATCCGTATGCAGGGCGCGGCGACGCACGTGTTCGAGGGTGACCTCGACCTCGAGGCGCTGCAGTGACCGTCGAGACAGTTACGCTGGGCTGCCGCCTGAATTTCGCGGAGAGCGAGACGATTGCGCGCCTTGCTCCTGATGACCAGGACTGGGTTGTAGTGAACAGCTGCGCTGTAACGAACGAGGCCGTGCGACAGACCCGCCAGGCGATCCGCCGTGCGCACAAGCAGCGGCCGTATGCGAAGATCCTCGTCACGGGCTGTGCCGCCCAGCTTGAGCCTGCGTCATTCGAGGCCATGCCTGGGGTTTCCCGCGTCGTAGGAAATCCGAGCAAGCTCAACGCTTTCCCTTCAAACGGCGTCATGACGTCAGTGCCCGCTGGTTTGCTAGCGAAGGTGAAGAGCTTCGTGGCCGTCCAGACGGGGTGTGACCATCGCTGCACCTTCTGCTCGATCTGGCAGGCGCGCGGGGCCAGCGCATCTTTTCCCTTCGAAGCCATCCGCGATGCAGCCGCGCGGGAAATCGACCGTGGGGCAAAGGAGATCGTACTGACGGGCGTCGACATCACGGATTACGACGGCGGGCTCGGAAAGCTGTGTCAGCGTCTTTTCGCCGCGGAACCTCGGTTGAAGCGACTACGCTTGTCGTCTCTGGACAGCATTGAGATCGACGATGCCCTCCTGGATCTCATCGCCGGCGAGCCGCGGCTGATGCCGCATTTCCACCTGTCGCTGCAGGCGGGCGACGACCTCATCCTGAAGCGGATGAAGCGCCGACACCGCAGGGCCGATGCGGTTCGCACCGTAGAGCGGATCAAAGCTGCGCGGGCAGATGCAACCATCGGCGCAGACCTCATAGCCGGTTTTCCAACCGAAACTGAAGAAATGGCTCTTAATACTTTGAAACTATTGGATGACTGCGACATCATAGCAGCGCACATCTTTCCCTTCTCGCCGCGGCCGACAACCCCTGCTGCGCGCATGCCGCAGGTCGAACGCGAGACCGTGAAAGCGCGCGCAGCCAGGTTGCGGGATGTGGCTGCGGAGCGAAGGGCGAGATGGCTCGGCAGTCTCGTCGGCAGCACGCAAGCCCTTCTCGTCGAAGGTGAAAATCGGGGACACACGGACAACTTCGCACCTGTGGCAATCGCGGGAGCTGAACGCGGCGAGTCCGGTTTCGCTCGCATCACCGCGTGCAACGATGATCGGCTGATGGCGGTCTGGCCATGAGCTGGCTCGATCGCCTGCGCGGCGGGTTCAGCAAGACCGCCGAGCGGGTAGCGGACAACCTCACCGGCCTGACCAACCGCGCGGCACTCGATACCGCAACGCTCGACGATATCGAGGAAGCCCTCATCGCCTCGGACCTCGGGCCGGAAGCCTCGCACCGCATCCGCGAGGCGATCGCCCAGCAGACGTTCGAGCGGCTCGACGAGCGGGGCCTCCGCACAATATTGGCCGAAGAGATCGAGAAGATCCTTGCTGCCGTGGCGAAGCCTTTGGAAATCACGGGATTCCCGCGCCCGCACGTGATCCTCGTGATCGGGGTGAACGGCTCGGGCAAGACGACAACGATCGGCAAGCTCGCCCAGTGGCTGAAGGAGCAGGATTATGGCGTTTTGCTCGCCGCCGGGGACACCTTCCGAGCGGCCGCGATAGACCAGTTAAAGATCTGGGGCGACCGGGTCGGTGCTCCAGTGATCTCTGGCAAGGAAGGCGGCGACGCTGCCGGCATAGTGTTCGATGGAGTCAAACAGGCGACGGCGACCGGCGAAGACGTGCTGATCGTCGATACCGCCGGACGGCTTCAAAACAAATCGCACCTGATGGACGAGCTGTCCAAGATTCGGCGCGTGCTCGGCCGCCTCAACTCCGAAGCGCCGCACGATGTTCTGCTCGTTCTGGACGCCACCACAGGCCAGAACGCGCTTGCTCAGGTCGAGGTCTTCCGCGAGAGCGCAGGCGTGACCGGGCTCATCATGACGAAGCTCGACGGGACTGCACGTGGCGGCATCCTCGTCGCTGCAGCGGAAAAATTCGGTCTGCCAATTCACGCGATCGGCGTTGGCGAAAAGGCCGACGACCTTCGCCCATTCGATCCGCGCGCCGTCGCCAGGGCCATTGCCGGACTGCCGCCGGAATGACGAGCAAAGTCGAGCCGCAGGGTGGCGCCAAGCTGCTGATCGATCTTGGCCCGCTGCTGGTTTTCTTCGCCACCAACTTCCTCGCGCCCGTACCCGACGTCCTGAAGATCTTCGTGGCGACGGGCGCGTTCATGGTGGCGATGGTCATCGCGATGATCTTCTCGGCTATCCGCTACCACCGGATTTCACCGCTTCTGTGGTTTTCCGGCGTAATGGTCGTGGTGCTGGGTGGCCTTACGATCTGGCTTCACGACCGGACCTTCATCCAGATGAAGCCGACCATCTACTATTCGCTCGTAGCCGGGTTGCTCGGGTTTGGCCTGGCGACCGGACGCCCCCTGCTTCAGCAGGTGTTGGGAAGCACTTATCCGGGCCTCAGCGAACCCGGCTGGAAGAAACTGACCCGCAACTGGGCTCTGTTTTTCGCCGTCATGGCAGTTCTTAACGAGGCCGTTTGGCGGAATACGTCGTGGGACTTCTGGATCGGTTTCAAGCTTTGGGGCGCGCTTCCACTCACCTTCCTGTTCGCGGCGGCGAACATCCCGATGCTGCTGAAGCATGGGCTGATGAAGGAAGACGCCGTGCCAGCAAAGCCCGGGCCGGTCGAATGAGCGATCCTGTTCTCTCCATCCGCGGGCTTCGCAAGGAGTATGGGACGGGCGTTCAGGCACTCAGGTCGGTCGACCTGGACATCCGTCGCGGCGAGATTTTCGCTCTCCTAGGGCCGAACGGCGCGGGCAAGACGACGTTGATCAACATCATCTGCGGCATCGTCACGCCGACCAGTGGCGAAGTGCTGGTCGATGGAAAGAACTGGCAGTCCGACTTTCGCTATGCCCGCAGCCGAATAGGGCTCGTCCCCCAGGAGCTAACCACGGAGGCGTTCGAGCCCGTTTGGAACACCGTGACCTTCTCGCGCGGCCTTTATGGCAAACCCCGCGACAATGAGTTTACGGAAAAACTGCTCAAGCGACTGTCGCTTTGGGATAAGCGCAATACGATCATGATGCACCTCTCCGGAGGGATGAAGCGCCGCGTGATGATTGCGAAAGCGCTTTCGCATGAGCCGGAGATCCTGTTCCTAGACGAGCCCACCGCCGGCGTGGACGTCGAATTACGGCGCGACATGTGGGAGCTGGTACGGAAGCTCCGTGCCGACGGCACGACAATCATCCTCACCACCCATTACATCGAGGAAGCCGAGGAGATGGCCGATCGGGTCGGCGTCATCAGTCGCGGCGAATTGATCGCGGTCGACGAGAAGAAAGCGCTCATGGCCAAGATGGGCCGGAAAACCCTGGACATCATGCTCACCGAGCCGCTCTCCGATGTTCCGGCGGAGCTAGGCGACTGGACGGTTCGGCTTGAAGATGATGGCCACGTTCTTTGCTATGAATTCGACAGCCACGCCGAACGAACCGGAATCGCGTCGCTGATGCGGCGCCTGTCCGAGCTCGGCATCGCCTACAAGGACCTGTCCACCCATCAATCGAGCCTCGAGGACATATTCGTCGAGCTCGTACATCAGCCGAGGACTTCAGCATGAACGGTCACGGCATCGCCGCGATCTACCGCTTCGAGATGGCGCGCTGGAAGCGAACGCTCTGGCAGAGCCTGATTACGCCCGTGATCACGACCGCGCTCTACTTCGTGGTGTTCGGATCGGCCCTCGGAAGCCGCATGACGCAGATGGACGGCGTCGCCTTTGGCAGCTTCATCGTACCCGGCCTGACGCTTCTATCGGTTTTTATGCAGTCGATCTTCAACGCGAGCTTCGGCATTTATTTTCCGAAGTTTACGGGAACGATTTACGAGCTGCTCTCAGCTCCGATTTCGAGCTTCGAGGCTGTGGTCGCCTATGTCGGCGCCGCGGCGACCAAGTCGGTAATCCTCGCTCTCGTGACCATCGCCACTGCGGCATTGTTCGTGCCGCTTCGCATCGACCATCCGCTTGCGATGATCCTGTTCCTGCTCGGCATAGCGATAGGCTTCTGCCTGTTCGGCTTCGCAATCGGGGTGTGGGCGAAGAATTTCGAGCAGCTGCAGATCATCCCGATGCTGATCATCACGCCGCTGACCTTCCTGGGAGGCGCGTTCTACTCGGTAAAGGCGCTTCACGAACCCTTCCGCACGATCACGCTCTTCAACCCCGTCGTGCATCTCGTCAGCGGCTTCCGCTGGAGCTTTTATTCAGTCGCGGACGTGCCGGTCTGGTCGAGCGTCGCCGTCACCCTGGCGATCATCGCCGTCTGCATGGCGGTGATCGCCTGGATGTTCAGGACCGGCTACCGGCTCAAGCAGTAAGCTCGGGCGAACGCGCTTCAGAGCCCTCCTGATTGGCGCGATCGAAGCCTCCTCCGTCGAGGTTCTGTGCGACGAAATCCCAGTTGACGATGGTCGACAATACCGACTGAGCGAAACGCGGACGCTCGTTTCGATAATCGATGTAGTAAGCATGTTCCCACACATCGAGCGTGAACAGCGGCTGCATCCCCTCGTGGACGACTGGCGTGTCGGCATCGTGGAGCGATGTGATCTTTAGCTCATCGCGGTCGAGCACAAGCCATGCCCAGCCGTTGGAGAAGTGATTGACCGCTTCTTCCTGCAGCTTCTGGAGAAGGGCGTCTTCGCCTCCGAATCCATCCTGGATCAGCTGTGCCAAGCGGCCGCTTGGCTTTTGACCCTGCGATGGCGCGAGGCATTGCCAGAAGAAGCTGTGGTTCCACAGCTGGGCACTGGTGTTGAACAGCTTGTTGTTCCCCGACAATTTCGCCTGCCGCACGACGTCGATGAGCGAGGCGTCGCTAAGCTGCCGATCGTTGGCGATCAGCTCGTTCGTCTTGGTGACGTAGGCCTTGTGATGCTTGCCGTGGTGATATTCGAGCGTCTCCGGCGACATGACGGGCGCGAGCGCGTCCTTGGCATAGGGAAGTTCGGGCAGCTGGAAGGGCATTGGAGGTAACTCCTTGAACTACCGTGAAAACGCCGCCTCAAGCGGCGAATCTCGGCTGTGGGCCCCCGCCCTATGTGTTCGACATGCTTGCGCGCTCGAGAATTTCAACCCTAGAACCGACTACGTAACGATCGTTTGCGGTAAGAGGGGGTGCAAATGAAGTTCTTCGGAAATCTGAACCTGGTGCTGTTCGTCGGCCTGGCGGTCGCAATCCTGATCGCGGTCTTCCCGGACTCGGGCTACCGCCCCCCGACGGGGGACCTACTGAACGGCATTCTCCAGTGGCTCCACGTGTTCTTTGGAATCACCTGGATTGGGCTGCTCTACTATTTCAACTTCGTGCAGACACCGGTCATGCCGACGGTACCCGCCGAGCTGAAGCCTGGGGTCAGCAAGTACATCGCTCCCAAAGCGCTGTTCTATTTTCGCTGGGGCGCCGCTTTCACGGTGCTGACGGGGCTTCTCCTTGCCTGGTCGTACGGCGAGCTGGTGCAGGCGCTGACCCTGCAGCCGGAGGCCCGGCTGATCGGCATCGGCATGTGGCTGGCGCTGATCATGGCATTCAACGTCTGGTTCATCATCTGGCCGAACCAGAAGAAGGTGCTCGGCATCGTCCAGGCTGACGATGCAGCAAAGGCGAAGGCAGCGACGACTGCCGGCATCGCGTCACGGCTCAACACCTTGCTGTCGATCCCGATGCTGCTGGCGATGACCAACGCCCACTAGGGGCTGGACATCAGTGCGCGCCGCGGAGGGCTGGCGGCGCGCACCACGCTAGCGCGAAGACTTGGCAAGGGCGTCGGTACGCCTTTTCGGGCGTCCCTTCAGCGACGTTTCGACGAAACGACAAGCGGGCTAAGCAGCAGTATCCTGCAGCTTATGGCGCTTCAGGGCGTGCCGCAGTTGGTCGTAGCTCAGTCCTAGCGCTGCCGCGGTCGCGCGCTGGTTGAAACGGTTGCGGCGTAGCGCATCCTCGAGCAGCTGGCGTTCATACGCGGAAACCGAACTTCGAAAATCGTTCGTTGGCGGCGCCTCGGCCGCCGAAGAAACAAGGTGCAGCGGCGCAGGAGTTTCTTCGGTCGACGCGGCACCCGGCTCTGCCGGTGGTGCGTGCACGGGTCCGACTGTCGTCGGCGCCCACGGCGAGCGAAATGGATCGAATACGATCTCGTCGATCGGCCGCTCAGGATCCTCATGCCTGTAGACGGCTCGCTCGATGACGTTGCGCAGTTCGCGAACGTTTCCGGGCCAATGATAGACTTCGAGCTCAGCCATGGCACGGGGACTAAAGCCAGGCCAGTTCGGCCAATCGAGCTCGACGCCCATTCGTCTTCCGAAATGCTCGGCAAGCAACGGTATGTCGCCCTGACGAGCCCTCAACGGAGGCAGGGTGATAACTTCGAACGAGAGCCGATCGAGGAGGTCCGCGCGGAACAGGCCCTTGTCGACCTGCACAGGCAAATTCTCATTGGTCGCCGCCACGATGCGAACGTCGACGGAGATGGGCTTCGACGCGCCGATGCGCGTGATCTCTCCATATTCCGTGGCGCGCAGCAGGCGATCCTGGGCGGGCTGTGACAGAGTCCCGAGCTCGTCGAGAAAGAGAGTGCCGCCGTCGGCTTCCTCGAAGCGGCCGTGACGAGTCTTGACGGCGCCCGTGAAGCTTCCGGCTTCGTGGCCGAACAGTTCCGCCTCGATCAGATTTTCCGGAAGCGCCGCGCAGTTCATGATAACCAGCGGGCCCGCCCAACGCGAGGAAAGGTGATGAAGGCGCTCGGCAATCAACTCCTTGCCCGTGCCCCGTTCGCCAATCACGAGCACCGGTCGATTGAGCGGCGCCGCGCGGCTGGCTCGCTCGACGGCGTCGAGGAACGCCAGGCTTTGGCCGATGAATTGGTCTGCCCGCTCCATGCTTCTTTCAATCAGGAATCTGACCGACTGTTGGTGGCAAATCCTACCATTTGGCAAGGATTTTCACGCTGTTTTTACCGGAAAAATCAGCGAATTTAGAGAACTCTGGTGTTTTCGCCATTCTGGCATGAATCTTGAATAGGAATGGGCAAGTTTAGGGCCCTAATTTCGTACTCGGAGTGCTGGAATGGGAATTTTTTCTCGGTCGCGAGATATCTTCGCGGCAAACATCACGGAGATCCTGGACCGGTCGGAAGACCCGGCCAAGATGATCCGGATGGTGATCCTGGAAATGGAGGAAACTTTGGTCGAGGTCCGTGCCTCGGCCGCGCGCTGCATCGCCGACGGCAAGGAAATGCGCCGGGCGCTGTCCCGCCTCGATGAGCTTCAAAAGAGCTGGACCGAAAAGGCGGAGCTCGCTCTCAGCAAGGACCGCGAAGACCTCGCCAAGGCTGCGTTGATCGAGCGGCAGAAGGCCGCCGACATGGGCGACGGCCTGCGCGAAGAGATCAAGGTGATCGACGATACGCTGAAGAGCTACGAGGCCGACATTGCCAAGCTTCAAGGCAAGTTGCGCGAGGCGCGCGCCCGCCAGAACGCGATCCAGACGCGCTTCGAGAGCGCCGTTACCCGCGCCCGCGCCCGTGAGATCATGAATGGCAATCGCACCGAGGACGCCTTCAGCCGGTTCGAGGTGCTCGAACGCCGCGCCGACTTCGCGGAAGGCCGTGCGGACGCGCTTGGCATGACCGGGCCAAAGAGCCTCGAGGAAGAGATTGCGGAGCTGAAGGCCGCCGAGTCCGTCGATGCGGAGCTCGAAGCCATGAAGGCCGCGCTAAAGGCAAAGGGGAAGTAAGAGTTTATGGAAGACGTGCTTGTTCCAATTATCGTCGTCCCGATCCTATTTATCGGCCTTCCGTGGCTGATCTTCCACTACATCACGAAGTGGAAGACGGCAGCTACGCTAACGTCAGGGGACGAAAAATTGCTTGATGATCTGCACGAAGCAGCGCGCCGTCTTGATGATCGCCTGTGCACCATCGAGCGGATCATGACCGCCGAGAATCCCAACTGGCGGCAGCAGTGCCTGCCCGGCCGCGAGAACCAGCGTCTGCTGGCTGATGGTGAGTAAGATGGCTTACAACCGTTACCCGCGGCCTGAGGAACGTTCGAACCGTCCCCTGGAGCGCTCAAACCAGCCGCAATATTCGACCGATAAGCCGCAATATTATTCCGAGCAGCCGGCTATGCGTACGCGCTTCTACCGCGACAAGCGGCATGGAAAGGTCTTCGGCGTTTGCGCGGGGATCGCCGATTACACCGGTTTCGACGTCAGCCTTGTGCGTGTCTGCATGCTTGCCGCCCTCTTCATGAGCGGCGGCGGTATCCTGCCCTTCTATTTCATCGCGGCGATGGTCACGCCGACCAAGCCGGTCGCATTCGAGAGAGGCGACCGCGAAGAGCAGAAATTCTGGCAGGGCGTGCGTGCGTCGCCTGCGCGTGCCGCTCGCGACATCAGCTCCCGGATGAAAGACATCGACCGCCGCCTGGCCGACATCGAGAGCTATGTAACGACCGAAAATCGTTCGCTCGCCCGCGAGATCGAGCAGCTGCGGTAGCCAAATAAACAGGGGGAAATGATGGACCCGGAAGCGCTTCAAATCTTCAACTTCCTTCTTCGGCTTCTGCCGTTCGTCGCGATCATCGTGGCGATCTCGATTGGCGGCTCACTGTTGAACAATTGGCTGAAGATCAAAAACGGCTATCCGCTGTCGAATTCGTGGGGGATGCCGCTTCATCCCAAGCGGGATGAGGAAGCAGTGGAGCGGATCAAGTTGCTGACGAGCGAGAACGCTCAGCTTCGGGCGGAGCTCGGTTCGATCAAGGACCGTCTTGAAACGCTCGAGCGCATAGCGACCGATCAGCCGTCCAAGCTCGCTCGCGACATAGAGGCACTGACGATGGACAAGGGAGGAAACGCATGAACGGCCCGACTGCAGTCCTGCTCGCGCTGGTCGTGATCGGTCTGCCAACGATCATGCTGATGATGGCGTTCAACCGCTTCTTCAAATTCCGGGAGAAGAAGCTCGAGGTCGAGGCGATGCATGCCGCCGAGAAGGCTGCTCAATATGCAGCGCGCTCCAACGAGCTTGAGGAGCGCGTGCGTGTTCTCGAGCAGATCGTGACGGATCGCGGGGCGGAAACCGCCGCCCAGATCGAAGCGCTGCGCGAGCCGAGGCCGCGCTCGCGTGCCCAGAAGGTGTCCGCGCGCGAAATGAGTTGAAACTCGCACCGCCAACACTGACATCGTGCAACAACAGAAGGGTTCGAAATCGTGTGGGATCATCCGGCGCAATGGATCTGGGTTCTAATTCCCCTGGCGGCCATCAGTCTTGCCCCGTTCAAGATGTGGCTGCGGGTCAAGGAAAAGCAGATCCGGTCGCAAAGCGACCTCGCGGCAGAGAAGAGCGCTCAGTATGCGCAGCACCAGGAGCGCGTCGAAGCGCGGCTCCGGGTCCTTGAGCAGATCGTGACCGATCGCGGCGTGGAGACGGCCTCGCAGATCGAGGCACTGCGCGACCAGGCGCGTATTCCCTCAGGAGAGCAGGCCCAATGAATCCCTTCGAGTTTGTCCTGACGCTGATGGCAATGATTTTCCTGTTCACGATCATCAGGCACAAAATGGGGATTCCCCTCCGCTCCATGCGCCAGATGCGCGGCGACCCCGTTGTGAACACGCAGGAAACCGACCGTCTCCGCGAAGAGGTCAAGGAACTCAAGGAGCGCATCAAGGTGCTCGAGCGGATCACCGTCGAGAAAGAGAATAGCCTCGCCAAGGAAATCGAGTCGCTGCGCGACCGGTAGAGGTGCTAGGGGCTCGCGCATGGCCGGCCTCCCCCCGCTCAAGGAAATCCTGGAAGAGTATGAGCTGGTCGACGCCGAAGACCGCTATCGGCTGCTGATCGACCTCGGCCGGCAGCTTGAGCCTATGCCGGACGCTCTCAAGACCGATGCGACAAAGGTACGCGGCTGCTCCGCCTCCGTGTGGGTTTATCCGACCGCGAACGAAGGCAGGCTTCACTTCCTCGCCGACAGCAACGCTGCCATCACCAAGGGTATTGTCGCTCTTATCTTGAGCGCCGTGCAGGACAAGTCAGCGGCGGAAGTCGCCGAGCTCGACGTGCATAAGGCGCTCGAGCCGTTCGAGCTTCAAAGGCACCTCAGCGCGAACCGCACCCAGGGCGTGCCGAACATGATTGCGCTCGTGAAGAGCACCGCCGAACGTTACGCAGCCGCCGCCTGAGGCGCTGGAAAACAGCAATGGGCTGTGCGAGCATCGGCACTGCGGCTTGCGGGTGCCTGGAGGATTGCAACGATGGAAAACGATTCAATCCGATCCAGCGGGACTAGCACCCTCGTTGACATCTGGGTCGAGGGTAAGGTTCGTGCGATCAGCGTTTCGCAGGCGGCCATCGGAGCGTTCCTCGGTTTCGACGAGGCGCGCAGCCTGTCCGAGAGAGATCGCTGCGAGTTCGTCCGGAACAATTTGCCCCTCGTTGTCACAGCCGCGAAGAACCGGCTTCGAGAAACAGACTTAACCTCTGACACGGTGACTATCGAAGTCGGGCATCTGCCGAGGACGGACGGCGGAACGGGAGATCGACGGAAAGCAGGCCGGCGGAAAACCGAGCGGCGCAAAACTAATCAGCCGCGGGCGAATCAGACGGAGCGGCGAAAGAGCGACCGGCGACAACGAGAGCGGAGGACTTCGCCGCCTACGGAGGAATGACGGATTAGGCGGACCTGCCGTTCATTCGCTCTTCGGCCTTTTTCAGAATGTCGTAAGCGGCTTGAACCTGCTTGAAGCGCTTGGCCGCATCCTCGTCGCCGGGATTCGCGTCAGGGTGCGTTTCCTTCACCAGCCGCCGATGCGCAGCTTTTACGGCCTTGAAGTCCGCATCGCTTTCCAGCTCGAGGGCATCTAACGCGCGCATCTCGTCCCGGCTGCGACTGCCGTCGCCCGGCCCTGCCCACTTCCACTGCGCAGACTTGCGGAAACCCTTCGTCCCCTGCTCTTCTTCGGCAGCCCGCCGAGCCGCCTCTTCGGGAGTGAGGCCTGCGAAGTAGTTCCAGTTCTTGTTGTACTCGGCGGCGTGCGCTTCGCAGAAATACCAGCGCTCAGGGCTGTTGGGCGCCTTTGGAGCCGGCCGATCGCCGATGTCGTTACAGCCCTCCCGATCGCACAGACGCACCCTGGCCGCATGGCGACCCTTGTCGCCGTACGAGCGCCACCGCGGGAAGCCCCAGTCGTCCGATCTCTTCTGCCGAGCCATAGCTTCTCGCGGTTTAGGATGGCGATCCCGGGAAGGCGAGCGGCCGAATCGACGAAAATTGCCAGAGGGCCTGTAAGCCGGGTTCTGTCCGTCGCGCCTGAAGGCGTGACTGGGCGACCATTCCTCTAGGGGACGGGTTGCCCCGCCCCTCAAGCAACCAACCCGGGCGACGGGCCGGAACAAGGCCCATATGCCGCCCCTATTCGGTCTTGCACCCGGTGGGGTTTACCGTGCCGGCCCCGTTGCCGCGGCCGCGGTGCGCTCTTGCCGCACCCTTTCGACCTTACCTGGCCGAAGCCCGGCGGTGTCCTTTCTGTGGCACTATCCCTGAAGAGCGTTCGCCTGAGCTAGGCCCTCCGCCGGGCGTTACCCGGCACCGCAGTTCCGTGGAGCCCGGACTTTCCTCGTGAGAGCAAGCTCTCCCGCGGCCGCCCGGCCCTCTGGCTCACGCAATATGGGTTATTGCGGGCGCGGCAGCAACAGCGCGAGCAGCTTCGCCCGGCATTCACCATCGATAACCCCGTCGATCAGGTCGGGACGGAAACGCCTCTGGAAAGCAATAACGGCCTTCTGCTCCTCCGTGACATCGTAACCGAAGCGTTCGAGCGCGAGCAGGAAACCGGCGTCGGTCCAATAGGGATCGATGAGGTCGCGCGTTGGGCTCGGCAGGGCGAGCCGGCGCTTCGCGAGCGCATCCCAAGGGAACAGCTCACCCGGATCTTCCTTGCGGGCGGGGGCTACATCGGAGTGTCCCACCACATCGCCGCGCCCGATCCCGTGCCGTTCCTTGATATCGGCGACGAGCGGGATCACGGAGGCCATCTGCTCGTCCGGGAAAGGCCGATAACCAAACTCGTGCCCCGGATTGACGATTTCGATCCCCACGCTGGCCGAATTCACGTCCGCAATTCCGCGCCAGCGCGACTTGCCGGCGTGCCAGGCGCGATGCGCCTCATCGACCAGCCGATAGATGGAGCCGTCTTCGTCCACGAAATAATGGCAGGACACCTTGGCTTCCGGGGAGGTCAGCCGGTCGAGCGCGCCCTGCGCGTCCGGCATTCCCGTATAGTGAAGCACAATCATCGAGATCGGCAGCTGCCGCTCGTCGAAGTTGGGCGATGGCCGATCGATGAAGTCCAGATCCACGTGCGCAATGGCGCACAGCTACTGCCGTTGGGTCAACCCCCGGCTGCGGCTCTGCGGTCGGGACCGCCACGTTTCTCGACGTGGGCTCCGTCACCGATGAGGCGGTACAGGCCGCGGGCACTAATGTCGGCCCCGAGCTTGTTGGTCTGGCCGATCACCGTTTCGCCCGCCCCGAGCATAAGCCAGCCATCCTCGGCCAAGGAGCTGGCGATCCGATCGAACGCCAACGCCTTCTTCTCCGGGTTAAGATAGAGCAGCACGTTGCGGCAGAGGACGATATCGAATCCGCCCGGATGCGGGGCAGGTTCAAGCAAATTGTGGACCTGGAACCGCACTGGCTTGCGCAGCGCCTCGAGGGCGCGCCAGCCGTCCGGGCATTCCTCGAACCACTTGATCATCTGGTTAATGCCGAGGCCGCGCTGGACCTCGAACTGACTGTAGATCCCGTGCCGTGCGCGATCGACGCATGAGGTCGATACGTCGGTACCGAGAATGTCGATGGTCCAGCCGGCCCACTTTTGCGGCTCTTCGGCGAACAGCATCGCTAGGGAGTAAGTTTCTTGGCCCGTCGAGCAGCCCGCCGACCAAATTCGCAGGCGCTTGCTCGCGTGGCGAGCCTTGGCGAGCTCTGGCAGTGCGTGGCGCTGGAGCAGGTCGAATGGAGCCCGGTCGCGGAAAAAATAGGTTTCGTTATTCAACAACGCCTCGACGACCATTTGCGACAAGCTTGGCTCCTTGCCCATGACGAGGATGGTGATCAGCTCGTCGAGAGTTGCGATGCCGCGCTCTCGCAGCAGCGAGGAAAGCGCTGTCTCGATCCGCCACCGCCGGCTCAATGTCAGCTGTTGTCCGGTACGCGCCTCGAGCAGCCCGGCGAGGATGCGGCTCGAGCTATCACTTATCTGCAAGTCGCCTGCTCCTCGGTACGCCCACTAATGCGCCGCGCAATTTTGTCCGGAGGAAGAACTGCGCAGGCGAGACCTGCCTCGAGGACTGCCCGCGGCATACCCCAGACGGCGCACGACGCTTCGTCCTGAGCGATCACAGCGCCACCGCAAGCGACCATCCGGCCGGCGCCCTCAACCCCGTCCCGACCCATCCCGGTGAGCACGATGCCGAGCGCGCCCTCTCCGAACACCGCGCCGATCGATGCAAACATCGGGTCGAGCGAGGGCATGCAACCGCTGAGGCTGCGACCGCGGGTCAACCTAACCACTTTACCCCGCTCGCCAGGTTCGACGGTGAGGTGCGCATCGCCGGGCGCGACGAGAATGCGGTCTGGCTGGAGAACCATCCCGTCGACTGCAACTAAACAGTCGCGCTTCGCAACAACGCCGAGTTGGCGAGCAAACACAGCCATGAACAGGGTTGGGAGGTGCTGAGTTACGAGGATCGGCACTCCGATGCGCTTGGGTAGCGCCTCGAAGAGGACACCAAGCGCGTGGATCCCACCAGTGGAGGCACCTACCGCCAGCACGTCGATCGGATCGGCGGGCATGGCGCGCAACAGCGGTTGCGATCCGGACCTCGGTTGCACCGGCTCTGGCGGGCGCGCGGATGCGTGGCCAAGTGCTTTCAACTTGGCGAGCAGGATCTCTGAGAAGCGGCCGTAAAAGCGCCCCGCTCCGGGCTTCGGCAAGGTGTCCGCGGCACCGAGAGCCAGTGCGGCGACGGTTTGCTCCGCGCCCTCTTCGGCCAGCGACGACACGATCATCACCTTCGCACCCGCTGCGGCAGCGATGATGCGCGGGATGGACTTGAGCCCACCCGCACCCGGCATCTCGAGATCGAGGATAACGATGTCCACACGGACCTGGTCGAGCGCTTCGATCGCGTCCTCTGCCGTTCCGGCGACGGCGCAAATCTCGAACGCGGGATCGCTCTCGATCATGCGCGACAGCACCGCCCGTGCGACCGTCGAATCGTCGACGATCATCAGGCGAATGCGTCTCTTGGAAGGGCGCGGGTCCTGGAAGCGGTCCCGCGATCTGGCGAGCGCCCGCTCCATGGTCAGGAGCTCAGGCGACGCCGACGAGCTGAAGCTTGATGTGCAGCGTCTCGCGGTCGAAGGGCTTCATCACATATTCGTCGGCGCCGGCTTCCAGCGCCGCGCGGATATGCGCCATGTCGTTCTCGGTCGTGCAGAAGACGACCTTCGGCTGATCCGAATGACCGCGTTGGCGGAGCATCTTCAGGAATTCCATCCCGCTCATGACGGGCATGTTCCAGTCGAGCAGGACCACGTCAGGCATCTTGGCTTCGCAACGCGACAGCGCTTCCTGCCCGTCGCCCGCTTCCTCGACCTCAAATTCGAGCGTCTCGAGGATGTGTCGCGCAACCTTGCGGATCACCTTGGAGTCATCGACGATCAAACAGCTCTTCATGCCTGGCTTCCCGCTTCAATGAGCACGTGATTAAACGCTAAGGGTAACGAATAACTTAAGCTGCGGCCTTGGCTTCAGCGCCCGCGATGAGAGCTCCGACGTCCACTAGCAGCAGCGGTCCGGTCTCGGTTTCGACCATGCCTTGCGACACGCGCTCCCACCCGTCGCCCATCGCGGCCCTGACCGGCTGCGGATCCGAAGCGGATTCGAGCACGTCTTCGACGAGGTCGACGATTAGCGCGTAATGATGACCATCCAGCTCGACGACGGCTGCTTCCCGAATGCCGTCCGAGCAATCGGTCTCGCCAAGCTCGAGCGAGCGCATGCAATCGACAACGGTCAGGACCCGGCTGCGCAGAGCCGAGAGGCCGGCGATATGCGGAGCGGCGCGCGGCACGGGAATCAGTGTGTCGAGCTCGACGACGGACTCCACAGCCGCGGCGGGGATCGCGACACGCTCGCCGCCGATCGTCACGACCAGCAGAAGCTCGTTCATTTGCCCCTCCCCGCGCTCGCCGACTTCAACGCGACGAGCAGGCCCGCGCGGTCATAGCGATAGATGCTGTCGTCTTTCTTGTTGGCTGCCTCAGGCTCGGGACGAAGCCAAATCGTCTTGTCGTTGACCGAATCAGGCAGCTCCTCGCCGATACAGGCAATCACCACGTCGGCCTTGTCGTCATCCGCATCGTCAATGACGCGGTAGCCCGCAGCTTCGACGAGAGGCCGAAGCATGTTCTGCATCCAGGGATCCCAGCCCGGAACGAGGCAGACGAGCTGCTCCAGCTTTCGAGCAGCAGCACCGACATACTGGGCGAACAGCCAATGGGCGTCGATCAGCTCGGCCGGTTCGCCATTGATGAGCGACACTCCGCTGACCTCGCCCGGCCGGTCGGCATGGATGATGTCATTGTCGATGGAGGCGAAATCGAGGACCTCGGCGAACGCGTAGCCGATCTCGTGCTGGCCATCGTTGAGGCGGAAGACGCGGACCTTCTCCTGGTCCAGATCCGTGCCTTCCGCTCCACCAAGCGGAAGGATCGCATCGCCGACCTGGACCCGAAGCTGACCCGCCGCCTCGCGGATTGAGCTGGTCGGAACCTCTTCGATCCGGTCGACGATCGCCAGGCGGAGTGCTTTGCGTCCACCGTCGAGTCCGCGGAACAGCAGGACAGGCGTAGCTTGCGCTGCAATCACTTGCGAACCTTCGGCGATCCGCGCCGCACGCTCCTGGGCTTCCAGCCGTACGCCGCCCACTTCGGCGAGCCCGGCCGGGTCGAACAGCAGGATCGGGCTGCCGTCATCAGCCAAAGTCGTTCCGGCATAGAGTCCCGTCGCCATGACCGCCGGAGCGGCGGGCTTCACCACAAGCTCTTCGTGGTCGTGGATCCGGTCCACTGAAAGCGCGTAAACGTCGCCGCCCGCGGGACGGAGGACAATCAAGGTGCGATCTTTCGAAGCGACCCGACTCTCGAGCCCGAGAATGTCGGCAAGCGACACTTCCGGCACGCGCCGACCACGGATCGTTGCTACGCCTGCGCCACCCACATGCTCGAGCGTGACGGACTCCCCATTGGCACGAACGATCTCGTCGATGGCCGAACGAGGAATGGCGAAATGCTGGCTGCCAATGGACACCGTAAGCGCCGGGATGATCGTTAGCGTCAGCGGCACGCGCAGGGTCATGCGGGTTCCCTCGCCGGGCCGGCTGTCTACCTCGACGATGCCGCCAATCCGCTCGACGTTCGAGCGAACGACGTCCATTCCCACGCCCCGGCCGGAAATGGCCGTCACTTCCTTGGCGGTCGAAACACCCGGCTCGAAGATCAAAGCGAGCTGTTCCCGTGGACTGAGCTGGGCGGCATCCGTCTTCTCGATCACGCCATTGGCGATGGCTTTCTCGACCAGCTTTTTTCCGTCGATGCCGCGACCGTCGTCCTGGATATCGATGAGGATCTGGTTGCCGGACTGACGCGCGGACACGCAGAGCAATCCAATCTCGCGCTTGCCGGACTTCCGGCGATCGGCCGGTTTTTCGATGCCATGATCGACGGCGTTCCGGATAATGTGGGTCAGCGGATCGCGGATCATCTCGATCATTTCGCGATCCAGCTCGACGTCGCCGCCCTCAATATCGACCAACACCTGCTTGTTGAGTTCCGCGGAGAGGTCGCGGACCATGCGAGGCAGCCCCACGAACAGATTCTCGATCCGCTGCATGCGGGTCCGGGTGATTGCGTCGCGCATCTCGGCAATGATCGCCGACAAGCGCTCGAATGCTCCGTCGACCGAGACGTCGGTCGGCGATTCGCGAAGGCGGCGAGCGAGTTCGTTCCTCGCCAGCACCATGTCCGACACAGTGCTCATTACACGGTCGAGCAGTTCGACGGACAAACGGATGGTGCGTGGTGCGGACGCGGCCTTGCCGTGTCCCTCCGAGGCTGCAGCAGCGATCGGAACCGCGTGGGTCTCCGCGCCCGGTGCAAGCGCAGCGATAAGCGCGCTGTCGTCTCCGGCCGGAAATTCCTCGCCGGCTTCGATAGCTGCGATCATCTCGGCGATTCGGTCGATAATTCCCAAGACGCCGCTGACCAGGCCCGCGTCTGGAACGCGGCGCCCGGCTCGAACGTCAGCGAGGGCATCCTCGGCAGCGTGGCTCAGGGCTTCGAGCCGCGGGAATTCGAAGAAGCCGCAATTTCCCTTCACGGTGTGAACGAAGCGAAAGATGCTATCGAGCCGCGCGCGGTCATCGGGCTGAGCCTCCCACGCCACGATCTCGCCGCCCAAGGCTTCGAGCATCTCGCGGCATTCGGCTACGAAATCGGCAATCAGGTCGTCCATCGGCTCGGAAAGCCCCCAGCGCTGCAATGCGATTGGCTTACGCGGCGAGGAGTTAAGGCTGCGTTATCCCTGTCGCGGAGGACGCGGCCTAGGCGGCGGCAGCCTGCCGCGGGACCGTGGCGCCGATCAGAAGTACCGGGCTGGAGGTGTCCGAAAGCTGAATCGATCCGCCGGCTTCCGACGCCAGATTGTGAGCAAGCCAGGCACCGGCCGCGCGGGCTTCAATGCCTCCCTGGCTTCCGCCGCGCGTCAGCGTTTCGCGAAGGACCGGGTCGAGCAGGATCCGCGGACCTTCGGCACGGATAACGAGCTCAACCTCGCCGTCGCGGCTCTCGGCTCCGACGTCGAGCCTCCCGCCGCGCACCAACGCATCACCCGCCAGAAGCCCGAGGTTTAGCAGCAGCTTCACGGCGCCCTTGGGCAGCTTGCCCTCGCTCACCACCCAGCCCAATTCGATCCGGCGCTCAGGCCCGAACACGCCCTCGAGCGCCGCCTGAGCTTCGAGCGTATCGACTTCTTCGCCAAAGCCCCCGGCCGCCCCGAAAGCGAGGCGGAAAAACTTCAGCTTGTTCGCCGACGCGCGCGCACTGTCGGCGAGCAGCTCCAGGCACTTGTCGCGCATCTCGGGGTCCTGCTCGTCGGCGAGCAGTTCGATTCCATTATTGAGCGCGCCAACGGGCGACATGAGGTCGTGGCAGAGCCGCGAACACAACAGGCTGGCAAGATCGACGGGGTTCATGACGTCAGTTTCCATGGGACAGTCTTAAACACCAAACAAGGTTAAGAGGTGTTTACCAACGGCAGCATTGAAACGCCTGTGTTGCGACCCATATTCCTATTCGTGGGGGGTAGTCAGACGATCGATATTCGCCTGCAGCCTGCCTACGCGGGTTGGCGCCTCGACCGCGCGCTTGCTGCGGCAGTGCCAACCCTTTCCCGAGAACGGCTGAAGATTTCATTCGGAGCGGCGCTGTCGAGGCTACGGGCAAAACCCTTCGCGACCCGGCCACGAAAGTCCGCGGGGATGAAGATTTCCGCCTCGCTGTTCCGGAGCCGGAGCCCGCGCACAATGAGCCGCAGGACATTCCGCTCAAGATCGTTTTCGAAGACGAGCATCTGCTGGTGGTGGACAAACCGTCGGGACTGGTCGTCCACCCGGCCGCGGGCAATTTCGACGGGACACTTGTGAACGCGCTGCTTCACCACTGTGCCGGCAGGCTGTCCGGTATCGGGGGCGTTGCTCGGCCGGGCATCGTCCACCGGATCGACAAGAATACTTCCGGCCTGCTTGTCGTTGCCAAGACTGACGTCGCTCACGAAGGACTTGCCAGGCAGTTCGCCGCCCATTCGATCGACCGCCGTTACTTGGCGATCGTCTCCGGCGTTCCGAAGGCGAGCGGAGGCACCGTGGACGCTCCACTTGCCCGTTCGGCGACGAACCGGAAAAAGATTGCCATCGTCGAAGGTGCTCGGGGCAAGCGCGCGGTGACGCATTGGAAGCTGCTGGATGTCCTTCGAGATGCCGCGCTTGTCGAATGCCGGCTGGAAACAGGGCGCACCCATCAGGTCCGCGTCCACATGGCCTCGATCGGACATCCGCTGCTCGGCGACCCGGTCTACGGCCATTCGGGAAAGATGCATGGCAAGATACTGAGGAAACTGGGGTTTCACCGTCAGGCATTGCACGCAACGGAACTTGGATTCACGCACCCCGTAACGAAGAACAGACTTTCGTTCTCGAGCGCCATGCCGCCGGATATGCAGGAACTGTTCAACGCGCTTGGTGTATAGGTTTTAACTCGCTAGGGCAGCGTCCCAGTCTTACGGACCGCCCTCGCAAATGGGAGAAGACGCGGAAAGATGGCTAATAATAAAGGGATCGTCTCACTCCCCGCGTCCGGTGGGGAGGCCGGGCTCAACCGCTACCTCGCGGAGATCAAGAAATTTCCGATCCTCTCGCCGGAGGAAGAGTACATGCTCGCCAAGCGCTGGCGTGAGCATGGGGACACCGACGCAGCCGCGAAGCTGGTCAACTCTCACCTGCGCCTCGTGGCCAAGATCGCCATGGGTTACCGTGGCTACGGCCTGCCGGTCAGCGAGCTGATCAGCGAAGGCAATATCGGCCTGATGCAAGGCGTGAAGAAGTTCGAGCCGGAGCGCGGCTTTCGCCTCGCCACCTATGCAATGTGGTGGATCAGGGCCTCGATCCAGGAATTCATCCTACGCTCGTGGAGCCTGGTGAAGATGGGCACCACCGCGGCGCAGAAGAAGCTGTTCTTCAACCTCCGTCGGATGAAGAACCAGATCGACGCGTTCGAGGAAGGCGACCTTAAGCCCCAGGACGTAACCAAGATCGCCACGGATCTCGGCGTCACCGAAGACGAAGTGATCTCGATGAACCGCCGCATGGGTATGGGCGGCGATACCAGCCTTAATGCCCCGCTCAAGGGCGACGAGGGTGGCGAGAACCAGTGGCAAGACTTTCTCGTGGACAGCGGTCCGCTCCAGGACGAACTGCTTGCGGACGATGAGGAAACCCAGGTTCGCCACGATCTGCTCGTGACGGCCCTGGAGAGCCTCAACGACCGCGAGAAGCACATCCTGATGGAACGCCGTCTCGCCGACGAGCCGAAGACGCTTGAGGAGCTCAGCCAGGTCTATGGCGTCAGCCGCGAGCGCATCCGGCAGATCGAGGTTCGGGCATTCGAGAAGCTTCAGGCGGCGCTGCTGCGCCTCGCCGGCGAGCGGCGGCTGCTGCCCGCCGCCTAGCCTTTCTCGTCCGCGATCTTTGGGGCCGCCTGGGTCAACCTCTCACCTTCCCTTTTCTCTTCCGGCCGGTCCTGCACGGTATCGTCCGTCGCAACATTGTCCGCCGCCCATGCTCCTCGGGTTCCCATCGGCTCGGGCGACCCGGTCGTGCTATCCTTCGCCGTCTGATGTTCTATCTCGCTGTTGAGCTCGGCACCGAAGATGAAGGCGTAGGCCGACAGGTACATCCACGAAAGTAGCGCAACGACTGCGCCGAGCGACCCGTAGGCATGGTAGTTGGTGAAGCGCCCGACGTAGATGCCGAATGCCCAGGTCAGCAGCAGCCAGGTCAGAGCAGCGAATAGACTGCCCGGCGTAATCCACCTCCATTTCGCGTCCTCGCGGGAGGGGCCGAACCGATAAAGAACCGAGGCGATCGCTGCTGCCAGGAGGGCCAACAGCAAATACCCAAGCACCTTGCCGACGATGACCAGCGACGGCGCTGCCTCCGGCAGGAGATGCTGGAGATAGGCGAGCGCCGCGGTTGCCGCGATGGCGCTCAGCGCGACGACCACCGCACACAAGGTCATCGACACCGCGAGCAGATAGAAGCGGAATAACGACCTTTTCTCCTTCTCCTCATAGGCGATATTCAGCGCGGTGATCACCGACGCTGCGCCGTTGGTACCTCCGTAGGTCGCGACGACGAACGCCAGGAGAATCCCGAGACCCTTCGTTTTCTCCGAAGCCCGCACAGCATTCATCAGCTGGTCGCCGATGACGAAGGCGACGTCGCTGGGCAGGACGGCTGTCAACGCCTGCATATGCTCGATCACCGTCAACGGGTCCGCGACGAAGCCATAGGCCAGGACGATGAGGCCCAGCAGCGAAAGCAGCGCGAAGAAGCCATAGAACGCCACGCCCGCTGCCACGAGGCCGATATTGTCGTCCCAAGTGCGTTTGTAGGTTCGCTTGGCAATGTCCCGCCATGCCGGCGCAGGCATTTCCGTGGGCGCGCCCGCTTGATGACCCTTCGAATCAACCATCATCCAAAAACCTCACCTTGCGCGGGCACGTTCCGAGACGAACCGCTGACTGCCGTAACGAGCCCTCTTGCCAAGCGTCAAAAACAGGCGGACGGTGGTGGCTTCCAGACAGGCGCCGGAGCGCCTCTCTCGAGAGCGACTCGCGCGCCCGTGAACCGGACGAAGGGAGAGTTGCATGGCCGGACAACCATTCAATGGCACCCGAGTAATCGCGCTGGTGGGACCCGCCGGCGCAGGAAAGACCAGCCTTGCGGAGGCCATGCTGTTCGCAGCCGGCGCCACCGACCGATTAGGATCAACGGCCAACGGCTCCAGCATCGGAGACTCCAGCCCCGAAAGCCGCCAGCGAGGCGGCTCGACCGAAATCAATCTCTACAATTTCGAGTATCTCGGCGACCAGTTCGCCATCGTCGATGTCCCCGGCTCGATCGGCTTCGCCGCCGACGGAGCGCGCGCGCTCGCAATAGCGGACGTCGCGATTGTGATCGTCGATCCCGACCCAGCTCGAGCCCCGCTAGCAGCGCCGGCGCTCCGCGCCCTCGACGAGCTCGGCATTCCGCATCTCATCTTCGTTAACCGCATCGATCATGCGCACGGTCGGGTGCGCGACCTGCTCTCGGCCCTTCAGCCGATGAGCGTTTCCCCCATCATCGCGCGGCAGATTCCCATCTGGGACGGCGAGAAGGTCAGCGGCTTCGTCGATTTGGCGCTGGAACGCGCCTTCAAATATCGGGCCGGGCAATCGTCAGAGCGGATCGAAATCCCCAGTGAGCTGCAGGAGCGCGAGATCGAGGCGCGTACGCACATGCTCGAGCAGCTAGCAGATCACGACGACGAGCTCCTCGAGCAGCTGCTGATGGACGAAACCCCGACACCGCAGAAGATCTTCGCCGATCTTGCACGCGAGACCGGCGAGAGCCTTGGCGTGTCCGTGCTGTTCGGATCGGCGAGCAGCTCATGGGGCGTCCGCCGACTTCTCAAGGCGCTCCGCCACGAGGCCCCCGGGTCGCAGATGGCCGCAAGCCGCCTCGGAGTCATCGATCCGGCGCTCTACACGTTCAAGATACAGCACGGCTCGATCGGTCGCCTCGCCCTGGCGCGCGCGCTCGGTGGAAATGTCCGTGAAGGCTCAGACATGAAAACCGACGACGGCGAGCACTCGCGCGTCGGGTCCATGTTCAAGGTCCAAGGCGAAAAGACGCAGAAGATCGGCGAAGCCCGCGACGGAGATCTCGTCGCTGTCGCCAAGATCGATACGGTCCAGGCTGGCCAATGGCTTGGCAGCGGTAAGCTCCCGCCGCCGGTCGAGATCGAATATGCGGCTCGCAACTGCGCGATCGCGATCGAACCCGCGGATCGTAAGGACGACGTGAAGCTCTCCGGCGCTCTCCACCGACTCACCGAGGAAGACGGTGGCCTCATCGTCGAACATGACGAAGCTAACCACGAGATCCGCTTGCGCGGGGTCAACGAAGAGCATCTCAGCACGGTCATTGCCCGCTTGAAACGCCGCTACGGCGTCGAGGTGAAAAGCCACCCGCCCGCCGTCGGCTACCGTGAATCGATCCGCAAGCCGGTCACGCAGAAGGGCCGCCACAAGAAACAATCGGGCGGCCACGGCCAGTTCGGCGATGTCATCATCGAGCTGAAGCCGATGCCGCGTGGATCGGGCTTCCAATTCGAAGAGAAGATCCATGGCGGGTCCGTGCCGAAGCAATGGATCCCGGCTGTCGAGGAAGGCGTCCGGCAGGCGATGGCCAAGGGTCCGCTTGGCTTCCAGGTCGTCGATTGCACGGTGACGCTGATCGACGGCAGCTACCACAGCGTCGACAGTTCCGAGCTGGCATTTCGCCTTGCGGGGCGAATCGCGATGCAGGAGGCGCTCGCGGCGGCACAGCCGCACCTGCTGGAGCCGATGCACAAGCTGACCGTCGTCTGCCCGTCCAACGCGACGAGCCGGATCACATCCGCGGTCGCGGGGCGGCGAGGTCAGATGCTCGGCATGGCGCCGCGCGATGGCTGGACCGGCTGGGACCGCATCGATGCCTTGATCCCCGAAGCCGAGCTCAGTGGCCTGGAGGCGGAGCTGCGGTCGCAAAGTCAGGGTCTGGCCACGTACGAAGCGCAGTTCGATCATCTCGCCGAGCTCAACGGTCCGCTGGCCGACAAGGTCATTCAACAGAGCGTCCCTGAGCCCGCCTGAGCCGAGGCAATTTGACTGACAGCCGTTGCCGTCTGGTCTAGGCCGGATGGCCATGAAGCACTGGTTCAAAGACCAGCATTTCCGGTCGCTGCTGAAAAACAGCAGCTACCTCGCCGCGTCGCGCATCGTCGCGTTGATCGCAGGGATCGCTACCATCTCTTTCGCGACGCATGCGCTAGGCCTGCTGCTGTACGGCGCGCTCGTCCTGATCACGAGCTATGCCAAGGCGGTCAGCGGCATCGCGAAGTTCCAATCGTGGCAGCTTATCGTCCGCTACGGCGGCCGCGCCGTTCACGGCGAGGTCGAGGATTTCAAAACCTCCACGGGCTTTGCGTTCGCGCTCGACGCGCTGAGTGGGATCGGCGGCATGCTCCTTGCCGTCGCAATCCTGCCCTTCATCGCGCAATGGGTGGGCATCTCACCCGATCAGCTCTGGCTCGCGATGCTTTACTGCACCCTCTTGCCGACGATGGGAGCCGCCACGCCGAGCGGAGTCCTTCGGGCACTCGACCGGTTCGACCTCATCAGCTGGCAGAGCACGGCCACGCCCATCAGCCGCGTGATCCTAGTCTTCATCGCTTATTTCGTGAGTGCGCCGTTCGCGAGCCTATGTCGCCGCCTGGTACCTAACTGATCTCGGCGGCGACCTTTACCTATGGTTCCTCGCCTGGCGCGAGCTTCGCCGTCGCGGCTTGCTGGAAGGTATCCGACCGACCTTGCGTCCCGAGACGCTTCCCGGCGCGTGGCGCTTCGCGATCCACGTCAATTTGAATGCCAGCGTCCAGGCTGCATGGGGACCGATTGCCCGCGTGGTCATCGGCGGTCTTCTAGGCCCAGCGGGCGCGGCGCTCTTCCGCGTAGCGTCAAGCCTTTCGGAGGGTGCATCCAAGCCGGCCGATCTTCTGGCGAAGGCCTTCTACCCTGAGGTCGTGCGAATGGACCTCACCAGCAGGAAGCCCTGGAAGCTAATGCTGCGCGGGGCTGCGCTGGCGAGCGCTGTCGCCCTGCTTGCGATCTTGATCCTTCTCCTCGCGGGTAAGCCACTCATTTCCTTCGTCTTCGGAAAAGAATTCGTCGGCGCCTATGACGCTCTGGTGATCCTGATGCTGGTGCCTTTCCTAAGCGTCTTCAGCTTCCCCATGCCTCCGATGCTTTACGCCCTCGACCGACCCGACGCGCCCGTCACCGCGCGCTTTATTGGGACGATCGCATTCTTCCTGCTCATAGCTCCACTATGCTGGAACTTCGGCCTCAGCGGCGCGGCCGTCGCCTTAGTGATCGGCAACGCCGCAACCGTCGCCGTGATGATGTGGCAGCTGAAGAGAAGTATTCGCTGACGAGGCGAAAAGCCTGCCTAGAGCGAAGCTTCCTCGAATCCGCGCTGCTTCACCAGCTGGTCGAGCTCGACGAGGGTCGTCAGCAAACTCTCCATTCGATCAAGCGGCCACGCGTTCGGTCCGTCCGACATCGCATTGGCCGGATCGGGATGCGTTTCCATGAATAGGCCGGCGACACCCGTCGCGACGGCCGCGCGAGCGAGCACCGGCACGAACTCGCGTTGTCCGCCCGAACTCGTCCCCTGCCCGCCCGGCAGCTGCACGGAGTGGGTCGCATCGAACACCACCGGACAGCCCGTCTCGCGCATGATCGATAGGCTGCGCATATCGGAGACGAGATTATTGTAGCCGAAGGAGACACCACGCTCGCAGACCATGATCGTCTCTTCGTTGACGCCCGCCGACTGGGCAGCGTTGCGGGCCTTGTCGACGACATTCTTCATGTCGTGTGGGGCCATGAACTGCGCCTTCTTGATATTCACCGGTTTGCCGGACGACGCGACCGCATGAATGAAATCGGTTTGCCGCGCGAGAAACGCCGGCGTCTGCAACACGTCGACGACCTCGGCGACCGGCGCGATCTGCGGTATGTCGTGAACGTCCGTGAGCACCGGCACGCTCGAGTGCGTGCTTGACCTTCTCAAGGATCCGCAGTCCCTCATCCAGCCCGGGCCGCGGTAGCTCTTGTCCGACGAGCGGTTGGCCTTGTCGAAGCTCGACTTGAAGATGAACAGGATGCCGAGCTTCTCGGTGATGCCCTTCAGCCGCTCGGCGGTGCGCAGCTGCAGGTCTTGGCTTTCGATCACGCAAGGGCCAGCGATCAGGAACATGGGCTGGTCCAGCCCGACCGCGCGTCCGAGTAAGTTGCATGGCGCGCTATCTAGGCGAGCCCGTCGACAACCGCCACCGGGTGCCACCTCGGCAAGGCCGTTTTGCTCCGCGAAATCCTCCGGAAACGGCTCTCCGGCGTGGATACCACCCGTGACGAACACCGTGTCGAAACCCATCCGCGCCGCACCCAGCACATCGGTCTGCAGCCCGTCGCCGACCGCAAGCACCTCGTCCTTCGGCGGATTGCCGGCGAGACGCAGGGCATGGCGATAAATCGTCTCGTGCGGCTTGCCATACCACGTCACGTCGCCCGCCGAGCATCGCATAGAGGTCGGCGATGGCGCCGGCGCAGGCCTCGGGTACGCCGCCGCGGATAACCAGACGGTCCGGGTTCAAGCAATGCATGTGAATATCGCGCTCGACCCAGCGCCGGAGATCTTCGCGATAGTCTTCCGGCTAGGGTCGTTCCCCGGTTACGCCAGTGCACGCGAGGTCGGTGAAGTTTTTGTCGTCGGCGATGACGTACCCCCCTGCCCTCGAGGATCTGCCGGTCGCCGGCCGTACCGACGAAGCCCGACCGGCTTGCCGAGCGTGAGCAGCGCCTCAATTCCTGCCTCGCCGCTGGTCGCGACGGCATCGTAGGCGTCCCGCGGCAACCCGATCCGCGCAAGCTGCTGTTCGACGGCATCGGCCGTTCTCGGCGCGTTGGTGATCAGGATCACGCAGCTGCCCTCGTTGCGCCACTGCAGCAGTCGCTCGGCCGCGCCCGGATAGAGGTCCACGCCGTCATGAACGACGCCCCAGACATCGCACAGGATCAGCCGGTATTTGGGATCCAGCGAGTCCCAGAAACTCATTCCAGGCCCGCCTCCGCGCAGAGCCTGCTCGATGGGCGTGACATCTTCCGGATTGTTGAGTTCGCGTAGCGTGAACGGCGGCGTCTGCGACATCGACGACCGCGACCGGCATGCCGGCTGCGAGGAAGCGGAGCTGCTCCAGTCCTTCGAGCGTTTCGAGCTCGCTTACAGGCGTTGCGACGTAGCGATCCAGCGCCTCGGGCCGATACGCATAGACGCCGACGTGCAGCCGCACCGGCGACATCTCCCCGTCTAGCGCTCCTGCAGGCAAATGCGGGATCAGGCGCTTGGAGAAATAGAGTGCGCGCCCTTGCGCGTCGGTAACCACGGTGGTCCCGCCGACCCGTCCAGCCGCTTCTTCTGCCTGCAGCGCGCGGACCTCGTCGCTGCGAAGCCGCATCGCCGGCGTCGCAACCAGCGCATCGCGGTCGCTCCGCATGCGGTCGATGAGCGCCTCGACGAATCCGGGCGGAGTCAGCAGCGCATCCCCTTGGAAATTGATGACCAGATCGGGCTCATGCAGCTGACGAAAGCGCCTCGGCGCAACGCTCGGTGCCGTTGCGGCATTCGGGCGAGGTCATGATCACGCCGACGCCGTGAGCCGTGCATGCATCGGCGATCCGCTCATCGTCAGTGACGACGAATACGCCCGAGACGCCGCGCACCCGCCGCGCCGCCTCGACGCTGCGCTGGATCAGCGGCTTTGCCGCTCCGCCCGCGCCCTTCAGTTCGACCAGCGGCTTTCCCGGGATACCGCGTCGACGCATATCGCGCCGGGATCAGGATGACCGTGTTCATCGCGCCGGCGGGCAATCGTGGATGTGGAGCACCCCGACCGGCTTCTTGCCCCGTTCGTCTTCCTCGACGACGAACAGGGCGGTGATCTTGTTCTCCTCGAACAATGTCAGCGCCTCGTCGATCAGCGCATCGGCGGCGATGGTCTTCGGATCCCGGGTCATGAACTCAGACGCATCGATGGTCGAGCCCGCGCTCGATATTTCGCCGGAGGTCGCCGTCCGTGATCACGCCGACGAGATAACCGGCGTCGTCGGTCACGCCGATCACGCCAAGCCGCTTGGCTGACATCTCGACGACCGTGTCATGCATGTTGCTGCTCGCGCGCGTCAGCGGCAACGACTTGCCGCCGTGCATCAGGCGCCGGACCGGCTTGAGCCGCGCGCCGAGCGAGCCGCCCGGATGCAGACGTCCGAAGTCGGCGCGGGTAAAGCCCTTCTGGCGCATCACGGTCATGGCCAGCGCGTCACCGAGCGCCAGCGTCATCGTCGTTGAAGCTCGTCGGTGCGACCGCTTCGGGGCCAGCCTCGTGCCAGTGCGGAAGGACGAGCGGCGCCGCTGCGCGCAACGGCGAGCATCGACCCGGCATTTCCGGTGATGGCAATGATCGGGATCTTGATGCGCGCGAAGTGATCGATGACCGGCTCCAGCTCCGTCGTCTCGCCGCTCTGCGAGATCAGCGATGCGACATCGCCGCTGGCTGCCATTCCCAGGTCGCCATGGATCGCCTCAGCGAGGTGCAGGAAGGTCGCCGTCGTTCCCGTCGAAGCGAATGTCGCCGCGATCTTGCGGGCGACGTGGCCCGACTTGCCGAGCCCGCTGACAATCAGCTTGCCTTTGCACTCGAGGATGAGGCCGATCGCATGTTCGAACTCGTGACCGAGCCCGTCGGCAAGGGCATCGAGCGCGCGCGCCTCGTCGTGAAGGATCTCGCGTCCGAACTCCAGAACACTGGACTTGATGTCACCGTCAGCCATGGCAGGCGCCCTAGCCCACCGTGGCGCCCGCTGTGAAGCTTGACGCCGCGAGGCGCTCCGGCTTGGGTCCGGCCGAAGGGAAGACGAATGGCGAAGAGACTGACTCGTTACATCCTGATCGCCCTGGTGCTGGGCATCATCGCGGGCTGGGCAATCAATGCGGCGATCGATGACGGCACGCCTGCCAGCGCCGCTCAGCTCAAGTCCATCGCCGACTATCTCAGCATTGTGACGGCCCTGTTCCTTCGCTTGATTAAGATGATCATCGCACCCCTCGTCTTCTCGACGCTCGTCGCGGGGATCGCGCATATGGGTGACGTCGCTGCGCTCGGCCGCGTCGGCGTGCGTTCGATCGGCTGGTTCATCCTCGCGAGCCTTGTGTCTCTAACTCTCGGTCTCGTGTTGGTGACGCTCCTCCATCCGGGTGTGGGCCTGAACCTCCCGATCCCGCCGGCGAGTGCGACAAGCGGCGTCGCAACGGCGGCGTTCAACCTGAAAGACTTCGTTAGCCACGTCGTCCCGCAGTCGATCTTCGAGGCTATGAGCGACAACGAGATCCTGCCGATCGTCGTCTTCTCCATATTCTTCGGGGTGGCGCTCACTGCCGTCGGCGAAAGCGGCAAGCCAATCGTCCGCGGGGTCGAAGTCTCTCGTCCGCGTGATGCTTCAGGTTACCAACTATGTGATGCGGTTCGCTCCTTTCGCCGTCTTCACCGCGGTCGCGAGCGCGCTTGCGGAGCGGGGGCCGCAGATCATTGCCACGCTCGGCAAGTTCGTCGGCAGCTTCTACCTCGGCCTCATCATCCTCTGGGCAGTGCTGATCGGCGCCTGTTTCGTGATCGTGGGGCCACGCACTCGTCATCTGGTGCGTTACATCCGCGATCCCGTCGTGCTTGCCTTCTCCACCGCCTCGAGCGAGGCCGCCTACCCGAGGACGCTGGAGGCGCTCGACCGCTTCGGCGTGCCGCCGCGCATCGCCAGCTTTGTCCTGCCGCTTGGCTATTCGTTCAATCTCGATGGCTCGATGATGTACATGACCTTCGCGACCATGTTCATCGCGCAAGCCTACGGCATCCACCTGAGCCTGGCCCAGCAGATCACCATGCTGCTGGTGCTGATGATCACGTCCAAAGGGATGGCAGGGGTGCCGCGCGCGAGCCTTGTGGTGATCGCCGCGACCATGGCGATGTTCCGCATTCCCGAAGCCGGCCTGCTGCTGATCCTGGCCGTGGACCATTTCCTCGACATGGGTCGCTCGGCGACGAACGTCGTCGGTAACGCCGTCGCGGCAAGCGTCGTCGCGCGCTGGGAAGGCACGATCAACGCGGAGGAACCCGCCGATATCGAACCGGCCCACGCGCCGTCACATGTCAAACGGACCGGCCCCGTCGAGGATCACTTCTAGCCGAACGGCCGGTCGATGCTGGGCGGCGGCTGCGTGAAGAACTTCGGCCCGCTCTGGGTCATGTGCCAGCAGTCCTCGAGACGAACCCCGAACTTGCCCGGAACATAGAGGCCCGGCTCGTCGGAAAAGCACATGCCGGGCGCCAGCGGCGTCGTCTCGCCGTGCACGAGATAAACCGGCTCGTGGACCTCCATCCCGATGCCGTGGCCGGTCCGATGGGAAAGCCCGGGAAGGCGGTAGCCCGGGCCAAAGCCCCAACTTTCGTAGACGCGCCGGACCACATCATCGACTGCTCCCGCGGGGAGGCCGACTTTGGCGGTCTGGATGGCAATTTGCTGGCCTCGGTGCACCTGATCCCAGAGCTTTCTCTGGTCGGCTGACGGCTCACCAACCACGAACGTCCGCGTGATGTCAGCCTGGTAGCCGTGGACCGTGGACGTGCAGTCCATCAGCACGATGTCGCCGCGCTGCACGACGTGCGGGATCTTGCTGCCATGGGGATAGGCCGAAGCCTCACCGATCAAGACGAGACCGCCGTCATAGTCCCCGCCCAGTTTCTTCTGAGCGGCGGCGATCATCCCGTCGATGTCGGCGCGGGTCATGCCCACTCGCGTCCGCTCTCCGGCATAGCGCAACGAGGCGAGCATGACGTCGTTCGCCGCCTGCATCAGCGCAAGCTCGGCCGGGGACTTGATCATGCGTTGAGTGCGGATCACTGGATTGGCGCTTACGATACGCGCGGCTGGCAGCTGCTTTTTCAGCCGGTCCTCGATGAAAAACCGATCCGTCTCCTCGAAGCCAATCGGCTGCCCGGCAACGCCGCGCTCCTTCAAGAAATCAGCGACGAGCTTCAGTGGCTCCTCATCCTCCTGCCAGGTGCGGACTTCCGCCGGCACCGCGAGCATCTCCTTGATGCTCGGGCTCTCGAAGAATGGCGTGACGACGATCGGTTCGCCTTCTGCCGGGATGACCACGCCGGTTAAGCGCTCGCTTCGCCACCATTGAATGCCGGTTAGGTAGTCGAGGCTCGGGCCGGACTCGACGATCATTGCGCCGATGCCGTTCGCGCGCATCAGGGCACGAGACTTGAGGAGGCGCTGTTGGCGCTCGGCGCTCGAAATCGGCGGCGGAAGCGGAATTGTAGGCAGCTCCGTCGCGGCCTGCGCCATAACCCGCCCCAGCGGCAGCGTCATCGCGGCCGCCAATGCGCCGCTCTTCAGTAATGTTCGCCGTGCGATTCTAGCGTGCATCATTCGACCCGCCCTCCTCGTCGCGCCACTGTTGCACGGCTCCGCTCAATCGGCCAGCGAGGTCACTTCCCATGTTCGATTCGGCTTTCCAGGACGGCGTGAAGCGCCCCGGCACGCGCGAGATGACGGCCCTGCTCGCCGGACTCATGGCGCTCAACGCCTTCGCGATCGACGCGATGATCCCGGCGCTCCCGGATATCGGCCGGTCGCTGCATGTGGCGCAGGAGAACGACCGGCAGCTCGTGGTCATTTCCTACTTCCTCGGCTTCGCGTCGACCCAGCTGCTGTGGGGTCCGCTGGCCGACCGATTCGGGCGCAAGCCGATCCTCGCCTGCGGGGTGGGCCTCTACGGTTTCTTCGCGCTGCTGTGCGCCTTCGCGGGCAGCTTTCCGCTCCTGATTGCCGGACGCGTAGCAATGGGCGCCTCCGCCGCCGTTACGCGCGTGCTGGTGGTGGCGATGGTCCGCGACCTGTTCGAGGCGGAGGCGATGGCCCGCGTGATGAGCCTCGTGTTCATGACCTTCATGCTCGTGCCCGTGCTCGCGCCGAACATTGGGCAGTTGATCCTGCTATTTGCCCCATGGCGTGCGATTTTCGTCGTGCTGGCCGGGTACGCGCTGACGATGTTCGCCTGGTCGTGGATCCGGCTGCCGGAAACGCTCCATCCGGAGTTCCGCCGCGCGCTGGACTGGCGAGAGATGAGCAGCGCGTTCGTGCAGACGATCCGGGATCCGTTGTCCCGAGGGTACACGCTGGCGATGACCGTCAGCTTCTCCGGGCTCGTCGCCTATATATCCTCGATCCAGCAGATCATCTTCGATGCGTTCCATGAAGGGCGCTTCATCGGACTCGTGTTCGCGTCAATCGCGGCCCCTATGGCGCTTGCCTCCTATCTCAACTCCCGGGTCGTTGGCGGGTTCGGTCTCAGACGGGTCGGGCACACGGCGGCCGCGGCCTTTGCGTTCGTCACTGCCATCCATGCCGCGATTGCTCTCACTGGCTACGAGAGCCTGTGGACGTTCATCGTGATGCAGGGCCTGACGATGGCGTGCTTCGCATTTACCTCGTCGAACCTCGGAACGCTGGCGATGGAGAATATGGCGCCAATCGCGGGGACCGCCTCCTCAGTTCAGGGAGTCGTCAGCACCATCGGTGCGGCGGCTATCGGCTTCCTCATCGGCCAGCAGTTCAACGGGAGCCCCGTACCGTTCGTGCTCGGCACCGCGCTCTGCGCCGCGGGCGGATTCGTGCTGATCGTGCTGACCGAACCGAAACGGCTCTTCGCACGCATCGAATCGCGCGAAGAGCCGCCGTGTATCGCCGAAGATTTCGGTTGAGGACTATTCCGCAGCGATATCTTCTTCGTCCGGACCGGCCATCAGCGCCTCGCCGACCTCTTCCGTCTTGCCACGGATGGCATTCTCAATGCGCTGCGCGACGTCCGGGTTCTCCTTGAGATAGACTTTCGCGTTCTCGCGACCCTGGCCGATGCGCACCGAGTCATAGCTGAACCACGCGCCCGACTTCTCGACCAAGCCGGCCTTGACTCCGAGATCGAGGATCTCGCCGACCTTCGACACGCCCTCGCCGTACATGATGTCGAACTCGACCTGCTTGAACGGCGGAGCGACCTTGTTCTTGACGACCTTCACTCGAGTGGTGTTGCCGACGATGTCGTCGCGGTCCTTGATCTGCCCGGTGCGGCGGATGTCGAGCCGGACGGAGGCATAGAATTTCAGCGCATTGCCGCCGGTCGTCGTCTCCGGATTGCCGTACATGACGCCGATCTTCATGCGCACCTGGTTGATGAAGATCACCATGCAGCGCGAGCGGCTGATCGAACCGGTGAGCTTGCGCAGTGCCTGGCTCATCAGACGGGCCTGGAGGCCGACATGGCTGTCGCCCATCTCACCCTCGATCTCGGCGCGTGGAACCAGCGCGGCGACCGAGTCCACCACCAGCACGTCGACCGCATTGGATCGAACGAGCGTGTCGACGATCTCCAGCGCCTGCTCACCGGTGTCGGGCTGCGACACGATCAGCTCGTCGATGTCGACGCCCAGCTTCTTTGCGTAGGACGGGTCGAGCGCATGCTCCGCATCGACGAAGGCCGCGGTCCCGCCGCCCCGCTGCGCCTCGGCAATCGCGTGCAGCGCGAGAGTGGTCTTGCCCGAGCTCTCCGGCCCGTAGATTTCGATCACACGCCCGCGCGGCAGTCCGCCGACGCCGAGCGCAATATCCAGCCCGAGGCTTCCGGAGGAGATCGTCTCGACCTCCATCTTCTCGCGGCTGCCGAGCTTCATTGCCGAGCCCTTGCCGAACGCGCGATCGATCTGGGCGAGCGCCGCCTCGAGCGCCTTCTGCCGGTCCATGCCTGGGGAATTCCATAGAATTACCGATGACTTTCAACTGGGCTGCCATGTCCCCTGTCTCCCTCTTCTTTGCAAGCGGTCATTCGCTCATCGCCGGCGGCCGAGCCCCGCCTCGATGACGCTTGCGTATTCTATTTGTTCTAGCGGAACAAGAGGGGAACATGACTTAAGATCACTAAGGTCTGACACAGGGGCCCATTACAGAAGCTGCCATTAGTCGAATGACTGCTTTCGACCCGTAGCGTCCACGGTTAGCCGCGAGAGTGGAATGCAATCTGTTGGCTTGGTACACTGCGTCCCTCCAAAACCCTGAGAGTTGCAGGTTTGATACTCCGTGCCAACAAAGCGACTGCGCCACCTCGCCGCGGATCCGAGCGAATTGCTTTGGGTTCTCTCAGTTTGGCTGCCGTCTCGTTCCTGGTCGCTGCCTGCGCTACAAGCCCGGAACGGCGAGAAGGGATAGCCAAGGTCAATCCCGCGAGCATTGCCGCCGACCCCGCGACCTGGGACGGACGCCAAGTCGAGATCGTCGGCCTATTAGTTTGGGAGGACGGGGATTTCGGTCTCTTTCAAAGCTATGGTGCATATTGCCGCGGAGCCGAACGCGCAGCGATCCACGTTCGTTGGCAGGAATGGCCTGGGGTGTCGCCGAGAGATAGCCGCCGACAAGTGATTGTGCGGGGGGTTTTCCGCAATCTCGTGGGGGTCAAGCAACCAGATGGAAGCACGGCTATATCAGCGGGCGCACCGGGCCCAGGCCCACTTGAGCCGGGTGTCATCGTAAGGTGGCTTTCGAACCCTCAGCGCCCATGCCCCAATCGTCGGTAGGCAGGACTCTTATGTCCGCTTTCCACCCAAAGCTGACTCTAGCGGCGGAACCCTCTCCCTCGACGGGAAAGGGTTCTAGCGCATGTGGATCGGCTGCATGACTGGTTAGAGAGCCAACCACGCTGAGGCTCGCGGCCTCGTCGGTCGAGCGCGTGACGCTCCGCGACAGAAGTCTAAAATCGCTGCGCAAGAAAAGGGCCGCCGAAGCGGCCCTTTGCGTTGGCTGATGGGCTGGACCCCTGCCTTTGCAGGGGTGCAAGTTAGACGGGCGTCACATCCCCCGCGCCCGTCCCTTCGTCCTCGCCCTGGTCAGGCCGCTTGTCGAACACCTCGTCAATGATGCCGAACGCCTTCGCCTCGTCGGCCTCGAGGAACTTGTCGCGGTCCATCGCCTTCTCGATCTCCTCGATCGCCTGGCCGGTGTACTTGGCGTAGAGCTCATTGAGGCGCTGGCGCATGCGCAGGATCTCGCGCGCCTGGATTTCGATGTCCGACGCCATGCCCTGAGCGCCGCCCGAGGGCTGGTGGACCATGATGCGGCTGTTGGTCAGCGCGACGCGCATTCCGGGCTCACCCGCCGCGAGCAGGAAACTGCCCATCGACGCGGCCTGGCCAATGCAGACGGTGCTGATCTTCGGGCGGATGTATTGCATCGTGTCGTGGATCGCGAGGCCGGCGGTGACCACGCCGCCCGGCGAGTTGATATACATGAAGATGTCCTTCTTCGGGTTCTCGGACTCGAGGAAGAGCAACTGGGCGGTGATCAGCGAGGCCATGTGGTCCTCGATCGCGCCCGTGATGAAGACGATCCGCTCGCGCAGCAGCCGGGAGTAGATATCGAAGCTGCGCTCGCCCCGGTTGGATTGCTCGATGACGATGGGAACGAGCTGCGAAACGATGTCCTGATGATCAAGCACGAGATGCGGATCCTTTATTGCTGGTGAAGCTTACATCGGCGCGAAGCGGGAAAGGTTCAAGGCGGGTACGAAGGCCCCTCAGGCACCGCATAAGAAAAGGGCCCCGCCCGGCGGGCGCGGCCTTTCTCCCAATCTAGTTTCGTTACCTTAGTTGCCGCGCTCCGGGGCCGCTGCCGGTGGTGGCGGCGGCGGTGGTGGCGGCGCCGGCTCAGCTGCCGGGGGCGGGGGCGGGGGCGCCGGCGGCGTATAGGGCGCCGGAGCCGGATGGAACGGATTAAACTTCACCGTCAGGCGAGCATAATAGAACCGGCCCGGAATATCGTAGGCGGTCGGGTCGAAGTTATTGAGATCGCAGGTGTTGCAGCCCGGGATGCGCACGTCGAACATATTGTTCACGCCCACCGCGAAGCCGAGCAGGTGGTTCATCATCCCCGGCGTCCAGCGCAGCTGAAGGTCGTTGAACATACGGGGATTCATCACGTTGCCGTCGCTCTCGCGAAGCTTCGAGATGTATCGCCCGGTGAACGTCGCTCCGTAATCGCCCAGATCCCAGTCGAGGATGCCGATCGACTTGAAGTGCGGGAAGGCCTGCGAGGGACTGCCCTCTTCCGTGCCGGCGCGGCGGATGACCTGGGTTCCGGTCGCCGTCGGCAGGAGCACGTCGAACTGGTGCAACCAGGTGCTGTTCAGCGTGAAGCCGAACGCTCCCCAGTCGGTCCGACGCGAACGGTAGGAGATATTGAGGTCGCTGCCCTTGGTCCTGATCCCGGCGATATTCTGAAGGATGCCCTGGACCTGGGTCAGCTGCCCGCTGCCCTGGGACCGCGTCACGGCCGCGCAGGATATCGGATCGTTCAAGTTTTCGCAGTTGGCCACAGTCACATCAGCCGCGAAGGACGAAATCGCGTCCTGGATCTCGATGTCGTAGTGATTGTACTCGATCGACAGGCCCGGGAAGATCGCCGGGCTGAACACGCCGCCGAAGACCCAGCTTTTCGATGTCTCGGCCTTCAGGTTTTCGTTGCCGCCAACCCTGACCGAAATCTGCGGGTTCGCCTGCTGGTAGGTCGCGCCCGCGGGCACGCCGTGCGCAATGCAGTTGGCCTGTGTCGTCGGATCGTTCAGATAATTGAGCGGCGCCGTGCTGTCGTTCGAGCACGGATCGCTGATCGTCTGATCGAAGCGCGAGAAGGTGCCGAACAGCTCGCCGATCTGCGGAGCGCGGAAGCCCTCGGCATAGGAGCCTCGGAGGCGGAGCGCCTTCACAGGCTTGTAGTTTACGCTGCCCTTGAAGGTCGTGGTCGAGCCCGAGGTCGAATAATCCGAGATTCGCGCAGCCACATCGAACTCGAGCAAATTCGCCATCGGCTTATTCGCCAATACCGGTGCGTTGAGCTCGGCATAGGCTTCCTTCACATTGTAGGAGCCGCTGGTCGGGCCAGCCGGGATATCCGAGCTAAAGCCCGCGGCAACAACCGGATCGGGGTTAAACTGGCCGCTGAGCTTGCGATATTCGACACCCATTGCGACGCCGAGCTGACCACCCTGCAATTCGGTAAGGCCCCCGGTCAGGTTGGCGCTGAAATTCCAGTTGCGCTGCTTGCTGCTGTCGCGCTGAACGAAGGTCACATAGTCCATCATCGCCGGGGTGATTGAGCCGGCACCGCCGAAGAAGTTGAACGGTACGCAGCCCGGCGTGGCCTGGCAGGTGGCGTTCGGCCCGAGAGCTATTCCGAGGTTGTGCGAGTTGATGTTGCCCAACATCGTCTGGTCGGCCTTGTTGTTGCCGTAGACGCCGTTGATGTCCCAGTACCAATCGTGGTCGAAGCCCTTGAAGTGCCCATCGAGAGTGGCGACCCCGTAGGTCGTGTCCACGGTCTGGAAGAACCGGCGCGGACCGCCTTCGACGAAACGGCGAAGGATCAAATCGAGATTGCCGTCATTGGGCGCAGCGGTCGTCGGATCGTCGCCCTGCAGCGTTACGCCGAACGGGTTGTAGATATTGGTGGCGTCGATGGAGGTCGCATCGAGGACCGGCGTGATTCCCGCGTCCGGACCAATTCCGAACGGCAAGGGCGCGGCCTGGTTGCTCGACTTGCGCCGGTTCCAAAGACCCTTGACCGACAGATGCACGTCGGGAGTGAAGTCGTACGTCACGCTCCCGAAACCGCCATAACGCTCAAGCGGGATCTGCATGTAATTGAACGGCGCGAAGTTGAAGCGGTCGTTGCCTGGTCCGCTGCTGATGAAGTCCCGGAAATTCGCGATTGTCGGCGTGCTCGTCGGAGCATTGATCAGAGTTCTCATCGCCCCCGTTCGGGAAAGCCGTACCGATAAAGCGTCCGTTCGGGATGAAGCTCGAACAGCCGCCACTCCCAGGCAAGCAAGCAGTTGCGTAAGGCGACGGGAATGCGGAGATCGCCCGGTCCCCGGCGAAAATGCCCTTCTGCTTGATATAGTCGCCACCGACGACGACCTGCAGCGGACCGTCGCTGCCGTTGCCCCAGCTGAGCTGATAGTTCTGCGTGAAGCCGTCGTGCTTGTAGCCGCTGAGCTGCGCGTTCGCGATGAAGCCGCTTTGGCGCTTCTTGGTGATGATGTTGACGACGCCGGCAATCGCGTCCGAACCGTAGATTGCAGAAGCACCGTCCTGCAGGACCTCGACGCGATCAATCATCGCATCGGGAATCGAGTTCAGGTCGACTGAGCCAGGCACGCCCGATGCAGCCGCCGCGTTAACGAAGCGGAGGCCGTCGACGAGCACCAAGGTGCGCTTCGAGCCGAGGTAACGGAGGTCGATCTCGGCCGAGCCGGCGCCCACGCCGCCGCCGTCCGGCGGATTGCCGAGGTTGCCGGAATTGTTGAACTTGCTGTTGAGGCCGCCGCCAGAGCTAGGCAGGCGCTGAAGAACGTCGCTGATCGAGTTCAGACCGGTCTTGGCGATATCCGACTGGTCGATAAATACGCGCGGGGCATCGAGGTCGAGCGGGTTGCGGCGGATGCGCGACCCGGTGATCACGATGTCGGCCTGAGAAGAGGGAGCCTGCGTCGACGGACCCGCAGGCTGGGTCACGACGTCGGCGGGAGGCTGGACACTCTGCGCTTGTGCAGCACTTGTGGCCGTCGCAATCGCCGCAAAAGCGACGCCAGCGTGAAGGATGCCGTAAGTCCGCTTCATAATTCCCCCTGTGCTCGGGCCCTGCCCCCAAGGCCGTCATTTCGAACACGTAAGGGCTAACGCACGTTAGTGTGAAGCGGTGACTGTCATGCCAACGACACAATTGCCGTTCGGTGATGCGCGAAAGCTACAGTTCACCCGGCGCGTTGAGGGAGAGATAGGCGAGCCGCCGGACCTCGCGTCGGCCTCGCGTCACCGTGTCGAGGATGAGGCCAGCGAAGAAGCAGAGCACCGCGATGATGATCAGGCCCGTGGCCAGGATCGCCGTCGGGAAGCGGGGTACGAGGCCGGTGTGCGCGTAAGTCACGACCAGCGGAATCGCGAGAACGATCGCGGCGACGACCAGGAGAGCTCCGATGCTGCCGTAGAAGAGCGTCGGGCGCTCAACACGATAGAGCGTGCCAATCGTTTTCAGGATGCGCCAGCCGTCCGAATAGGTGGATAGTTTGGACTGAGAACCCTCCGGTCGCGCGCCGTAGCTCGTCTCAACCTCGCCCACCGGCATCCTGAGCTCGAGAGCGTGGACGCTCATTTCCGTTTCGATCTCGAATCCTTCGGAGAGGACGGGGAAGCTCTTCACAAAACGGCGGGAAAAAACGCGGTACCCCGAAAAGATGTCGCTGAAGCTGCGCCCGAATAGGCGGGAGAGCAGGCCCGTGAAGATGCGGTTCCCCAGAACGTGGCCGCCCCGATACGCGTCCTTCTCTTCATGGCGCCGGGTTCCAACCACCATGTCGAGCTGGTCTGCGAGCAAGAGGTCGACCATCGCCGGCGCGGCCTTCGGGTCGTAGGTCAGGTCGCCGTCGGCCATGACGTAGATGTCCGCATCGATGTCGGCGAACATGCGTCGGACCACGTGGCCCTTGCCCTGTTGCCGCTCGCTACGGACGACGGCACCCGCCTGCGCCGCTATTTCACGCGTCCCGTCCCGGCTGTTGTTATCGTAAACGTAGACCGTCGCCGAAGGGAGCGCTGCGCGGAAGCCGGCGACGGTGGCGGCGATGGCCGCCTCTTCGTTGTAGCACGGCAAGAGTATCGCAATGGTCGGCTGGTTTGTCTGCGTCAAGCGGGCCCCCTCAGTACGCCGATATAGGGAAGTCATCGGCGAGCAGGCTAGTCCAGCTGTGCAGTCGTTATGTGCAGCAGGCCGAAGTCCGCGCTCATGCTGGAGAGGCGCCATGGTTCATCTGGAGGGATCACGAAGGCATCGCTGGGACCAACCGTGAAACCTTCGCGATAGTCGACGGTCGCAGAGCCCCCGAGAACGAAGCCAAACACCAGCTCACCGGCATCAGGTGGGAAGTTGATGGTCGACGAAGTGCCCGGGCGAACGGTGCGCGCTTCCATGAGACCGCCAGTTGCCTCCAGTAGCCGGGTCTCCCGCGCCTCCCCTCCGTTGAAAATTGTCCAGGGCGTGTTCGATCCAACGTGGCGAAGGAAGTGCTGGCCCGAGAAGTCACGGGCGGGATCCGAGACGCCGTTAGGAAAACTCATTTCATGGTCCGCGAAGGTGCTGTGAACGGCGGGCGCAGCGATCTCCACCACTTCGAGGCCGTTCGAGCTTTCGAGCACGCGATGCCGGATTTCCGGGGGCTGGAGGACGAGATCGCCGGCATTCAGAACGAATGGTGCGCCCTGACCCTCATAGACCACGCGGACCCACCCGCGAGCGACGTAAAGCGCCTGAGCAGCGATCCGATGGAAATGCACCCAGTCGACGACCGGGCCTCCTTCGGGAATGGTGATGTGCGATGCAATGTAGCGGCCGCCCAGGCGATCGGGGATCAGGTCGCGGTACAGCATGCCCGCCCGGCCCTCACTTGCCGCATTGCCGGCGCACGTGAGCACGAAATCCCGGCTGGAATGCCGGCAGCGCCGACGTCGGCTCGCCTGCCTCCGGACGCGTGGTCAGCCGGATTGTCGAGTCACCGTTGGACAAGACCGCGCTGTGAGGGTCGTCGGCCGGATAGATGACATCCAGCCGAAAACCTTTCCGCCGAAGATCGTCGAGCGCGAGGTTCAGGTCCTCGCAGACGATCTCCTGCTCGCTCAACCCTTCTTGGCCGGCTTTTTCGCCGCAGGCTTCTTTGCTGCAGGCTTCTTCGTTGGAGGCTGGGCCTCCACCTTCGCCTGTGGCGCCTTGCGGCCCGGCTCGTCCTTGAGCGGCTTTGCCGGCTTCGGCTTATCGTCACTCTTTTCGACGGCACCCTTTGCGGGTTCCTCCGGCTGAGGCTCGGCAGCAGCCATAGCCTTCTTCGAAGCGCCCTTCTTGGCCTTCGGCTTGGCATCGTGCGAGTGATCGTGCCCGCAGCCGGGACCGTGGACATGCCCTTCTTCGCTCTCGAGATCGGCCTCGAGCTCGGCGCGGGTGCCCGTGCGGTCGCTGATGTTTGCCCTCGAGAAAAGGAAGTCGACGACCTTGTCCTCGTACAGCGGCGCGCGAATCTGGGCTGCGAACATCGGCTCGCTCTGGACCAGCTGGAGGAAGCGCTCGCGCTCCTCGCCCTGGTACTGCGCGGCAGTCTGAGCGATCAGGCGCTGCATTTCCTGCTGAGTGATCTCGACACCGTTCGCAGCACCGATTTCCGACAGCAGGAGACCGAGGCGCACGCGGCGCTCGGCGATCCGCCGATACTCGTCGGCATCCTTCTCGATCTCGGCAAGCGCAGCCTGCGGATCCTCGTCGTGGCTCGCCTCGTGGCGCAGCTGGTTGAGGATGTTCTGATGCTCGGCATCCACCATCGTCTGCGGCACTTCGAAATCGTGACGCGATGCCAGCTGGTCGAGGAGCTGGCGCTTCATGTGGGTGCGCGTCAGATCATTGAGCTCCTGGGTCTGCTGGTCGCGAACAAGCCCCTTCAGCTGATCGAGGCTCTGCAGGCCGAGCGTCTTCGCGAAATCGTCGTCGAGCATTGTCTCGCCGGACGTCCTCACTGCCTTGACGATCACGGAGAAGACCGCGTCCTTCCCGGCGAGGTCGCCCACCGGATAGTCCGACGGGAATGTCACATTCACTTCGCGGCTGTCGCCGGCCTTCGCGCCAACGAGCTGGTCTTCGAAGCCTGGGATCAGCCGCCCCGAGCCGAGCTCGACCGACATGTCCTCGCCCTTGCCACCCTCGAACGCGGTACCGTCGACCTTGCCTTCGAAGTCCATGACCACGAGCTCGCCTGTCGCGGCAGCATGCTTCTCCGGCGCATCTTCCCAACGCTTGTTCGAGCTCGCGAGCTGCTTGAGTTGCTCCTCGACAGCGCCTTCATCTGCGTCGAGGCTTAGTCGCTCCAGCTTGATATCGTCGATGTGCGGCGCCGGAACGTCCGGCAACGCTTCGAGACGCACCTTCACCTCAGCGTCCTTGCCCGGCTCGTAAGCCTGGTCGAGTTCGACCTGCGGCTGCAACGCCGGACGGATATTATTGTCAGCGAGCAGTTGCTGCACGCCATCCTGAACCGCGCCCTGCAGCGCTTCCCCGCGCAGGCTGTCGCCGTGCATCTTTCGGATGAGGTTCGGCGGGACCTTGCCCGGCCGAAATCCGGGCATACGCACCTGCGGCGCGATACGCTTCACCTCCTGCTCGACACGCGCCTCGATGTCCTCGGCGGGGATGGTCAGCATGAAGGCGCGCTTGAGGCCCTCGTTCTCAGTCTCGACGGTCTTGATGGTCACGTTGCTCAATTCCCGATGAATTCCTTGAGGGCGATCACGCTTCGGTAGCGGATGGTGCGCGCGGAGGGAGTCGAACCCCCACATCTTACGATACTGGAACCTAAATCCAGCGCGTCTACCAGTTCCGCCACGCGCGCGCGGCCCGAGAGGCGCCGCCTATAGCAAGGATGGCTGCGCGGGCAACCCGCCGCCGTTCACAGCGTTCCGGTTCTCAAGGAGAGCCGATGCAATGCAGCAACCACCAATTCCTGAAACGCCGCCGCAAACACCCGCGCAACCGAGCCCGCCAGGACAACCGACAACGCCGCCGCCGGAAACTCCGCCCCAGGGCCCGGACATCGACGTTCCGACTCCCCCGTCACCTGGCACAAACCCCTCGCCCGGGCCGATCTCGCCGGTCGGTTAGCCGTGGCGCTCGGCTGAAGCGACGATCGCTTCGAAGTCGGGCAGCTCGGCGTCGTAGTAGTGTGAACGGGCGGCATCGAGCAGGATCATGTAGAGCTTGCCGTCGATCACCGCCCCCACGGCGCGGCCGCGCCGCCACAGCTCGTCCTCGTCGAGGTGCTCGTAGTCCCACTGGAATCCGTTCGCGCCGAGGAAGGGCCGCGGCTGGAGCGACAGCGTCCTCAGATCAACCGCACCGCCCTTCACGCGATACAGGCTTTCGAGCATAGCCGCGATTTCCGGCGGCGTCATGTTGGACCGGAACCGTGGCACCTGCTGGTCGGCGGTATGGCGCTGACGGATCAGCTCGCGGTTGTCGTTCATTCCGGACACGAAGCTGATGCCATCAAGGATGGGCCCGTTCAGCGTCCAGTCCTCGACATCCTTGACGTCGGAGAAGAGGATGCGGCGGTGGCGGTTGTAGGGCCGCGGAGCGACGACCGACATCTGGCCATCGCCGACGCTCACGCGCGCTACCCGGACCAGGCCGTAGTCGCTGTAGCCGTATTCGCCCGTGCCGAGCGTGCCGCAGGCCGAGAGCGTGGCGGCAGCTCGCAAGAATAGCAACATTGGTCAGAAGCTTCATCTGGCTATCCCGTCATCTGCCGAACCCAGGCCGCGTCGGGAGCGTCGGGCTTCATTGTCAGGTAGCGGGTGAAAGCGGCCTTCGCCTCGGCCGAACGACCCTGCTTCATCAACGAGATGCCGTGCCAGCGCCACGCGTCGGCTGGAGCGTCCGGATACACGACCGCGGCGGCATAGCTTTGATCTGCCCGGATATCGTCGCCTGGCCGATTGCGCAGCCGCCACACCTCGCCTTCGTAGAAGCGCAGCAGACCGTTCCAGCCGTCCAGTGCCAGGGTGTCGATGAGATACTGGCTTGCACCCGGATCGTTCAGCTTGACCTGATCGTCGAGCAGCGTCGGCCGGATTTCCGCGATCGTCGAAAGGTAGCGCTCCCGGCGTGCGTCATAGACTTTGCCGGGAACCGTCAGTTCCAGCGCGTCTGCGCGAAGATCGGCCATGCGCGCGTCCGAGGACGGGTGGGTATCGAACAGGCCGCCCTTGTGCCGATGCTTGCCTCGATAGCGCGCGCTGGCATTCTCCTCGCCGATCAGCTGCTGCCAGATGTTCGACATCTCGACGGGTGGATAGTTGTTCTGCTCCATGAGCTTCGCGCCCATGGCGTCCGCCTCCGCCTCCATTCCGCGGCTGTATTGGAACAGCGACAGCAGAGTGCCGAGCTGGGCGAGCTGAACGTAATCGCCGAGATAGACGCCCGCTCCCGCACCGCCGATGCCAGCCAGCATCGATCCGATCGCGAGGAGGTCGGTCTTGCGCCGCTCGTCGCGCCAGGAACGGATCATATGGCGCCGGAGGAAGTGGCCTGAATTCGTGAGCGATGACGCCTGCCAAGCTGCGCCTCGTTGCGCATGCGCAGGAGCAAGCCCGAAAAGACCACCGCAAAGCCGCTCGGGAACATCATTGCGTTGAAGTCGGGGATCCGCACGAGGTAGATTCGGAAGTCCTGCGCGGCCGGTCCGCCGACCGTGCCGATGACGTTCTTGAGATAGCCCGCGAGCCTCGGGTCCTCGATGACCAGGTTGGAGCCGGCGATCTCCTCCTCCGCGCGCTCCATCTCCTTCCAGAGACCCATCTCGTCACGGTCCGTCGGCTTGAAGCCGGGACCGATCAGGGGGACCATGTCCTGCGGGCGGATCCGCGCTTGGGCGGCTCCGGTGCCGATCGACGCCGCGGCTGCGGCCCCGCCGAGCAGCATCGCGCGGCGGGTCACCTCCACGCAACGCAGGCACATTAGTGCTTCTCCTGAGGGTCGCCGGTCATGACAACGCCCTTGGAGACGCCCGTTCCGGGCTTCATTCGCCCGAGCAGCCGATCGATCATCTGCGCCGCACCCTGCGGGGTACGCAGGTCGCCGAACTTGATCCCCGGTACCTGGCTTCCGGCGAGAACGACGTTGAACCAGACCACTTGGCCGGTCTTGAGGTCGACGAGCGAGGCATAATCCAGCTGCTGTGCGCCGCCGATGTTGGGAGCGCAAAAGCCGACGATGCAGCCGGCAAGTCCGAGAACTCCAAGCGCAATACGCCCACCGGACGCGACCTGGTCCTCACCATGCAGAAACAGCGCGTAGTCGTACCCAGTCTTCTGACCGAGACGCACTGCGTCCTGACCCAAGGTCCACTCGAGGCCCTTGCCGCGCTTGGTCGGAAGATAATCGCCGAGATACTTGTGGACGACGATCAACTCATCGACCGCGGCGTTGAGACGTTCGACATCCGCAAGCTCCTGGGCCGTCACACCTGGAACCTCGTTGCGGTGTTCGATGACGGTGACCTTTCCTCCGTGGGCGGCCTGCTGCGCCCGAAGCGCTGCCACGATGCTTGCGCGCGCCTGGTCCGTCCAATCGGCACGCGGTTCGACCATTCCGCCGGTAGTCAGCGATCCGACCGTGACGTCGGGCCTCAATACCAGCAGCTTGTAGTCGCCTTGCGGCGGCGTGAACTGCAGGTCGGCATATTGCTTCGTCTGCACGCAAGCGCTCAGCCCCACGGTCGCTGCCAGCGCGGTCACCAGACCCAATCTACGCATCTTGGCCCTCCAAGAGACGCCTGCGCGCGCCTCCCCGCCTTACAATTGGACCAACATGCCTTAACTCATGATTAAAGAAAAGCGCGAGTTTTGAAGCGCTTAGCGTATGCCGCAAACCACTCCGGAAATGCCGGCGAGGCAGTGCCCGTCGATCGCCGGCGGCCCGAGCGGAACGCCCAGCATCGCGGCCAAGGTGGGCATGATGTCGACGGTCTCAACCGCGTCCTGCGGAGCAGCCGGAGCCATGCTCCGCCGCCAGAACAGGATCGGCACGCGGCGGTCGTAATCCCACGGGCTGCCATGCGTCGAAACATAATATCTCGTATCGGCGATCGGCGTGATGTGCGACTTTAAGAACACGATGATGTCGCCCGAGCGCTCCGGATCGAAGGATGCACGGGCCCGCTGGATCAGCGTCCAGGCGACCGGATTGCCGCTTGGCATGGCAGTGTTCGCGATTTGGTCGCGCGAAAACGCTGCTTCGACCTGCGGGTGCGCACGATAGGCCTTCAGCGCTTCTCGTAGCGTGCGCGTGCGGTCGATGCCGGTTAGGCTCTTGTCGATCCAGACGTCGCCGCTGAACTCGCCGATAAGGATGGGCCCGGAGAGGCCGAGCTTCTGTCCGATGGCGCTGCCCACGACGGGTGCGGCCAGGGCCGGGTCGACGCGAGCCGCATCGGTCACGCCGTGCAAGCGCAGCCGCTCAGGGATATCGAGACCGCCGTGATCAGCGCTGAGCGCCAGCGCGTAATCGATGCCGGTCCGATCGAGGAAAGCGAAGAAGTCGCCGAGCTCGCGATCGAGTTCGAGCAGCTGGAGGCACATTTCCTGTCCGCCGGGCCCGTACGTGTGGCCGACATAATCGGTCGCCGAGAGGCTGACCGAAAGCAGATCCGGGCTCGCGCCGCGGCCGAGCTTCATCTCCTGGACCAGCCCTGCGGCGAGCGCGAGCGTCGAACCGTCGAGCGCTGGGGTGGCACGAAATGCGGCGGCGTCGCCGGCGGCTCGCGCCAGCGTGCCGTTGCCGACCATCTTCCCGCTGCCTTCGAGCGTGATCGGCTGAGCCTTACCGGCACAAAACGGAGGAGGCTGCAAGCCCTCGGCCGGTGCTGCCAGGAGCTGCTGGACGACGGCGTTCGTCCGCGTGACCGCCTGGGGCGTCGGGGCGACAGCGATATCGGTGGCAAAGCGCTTGCCGTTCCAATACCAGCGCTGATCGGGATGATGCCCCGACATCATCACGGCCGCCCGGTCCTTCCCTGACACAGCGACATTGCGCGAGGCCGGCCACAGAACCTTCATGCGATCGCCGAGCGTCGGCACGCGCAAGTGCCGGTCGGAGACCTTGTATGCGGTCGAAGAGGTGCCGGGCGCATCCTCGTTCTCCGCGCAATAAACGCTCTTGTCGGAACGGGTCAGCGACTGGTTCAGCCAGATGTTGCTGATAATGCCCGTCGTAGCGGGGCGATCACCGGTCAGAAGCGTCGAATGGCCGGGACAGGTCTCGGTCGCGGCATGGCTCTGATAGCCATTGTGGAACACGGTGCCCGAGGCGAAGCGGGCGAAGCCGCCGGTGAATTGTGGGCGATACTCGTCCCACAGGTCTGCCGAAAATTGGTCGATCGAGAGAACGACCAGAAGCTTGGGAGGAGCCGGCGCCTGGGCGGCCGATTGAGAGGCAAGGAGCGCGCTAACCGCGGCCAATAGGAAATTACGCATACGGATCCTTTCAGGCGCCGAGCTTGGCCCGCAGCCGCTCGTTGACGACCTGCGGATTGGCCTTTCCGGCCATGGCCTTCATCGTTTGGCCGACGAAGAATCCGAACAGCTGCTGCTTGCCCGCCTGGTACTCCGCGACCTTGTCGGCGTTGGCGGCGAGGATCTTGTCGATCTCTGCGTCGATCGCGCCGGTGTCGCTGGTCTGCCTGAGGCCGCGGCTGTCGACGATCTGAGCCGCGCCCTCGCCGGTTTCGATCATGATCTCGAACACCTGCTTGGCGATCGTGCCGCTGATTGTCCCGTCGGCGACGAGCTTCAGAAGCTCTGCCGCGTGAGCGGGTGCGACCGGGCTCTCGTCGATGGTCTCGCTGCGCCGGTTGAGCGCGCCGAACAGCTCCGCGACGACCCAGTTGGCGGCCTGCTTCGGTTCGGCTCCGGCATCGAGCAGCCCGTCGAACCAGCGAGCAGTCTCGACCTCGGCTGTCAAAACGCTGGCGTTGTAGGGCGTTATTCCAAGTCCCTCGTAACGCTTGCGCTTGGCGTCCGGCAGCTCGGGAAGGCTCTTCGCGCAATCTTCGAGGAAGGCGTCGTCCAGCTCCAGCGGAAGCAGATCCGGATCCGGGAAGTAGCGATAGTCGTGCGCATCTTCCTTCGAGCGAAGCGATCGCGTCACGCCCTTGTCGGGGTCGAACAGCCGCGTCTCCTGGGCGATCGAGCCACCGCTTTCGAGAAGTTCGACTTGGCGCTTCGCCTCATGTTCGACGACCGCCATGACGAAGCGGACCGAGTTGACGTTCTTCGTCTCCGTCCGCGTCCCGAGTTCGCCGCCGGGCTTGCGCACGCTGACGTTGACGTCGGCGCGCATCGAGCCTTCTTCCATATTGCCGTCGCACGAGCCGACGTAGCGCAGGATCGCCCGCAACTTTCTGAGATAAGCCCCTGCTTCCGCGGGCGAACGCATATCCGGACGCGACACGATCTCCATAAGCGCGACGCCGCAGCGGTTCAAATCGACGTAGCTCATCGTCGGATGCTGATCGTGCATCAGCTTGCCCGCGTCCTGCTCGACGTGGATGCGCTCGATCCCGATATTCTTGACGCTGCTCTCGTCCTTCTCGTCGAGCAGGATCTCGACCTCGCCCTCGCCGACGAGCGGGTGATAGAGCTGGCTGATCTGATAGCCCTGCGGCAGGTCGGCGTAGAAGTAGTTCTTCCGGTCGAACCGGCTCCAGCGGTTGATCTTCGCGTCAAGCGCCATTCCGGTGCGCACCGCCTGGCGGATGCACTCCTTGTTCGGGACCGGAAGCATGCCCGGCATCGCCGCATCGACGAGGCTCACCTGGGTGTTGGGCTCGGCGCCAAACGCGGTCGCGGCACCGGAGAAGAGCTTCGACTTGGTCGCGGTGATCTGCGCGTGGACCTCGAGGCCGACCACGACCTCCCACTCGCCGGTTTGGCCCTTGATGCGGAAAGGTGCGCCTGCGTCAGCCATTGAAAATACCGTTCGGGCTGAGCTTGTCGAAGCCCTGCCCTTCCTTTCGACTGCAAGAACAAGAACAGCCCTTCGACAAGCTCAGGGCGAACGGTGGAATGGAATATATGCTCACCACCATTTCTCCGGCCTGGCGGTGAACCCGGCACGCTCTTCGATCGCCAGGCCCGCATTCAGCACCATCTGCTCGTCGAGCTCATTGCCGATCAGGTGAAGCCCGAGCGGAAGCCCCTGTTCATCCAGGCCGCCGGGCACGCTCATCGCCGGGAGCCCCGCAAGGCTCGCCGGAACCGCGAACACGTCGTTCAAATACATCGCCAGGGGGTCGGTCGTCTCGCCAATCCCGAACGCAGCCGAAGGAGCGGTTGGGGTCAGGATCACGTCGCACTGCTCGAACGCCTTGCGGAAGTCCTGCTTGATTAGAGCGCGCACCTTCTGCGCCTTGGTGAAGTACGCGTCGTAGAAGCCGGCTGAGAGCACGTAGGTGCCGATCATGATCCGGCGCTTCACTTCGGCGCCGAAGCCCGCAGCTCGCGTCGCCGAATACATATCGTCGAGCGACTTCACGCCTTCTACGCGGAGCCCGTAACGCACGCCATCATAACGGGCGAGGTTGGAGGACGCCTCTGCCGGAGCGATGATGTAGTAGGTGGGAAGCGCGTATTTGGTGTGCGGCAGGCTGATCTCGACCGGCGTCGCGCCCGCATCCTGCAGCCATTCGATGCCGCGATCCCACAGCGCGTTGATCTCCGTCGGCACGCCGTCGATGCGATATTCCTTCGGGATGCCAACACACTTGCCGCGCAGATCACTCGACAGGTTTACTTCCCACTGCGGCACCGGCAGATCGAGCGACGTCGAATCTTTTGGGTCGAAGCCGGCCATCGCTTCAAGCAGGATCGCGCAGTCACGCACGGTCTTCGCCATCGGACCCGCCTGATCGAGCGAGCTCGCAAATGCGACCACGCCCCAACGCGAACAGCGGCCGTAGGTCGGCTTGATGCCGGTGATACCGACGAAGGCGGCGGGCTGGCGGATCGAGCCGCCCGTGTCTGTGCCGGTCGCGCCCGCGGCGATGTGCGCTGCGACTGCAGCCGCCGATCCGCCCGACGATCCGCCCGGCGTCAGACCGACATTGCTGCCCTTGCGCCGCCATGGGCTGATGACCGGACCGTAAGCGCTGGTCTCGTTCGACGAGCCCATTGCGAACTCGTCCATGTTGAGCTTGCCGAGCATGCCCGCGCCCGCCTTCCGCAGGTTTGCGGTGACGGTGCTCTCGTAGGGCGGCCTGAAATCCTTGAGGATGCGACTGCCCGCGGTCGTATCGACGCCCTGCATTGCGAACAGGTCCTTGATGCCGAGCGGGATGCCGGCGAGCGACGCGATGTCGCCGCTGCCACGCGCCTTGTCCGCAGCATCCGCAGCAGCAAGCGCGTCTTCCGGAGTCTCGACCGTATAGGCGTTAAGTGTCCGCGCAGCCGCGACCGCACCGTTGAAGCTGTCGGCAATTTCCCGGGCCGAGAACTCGCCCGCGCGAAACCCGTCGCGAAGCTCGGCGATCGTCTTCGACGTGAGCTCGGTCACTCGATCACCTTCGGGACAGCGAAGAAGCCGTGTTGCGCCTCCGGCGCGTTCGCGAGGATCTCATCGCGGATGTTCCCGTCCGTCACGGCATCGTCGCGCAGGCGCAATTCCTGGTCGATCACCGCGGTCAGCGGCTCGACGCCATCGGTATTGACCTCCCCGAGCTGCTCGACCCAGCCGAGGATATTGTTGAGCTCCGGCACCAGGCGATCGAGCTCCTCGTCGCTCATCGCGATCCGGGCGAGCCGCGCGATGTGGCGGACCTGTTCGTTCGTCACTGACATGATGCCGCGGCGGATAGCGGCGGGTGCTCCGGGCGGCAAGCGAGTCCGGCCAAGTCGAGATTCGTGTGGGAAACTCGCCGTTAATCGATCTGATTTGCTGACTACTGTCCGGACGGAAAAGGATGATCGGCAACATGCTTGGTTATCGGCCCTGTAACCAATCGGTGGACACAAGGAGTTTTGCGCAGGTCCGCCCTCATGAGAACTGACGAACAGGGTTAAATTTCGGGAAACCCCGTCCTTTCAATGGGTCTTGAGACCCTCAGCGCATTCTCCGCCTTCTCAATTGCTTAGTGTGTGGGGAACCAAAATGCGTATTTCAGTCCTTCTCGCGGCTGCTGCCGCCACTCTCGTTGCGGCCACGCCGGCCGCTGCCCAGCAGGCCCAGGCTACGGCAACGGCCAAGGGCATCGTCCTGCAGTCGCTGACGCTGGTCCGTACGTCGGACCTCGACTTCGGCACCGTTGCTCCAGACGTGAACACTGCGGGCACCGTCTCGATCAATGCGAACACCGGCGCGCGCGCCACGACGGGCGGGGTTGTCGCTCTGCCCGGCACGTTCAGCCGCGCCAGCTTCGATGGTGCCGGAACGGTGGGCAATTTGGTTCAGTTGACGCTCAACCAGCCGGCCGGCGGCGTGATCAACAGCGGCACGAACACCGTTGGCGCGGTGCTCAGCCTCGATGCCGGCGGCACGACGCGCGCGATCCCGGCGGGTGGCACGTTCACCGTCAATGTGGGCGGCGTGTTCAGCATTGCGGCCAACCAGCCGAGCGGTCTCTATTCGGCTACGTTCGACCTGACCGCCGACTATCAATAACCTAGATCATTAGTGACCAGAGAGGCGGCTGCGGGGCTCCGGCTTCGCAGCCGCTTTCACGTTTGCGGCGGGTGGCGCTTCTTGCGGCTCTCGAGCGCGTCACCTAGGCCGCCCGCCCATGTGCGCTCGGCAATTCCTGGCGGTTGTGTTCGTCCTCATCTTGCTCGTCGTCGTCGGCGCCTTCGCGATCTTCCAGTTCGGCGACCGGGTGCTGATCAAGAGCGCCATTCCCCACGGTCACTTCGAGGCCGCAACTGCCGGCAGCGGACCGGATTATTCGGACCCGGCGAATTGGGTGGCGCGGCCGGGGCTTGCGAACGATCCTTCAGAATGGCTGCCCGAAGGAATGGCGCCCGACCGAGCCGGCGATGCCGCCGTCTTCTACGTCCACCCCACGACATATCTCGAACGCGATCGCTGGAACGCGCCATTGCGGCCTGACGGTGACACCGAGTTCCGAACCCGCCTCTTCGTCCAGAGCCAGGGCAGCGCCTTCAATGCAGCGGGGCAGATCTGGGCGCCGCGTTATCGCCAGGCGGCGTTCGGCGCCTTTCTCCTCAACAGCGCCGATGCGGCCAAGGCGCTGGACCTCGCCTACAGCGATGTCTCTGCCGCTTTCGAGCGGTTCCTCAAGGAAGTCGGCGATCGGCCGATCATCTTAGCCGGACACAGCCAGGGCGCGCTACAGCTCGAGCGGCTGATCCGGGAGAAGGTCGCGGGCAAGCCGATCGCGAAGCGGATCGTGGCGGCGTACGTCGTAGGATGGCCGCTCAGCTCGACCGCTGACCTGGCGGCGCTCGGGCTGCCGCCCTGCAGGACCGATCAGCAGACCGGTTGCATCCTCTCGTGGCTGAGCTTCGGAGACCCGGCGAATCCCGATCTCGTCCTCAACTCCTACGAGCATTCGTTGGGATTTTCGGGTGGGAAGCGGCGGCGGAATGACCTCCTCTGCGTCAATCCGGTCAGCGGCACGCAAAACGGTGTAGCGCCTGCCGAAGCAAATCCGGGCACGCTCGTTCCGACAGCAGATCTAACGTCCGCCACGTTGGAGCCAGGCATGGTCGGCGGCCATTGCGACAAGGGACTGCTGATACTCGACGGAAAGATCCCGCAGCTTGGTCCCTACGTGCTGCCCGGCAACAACTATCACGTGTACGACTACGCGCTCTTCTGGGGCGCGATCCGTCGCAATTCAGAGCGCAGGCTGGCCGCATGGCCCCGATGATCACGACCGCTGCTGCGGAACTTGCCCGAGCCCTTCCGGATGGCGGGAAACTTGCCGGCCTGGATGTGGGCACAAAGACCATCGGGGTTGCGATCTGCGATGCCGGATGGCATTTTGCCGGCCCGGTCGAGACGATCCGGCGGAGCAAGTTCACGCAGGACTTCGCCACTCTTCAGACATTCATCAATCGTGAGAAGATTGTCGGATTAGTTATTGGTCTGCCGTTGAATATGGATGGAACGGACAGCCCGAGAACGCAGTCGGTTCGTGCGTTTGCGCGAAATCTTGCGCCGCTGGAGCTCCCAATTCTCTTGTGGGATGAGCGCTGGTCGACCCAGGCCGTTGAACGCGCAATGATTTCTGCCGACGTCAGCCGCGCCAAGCGCGCCGAGAAGATCGATGCCTTGGCCGCAGCCCACATCCTGCAAGGAGCAATCGATGCGCTGGCTAACCTTTAGGGGCAGTTTGTGTAAGGCGGCGATCCAATCTGATTGACGCGGTTTTGGAGGGCCAGGCGGTATGTGGCCAAGACCTGGTCGGTCTGAACGTACGTGGGATCAGTCTGATTACCCGCCCAGTGGAAGATCGATCCGTCCGAAGCAGTTCGGATTGTTTCGGGTCGGCGTGTGAAGTGATCCAAAGATCCAGATCTTCCGTGGGTAGATGCCCATATTGTTCATGAGCCGGCGCATCTCGTGAGCGCGGCCCCAGCAACCGTCGTCCGGATACATGAACGGAATGCACGGCGGCGCGACCGCGACCGGATTGCACGTGGTCGCGCTCATTGCGTCGAAGATCTGCTGAGCACGGGCCCTGGAGATGCAGCGGTACCACCACCAGCACCACGGCCATATCGGCCACCAACAAATCCGATCGAAGAGACTTTGGGGGCGTACTTCGGGGTGCCGGAGGAAGTCGGGAACGGGCCCGTCATCCGGGCCCCACCTAAAAGGTCTTGCGTCCTCCAACAGTTGAGCATCGTCCGACGTCAGGATTATCGCACTTTTAGAGGCTTTTGCATCGCGAATCGCAGATTCAATCTCCGCGAAATCCGGCCTCTCGCGCTTCAGCAAATGCCGGCCCTGCGAAGTGTCGATCTGAACTTCCAGTCCGTCCGGCACATCTCGCAGCTCAGTGACCAGACCGACATGCGGGATCAGGAGCCGCGATACGGCCTCGGTTTCGGGATCCACTTCGACGTAAACCGGCCGCCGCAGCTCAGCCAGGCCCGCGAGCACTCGGGCAAATCCGTTGGACCGGGGATTGTTCGGATCGAAGCGAAGAGTCCGTCCGTCCTCAAGCTCGAAGCCGGATAGCTCCGGTGCGGCGCCGCGCCGGGCCGGGCCAGTGACCGTGACAAATCGGGAAACGATTGCGTTGGAGTTAGCCATGGCAGGACCTCCATGACCGAGCCCGATCACTTTAGCAGGTTAGTACCGAGTTGTCTTTCTTGGGCCGCATAGAGGTGGCTGGCCAAGCTTCCGCCTCCACAATAAGCCACGCACTTGTGGATCTGCTCTCCATCGATTCGCTGACCGACGCGCAAATCGGGACCATTCTGGACCGGGCCGAAGGCTTCTTCACGTCCAATCGGCAGGGACGATCGAGCGCAGCGCTGGCCGGCCGGATCGTGTTCAACGTCTTCTACGAAAACTCGACGCGGACCGCGATGTCGTTCGCGACTGCGGCGCATCGCCTGGGCGCTTCTCCGGTTTCGCTTTCCGTCGAACATAGCTCGGTGAAGAAAGGCGAGACGCTCGAAGACACTGCCCGCACCCTGAATGCGATGCGGCCCGATGCTCTGGTGATCCGCCACCGCGAAAGCGGCGCCCCCGCGGCGACTGCCCTGATCATGGATGCGCCGGTCATCAACGCCGGCGACGGCACGAACGAACATCCGACGCAGGCGCTACTCGACGCGGCCACGATCCGTCATCGTCTTGGTCGAATTCAAGGACTTACGGTCGCTATTTGCGGCGACATAAAACATAGCCGCGTCGCCCGCTCGAACGCCCTGCTTCTGCCGCGGCTGGGCGCCGACGTCCGGCTCGCGGGTCCGGCGGAGCTCATGCCCGACGGAGTGCCGCCTCGCACAGTGGACGAAGCGATCGAAGGCGCCGACGTCGTGATGATGCTCCGCGTCCAGCGCGAGCGGCTCGAGGAAGACCTCGGCGATGTCCCCGGTGAATATCTCGAGCGCTATGGGCTCACGCGCGAGCGGCTCTCAGGCGCTGCGCCGAACGCCGTGGTGATGCATCCCGGCCCGATGAATCGCGGGGTCGAGATCGATCCGCTGCTTGCCGACGATCCCGAGCGATCGCTTGATCACCCTTCAGGTCGAAATGGGCGTGGCCGTGCGGATGGCCTGCCTGGAGTTGCTGGTCGGCAGTCGCCCCGCCTAGCGCGAGGCGATCTGCACCGGAGTGTCGCCAGCAACGTTCCGGACGAAACAGCTGCCGCCCGAATGACGAAGCGCCGAGCACAGGGCGGCCGCCTCATTGACGCTGCCGAAGCCCTTCACCGACAGGCGGTAGAAGGTCCCCTTCGAGCTCGCGAAACGCGCGCTCATCGGGGTGTAAGACACTAGTGACCGGTACTTGCGCGCCTTGATGTTCCAGGCGGCAAGAACGCTCTTGGGATTGCTGTACGCACCGAGCTGGACGACGGCCGTTGAGCGGCCACTCGGTGGCCGTGCGGACTGGAGCACCCTTCTTCCGTGCCGAGGCATTGCGCATCTCGGCGCTCTTCACCGGAGCAGCGCTCGGCTTCTTCGCGGGAACAGCGGCGGTCTTCGCAGACTTCCTTGCCGGCACGTTGACGAAGGGCATCGGCTCCGCAGCCGGAGCGGCTGCCGCAAGCTCGACCGGCGGCGGCGCGGGCGCAACGGCAACCGGTGCCGGCGGCGAGACCGCCTCGGCGACCTGCTGCTGCGGCATGGGCGCCGGAGCTTGAACCGGCAGAGGAGCAGACTGAGCCATCTGCGTGTTCGTCTTGTTCAGCGCCAAGCGCGTCGGCTGGCCCGGATCCACAGCGGCCGGAGTGACTCCGATAAGCGTAGCGATGGCAGTCGACTGATTTCCAGGAGTGGCGATCTGCATCCACTGATGAATGCGGGCATCGAGCTGATCGCCCGGAATGTCCTGCGCGGCGACCGTCTTCGCGTTCGTCCAATCACCCGCGAGTGCGTAAGCGAGCGCCAGGTTCTGACGGACACGAGCGTCTGCGTCCGGCGCTCGAGCAGCGCTCTGGAGAACGCCGATCGCACGTTCCGGCTGACCCGCGAGAGCCACGGCCAGACCGTAGTCGGAAGCATCGAGCACGTCGCGGCCCGCCTCGAGGTAAGACAGCGCTTCGGCGTTCTTGCCCTGCGCAATCTCCACCAGAGCGAGCTTCAGGACGACCTGCGGCTGGTTCGAATAGATCGACAGCGCATCCTTGTACGCGGCCTCGGCCGACTTGAAGCGGCCGCCGGCGAAATAAGCACTTCCGAGCAAAGCGCGGAATCCCGCGTCGTTCGGTGTTTTCTCCACCGCCTGCTCGGCGAACTGGATCGCGGCTGGCACGTTGTTCGAGTTGAGAGCGGCCAAGGCGCGCGTAGCGAGACCGACCTGTCCGTTGGCCTTTCCGCCAAATCCGGCGGTGCGGACATGGCTTTGCGGTGCCGCGCAGCCGGCGGTCAGTGAAGCGAGCGCAATAAACGAAAGCGTCGAGCCGAAGCGTAGAGCCCTAGCCATTGGATTACCCCCTCCGTTTGGCCTTGGTGGCCAGGGTATCCAGCTCCGGCATCGCAGCCAGAAGCTGGTCGAGCGCGTCGGTGACGATCTGCTGGGCAGATCGGCCGCCAACAGCGCACGCGAGTCGCAGCTTGAGGTGACGCTCCGAGTTGAGTCGCAGCGTGAAAGCCGCCTTGGCCTTGCTGCCGTTGGCAGCACGCGGCCTAGGCGCACGCTTAGGAGCCGACTCAGTAGCGTAAACAGCGACTGGAGCGACGTCTGGATGGGATTCAGGCTGAGCTTCTTGAACATGGTGCTCGGCCGTTTCATCTAACTCTTCGTCGCTGTCGTCAACGTTCAAACGATCCGCAATTTCCGCCTGCTGCGTATGAACCGGCGAACCCACGGGCGTGAGGCCCGTTGGGTGCACGGAGCGTGGGTGCTCGTCGATTTCCTCCCCGAAACCGTCGTGCGTTTCGTCACGGGGCGCGGCCGCCACTTTAGGCGGCTCGAACCCCATGTCGTTCCAGCCCAGATCCTCGAGATTTCCGTTGACCTGGCCGAAACCCTGGGGGCGCATCGCCGGGCGGGCTGCGCCCTTGCGTGCGAGAAGTCCTGAAGAGAGAGAAGCGAAAGGCTTCGGTTCGTTCACTGCGCCGGCTCCTTACTGGCCGACGACGCGGCGGCCGAAACCGCCGACTGGACGCGGACTGGCAGGAGCAGCGCCCTGTGCCGCACCCGGCGCAGCGAACACTGTCCGGCGAAAATTCTTTTCCAACCGGTCTGAAATATACTCCCAAAGCTCTTCAACTTCCTTGGCAGACCGGCCCTGCGGGTCGACCTCCATCACCGTTCGGCCGTCGATCATCGAGGCCGCGAAATCGGTGCGGTGGTGAAGTGTGACGGGAGCAACTGTGCCGTGCTGCGAAAGCGCGACCGCCGCTTCATAGGTAATCTTAGCTTTCGGTGTTGCCGCGTTGACAACGAAGATCAAAGGCTTACCGGCGCGATCGCAAAGATCGACCGTCGCACCAACAGCGCGAAGATCGTGCGGGCTCGGACGAGTCGGGATGACGATCAGCTCGGCAACTGCGATGACGCTCTGGATCGCCATGGTGATTGCAGGAGGAGTGTCGACCACTGCCAGGCGGAACCCCTGCTGGCGAAGAACCTCGAGATCGGAAGCAAGACGCGCGACGGTGGTTTGGGCAAAGGCCGGCATGTCGGCTTCGCGCTCGTTCCACCAGTCGGCGAGACTGCCTTGCGGGTCGATGTCGATCAGGCAGACCGGGCCAGCACCTGAGAGCTGGGCCTGCACCGCAAGATGTCCGGACAAAGTCGTCTTGCCCGACCCGCCCTTCTGCGATGCCATTGCCAAGACGCGCATGCTGTTCCCCTCGCCGATTGACGTCCAATTCAGCATGGGAGTGGCACCACAGCCTCTAAAATCTGGTTAACACTGCTACGACCCTATTTGAGGATAAGTCCGGCTCGGCTAAGGATTGTGAGGGTGCGTTTACGAATGATTTACAAATACTTAATCGCTTCGGTCTTGCTCGCGGTCATATCGTCTTGGGGGTCTGCGCAGTCTGTCCGGACAGGGATCCAGGCATGGCAGCACGCAGATTATTCCCAGGCCGTCGCGATCTGGCGGCCGCTCGCGGAAAAAGGCGACGCCGATGCCGCCTTCAATCTCGGCCAGGCCTACCGCCTCGGCCGCGGCGTGACGACCAACCTTGCGGCAGCGCAGACCTGGTTCGAGCGGGCAGCAAACAAGGGCCATATCGACGCGCAGACGACCCTTGGGCTGATGCTGTTCGAGAACGGCGACCGCGCCGCGGGGGTGCGGTGGCTCAGGCAGGCGGCCGACAAAGGGGAACCCCGCGCGCTGCTCGTCTACGGCACCGCCCTGTTCAACGGCGACGCGGTAAAGCAGGACCCCATCCTCGGCTATGCCTATGTGAGCCGCGCGGCGGCGCAGGGCCTGGCGCCGGCTCAGGCGACGCTCGAGCAACTCAACCAGATTCTCCCGGCCGAGCAGCGCAAGAAAGCGCTCGCGATCGCCATGGCAAAGGCGAAAACCACGCCCCCACCGAGGTCGGCGCCTGCACGACCCCAATCGAAGCCGGCGCAGGCCGCTGCCGCAAAGCCAGTCATAACAAGTCCTTTACCCGCTCCCCCGCCCAAACCAGACGTCGCGGGCGCTGGCTGGCGGATTCAGCTCGGCGCGTTCTCGCAACGCGGTTTCGCTGAGGCGCTGTTCAAGAAGTTGTCGGCCTCGTTGGCCGGACACCAGCCATTCTTTGTGCAGGCCGGTCCGGTGACCCGCCTCCAAGTGGGCCCTTATGCAAGCCGGGCTGCGGCGGCAGCGGCGTGCAGAGGGTTGCAAGGCCAGCCCTGCTTCCCTGTGCCTGGAAAGTAGTTAGCCCCTGAACCAATCGCGGCGCCGAACGCCTTGCACCCATAGCAAGGCGTCGAGCCCATGGTGCTTGAGCTCGGCGTCGGCGACCTCGATCAGCGCTGGCTTGGCACGGAAGGCGATTCCGAGTCCCGCCTCCTCGATCATGAGCTTGTCGTTCGCCCCGTCTCCAATCGCGAGCACGTCGGCTGGACCGAGGTTTAGCTGGTCGCGCGCTTCGATGAGGGCGTCGCGCTTCGCCATGGCGTCGACGATCGGGTCCCCCACCTCCCCGCTCAGCTTGCCACCCGCGAAGACAAGGCGATTGGCTTTGACACGGTCGAACCCGACCGTCTTCGCGATCGGTTCGGCAAAAGAGAGGAAGCCGCCCGAGACAAGCAAACAACTTGCTCCGCCGGCTCGCATCGTCTGCACGAGCGTTTCCGCGCCAGCAGTAACCTCCACCCGCTCGGTCAGGCATCGGCTAAGCGCGAGCTGGTCGAGCCCCGCGAGCAGACGCACCCGCTCGCGCAGCGCCCCTTGGAAGTCGAGCTCGCCCTGCATCGCGCGCTCCGTGATGCGGGCGACCTTGTCCTTGAGGCCGGCATAGTCAGCGAGCTCGTCGATGCATTCCTGGCCGATGACGGTCGAATCCATGTCGGCGACGAGGAGCCGCCGCCAGCGCGGCTCGTCTCCCTGAACCACCACATCCAAGCCTTCGAGTGCAGCCAGGACCCACTGTGCGCTCTTAGCGTCTCCGGCGTATCTGAGGTCGGCGGCATCGCCCTCGTCGATCCAGTGACGGAAGGTCGCCTGCGGATCGACCTCGCGCAGAAGACCGAGCGCCCTGTCGATCAATCTGTCATCGAGACGTCCCGCTGCTATCAGCGTCGCAATGGCCATGCGTTCCGCGAATCCTCCACTCGCCTTAATCGCGGGGCCGACGGCAAGCGGCAAGTCGGCACTTGCTCTCGCGCTGGCCGAACGGACGGGCGGAGTGATCGTCAACGCCGACAGCGCTCAGGTCTATCGCGACCTGCCCGTTCTCAGCGCGGCGCCGACGGCCGACGAACTCGCGAGGGCGGAGCATCGGCTTTACGGCCATCTGGATGGATCCGAGGCTTGCTCCGCCGCTGATTGGGCTGCTCACGCTCGAAGCGAGATTGCCAAGATCCATGGGGAGAGTCGACTTCCGATCCTCGTCGGCGGCACGGGGCTGTATCTGCGGACGCTGCTGGATGGAATTGCACCTGTGCCCACGATCGACCCGGAGGTGCGTCGGCAGGTTCGCGAGGCCCCCCTTGAGGAAAACCGGGCGCGACTGGCCGAGCTCGATCCGGACGCGGCCGAGCGGCTGAAGCCAGCAGACAAAGCCAGAATTTTCCGCGCGCTAGAGGTCGTCCTCTCGACCCGCCGAACACTTTCCGACTGGCAGCAAAAACGGGAAGGCGGGATCGACAATATGGTTAGCCTTCGGCCACTGATCCTCCTTCCACCACGCGACTGGCTCTATGCCCGGTGCGATCAGCGTTTTGCTCGAATGGTCGACCAAGGCGCGGTCGAAGAGGTGAAGGCGCTTGTGGCGCGCAATCTCGACCCTGATCTTCCGATCATGCGCGGCATTGGCGTGCGGGAGATCGGAGCATTCCTTTCAGGAGAGATTTCGATCGAGGAGGCGATTGCGGCGGGTCAGCAGGCCACCCGGCGGTACGCAAAGCGGCAATGCACCTGGATCGCACACCAGCTTCCGGCGGAATGGCCGCGCTTTCGCAACCCTCTCAATGCGACAACAATGGCCCACGCTCTCGAACTGCTCTAGGCGGCGGCCATGAGAATGCCGCAAGATGCCGACATCGATCCCTCGCCGCTCGCCGGCATGCGCGTTGCGATTATCGGCTATGGCAATCAAGGCCGCGCGCAGGCGCTGAACCTCAAGGACAGCGGCATCGACGTAGTCGTGGGCCTGCGTGGAGGCTCCGGAAGCACGATTGAAGCTGAAGCCGCCGGTTTGGAGACAGCCCTGCTCGAAGACGCCGTCGCTTCTGCCGACCTGGTCATGCTCCTCGCGCCGGATGAGATCCATGCCTCGCTCTATCGGGAGATCGCGCCGCAGCTGCGCGAAGGTGCAGCGCTGGGCTTCAGTCACGGATTATCCGTCCGCTTCGGCTTCATCTCGCCGCGAGCCGACCTCGACGTGTTTCTCCTCGCGCCCAAAGGTCCCGGAACGGCGCTCCGCTCGCTCTACCAACAGGGCAAAGGCATGATCGCTCTCTGGGCGGTCGAGCAGGACGCTACGGGCGGCGCTCGCGAGATCGCTCTCGCTTACGGCAAGGCAATCGGCTGCGGGCGCGCCGGACTGATCGAATCGAGCTTCGCGGAAGAGGCTGAGGCTGACCTGTTCAACGAGCAGGCGGTCGTCTGGGGCGGCGTGCCCGAGCTGCTGATCGCGGGCTTCGAAACTCTCGTGGCGGGCGGCGTGTCGCCAGAGGTCGCTTACCTCGAATGCGTCGGCGAGCTGAAGCTGATCGCCGACCTGATCGAAGCGCGCGGCATCGCCGGCATGCGTGAGGCGATATCGAACACGGCCGAGCTGGGAGCAGTGCTCGGCGGGACACGCATCGTCGACGCCGGCGTCAGGGAGCGGATGACTGAGGTGCTCCGGGAAGTCCGCGAGGGCCGTTTCGCCAAGGATCTCGAGGCGGAGGAGCGAAGCAACTACGGCCGGCTCGAACGCGCCCGTTCAGAGGCGCGGAAAACGATGCTCGAAAGGACCTTCAGGCGCCTCAGCGGCGAGGATCAGGCAACCGACTGATCGCTCTGGAGCGGCCGTTCGCCTATGCTTGCACGCTCCAGATAGGCGCGTTGGAGCTTGCGGTGTGCCTCCGCCTGCTGGGGGTTTGAAGAAGCCTGAGCGAGCTCCTGCTCCTCGGCTGCACGGCGGGCGAAATAGATGCGGTCGTGATCTGCCATGGCGCAGCTCCCCTCCGTGTGTGGCAGGCATTAGCAGAATTGTCGCGCGGAGTCGCGAGTTAGACGGGGACTTCGGCCTTTTGCTGCTTGGCTCGTTCGATCGCCTCGACGACGATCCGGCGGGCATCCGCGGCGTCTCCCCACGTCCCCACGCGCACCCATTTGTCGACCTCGAGGTCCTTATAGTGAGTGAAGAAATGCTCAATCTGCTGAAGCACGATCGAGGGCAGGTCCTGGCGCTCGCCGACGTCGGAATAATAAGGGAAGGTCGTGTCGACTGGCACGCAGATCAGCTTCTCGTCCCCACCATGCTCATCCTCCAGGTTGAGAACGCCGATCGGCCGCGCGCGAACGACACAGCCGGGCACAAAGGGCGAGCGGGCGATCACCATTGCGTCCAGTGGATCGCCATCTGGCGACAGGGTGTGCGGGATGAAGCCATAGTTAGCCGGATAGCGCATCGGAGTGTGAAGGATGCGGTCGACAAAGAGCGCGCCCGATTTCTTATCGAACTCGTACTTCACAGGCTCGCCCCCCACGGGCACTTCGATGACGACGTTGACGTTGCTCGGCGGGTCGTCGCCGACGGGGATCAGATCGATGTTCATGGCAGGTGGCCGCCGCCCCTAAACAGGGCGAGGCCTAAGAACAATGCGGAAAGACCCGCCGCGACCGATCCCACGACATAACCGGCAGCAAGCCCGTACGAATGCCGTTCGACGAGCAATGCAGTGTCGAGAGAAAAGGCCGAGAAGGTAGTGAAGCCACCCAGGATTCCTGTCGTGAGGAACAGCCGCATGTGCTGATTGATGCCGGGCCTGAAGGCGAAATAGCCGGCCAGTAGACCCATCGCGAACGAGCCGACGATGTTCACGATCAGCGTGCCGAACGGGAAGCCGAAGCCGAACTGGCGTGTGGCGGCAACGTTCACGCCGTGACGAAGGGCTCCGCCGATTCCGGCACCGATGAAGACGATCAGGTAAAGCATCGCTCGGCGCTTACTTGCGTCCGAACAGTTTTTCGATCTCCGAATGGCCGAGCTTCACCCACGTCGGGCGGCCGTGGTTGCACTGGCCCGAGCGAGGCGTGACCTCCATTTCGCGCAGCAGCGCGTTCATTTCGGCGACGGACAGAACGCGCCCCGCTCGAACGGAACCATGGCAGGCAATCGTCGCTGCCACATGGTCGAGCTTGTCGCGCAGGCTCATCGCTCCGCCGAGCTCGGCGATTTCCACAGCGAGGTCCCCGAGCAATGCGGCGGCATTCGTCTTGCCGAGCGCCGCAGGGACGGCGCGGACGAGCATCGCCGTTGGCCCGAACCGTTCGAGATCGAGGCCCATATCGGTGAGCTCCTGCGCCGCGCCTTCGAGTCGATCGCAGTCGGGTTCTTCCAACTCGACCACTTCGGGAATGAGCAACGCCTGCCGCGCGACCGCTCCGCCCTCACGCGCTGCACGCATCCGCTCAAGCACAAGCCGCTCGTGCGCCGCATGCTGGTCGACGATGACAAGCCCGTCCTCAGCCTCCGCGACGATATACGTGGCCGCCACCTGACCCCGCGCGACCCCCAACGGATAACTTACGACGGGCTCGACAGCCCGCTCCGCGCGTCCCTGAGGAACGAACGTCACCGGCTCGAAACTCCGCTGCTCCTCCCTCACCGCCGAGATGCCGTCCGTGAAGCCTGGTCTGGCGTCGTAGCTTTCGCTCGTCGTCCACATCACCGGCGCCGCAGCCTGCTCGCGAGCGGCGCTGCGCTGGCTTTGCTCGTCAAGCGCTCTCCGCAGCCCGCCGATTATGAGTCCACGGACGCTCGACGGGTCGCGGAAACGGACCTCGATCTTGGCCGGGTGAACGTTGACGTCGACCTCTTCGAGCGGGACGTCGAGGAACAAAGCCGCAATCGGGTGGCGATCCCGCGCGATCAGGTCGCGGTACGCGGCGCGAAGGGCTCCGACGAGCAGACGGTCTTTCACTGGCCGCGAATTGACGAACAGGAACTGCTGGTCGGCCATTCCGCGATTGAAGGTCGGAAGACTGATCACTCCGGTCAGCCGCAGCCCGTCGCGCGAACAGTCAATGCCGACGCCATGACGCTCCAGCTCGTGCGCCAGAAGCTCAGCCACACGCGCAGGCGCTTCGGCGGGCTGCAACGTGAGGATCCGGCGCCCCTCATGGTCGAGCGTGAACGCCACGTCGCTGCGAGCCATCGCCAGCCGTTTCACCGAGTTCGAGGCAAGCTGCATATTCGGCGCGAGGCGAGCGCAGGAACTTGCGGCGCGCCGGCACCTTCTCGAACAGCCGTTCGACGCGGATGCGCGTGCCCGGCGGCAAGGCAGCCGGGCCTTCCGCGATTCGTTCACCATGATCGATTTCGATCCGCCAGCCGTCCGCTCCCCGCACCCGGCTTTCGAGGATCAGCCGCGAGACGCTCGCAATCGACGGCAGCGCCTCTCCGCGGAAGCCGAAGCTCGTCACCCGATCGATGGCTTCGTCCGGCAATTTCGATGTGGCGTGCCGCTCAAGGGCAAGACTCATCTCGTCCCGCGCCATTCCGCTGCCGTCGTCAGCGACCTCGATTAACTCGAGTCCCCCGGCCGACAGTCGTACGGCGACGTGATTCGCGCCGGCGTCGAGCGAGTTTTCCACAAGTTCTTTCAACGCACTAGCAGGCCGCTCGACGACTTCGCCGGCCGCGATGCGATTGATGAGTTCTGGCGGCAGCCTTTTTATTGACATGTTAACCATTCCTAGCCCATCGAAGGCGTGCCGGCGAAGCACTGATTTTTCGCGGAAATTCAGGGCATATTCAACGGGAAGTATTCAATTGGAAGTTAAGCTGCGGACTCATCGTCCGCCGGCTTCCGGGGATTAGGCGAGAGCGGGGATTTCAATGTTCTGGACGCGCTGGTTCAAATGGATGTCGCATGACATGGCGATCGATCTTGGGACCGCCAATACGCTGGTTTACGTGCGCGGTCGCGGCATCGTCCTGAACGAGCCGTCGGTCGTCGCGATTGAGACCATCAATGGCGTGAAGAAGGTTAAGGCGGTCGGCGACGACGCCAAGCTGATGATGGGCAAGACGCCCGATCAGATCGAGGCCATTCGGCCGCTGCGCGACGGTGTCATTGCGGACATCGATGTCGCCGAGCAGATGATCAAGCACTTCATTCACAAGGTTCACGGCGGCAAGATGCGCGCCTGGCGCTTCCCGGAGATCGTGATTTGCGTGCCGAGCGGATCGACTTCGGTGGAGCGCCGCGCGATCCGCGACGCGGCGTCGAACGCGGGCGCAAGCGCGGTCTTCCTGATCGAGGAACCGATGGCGGCCGCGATCGGCGCCGACATGCCGGTTACCCAGCCGATCGGATCGATGGTCGTCGACATCGGCGGCGGGACGACCGAGGTCGCGGTGCTTTCGCTGCGCGGCCTCGCCTACACCACGTCGGTACGCGTCGGCGGCGACAAGATGGACGAAGCCATCAGTTCCTACGTGCGCCGCAATCACAACCTGCTGATCGGCGAAGCAACGGCCGAGCGGATCAAGAAGGAAGTCGGAATCGCCAAGCCGCCGGTCGACGGCATCGGCAAGACGGTCCACATCAAGGGCCGCGACCTGGTCAACGGCGTTCCCAAGGAGATCTCGATCAATCAGGGCCAGATCGCCGAGGCGCTGTCTGAGCCCGTCGGAACCATTGTCGAAGGCGTCCGCATCGCTCTTGAGAACACAGCGCCCGAGCTAGCCGCAGACATCTGCGACCAGGGCATTGTGCTCACGGGTGGCGGTGCTCTTCTCCAGGGCCTCGACGAAGTGCTGCGTGACGAGACCGGCCTGCCGGTTACGGTGGCGGACGATCCGCTCACCTGTGTCGCGCTCGGAACGGGTCGCGCGCTGGAGGAAGAGCAGTTCCGCGGCGTGCTGCAGACGGCCTAACGGGGACATAAAGCGGTGGCGACCGCGCGTCCCGGCTGGTCGCGACGGGCCCAATACGGGCTCTTCTTCAGCTTTCTCGCGGTGATCGCAGGAATCATCGTCGGCTTGCTTCTGCTTGCGCTGTCTCTGGTCGCTCCGCAGTCGTTCAACGGCATCAAGGGTGCCGCGCTAGACATCACTTCGCCCGTCACGGGGGCGCTGCGCGAAGTCGTGGCCACGACGGAGGGCGTCTTCACGGGCGCCGGAAATTACTGGGATGCCGCCAACCAGAACGGCAAGCTGAAGCTTGAGCGCCTGGCGATGCTTCGCAGGATGGTCGAAGCGAAAGCAATCTTACAGGAAAACCGCCAACTCAAAGCGACGCTTCAACTCCGTGAGCACGATCGCAGCACTGTGGCGACCGGGCGGATCGTCGGCTCCTCCTTCAACAGCCTCCGGCGCTTCGCCGTCCTCTCGGCAGGAGCAAGTGACGGCGTTCGCATCGGGATGCCGGTGCGCTCGCCGGATGGCCTCGTCGGCCGGATCATCGATGCGGGGGCCATTGCCTCGCGCGTGCTCCTCGTGTCCGACAGGGCCAACATCGTCCCGTCGCGACTGCTGCGGAGCGGCATCCCCGTGATTGCACAAGGGCGCGGCGACGGAACGATCGACGTTCGTCCGCTCGAAGTCGGGCGCAACCCTTTCAAGCGTGGTGACATCATCATCACCTCCGGGACGGGCGGACTGTACCCTCCGCTCGTGCCTATCGCGCGAGTGGTGAAGCTCGATGACGACGGCGCGATCGCCCTCCCCTTGGCGGACCCCGCAAACACCAGCTTCGCCATCGTTGAGCAACCGTTCGAGCCGGCAGCAATCGCCGCTGAGGCGGTTTCGACGACGGACGCGCCCTGATGGTCCGGGCTGCTCTCACAGGCAGGACCCGCATCGGACGCGAGCCAGCGCCCTACGCTCCCTATGTTCCCGCCGCGAGCGTGATGCTTGCGTCGTTACTCGCGGCGCTGCCCATCATCTCGATGAATGGCTGGTATCCGGATTTCGGTTACCTGGCCTTCGTCAGCTGGCGCCTGCTTCGCGCCGATCCATGGCCGCCCTGGTGGGCGGCACCGCTCGGCCTCATCAACGACCTGTTCACGGGCTACCCAATGGGGCTGTCGGTCCTCCTCTGGAGCGCGACCATGCTGGCCCTCGATCTGATCGATCGCCGGACAATGTGGCGCGACTATTGGATCGAATGGGTCGTGGCCGCGGTGCTTCTCGCAATTGATCAATGGCTTCAATGGCGGATCGCCGCCTTGACCGGAGCGGACGTGCCCGCTTGGCGAATGGCGACGCCACTCGTGATTTCGATCTGCGTCTTCCCGGTAAGTGCGTGGCTCGTCGCCCGAATCGACGCGTGGAGGCTGAGGCGGTGAAGCACGTCCGGTTCACCAACGCGCATCAGTCCATCACCTTCTCGCGCCGTATGATGCTGCTCGGCGGAGCGCAGGCGGCCGTCGGCACGATGCTGATCGGACGCATGGGCTGGCTCGCCATCGCCCAGAACGAGAAGTACCAGCTTTTATCCGAGAGCAACCGGGTCCAGCTCATCCCGGTACCGCCGCGCCGGGGATGGATCATCGACCGCAACGGCAAGCCGATCGCGATCAACAAGGCGAGCTTCCGCGTCGACATCATTCCCCAGCAGATGGAAAAGGGCCGCGACATTGTCGGGCCGGTTTCGAAGCTGCTCGATCTGCCTCCCGATGAAGTCGAGCGTATCAACCGGGAGCTTGTCAGCTCGCGCGGGTTCCAACCCGTGTCCGTCGCAGACAATATTCCGTACGAACAATATGCTGCGATTACCGTGCGGCTCCCTGAGCTGCCGGGTGTTGCAGCGTCACGCGGATTCACCCGATTTTACCCGGCAGGCTCTGCGGTCGGCCAGCTCGTCGGCTACGTCGGCGCAGCCTCCGCAGCCGAATATGAGAAGGAAGGCAAGAACCCTCTCCTGCTGATTCCTGGTGTGAAGATCGGCAAGGAAGGGCTTGAGCAGACGCTTAAGTCCACGTTGCGCGGCGAACCCGGCGGGCAGCGCGTCGAAGTCACCGCTCGCGGCAAGCTCGTCAAGGAATTGGACCCCAAGCCGGATCGCAGCGGCGGTACGGTGCAGCTCACGATCGATGTCGACCTCCACGAATATGCGGCACGGCGGATCGGTGACCAATCCTGCTCGGTCGTCGTCCTGGACGTGAGCAATGGCGACATCCTGGCAATGCCGTCGATGCCCTCGTTCAACCCGAACAATTTCTCGGATGGCATCAGCAGAAACGAGTGGAAGATGCTGTCGGGAGACGACCATTTGCCACTCGTCGATAAGGCGCTCGAAAGTCTCTATCCGTCCGGATCGACGATCAAGCCGTCGATGGCGATGGCGCTTCTCAATGCCGGCATCGACCGCAAGCAGCGTGTTAACTGCACAGGCTCTTACCCGCTCGGGAACCACGTGTTCCACTGCGACAAGCGCCATGGACCGGTCGATATGGACGCCGCCATCGTCCACAGCTGCGACATCTATTTCTACGAAATGTGCCGCCGGGTCGGAGCGGAAAAGCTCGCTCCGATGATCCGCTCCATGGGCTTCGGAGAGAAGTTCGATCTGCCGTTCGACAACCAGCGGTACGGAACGGTCCCCGATCCCGAGTGGATGAAGCGCAAGTATCACCGCGAATGGCAGACCTACGACACGATCAACATGTCGATCGGCCAGGGCATGGTCCTGATCAACCCGCTCCAGCTGGCGGTGATGGCGAGTTGGCTTGCAACAGGCAAGCGCGTGGTCCCACGCCTGCTCAAGAACAAGCCGGTCGCGCCGCAGACCCAGCTCGCGGTTGATGCGGATCACCTGAACTTCATCCGCACCGCCATGGCCGGCGTCGTCGATCACGGAACGGCGGCTGCAGCGAAGCTCCAGCTGCCGGGCATCCAGATGGCCGGAAAGACCGGCACCGCGCAGACTCACAATCTGAGCGCGAGCGAACGCGGTGACTATACCGCCGCGCTGTGGAAGCTCCGCGACCACTCGCTGTTCATGGGCTTCGTCCCGTTCGACAATCCGCGCTACGCGGCCGCGGCCATTGTCGAGCATGGCGGGTTCGGCGCCGCCGTCGCGGCACCGCTGGTCCGCGATACGCTTACGTTCCTCTACGACAAGCAAAAGGCCATCGCTGCGCTTCAGACCTTTGAACAGGGTATCGGCGGCACGCTCGAGGAGCGCGCGGAGCGAAAGACGGCGGCGTGGAGGCAGGCCCAAGGTCTCCCGGCCCTCCCGGACAACAAAGCATGATCACCTCGGCCATCATTCCGCGGCCGCTGGCGAAGCTGCCGTGGCGGCTGATCTCTCTCGTCTCCGGGATTGCGACCTTCGGACTGATCGTCCTCTACTCGGCCGCGGGCGGCCACTTACAGCCGTGGGCGCTCAAGCAAGCGATCGTCTTCACAGGGTTCCTCGGCATTGCCGTCGGCATGTCGTGGATGCGCGAATTGACGATCAAGGCGATCGCCTTCCCGCTCTACGCAGTTACGCTGGTGATGCTGATCGGCGTCGAGGCGCTCGGCTTCGTCAGCAAGGGCGCGCAGCGCTGGCTCGACCTCGGCCCGATCCGCCTTCAGCCGTCCGAGTTCATGAAGCCCGCGATCGTGCTCACCCTGGCCCGCTTCTATGAGCTGGTTCCCGCCGCCGAAATTCGGAGATGGCGCGCGATTTGGCCAGCGCTTCTGCTGCTCGGAGTTCCCGCTTTCCTGATCCTCGTTCAGCCCGACCTCGGCACCTGCATCATGGTGATGCTCTGCGGAGTGACCGTGATGTTCCTCGCCGGCTTGCCCTGGTGGCTGTTCGCCGGCCCCGCGACAGCGATCGCGGTGGCGGCGCCCATCGTCTACTCGATGATGCACGGCTATCAGCGCAAGCGGATCGACGTCTTCCTCGATCCCGAGAGCGATCCCCTCGGCGCCGGCTATCATATTGCTCAATCCAAGATCGCGATCGGATCAGGGGGCATCTGGGGCAAGGGCTTCCTCCACGGCAGCCAGAGCCATCTCGATTACCTGCCCGAGGGCCACACCGACTTCGTCTTCGCGACCATGGCCGAGGAATGGGGACTGGTTGGTGGGGTTTTCCTGATCTGTGCATTCGCCCTCGTCATCCGCTGGGGAATGAGGGTCAGCCAAAATGCCCGCACTCGCTTCGGCCAGCTTGCCGCCGCCGGCCTCTCGGCGACCGTCTTCTTCTACGTCTCGATCAATCTCATGATGGTCATGGGACTGGCACCGGTCGTCGGCGTTCCACTGCCCCTGGTCAGCTTCGGGGGATCTGCGGTCATGACGGTCATGCTGTGCCTCGGCTTGCTGATGGCACTCGAGCGCCAGCAGCGCACCGTCTCACGCCTCGCGTAACAACTTGAAACGGAGCGGTTGCGCCCCACCTGCGCCCATGCTACCGGCGCGCCGCTCCAGAGCGGAAAGCACCGCCGGAGCTCCGCCTCACGGCAGTGGACGCATAGCTCAGTTGGTAGAGCAGCTGACTCTTAATCAGCGGGTCCTAGGTTCGAGCCCTAGTGCGTCCACCACTTTTCTTCGTTTTATCAGTGCTTTAGATCGGCACTCCTCCGCACGCGCGATGCGAGTTCGGTCGTAAAGGTATCAATCAAGGTAACGCATCCGCCGCGTCCTCGTGAGGTGGGCTGTGCGGGAGGAGCTTTCTCTCCAGGCGCTCGTTGGGTTCGCCATGCTCAAGCCGGCTGTCCTTTTTGATATCGATGGCACGTTAATCGACAGCAACGATGCCCATGTGGAGGCATGGCATCGTGCGTTCGCCGCCGAAGGCTATTCGATTAGCCGCCGACAAATTCATGACCAGGTCGGCAAGGGTGGCGATAACTTGGTACCGAGCCTCTTGCCCCACGCACCTGCCGATATCCAGCATCGCATCGATCAGGCCCACGGCGAGATCTACAAACGTGACTTTCTGCCGCGCGTAGAGCCGTTCGAGGGCGCTAAGAAGGTGCTCAGAAGCTTGGTTGAACGAGGACACACGCTCGTGCTCGCCTCTTCCGCCTCCCGAACCGAAGTCGATCACTACGTCGAACTACTGGACGCCGATGGGCTGCTAAGCGGGAGCACGAGTAAGGATGATGTTGCACACTCAAAGCCCTGCCCGGACATCTTCGTGACGGCCCTGGCGAGCACGGGCTATCCCGCCGAGCAGGCGGTTGTGATCGGTGATACGCCTTACGACATCATCGCCGCTCGTCGAGCTGGGATCGACGCGATCGGTGTCCTCTCCGGAGGGTTCGAAGAAGCGCAGCTTCGATCTTGCGACCCGCTTGCCGTTTACGAAACTGTCGCCGAACTCGACGCCAACTATGACCGCTCGCCGCTGTCAAATTCTGACATTCTGACTGAGCGAACTGCTGAAGTTTGAGAGCATGCGCGATGCTGGGCGTCCGAATTAGACGCGGCTCGATTGCCGCATGTGACAATTCGAACGTCGGCAATTGGCCGGTAGCGGACCGTCCGCTTATGGCAGCTTTCGACCCAAAGCTGCCTCTAGAAGGCGATGGTAGGGACAGCAGCGCGGTTGGCCTTCAGGCAAATCAGGAACTATCCGGATCAACGGCAGGCAGGGGATGGTGCATTGCTGCGCGATGGCAAACCCATTGCCGCGCGCAGCGGCGTTGCTGATCCTTGTGACCCCGTGTTCCGCAGCCGCTCAGCGTGTGTCGGAACCGACGTTAGTGGTTAAATTCGATCCGGCACAAAACTACAAAAAGTATCGCAGCTACAGTTGGGTTTCGCGACCGATGCCAGCGGGGGTCAACCAGGCGGACTACGAGCGGGTTCGCGCCTCCATTGCACGATCATTGGGGTCTCGCGGTTTCACTCCAGCCGATGTCGGCGATTTTGCTGTGGCATTCAAAGCGACGCCTAGCCGCAGTGGATCCTATGAAGGCTCGTACGACGACGATTGGGGGGCGTCCCTCTCAGTCGATATTTACGATACGGCGACTAAACAGCCGGTCTGGCATGGAGTGGAGCTGACGCGGATACCTTCGCCCGTTTCACAGACGACACTCGACGGTGCGGTTGACGAACTCATACTTCGCTTCCCTCCGGTGCCGGCAGTGGCGGCACGTCTTGACGGTTGTGCTCATGCGCATCCCGCAGAAGAGAAAATCGTGGTCTGCTAGTGACAGCTTTCGATCCAGCGGACTTTCCAAGTTTCCTCCACGTTGACAGGTAGTCCGGATTTGCCGCCAGTTGAGCCCGATGGACGCCGCTTGTTTGCGCTGCTTCACAGCCTCCCCGAGACTGGAAGAGTGAAGGTCGTGGGCATCTATTCGTCGAGACCGCTGGCAGAAGAAGCGGAGGAACGGACCAGATTGCTCCCTGGTTTCTCCGAAGAGCCGCACGGTTTCTCCATTGAGCAATGTGAGGTCGATGCGGACCACTGGTCGAGAGGTTTTATCCGGCTCTAAGGCGAGCAGTGGCCAGAGTGTCTGCTTTGGACCCATTCCTGGCATTAGCGCTCTTCGCGGAAACTTGCGGAATGAGTCTCACGCGTCAGGTGAAGTGCCCTCCAAGCGGGTGGGCAAACCCTGATTTCTTCTGCCTTGAGTAACGCGCAATGGAGCCTGAGTTGCGCCCAGGCGACACGAAATCAGGATTGCGCGATGGCAACTCTAATCGGAGCGGAATCGAGCACGCAAAAATCCGTCCCGGTCATCCCTCTTCGTTGGGAATGGCGCTCGTTCGGCGAGCGGTTCGGCGTGGCGGAAGAGCGGATCGCCCGGCTGGCTCCAAGCGCACCCAAGGAAACGGACGAGATCTACTTCCTTTCCAGCGGCGGCGAAAACGTGAAGGTGCGCGATGACCTGATGGACATAAAGGTCCTGCGCGAAGTCAATCGGGACCGGCTCGAGCAATGGGCCCCCATGATGAAAGCGGCTTTTCCGCTATCCCCTGCGGATGTCGCGAAGGTGGCTGAAGCGTTGCACGTCCCTGCCCCCGCGTCCTCACGCGAGGGCTGCAGCCTCGACGCGATGCTCGAGGCCCTCCATCGTCCGGACAGCGGTGTCCGGGTCGTTCGGGTGCACAAGCGGCGGGTCCGTTACCGCCTCGATGGCTGCGTGGGCGAGCTCTCGGACATTGTCGCCAATGAGCAGACCGTTCGCACGATTGCCATAGAGTCCGAGGATCCGGGCGCAGTCGTCCGCGCGATGGAATTGCTCGGCCTGACTGGCTACTCGAATATCAATTACTTGCGCGGAATTGCGGCGCTCCTCGACCACCAGCCAGCACGCTATGCAGTCATCGACGTCGGCACAAATTCCGTGAAGTTCCATCTCGCGAGCCGCGACGTGCGCGGCCGATGGACCACCATTTCAGATCGTGCGGAGCTAACCCGCCTGGGCGAGGGGTTGGCCGACAAGGGGAGCATCGGTGACGTCCCGCTCGCACGGACTGCGGACGCAATTGCGGAAATGGCCGTGGAAGCGGAGCGTAATGGAGTACGCGCGTTGGCTGCGGTTGGCACCGCCGGATTCAGGATTGCCACAAACTCCGCTGATGCGGTGGCAGCAATTCGAGAGCGCTCTGGCGTCAAAGTAGAATTGATTCCCGGCGAAGAGGAAGCGCGGCTCGCTTACTTAGCGACGGCAGCGGAGCTTGGGCCCACTGAAGGTTCGATAGTTGTTTTCGACACTGGCGGAGGCAGCTCGCAATTCACGTTCGGCCACAAGGCCCAGATTGACGAGCAATTCAGCGTCGATGTGGGCGCGGCGCGGTACACCGAAAGTTTCAAGCTGGATCGGGCAGTTCCGGATGACGTTCTGGGTGAACTGACCGCGCAAATATCGGCAGACCTTGCACGGCTCGATGATCGGCCTTCTCCAACCCTGTTGGTTGGCATGGGCGGCGCGATAACGAACCTTACCGCGGTGAGCTTAGGCCTGGCCGAATACGACCCAGCCCGTGTGCAGGGCGCCGTGCTGACGAGTGCCGAAATAGATCGCCAAATCGAGATTTACGCGACGCGCGATGCTGCCGCGCGCCGCGCTATCGTGGGCCTGCAGCCTGCACGGGCAGAAGTCATTCTTGCTGGAGCCTGCATTGTTCGAGTGGTTCTGCAGAAGCTTGGCAACGACCAGCTCACGGTGAGCGACCGTGGCCTCCGACATGGAGTGCTGGTCGAGCGGTTTGGAAGCTAGATCGAGGGACTGAGGATGAACAAGGAAACGCGAATACGGCAGCGCGCAAGCGCGGACGCGACGCGCCTGTCAGGCGATGACGTCGTCAAGGTGCTTGAGCTTCTCAAAGGTTCGGACAGCGTCGAGCTCAAGGTGATCGTTCCGGAGGGCCATCGTGGGGCAATCCCGGCCCTGGGCTTCGACCCCGTAGAGGCGGAGCCGCGTCAGACCTTCTTCTTCGACACACCCGAACTCTCGCTCAACAAGGTTGGACTGATCGTGCGCGCTCGAAGGAGTCCGAAGGGGCGAGGCGACACGGTCGTAAAGTTACGTCCGATCAATCCAGGTGCGATCGAAGCGGATCTTCATCGCGATAAGGCTTTCAAGATTGAAGTGGACGTCAATCCGGGCGGCTTTACATGCTCAGGGTCGGCCAAAGGCGATTGTACTGCCCAAGAAGTCCTCGACGCGACCGAAGGCAAAGTCCCTCTCAAGTCCATTTTCTCTCGCGCGCAGCGGGACTTTTTCAGGGCCCATGCGCCAACCGGGGTTACCTTGAAGGAGCTGGTGCCGTTCGGCCCAACGTTTGTTCTTCGTCTGAAAGAGCGGCCGAAGAATTTCGATCGACCCGTTGTCGTCGAGCTTTGGCTCTATCCGGACGGGGCTCACATTCTTGAAATCTCGACGAAAGGCACCCCGGAAGAGGCATTCCAAGTTGGCGCCAATTTCCGCGCTTTCATCGCCTCCTGTGGAATTAAGCTCCAAGCCAAGCCGAACATGAAGACGGCTAGTGCACTCGAGTTTCACAGCAAACGAAATGCGCGAGCCTAAGGCAGCGGCGCCTTCCGACAAAAGCGGCCATTGGCCATCCGGTTGCAAAGACCAACTTGGCAAGTAGCGCGGCCCGCACTGGTGGGTTCCACTCGCCTCAACGAACCAATGCGTCCGATGGCCTAACTACGTCCAAGCCGTCCGCGACTGGTTTTAGGGACAATCCCTGATTTGCCCAGTGCCACTCTACCCGCATGCGACAGGAATGAATGAGTTCTTTCTGGTCTGTCCTCTATGAGCTCCCGGAACTGATTTTGGGGCTGCTGCTCGTCACCCTGATCGTGGCAGCGCATGGCGCAGGACGGTGGGCACGCGGCCACTTTTCTGGCTTCGCAGACACCCAGAGTTAGGATGGCTTCGCGCCAGCTCCGCCTGTGGTCTCTTCGATTTTGGGTCTGCTGACGCTATTGATCAGCTTCACCTTCTCGATGGCCGTCGGCGGCTATGACAAGCGTTATGACGCGGTTATCGATGAAGCTCGCGCTGTTTACGCGACGGATCTTGCCGCGCGACTTGCGGGGACGCGCGCTGACGGTTTCCGGTCAATGCTCAAGCAGTACGTCGACCTCCGGTTGGCCGCCGCTACTAATCCCGATTTTCAACGCACTCGGGCGCTGACTAGGGAAAGCACTGCCGTGCAGCGGCGCCTGTGGGGTGCCGCCAGACCTCATCAGTGCCGCAGCTCCTGGCGAGCAGACATCCAAGCTCGTAGCGTCGACGCAAAGCATGGTGGAGGTCGGAATGCGCCGCGTCGCCTTGCGCCAGCCGGTCGTGCCTATCCGCGTCTTGTTTGCCGTCATCTTGTTCACGATCGTGTCGGCGTTCGTGCTTGGTTATTCTTATCGCGGTGTCACTCATCGAGCGTCCGGTGCACTTCTGCTTCTTTTAATGCTCGTCGTCGTCCTCATCATAGACATCGAGAGACCGAGTGGGGGAGCCATTCGCGAATCCCAGCAACCGATGCAGGATGTCCGTGATCGGCTCTACGCTGCTTAACGTGGATCGAGCTGGCGGTTCGAAGCTTGGGAGTTGGGAGTATCGCGGTAGGGTCAAACCCGAGAGTAGAGATCGGTAGTCATACGGGTATGCAGGACGCCCCTGAGCGCTAATCCAGCCCGATGGCGAAACTTTCCGCCGATGCGGTTCGACTGCGGGAACTTGCAGCAAAGTGTCGTCGGCTAGCCGCACTTTCGGCCGACGAGAACGACCGTGTGCTCTTCGGAAAAACCGGCGCAGAATATGAAGCAATGGCCAACCGCGTCGAGCGCGATCGGATGCCAAACCAAGATATGAGCCCGTCAGTCATCGCGGAATAGAGCTCGGCACTCTGGGCCATCATTTTGAGGACACTAGCGAGGTCGCCGCAGGCGAGTTCGACACCAGCAGCATGGCTAATGTCAGCTTTCGACCCAAAGCTGCCTCTCTCCAAGCGTCCGCTTTCGGCTCATTGCGACATCAGCTCGCCTGGTTCATCATTAGCGCGGACGTATGTCGGGCGATCATCTGTTCCTCGTCAGTGGGGATTACGAAGGCGTCGACCTTGGACCCGGCTCCGCTAATTTTCGTCGCACCGGCCTGGTTGAGCTTCGGATCGAGTTCCAGCCCCAGCCAGTTACAACCTGCAGCGATCTCTGCACGGGTGGCGGCATCGTTCTGCCCAATGCCACCGGTGAACACGATCGCGTCGATGCCGCCTGCTCCCGCAACCATCGAGCCGATCTCCCGATTAATGCGATAGACAAACAAATCCGTAGCGACCGATGCAGCTGGGTCATTCGTGTCCCGTAAGGTACGCATGTCGGACGAAAGTCCCGAAACGCCTGCAAGACCAGAGCGGCGGTACACGAGGTCTTCGAGCGCTCGTGCGTCCATGCCCCGCTCGTCCATTAGGTAAATGAGCACTCCGGGATCTAGTGAGCCGCAGCGAGTTCCCATCATTAGCCCATCGACCGCCGTGAAACCCATCGTCGTCGCAACGCTTCGGCCGTCCACCATTGCGCAGAGGCTCGAGCCATTTCCGAGGTGCGCCACGATCACACGTCCGTTAGCTGTATCCGGGGCAAGCTCCATCAGCCGCATGGCGATGTACTCGTACGATAGGCCGTGGAAACCGTAGCGCCGGATCCCGGCCTCGTTCATCTCTCGCGGTAGGGCGAACATCTGAGCAATTGCGGCCTGCGTCTGATGAAAGGCGGTGTCGAAGCACGCGATTTGCGGCATGTCGGGTGCGGCGACTGCGATGGCCTCAATTGCCGCGAGGTTATGTGGCTGGTGTAACGGAGCGAGAGGGCACAAGCCCGTGAGGCTCACCAGCACAGCAGCATCGACGAGTACGGGTGACGCAAACTCGGTGCCTCCGTGCACTACGCGATGGCCCACGGCTTTCACACGCCGCCCGCCTAGCAGCCGAACCGCAGTCTCAAGGATCAACGTCGTTGCCGAGCGATGATCGAGTTCCTCGGCCGACCAAGTTTGTTCAACGAGTTGCTGGTCTGCCGCGTCTTTCACGGTCAGCCGCGGCGCAACGCCGAGCTTTTCAATCTGACCCCGGAAGAGGATCGGGAACTCCGCACCTTCCTCGAAAAGCGCGAACTTAATGCTCGACGATCCGGCGTTGATGACTGCGAGCGGTTGCACGAGACGAGCGATCAGGGGATCGCGGCGGCAACATTCCCGCGCCGGGAAGCGGCAACGAGAAGCGCCACGGCGCATGACGCAAGCCGCGCGGGAAGGTCGTCGGCCCGGCTCGTGAGAATGATCGGCACCCGCGCGCCGAGCACGATGCCGGCCGCGTCGGCTCCAGCGAGGAACGACAGGCTCTTTGCGAGCATGTTCCCTGCCTCCAGGTCCGGTACGACCAGGACGTTCGCGTGCCCGGCGACGGGCGATTGGATTTTCTTGATCGCCGCGGCCTCCGGGCTGATGGCATTGTCGAGCGCCAACGGCCCGTCGAGCAGGCCTCCCGTAATTTGACCGCGATCGGCCATCTTGCAGAGCGCGGCCGCTTCGAGCGTCGAGGGCACGTCGGGGTTGATGGTCTCCATCGCGCTGAGGATGGCGACGCGAACGTCGTCGACTCCCATCGCATGAGCGAGGTCAATCGCGTTCTGGACGATGTCGACCTTGTCCTTGAGAGTCGGAGCGATGTTCACCGCCGCGTCGGTGATGACAGCGCGTCTGGATGGCCGGGCACGTCCATGACGAAGCAATGGCTGATCCGACGTGCGGTCCGCAGGCCGCCTTCGCGAGCAACAACAGCTGCCATGATTTCATCCGTGTGGAGGCTACCCTTCATCAGCGCCTCGGCCTTGCCCGCGCGGACCAACGCCACGGCCTTGGCCGCTGCATCATGGCTGTGCGCCGCGTCGACAATCTCGAACTGGCTGACGTCGAATTTGTTTTCGGCTGCGGCCTGTTCAATTTTTGACCTCGGTCCGACCAGGATCGGGACGATCAATCCGAGCTTGGCGGCCTCAATGGCGCTTTCGAGTCGACGATTTGTCGCAGGGATGCACGATTGCGGTGATTGCCGGAGGCAGTCGCCGGGCGCGTGCAATGAGCCGGTCATATTTCTGATGGGCCGGCTCTCTCGTGGGCGCTTCTGCTTCGAGGACGTTCATGTCCTCCTCCTTTCCGTGATTCCCGATCAGCCGTGTCGCTGGAACTGGGCATCGGTAAGGTTCCAGCCACCCCCCAAGGCCTTGTAGAGATTGACTACTGCAACGAGCTGCGCCTGTTGCACTTTCGCTAGCTGATCTTCAGCAGGAAAGAGCTGCTGCTGGGCCTCGATTACCTCGAAATAACTCGCGCGGCCCCCGTGGAAGCGTTGAAGTGCCAGATCGATCGACTGACGGCTCGCGGCGACCTTGGTTTCCAACGCCGCCCGTTCTTCTGCGAGCCTCTGTTCGGCGACGAGTGCATCGGATGTTTCCCGAAACGCGACCAGGATCGTTTGACGGTACTGGGCAACTGTTTCGTCCCAGTAGGCCTTTCGGTTCCGATATTCGGATTGAAGCCGCCCGCCGGTGAAGATTGGGCCCGCGATGTTGAGCCCGCCCCTCCAGAAGCCGGAATTTCCATCGAGGGCGCCAGCTCCCGCGATCCCAATAAGTCCGGCAAGCGCTGATAAGCCGATGCGCGGATAGAAGTTGGCAATCGCCTCCGCCGATCTGCGGCGTTGGCACTGATCATTCCCTGTTCCGCGGCGCGGATGTCCGGGCGGCGACGCAACAAGTCTGTCGAGAGCCCCACGGGAGTCTGGGGCGGCATTTGTTGTGCGGTCAGAGTCATTCCCCGGGGAATGGGTCCGGGATAGGCGCCGGCGAGGATGCTGAGTGCGTTCTCCTGCTGCGCGATCTCGCGCTTTATGCTGGCGACCTGTGCAGTGCTCTCATCGAGCGAAGCCTTTGCGCGCTCGACCGGAAGTCGGCTGTCGCGGCCGGCCTGGAAGCGGAGCGAGAAGAGCTCGTGGGTTTTGGTAAAAGTCGATTGGCTTTCAGTGGCAATGGCGAGTTCGCGATCGAGCTGAAGCAAGCGAAAATAACCGTTCGCAACGTCGCTGACCAATGTCAGCATGATGCCGCGACGAATTTCTTCCTGCTGATACGTGTTCGCGCGGGCTGCTTCTGTGGCTCGGCGAATCCGACCCCAAATGTCCAGTTCCCACGCCGCATTCAGCAACCCGACACCGGACGAATAGGATCCGACAATGTCCTGGTCGTCCCCGGGTTTCTTCTGGGCCCCGCCATGTGCGTCGTAGTTGAGCTGCGGCAGACCCTGCGAACGGGCCACGCCGACGAGCTGGCGCGCTTGCTCGATGCGCGCTGCCGCGACCTGTAGGTCGGTGCTGTTCTTGAGTGCGGCGGTGATCAGCGTTTGGAGTGCGGGGTCCTTGAACACCTCCCACCATGCGAGATCCGCGAAGGAAGATGCGTCCGTTTGATTGATCTGGAAACGGAAATCGTTCGGCTGCGCGATTTCCGGCCTGTGGTAGTTCGGCCCCATCACGCACGAGCTGAGGAGGTTCGCGCAAAGTAACGATGCCGTCGCTCGCGCCAGCAACGATTTTCTAGAGCGATAATCGGTCACATGGGCCTCCATTCACTGGATCGCCGCCAGCATCTTCCTGAACCTGACGAGCGTGAAGACGGTGTAGGCGCTGCCGATCGCGAACATCGCGAGCAGCTGAGGCCACACCATCGCCAGGGTCGCGTTGCGGAACAGCACGGCTTGGGAGAAGCTGACGAAGTGCGTCGAGGGAACGAACTGCATCACCTTCTGCAGGAAGACCGGCATGCTTTCGAGCGGCGTCTGGCCGCCGGACAGCAGGCTCATGACGATGAAGACCGGGAAAGGCGAGCAGGCCGAATTGCGGCATCGAACGGACAATTGTCGCGAGCATGATGCCGAGCGCGGTGACCGAGAAGAGGTAGATCGCGAGGCCGAACAGCGAACAGCGGGATCGAGCCGGCGATCGGGCACGCCGATCAGCCCTTTCACGACCAGGAACAGCGACAGCATCGCGGCGATGATGACCACGAGGCCGTTCGCCCAGATCTTGGCGAACATCAGCTCGAAGGGGCGAAGCGGCATCACCAGCAGGTGCTCGATGTTGCCGTGCTCGCGCTCGCGCAGCACCGCGGCGCCGCACAGGAAGATCGCCAGCACCGAGATGTTGTTGATCACCTGGTTGATGGCGACGAACCAGCCCTGCTGCATGTTCGGGTTGAAGCGCGCGCGCGTCTCGAGCGCGACCAGCGGCTCGATTGTTCGCGCTTGTCCTCGCGGCATCCAGTACGGCGTCGATCGTATTGTTGATGATCTGCTGAATGTAGGTCGGACCGCGGCCGGCCTGGCTCATCGCCGTTGCGTCGGTGATCGACCTGGACGTCCGGCTTCGCATTCTCGCGCGAGGTCCGACTGGAACTTCGGGCGGCACGTTCACGACGAACGTGTATTTGCCCCGGTCCATCGCCGGGTTGATGTCGCGCGAAGTCGATCTGCTGCGGCGGCAGGAATTGCGGCGGCAGCATCGCATCACGAACGGCGCGCGAGGCGTCGCTATTGTCTTCGTCGACGATCGCGATGGAGGCGTTGACCACGTCCATCACCGCGCTTTTCGACGGCGTGTAGACGGAGAAGGTGAAGGTGTAGGCGATCAGGAACAGCAGCACCGGATCGCGGAACAGGCTGATCAGCTCCTTGATGCCGAGATGGAAGATGTGCTTCGCAGCGCGCACCGCTCATGCCTCCTGCTTCTTCAGGAGCAGTACGGAGAGGCTGAAATAGACGGTGGCGATGATCGCCGAGGGCGACCATGCTTCGGCCACACGGTGTCGAAGCCCAGCGCCTTGGTGAAGGTTCCGACGCTGATCGACTGGAAGTAGGTGCTGGGGAAGATCTTGCGAGGCGAACCAGGCGCCGCCGGTCAGCGAGGAGGTCGGCACGAACATGCCGGAGAATTGGACCGCCGGCAGGATGGTGATGATCGCGGCGGCGAAGATGGCCGCGGTCTGCGTGGACGCGAAGACCGAAATCAGCAGCCCGAAGCCCGTGCTCGCCAAGCACGTAGATGATGCCGCCCAAGCGCCAGCGTACAGGATGCTGCCTTTGATCGGGCACGTGGAACAGGAAGACTGCGAGCAGCGACGAGCGAGACGAACTGGATCAGCGCGACGCCGATGTAGGGCAGCTGCTTGCCGAACAGGAACTCCGCCTTGGTCGCCGGCGCGGCATAGAAGTTGGCGATGGAGCCAAGCTCCTTCTCGCGCACGACGCTCAGCGCGGTCAGCATGCTCGGGATCAGCATCAGCAGGAGCATGATGTCGCCCGGCACCATGGCGTAGACGCTCTCGAACGACTGATTGTAGAGTGCGCGCGTCTCGACGTTGGCTGGCTGGGCGACAGGCGGGATGCCCTTCGCCTCGCGCAGCTGCGCTTCGTATTGGTCGTGCGTCGCCTCGACGTACCCGCGGGCGGTTTCCGCGCGGAACGGCACGGCGGCATCGACATAGGCAGCGACGGCGGGCTGGCGGCCCTGCTGGACAGGTCGCGCTCGAAGCCCGGCCGGAATCTCGAGCGCGAACCGCAGCTCGCCGTTGCGCAGCCGCCGGTCGAGCTCGTCGTCGTTCAGGATCGGCTTATGCTCGTCATAGTAGATCGAGCCCCGGTAGCTGTCGGCGTAGGCCCGGCTTGCCGCGGTCTGGTCGTAGTCGAGCGTCGCGAAAGTCAGGTGATTGACGTCCAGCGAGATGCCGTAGCCGAACACGATCATCAGCAGCAGCGGCCCGAGCACCGCGAACGTCAGGCGCACAGTGTCATGGCGAAGCTCGATCGCTTCGCGCCGCGCAAAGGCCCAGACTCGCGCGAGGCTGAACTTGCCGGGCTCCGGATCCGGTTGCGCTTGTTCTGCGCGAGCTGGTCCTCGTAGCTCGACTGCTCCGCGAATGCCTCGTGCGGCCACTGCGGTCGACGGCTCTCCTGTCCTTCTGCGGCCTCGTCCTCCAGATAGCCGATGAAGGCCGCTTCGAGGGTTGGCGCATTGCGCTGCCTCGACAAGCTCGGCCGGCGTGTCCTGCGCGAGCACCTTCCCGCGATGCATCATCGACATCCGGTCGCATCGAGCGGCCTCGTTCATGAAGTGGGTCGAGAGGAAGATGGTGACACCTTCGTCCCGCGAGAGCTTGATCAGCAGCTCCCAGAAGCCGTCGCGCGCGACCGGGTCGACGCCCGAGGTCGGCTCGTCGAGGATCAGCACTTCCGGCTCGTGGAGCACGGCCACGGCGAGCGACAGGCGCTGGCGGATGCCGAGCGGAATGTCCTGCGCCAGCGTGTCCGCAACAGGCTCCGAGTCCGAATTTCTGAATGAGCTCGGCGACGCGCGCTTCACCTTGCTCGGGCGGCAAATCGAACAGCCGAGCGTGCAGCATTAGGTTCTGCCGCACCGTCAGCTCCGTGTAGAGCGAGAAGGCCTGGCTCATGAAGCCGACGCGGCGCCGCGCCTCGATGTCGCCGCCCTTCATCTCCTTGCCGAACAGCTGCGCGGTGCCTTCGGTCGGCTCGCAGCAGACCGGTCAGCATCTTCATCGTCGTCGTCTTGCCGCAGCCATTTGAGCCCGAGGAATCCGAAGATCTCGCCGCGCTCGATGCGGAAGTTCACGTGATCGACGGCGGTGAAAGTACCGAACCTTTGGGTCAGTCCGTGCGCCTCGATTGCCGGTGGGCCCTCGGACGGCTTCATCGGGGTGATCTGCGGCTCGCGGTGCCCCTTCTTGGCCTCCTCCGGCAGAAGCTTGATGAATGCCTCCTCGAGCGTCGCCGAATTGGTCTGTATCGCGCACCTCAGCTGGCGTGCCGGTGTCGAGGACCTTGCCGGCGTTCATGGCCATCAGCCAGTCGAACCGCTCAGCCTCGTCCATGTAAGCGGTTGCGACCAAGCACGCTCATCGTCGGGCGGCGCTCTCGGATGCGGTCGATCAGGTCCCAGAACTGCCGCCGGGCGAGCGGATCGACGCCGGTTGTCGGCTCGTCGAGGATCAGCAGGTCAGGATCGTGGATGAGCGAGCAGCAGAGTCCGAGCTTCTGCTTCATTCCGCCCGAAAGCTTGCCTGCAGGCCGCTCCCGGAACGGCGTGAGGTCGGTGCTGTCAAACAGATCGTTGATGCGCCATTCACGTTCGTCTGCTGACTGACCGAACAGCCGTCCGAAGAAGTCGACGTTCTCGGTGATGGAGAGGGTCGGATACAGGTTCTTGCCGAGCCCCTGCGGCAGGTAGGCAATACGCTCTGCGGTTTTCGTCCGGAACTTCGCGTCGCCGATAGGTGCCGCCGAGAACTTCGTACGTCACCTTCTTGGATTTTGCGCACGCCCGCGAGAAGTCCAAGCAAGCGTCGATTTGCCGACGCCGTCTGGCCCGATGATCCCGATCATCTTGTTGGCCGGGATCTCGATGCTGACGTCGTCGAGTGCGATTACGTCGCGATATCGATGCGAAACGCCTTGAGCACTAGCGCAAAAGTCTAGGCCGAAGGCATCCATTCACTTGGCCTTTGAGCTACCGCTGGTGCTCCAAAGGTTGCTCGGTACGCTAGCCGGCGGCTGTAGCTTTGCGGGCCACTGCGTCGCCGTTGTCGAACCGTACATAGCCCATGCCGGGCACGCCGGCTTTCACGAGTGCTTCGTATTGGCGCGAGCCGCTCCTTCGGGATCTGCAGCTTCACGCGGAAGCTCAGGTTATGCCGCTCTTCAGCCGTCTCGACAGTTTTCGGCGTGAATTGCGCCGTCGGCGAAACATAGGAAACGTACGCGCGGATTGGATACTGCGGCGCAGCATCGAGTACGATGCGAGCCTCGGAGCCGAGCCGGAGCTTTCCGGTCACCTTCTCGGGCAGGAAAACGTACATGTAGACGTCGCTTAGATCGACGATTGAAAAGACCCGGCCGCCTGCGCCTACGACCTCACCTTGTTCCGCAAGGCGACGCTCGATGCGGCCTCTGATCGGAGCGACCAGCACGGTATCCTTGATCTGCGCGCGGATCCGGTCGGCTTCAGCACTTGCTGCTTGGATCGTCGAGGTCATCCGGCCGACGGTCGCTTGCGACTGCGCGAGATCGGCCTGCGCCGCGACAAAATCTGCCCGCGAGCCGGCCACCTGGGCGCGCTTGGCGAGCATTTGAGAACTGTCGAGCTGCGCTTCCTGAAGAACTCACCGCCCCAGTTTTCACCAAACCCTGAGAACGCGAAGATTGTTGAGACGCGTAGCTAAGATCGGCTTGCTTCTCGGCTATCTCAGCACGGCGAGTGTTCAGCTGTGCGCGCTTCGTCTGGACATCTGCGATGGCGGCTCGCTCCGTTTGCCGCGCTTGATCGACCTGGGCTTCTGCTTGTCGCAGGCTCGCTTCCAACTCCTCAGTGTCAAGCCGCGCCACCACCTGGCCTGGCGTAACCGTGTCGCCTTCGTCGACTAGGACTTCTTTCACTCGACCTGGGATTTTTGCCGAGACGAAGAGCTCGTTTGCCTCGAGGCGGCCGTTGCCTGAGGCGATCCCCGCTGGAAGATCCGGCTTTGCCAGCAACTTCCATGCGACGAAGCCCGCCGCCAAGGCGGCGATTGCAATGAGAAAAATCATCCGCTTGGACATTGGTATGCCCCCCGCTGCGGTGGAACATCTCGCGATGCGGCGAATAAGTCTGGTGTTTAGGCGCTTGCATCGGGTTTAGTACGCAGATGCCGCTGTGGGATGATGTAGTCGTCCAGGCGAAAACCTATCCACAATTTCGATACGTCATGTTCTGCGGACTTATCCCGAGCGAAAATCGGAAGACCGAAGCCGTTTCTACGTAGTTCGCCCGATAAACATCTTGGAATGTCCGTCTTATCCGCCGCCAATGAGATCAACGGGATGTGGTCTTCGCGCGACCGGTTCGTGCTGAAATTGATCAGGTCCCAAGGCGGAGACAAGCCATGGACGCCCACGTTGAGCCCACCAGTTCTGTGCCGCTCCCGGAGCTTGATTATTCGGAACCACACGCAGGATCCGATCGCCGCTCGTTTATGATGCGAAGCGCGATGGCAACGGCCGTTATTGCGCTCGGCGGAAGGGTCAATCCGTTGTGGGCGCAAACCCCAGCCGGACCGCCGATCGGGTCGCAGCCGATCGATCCGAACCTGCAGGTCGTCAAGAATTCGAAAGGTCCGGTCATGACCCTGGTCGACGAGTTCTACAAAGTCGGCCCGGGACCGTCGTCGTCGCACACGATCGGCCCGATGCGGATTACCTATGACTTTTACCAGCGCGCTTCGAAGCTGCCCGCCGATCAGCTGGCGCAGGCAACCGCCCTGAGAGTGAACTTGTTCGGCAGCCTGAGCGCGACCGGGAAGGGGCACGGGACGGAGCGCGCGTCGCTTGCCGGCCTCATTGGATATGAGCCGGCGAGCATAGATCCTGCGATTCTCGACAATATGGCTAAGGAACCGGGCAAAGTTTATCCGGTGAAGCTTGGCAGCAAGACGATCAACGCATCCCTGAAGGACATCATCTACGACGCGCCGAAGGGCGACTTCCACCACCCCAATACGATGAAAGTGAGTCTGCTGGCTGGTGACAAAGTGTTGCTTGAGCAGGAATATTATTCCGTCGGCGGCGGCTTCATCGAATGGAAGGGCTACCAGCCCCCTAAGAAGAACCCGCCGAAATATCCTTATTCGACGATGGCGGAGGTGCTAACGTACGCGCAGCGCGACAAGATCTCGTTGGCGCAACTCGCCTATGCCAACGAGCTCGCGATCTCAGGGCGCGATAAGGCGGAAATCGACGCGTTCCTCGACAAGATTCTGGGCGCAATGCGGGCGACGGTAAAGACCGGACTAAATGCCCCTCCCGGGGTGCTTCCCGGGCCAATCAAACTCAAAACGAAGGCTGGCGACGTCTACAAAAGCGCGATGGCGACCCAGGAGCCGGCAAGGAAGGCCATCGGCTTGGTTTCTGCCGCGGCGCTTGCCGGATCAGAGGAAAATGCGCGGGGCCACTTGGTCATCACGGCTCCAACCGGGGGATCGGCTGGTGTGATGCCGGCCATTATCTATTCGCTTGGTCCAGAGGGCGGAAACAAGTCCGACGAGAAGCTGCGCGAAGCTCTTCTGGCCGCGGCAATCGTTGGTTACCTGTGCAAGCACAACGCGACTTTGTCGGCGGCCGAAGGCGGCTGTCAGGCCGAGATCGGCGTGGCATCCGCCATGGGAGCTGCGGCAGTTGCCCAAGCCCATGACGCGTCCCCGGTTATCGCGGCAAACGGCGCAGGGGCGGCTCTCGAGCACCATCTTGGGATGACGTGCGACCCGGTTGCGGGTTTCGTACAAGTACCGTGCATTGAGCGCTGCGCATTTGGCGCGGTAAAGTCCTGGACCGGATATCTGATCGCCAGCAACGAGATACCGGCCAATCGTCGGGTCGATCTCGACACGGTGATCACGGCGATGGCCCAGACCGCAAAGGACATGAACCCGAAGTACAAGGAGACGTCGGAAGCCGGCCTGGCCCAGTCCCTCGTTCTCTGTTGAACGAGGCAGCGTGTGGCCGAAAGTCGGCAGCCGGAGCCATCGACGGTTTCGCGCGTCGTTGTCGCGGCGTGGCTGCTGACTGCGGTCTATTATTTCTACCAGTACATGCTGCGTTCGGCGCCCGCGGTAATGATGCCGGAGTTGACCGCTGGGTTCGGCCTGACGGCAGCTGGCGTCGCGTCGCTTCTCGGGCTCTTTTACTACGGTTACGCCCCGTTCAGCCTGGTCGCCGGCGTTGCGATGGACCAGATTGGTCCACGCAAGGTTGTCCCGGCCGGCGCTGCCACCGTAGCTGTGGGCGCTATACTGTTCGCCACGGGAGATCCGACGCTTGGGGCGATCGGCCGCTTCCTTCAGGGCGCGGGCGGAGTCTTCGCGCTGATTGGCGCCGTCGCAATTGCGACAAGCTCGTTGCCGGCCTCACGCGCAGCGACCCTGATCGGCGTAACCCAAATGTTCGGAATGGCGGGCGGCTCCGCCGGTCAGTTCGTCGTCGGCCCGGTTTTGGCGGCGGGCCTGCCTTGGAAGACGTTCTGGATCGCAATGGGTGTGATCGGTTTTCCAATTGCCGCCGCTCTCCTGTTCCTTATTCCCAAACAGTCGAAGAGCGGCGCTCGAGCGGGCTTGGGTCCAGCGATACGCGCGATCGGAGCGGTGTTCGCTAATCCCCAATCCATACTGTGCGGCCTGATCGCTGGCCTTTTGTTCATTCCCACGACGATCTTCGACATGGTCTGGGGCGTGCGCTTCCTTCAGGAGGCGCATGATCTTCCATACTCGCTCGCCGTACTGCGTTCGGCCTCCATTCCGTTCGGCTGGATCATCGGTTGTCCATTGCTCGGTTGGCTGTCCGACAGGATTGGCCGGCGTAAGCCAGTGATCATCGGCGCCGCAGCCGTTCTGCTGGCGTGCCTGGCATTGATCCTCTTCGGACCGCGCAACCTGTTCCCGCCCTTCAGCCTGGGGCTGGTCGCGGGGATAGCATCGGGCGCTGCGATGATCCCATACACGGTCATCAAGGAGGTGAACCGCCCTGAGCATGCCGGGACATCCACCGGGGTCGTCAACTTCATCAACTTCATGATGACCGCGTTGCTTGGTCCAGTTTTTGCAGACGCGCTCACGCGCCTTAGCGCCGGCGGAGAACGTGAGCTCCCGCATTATCAGCAGGCGTTTCAGCCCCTGCTCTACGCCGTCGCCCTAGCAATATTCTTCACCCTGCTGCTGCGCGAAACGGGATCGAAAAACCGACCCGTCGCGCTGCGAAGTCCGGCAGTCCCCGCCGAATAATGGAGATCCCCATGTCCACGATGGTCCTGGAACATACGCACCCAAAAACGGGGGAGCGTCCTCCCTTTGAAGGCGGCTTGTGGACGAAGGAGATCAACGTCCGCGACTTCATCCAGGCCAATTACACCCCCTATTACGACGGTAAATCGTTCCTTGCGGGCCCCACGAGGCGGACGCTCGGCATTTGGAAGACGCTCACGGATTTGTTCGTCGAGGAGCGAAAGAAAGGCGTCCTCGACATCTCGCAAATTCCTAGCTCGATCACGGCCCACGATGCGGGCTACATCGACAAGGAAAACGAAATCATCGTCGGCCTCCAGACAGAAGCGCCGCTCAAACGCGCGATCATGCCCAACGGCGGCTTCCGGATGGTGCTGACCTCGCTTAAAACCTACGGCTACGTGGCCGATCCGCAGCTGGTCGAGATCTTCTCCAAATATCGCAAATCACACAATGACGGCGTGTTCGACGCGTACACCGAAGACGTCCGGCGGTGCCGCTCCTCGCATATCCTGACGGGCCTACCCGACGCTTATGGGCGCGGACGGATTATCGGCGATTACCGCCGCCTTGCGCTTTATGGAGTTGACCGCCTGCTCCAGCACAAGAAGGCCGAAAAGGCCGCGCTCGACAGGCAATGGTCGACCGACGAGATCATTCGCGATCGCGAGGAGTTGAGCGAGCAAATCCGCGCTTTCGGCGAGCTCAAGGAAATGGCCGCGAAATATGGGTTTGACGTTTCGGCTCCCGCGCAGTCGGCCAAGGATGCCGTGCAGTGGCTCTATTTCGCCTACCTCGCGAGTGTGAAAGAGCAGAATGGCGCGGCAATGTCGCTTGGACGGGTTTCGACCTTCCTAGACATCTATTTCGAGCGCGACCTGGCTGCGGGGCTGATCACCGAAAGCGAGGCACAGGAGATCGTCGATGATTTCGTGATCAAGCTTCGGATCGTCCGTTTCCTTCGCACTCCCGAATATGACGAGCTTTTTTCGGGTGATCCGACCTGGGTGACGGAATCGATCGGCGGAATGGGAGACGACGGGCGGCCACTTGTAACGAAGACCAGCTTCCGGTTTCTGCAGACCCTGTACAACCTGGGACCGGCTCCGGAACCGAACCTCACGATCTGGTACTCTCCGGAATTGCCTGAACCATTCCGCCGCTTCTCGGCAAAGGTCTCGATCGACACGAGCTCGATCCAGTTTGAGAGCGACGAGATTATGCGCATGGCTTGGGGCGACGACGGTGCAATCGCCTGCTGCGTCTCGCCCATGGCTGTGGGCAAGCAAATGCAATTCTTCGGCGCGCGGGCGAACCTCGCCAAGTGCCTGCTCTATGCGATCAACGGCGGCCGCGACGAGATGAGCGGCGAGCAAGTCGCGCCCAAGTCGGACCCTGTCAGTGGCGACTATCTCGACTTCGATGACGTGCTCGAACGGTTTGAAACGATGATGGACTGGCTCGCCGGAGTCTACGTTACCGCAATGAACTGCATCCACTACATGCACGACAAATACTCGTACGAGCGGATAGAAATGGCGCTTCACGATTATGCGCCGTTGCGGACGATGGCTTTCGGAATCGCCGGCATGTCGGTCGTCGCGGACAGCCTGTCGGCAATGAAATATGCAAAGGTGAAGGTGATCCGCGACGCGACCGGGCTCATTGTCGATTATGAGACCGAGGGAGAGTTCCCGGTTTTCGGCAATAACGACAATCGCGTGGATCACTTGGCTGCCTGGCTGGTCAGCACGATGATGACCAAGCTCCGCAAATATCCGACCTATCGCAACGCCATCCACACGCAATCGGTGCTGACGATCACGTCCAATGTCGTTTACGGGAAGGGGACGGGCAACACGCCCGATGGACGGCGGAAGGGTGAGCCGTTCGCGCCCGGGGCAAACCCGATGCACGGGCGCGACAGTCACGGGATCCAGGCTTCAGCCGCATCGGTCGCCAAGATCCCCTATCGAGACGCCGCGGATGGGATTTCGCTGACGACCAGCATCGTTCCGACGGGCCTCGGACGGACCGAGAAGGATCGCATCACAAATCTTACGTCCATCCTCGATCGGTTTTTCGGCGTGACCGGCTACCATATGAACGTCAACGTGCTGAACCGCGAAACCCTCATCGACGCGATGGACCATCCCGAAAAATATCCCAGCCTGACCATCCGGGTTTCCGGATATGCCGTTAATTTCGTCCGCCTGACGCGCGAGCAGCAAATGGACGTGATCAAACGCACCTTCCACGGTGAGTGAAATGGAAGTGGACACTACCGCAACGGTCCCGCTGGAGGCCAAATCTCCCTTCGAGATGCGGATTCATCTCGGTGACGGCGTGCCTGAGACCGACGTCAAAAGCGCACTAAAGACCGGCGATCTCGGTTTCCTCCATTCATTCACGACCGGCTCAGCTGTTGATGGTCCAGGAATACGGCTGGTGGCGTGGACCACGGCCTGTATGTTTCGGTGTCAATTTTGCCACAACCCCGACACATGGACGCTCTCGAACGGTATCCCGGTGCCGCTCGAGCGAGCGATCGACGAGATCCGCACCTATGCAAACGGTCTGAGATCGATGGCCGGTGGGTTCACCCTTTCCGGCGGAGAACCGCTGATCCAGCATCGTTTTGCGGCGCGATTGTTCGCAGCCGCCAAGCACATGGGTGTCCACACGGCGATCGAGACTAACGGCTTCAACGGCGACAAATTATCCGATGGGGAGCTTGAGGACATCGATCTCGTGATCCTCGACATGAAAGCATTCTCGCCCGTTCAGCATGAGCGCGTGACAGGTATCGGCAACGAGGACGTTATCGGATTCGCTCGGCGACTGTCATCGCTCAGGCGGCCTATGTGGCTTCGCTACGTGCTTGTGCCCGGACTTACGGATGTGTCGGACGAGATGAGAGCCGTCGCCGAGTTCGCCGCGTCGCTTGGCGTAGTCACACGGGCCGAGATCCTGCCGTTTCACCAAATGGGGCGCTACAAATGGAAGCGCCTAGGTCTCGACTATAAGCTCGCGAATACCGAACCTCCGACAGCCGAGGCCGTCGCTTCGGCAATCGGCATTTTCCGTTCCGCCGGTCTCGACGCCGACTAAGCTGACTGATCGACCCTGCGTCCAATCCCGTCGACCTCGACATTGCCTAGCGGCGCTAGGGAAAAAACCCGATATTTGATTGCCCAAAAAGAGAGCACTCGCAGTCGGCTCGCGTTTCATTCCACTCTACGCGGCAAGGCAACGGCCCGGATCAAAGGCTCCCCCTCGAGCTCTCCGGGCCGTTCGCTTCTCCGCAGCTCACTCTAGCCGACTCCCTGAACCAATGGCCGCTTGCGGCTTTGGCCGAGCGTCCGGGCAATGACCTCAATGGGCGCTCACCAGACGTCCCTGCCCCGCGTCCACTTCTGGCCGTTAGCAGACCGTCCGCTTATGGCAGCTTTCGACCCATTCCTGCCATTAGCGTAGTGGTAGCTTTCGACCCAAAGCCGACTCTACCTCGGCTGCGCGCGAACCCGTTGCCGACATTAGCCAGTTATCCGCTGAGCTAGCCGACGTCTCAGCGCTCGCCGCTCGGCAGCTCCAAGTGAAGGACGGCGCCTCGGGGATTGCCATTTGACGCCCAAAGACGGCCGCCGTGCTCTTCGACAATCGTGCGACACATGGCTAACCCGATGCCGGTGCCGGTCACTTTGGTCGTGAAGAATGCATCGAAGACTTCTCCACCCTATCGGGGGAGATTCCGCTACCCGTATCGGCGATTTCGAGCAGGACCGTCGAGCTGTCCGGCGCTAGAGAACGGACCGTAATGTGGTGGGGACCGTTTGCGGCCTCGCTCAAGGACTCGATTGCGTTCGTGAACAGGTTGAGCAGTACTCGCTGCATTTGAACTCGATCACCCATGACCGATGGCAACGTCTGATCCAGCGCGAACCGTACGGACACTTTCCCATCGCGCAGCTCCCGTTCTAGCAATGATGCGGTTTCATGGGCCAAGTTGTTGAGGTTGAACACAGTTGCTGGGCCAGGCCCCTTGGCGAACGTGGTCCTTACGTTCGTGAGCACATCAAATGTGCGCTGCCGGTCTTCGCTGATTGCACCGAGAGCGGTAATTGCCTTTTGGATGTCAGGCCGAGCCTGCGTGAGGCAGTTTTGTGCGGCCAATGCATTGAGACCGATGGCATTAAGCGGCTGTCCAACTTCATGGGCTATTGCGGCTGTGACGGCTCCCATTGAAATGAGCCTCGATTCACGTTCTCGATTGAGTGCCGCGGTCGAGACCGCCAGCTTCCCGTAGAGTCGGATGGACTCAGCTACCAAGGCCAGCATCACTACGAGGTGGGAGAACAACGTTAAGAAGAACAGGTAGTACCAGCCAGCCGTGAAACGGCTGTGAAGCAATATGACGAGCAAGGCCTGAATTAGCCAGTCTGAGACCGCGACGATGAGCCAAAGATCGAGCACTGATTTGGGGGCGCGGAGCAGCATGATTGTCGTGACACCGATAAGTGCAACCATCACGAGCTCGCGTGCAACGGCGCTCTCGTAGATGACGTCGGAAGGATTGATGAATTGCGCTGGTAGCAAGCCCTGCCCAACCGTTGCCAGCAGGGTCAGGACCGCTGCGAGGACGCTCGCCGACACTACTCCAACGCTGATCCGCACTGGCGGCCGCTCAAACCGAGGTCGTGCAGCCTCCCTCCGCTTGAACTGCACATAAACAAGTATCGAGATCGTAAGCGCAGCCCGCCGAAATGTAGCGACCCACGCCGTGCCATTAAGGCCTGCTTTGAGTAGTCCTTCTGGTGCGAACGCGCCTGGGAATGTGAGGGTGTGCGGTACAAGAAGGAAGGCCGCCAAGAGGTAGCCGCTAGCCAGCACGACCAACGCGCGCGACCGAGCGACCCGTGCCTGCGCGTAAAGTATTGTCGCACTGATGAGCCCGCCGACAAACATGATGGCGTTGACCATCGGAACAAAGGCGTTGATCTCGGGCCAACGAACGTCACGAACCGGTAGAACAGCAATGGTCGCGATGAGCAGTAGGCCGATAACAACAAAGGCGAACCGGGACTCTTGCCGGTCGGCAGGCGTGTCGTAGAGCCCCAGGCTTTCCTGTGACACAAATCCCCCGTCACAATTCGCAGTGAGTACTAACCGAGATGTGCCCCAACGAGGTAACCTTAATGTCTTTTGCCGCGAATGCAGATGCGCAACGGCGAAAACAGTGCGCTGTTTTCCACTCAAAAAAATCAGGGTTTGTCCCTAGTGCTGCGAGCGTGACGCTAACCTCTGTTAGAGACGTCAACAATGGTTGGGTTACGCTTGCCGCCATGACGATCCGCCATGAGGAAGAAGCGCAAGACGAAGTCGCACGACGCCTAGTGGCCTATGCTGAGAGACTTCGTCGGGAAGCTAACGAGTTCAACCATTCCGACGCTCCCACTTCCGCACGGAGGCCGCAGGAATTGAGGCTGCGAGCGCAGCAGTCCGCCGATAGTTGAGGCGCGCGCTGTGCGAGCCCTTGTCGGAGCGCTCACCGTAAGCGCCGTCCCGTTAATGTCAGCTTTCCACCCATTGCGGACATTCAGGCAGCGGATATTCTGACAAGATGAGTAGCGGCGCTCGTCGGGTAGTCCTTAGTATGAGTTGCGCCGTTCTGCTGTGCGCCAATCGAACGCCTCCGCTCTGGCAGGGGCTCATTCAGCACCGAGGGTTCGATGTCAGCGTTCAATGCGTCGGAAGGGCTCTATCTAACTTCGGGGTCGTCTCTGTTTCATCAGGGTTCGAACCTGAATATGGCGACGCAAGAAGTTCTTCGTTCGACGTGCCCACCGAACAGGGCCGCCAAGCGCACTGTTTCAGGGTTTACCGGGGGTGAAGGAGTCGAACTCGGACGCGATGGTCGCTCTTATTCGCCCACCTGCCGCATCCTATCCCGTCGGCATTTACATGGACGCTGAGTCACGGAAATCGAGCGAACGATTATGGCGAAGCGTAGTGACACAGTGCGGCGTCACTGACTTCGAACGCTAATGTCAGCTTTCCACCCAAAGCTGACTTTAGCCGAGCGCCGAACATGAGCCTCCTAACGGCACCGAGTCAGGAAAATTGCTGATTGGGTTGTTCCATTCAGAAATGCATTGCCCTCAGCATGCCCGGCTATCGACTTCATTATCTCGACCGGAGCCACAAGTTCATTAGATCTGATCGGATTTACTGCCAGTCTGACGCCGAAGCGATTGAAGTCGCGTCTGCACTGCGTTTGCAAGTGCGATCCGAGTTGTGGCGCGGAGGCTGCCTCCTCGCCAAGTTTCCTCCACATCGACAGGCAGACCCGAATTGGCATTAATCGGACCCGAAGGTCGCTTGTTTGCGCTGCTCCACAGCCTCCCGGAGACGGGAAGAGTGAAGATCGTTGGCATCTATTCAACGAGGCCGCTGGCAGAAGAAGCGGAGGAACGGAGCAGCCTGCTCCCTGGTTTCTGCGAAGAGCCGCACGGCTTCTCCATCGAGCAATACGAGGTCGACGCGGACCACTGGTCGAGAGGGTTTATCCGGCTTTAGGGTAGACGTTTGAAATACGGATTGCGCTGGACTCGCCCAGGTGCGTGGGTTCCAGGAAAGCTTGCCGAGGAAGATTTACAACGAAGCCGCCATTCGACGGTTATGCCGCCTCCGGTGATCTCAAAGATGCGCCAGTATCTGGCTCATGGAATTGTTTGCGCTGCAGCCTTGGCGAGGTTCGTCGAAATGCATGTCGGTAATGGATAGACCGCTCAATCTCGCCAACGGGTAAAATTGCCATCCCCGGTTCAGCCCGGTCACTTGCCACCCGCACAGCATTAGGTGCCCGCGCTTATCATAGCCGAGCGCATGAGGCTCAACCTGACGCATCAGCACCCTGTAGCGAAACTGAATTACGCGCCGAGTTTTGATTGCAGTGCTGATCACTCGAATTGGCGTTGTCATGGCTGCCCCGCACGAGCGTCTCTAAGGCTCTGCGTGAGAGTGGGAATCCGTGCAAATACCGAGAAGGCGAGGCCGCGCAGTGTCGCTTCCCACTCAAGGGTTCGCCGGGAGCCTTAGGGACAAAACCCGATGTTTGCTCTGGCCAGAAGAGCGCATTTGTGCGGGGTCGCCACCCCGGCCGCACCGGGCGTGCGACAACAGCAACGGCCCGGGTCTCCCTCCCTGGGGGCGCTCCGGGCCGTTCGCTTGTCCGCTGGACGCGCGGCCAGACGATGCAGTTCGAATGGCCGCTCTTTAGTCCACCCGAGTGCAATCGCTGCAAAGCTCGCTACTTGGCGGTCTGTCTGTGCGGCTGATGAAGTCCCGCGTGGGATAGCCCGCACACGTTTCGTTGAAGTGCCACAGCCGCTGCCACTCCCACTGGTGATGGGGCAGTCGCTCGATGCCGCGTCGGTATTCCACCAACCTACTCCTTCTGAAGGCGAGTGTCGGCACCCTTCTGCTCGCTCGCGCAGAGCGGCTTCCCCGTCTGCGGGTCAAGGGCCGCGTGGACAGGCGCACCTGTCTCAGCGTCCGATGCAGTTCCGATGGCTTCCGCAAGGCAATGGTCTTTCGACATCTCGGGAAGACTTTCCCAACGATTTGACGAAGTTGGTCGTGGCGCTTCGCGGGGAACGGCCGACGACTGGGTTGCCGTGCCCTGAGGCGCGGGAGGCTGAACGGGTTGAGCGATTGCGACGGCGTAGATCACCAATGCGATGCCTGGAATAAGTGCGTTCATGATGAAATCTCCAACGTCGGCATCTCGATAAAACGCCCATGATTTCAAATGGATGCTAACGATCGTATGACTATCGCTCGCTGGTGTCGCAGAATGTCCGGTTTCCACCCATCCCTGCCATCAGCGGGACGTCCGATTTCGACCCAAAGCTGAACTCTAACAAAGTGCCTGCTTCCACCGTCGCGGGGTGGCACGCATCGGTCGCGCTAGGAACAAAACCCGATATTTGATCGGGCCCAAAGAGCCTATTCGTGCGGTGTCGCGTTCATTCGAGTGTCGCGGCAACTGCAACGGCCCGGTTAAAAGCTTCCTTTCCCCTTGGACGCTTCCGGGCCGTTCGCTTGTCCGCGCCCTGTAAGGAGCGGAGCGTTTTCAGTTATCCTGTTCGCCGACGATGGCTATCGCTGCGTCTATTTCGCGGGCCGTCTGGCGGAGAGTTTCGGCAACGTCGGGGTCCGTCGCCCTGTCTGCCAGTTCGCAAAAGTGCGCGGCTCGTGCGCGCAACAGGTCAACGCTTTTACGCAGTTCCATTGATTGCCCCTCGCTCGACGCCTGAGAACAAGCGCCGAACGCACCTCTCCTAGGCGAAGGCGTGTCTACAGAGCGCGTTTCGGGCGCTAATCGAGGTAAGAGCCGTGCGTTTCATAGTTGACGCCAGTTTTTTGACAATTCACGACAGCGATGCCTCAACGCAAAGGATCAGCTTTCGACCCCATTATCGACACAACGGCGCGGCTCGCTCGCGGGGGAGTGGGGAGGGATCGCAGCGAGCCGCCCGGTGCCTGTAGCGCGCACCGCCGGGCTCGGCCCGTGGGGACAAGTGCCGACACACTCCTAGGGGTAAGTGCGACCTCGCTGTTTGCCAGCCACGCGCCAAGGGCCATGGCTGTCTCAGATCATTCGGGTGCCGCAGCGAGCGCAAACCGAAGCAGTCCCAATGACAGTTTTCCACCCAAACCTGACTTCTAGCGGAGCGTGCGCTTGTGACGTGCATAGGGAAGAATCCCGATTTTTAGTCGACGGCAGAGGACGCAATAATGGAGGGTCGTGGTTCGAGCCGCGACAAAGCAACGGCCCGGTCAAAAGGATTTCCCCTCCTCTGCTTCCGGGCCGTTCGCTTTTGGTGAGTGCTGGACAGTTATAAATGGCGCGCCCTCGATGGCAGCTTCGGACAAAGCTAACCTTAGGCGAATGCCCGTCAGCCCACGGGTCATTCCAGGGCAGCAAAAAGCGACCTAGCCGAGCAGATTGCGATCAGGCCGATCCGTGACCCGGTTCTTGGTTATCCCATCGGGAATTCTACTGATTTGCACGCGCCCGCTAGGCGGCCAAGTTCAAGTCCTCAAACTAAAAGGGGACAGATCTAATGCGCAATTTCCTCTTAGCGGGAGCAGCCGCGCTCGTAATCGCCTCACCGGCGACCGCAAAAGATCACAGCGGCTACGTTGGCATAGACGTGGGCGCCGTTTGGCCGAAGAGCCAGGACATATTCGGCAATGTCGCCTTCAGCGGGCCGGTGGTCTGCAATGCACTTCCGCCCGCGACTTGCACTTTGCCGGTGGACTTTGCCAATTCCAACATCGGCTCGATCAAGTACAAGACCGGCATCGATGCCGATCTCATCGGCGGCTACGATTTCGGGATGTTCCGGATCGAAGGCGAGGTTGGTTACAAACATGGGAAAGTAAGCAATTCCCACGTCAACCAGCCATTCCTCGATTCGCTCAATCTTGCGGCTGGCACGCTCCTCGCCAATAGCGACTTCAATCTCGACAAGACGACGAACGTCTGGGACGCCATGCTCAATGGCTGGCTCGATTTCGGCGGTGAGACCGGGATTGGCGGCGGCGTCGGCGCCGGCGTCGGCTATGCCGGAGTCCACCAGTTCGGCCAAAGCAAGGGCAAGCTTGCGTGGCAGCTGCTCGCCCAGGTCTATTACCCGGTCAGCCCAAACTTCGATATCGGCCTGAAGTACCGCTACTTCCATGCCGGATCGAGTTCGGGGACGGAGACGTTCGCCTTTACCGGACCGGCGGTCTGCAACGCGCTTCCGCCAGCGGTTTGTACGGGCGGAGTGGCGACGTTTGAAGACCGCAGCAAATGGACTTCGAACAGCCTCCTGCTGAGCGCGACGTACAACTTCGGCGCGGCTCCGCCACCGCCGCCTCCGCCGCCTCCGCCACCGCCGCCTCCGCCGCCTCCTCCGGCGACGCAGACGTGCCCGGACGGCTCGGTGATCCTGGCAACGGATGCGTGCCCGCCGCCGCCGCCACCGCCTCCGCCTCCCACTGAGAAGGGCGAGCGCGGCAACTAAGCCACGATCCTCCGTACCAATTCGCGGGGTGAAAGGGCCCGGGAAACATCGGCTTTCCCGGGTCCTCGTATTTCATTTCGACAAGACGGATGTTGGTTGGGCTGTGCGCTTGTGATGCTATCGCGTTGATGATTTGGGTTTTCTGCGTCCCTGCGAGACGCACCGACATGCTGACGTCAGAGTCGGCTTTCCACCCATTGCAGACATTTGAGCAGCTCGCGTTTGCACCGCTCCGACGACGCATACTGCACAAATTATGGCGCGTTTAGCAAAGCGAAGCGGAGGCGCTTTGCCTACGCGGAGCGCATGTCAGTTTACCGACTGCAATACGTTGATGTGTTCAGTGGCAACGTCATGCGTGCTCGCGATTTCGAGGCGGCAACGGATGAAGCGGCCATTACCTACGCCGAGGAGGCTCGCGGTTTGGCTTCGATGGAGCTTTGGGACGCGGATCGGAAGATCAAGCACTGGGATGCCTTTCCTCCTACCGAGTAATGGAATTGCGGCTTAGGTCTGCTCGACCCATTCCTGCCATCAGCAGTTTAGACCTGTTGCCAACACGGCTAGTCGAAGCGTGATTGTCGCCCCTTAGCCACCAATGTAAGCTTTTGTGAATTATAAGAATTGCTCGAAGGATGTCGCTATGTTCAAGCTTATCGCGCTCGCCGGGACTGCACTGGTCGTAGCCACACCCGCGCTTGCACAAAATGCACCCGCAGATCAGGCTACCTCGGTCCAAAAACCAAAGGACCCCAACCGCGTTATCTGTGAGAAAGACGAAGAGACCGGCTCGCGTCTGGGCAGCACGAGAGTTTGCAAGACGGCCGCCCAGTGGGACGCGTTGCGCCACGCCAACCGTGAGCAGGTGGAAGACTGGCAGCGGCAGCTGACTTCACCGGGCAAGCCTGCCGGCTAAGGTGAAGACGAGCGTCTGCTTTCCACCCAAAACTGCCATTAGCGCGCCGATGCAATTGAACGGTTATCGGCGATCTGTGTTTTAGACAGGTCAGTCGCGCTGAGCGGACATTAACTTATGTTGTCGGTTACGGCACCTTAACCCAAAGCACGGGGAGGTGCCGGTGTCATTCTTGATAAGGCACTACAAGAGCGACCAATTCACGGATGTGATTTGGAGCGGCACGCTCGCAGACGCCCAGGATACTTTTTGCCAATCGGTAAGAGACGGCACTGTCGACCGGGTCGAAATCTGGAATACCAGCGACGAACTGATCTTTCACTATCCGCTGGAAGTGCACCTAGCGAGCCCCGGCCGTTAACGTCCGCTTTCCACCCATTCCTGCCATTAGGCAGCTATGAGAATTAGTCGGAGTGAAGTCGCGCCCGATGCAACGCGGAGCACCAGTGAGCATCCTTCACTCGGTTCTGGATCAACCTCTCGATGCATCGGAGCGCAGCATAGCTCTGATCGACGTTTAGGACCGGACCAGCCTTTTCCATTTCATCGTCGAGCCTCTTCTGGTCAACGAGCGCCTTGTCGATCGCATCGCCAGCTGCGGCGAGGTTCTCCCGGACATCGTACAGCATCTTCGCGGTGCTAAATCTCGCCGGTTCAATTCGCAGCAATCGCGATATCCGGCTCACCACTGAAATGCTCGCGCTCTCGCGCTCCGCTCTGCAAATAGTACCCCAATAGGAGAGGAGTGCGCCCTGAGCTGTAAGACGCAGAGCGTTATTCGGGGCCGTCTCCACGCGCGAGACCAAATCAGTTAAGACACTATCTCTCAACTTCGCGCACGCGGGAGCTGGCCGATCAGCAACCGCAAGAACGAACAAGGGCGCAAGGACTACGATCACACTCCCCCTCCTATCTTCAATGCTATATTTTCGGACAGCAGCTTTCCACCCAAAGCTGACACTAGCTCTGGACCGCGATGCCAGACGTCGCTTAGCTTAACTGCTCTTGGGGGGAGGACTGTATGCGTCTTGAGAAATTCGCCGCCTGCGTCGGCATCGCACCATTGCTCATGGGTGCGGCCGAACCTGTCCGGTTGCAGCCGTCGAGTTAGTGGATCGTCGACTATGCCGAGAATAGCTGCCGAATGATCCGGAGCTTCGGCGAGGGCGATTCCAAGGTGATCATGCTCCTCGAAAGCGAATCCCCCGGCGACATGGACATGGTGCTGACCGGCAAGCCGTTGAAGAGCGAGCGTGAGGGGATCGTCCTGAAGTTCCTTCCGCATCAGGAACCCACGTCTAAGGGCCATCCGGTGACGGCGAAGGGTCAGCCGGGAATCCTCTTCTCCGACATCCAGCTTCTGCCTCCGGACGAGGCGGCCAAGATGGCGGCGGATCGAGCCGAACGGATCGCCAAGCCGAATGTTCGTCCGCCCGCGACTGAGCTTGCCGAGGAGCTGAAGCATCGATCGAAGGCGGCGGAGTTCGCCGAAACCGCGACCGAAATGGCGATCGACACACGCCCCGGAAGGCCGGTGATCCTCGAGACGGGGGAGCTAGGAAAGCCGATCAAGGCATTCGATCAATGCAGCCGCGATTTGCTCCGGGATTGGGGTATCGACCCCGACCTGGAGGATAAGGTCGTCAGGCCGGTATGGCTGGCAAACAACGGGCGCTGGCTGAGTGCGGACGATTATCCGACAAAGATGCTCGACGAGTGGCAGCAATCGGAAGTGAAAGTGCGAGTGCTAGTCGACCCGTCAGGGCGCGTGACGAAGTGCACCAGCCTCAGCCACTTTCGGCTACCCCAGTTTAACAAGGTGGTCTGCGACAAGATCACGAACAACGCCAAGTTCGCGCCTGCCGAACTTGCCGACGGAACCAAAGTGCTCAGCTATTATACGGTGCACATCATGTTCCGGATTGCGGCCTAGGATTAAAGCACCGACATCGCAGCTAGAGTCAGCTTTCTACCCATTCCTGCCGCTAGCGCCGTAATGGCAGGAATGGGTGGAAAGCTGACATTAGCGCGACAGCTTAGACACGGACTTCGAGGGTGCTGCCGCAGTGCCTCAGGCAGCAACCCTCAGGTAAAGCCCTGATAGATGCCGTTAGTCGCCTAACTATGATTTACCTTGAGTTGTAGCCGTCAGCTTCGAACTCTCCTGGAAGAGAGGCTCCCCCCTCACTCGGGTGGGGAGCCTCGTCGTTTACGATAGAGGTTGTGAAAACCTCCCCCAATTCACTTTGCAGGCGGGCCCGGACCGCTCCTGCCTCCGCTAATCCAAGCCCGCGGTTGAGGTTCGAGCCCTCGGAGGGGGCCCCGTGACGTAAGGGCTCTAAAGCTGACGTTAGCGAACTCAGGCCAGCCTCAGTATTTCAGCCGATATTCCGCTGCGCACGCCTCCATAGGGATCAACTCGAAGATGGCCGCCGGAGAGCGACGTGTTCCAGACGCTTCTGAGATCGATGCCTCTATGGCTTATCGGCTGCCTGATCCTGGCGGGCTGCATCCTCGCGAGTCAGCTTGGCCGCTTCATACATCGGAGATTTGCTTCCGAAGCTGTTCCAATGAAGACCGGTACGGAAGGCTACATCGTAGGCGCGCTGTTCGGATTGCTCGCCTTCATGATCAGCGCGACCTTTTCGATTGCAGTCGACCGCTATGAAGCGAAGCGCGCGTGGGTCGCCCGCGAGGCAAGCTCGATCTCTATAAGCTATCGGCGCGCGGGGTTTCTCGACGAACCAGGCCGCTCGCAGGTGCAGCTGATCCTTCGACGTTACGCCCATAGCCGTATGCCCTCGAAAATGTCGCGAACTCTGCAACGGGCAGGAACTCGTCCGGACAAGAGAGCTACAGCGCGATCTGTGGGCTGCGACGCTGAACGCTTGCTTCCGCTCCGCACGACCGCCGTCGCCGCCTACACGATCCAGGCCATCAGCGACACGCTGGATATAGGTGCTCAAAGGGAAGAAGCCGTCCGCGCCTTTGTACCAAACCGCGTCATCTTCACGCTTATCTTGTACCTTCTCGTGGCAAGCGCCGTGCTGGGCTTTGAAATCGACGTGGAGCCAAAAAAGCGGCGTGTTTCCATCTACATGCTCTTCGCCCTCTACACGCTCGCGCTGACGCTCGTTCTGGATCTCGATAGCCCGTTCGGCGGGACGATCACGGTAGGCCAGATGCCGTTACGGGAAGTAGCGCGGACAATTAGACGCAAATGTTCCAAACTGAATCCACGATAAGACATATTCTGCAGCGCTCGCTCCATGGGGATCATCTCGAAGATGGCCGCCGGTGAGCGATGGTTCCAGACGCTTCCGCGTCCGATGCCGTTCTCGCTTAACGGCCGGGTCACTCTGCCGGGAGAAACCGCAGCTACTGTCGAGCCCTTCGCGTGGTGCGAGTTTGTCAGCGGCAGACGGTCGCCGCCCGTCCGTAGGCATCGACGACGGTTGTGCAGGCGGGCCGCGCAGGAACGACCACGACCGGTGTTGCTACTGGTGTTGCTACGGGTGTTGCAGCAACCGCAGCAGTGCCAGCGTAAACAGTCCTGCGAGTTGTGCGGCGCGCAACACCTGCGTAGCTGACCGGGGTCAGCGGGCGTCCGACGATTGCATGCGCCTGTGAGAATAGCTCAGTCGAGCCGAATTCGCCGCTCCAGCAAAGCACTGCACCGGTCACCGAAGCTGCAAGCGCAACCCTGATGCACGTCTTGGCAACAGTCATCTCGCAATCTCCTTATTTGAACGGAGCCGGTGGCGGTAATTCGCCAATGTTTTGGAGCTGCGCAAACGGAACGGATTTCCAGCCAGTCTGCGCCTTGAAGCCGAACGCGACTTTTGGATTAGCATCCATTCTCCAGTCGCGAAAAACCACCGTATATTCGGGTGCAGCCGCCACCGTCTTACTCGTGATCACGAACTTGCAAGGGAGCGGTTGGGTGCCGGTCCGAACCCAAATCTGCCAGTCGGTATCCCCGTTGCGAAAGGCCAGATGGTCACACTCGGTACCGTTAACGATCCCACGGCCGATATGCTTCGCAGTGACCACGTCGTCCATCAGGGCCCGATAACTGTCGGTCAGCAGAAGATCCCCTGCGGGGAGGTCGATTCCATATTGCGCACGCAAGTTGTCGATCAGCTTGTCCGATGGGCCGGGCGTGCGAATTGCGCATATTCCTTGTTCATGCGATCGACGATCGTCGTGGTCTCACCGTCAAAGTCGAGTTCCACGTCCGAATAGGCTCCATGGCGGATCAGGCGCAGCTTATCCGGCCTGCTGACCTCGGCGGTGCCTGAAGCCGAAAATTGGAGTTTCTCAATTTCTGGAGTGACCACTTCCAGCGTGGCGTCATAGCTCGCCGAAAGGTTCTTCTGGCTGGCCATGTAAGTCGACATTGCCTTCAGGATCTGCTGCGCGCCGACAGAGTTTGGATCAGTCGCCTCGCTCAGACACGGAGAAGCCGCGAAAATGCAGATCGGAGAGCCAAAAGCCAGGGACCAAACGCGAAATCGGTTCATGAGCGATCTCCCAAGCAAAGTAAAAAGCGCTACCCGGCTATTCACTTAGTGCCTGCTCGATGGGGCGATTATCCGGAGAAACCCTCAGTCTAGTTTCGGTCGGGCCACGCGCCGGAATACTCTAGAACTCCGCAGGGCAACGCACAGTCGGACCCCGCCAGTAAAGTTCGCATCGGGTATCACCCCGATAGACGCCGCAAACAACCGGCGTACGCGAGCTCAGTCGCGAATTGGGAACTTTTGCCTTCGCATTTCAGGATAGGAAAACTCGTGAGCAACGATCGGTCTGCAGCGCCAAAAGCAAGACTCCCTGTCCTTTCCCGGAAAAACGTTCCGGGAGCACAGCTGGGCGGACAATGCAGGAATCGGTTTACAGTCCGAGCCCCGCAGAAAAACACCTGCCCGACGATGCGCCGAACATTCTGATCGTTCTGATCGATGATGCAGGGCCCGGCCTGCCGACGACCTTCGGCGGCGAGGTCACAACAAAAACGATGGATCGCATCGTCGAGCAGGCATCGCTTACAACCGCTTCCATACCACCGCCATGTGCTCGCCTACCCGCGCGTCACTGCTCACCGGCCGCAATCATCACCGTGTCGGCAGCGGACAAATTGCCGAACTGGCCAACGACTGGGACGGCTACTCCGGGACGCATTCCCAAGAGCAGCGCGCTCGCCGCCGACGTTTGCGACAGTACGGCTATGCTACTGCTGCGTGGGGCAAATGGCACAATACGCCCGCTGAAGAGACCACCGCAGCCGGGCCGTTCGACAACTGGCCGACGGGCATGGGCTTCGAATATTTCTACGGGTTCCTCGCTGGGGAAGCGTCGCATTACGAACCGAACCTCGTGCGCAACACAACGGTCGTCCAGCCAAGCAAGACGCCCGAGGAGGGCTACCATCTGAGCGAGGATCTGGCCGAGGATGCGATCGGCTGGTTGCGCAATCACAAGGCGTTTCAGCCCGACAAGCCGTTCTACATGTACTGGGCGAGCGGGGCTATTCACGGCCCGCACCACATCATGAAAGAGTGGGCCGACAAGTACAAAGGCAAGTTCGACGACGGCTGGGATGCGTACCGGGAGCGCGTCTTCAAGCGCGCGAAGGAGAAGGGCTGGATACCGGCCAAACGCGCAGCTCACGCCGCGTCACCCGACGATGGCCGCTTGGGACAGACATCCCGGAGAACGAACGACCCTTCCAGCGGCGCTTGATGGAGGTCGCTGCGGGATTTGCCGAGCACGTGGATGTCCAGGTCGGCAAGATCATGGATGAGCTCGAACGTCTCGGCTACGCCGAGAACACGCTGGTCTTCTACATCTGGGGCGACAACGGCTCTTCTGCTGAAGGCCAGAACGGCACCATCAGCGAGCTGCTGGCGCAGAACGGCATCCCGACGCACCGTTGCGCAGCACATCGCCGCGCTTGAGGAGCTTGGCGGGCTGGACGTGCTCGGCTCACCGAAGACCGACAATCAATATCACTCCGGCTGGGCCTGGGCCGGGAGCACGCCGTACAAGGGCACAAAATTGCTCGCCTCGCACTTCGGCGGCACCCGCAACCCGATGGCGGTCCGGTGGCCGAAGAAGATCAAGCCGGACGCAACTCCGCGGCTCCCAGTTTCATCACTGCAACGACCTCGTTCCGACGATCTACGAGGTCGTTGGCATCACGCCGCCGCGCGAGGTCAATGGCGTTCAGCAGGACCCGATTGACGGCGTCAGTTTCGCCTACTCGTTCGACGATCCCGACGCGAAGGGCCAGCTGCTCACGCAATATTTCGAGATCATGGGCAGTCGCGCGATCTATCACGACGGCTGGATGGCGTCGGCTTTCGGCCCTCGCACTGCCGTGGGTGCCGGGCCTACCTCCGGGCATTCGTGACTGGACGCCGGACAAGGACGTTTGGGAGCTTTACAATCTGGAGGAAGACTGGAGCCAGGCGAACGACCTTGCCGCCGCAGATGCCGGAGAAGCTCGCGCAGCTGAAAGAGATGTTTCTGATCGAAGCGACCAAGAACAAGGTCCTGCCCATCGGAGGCGGGCTGTGGGTTCCCGTCTTACACCCTGAGCTTCGGATCGCGCCGCCATACAACGAGTGGACCTTCTCGGGCGACATGGTGCGGATGCCGGAGTTCTGCGCGCCCGCGCTCGGCAACAAGCCGAACGTCGTCACCATCGACGCTGAAGTTCCAGCCAACGCCAACGGAGTCCTCTACAAGTTGGGCGCGCGCAGCCGGCGGTCTCACCTGCTTCTTCGAGGACGGCCGGCTGTGTTACGAATACAACCTCTTCATCATCCAGCGAACAAAGGTCTGCAGCAAGGACAAGGTGCCTGCGGGCACGCGAAAGATCGAAATCGAGACGAGCTACGTCGAGCTTCGGCCCGGCCGGTCCGCTCAAGATATCGCTTCGCGTGGACGGCAAGGTCGTCGCCGAAGGGGTGGTCCCGATCAGCGCTCCGCTGTTGTTCACAGCCAACGACTGCCTCGACATCGGCCGGGTGATGGGGTCGCCTGTTTCGCGCGACTATGCAGACAAAGGGGCGTTCAAGTTCGAAGGAACGATCGAGCAGGTGCACGTCGAGTACGTCTAATCGTCCAACTGCGGGCGTGAATGTCGGGATTCACTGGGACGGAATTAAGGCTTCGCTCGAGTCAGCTTTGGGTCGAAAAGCCGCCATCCCGCTAATGGCAGGAATGGGTCGATAGCTGACACTCGGCTAGCGGCAACTTTGGGTGGAAAGCTGCCATTCGCCTGATATGCCTATCAGTCGAGGGAGCGAGGGCGAATGACGCGATCTATGGTGTGGGTGACGGCAGTATCGGCGAGCTGCCTTTGCAATTGCTCGGGTGAGACGTCCACGAAGGCTGAAGAGCAGAAACTAATGCAGACGAGCCGTGGATGGTCCAAGGTCGCAGTTGGGCGAAGATGGACGCGGTCGGGGGCGATTTCGATGATGAGCCGTTACGGACTCCCAAGGCCAAGAAACCCATTCGCGGTGAGCAAGCTATCGAGCAGTAAATCGCGAAAACATACAAAATCCCGGGCTTCAAATCGAGGCGCGCGATCTAAAGAAGCACACGTCTCGGGTGACATGGGGCAGCACTTGGCAGATCGAGAGAACCAAGGTCACCATGAACGGCCCGCAAGGAACACCTGTGACGCAAGAGATGCAGGCGCTGACGGTCTGGAAAAAGCAAACGGATGGGTCTTGGAAAAACGTCATCGACATGTCGACCTTCCGCTGCGCCTCCGCGTCCCTGATTGGCTGAACGGATGTCAGTAACAGGTGGAACTCGACGACGAGCACGCTCGGGAGCACCGACCTGAGCTGCTCATGTCTGCTTTGGGTGGGAAACTGTCATTAAGGAGTTGCAGTAGAACCACGTTCTGATTGCGTTGCTCGACGGGCGCTGGGAACAGCGTGGAAGGCTGGCGGTTTCACCGCGGTGTGGCGCGCAACCCTCGTCCTGGCGCTTCTCGCCGCCTGCTCGTCGGGGTCTTCCGACGACCTGCAATATATAAAGCAAGCGCGCTCGCTTGGCGCCGAATGGGCCTTGATCAATGAGCAAGCCAGCCAGAACAAGCTAACCCCGACCTATGTCCACAGCATGCATATATGGCTTCGCGAGCAATTGCAGGAGTCTTCGACTTCGCTGACGCAGCTTCGTTCTCCCTACGGTGAAGAAATCGAGGCCCTAATCCACGAGCCGGACAACGCGCCTCCAGAGAGACTTCGCGCGCACGTCAAGAAGCTTAAAGAGATCGAGGACCGGCTTGAATCCGCTTGAGCTAACTCTTGGGATCATGACAGCGGTCGGCGGCTTCGTTGACATCAGCGAGCTAGTGTTCGCGGCCAAGGCCGGCTCAACCTTCGGCTACGCGCTAATCTGGGTATTCGCTTTCTCGACGGTCGGAATCATCGTTTTTGCCGAGATGAGCGGACGGGTCGCCGCCGTTGCCAAGCAGCCGGTGTTCAATCTCATGCGGCACCGGCTCGGCCTGCAGCTCGGCCTCGTCACGCTTGCAGCATCGATCATCAGCAACCTCATCACCTGCGCTGCCGAGATTGGCGGCTTGTCGCTAATCCTGAATTACCTGACGAGAGCGCCTTATTTTTTGATGGCCGCCGTCACGACGCTCGGGATCGTCCTTTCGATCTGGGTGTTGCCCTTCAAGTGGATCGAACGCGTCTACGGCCTCCTCGGCCTGTTCATGATCACTTTCGCCGCAGCTCTGATCGCGATCCATCCGCCGTGGAGCAAGGTCGCCGGCGGTTTCGTGCCGAGCATCCCCCATGGCCTCACCACAAAGGAGCTTTTGACCTTCGGCTATTTCTGCGTCGCGATCGTCAGCGCGGTCATGTTCCCGTACGAGGTGTATTTCTATTCGTCCGGCGGGATCGAGGAGGAATGGGGCCCGAAGGACCTTCTCACAAACCGCATCACCAGCATTGTCGGGATGGGCCTCGGCTCACTCCTCGCTATCGCAATCCTTGCCAATTCCGCGCAATTGTTCGGGCCCGCCAATGTCGATCCCGAAATTCCGGGCAGCGCCGCGCTCCAGGCCGCGATCCCGTTCGGCAAGTGGGGCTTAATCCTGGCGCTTCTCGGTATGTTCTTCGCGGTCGCCGGAGCGGCGGTCGAAACCTGCATGGCCAACGCTTATTCAATCGCGCAATTCTTTGGCTGGCGGTGGGGCCGCCACAAGAAGCCGTGGGAAGCGCCTCGGTTCACCATTGCCTGGATAGCCTTGTTTGTGGTCGCGCTGTTGATCGTACTCACCGGTGTAGACGTGATGACTTTGGTCGAGCTTGCAATCTTATTTTCCATCCTGGTGCTGCCGCTCACCTATCTACCGCTCCTCCTGCTCGGGTGCGACCGCCAGTACATGCGCGAGCACGTCAACGGCCCCATCGCGAAGGGGTTCGGCTGGTTCTATTTTGTTGTGATCACGGCTGCGGCGCTTGCCGCAATCCCGCTTTATCTGCTGACCGCGGGAGGCAACGGATGACCCCCGGCGGCCGCATCAAGCTTGTGAGCGAGTTGCTCGATCTTCCGCTGGTCGACAGCGACGGCCGCTATTGCGGTATCGTGGATGACATCGAGTTCATTGGCACAAAAGAACTGAAGCTGAAGGCACTGATGGTCGGGCCGGGCGCGTACCAAGGCCGGCTGCCTCGCCCGCTTTTCTGGCTAATGAGGACGCTTGCCGGCGACCGGATTACGCGCGTGCCGATCGACAGGGTCCGCACAATCGGCAGCGTTGTGAAGCTTGACTGCACCGGCAAGGCCGTTGGTCTCGAGCATAGCGAAGACGCCGCCGGGAAATGGATTCCAAGAGGAGGTGCGCTGTGACCCGCCTGTCTGATCTTCGCGGCAAGAAAATCCGCTCGCTGGACGGTAAGGCCCTTGGCCGAGTGCACGAGGTACATGCCAACGGCGGCCGCGTAGTCGCTATCATGTGCGGCCCAGGCAGCTTGGTCGAGCGCTTGACGGCGCGAACCAAGGGCCGGCGCGTTCCCTGGGAGATGGTCAAGCGTATGGACCGCGACACAATCATCGTCGCATCTTCTGGCGACTGAGAGAGACTCCTCAGCCGATTACGGCGATGATTGCATGCGTCGTCAGGCCGATCGACGCGATCTGCATGAGCCCGCAACTCGCGCCGCGACAGAGCGTTTCAACTCCATGAACACGTTACCGAAACTTGCGTGGCCACGCTGGGCAAACTGGGCGCTCGCCCTCGTCATCATCACCAGCCTGCTGACGATCGGCGCAACGCTCAACGATATCCTGTAAGATCGGGTGCCGGCGATGAGCCCGCCGCCTCGGACGCTTTCAACCACTTGTAGAACATCGCCAGGGCGGCGACGCCATGAACCAGCCCGCCCGGAATCCACATGATGAGCCCGGCGATGCGCTGATCGTCGATCGGGTCGAGCCCGATGCCGGTCATCCCCATCGCCGCATAATCGGCATACCAGGGCGAGGCCGAAAAGCTCATCAGTGCCCCAAGCGCCCCGCCGACCAGTGAGGTGACGAATAGGCACGCCGCGGAGACGCCGTAGCCGCTGCTGCGTGAGCGCGGATGAAGCATGGCCCACCAGAAGAGGAGCGAGCTCAAGAAAAAGCAGCTATGCTGGAAGATGTGCCAGCCGCTGCTGTCGAGTGCGCGGTCGAACAGCGCGGGCGCGTGCCACGCCCACATTACCACCGCCTGGACGAGGGTGGCCGTGACCGGCTCGGTCAGGCGCTTCCATAGCGCTGTAAGTGGCGACTTCCAGCTGCCGCCGAGCGCTTGGCGGAGCGGGCGAGAAAGCCCCCAGGCAAGTGTGCCGCCAGCGCCCGATTCGGCGAGCAGCAGGGTTGCGACGAGCATGATCAGCTCATGCTCGACCATGTGCATCGTGAAGCTTTGCTCGCCGGCCTCATGCAGCGGCGAGACCAAGGACAAGGTCAGAACGGTCCAGCCCGACAGGAAAAGTGCCGGGCGCGGCGGTGCCGACGCGCGCTTGGCGAGGCGAACCCAGCCAACGGCATAGATCAGCAGAGCGAGAAGCAGCGGGAGGAGCAGCACCGGATCCAGGTTCCAGCCGATTCCCTCGGCATGATGATGGTGCATGCTCAGGCCCAGCAGCTCGGGATGATGAAGGCGGCGATGAAAGGGAGGATCACCCCGATCGCGAACAAGCCGCAGGCGAGCAGGCCGACAATGGCGATCAGGCTCCGCGCCGGGCTTTCGCGCTCGGCCGCGTAAACGCCCCACGATCCGAGCGCTCCGGCGCCGATCAGCGCCAAGCCAACGACGGCGCCGAGAACCACGACCCACGGGCTTCCGACGCGGCAATCCTGGAACGTCGCGTCGGACCCCATCTGGTGCGCGAGGAAATAGCCGACGGTTCCGAGCGCAAGTGCGGCCCAGGGCATGAAGCCGTCGCGGATGCTCTTTGTCCTCACAGCCGCGGCACCCAGTAAATCATGAGATAGATCGGCAGCCACAACAGCCACACGTATCGCCAATAAAGCGCGTTCTCATCAGTATCGACGAGCCGCCGGCCTTCGTAGGCGAGCGGCGTGCGCATCAGCGCCCAGAGTACGATCGTGTCGATCCAGTCTGTGAGAATGTGCGTGGTGTGGAGGAGCAGCAGCGCCCACACTATCGAGGCATAGGCATTGTCGGTCCAGCGGCAGTTGAGGCTGCTGAATTCGAACGCGCGCAGGATCAGCAGAGGCACGCCGACGCCGACCATCACCGGCAGCAGCTTGCGGATGACGGGGACATCGCCTTCCTTTGCCGCCTTCTTCAATATCGTGTTGGGAATTTCGCTGAGCAGGATGAGGATTGTGAAAAGGGTTCCCGCGAGCACATTCGGCGCGGCGCGACCTTCGGGCGGCCAGCCCTGTTCGTTTCCCATCAGAAAGAAATAAGCAGCGAACGCCATGGCGAAGGCCGAGCCTTCGACGACCATATAGCCGATGATTCCCCACCAGGTGAGGCTGCCGGGCCCGAACTTGTGGGTCGGAAGCGCGGCGACGTCGTCGGTGAAGCGCGGCTCGCGGATCATGAGATGACCGGCTCCGCTTTGCGCTTCATGTCCTTGGGCCAGAACCAGGCGATGAGCGCGATTCCGGCCGGGATCGCTCCGACTACGACCGCCCAGGGCGAGAAGATCGAGGAGACGAATAGCACGCCGGTTGCGCAGGACGCGATGAACGGCCACAGGCTCGGTTCCGCGACCGGCTCGCGAAGATCGGGCGTTGCGGCGACGACAGTGGTCAAAAGCATTTCCTTATCGTCGGCGCGAAGGCCGGTGACCACCGGAAGCTCGCCTTTCGAGTCCCACAAGGGAGTGCGGCTTTCGGCGACGGGGACGTGCGGGAAATTGTAGACCGGCGGCGGCGAGCTCACCGCCCATTCGAAGGTCGACGCGTCCCACGGATTGGGCGGGGCGATCGCACCACGAAACATTGACCACAGCCCATTGGCGACGAAGAGAAGCACCGCCGTCGCCACCACGAATGCGCCGATCGTCGAGAGCAGATTGGGAAGCTCGAGGCCAAGGCCGGCGGGATAGGTGTAGACCCGCCGAGGCATGCCCAGGAGCCCGCTCCAGTGCATGGGGAAGAAGGTGAGCTGGAAGCCAAGGAAGAGCATCCAGAAACCGATCCTGCCGAGCGCCTCGCTCATCATTCGGCCGGTCATTTTGGGGAACCAGTAAGTAAGCGCGCCGAGCAGCGGGAACACCGCGCCGCCGATCAGCACATAATGGAAGTGCGCGACGATGAAGTAGGTGTCGTGAAGCTGGAGATCGAGCGGAACGGCGGCAACCATCACGCCGGTCAATCCGCCGATCACGAAGGTGACGATGAATCCTGCGACGTAGAGCATGGGTACTGCGAAGCGCGGGCGGCCGTCCCACATCGTCGCAAGCCAGCAGAAAATCTGGAGACCCGTCGGGATTGCGACCGACATGCTGGCAGCAGTGTAGAAGCTGTAGCCGACACGCGGCAGACCGGTGGCAAACATGTGATGGACCCAAAGGCCGAAGGCCAGGATCCCGGTCGAGATCAGTGCCAGGACCACCACCGGATAAGCGAATACGGGGCGCCGGCAGAATGTCTCGGTGATTACGCTGACGAAGCCCGTCGCCGGCAGGAAGATGATGTAGACTTCAGGGTGGCCGAAGAACCAGAAGAGATGCTGCCACAAAAGCGCATCGCCATGTTCGAACTGGTTGTAGAATTGGGTTCCGATCAGGCGGTCCGAAATGAGGAAGCTCGAAGCCAACGCAATCGATGGCATGGCGAGGATGATCATGCACGCGGTGACCAGCATCGCCCAGGCGAACAGCGGCATTCGCGCCAGGGTCATTCCGGGCGCGCGGCATTTCAGGATGGTCGCGACGAGGACCACCGCGGCGGCGAGCGCGGAGACTTCGGTGAAGGTAATCATCTGCGCCCACACATCGGCGCGCTTTCCGGGCGAGAATTCTGGCCCGGACAGCGGGGTATAGGCAAACCAGCCGATGTCGGGTGCGATGTTGAGCGCGAACGCGCCCCACAACATCAGCCCGCCGAACAGGTACATGTAATAACTGAAGGAGTTCAAACGCGGGAAGCTGGTCGAGCGTGCGCCGATCATCAGCGGAATGATATAAACCGCGACGCCCTCCATAACCGGCACCGCAAACAGAAACATCATCGTCGAGCCGTGCATCGTGAACAGCTCGTCGTACCGCGCGGCGCTGATCAGGCCGTTATCCGGCCGCGCCAGCTGAAGCCGCATCAAAAGCGCCAGCACGCCGCCGAGTGCGAGGAAGATCAGCGCGGTGACGATATAGCGGCGGCCGATCTCCTTATGGTCGACGGTCGCGAGCCAGCCGAGAAAGCCGGGACGCCGCATCCAGCTGCGCTCGAGCCGGGCGGCCAGCTTGTCGCCCTTCAGCTTTGGCCCGTCGCGAGCGATCTTCTTGCGCTCGTCGGCCAGGCGCTTCTCATCGCGCTCGCGATCGTATGCGCGAGCGGTCATCTTAGTGTCTCCAGATAGGCGACGACCGCGTGCCGCTGGTCGGCACTCATCCGGATCGTCGGCATTTTCGTGCCGGGCTTCACCGATTGCGGGTCCGCGACCCACGCGTCGAGATTGCGCACGCTCATCGGCAGCGCGCCGGCGGCCACAGTCCTGCGGCTGGCCAAGTGCGTGAGATCCGGACCGATGGTTCCGCTCGCCGACGTCCCCGCAATATTGTGGCACATGCTGCACTGATGCTGTGCGACAAAATCGTAGCCGGCTTGCGCCTGCGGGGCAGTCGGTGCGGCCGCGGGCTGAAGCTGACGACCCCACCATTTGATGAAGTTGGCATAACTGTCCACGTTGACGACGAACGCCATGTGCGCGTGCTGCACGCCACAGAATTCGGCGCACTGACCGCGATAAATTCCTGTCTTTTGCGGGACGATTGTGATGTCGGTTTCGCGGCCGGGGATGAGGTCCTGCTTGCCGGCAAGGCTGGGCAACCAGAAGCTGTGAATCACATCGTTCGAGCGGAGAACGATCCGCGTTGGAATGCCGACCGGCACGTGCAGCTCGTTCGCCGTTCGAAGGGTCTTCGAGGGGTCGGACGAATTATACTGAACGTCCCACCACCATTGGTTCGCGGTGACAGTGAGAGAAAGCTTCTCGTGCGCCGCGGCGCTCGCCATTGTCCGATCGGTAAAGAAGCTTGCGATCGCCAGCGCGAACAGACCCACCGAAACCACCGCGCCCCAGGCGATGAGCCCGGTTGTCATGAGGGGGTCAGTACGGTTGTGCCGCCCCGCCTCGACGACATTGGCTTCGGCCGCGCGGCCGCGGCGGACGATCCCACCGATCAGGAAGGCGATTACGGCGAGGTACATGATGCCGCACACGCCGAGGAAGATCGCGAACAGGATCAGGAACTGGTGGTCGTCCGAGCCGGCATTGCCCAACGCGCTCTGGTAGTGCTGGTAGCTGCAGGCGCTTGCAAGCAGCGCGACAGTTGCAGCCGCGGCGCGCTTCATCGGTCCGCGGTGTCCGCGCTTCGTGTTTTTTCGCGCGTCGCAAGAGTTGCGGGCGGCGTTCCGCTCATCTCGTCCGCGCGGCTCGAAACGGCGTCCTTGCTCGGCTGGCCGGACAGGGTTCGAACATAGGCTGCGAGCTTCCAGATCTGGTCGTCCGTCAGTCGCCCGCGCCATGCCGGCATTCCGTTCGGCCGACCTTCGGCGATCGTCGCGGCAATCTGGTCGATGCGCCCACCGTAACGCCATTTATCGTCCATCAGCGCCGGGCCCATCCCGCCGCCGCCGTGGGCGTGGCAGCCTACGCAATTCATCTGGCTGTAGAGCGCCTGACCCTCGGCCAGCGCCGGGGCATTGTTGTCATACTTGGCTGCGCGAGCATCGAGCGGGGATGGAGCCGCCGCCGCCGGGATAGATGGTGTCAGGGCTTTCCCCTGCCGGAATTCTCCCGTCCAGCGGATTCGACGGGCTGTGGCGTGCTTCTCGCTGGCATGCCCCAAGCATGAGCGCCAAGGCGCCGGTAATCAGCAGGTTACCGCGGAAGCGTGAAGACATAGAGCATGCCTCCGGGCGTCGTCTTGTTCGGCAAGTCCTTTACCGCATTCACGAACCCCAGAGCGCCGGTGGGGTCCCGCGGATCGAGCTCGCCGTCGACGATCCCGCCGGCCCAGCCGCCAACGCCGGCGACGACCGCGATATATTGACGCCCGTCGGGACCGCGATAGCTGATCGGCTGGCCGATGATCCCGCTGCCCGTCTTGAACTGCCACAAGAGCTTGCCAGTGCGCGCGTCGAGGGCTTTGAACCAGCCGTCGAGCGTTCCGTAGAAAACGAGCCCGCCGCCGGTGGCGAGGGCGGGGCTCCACAGCGGCAGGTCCTCGTGGACTTCCCAGGCCGCGCGCCGGGCGATCGGATCCCAGGCGGTGACCGCGCCGCGATATCCGCCAGGCCCGACGTACATCTTTACGTCTGCGCCGACGTAGGGAGTACCGGCGATATAATTCGCCGTGCTGGTCGCGATGTCCATGCAAAGGTTGATGTGGGGAATGTAGACCAGCCCGGTGATCGGGCTGAACGCTGACGGGTTCCAGTCCTTTTGTCCGGGCGCTGCTGGACAAACGTCGCGCGTGACTCGGCCCGACTTGGGAACCTTGTCAGGGTTTACCGCGATCCTGCCGCTTTTCAGGTCAACGCCCAGATAGCCGTTCATATGGCCGTAGGACGTGGCCGAAAGCACCTGGCCGGTGCGCCGATCCATCACATAAAAAAAGCCGTTGCGCCCAGGCCGAAGCAACACCGGCCGACGCTCATTGCCCCACGGGATGTCGGCCAGGATCGACTCGTTGATGTCGTCATGGTCGTAAACGTCGTGCGGCGTCGTCTGGTAGAACCACAAGGCCTCACCGCTGTCGACGTCGCGCGCGAACACGCCCGTGGTCCACTTGTTGTCGCCGGGCCGCTGGTCGGCGTTCCAGGGCCCCGGGTTGCCCGTGCCGTAATAGATGGTCTTGGTCGCCGGATCATAGCTGATCCAGCCCCACATCGGTCCGCCGCCGAGCTTCCAAATTTCGGGCGGCCAGGTCTTGACGCCCAGGTCCTTGCCGCGGTCGGCCGGATAGAATGGCTTGAACCTGGAGCCGATCAGCACGTCCTTGTCGGGACCGGTGTGATAGGCTTTCCACGCGAGCTTGCCACTGCCTTCATCGAGCGCAGCCAGCCAGCCGCGAACGCCCATTTCCCCGCCTGAATTGCCGACCAGCACTTTGCCGTTGGCGACGAGCGGCGCCATAGTGATGGTCTCGCCCTTTTGAATGTTGGCGAGTTGGGTTCGCCAGATCGGCTTGCCGCTGTTCGCGTCGACGGCGATCGTCTGCCCGTCGAGCGTGTTGAAGATGATCTTGCCGTTCGAATAGACCGCGCCGCGGTTGACGGTGCCGCAACAGGCGACGCCTTGTGACGCCGCAGCGGGCTCCGGCCTATAGACCCATTTCTGCGGAGCGCCGGGTTTGGTGAGGTCAAGCGCGAAGAGATTGTTCGGATAGGGCGTGATCAAGTACATCGTGCCATCGACGACGAGCGGCGGCGCTTCGTAACCGTGGGTTGTCGCGGTGGAGAAGGTGAACGCCACGCCCAGCCGAGCTACATTCGCCGGCGTGATCTGATTGAGCGCAGAGAAGCGGGTCGACGCATAATCCTTGCTCGGCATTTCCCAATTGCCATTGTCGGCTGGCGAGGCCGCGGCCGGCGGCAAAGCGTGCCGCCCGGACGATATCTTCGCGACGTCGGTGGGCGGCGATACCGGTTGCTTATTGCAGGAGACAAGTGCCGCGTTGGCCAGCGCGGCGCATGAAATCAGGAGTGCGGTTGATACTCGCCGCAATGTTTCCCCTCTCGCAGTCACGGACCGGCCGATGGCGGTCCGCGCCAGCGCTGAATCGCTCATCCGGTGTACTGGTTCCCCGGATGAAAGGAATTTCACAAATCCTTGCCGACTATCTTGCCTCGCGCGGGCGCCAGCAGGTGGCTAATGACGAGAACCGCTGGAGCCTAATGGCAGGAATGGGTCGAAGGCGGACATTCAGACAGTGCGTTCAGCGTGCTCCGTTTCGAGTTCTAGAATGAGTGATTGAAGGACCTCGCTCGAACCGGCCGCCAGTTCGCGGCGAGCGTGGTGGAGAAGATCTGTCCAGTGGGTGAGTGTATCCGCGTGAACCGCATGACCACTCAAGCGGCGGGCGCTTTGAACGGCTGACGACAGGTTTGTCGCGATGCTCCCATGGATGTCCATCGAGCCGCCTTAAAGCAGGAATTGCCAAGACTAGGCATACAGTTGTTTCCCGAGGGGCAGGTTTGGGTGGAAAGCTAACTCTAGCTTAGATTGGGCGGCCCAAGGTGCTGAAGAAAGTCCGGCTTGCCGAGCGGTACTCCGGCGTTGCGGAGAATGGCGTAGGCTGTCGTGGCGTGGAAAAAGAAATTCGGCAGTGCAAAGCCCGTCAGGTACTGACTTCCGACGAAGCGGTAGCCCATGCCGTTCGGAAACTTGATCACGACCTCACGATCTTCGCTGCCCTTCAAATCCTCCGGGCTAAAGACCCTGAGGTACTCGATGGTCCGATCGCATCGCTCCCTGAGCTCCGCAAAGTTCGTTTCGGTGTCAGGCATCGAGGGGGCTTCCGTGCCCGTGAGTCTCGCCAGTGCGTTCTTCGCCGAGTCAAGAAGCCATCTGATATTGGGCCGGAAAGGGCCTCATATCCGGAGCCAGACGAGCCTCCATGAGCTGCGCCTCGCTCTTCTCTTGAGCGGCCTTGTCGAGCCAATTTCGCATGTTCGTAAGCGAATTAATGAAGACCGGGACTGACGCATCCCAAATACCAAAGCTCATGGATCTTACCTTCCTAGCATGAGCCTGGCCGTAGCGACGGACACCGTATGTCCGCAATGGGTGGAAAGCGGACTCTAGCCAGTCCTCGATTTGCCGCCGGTCCTGTAATCAAAGGATCGCCAGATGGCGGTTATCGAACGCGTTGGCGTATTCCGCGACTTGATCGCGACCTTCCGCTCGATCGCTTCGAGAATGGGTACTGAAAAGTCGACGCCCGCCAGCTCCGAGCAGCTGTGGAGGTTGCCCTGGCGAGAAGACGTTCACCTCGAGGATCTTGTTGCCGACGATGTCGACCCCGACGAGGAACATGCCGTCAGCCAGCAGCTTGGGGCGGATGATCTCGGCGACCTCAAGCTCGACCTTGCTGATCTCGACTGCTTCGGCTTTCCCGCCCGCGTGGATGTTGGAGCGGATGTCGTCCTTCGCTGCGACGCGCCGAAGCGCGGCATATTTGCCGTCGATCTCGAGCGGCCGTCCGTTCATCAGGAATAGCCGAATGTCGCCCTTCTTCGCGGCCGGCACATAGGCTTGGGCAATGATGTAGCCGTCGCGGCTGATCGCTTCGATGATCTGGTTGAGGTTGGATGCGTTCTTTCGAATCGTAGCTTGAAGACGCCCGACCCGCCCGACCCTTGAAGGGGCTTCAGGATGATATTGTTGCCATGAGCCTTGGCGAACGCCTTGATGTCGGAGGCATGGCGGGTGATCAGCGTCTCAGCGCGCGCTTCGACCGGGAAGCCTTGGAAATAGAGCTTGTTGATTGCTCTCCCAAGGCTGTCGGGATCGTTGAGGACGATCACGCCGCGCCGCACCGCCTCGCGCCCGAACAGGACTCCGGCTTCCATCGCCCACGGCGTCTGGGCGTCGATCGACGGATCGTTGCGAAGCATCAGGACATCGATTTCCGTCGACGTCGACCCGTTCGATCTTGATCGCCTTTGGGTCCTTCAGCGTCCCGAAGAGTTCGCCGCGGTCCTTGTACTTCCGTTGCGGCAGGAAGCGGCCGTGCACTGACAACGTGTCGTCGGAGTTGAGCACGAAGTCGGTCGGCGTGATGTAGCAGACGCGATGTCCGCGGCTCGCCGCCATGTGCGCGAGGACCGTGGTTGCGTAATTTTCATATTCGCGCTCGAGGTCGTTGACGAAAAAACCGATCAGCATCTGTCATTCACTCCGCATCGAGAATACCGGCCAGCGACGATTTTCCGCGAAGTCGGGTGATCCGGCCTTGCACGTCTTCCCGTTGCAGAAACTCTGGCTTGAACAATGGCGGCTGGACCAGGTTGCGCTGGATTAGCTCTTCGATCTCGTCAATGTGGTCGCAGGCGATCTTGCCGATCCAGAATGGATCGAGCGAAGCGCCCTCCGCAACCAGTCCGATCACGTCCTGAAATCCCTTGAGATAGATCAGGTCCTTGGCGAAGCCGCCGGATCGAAACACGCGCGTCGTAACGTCGAACGCGGCTTTACGCCGCAAGCCAGTATTCCTGGTCAGAGCCGCGGTAAACCTCGACGAACTCGGCGCCGTCGAGCATTGCATCGACCGCGACCACGCGGCCCGCCAGCAGGCGCATGCGGGCTGCGGACAGCCCCCCGACCGCCCACTCCGCGAAAACGCCGAGTCCTTCCTGCACGCCTTCATAGTTGGCAAGGCCGGTGCGGAACACCGTGAGGCCTTGTGCAGCGCCGTTGAAGTAGGTGAGCAGGTGGACGCTAATCTCGTGCGAAAGCAAGGCCTCGACCCGCGACCGCAGGATCGCCGTGTTGCTTGCAATCATCAGCTTGCGACCCGAGACGAGGAGGCTGCCTACATCGTCGCGGATTTCGACGGCGGCGTCGAAACGCTTATCGACCGCCTGGTATCGGCCAACGAGTTCCCGCGCTGCCTCGGCGACCTCGGTCGCGCCGACCAGGTCTCCCGAAGACTTGCCTGGCTTGGGTCGCGCGAGAATCGCATGCGCGTCAGCAAGCAACTGCGATCCGACGGTCCCGTACTGAAGCAACGAGGCCGCCTTGAACGCGGCGGTATTACGCGTCGACAGCATCGTCAGTTGGTGATCGATTTCCTGTCGTTTTTCGGACAGCAGGCGCTCCAGCAGCGGATCCTCGATGAAGGACAAGTCGACGGAGTAGAGGTCACGCTTTGCGGCGTCCGGGTCGACGGTCAGCGGCCGATAACGGAACTTCGGCGCTTCACTCTCGCCACTGGCGAAGAAGCGCTCCATCGCGTCGCGGCTATTGATCGGCGAAACCGACAGCAGGAAATCGAAGCTGCGCGCGACCTTGTCGAGCTTCTTATCTGCGTCCAGGGCCGCGGCCAGGAACGCGCTTCGTCCCAGCGAGCGGAAATGGGTGGGCGCGTCCGCGCCGCTGCTCCGACATGAACACGCAGGCCGCTTTGAGCAGGGCATCGCCTACGGCGACCGCCAAATCGCGTGTCAGCTGCGGGTAAAAGGTGCTGTCGTCGAGGCGGTGAATCTGGGGAATCATCACCGATAATCGATCGGCGGCGATGCCGGAGCTCACGAGATCGATTGACGAGGCGCCGACATCGCTAATCGAGACAGTTCGGTTTGCGCAGGTCGATGCGGATCTTGCCCAAGGCCTCGACGAGGCACTCGAGCGCACGCCGAGCTGGGGCGCCACCCGCGCCGCCGACCGTAATCTCGAATGTCGGTAATTCCTGCGTAGCCATCGGGCACCGGCTCCCACTTCGCATCCTCGACGGCGATAACCAGAACGCAGCCGAACTTGTCATGCATCGCTGCTGCGACCGCCGCGAATGCTTGCTCGGCGGCGCCATCCTCCTTGGGCGACCAGATGAGATAAGCGGGGCTGTTGACCGCCACGCGCCGCGCGATACTGGCGTCCGGGTCCGAGCGATCGGTGAAGGACGATAAACGGCAGCCAGCGGTCGAGATGGATGCGCCCGCTTTTGCCGACCGGCTGACGGAGCTCGCCGCGCTTGCCAAAGGCGAGCGCGAACGGAGGCTCTACCGCGTCGAGGCCGGCGGGGGTCATTCGTCGAGCAAACGCTGGGCCACGAGGGCAATGTGGCCGATGAACGCGCGCATCGCGGCCACTTCCTCGGCAAAAGCTTCGCCGCTCCACTCGTCCATGAAGAACTTCTTGAACTCGAGCGCGATCGCGCAGCCCCGCGCGGCATATCGTTGGTGGACGAAACGCGTCTGTTCTCCTTTGCCCTGGAAGGCGACGTTTTCGCGCACATCGAGCCGGCGCCCGTTGAAATCGAAGCTGCCCATGGCCTCCATCAGTGGATCGACTAGCCAGGCCCACTGCTCGCGCGGCATCGAGAATGTGCCGATATTGATGTCCGGCGCGTCCTCTTGAGGCGTTGGCTCGGTTTCGGGACCTCGCCTGCGATGGTTGTAGCTATGAACGTCTAGCAACAGGACGTGTTTGTGCCGTCGTGCGACCCGGTCGAGCAAAGCGCCCAGCATGTGATAATATTCGGAGTGCAGGTCCAGCGATCGCTGCAAAACCTCTGCTTCGAGGGTGCCGGTTTGCCACACCTCCAGGCCCCAACTCTGCTGAGGCGTTTGATACACCGCGTCTTCGCTGCCGCGATTTAGATCGAATTCGAACCGGGATCGGTGCGCAATGATGTGGCTACTTACGTCGCGAACGGCTTCGCCGGTGAAAGGATCTTCCTCGCGCAGCCGGTCGGCGTCCCCAAGCGCCATCCGCGTCGCGATTTCCGGCCGGAGGTCGTGCCCGTCGTGAATTGCTGTCGCGACGACCGGTCCCGGCCCATGCTGGACCGTCCACCAGCGATTGTTTCCTGCACTATCCTTGCTCACGCAGCAGATAGCGTTTGGAACATCGTTCGGTTTCTTCGTGATTATGTGGGCGATGGTCCGTTGACGGCGGTGTCCTGAACTACGGTCGGTCGTGGCGTCCGCGTCGGCTCTCCCGCGCGCAGACGGTAGGCCTCAATCTGCCGCCACAGGTTCAAGGTTTTGTGGTCCATTCCTCGTCAGCAAACGTCAGCGTAACCACAACGGTTCCGTTATTGAGCCATGCAGGCCAGTGTCGGAATCTGACGGGACGCTAGTGGCAGGAATGGGTCGAAACCTGCCATTAGCAATGCCCTGAACCAACGTCCGCTTACGGCTTTGGCAGAGCGTCTTGGCAATGACCGCAAAGGGCGCTCAGCGGAACGGCAGAACCTGGCCGTGAGCGGACCGTCCGCTTTCGGGTGAATTTTATCGGAAGATGTTCGTTCACGCTGTCCGCTTGAGTTAAGCTTTCGACCCAAAGCTGACTTCAAGCGAAGGGTCCGCTTGCGACCCAAAGCAGACATTAGCCGTGGTCTGGCGAACGCTCTGCCTCAGCCGCGTTGGCTCAAGCAGTTGTCCTCGCTTCAGCTTCCGAAATTATGCGTTCGATCGAGTCCGCTGCCAGGCTCGCTAATCCTGCAACGGTGCGCACCTCGATTGCATCCCCCAGATGCTCGCTCGGCACCTGATATTCAACGCCTCGGTCGCGCACTGGGATAAGCTGCGATCCTGTAGGAGGGGCCACTTTCAAGCGATGCCCGGGCGCTATCTGAATCAACAACTCCTTGCCTGTCCGATCAGTCGGCACGGCGTATTCGTCGCTCACCTTTGAAAGTTTCGGCGCACTGATTGAGTTGCAGTGGATCTAGACCATGCTCGTCAACGTTTCTCGCGTGGTGAAGGTAGTTGAAGAGCTGGTCGGTTCGACGGAGATTTTTGATGCCGTCATACCAGCCTTTGCAGCTCGGGCTCTCCTTGTCTTTGGCCCCCTGCTCAAGCTTCGAGAATATCGTGTTGGCGTGGCGTAAGAAGTCGCTCCAGGCATCTTGGAGGTCAGAGGCAGTTCCCGACTGAGCGAGAATTTCGATAGCTTCTCTCGCACTGGCGAGATGTCGCTTTGCGTGTCCTATGGCCGCTCGCTTCATTCAGTGATTGAGCCAAACTAGCCTAAAAAGTGAAGGCCTCAAGTCGAATGCGTTTAAGTCAGCTTTGGGTCGAAAGCAAACTCTAGCCCTGTCCGATCACGGCCTGCTCGCCACCCGGCGCATGGAAAGGCGGCATCCTCGCGGCAGCTCGGTCATGTTCGAAGAATTGCTGCTGGATCGCTGCTGCGACGTGCAGCAAGAGGAGCGCGATAGTTGTAAAGACCAGAACGACGTGGAGGTCGCCTGAAGTCTCCCCCGTTCGCGTGCAATACCCGGAATGACTGGAATGCTGACACCGCCGATCAGCGTCGTATGGCCGGTTGGCGACATCCCTTAGACGGCGATCAGTCCAGTGAGGGCAGCACGATCAGCAGGAAATAGAATGCGCGATGGTTCCACACTGCTGCGATGCGCCACCAGCGGGGCAGCGGGCGGAAACGGAGGCGGCGGGTTGGCGAGGCGGTAGCCTAAGACGAATCAGTGCGAGAACGACGATAAGGACGCCCAGCGTTTTGTGCCAGGCGAACACTTCAGATCGTGCAGGGCCTTTCGCCATGAACTCCGCAAAGGCGAAGCCGAGGACGACCTGCGTCAATACTGACGACCGTAACCCAGTGCAATGCGACCGCGGTGTTCGGGTAACGGCGGATCGGGTCCTGAGGGACGGCTTCGGGAACGGATGCCATGCATCTCTCCTCCTGTCACACACAGGAGGTAGATGCGTACGCGACCGTCTCGTTCCGAATCTCATCGAAGCGATAGGCGCTAACGGCAGGTCTGGGTGGAAAGCTGCCATTGGACTGCTTCGTTTTTGCCCTCGCTGCGGCACCCGGAAGATCCGAGACAGCCATGGCCGTTGGCACGTGGCTGGCAAACAGCGAGGTCAGACTAGGTCCCGCGGTGGGAAAGCCGACACTTACCCTTAGGAGTGTGTCGGCACTTGTCCCCATGGGCCAGGCTTGGTGCAGCGCGCTATGGGCATCGGGCGGCTCGCTGCGATCCCTCCCCCATCCCCCCGCTGGCGAGCCGCGCCCTTCCGACTTAGCTAAGACAGGCGTGCTTTCGGCTCCTTTCCGAAGTTGCGGAAGAGTGCCCTTTGGGTGGGAAGCTAATGTTTGCGGCGCAGCCTTGAACCGAAGCCGCCTTCAGTCGTTTCGTCGACCAATGGCTAGAAGAGTCCATCTCGTCGAACGACAACGAGCTTGCGACGCGAGCTGAGCTGGAAGCATCGAATCGCCAGTTGAGAGCCAGCCTCAAACGGTGCGAGGATCTCGTTTCTGACTGCAAGGATAAACTCATGCAGGCCTATGGCCTGGACCAACCAGCGGAAGCGAAAGGTCCAGGAACGCGCTCCTGACAAGAAGCGGCCCGGCCAAGGGGAAGCCCAAGCCGGGCCGCTAGACCTAACACTCCCCGCGTCAGGGGGCCTCTGGAGGAAGCGCAACGGTCAACCTGCCAACAACCGTCTTAGGCCGGTGTTCCTGAATCCCGTTTTGGATCAGCTTGAGCAGGCAGACAAAGCAACCTCGCCTTTGACAGTAATGCACCTTTGCGTGGCCGCCCCAGGCCAGAAAACCGCTCACCTTCTGCCGACGCTAACCCTAGTTAGATAAGGGAACAACGCGGCTGCCGCACAGTTTCCCGGCGTTATGTTCGATCCCGATGATGATGAAGTTCAAAGCGAGGTCGCGAGGCGTCTGGAAGCTCTCGCGGCGCAGTTGCGGGCTGAAGCTCGTCCTAACGAGTCCAACGCTTTCGACGCTTCCCAAAAAAGGCCCGAAGCTGCTCGGGGCAGCTCACGACAATGAGTGAATCTCGCCCACCTTTGCGCCTTATCTCACATCGTGCGCTTTGGATGGACGCATTGCTGTCGTGAATTGCCAAGAAACTGGCGTCAGCGATGAAACGCAGGGTTCTTAGCTCGATTAGCGTCCGTACCCGCGCTCGGTAGATACGCCTTCGCCTAGGAGGGGTGCTTTTCGGCGTTTGTTCGCAGGCGTCGAGCAGGGGGCAATCAATGGAACTGCGTAAAAGCGTCGATCTGTTGCGCGCACGAGCCGTGCACTTTCGCGAACTGGCAAACAGGGCGACGGACCCCGACGTTGCAGAAACTCTGCGCCAGACGGCCCGTGAAATAGACGCAGCGATAGCCATCGTCGACGCACGATAATTTAGGCCGAATAGGGTCCGTCACGCAGACACTCATGCGCTACGAGTGCCACGCTGGCTGGTAGTTGCCTCGATGGGCGAAGCCAAAATTTCGGTTTGCAAAACACCAATTAATAGAAGCCGTTATGTCTCATCGTGCGTTACCGCAAGCTCACGACGAGCAGCTCGGCTCCAGTAGGAGTAGGTTAGTTGGACTATCGGCGCGGCCTGGAGCGGAAGAGGGGCGTGCTGACGTGGCAGCAGCTTTGGCACTTCAGTGAATCGTGTGAGGACTACCCCACACGTGACTTCGTCGTCCGCAAAGACGAGCCGCCAAGCAGCGAGCTTTGCAGGCGCTGCGAGGAACTGCACCCTCGGACAGTTTAGGCTCCGATCCAGCGGACAAGCGAACGGCCCGGAAGCAGAAGAGGAGGGAGAATCCTTATTAGCCCGGGCCGTTGCTTTGCCGCGGTGCGGATCGCGACCTTGCCTGAGTTGGCTCGCCGAGTTTTATCAAATATCGGGTTTCTCCCTAGGTACTTCAACGTGTCTACAGGGGTCCAAAAGCAGACACTCCGGCTGATGGCAGGAATGGGTCGGAAGCAGACACAAGCCGCGCTGCGATGTTGCGCAGCCACGAGAGCGACCCTCGCCGCGCAGTGGAACAGGCCTAGCTTTCTTCTCAAAGGAGAGCTGCCATGGAGTTTGCTCAACACCGTACTTGGTCAGGTGAGTGAGAACGCCACGGTTCAGAACCTTGCGGCGAAGGTCGGTCTTTCACCCGAACAGGCCGAACAGGCTATCGCCGCGCTTGGTCAGGCACACACGCAGCCGGGCGATACCGTGGAAACAGCGTCGCAAAACACTGGCATTCCAACTGACAAGCTATCGCAGATTGTGCAGCACATTGGTGGCGAGGGATCGCTCGGGCAATTTGCGTCGCTTCTTGAAGGGCAAGGCGGGGCGGCGTCGCTGCTTGGAGGGCTGAAGAACTTCCTCTGACGTGCCGCCCAAAGTTGAAGCCATGAGCCGACTGTCCGCATTGCATCGATGTAATTCACACCTGCCAAGAAGCGGGCGTAGACTTGCTCTACCAACAAGAGGAGAGAGTTGGATGCGTAGGGTGGTCGTTGCCTTGTCCGCTTTGAGTTTGATTGCGGGTTCCGCACCAGCCTTGGCCGCAACCCAGTGTCGTGACGCCAAGGGTAAGTTCGTGAAATGCACTCAAGAAGGCGCCAGCCAAGACGACCAAGTGCCGTGATGCCAAGGGTCATTATGCCAAGTGTGGAACGAAGGGCGCAAAACCAGCCTGAGGGGCGGGACTTGCCGAGCAGCTTCACCAGGTCAACAATCGAGGTTTTGGAACGGCGTGGCGTCATCGCTGCTTGGAAACTTGAAAAGCATCTTCTGAACGTGGCCACGACGACGGGCCGCGAAACTGGGAGGCAGTCTATGTTTTCAGAATTCAAGGCGTTTATCGCCAAGGGAAACGTGCTCGATCTCGCCGTCGCGGTAATCATTGGTGCCGCGTTCGCGAAGATAGTGGCTAGCCTGACAGACGACATCATCATGCCGATTGTCGGAAAGGTCTTCGGTGGCCTCGATTTCTCGAGCCACTTCCTGCTGCTCGGTCCGGTGCCCGCGAATTACCAGGGCTCGATGACGGATTATGCCGCGCTCAAGAAGGCCGGCGCGCCTGTGTTGGGCTGGGGCACATTCGTCACTGAAATCGTCAGCTTTCTCATCCTCGCCGTCATCATTTTCGTGATGATCAAGGCTGCGAACAGAGTGATGACCAAGAAAGCCGATGATGCGCCAAAAGAGGTGGATCTTTGACCGAGATCCGCGATCTGCTCAAAGATCGTTGATGGGGCCATCGGCCTTGTCGTTAGTAACGGAGCCAAGGCCGAGTAACCGAGCCCAAACCCTCAGCCGGGGACATGTCCAGGCCGCTTCCGCGGGGGGCCGG